>NZ_CP047952.1:0-1217934 GCF_014279875.1 Synechococcus sp. MEDNS5
AGGGTTTTCCACCATTTCCCCAAACCCTATTACGGCTGTTTAGTAGTTCTTCTCTTGAAACCTTTTTAATCCAGTAGAACAGGACCAACGCGCCTCAGTTCAGAGCCATTGCACTTCCTGCTCGCCTGTGAAACCTTGGGTGATCATCTTCCCCAGCTGCAGTTACCCACGCGATGAAACTGGTCTGTTCCCAGACGGAACTCAACACCGCACTTCAGCTGGTGAGTCGGGCCGTGGCGTCCCGTCCCACCCATCCGGTGCTCGCCAATGTGCTGCTGACCGCCGATGCCGGCACAGACCGCCTCAGCCTGACGGGGTTTGACCTCAGCCTGGGCATTCAGACCTCGCTCTCTGCATCCGTGGACACCAGCGGTGCGGTCACGCTTCCGGCTCGCCTTTTCGGTGAGATCGTGTCTCGTCTGTCCAGTGATTCCCCCATCACCCTGGCCACCGATGACACCGGCGAGCAGGTGGAACTCACCAGCTTGAGTGGTAGCTATCAGATGCGCGGCATGCCGGCTGATGATTTCCCCGATCTGCCTTTGGTGGAAAACGGCACAGCGGTCAAGCTTGACCCTGCTGCGTTGGTTCGTGCTTTGCGCAGCACATTGTTTGCAAGCAGTTCTGACGAAGCCAAGCAGCTGCTCACTGGCGTGCATCTGCGCTTCGATCAAACCCGCCTTGAGGCCGCGTCCACAGATGGTCACCGTCTCGCCGTGTTGAGCGTGGACGATGCCCTGAAGGATGCCATTGCCAGTGGTGATGCTTCTGAAGCCGATGAAAGTGCAGCCCTGGCGGTCACGCTTCCCGCCCGTTCTCTGCGTGAGGTGGAGCGCTTGATGGCCGGCTGGAAAGGCAACGATCCTGTCAGTCTTTTCTTCGAACGCGGCCAGGTGGTGGTACTGGCGGCCGATCAGATGGTCACCAGCCGCACCCTTGAGGGCACCTATCCAAACTACCGGCAGCTGATTCCTGAGTCTTTCAGTCGCACCATCGGCTTGGATCGACGGGCCTTTGTTGCCTCCCTCGAACGCATTGCTGTTCTTGCGGATCAGCACAACAATGTCGTCAGGATCAGCAGTGATCCCTCGAAGGGGCTGATACAGATCTCTGCTGATGCCCAAGATGTGGGAAGTGGATCTGAGTCTTTGCCCGCTCAGATCGAAGGGGAAGAGGTGCAGATTGCCTTCAACGTGCGTTATGTCCTTGATGGCCTCAAGGCCATGGATGGTGAACGCATCGTCTTGTCATGCAATGCGCCGACAACTCCGGCCATTCTCTCTCCGGCAGATGATGGTGCTGGCCTCACCTACCTCGTGATGCCCGTGCAGATTCGCTCCTGAGCCTTGCCCCTGCCCGATCCGTTTCTTCTCAGCGATCTGCTTCGCCATCGTGTGCGCTGTGATCAGGGACTTGATCACGGCCCTGGCGTGATGGCCTGGATGCATCCTCCCGTGCATCGCCTTCTCGGTTGGGTCAGCCGTCCGTCCGCCCTGCGCAGCAGTCGGGATGTTTGGAGGTTGGATCAATGCTGCGGCGTGGATGATCAACAGGTGTTTGTGAAAGGACTGCCGGCGGAGACCGACCAGCTGACTCTGGATCGACTACCCACGCTTCTGGATGCGGATCTCCTCGATCGGGATGGCCAGCGGTTGGGCCAGGTCGCCGATCTCGCGTTTGTTCCCACGACCGGTGAGATCCTCTATTACCTCGTGGCCCGCAGCGATCCAAGGCTGCCTGGAAGCAGCCGTTGGCGTCTCAGCCCCGAGCGCATCGTCGATCAGCAACCCGGACGGGTCTCCACGGCCCTTCGGGACCTTGATGATCTGCCCCAGGCTCGCGCCAGTGTCCGTCAAGATTTGGTGCGCCGGTCCCGTCAATGGCGTGAGCAGCTCCAGCAGTTGGGTGATCGCGCTGGAGAACGCTTGGAAGGTTGGCTGGAGGAGCCGCCTTGGGAGGAGCCGTCGCGGCGCGAAGCCTCCGACGATCAATGGCCTGAGTCACGATCAACCCCTTCGGATGGCCGCGAAGCCTGGGATGACGAGGACTGGTCTGATTTCGGAGAGCCCCGCAGGCATCGATCCCGTCCTGATCACGACGAAGACCCCTGGATCTGAATGCGGATGGCCTGCTGGCCGTCGGCAACACTGGGGAGAGATGACCGGTTGGCTGTGACTCAGTCCCCTTCAGCGGATGGATCCTTTGATGTGACCTCTGCACTGCGCCAGGAAGGGCTGACGCAGAAGGATTACGCTGAAATTCAGCGCCGACTTGGCCGGAATCCCAACAGGGCGGAGCTGGGAATGTTCGGTGTGATGTGGTCTGAGCATTGCTGTTACCGCAATTCCCGCCCTCTCCTGCGCGGTTTTCCAACCGACGGCCCTCGCGTCCTGGTTGGCCCAGGAGAGAACGCCGGTGTGGTGGATCTGGGGGAGGGGCACCGCCTGGCTTTCAAGATTGAAAGTCATAACCATCCTTCGGCGGTGGAGCCCTTTCAAGGTGCTGCCACGGGGGTGGGAGGGATCCTTCGGGACATCTTCACCATGGGAGCCCGACCGATCGCTTTGCTCAATGCGCTGCGTTTCGGTCCTCTCGATGAACCCATCACCCGCGGGCTGGTGGAGGGTGTTGTGGCGGGGATCTCCCATTACGGCAATTGCGTCGGGGTGCCGACCGTGGGTGGGGAAGTGGCCTTCGACCCCGCTTATCGCGGCAACCCCCTGGTGAATGCGATGGCTCTGGGCCTTATGGAGACAGATGACATCGTGAAATCGGGGGCGTCCGGTGTGGGCAATCCTGTGGTGTACGTGGGCAGCACCACGGGCCGCGACGGGATGGGGGGCGCCAGCTTCGCCAGTGCCGAACTCAGCGCGGATTCCTTGGATGATCGCCCTGCGGTGCAGGTGGGTGATCCCTTTCTTGAAAAGGGACTGATTGAAGCTTGCCTCGAAGCATTCCAGAGCGGCGATGTGGTGGCTGCCCAGGACATGGGGGCTGCGGGCCTCACTTGCAGCTGCTCAGAGATGGCCGCCAAAGGAGATGTGGGAGTGGAGCTGGATCTCGACAGGGTTCCAGCCCGTGAACAGGGCATGACTGCATACGAGTTCCTGCTGTCCGAATCGCAGGAGCGGATGCTGTTTGTGGTGCAGGCCGGTCGGGAGGAGGCGTTGATGCAGCGTTTCCGCCGCTGGGGCTTGCAGGCGGCCGTTGTGGGACAGGTTCTTGCGGAACCCGTCGTGCGTGTGCTTCAGCACGGATCGGTGGCTGCCGAGGTTCCTGCCCGGGCCCTTGCGGAAGACACTCCGATCAATGAGCACACCTTGATTTCAGAGCCTCCAGAGGACATCCAGCAGCACTGGTGCTGGTCGGAGACTGATCTTCCCCAGATGCCAAGCGATCACGACTGGGGAGCGGATCTTCTGGCTCTGCTTGATGACCCCACCATCGCCAGTAAACGTTGGGTTTATCGCCAATATGATCAGCAGGTGCTCGCCAATACGGTTGTGCCCGCTGGTGGCGCGGATGCTGCTGTAGTGCGGCTTCGGCCTCAGCAAGGGGATGGATCGCTTCGGGGATCGAACCGAGGGGTAGCGGCCACGGTCGACTGTCCCAATCGTTGGGTGGCTCTGGACCCTGAACGTGGCGCCATGGCCGCCGTGGCCGAGGCTGCCCGCAATCTCAGTTGCGTTGGGGCTGCCCCGGTGGCTGTTACCGACAACCTCAACTTTCCATCTCCAGAAACGTCCAAGGGCTACTGGCAGTTGGCCATGGCCTGCCGAGGGCTCTCCGAGGGCTGTCGGGTGCTGGGCACCCCAGTGACGGGGGGGAATGTGTCGCTGTACAACGAAACCCGCGCTGACGACGGCAGCCTGCAACCGATTCATCCCACGCCCGTTGTGGGCATGGTGGGACTGGTCGAAGATCTTCGTCTGGTGGGTGGTCTGGCCTGGCGTCAACCGGGCGATGCCGTTCTGCTTCTTGGGGTCTCCACAGATGAACGCCAGGATGACCGCGTCGGATTGGCCGGCAGCAGCTATCAGGGGGTGATCCATGGCCTGCTGACCGGCAGACCTCCAAGGGTTGACCTTGATCTTGAGCTGCGCGTTCAGGCTTTGGTACGGCAGGCCTGGGATCAAGGGCTGCTCGCGTCTGCCCATGACAGCAGTGATGGTGGACTGGCCGTTGCTTTGGCTGAATGCTCGATTGCCTCCGGCCTTGGCGTGGATGGGTCGTTGCCTGGCGATGGCGTCCATCCGGAGCGGAGTCTTTTTGCTGAGGGAGGAGCCCGCATCGTCGTGTCCGTGCGGGCGGAGTGCATGGAAGCCTGGATGTCGCTGCTGGCCTCTGATGCCCATGCCGCTGTTCCGGTGACCACTCTCGGAGCCGTGGCGGATCACGGACGCTTCCGACTCTCCTTGGGATCGCAACCCGTGCTGGATCTGGCGATGCAAACACTGACGGAGTGTTTTGAGCAGGCTCTTCCCCGTCGGCTGGGAACAGCGTGATGCAGAATTCTGAAGGAAATCCGAAGTCGAGGCGGACCGTGCATCAGCTCGAGGCGGAGCGTCCCGATCGGATGGAGGAAGCCTGCGGTGTGTTCGCCGTTCAGGCCTCCGAGCAACCGGTGGCCAACCTGGCTTATTTCGGCCTGTATGCCTTGCAGCATCGCGGCCAGGAATCTGCAGGCATCGCTGTGTTCAACCAGGGCAAGGTCCGTCTTCATAAAGACATGGGCCTGGTCAGTCAGGTGTTCGATCAAGACGTGCTCGCCCGGATGCCCGGTGATCTCGCCATCGGCCACAACCGTTATTCCACAACTGGCAGCAGCAGGGTCTGCAATGCCCAGCCGGTGGTTCTGATGACGCGCCTTGGTCCATTTGCGCTGGCCCACAACGGCAATCTGGTCAATGCCGCTGAATTACGGGAACGCATTGATGACGGACAGGTGGAATTCACGTCCACCACTGATTCCGAGTTGATTGCCTTTGCCGTTCAGCAGGCTGTGGATCGCGGGCTCGACTGGAAGGCTGCGATCACCTCTGCGGTGTCGCTCTGCCAGGGGGCCTTCAGTTTGGTGATCGGCACTCCAGAAGCGCTTTACGGTCTGCGCGACGGTTATGGCATTCGACCGTTGGTGTTTGGTTCGCTCGGTGAGGACTCCAGTGGTCAGTGGGTTCTCAGCAGTGAAACCTGTGGGCTCGACATCATCGGGGCTGCCTTCGTTGATGACGTGCAGCCCGGTGAGCTGGTCACCTTTCTCCCTGGGGATTCCACTCCTCAAAGGGAGTGTTGGATTGAACCCACCACGCGCATGTGCGTGTTTGAGATGATCTATTTCGCCAGGCCGGACAGCCGGTTTTTCGGTGAATCGTTGTACAGCTATCGCCAGCGCATTGGCCAGATCCTTGCCAGGGAATCAGCAGTGGAGGCTGATCTGGTGATCGGCGTTCCTGATTCCGGTATTCCTGCTGCGATCGGATACTCCCAGGCCACCGGACTGCCCTATGCCGATGGTCTGATCAAGAACCGTTACGTCGGTCGCACCTTCATTCAGCCCACCCAAGCGATGCGCGAAGCCGGCATTCGCGTGAAGCTCAATCCCCTTCCCGATGTGCTCAATGGCAAACGCGTTGTGGTGATCGATGATTCGATCGTGCGTGGAACAACCAGTCGCAAGCTTGTACAGGCCCTTCGTGACGCCGGAGCCACAGAGGTGCATATGCGCATCAGCTCACCACCGGTGACCCATCCCTGCTTCTACGGCATCGACACCGATACGCAGGATCAATTGATCGCTGCCCGCTACACCTTGGAGGAGATTGAGGCCCATCTCAAGGTGGACTCACTGGCTTACCTCAGCCAAGAAGGAATGTTGGAGGCGGCTGGCGCTGATTCCAAACATTTTTGTACCGCCTGTTTTGACGGTGATTACCCCGTGCCCATGGATGAGTCGATGCGATCCAGCAAACTGATGCTGGAACCTGCCGGTGTGGCTGCCAATCTGGGTTGAGATCAGCTCAGAAGAGGAACAATGCGTTCGAGCGTTTCTCCGGTTTTGAGCGTCAGATGATTCGGCTCCCCGGTGAGCAGTCGGCCATGGCGGCCGGATGAGGTAACGATGCCCACCAGTCCGGAGCCGACGCAAGCTGCACAGAGTCGGTCTTCCCGTTCGCTTCCATCCTGTTCGGGTTGCCAACCGATCACACCCAGATCTCCCCGTTGACAGACACGTACATCGTCGAGAGACAGGGATTTGATCATGCCCTGACGGCTGAACAGCAGCAGTGGATCCCGTTGTTCCGGGTCTGTGGTGACTGCAGCAATCAAGGTTTCTTGAGGCAGCAGACGCATGGCGACGGGGCCTTGAGCCAACTTGCCCATCAAGGGGAGGTTCGCTTCCGTGATCGGGAGATGCAGGACCCGACCGAGATCACTGATCAGAGACAGAGCTCCTCCCTCCTGGCAGATCACTGCAGTTTTGAGTTCAACGCCTTCCTTGAGTTTCACCACACTGGCTGCCCGTCCGGAGAGGTCCAGCAGTTCCTGCATCGGCAGCCGTTTGAAACGGCCGTCGCTGCTCAGAAGTCCGAGTGATGAGACCGCTGCCTTGTTGCTGTCGCCCTCCGCATCGGGTAGCTGTAAGACCGACACAACCGGATCTCCTTGCAACGCTGTGGGGAGGAATCGTTCCAGGTTTCCGGGTTGCTGTCCTGCGAATTCCCAGCGGATCAGTGCAACCCGTCCACTCGCGGTCACAGCCAGAAGTTTGGCCACCGGTTTGATCGGCAGGATGATCCTGGCCGGGGATGGCTCATCACCCAGTGCTGTTGGCTCATTGAGGTGCAGTCGGCCCATCAATTGAGGACTGATCACCTTCACCTGACCGTCGTCTTGGATCAGGATCCGCGAATCGGGAGGGAGGGCATCGAGAGCCTGGCGGCGCTGCAGTTCTGCATTGGGGCGCTGATTGGCAGCCCGTTCTGCCAGGAGGTGATCACCTCCTTCCACAAGGCGTGTGCGGCGAGGGGTTGCAAATCGCTTCTTGAGTTGACGCAGTTCCTGGATGAGGGCATCCAGCAACTGATCGCGATTGTCCAGCAGTAGTTTCAGGCGATGGCGTTCAGCTCTCAGCTCTTCCGCTTCCTGCCGGAGGCTCTCCCGCTCCAAACCGGTTAACCGTCGCAGGGGCATGGCCAGAACGGCGTCGGCCTGACGTTCGCTGAGATCGAGATGCACCATCAGGCTGGCCCTCGCCGCAGCGGCATCCTGTGCTTCCTGAATCATGGCAATCACCCTCTGCAGGGATTGCAGAGCGGTGATCAGACCTTCCACCACCTCGAGGCGATCTTCCGCTTTGCGCAGGGCGTGGCTTGTGCGGCGGATCAGCGTCAGTTCCCGGTAATCGAGGAACGTCTGCAGAAGCCGGCGCAGGGACAGCTGCTGGGGTTGGCCATCCACGAGGGCCAGCATGATGGCTCCGAAATTGCTCTGCAGGGATGTCCGTCGTTGGAGATCTTTCAGAACTGCGTCTGGCTCAGCATCGCGGCGAAGTTCCACGACGACGCGCATTCCTTCGCGATCGCTTTCATCTCTGATGTCGGCGATGCCGCCGATCTTGCCGTCATTGACCTGTTCGGCCAGCTTTTCGATCCACCCGGCTTTGCTCAGTTGGTAGGGCAGTTCGGTCACGATCACCGCATTCCGTTTGTGACGGCCCTTGCCCAGTTGCACCTCTTCCACATGAGCCACACCGCGCATCGGAATGCTTCCGCGCCCGCGCAGGTAGGTGTCCCGGACCCCGCTTCCTAGAAGCACTTCGCCGCCGGTGGGGAAATCGGGTCCAGGGATCAGGCTGAGCAGTTTTTCATCGCTCAGATCCGGTTTGCGCACCAGGGCGATCAGTCCGTCCACCACCTCTCCAAGGTTGTGGGGGGGGATGCTGGTGGCCATGCCCACAGCGATGCCTGAACAGCCGTTGAGGAGAAGAAATGGCAGCTGAGCAGGCAGAACCGTGGGTTCCTGCTGGGACCCATCGAAGTTGTTGGCGAAGTCGACGGTGTCGTTGCCGATCTCATCCAGGAGGCCTTCATGGGCAATCGGAGCCAAGCGGGTCTCCGTGTAACGCATCGCTGCCGGAGGATCGTCGTCGACCGAGCCGAAATTGCCGTGCCCATCCAACAGGGGATGACGGCTGGAGAAGGTTTGCACCAGACGAACAAGGGCGTCGTAGACCGCCTGATCGCCGTGGGGGTGGTATTTGCCCAGAACGTCGCCTACAACCCGTGCACATTTGCGGTACGGGCGGTCTGGCGTGAGGCCCAGTTCATGCATCGCGTAGAGGATGCGGCGTTGAACCGGTTTGAGTCCATCGCGCACATCAGGCAGTGCCCTGCCCACGATCACGCTCATGGCGTACTCGAGGTAGGAGCGCTGCATCTCTTGATGCAGGGCGATCGGTTGAACGCGCTCCTCAGCCATCCGGTTCGGGATTAAGAAGGCAGAAGGGGCTCAGCCTACAGATCTTCTTTCGCTTGACCAGCCCAAATCCTGCGGAAAAGGCGCCAATTCATTCGGCTGTTGTGGGATCGGCATTGGCTTCTGCCCGTTCTACAGCGCCTTTTAATGCTCCTTCTGAGAGCAAGGTTTCAGTGGCTTGGCGCAATTTCAGGCCCCAGAGTTGGTTTTCCTGATGGCCGGGAAGAACGTAATTGGGATCCTCCGCAAGGGCCTTGCGTGCCAGATCGATGGATTCAGAGTCTCCGGGTTTCTGCTTATTGAGAGCAGCGGCCAGCGCCAGCATTGGCTCAGCGTTGCGTTTGATCGTGAGGACGGAACGCCAACGTTTGATCGCCTCGCTCGTGTTGCCCATTTCGAACAGCACCAGCGCCTGATTGTTGAGCGCTTCCCAAAAACTTGGCTTGATGGTGGTGGCCTGTTCAAATGCACGCAAGGCCTGGCGCAGGTCGTCCTGCATCACCCGGGCATTGCCGAGATCGAAGTAGGCCCCTGCGTTTTTAGGATCAAGACGCAAGCCCTCATCCAATAACGGAATGGCGTCATCCGGGCGGTTGTCCCTGAGGGCCAGCGATGCTTCAGCGAACCAGAGCCCCGCTTTCCCGGGGTTCAGAGATTTGGCCTTGGCCAGGGATCCCGCTGCAGCTTTGAGTTGATCACTGCGAAGCTGGGCTTCGGCCAGTACCGACCACAAGCGTTCGTCGTTCGGTTGCAGCCGAACAGCCAGGGCCGCCAGACGGGAGGCTTCCTCCGGTTGACCGAGTCTCAGAAGCTGTGCGGCCGTGCGGCCGATGCCAACCCCTGCACCCTCCAATTCCTGGGTGCTGGGTGTGTACACGTAGGGAACCAAGGCCCTTGCAGGGGCCGTTGTTGTGGCACCAACCGATCCCAGCACCATGGAGATCACCAGGGACTTCTGCCAGAGCTTCCAGGAACGAGCCGGTCCCATCGTTGAACCACAAGTTCAATCCAGGGTAGGTCCGCCATCGAGGTGTGCGGCTTCAGCGTTGCGACGCCACATCCAGGGTTTGATGCGCCTCAGTGCCGACCCTTTCAACCGTTCCGACCAGTCCTGATCCGTCCAGTTCTGGATGATGTCCGGGGTCAGATCCAGCAGCCAGGGTCTTGGCTGCATGTCGGGATCATCACTGGAGGGCACATCGCTCTGATTGAAAGGGCAGACGTCCTGGCAGATATCGCATCCGACGACCCAGGGCCCCAGGGCTTTGGCGATCGCCGCCGGGAGCTCCCCACTGCGATTTTCAATCGTGTGGTAAGCGATGCACCGCCTGGAGTCCACCACAAACGGTTCGGTGATCGCCTGCGTCGGGCATGCGTCCATGCAGGCTCGGCAACGACCGCAACGGGACTCAGCCGGTTGATCAGCAACGAGGGGTTCTGTGGTGAGCAGATGCCCGACCACCATCCACGACCCGCGCTTGGGGTGAATCACGTTGCTGTGCTTTCCGATCCAGCCCAACCCAGCTTCTTCCGCCCAAGCTTTATCAAGCAGTGGTTCAGCGTCCACGCAGGCTCGCCAGCGGCAGTTCGGTTTCTGTTCCTGGAGCCAGCGACCCACCCTCCTGAGGCGCTGGTTCACCACCCGGTGGTAATCGCGGCCCCATCCGTAGCGAGCTACTGCCAGGCGGTCGTGGCGGCGTTCATGAGCAACGTGATAGTTCAGCCCAACGGCCAGCAAGCTTCGAGCTCCTTCCAGAAGGGTGTCTGCAGACCTCCGTCTAGGTGCCGCCATCCAACCCATATCGGCTTGGTGTCCGGCTTCCAGCCAACGTTGCAAGGCATCCGTGCGCAGGTGCAGGCGTGGACTGCCGGGGAGCGCGGCGATGCCGACGGGTTCGAATCCTTCTGCTTTGGCTCGCTCCTTGAGGGCCAGGCTCAGCTGTACTCCGTCGTCGGGGACGTTCACGAAAACTGACCGTAAAGTTAGATACCTTTTGACATCGTGACGTGTCTGCATCTCACCAGGAGCCCTCACCTCGGCTTGCGCCGCTTCTGCGCTGGCTTGGGCTCACCCTGGTTCTGCTCCTCGCTTTGCAGATCGGCGTGGTGCTCAGCGCTGCGGAATGGAGTGATGAGATTTACAAGCAGCTGTTGATCGAACGGTTGGTCAGTCAGGCGCCGATGGGGTTTATCGGTCTGCTGCTGATGCTTATCTCCTCGCGACTGGACCAGCCCGCGTCAGCGCGTACACCGATTCGGATCGTGGTTTGCGTGCTTGCCGCACTGCTTGCTCTGGCCATGATCGCTGTGATTCCCCTTGGCATCAGTGGTAATCAGTCCCTCTCCGGCGAAGCCGATCAAAATCTGAATCAGAAGCGTGGGCAGTTAGAGATGGCGAGACAGCAGTCCGCCAATCCCGACAACGTGAAGATTCTGGGGGAGCAGCTCGCCCAGGCCGGTCAATTGCCCGCTGATGCAACCGATGAGGACAAGGCCAAGGCGGCGCAGGAGTTCATCGATAAGCAGTTGTCACAGATGGATCAGCAGATCCAACAGGCAGAACGCCAGCGCAACCTGGCGGTGAATCAGCGCCGTTTTGGAGGCACCATCAGTGCAGTGGTGCTCGCTGTGGCCTTGGCACTGCTCGCGATAGCCGCTGTCCTCTGATCGCTGGTTAGGTTGGTGGACCACGTTGGCCGCAGGCCCCGGGCGTTCCTTGGTCCAGTCCAATCCAAGACCTGATCTGCCTCTTGGCGCCAGGCTTCAGCAGGATCTCAAGAATGACCTGATCGCAGGTCTGCTTGTGGTGATTCCTCTCGCCACCACGATCTGGCTGGCCACCATTGTCAGCCGCTTCGTGCTGGCCTTCCTCACGTCGATCCCCAAGCAGTTCAATCCGTTCATCACGCTCAATCCACTTCTGCAGGATCTGATCAACCTGGCCCTTGGGCTCACGGTTCCTTTGCTTGGAATCCTGCTGATCGGTCTGATGGCCCGGAACATTGTGGGGCGCTGGTTGCTGGAGTTCGGTGAGGGAACCCTCCAGCGCATTCCGCTAGCAGGATCGGTCTACAAGACTCTCAAGCAACTCCTTGAAACCTTTCTGCGCGATAACTCCCAACGCTTTCGCAGGGTTGTTCTTGTTGAATATCCCAGGGAGGGTCTTTACAGCGTAGGTTTCGTCACAGGAGAAGTCGGACCCTCGCTGCAAGCGGAGCTTGAAGAGCGTTTGCTGAGTGTGTTTATCCCCACAGCACCCAATCCCACCACCGGTTGGTACACCCTCGTTCCTGAATCCTCTGTGAAGGATCTGAATCTTTCGGTTGAGGATGCCTTTAAGACGATCATTTCGGCCGGAATCGTGAACCCTGATGCCAGGGAAGCACCGGCTGGCCGCAGCTTTTCAAGCTTGATCGCCCAGCTCAGAGCCTCTGTGGCACCCTCATCCTCCTGAGTCGTTCGTCAACGATCCATGCAGACCCGTTCCCTCTCCCGTGAGCTCGCCTTGCTCGTGCTCAGCCAGTGCGCTGAGAGGGATCGTTCCCTTTCCGTCGACTCTCTCGAGGCTCTTCTGCAGAAAGCGCTGAACAGTTTGATGCAGCACTGGCGGGAGGTTCTCGATCGATGTGCTGCTGATCTGGAGAAAGCCCAGCAATCCTTGTTGGACAGCGAGCTTCAGGAGGGATCAACGACCGCAGTCATGCCCGTTCGTGATCATTTGCGTGAATCCATAGCCAATGCGGAGCAGGTGCTGAACGGTCTCTCGGCAAGCCTTGAGTTACCCCGATTGTTGGCCCTGGCTGATCAGGAGATGGTGCAGAAGGAGGCGATGCACAGGATTCAACTGGTCCTCGATGCCCGTCCATCTCTTGATGACCAGCTCGATGGGGTGATGGAGGGCTGGCGTCTGAGCCGCCTTCCCCGCATCGATCGCGACATCCTCCGCCTTGCTGTTGTTGATCTGCAATCGATGAAGACACCTGCGTCTGTCGCCTGTAACGAAGCCGTCGAGCTTGCCAACCGCTATAGCGATGAGCAGGGTCGCCGCATGATTAATGGGGTGCTTCGCCGCCTGCAGAATGCCTCTTCCCAGGCAGTGTCCTGAACCTCATGGTCTACGACTGGTTCAACCGGCAGTCTGAGACTGCTCCAACCCATCCCCCAACCGATCCCGAAGCGTCATCGCAGGATTCGCAGCAGGAAACGGCTGCCAATGTCGACGACGATCCTCTGGAGTGGGCTCGGCAGGCCTATGCCCGCTTGAAAGCGCAGAAGGAGCAGGCCAACGCGATCACAGCAGAGCCAGAGTCAGAGTCAGCTGAGGCCGAGCCAGCTGAGGCCGAGCCAGCACCCGTTGCTGGTTTGTCCCTGCTTGAGCAGGCCGCGGCCCAACGCCAGGAACGACAGCAGCAGCTCGAACAGGAGCCGGAGGTCGCCGATCAACCGATCGCTGATGCGACCGTTGCAGCCGATCGCGACGAGGAGCCGAGTCTTGGTGAGTTCGACGACACCTTCACTTGGTCTGCGGAGGTGCTCGCTGCCCAGGGCCGTCAGGCAGGGCAGGTCACCCTGGAGGAGATCGACTGGCTCAGTCGCTTGCGGCAAGGCCTGGAGAAAACTCGACAGGGTTTTGTTACCGGGCTTCTGGAGAACCTGGGTGATGACCCTCTCACCCCGGAGGTGCTTGATGATCTGGAGTCGTTGCTGCTTCGCGCTGACGCCGGGGTGAAGGCCACCGACCAGGTGTTGGATGCCTTGCGCAAGCGCATGAACGAGCAGGTGGTGGATCCGAGCGAAGGCATCCGTTTTCTCAAGGAGCAGCTTCGAGATCTTTTAGATGCTCCGATTAAGTCAAGCGGCGTTGATCTTCTGGCACCTCAGCGCGGTCAGCTGAATGTTTGGCTCATGGTCGGTGTGAATGGCGTGGGAAAGACCACAACCCTCGGCAAGCTGGCCAATCTGGCGGTACGCAGCGGCTACTCCGCCATGATTGCTGCTGCCGACACGTTCCGGGCGGCTGCGGTACAGCAGGTGCAGGTTTGGGGTGATCGCAGCGATGTTCCGGTGGTGGCCAACCCTTCGGCGAATGCCGATCCCGCAGCAGTGGTGTTTGATGCCATCGGGGCTGCCCGATCGAAAGGCACGGATCTGGTGCTCGTGGACACCGCAGGTCGCCTGCAGACCAAACACAACCTGATGGAAGAGCTCAACAAGATTCGCCGGGTCGTCGATCGCTTGGCTCCAGACGCAACCGTGGAATCTCTGCTTGTGCTCGATGCCAGCCAAGGACAGAACGGTCTCAAACAAGCGATGGCCTTTGCCCGTGCAGCCGGGCTGACCGGGGTGGTGATCACCAAACTCGATGGCACGGCCAGGGGGGGTGTCGCTCTGGCTGTTGCATCAGAAGCTGGGCTTCCGATCCGTTTCATCGGTGCCGGTGAAGGAATCCGTGATCTGCGGCCTTTCAACAGTTTTGAATTTGTGGAAGCGCTGCTCGCCGGTCGCTGAGTGATCGCTTGCCCTTGGGCTGCAGTAGTTGGCAGTAAACCTTGCTACGTTGCGGGCCCTGCCGTGGTGGTGCCGTGAGCAGCAAGCCACCACGGCGACATCCGGCCTCTCCTGCCCGTAGTGCCAGTCAGCAGCCCCTGACGGCGACGGCATCACTGCGTCAGCTTCTCGACAGCCTGGTTCGCGAACAACGCTCCAACCAGGAGCTGTTGGTGTCGCTCGGATTCGCTCTGCGCAGTTTCACCAACCTCAACCGTTTTCTCGAACTCGTCCCCGTCGTGGCAGCCCGCCTGGTTGGCGTTGAAGGCGCACTGCTGGTGCCGTTTCAGGGGGATGGTCGCCTCTGGGCGGATCAGATTCAGATGCTCCCCGGCGTGCGTTCGGCGTCGCTGCTCCAGACGTTGAGCCAGCACGAACCTGGCCGGTCTGCAGGGTTCGGCTCTGATGAAGCTCTTGTGCTGTCGCTGGATCGGCTGGTTCAGGGTCAGCTGGGGTCTGCCGGGATGTTCGCCACCTCTGTGGTGGCGAGGGGCCGACAGCGAGGTCGTCTTTATGTATTTGAGCCCAAAGGGTCTCTGGTGTGGAGCGATGTGCATCGCCGGCAGGTGCAACTGGTTGCTGATCTCACCGGTGTTGCGATCGAAAACGACCAGATGCTGCAGGAGGCCAGGCGCCATGAGCGCGTGGATCGTCAGCTCAGCATCGGCGCGGAGATCCAGGCGCAGCTCCTGCCGGATCATTGCCCGGTGATTGAAGGTGTTGAGCTGGCGGCGCGCTGTCGGCCGGCGTTTCAAGTGGGTGGCGATTACTACGACTTCATTCCAACCCGCCCCGAGTTGATCGGACGTCGCCGTGAACGGGGTCGCTGGGCCCTGGTGATGGGTGATGTGATGGGCAAGGGGGTGCCTGCGGGGCTCTTGATGACCATGCTTCGCGGCATGTTGCGGGCCGAGGTGCTGAGTGGATTGCCGCCGGATCGGATTCTTCACGATCTCAATCAGCTGGCTCTTGAGGATCTGTCCCAGTCCCATCGCTTCGTGACCCTCTTTTATTCGGATTTCGATCCCCGAACCCGACGCTTGCGTTTTGCCAATGCCGCGCACAATCCGCCCTTGATCTGGCGCGCTCAGCAACGCACGATCAGCCGTCTGGATGCGCCGGGATTGTTGATCGGCCTGCAGCCTGAGGCGGATTACGGCACTGGCTCCATCGTTTTGGAACCTGGAGATGTGCTGCTCTATTACACCGATGGCGTGACCGAAGCTCCAGGTATCACCGGGGATCGCTTTGATGAAGCAAGGCTGATCCGCAGCCTGGAATCAGCCTGCCGCTCCGGCACTGGTTCGCAGGGAATTCTCGATCAGTTGTTCGACCGCCTGGATCGTTTCGTCGGGGCCGATCGTCAGCTGGAAGATGATGCCTCGATGGTGGTGTTGAAGGTGCGTGAGGAGGTGATGCTCCCCTCGGTTCCCCGTTCTCCGGCCTGACAAGCTGAGGGCATCTGAGCAGAGGTGAGGGGATGGCTGGCGGAGTGACAGGAGGAGGCTCTGCAACCTGGAGTGATCGCTTCGAGCAGGGATTGCATCCAGCGATTGAGCGTTTCAATGCCTCCATCGGCTTTGACATCACCCTTCTGCAGGAAGATCTCGACGGATCCATGGCCCACGCCCGCATGCTCGCGCAGTGCGGTGTGATCAGTGAGGCTGAGGCGAATCAGCTCTGCGGTGGCTTGGAGCAGATTCGGGCTGAGGCCGCCGAGGGCCGTTTCCAACCGGGCCTGGCCGATGAGGATGTGCACTTTGCGGTGGAGCGCCGGCTGATCACTCTGCTTGGACCTGTCGGCAAGAAATTGCACACCGGCCGCAGTCGTAATGACCAGGTGGGTACGGATCTGCGCCTTTGGCTGCGGCGACGCATCGATGAGCTCATTCCCCAGGTGCAGACGTTTCAACGGGCTCTTCTGCGTCAGGCCCTGAGCCACCGGCAGACGTTGATTCCCGGGTATACCCACCTGCAGCGCGCGCAACCGGTGTGTCTGGCCCACCATCTGCTGGCCTATGTGGAGATGCTTGAGCGGGATCGTCAGCGTCTTGAGGATGTGCGCAAGCGCGTGAATGTTTCACCGCTGGGTGCCGCGGCTCTGGCCGGAACTCCCGTGCCCATCGATCGGCGCAGCACCGCCGCGGCCCTTGGTTTCGACAGCCTCTATGCCAACAGCCTTGATGCCGTGAGTGACAGGGATTTTGCGGTGGAATTCTCTGCGGCGATCTCTCTGGTGATGGTGCATCTCAGCCGCCTTGGGGAAGAGGTGATCTTCTGGGCTTCCGAGGAATGCGGCTTTGTTCGGCTCAGTGATCGCTGCGCAACTGGCAGCAGCCTGATGCCCCAGAAGAAAAATCCGGATGTTCCCGAATTGGTAAGGGGAAAGTGCGGACGGGTGTTTGGTCATCTTCAGGGCCTGCTGACGATGATCAAGGGCTTGCCACTGGCTTACAACAAGGATTTTCAAGAAGACAAGGAGGCCTTGTTCGATGTGGTCTCTACAGGTTCCCATTGCCTGGAAGCGATGACGATCCTGATGGATGAGGGCCTCAGCTTCAGGGAGGACCGTCTGGAAGCAGCGGTGGCTGCCGATTTCTCCAATGCCACCGACGTGGCTGATTACCTGGTGGCCCGCCAGGTTCCCTTCCGGGAGGCGTATCAGATCGTGGGTTCGGTGGTGAAACAGTGTCTGAGCGAGGGCTTGTTGCTGCGCGACCTCAGCCTGGATCGCTGGCAGAGTTTTCATCCGGCGATTGAATCCGATCTCCATGAGGCACTGGCTCCTCGCCAGGTTGTGGCGGCGCGGACCAGTGAGGGCGGAACAGGCTTCGATCGTGTGGAGGAACAGTTATCAGCTTGGGTTGAGCGTTTGGACTTAGCGAATGGATGAACATTTCGCGTGGACGGGTCTACGCTGAACAAGCCGGAGGTGATGCGTTCCTTTACTGGACCTTGACCCGATGGCTTGTCTGATCCCAAGGATCTCTTTCATTCAGGTTCATCAGGAACGTGAGCATTTTTGTAGGCAATTTGCCCTTCCGCGCTGAGCAGGAAGACGTCATTGAATTGTTCGCTGCTTTTGGAGAGGTCACGAACTGTGCCCTTCCCCTTGAGCGCGACACCGGTCGCAAACGTGGTTTTGCTTTCGTGGAAATGGCTGATGACGCGGCCGAAGCCGCTGCCATTGAAGCCCTCCAGGGTGCAGAACTGATGGGCCGTCCCTTGCGCATCAACAAGGCGGAGCCCCGCGGCAGCGCACCCCGTCGTGGCGGTGGTGGTGGCGGCTACGGCGGTGGTGGCGGTGGTGGGGGCTACGGCGGTGGCGGCGGCTATCGCGGTGGCGGTGGCGGCTACAACGATGGCGGCGGTGGTGGTGGCTATCGCGGCGGCGGTGGCGGCGGCTATGGCGGTGGAGGTGAACGCCCTTCGGGTGCCCGTGGCTGGGAAGATCGCAGTTACGGCGGTGGCGGTGGAGCCGCTGGCGGTGGCTACAGCGATGGTGGCGGCGGAGATGACGGCCGCAGTCGTCGCCGGCGTGGTGGAGCCGCACCCAGTGAGGGCGGCGGAGATGACTACAGCGGCTACGGCGGCGCTGAAGGCTGACTCTTCCGCTTTGTCTCGTTAGAGCCCGGCATCGATCAGCTGCCGGGCTGATGCCTCCAGCACTGTGAGATCTGCGCCGGCACGCTGCGCCTTCTCACCCAGATCACGTCGCCAGTGACGGGCACCAGGAACTCCTTCCACCAGTTGTAAGAGATGGCGGCCAATATCCCAGAGCCGGCCTCCGCGCTGCAGGTGCCGTTCGGCGTGCGGAATCAGGCCCATCAGTACGTCCGAAGCCCGTACGCTTTGAGGGGGATCCCTGTAGATCAGCGCATCCACTGAAGCCCAGCGCAAGGGGTGGGCATAGGCCGCACGACCCACCATGGCACCGTCACAGTGCTGCAAGGCATCAAGGCATTGTTCCGGTGTGTCGAGGCCTCCGTTCAGTTCGATCGTGAGCTGTGGTCTGCGCTCTTTCAGGGCGATCACCCGGTCGTGCTGCAGGGGGGGAATCGTGCGGTTTTGTTTGGGGTCGAGACCCTCCAGCCAGGCTTTGCGTGCATGCACGCTGAAGCGAGAGGCTCCGGCATCGGCCACCCGGTCCACGAAGGCCGTGAGCAGATCGTCGCTGTCGAGATCATCGATCCCCACGCGGTGCTTCACCGTGACGGGCCGATCGCTGGCCGACACCATCGCCTCCACGCACTGCGCCACCCGCTCTGGTTCCGCCATCAGACAGGCACCGAAATTGCCGGCCTGCACCCGCGGGCTGGGGCAGCCCACATTCAGGTTGATTTCGTCGTAGCCCCAGTCCGCCGCCATGCGGCTGGCTTCGGCCAGCAGCTCGGGATCATCGCCTCCCACCTGCAGCACGATCGGATGTTCTTCTGGATCGAAACCGAGCAGCCGTTCCCTGCGGTTGCTGTGGTGCAGCGCCTGGGCCACCACCATTTCGCTGTACAGCAGCGAACGGCGGCTGATCTGCCGCATCAACTGGCGGAAATGCCGGTCGGTGCAGTCCAGCATCGGGGCGACGCTGAAACGCCAGGGGGGTTCCCGATCGGCATCGGTGAGGGAATCCATCCCCCCATGGTGCCTGGCCTTGGGGTTCGGTTTGCTTAGAACAGTTGGATAACAGCTGAGATGACAGCGATGACTCCCACTCTTGAGCAGTGGTTGCTGAGCCGCCGTTCCTTGATGGTGGCGATGGCAGCGGGTTTGTTTGGGGTGTTCAGGGCTCCAGACCGGGTGTTGGCGGCCTCCAAGGCGTCGGATGCAGCCTGGGATCTAACGGATGCGCAATGGAAGAAGCGCCTCACACCGGAGGCCTATTCGGTGTTGCGCAAGGAGGGCACTGAACGTCCGTTCACGAGTGCGTTGAACAACGAGAAACGAACTGGCACCTATCACTGTGCCGGTTGCGATCTGCCTCTGTTCTCGTCGAAAGCCAAGTTCGACAGTGGCACCGGCTGGCCCAGTTTCTTCGAGCCTTTGCCAGGTGCGATTGGTACAAAAGTAGATTTCAAGCTGATCGTTCCGCGCACGGAATACCACTGCAGCCGCTGCGGCGGACACCAGGGCCATGTGTTCAATGACGGCCCCCGGCCAACCGGCAAGCGCTA
This sequence comes from Synechococcus sp. MEDNS5, assembly GCF_014279875.1. Classification (NCBI taxonomy): domain Bacteria; kingdom Bacillati; phylum Cyanobacteriota; class Cyanophyceae; order Synechococcales; family Synechococcaceae; genus Synechococcus; species Synechococcus sp. MEDNS5. The sequence goes on from NZ_CP047952.1 coordinate 19,191, forward strand.
TTGCAACAACGGAGTTGCCTTGCGCTTCCAGCCTGCTTGATCTGATCGTTGTTGGTGGTGGTCCTGCCGGAACCATGGCAGCGATCACCGCTGCCGAGCAGGGTTTGGTTCGGGTGCTGGTGTTGGAAGGCACTCCGGAGCCTTTGCAGAAGGTGCGCATCAGTGGCGGAGGCCGCTGCAATGTGACCCATGCCTGCTGGGATCCGCGCGAGTTGGCCAGCCACTATCCTCGCGGCAGCAGGCCCTTGCGCGGTCCGTTCAGTCGCTTCGCCTGTGGTGATGCGATCGCCTGGTTTGATGAACGCGGTCTCACGCTGGTGGAGGAGCCCGACGGACGCCTGTTCCCCCAGGAGAACCGATCGGAAGCGGTGATCCGCTGCTTGCAGCAGGCTGCCGCGGCCGCGGGGGTGCAATGGCAGCTGCGGGCGATGGTGCAGCAGATCACGCCCCATCCTGAGGGTGGGTTTCTGGTTGAGGGCCGCGGCCTGGAGCAGCCCCTGCGAGCCCGTTGCGTGATGCTGGCCACCGGCGGTCACCCCAGCGGCCGCAGGCTGGCCGCGGCGCTGGGTCACCAGGTGGTGCCACCGGTGCCGTCGCTGTTCAGCCTCTCGCTTCAGGCCCGGGAGCTCACAGCCTGCAGCGGTATTGCCCTTGATGATGTGGGCTTGGATCTGAAGCTGGGCGATCAGCGCTTTCGCCAGACCGGTCGGGTGCTGATCACCCACCGGGGTCTGAGCGGTCCTGCCACGCTGAGGCTTTCGGCGTTTGCAGCCCGAGCTCTGCATCAGAGCCACTACAAGGGTGATCTGAAGGTGGATTGGAGTGCTGGGCTGGGCCGCTCCGGGGTGGAGCAGCGGTTGCAGCAATGGCGCCGGGACCAGGCCCGGCGCACCGTGTCAGCCGCCAAGCCTTTGGATCACCTGCCGCGTCGCCTATGGCAGGCCTTTCTGGCATTAGCTGGCGTGGAGGCGGAGCGGCGTTGGGCAGATCTGCCGGTGAAGGCCGAGCGTCAGCTGGTGGAGATCCTCTGCGCGCAGCGGCTTGCCATCCAGGGGCGTGGTCCGTTTGGAGAGGAGTTTGTTACGGCCGGCGGTGTGGATCTCGGTGAGGTGAATCTGGCCACGATGGAAAGCCGCTGCTGCCCTGGTTTGTATCTGGCTGGTGAATTGTTGGATGTGGATGGGGTGACCGGCGGCTTCAACTTTCAGGCCTGCTGGAGCGGCGGCTGGCTGGCGGGGATGGCGATTGCAGGTGTGAATCAAGCTGATTGCTAATCACCGAAGCAATGGAAATGCTTTCTTGTTTCCATTTATTGAATCTGATCAAACACGGTGAACATCGGCAGGTACATCGCCAGCAGTATTGAACCCACAATTCCGCCCACCACCACGATCATCGCGGGTTCAAGCATTGAGGTGAGCGCCTTCACGGAGGCCGAAACCTCGTCTTCGTAGAAGTCGGCCACCTTGCTCAGCATCTGGTCCATTTCACCGGTTTCCTCGCCGATTGAGAGCATGCTCAGGGCCATATCCGGCAACACTTTTTGGCGTGTGAGCGCCGTGCTCAGCAGCACGCCTTCCTGCACCAGGCCGCGCGATTCCAGAATTGCGTCGGAAATGATTGAGTTGCCTGCTGTTTCGCTGGAGATCTCCAGCGACATCAAGATTGGTACGCCAGCGCGGGTGAGTGAACTGAAAATCCGGCAGAACTGGGCGGTGGCGGTTTTCATGATCAAGTCGCCAAACAGCGGAACTTTGAGCATCAGGCGATCAATCACCCGGCGACCCTTGTGGGTGGCGTAGTAGCGGCTGAACAGCCAGATGCCCACGAGCAGCACTCCAGCGAAGACGAGTGCTGCCGAAGAGCGCAGCAGTTTGCTCAGGTCCACCATCAGCTGCGTGAACAAGGGCAGTTCGGCCCCCAGGTCTTCGAAGATTCCCGCAAAGGTGGGAATCAGGAAGATGGTCATTCCCAGGAACACCAGAATCGCAATCACCAGAACGGCCACCGGGTAACCCAGGGCTCCCTTGATCTGGTTCTGCAATCGCGCGTTGTCTTCCAGCAGTTTGGCCAGGCGCTTCAGCGATTCATCCAGCACTCCCCCAGCCTCGCCTGCTTCCACCATCGCGACGGTGAGTTGATCAAACACCTTCGGCCACTGGCGCATGGCGGCTCCCATGGCTGTGCCCTGGTTCACTTCCAGCCCCACGGCGGTGAGCGCCTTCTTGAACATCGGCAGCTTCTGCTGGGTGGCCATCAAATCGAGGCTGCGCACGATCGGTACGCCGGCATCCACCAGCGCGGCCAGCTTGCTGGCCCAGACCGCTTTGTCTTTCACCCCTGGTGGCTTCTGGAACAGTTCCCCGAGATCCAGAGAAAGAATCCCTTCGCTGCTACTCGCCTCTTTTGGGCGTCGAGCTGTTGATGTCTCTGTGGCTTTCAGCTCCGTGGCTTTGATGCCACGGCGACGGAGTTGTTTGCGAGCTGTCTGAACATCCTTGGCCTGAATGATCACCGAGCGTGACTGACCGGTGGCGGAGGTGTAGCTGGCAGTGAATTTGGCCATGGCGATCGGCAGGGCCTCAACCTGCCGCGAGCCGATCCAGTTCGGATGGCTTGCTCGCTTTAGCTCGCGCTTCCTGCAGGGTGATGTCTCCTCGGCCGACCAGATCCGCCAGTGCCTTCTCCAGGGTCTGCATGCCCAGTTCGCCACCGGTCTGAATCTGCGAATACAGCTGGGCGGTTTTTCCTTCGCGGATGAGATTGGCGATGGCCGGTGTGTTGATCATGATTTCCTGCGCCATCACCCGGCCGAATTGTCCGGGCGCCGGGTTGCGGCGGCGGCACAGGGTCTGGGAGAACACGGCCACCAGGCTCCCCGAGAGCTGCACGCGGATCTGGGTCTGTTGAGCGGGGGGGAATACATCCACCATGCGGTCCACGGTCTGGGCCGCTGAGCTGGTGTGCAACGTGCCGAACACCAAGTGCCCGGTTTCAGCAGCGCTGATCGCCAGCTGAATGGTTTCCAGATCGCGCATTTCTCCCACTAGGATCACGTCGGGGTCCTCTCTCAGGGCCGTTCGCAGTGCATTGGCGAAACTGCGGGTGTCTTCATTGAGCTGGCGTTGATGCACCAGGCTCTGATCGCTCTTGTAAACGAATTCGATCGGATCCTCGATCGTGAGGATGTGTTCCGCGCGGCTGTGGTTGATGTGATCCAGCAGTGCCGCCAGGGTAGTGGTTTTGCCTGACCCAGTCGGGCCGGTCACCAGCACCAACCCCCGGGGGCGTTTGCTGGTTTCCACCACCACAGGGGGCAGATTCAGCAGCTCGATGCTGGGGATTTTGCTGCCGAGAGCACGCAGACAGGCTGCATAGCTGCCTTTCTGGCGATACACATTCACCCGGAAGCGGGCCACGCCTTTAAGTCCGTACGCACAGTCGAGTTCCCAGGTCTGCTCGAGCGTTTTCCGCTGGCTGTTGTTGAGCATGGAGAAGATCAGTCGGTTGCAGCTTTCCTCCATCAGGGGCTCGTCCCGCATGGGCCGCAACTGGCCGCTGAAGCGACCGTAAGGCGGTTGACCGCTGGCGATGTGCAGGTCGCTTCCGCCTGCCTCCACCAGCTCCTGCATCAGGTCTTCGATCATCACTTCCATGACGCAGCCCTCAATGGCGTGGGGTAAGGCAGTACGGACATTCCAGCCAACCTTCCTGAAGTCCGCCACCACATCCGCTGCAGGTGAGCGTGCTCAGGGCCCGGGCCCGGCGTTCGGACTCCAGGCCAGCATCGGTGAGCACCATGCGGCCGACTTCCTCCAGGGTGGTGCGCCCTTCACGAACGAGATCAAGGCTGTAGCCCAGCAGCGTTTTCATCCCTGATTCCAGGGCCAGCTGGCGCACCATGTCGGTGGTGGCTCCCTTGGCCACCGCAGCGGCCATCACTTCATTCATGCTCAGCACCTCATATACCCCCACCCGGCCCTTGTAGCCGCTGCCCTGACAGGTGGGACAAGCGTCCGAATGCCCCTCGCGGTGATTGGCCTTGAAGAACGTCACGCCCTCTTCGTTGCTGGTCATCAAGCCGAACCGACCGAGTTCCTCGGCTTTCGGGTGATAAGGAATGCGGCAGTCCGGGCAGACACGCCGCAGCAGTCGCTGGGAGACGATGCCGATCAGTGACGCGCTCACCATGAAGGGTTCAACGCCCATCTCATCCAGACGGGCGATGGCACTGGGAGCGTCGTTGCAATGCAACGTGGTGAGCACGAGGTGACCGGTGAGTGCTGCTTCGATCGCGGTTTTGGCCGTTTCCAGGTCGCGGGTCTCGCCCACGAGCAGCACATCCGGGTCCTGGCGCATGAAGGCCCGCAGCGCCTGGCTGAAATCGAACCCCTTCTCCCGGTTCACCTGGCATTGGGTGATGCCTGGGAGGGTGTATTCGATTGGATCCTCCACCGTGGAGATGTTGATCCCAGGGTCGTTGCGTTCCGCCAGCAAGGAATAGAGCGTGGTGGATTTCCCCGATCCGGTGGGTCCGGTCACCAGGATCATGCCGAAGGGTTTGGAGCCCAGGGATCGCACGGTATCGAGCGTTGTCTCACTGGTGATCAGCTTGTCCAGGCCCAGCTGGGTGGCGGAGCTATCCAGCAGTCGCAGCACGATCTTCTCCCCGAAGCGACTGGGCAGGCAATTCACCCGAAAGTCCACGGTGCGGTTCTGGAATCTGCGCCGGATCCGTCCGTCCTGGGCCACCCTTCGCTCGGCGATATCCAGGTCCGCCATGATTTTGAAGCGGGAGGTCACCGCCGGCACCAAGCGGCTTGGCAGGGGTTCGATGCTGGTTTGCAGAACGCCGTCCTGGCGGAACCGCAACTGCAATCCAGCCTGCTGGGGCTCCACGTGAATATCGCTAGCTCCCAGCTGCAGCGCCTGCATCAGGATCCGGTCCACGAGATTGATCACCGGTGAACGATCGGCATCGTCCAGCCCGTCTTCCAGATCCACGATGGAGGACGACTGCATCGCGGCTTCATCGGCGTCGTTCTCCAGTACCCCGTCCACGCTGAATTCCGCGAGATAGGAGCTGGCGGTGTCGGCAATGCTCTCCGGCACTTGCTGAGGAGCTTGCTGCGGTGTTGGAGAGCGCTCTGCCGGTAATGGTTCGAGAAGGCTGTGCAGCGTGGCTGTCAGGTCGCTGTGCCGCCTCGGATCCAGTCCCATCGCCGTGAGATGGTTCAGAAGATCCGGTTCTTCGGCGCTGCTGAGGGTCCCGGGGATCGTGCGTTTCAGCAGCAGTTCCAGTTCCAGTCGGCGGCGTTCGTCACTCACAGCACATCAATTTCAAAAGGTGCGGGCTTCCGCCGCTTGTGGGAGGCCTACCTCACCTATCAACATGTCTAGACGTGAATTCGCAACCGGTCAGCATGAGTGGCGACGCCTCCACCCCTGAGCAGGACCCGGCCCAGGCTGTCTCCGACGGGCAGCAGCCTGTCGAGACCCCCAGTGATCCGGTCGAGACCACCCCGGCACCTGATCCCGGTTCTTCGGCTGAGGCATCCCCTCAGACCGGAGACAACGAAGCTCGTTTAGAGCAACTGGAGCGGGAGCACACCAGCCTGCGGGACGAACACGATGTGCTGCGGGGGCAGTACATGCGCATCGCCGCCGACTTCGACAACTTCCGCAAGCGCCAGAGCCGGGATCAGGATGATCTCAAGATCCAGCTCACCTGCAGCACGCTGAGCGAGATTCTTCCCGTTGTCGACAATTTCGACCGTGCCCGCCAACAACTCGACCCCCAGGGAGAGGAAGCACAGGCTCTGCACCGCAGCTACCAAGGCCTTTACAAGCAATTGGTTGACGTGCTCAAGCAGCTCGGGGTGGCACCGATGCGCGTGGTGGGTCAGGAGTTCGATCCCACCCTGCATGAAGCGGTTCTCAGGGAACCCAGCGATGCCCACCCCGAAGATGTGGTGATCGAGGAGTTGCAGCGCGGTTACCACCTCAACGGCAAGGTGCTGCGTCACGCCATGGTGAAAGTGTCGATGGGCCCGGGCCCACAGAATGGCGCGACATCCGAGCCTGCTGAGGCACCACCGGCTGATGCTGCCGCTGAGGAAGGTGGTTCAGGCGATAGCAACGGTTGAGCCAATGATCAGACGCCTCCCCTTACTGTGACCTTCGGGATTTCCAGCTGATGGCCGATTACTACGAGCTTCTCGGTGTCAGCAGGGATGCCGATGCTGACACTCTCAAGCGTGCCTACCGCCGACTGGCTCGCCAATATCACCCGGATATCAACAAAGAGCCTGGGGCTGAAGACCGTTTCAAAGAGATCGGTCGTGCCTATGAGGTGCTCAGCGATCCTCAAACCCGGGGTCGTTACGACCAGTTCGGAGAGGCGGGACTCGGTGGTGCCGCCGGCATGCCCGACATGGGTGACATGGGCGGTTTCGCCGATCTGTTCGAAACCTTCTTCAGCGGCTTCGGTGGTGCCGCAGGCGGAGCACGTCAGCAGCGTCGCCGCGGTCCCCAGCAGGGGGACGATCTCCGCTACGACCTCACGATCGATTTCGAGCAGGCGGTGTTTGGCCAGGAACGTGAAATTCGTGTGCCCCATCTGGAATCCTGCACCACCTGCGGAGGCAGTGGGGCGAAGAGCGGCAGTGGTCCCACCACTTGTTCCACCTGTGGAGGAGTCGGCCAGGTGCGCCGGGCCACCCGAACTCCCTTTGGGAGCTTCACCCAGGTGGCGGAATGCCCCACCTGCAACGGCAGCGGTCAGGTGATCGCTGATCCCTGCAACGCCTGCGGAGGCCAGGGTGTGGTGCAGGTTCGCAAAAAACTGCGGATCAATATTCCTGCGGGCGTTGATACCGGAACGCGTCTGCGTGTTGCCGGTGAGGGCAACGCCGGTCTTCGTGGTGGTCCCTCCGGGGATCTCTATGTGTTCCTCACTGTCAAGTCCCACCCCACGCTTCGGCGTGACGGTCTCACCGTGCTGTCTGAAGTGAAGGTGAGTTATCTACAGGCGATCCTTGGTGACACGATCGAGGTGGAGACGGTGGATGGCCCCACCAGCCTGGAACTTCCCGCTGGCACCCAGCCCAATGCCGTGCTCACGCTTGAGAACAAGGGCATACCAAAGTTGGGAAACCCTGTGGCTCGAGGCAATCAGCGGGTTGCCGTCACGGTGAAACTTCCCACCCGCTTGAACGACCAAGAGCGTGGACTGCTCGAGGAGCTCGCCGGACACCACTCTGCAAAGGGGGAACAGCACCACCATCACAAGAGCGGACTGTTTGCGCGTCTCTTCGGTCAGCGCTGACCATGGCAGCCCGCCAGCCTGATCAGGTGCTGGACCTGTGCGGTACGCCCTGTCCGCTCAACTTCATCCGTTGCCGGCTCGCCCTGGAAACCCTCGCCTCAGGGCAGTGCCTGCAGGTTGATCTCGATCCTGGAGAGCCTGAAGAGATGGTGGTTCCAGGACTGCGCCGGGATGGTCATGCGGTGACGGTGGAACGTTTGGGGCCTGACCGGGTCCGCCTTCTGGTGATCTGCAGCGGTGAGTGATGCTGTACCCCATCGCGGCATGGTGGTGGCGCTGCAGGCCAATTACCTGGAGGTGGAACTGGATGCCCCATCGCCCGGAACGCCGGCCCGTCTCCTCTGCACCCGCCGCACCAGGCTCAACCATCGCGGTGCTGCTGTGTATGTGGGGGATCGGGTCACGGTGGAGGCGATCGATCCCATTCAGGCCCGTGCCGTCGTGTCCGATGTGGAACCACGCAGCAGTTTCCTGGTGCGGCCTCCCGTCGCCAATGCGTCCTGCGTGCTCGTTGCTCTGGCTGTGGAGCAACCTGCTTTCGATGCCGATCAGGCCAGTCGCTTTTTGCTCACGGCGGAACAGACCGGTCTGCGAGTGCAGTTGGTGCTCACCAAGAGCGATCTTCTTACGCCTGAGCAGCAGGTGGGCTTGAAGCAGCGCCTGGAGGGCTGGGGCTATTCGCCCGTGATGGTGTCTGTTCCGACAGGCGTCGGTTTGGACACGTTGCGCGCCGTGCTTGCGTCCGAGGCCATCACCGTGCTCTGCGGTCCTTCAGGGGTGGGCAAAAGTTCGTTGATCAATGCCTTGCTGCCAGGCCTGGCCCTGCGGGTTGGCGCTGTGTCGGGACGGCTGCAGAGGGGTCGGCATACGACGCGGCATGTGGAGCTGCATCCCTTCGGTCCAGGTGCCCGTGTGGCTGACACGCCTGGATTCAACCGACCTGACCTGCCTGGGGATGCCCGCAATCTTGAAGTGCTGTTCCCGGAACTCAGGGAACAGCTGAACATCCAGCCCTGTCGCTTTCGCGATTGTCTCCATCGCGATGAACCGGGTTGTGGTGTGCGCCGTGATTGGGAGCGCTACGCCCTCTTTCGCGGAGCGGTGGAGGAGTTACTGGGGATCAGCCGCCCATCCCGGGGAGGTTGAGATCGAGGCCTCCAGTGAGCTCTTGCATGCGCTCTTTCATGGTGGCAGTGGAGCGTTCGTAGGCCGATTGGAGAGCGGCGAGGACGGCGGCTTCGGCAATGTCCTCGCCCTCGCTCAGCAAACTCGGATCCAGCTTCACGCGCAGGGGTTGTTGATTGCCGGATAGCCAGATGCTGGCCCGACCATCGTCGCTGCTGCCTTCGATTTCCATGGCATCGAGCTCTTCCTGCAGTTTCTGGGCGTCTTGCTGAATCTGCTGGGCCTTGCGGAAGGCTTCGGTGAGCTGTCCGAAATTGGGAAGTCCGAAACCGGCCATGGAAATGGAACTACTGAAGGAACTGGAAGATTAATCGGGCGTCTCGAAGCCCAGCCGTTTCACTTCTGGATGCAACGCAATGCCCTTGGCATCGTTCACTTCGCTTTGCACCAGGCTGATCAGGGCCCGGATGTCGTCTGCTGTGGCATCACCGGTGTTCACGATGAAATTGGCGTGCAGCTCAGACACCTGGGCACCACCGATGGCCCGTCCTTTGAGCCCAAGGGATTCGATCAGTTGCCCGGCCTTCTCCGGTTCGGGGTTGCGGAAGACGCTTCCGCAGCTGGGCAATTTGTAGGGCTGCGTGGTGGTGCGATGGTTGAGGTTGCCGCTGGTGCGGCGCTGCAGTTCGGCCGGGTCGTGACCGGATTCGAGCTGAAATTCGGCGGCCACCACCAGGTGCTGGCTGCTTTGGAGTGCACTGTGGCGGTAGCTGAACGCCAGCTCGTCCCGACTGATGTGGGTGATGGTGGGTTGAGGGTCGCTCAACCGGATGACATCCACACCGATCAGCTGTTCAGCCGTGCAGCCTCCCTGAGCCCCGGCATTCATCACGGCGGCACCGCCGACGGTGCCGGGGATTCCCACAGCCCATTCCATCCCCTGCAGGCCGGCTTTGGCAGCACGCCTGGCCAGGGTGGGCAGCGGTTCTCCAGCGGCGGCACGGATGCGGCCGGTTTCCGCATTCAATTCACTGCCTTGAAGCCGTCTCAGGCAGAGGGTGAGTCCGGGCAGGCCGCCGTCGGCGATGAGCAGATTCGAGCCGGCTCCGATCATCTGAACGGGGAGTCCCCTCTCCCTGGCCCACTGCAGGAGTCCTGGGATCTGATCGGTGTTCGTGGGTTCAGCCAGCCATTGCGCCGGACCTCCCACCCGCCAGGTGGTGAACTCCGCCAGCGATACCTCCTGTTGCAGGACACCGCAATCCTGCAGAGCCGTCAGGCTGCCAGTGCCGGTGGACATGGCGTCTGACCCTCACTTGATGATTGCGACAACCGCGACCAGAGGCTGTTGACGTCACCGGCACCCATGGCCAGCACCAGATCGTCGGGGAGGCTGTGTTCCTTCACGAGGGTGACAAGTTCATCCATCGTTGACGCCACAAGAACGGATTGATTCGTTGACAGTTCTTGCATGATGCTGGCCAAAGCTTCACTGTTCACCCCAGGCATTTCTGCCTCGCCAGCTGAGAAGACGGGAGCCAGCAGCACCAGTTCAGCGGAGATCAGTGCCTCGGCGAATTGGTTTTGAAATTCCTGGGTGCGGCTGTACCGATGGGGTTGGAACACAGCGACCAACCGTTGGGGTGATCTGGGGAGAGGGCTGCGACCGCTGGACACCATCAGATTGGCCATGTCCAGCGTTGCGGCCACTTCACTCGGGTGATGGGCGTAGTCGTCAACGATCTGACGGCCCTGCCAGTCGCCTCGGTAATCGAACCGGCGGCCGGGGGTTTTCAGCGCGGGAATATGGCTGATCAAGTGCTCCAGGGGCACACCTTCCATGCGGCAGGCAGCAAGGGCGCCGATGGTGTTGCTCAGGTTGTGCAGTCCGGGCATGGGCAGGCTGATCTGGCCCACAAAGTTCCCCTGTTCGTAGAGGTCCGCGATGGTGCGGTCGCCTTCAAGTGCGACGGGCAAGCCTGCAAAATCAACGTTGTCGCTGCGCTGGATAGACCACCAGGCATCCGCTTGGAAGTGCTCGCTGAGAATGGGATCGTCTTGATTGGCGAGCAGGCGTTTGCAACCGTGTCCGAAGCGTTGAAGGGTTGCGATCAGGTCGTCAAGGTCGCGGTAATGGTCGGTGTGATCCAGTTCAAGATTGGTGATCACACCCAAGGAGGCTCCGAATTTCACAAGCGAGCCGTCGGATTCGTCTGCTTCCGCCACTAGCAGGCGTCCATGGCCGGCATGACCATTGCTGCCGTAGCAGGGAACGATGCCTCCGATTACAGCGGTGGGGTCTTCGCCGGCACCATGAAGAAGCGTTGTGACCACCGTGCTGGTGGTGGTTTTGCCATGGCTTCCCGCGATGGCGATCGAAGGCTGCTGGTCGATCAGGGCTGCGAGTAAATCCGAGCGATGCCACACCTCGAGCTGTCGATCTCTGGCGGCAACCAACTCAGGATTGTGGTCTGGAATGGCACTGCTGATCACCACGATTGGTGACGGGCGATCCAGATGATCCAAGGCCTGGAAGTTGGCAGCTACTTGAGAATCAAAGGCCACCATCCCCGCGCTTTTCAGGCTTTCCATAGCGGGAGACAGTCGGCGGTCCGAGCCGCTGACGCGATGACCTCGGCTGAGCAGAATTTGTGCCAGTGCAGACATCCCGATACCGCCCGCACCGATGAAGTGCACAGGGATCTGGATGTCAAGCGTGCAGACCAATGGCCATCGCCGTGGACGTGCACGATAAATCAGCTTTTCGAGCTGACCAGTCGTTCAGGAACTTTGTAGCTCTGGGCAGGTCGCAATCCCAAAAACCCTTGTAACAAAGTAAATCCTGTGATTTCTGTATGATCGGCGGCCAAACCCCAGTAGCGGACGATCCGCTTTTGCTATGACCCTGCGCGTTGCGATCAATGGATTCGGCCGGATTGGTCGCAATGTGATGCGGGGTTGGCTCAGCCGCGGCGCTGACACTGGTCTCGAGATCGTGGGGATGAACTCCACATCTGATCCCAAAACCAGTGCCCACCTCCTCACCTACGACTCGATCCTCGGTCATATCGACCGCAGCGTTCAGATCGAGACCACCGACGACACGATGATCGTCAACGGGAAGGAGATCAAATTCTTCGCCGATCGCAACCCCCTCAACTGCCCCTGGAAGGACTGGGGTGTGGACCTGGTGATCGAGTCAACCGGTGTGTTCAACACCGATGAGAAAGCCAGCATGCACCTTGAAGCTGGTGCCAGCAAGGTGATCCTGACGGCGCCTGGCAAGGGTGACGGTGTGGGCACCTTTGTGGTGGGCGTGAATGACGATCAGTACCGCCACGAGGATTGGAAGATCCTCTCCAACGCCAGCTGCACCACCAACTGCCTGGCTCCGATCGTCAAAGTTCTCGATCAGAGCTTCGGTTTGGACTGGGGTCTGATGACCACCATCCACAGCTACACCGGTGACCAGCGCATCCTCGACAACAGTCACAGGGATCTGCGCCGTGCCCGTGCCGCTGCGCTCAATATGGTTCCCACCACAACGGGCGCTGCTAAGGCTGTGGCTCTGGTTTACCCAGAGGTGAAGGGAAAGCTCACCGGTTTCGCCATGCGCGTTCCCACCCCGAACGTGTCCGCTGTTGACCTCACCTTCGGACCTTCCCGCGCCACCACCGTTGAGGAAGTGAAGGCTGTGATCAAGGCCGCTTCCGAGAACGGAATGAAGGGCATCATCAAGTACAGCGATCTGCCCCTGGTCTCCACCGACTACGCCGGCACCAACGAATCCACCATCTTTGATGCAGACCTCACCTACGCCATGGGTGACAAAGCCGTGAAGATCCTTGCCTGGTACGACAACGAGTGGGGTTACAGCCAGCGCGTGGTGGATCTCGCTGAAGTGGTGGCCCGCAACTGGAAGTGATTCAGCAGAGCGCACTGATCTGAGTGTTCTTATCCCCCCTGCAAAGGGGGATTTTTATTGCTCAGGACGCTCCTCTGTAATGGGCGAAACCCTCCGCGACCACCGGTGCGTTGTCGTCGCTCCAGATGATCGCCTGGGGTTGATCGGTGACCACACCCACTTGCCGGCAGGACGGTTGCACGTCCATCCAGGCTTTGGCCCATGCTGCGGGAAGGGTGACCACCAGTTCAAAGTCTTCACCACCACTTAGGCACCAGCGCTGCCAGAGCGGACCATCCGGCCATCCTTCTGCCTGAGGCAGCTTTGTTCTGTCCAAAACAGCGCCGCAACCACTGCTTCGGCAGAGACAGTCGATGGCCTGAAATAACCCGTCGCTGCTGTCGGTTCCACCGGCTCTCCAGGGAAGTTGCTCTGGCTTGCAGCTCACCAGTGACTTGAGCGCATCAAGCCTCGGCAGTGGACGCTGATGCTGTTGGATCGCCTGCTCTTTCAGAGAGCCTGGCAGGGTGATGCCCAGCAATGAGGCATCTTTGAGAAGCAGGGCCAATCCCAGTCGACTCAGTCCATGGGCTCCGCTCACCACGATCCAGTCTCCAGGCATGGCCTGGGAACGGTGCAGTCGCAAGGTCCCGAGCGTGCCCAGCGCTGTGATCGAAAGCATTCTGACGGGGCCCTGGGAGCAGTCGCCCCCCAGCAGCACGCCCCCACTGTCCTGAAGGATGGAGTCGATGCCGTTGTAGACACCCTCCACCCAGTTCCAGGATGTGTGTCCTGGCGCCACAAGCCCCACGGTGATCCCCAGGATCTGATCCACACCGCTGGCGGCAAGGTCGGAGAGGTTGGCAGCAACGGCACGCCAGCCCACGTCGGTTGATGCGGTGGTGGCATCACTGAAGTGGATGCTCTCCACCAGCACGTCGGTGTTGATCAGTAGATCCGCTGTTGGCTGATGCAGTTGAGCGGTGTCGTCCTCCAGCTGACCCGGCGGAGCGAAGCGCGCTAAGCGCCGCAGTAGTTCCGCTTCTCCAAGGTCAGCCAGTGTCTGCGTCACTGCAGGTCAGGCGTGGGGCTGCAACCGATCAGCTCCATCCACCACCTCGATGCGGTTGATCTGGTCGTCCACGCTGAGTTCCTCGAGAACATCGAAGCCATTCACCACATAGCCGAAGGCGGCATTGCGTCCATCCACCAGATTCAGTCCGGCAGGGGTGAGCTCCGCTTCGTAAAGAAACAGGAAGAACTGGGATGAGCCATCATCGAGCGCCTGATCGGAATGGGCCCAGCCAAGGGTGCCGAGGGTGGAAAAAGGCAGGACGGGAGTGGCCTTGTACAAACCCACATCCTCAAAGGTCTCGTTGTAGAAGGTGTCCGGCTCGCCTGGAACACGAATTTCCAGCGGTACATGCCGTTCCTGCTTGCTGGTTGGATCCACATATCCGATTGCAGGACCCTCAGGATCGCCGCTTTGCAAGATGTAGAAATCCTCGGCTCTGCTGAAGGGAAGGCCGTCGTAGAAGCCCTTGAGGCTGAGATCGATGAAGGCGCCGGCCGTCAGAGGTGCGTTGTATCCATCCACAACGGCTGTGAGATCGCCCTGTGTGGTGCTGATCACCACGGTGGCCCGTCCATTGAGGCGGGGCAGGTCATCGAACTCCGCGGGAATGGGAGGGATCCGGTCATCAATCAGCAGGTATTCGAGATCGCCGATCGTGGTCAGCGTCTGCCGGCGGGTCTGGATGAATCCTGATTTATCGGTGGCATCCACCCGTTCCTGCATCAGCACCAGGTCGTTTTTGACCGTGTCGAGCAGCTGTTCGGCCTGCTCACGCTCGGCATCGGGCACGGCGTTGAGAATGTTGTTGCGACGCGTGTTCAGCAGCGCTTCGCTGCGGCTGATGCTGCGTCCGAGGGCACTCCAGCGCTTGGCCCGCAAATCGTCGCTCGTGCCTTCCAGTCGGTGCTGCAGTTCACGCAGGTCCTCCTGGTCCATCGGCAGGGAATCCCGCAGGATCGCAGCGGGATCCTGCACGGCATTTCCTTGGGGCAGTCCGGCCCAGACTGGTTCGGCCCAGACCAAGCCGACCACCATCAGGAGGCTGAGCAAGCCAGTGCTCAAACGCTGAAAAGCCGACCGAATCGCCACGGAGAACCCCAGGTGCTGAAAGGACTTTGGCACAGCCGTATGATCCCCTGAACCGTTCAGCGGGAATGATTTCCAGCAACGACTTTCGCACTGGCACCACCATCGAGCTGGACGGTGCCGTCTGGCGTGTGGTCGAGTTCCTGCACGTCAAGCCAGGCAAGGGTTCTGCCTTTGTGCGCACCAAACTCAAGGCGGTGCAAAGCGGCAACGTGGTGGAGAAAACCTTCCGCGCTGGCGAGATGCTGCCCCAGGCCATTCTTGAGAAAGCCACGCTTCAGCACACCTACATGGAAGGTGAGGACTATGTCTTCATGGACATGGGCACCTACGAAGAAACCCGCCTGTCTGCGAAGCAGATCGGTGAGAGCCGCAAATACCTCAAGGAAGGGATGGAGGTGAATGTCGTCTCCTGGAATGAAAAGCCTCTTGAGGTTGAACTACCCAATTCGGTTGTGCTCGAGATCAAGGAGACCGATCCGGGCGTGAAAGGCGACACCGCGACCGGTGGCACCAAGCCAGCCATTCTCGAGACCGGTGCTCAGGTGATGGTGCCTCTCTTTCTTTCCATTGGTGAGAAGATCAAGGTTGACACCCGCAACGACACCTACCTGGGTCGGGAGAACAGCTGACCATGCATCTCGACCACGATCAGCTGAATCAGCTTCTCGACAAGCTGGCGGAGAGCGACATTCAAGAGTTCCGTCTCGAGGGCGATGACTTCCGCCTGGAGGTTCGCCGGAATCTTCCTGTTGCGGCCGCGGCCACTCAGATGGTGCCTGTTGCCGCTCCTCCTGTGCCAGCGCTGGAGATCAAGACTCAGAGCGAGTCCTCGTCCGCTGCCCCTCCTGCAGCTGCGGGAACCCGCACGGATCTCGTGGATGTCACCGCTCCGATGGTGGGCACCTTCTACCGGGCTCCTGCACCCGGTGAAGCTGCCTTCGTGGAGATCGGTAACCGCATCTCTGCTGGTCAGACGATCTGCATCCTCGAAGCGATGAAGCTGATGAACGAGCTGGAGGCCGAGCTGAGCGGCGAAGTGGTGGAAATCCTGGTGGACAACGGCACGCCCGTGGAATTCGGTCAGGTGTTGATGCGCGTCAAGCCTGGCTAAGCGCCCAGGCCGCTTCGATGGCGGCCAGCATGCTGTCGCAGCGCGCGACGCCCTGGCCAGCGATGTCGAATCCGGTTCCATGATCGGGTGATGTGCGCAGAAACGAGAGGCCAAGGGTGGTGTTGACCGCCTGGTCAAAGGCAAGCAATTTCACGGGGATCAGTCCCTGATCGTGATACAGGGCCAGAATTCCGTCAGGGCCAGCTGTGTTGTTGCGGCTCCATGCCTGCGCTGCGCTGAGCCAGCACGTATCTGGCGGAAGAGGGCCCCTGAGCTGGATCGTGGGGTTTGCCTCCACCCATTGACGCAGCAAAGGTGTGAGCCATTGCTCTTCCTCGCTGCCGAGCTGCCCTTTCTCGCCGGCGTGGGGATTGAGACCGGCCACCAGCAGTTGCGGTGAGGGATTGAAGCGTTGGCAGAACCGGGCCAGGGTCTCCAGCTTGGTGCTCACCAAAGCCGGGGTAAGGGCTTGAGACACCTGTTGCAGAGGGATGTGGGTGGTGGCCAGAAGGGTGTTCAGTCGCCATCCGGTGCTGGGTGAAACGGCCGTGAACAGCATTGATGCGGACTCTGCTCCGTCGAGTTCGGCCAATCGCTCGGTCTGCCCGGGATAGGGATGGCCTGCTGCATGCCAGGTGTGCTTTGCGATCGGCGCCGTGACCAGGGCCCGTCCGTGGCCTCCCTGGACCAGCTCCACGGCTCGACTTAGCCAGCGGAACCCGGCCTCCCCGCTACTGGCCCCCGCATTGCCTGGATCCACTGGGCCGTTGGGGATCGGAAGGTCTTCAACCTCAAGGTCATCAGGATCCGCCAGGGGAACGCCCTTCAGGTTGTGCAAGAGCTGATGGGTGCGTTTGAGGCTGGCTCTGCAGCCCACCAGCAACGGTTTCATGCCCCGCGGACAGCGGGGGTCTGCGAGGGCTTTGAGGGTGACTTCCATGCCGATCCCGGCGGGATCCCCTAAAGCGATAACGAGATGCTGATTAGCGTCTGTGTGTTGATGGAGCGGGATCATGCTGCGCTGGCTGTTGATCGGGTTGCTGCTCTACGGCCTGGGAACTGCTCTGCGGCAAGGATGGCTGGAGGTTCAGTGGAGCCAATTTCTCCATGACGCCGGGCTGACATTCATCGATCCCGACCAGCCCCTTGAACTGCATGAACTGCCCATGTTCAAGCCGGAGACGAGGGAGTCCTCGACTCCCTGAGGGTTTCGATCGCGAGGCATTGCGCCAGTCCGCTGCGGTAGGTCGGATACACCAGCTCGTAACCGAGATCCTGGCGGAGGCGCTGGTTGCTGACCCGTCGGTTGTCCGCCCAGAACGACCTGGCCATGGCGCTCATGCTGGCCTCCGCTTCGCAGAACGGTTTGGGTTGGGGAAGCTCGCAGTTCAGTAGGGATGCGGCATAGCGGTGCACTGAAACACTCGCTGCTGGCTCGTCATCGCAGACGTTCACGATCTCTGGATGCTGACCCTGAGCGGATCGATGCATGAGATGGAGGGAGGCCGCGGCCAAGTCATCCACATGAATGCGACAGAACATCTGCCCAGGCTTGTCCACCGGCTGCAATGTTCCTGCTTTCAGCGCAGCGAGAGGGGAGCGGCCAGGTCCATAGATTCCCGGCAAACGCATGATCTGGAGAGGAAGTCCGCTGGACAGCCACGCTTGTTCGCACGCCAGCCGACGCCGGCTTCGGTCTTGGGTGGGTTGCGGAGGGTCGTTCTCGCAGACCCAGGCGCCGTCGGTGTTGCCGTACACCCCTGTGGTCGAGAGATAGCCGACCCAGCGCAGCGGCCAGTGCTTGATCTGATCGCCGAGCGTTGTCAGTACCGGATCGTTGCCATCGCGATCGGGTGGGATGGTGATGAGCAGATGGGTGACGCCCTCGAGCTGGTGAGGATCAGGAACCTTTCCGGTCGCTGAGTCGAAGGCGAGGTGTCCGCTGTACGGCGCGGGTTCACGCCGGGTGCTGATGACGGGGATCTTTAAGGCAGCAGCGAGGGAAGCGAGGCGGTTGCCACTGAACCCGGCGCCGAGGATGCAGAGCTTGGATCCGGCAGGCAGTGGCTGACAGCGGTTGACAAGTGATTCAGGCATGAGTACAAACGTATTATTCGCCATTCAGTTGTGACCGGTTCTTGTCTTTCTCTGGTGTCATCCCAGAACTCCATGCTGCCGCGTCGTGAGCCGATCCGCAGGGCTCATGCCGTAGGTCGTCAGGACACTGGCCTGCTGCGTGGTGTGATGGCCGCCGCAGCGGCTGCACTGGTAAGCGGAGCTTTTCTGCTGGCTCCAGAGCAGCCGGAGCAGCAGGCTTCAATCTGCCAACAGCATCACTCAGTGGATGCCTGCCGGGTTTGGTGATCAGGCCGCCTGGAAGGCCCAGTCGCTGTCGTCTTGTGGATTGGTTAAAGGCGAGTCTGCGTTTGTGGCGTTGGCAGTTGTTTGTTGAAGATCAGGTTGGGCCCACTGCAGCAAGCGCAGTGCCAGGCGCAGATCGCCATCCATCCAGGCTCGGATCGCCATGGCACGGCGCGGATCATAGAAACGCTGACGCCGATACCAATCGAATGCATCAGCATCTGATTTGTGACCGTTGCAGGATAAACAAGCGGGTACGCAATTTTCAGTAATGCTTAGCCCGCCGCGACTTCTCGGCAATACATGATCGATTGATTCAGAAGGTTTGCCGCAATAAATACAGCTTTTGCCGGTGTAAGTATGGAGTGATTGACGCCACCTTCGGACACGTAATTTAGGACAGAGATCTTCGAGAAAGACTGCATCTCTGTTGTGCATCCGAATCATTCGGTTGCTTGAAGTTTGCCGCGACCGACTCCATCGTCAATGTGTTGAAGACTGCATTTTTGCGATTTCGTTGTGAGCGCTTACAGGAGGTGTCTGGCCCCTTGTTTCTCTCGCTGGAATCCATAAGATAGTGATTGCTGACTTGGGTTCACGGCAGGATCTCCTCCTGGCTGCAGTCTTGGGTTGACCCCATCGGGCCTCGTGCGCGCAACGTATCCCTTTGACGCGGTGACGCATGCGCAAATGGGTCGCATTCGTCCTCGTGGGCTGTGGCGGGGGTCATCCTTGGGCTGGGAATTTCCGCTCGCGGCTGCAGAGACCCTGCTGGAGCGTTTTGGTAAACGCTTTCGTGTGGATGAGGAGCTCCTGCGCTGGCTGCATTGGCATCGTCATCCCTTACCGCCTTTGCCACACCACCGCGAGTTGATCGCTCATGCTGATCTGAATCAACCGTTGGCAGATGGCCGCCGGCCTCTTCCCCATCAGCGCTCCGGTGCCCGTTGGCTGCTCGCCCGTCGGGGAGCGCTTCTGACCGACGAGATGGGGCTCGGTAAAACCCTCACGGCCCTGTTGGCAGCGCGAGCGCTTGTGCGTGTGGTCCCTCTGCGCCTGCTGGTTGTGGCTCCAGTAGGGCTGCATCCCCATTGGCAACGGGAAGCGTCGGCCGTTGATCTTGAGGTGTGCTTGCACAGCTGGGCACGCCTGCCGAGCGACCTTCCCGAAGCAGGAACCATCATGGTGGTGGATGAAGCGCACTACGCCCAGACGATGCAGGCGCAGCGCACCCAGGCTCTGCTGCGGTTAGCCCGCCATCCGCGCTTGCGTGCGATTTGGATGCTGACGGGAACTCCCGTTCGCAACGGCAGACCGATTCAGCTTTACCCCCTGCTCGCTGCGATCGACCATCCTCTCGCTCGTGATCAGCGCTCCTTTGAGGAGATGTTTTGTCAGGGCCACTGGAGCGAACGGGGAGGACAGCGACGTTGGCGCGTGGATGGAGCCAGTCGTCTCGAGGAGTTGCGACGTCTGACCAGGCCACTGGTGCTTCATCGCCGCAAGCAGCAGGTGCTGGGTCTGCCTCCGAAGCGTCGCTCCTTTCAATCTGTGGCACTGGAGTCCACGCAGGCCCGTGGAATGGACCATCGGCTTGCCTTGGTGGTCGAGGACTATCGCCGTCGGGTCAGGGCCGGAGTTGTGCGTTCCGATGCCGAATCACTTGCGGTGTTGACGTCATTGCGTTTGATTGCCGCGGAATTCAAGTTGCCGGCGGCTGAACGGCTCGTGCAACACCTGCGGTCGCAGGGTGAATCCGTTGTGCTGTTCAGCTCATTTGTGGCGCCCCTCATGCTGTTGCAGCAACGTTTGGGTGGGGAGTTGCTCACCGGTCGGCAGAAACCGGAGGAGCGTCAGATGGCTGTGGATCGCTTTCAGGACGGATCGACGGATCTGCTGCTGGCGACCTACGGAGCTGGTGGCCTGGGATTCACGCTTCACAGGGCCCGTCAGGTGGTGCTGTTGGAGCGCCCCTGGACTCCTGGCGATGTCGATCAGGCCGAGGATCGCTGCCATCGGCTGGGAATGGATGGAGAACTCGTCAGCCATTGGCTTCAACTCGGTCCAGCGGACCAACTCGTGGATGGACTGGTGGCCAGCAAAGCCAGTCGTATCGAGCTGCTGATGGGTGCGCGACGGGTGAGTGTTGAACGTCAGTCGTTGCCGGCAATGGTGGCCCGCAGTTTGCAGGACTGCTGACGCACGCTGAGTTCGTGCAGCAGCATCGGATCGGGCTTTTGTTGACCCTTCTTGAGCAAGCGTGCGGCCTTGGCCACATCGTTGCAGGCCTCTTCAGGCCTCTTCATCAGGTTGAAGATCAATGATCGATCCACCAGGGGGGCCGGATTGCTGCGGTGAGCGCGAACCACCAAATTGCAGCGATCCAAGGCGGCATCCAAGCGTTTGAGGTTGAGATTTTCCAGACACTCGGAAGCTGCCACTTCAGCGGCTTCAGTTGGAGCGGTTTGATTGGATTGCTTCCCGCAGCCCATGCTGCTGATCAGCAACCCACCGAGGACAAGGCTGGAAACGAGCCGCATCAGTAGCTGTAACGATCATCAGCATCCCAGTTGGGGATCTCTTCGCTGCCACTGGAGCTGCTGGTTGCTTGGGGGGAAGCGGATGCACGGCCTGATCGACCGAACAGATCGCCGAGGTATCTGCCGCAATCAGGGAAGTTGCCAGGATCTTCAACCACTGCTTCGGTGATCATCACAGCCGCATGTTTGGGGGAAGTTTTGAACAGGCCGCTTCCTTGCCTCTTGATCAGCGCGTAGGAGGCTTCCCAGCTCACGTTGTGGTTGTTGCCGTTGCTGCGCATGTAGCAGTAAACCTGCGCACCTTTACCGGCAGGACCGTTGGCTGCGGCCTGAGCTGGAGCCGCTGACCACAGCATGCCTGCCATTGGCAGCAGCAGGGCAAGGCGCATGGGGAGGCTGGCCATCGGTAGACAGTTATTGCGATCTGCGCCAACGTATCGATTCTTGATTCGCTGTCCAGAGGTGGATCAGGAATTGCCGAGGCCCAGTGGCGCCAGCAATTTCACCACCAGGGGCAGCACCAGAAGCACCGTGATCAGCCGGACGGCATGCAGTGCTGCCACGGCTGCTCCAACCCCGTAATCAGCGCCGACCAGACTCATGCCACTGATGCCTCCGGGCGCCGCACCCAGCAAGGTGATCAAGGGGTCCACCCCCAAGAGTCTGCTGGTCCACAGACCGATCACAATCCCGGTGAGCACCAGGGTCACCGTGATCAGCACCGCAGGTCTCCAGAGATCCTGCAGTTGATCGAGGGAGGCCCGGGTCAGACCAGTGCCGATCACAGTGCCGATGCCGATCTGCAGAGCCGTTCGCGTGCCGTTGGGCCACTCCGCCACCTCCACGCGCCCACTCGTGCTTACCAGGGCGGCTCCGATCAGAGCTCCGGCGAGCGGCGCCGCAGGAAGCCCTGTTTTGAGTGCCAGCAATCCAAAAATCGTGCCTGCCAGGACGTAGACCAGCAGGGTTAACGGAGAAGCCAACACATCAAACTCCCAGCGGGTGGTGGATCAATCTCTGTCCACAGTCGCATCACCTGATGCGCGACTTGAGGGTCTGTCTTGCATGTGTTGTGATCTGGCCATCACTGTTCTTTTCCCGGATGACCCAGTCCGTGTCTTTCCGTATCACCCGAACGGCAGAGGATGTCGCTCAGACGCTCAACGCCTTGTCTCAACGCCTGATCAGATTGGAGCAACGCCTGGAGAGTGTTGAACTGCAGATGAAGCAGCAACGCAGCGAAGCGCAGACGATGCCTGCCGAAGAGCTGCATCGCCTGGATGGTGTCGATCAGTTGCTGCTGGAGTGTCAGGAGCTGCTTGGTCGTTCAGAACACCAGCTGGATGAACCGGACGTGGATCTGGCCGCATGAGGCTGGTCAGGGGTGGCAAAATAAAAAGAAAGCCAACCATGGCCCTCACTACTTGCTCCACATCTGGTATCCGCGGTTCCGGAAACGTTCCGCGACCAGGCTGTTCCTCCTCCGGTCTGCCCATGCCAGGAAACCGTCGCAGCTTCTTTGAAGGTGGTCATCAGCTTGAAAAGCTGGAGTTCGCCCTCGCTGTTGCGATCACCCGCGGCGACGAAAACCGATCTGAACTTCTTCGGGCTCAGATTGCCGAGCTGGGTGGCAACGTTGAAGAGCCAGGAACCTGACGCCTAGGCCTGAAATTCATCATTGAACGAGTGCGTGTTCAAAGCGCCCGATGAATCTTTGTTGTGGGCTGTTCTTGGTGATGTTTTGTTGATATACTTCTTGCAAGTGGAAAAAGTAAAGACATGGTTGCCACACTATTGAAGTCTTCAATTCAGGGAAAGACTTCGAGTCCTTCACGTGACCATTGCCTGAAGCTTGCTGAACAGCATTACTCAGAAGCGCGTTCCAACGCAGAAGCAGGTCTGGTTTCTGAATCCGCTCAGTTGATTCTCAAGGCTCTTGATCAGGAACGTCGTGCAGGAGGCGTGGGCCCCCAGGTCATGCAATTGATCAAACCCCGTGCTTCATGGGGCAACCGTAGTTGAGTCTGATTAGAATCTTTAAAGCAAGCGGGTGACCGGACTCGAACCGGCGACGTTCAGCTTGGGAAGCTGACATTCTACCACTGAATTACACCCGCACTCCGGGCATGATGGTATCTCATGCCCTTAATCAACGATCTGCTCAATCGTGATTGTTTCAGCTGTTCAGTGCTGAAGATGCTGCACTGAGCCCTGCTCCCATCGTGCCTTTATGCAAACCCAGAGACTGCAGAACTGATTCGATTGCGGCCACAGCTGTAAGCACATCGCGATCACAGACAAATCCAAGATGGCCGATGCGGAACACATGACCCTTGAGATGGTCCTGACCGCCAGCCAGCAGGATGTCGAATCGCTCCTTGACGGCTTTGCGAAGCTGCTCAGCATCGATCCCATCGGGTGCCACAGCTGTGATTGCAGGGCTTCCGTAGCCTTCAGCCGCGAAGAGCGGTAGGCCGATGGCTTTCATCGCTGCAGTCGCTGCGGCCCGATGGCGTGCGTGCCGGGCAAAGATCGCTTCCAGTCCCTCCGCCTGCATCATCTCCAGAGCCGCATCCAGGGCGAAATAGAGATTCACTGCTGGCGTGAACGGGTTGCTGTTCTTGGCCGCCGTTTTCCGATAGGGACCGAGATCCAGATAGAACTTGGGCAAGTCGGACCGTTCGTAGGCGGCCCAGGCCCGATCGCTCATGGCCACGAAGCTTAGGCCCGGGGGCATCATGTACCCCTTCTGGGAGCCTGAGGCCACCACGTCCAAGCCCCAGGCATCCATGGGAACGTTGGTGGCGCCAAGGCTCGTGACGCAGTCGGCGATGGTGAGCGCCTCACCATGAGCCTTCACATGGCTGCTGATGGTCTGCAGGTCGTTGATCACTCCGGTGGAGGTTTCGGAGTGCGTGAGGATCACCGCCTTGATGGCTTTGTCGGTATCGGCCTCGAGCGCTTTGCGGAATGCGTCGGGGTCGAGAGGCTGTCCCCAATCGGCCTTGATCACGTCCACCTCGAGTCCGTAGGCCCGCGCCACCTTCACCCAGCGTTCACCGAACTTGCCGTTGTCTCCGCAGAGCACACGATCGCCGCGGCTCAGGGTGTTGATGATGCCGGCTTCCATGGCTGCCGTCCCGCTTCCGGTGATCACCAGCACGTCGCTGCTGGTCTGATGCAGCCAGCGCAATTGGGCATTGGTGCGCTCCACCACGGCCTGGAATTCCCCGCTGCGGTGACCGATCGGGTGTCGTCCCATGGCCTTGAGCACCGTTTCGGGCACCGGGGTAGGCCCGGGAATCATCAGGGTCAGCTTGTCCTGCACGGCCTCTGGAGTGCCAATCCTCCATCCTAAAAAACAACCCGCTGCCCTTCTCTGTTATCGCTGCCCCTGTTCTTGATTCCGGATCCGGGCTCACCCTGCCGGTGTGGGTGGCAGCGGCAGCTTGCGCTGCCACCCAGGTGTTGCTGGGAGATCCAGCTCCTGCTCGCGTCAGCTTGCAGATTCCTGGGGAGTCCGAGCCCCGCAGCGTGCCGGTCCAGACCGCGAGTTGCATTCGCGATGGTGCCCAGGCTCTGGCCATCAGTGTTTGTGACCCTGGTCCTGGCCTCGATCTCACCCGTGGTCTTGAAATCTGGGTGCATGCTTGCTGGGGCCCTGCTGATCAAGGCTGGCTGACGCTGAAGGCCGGAGCGGGGGTTGGTCGTCTCGAAACCGACGGCTCCCTGTGCATTTCAGGGTTCGCCCGGGATCTGCTGGAGTGCAATCTCCGGAACCTTGTGCCCAGCGGCCAGTGTTTGGAGCTTGAGGTGGTGCTGCCTAGGGGACGAGCGTTGGCGCAACGCACGAGCAACGCCGCCTTCGGGGTGGTGGAAGGCCTGGCGCTCATCGGCACGCAAGCGGAGGTGCAAGCCAGTGCGTCGCCGGATCAGCTTCAGAGCGCTCTCGTGCGTCTGCGCACGCTGGTGGAGGCGTCTGATTTCGAGGGGCGGCTGACGCTGGTGATCGGCGAGAACGGTCTTGATCTGGCTCGATCTCTTCACCTCTCGGCCCATCAGCCTCAGCTGAAGGCCGGCAACTGGGTAGGCCCGCTGTTGGTGGCTGCCGCCGAAGCGGGGGTGCAGGAGCTTCTGCTCTTCGGTTACCACGGGAAACTGGTGAAGCTGGCCGGCGGCATCTTCCACACCCATCACCATCTGGCGGATGGGCGTCTGGAGGTGCTGGTGGCGCAAGGGGTGAAGCAGGGCCTGCCCGGTGATCGCCTGCGCGGACTGCTGGCTGCAGCGTCCTTGGAGGAGGCGTTCCGCTGGCTTGCGGATCAGGATCGTGATCAGGCTGCGGCGTTGTGGCAGTCCGTGGCCGCGGCAGTGGAAGAGCGAGGCCTGGCCTACCTCACGCGCTATGGATGCAGCGGCATGGGCGTGGGTGCCGCTTTGTTCAATCGTCAACGCCAGTTGCGCTGGGCAGGACCTTGCGGGCAGGAGATGCTCAAGCGCTGTGGGGTCCTTCTCTACGCTGAGGGATCGGCCGCCGATTCAGCGGTCACCCGTTCCACGGCTCACGGGCGAGATGTCACAGGCTCCGAATGAAGGTCAGCGTCAGCCGGCCCTTGTCATTCTTGATTTCGGCTCTCAGTACTCGGAACTGATCGCCCGGCGGGTCCGCGAGACCGAGGTGTTCTCCGTGGTGCTGGGTTACAGCACCTCGGCGGAGGAACTTCGCCGGATGGCTCCGAAGGGAATCATTCTCAGCGGTGGACCCAGCTCCGTTTACGCGGAGCACGCACCCCTGTGCGATCCGGAGATCTGGAACCTGGGCATTCCCGTTCTGGGGGTTTGCTACGGCATGCAGCTGATGGTGCAGCAGCTGGGAGGTCGTGTGGTGGCGGCCACCGGCAAAGCCGAATACGGCAAGGCACCGCTCGAGGTGGATGACCCCACCGACTTGCTCACGAATGTGGACAACGGATCCACGATGTGGATGAGCCATGGGGACTCGGTGGAAGCCCTGCCGGAAGGGTTCGTGCGTTTGGCTCACACCGCCAACACGACCGAGGCCGCTGTGGCCAATCACGAGCGCAGGCTCTACGGCGTGCAGTTCCACCCCGAGGTGGTGCATTCCACCTGCGGGATGGCGATGATTCGCAATTTCGTGTACCACATCTGCGGTTGCGAGCCCGATTGGACCACGGCGGCGTTCATCGAGGAAGCCGTGAGACAGGTGCGCTCACAGGTCGGTGACAAGCGGGTGTTGCTGGCCCTTTCCGGGGGTGTTGATTCCTCCACCCTCGCCTTTCTGCTGAAGAAGGCCATCGGTGATCAGCTCACCTGCATGTTCATCGACCAGGGATTCATGCGGAAGGGGGAGCCGGAATTCCTCATGGATTTCTTTGATCGCAAGTTCAACATCCACGTTGAATACATCAATGCCCGCCAGCGTTTTCTCGAAAAACTCAAAGACATCACCGATCCGGAGCAGAAGCGCAAAATCATCGGAACGGAGTTCATCCGCGTGTTTGAAGAGGAGAGTCGCCGCCTGGGCCCCTTCGATTACCTGGCCCAGGGCACCCTCTATCCCGATGTGATCGAGAGCGCCGGCACCGACGTTGACCCCAAAACCGGTGAGCGGGTGGCGGTGAAGATCAAGAGCCACCACAACGTGGGTGGTTTGCCGAAGGATCTCCAGTTCAAGCTGGTGGAGCCCTTGCGCAAATTGTTCAAAGACGAAGTGCGCAAGGTGGGGCGTTCGCTCGGCTTGCCGGAGGAGATCGTGCGGCGTCATCCCTTCCCAGGGCCTGGTCTGGCCATCCGCATCCTCGGCGAAGTGACGTCCGAGAAACTCGATTGCCTGCGCGACGCGGATCTGATTGTTCGCGAAGAGGTGAAAGAGGCGGGGCTCTATCACGAGATCTGGCAGGCGTTCGCTGTGCTTCTGCCCGTGCGCTCCGTCGGTGTGATGGGCGACAAACGCACCTATGCCTGGCCGATCGTGCTCCGCTGCGTGTCCAGCGAGGACGGCATGACGGCCGACTGGTCGCGTCTGCCTTACGACCTGATGGAGACCATCTCCAACCGCATCGTGAATGAGGTGAAGGGCGTGAATCGGGTGGTTCTTGACATCACCAGCAAGCCACCGGGGACGATTGAGTGGGAATAAGGGACGTAGGGGCTGGTGGGCCACGCTCAGTGCCGATACCCTGAGCCCCCGGCCTCAAGTCTGTGACCGCTGCCCAACAGCAGGACCTGCAACTTCAGCGTCGTCTGCAGCAGGACAGCATCCAGCTGGCAGGCAAGACCATCTACATCAATCCGTTCCTGTACTGGAGACGGTTTGACAGCAACACGGACCGCTGGTTGAGGGAACCTGGCCAGCTCAGCGAAGAGCAGATTCAGCAGAATCGAATTCGCTTCTATCCGGAGCTCGAGTGGGCGCTCCTCGATGAACGTGATCAGGAGATCAAGGATGGCGCCGTTGAGATGTTTCTTAAGAGCCTGGAGCTGATCAGCACGTTCCACCCCGAGCTCACCTCCGGACAGCTTCTGGAGGTGGAGCGCAAGATGGCCATCACCAAGAAACGCTCCTTTGAGCGTTGGGTTGAAAAGTCTTATCGCCGCAGATCCCGAGAGGTGACCAGGGAAAAGCGGCGTTTCGAGCGCAACCGTTTCTTGCGGGGATGGGGAGAATGGATCGCGCTGGACACCACCCATCAGGCTCTGGTGCCGGTGGTGGCCTTGCTGGTGCTGTCCGCAGTCGCGGGTTGGTCTTTGGGGTCGGCACAGTCCAGTTGTCCGACACTTGTGCTTCCGCCGGAGCAGACTGGGGTTCGTTGAGCAAGGCGTTCGGAATCCATGGCTGAAGGCCAACCGCTGGATGAACTGCGTCTGGCTTTGATGCAGGACGTGCTGCCCATGGGATTGGCCTTCGTGGACCGGGTGCGCAGCGAAGGACCGGCTCGTGCTGTGGAGTCGTTTTCTCAGGGCGGTGACCCGTTGGCAGACCTGCGCAAGGAAGGGGAGCCTGCCGCGCGGGTGCTGCGGGAGCGACTGGATCAGATCAGCCCGGGCCTTGGCAATCCTGTGATGCCGGTGCAGGTTCAGGTGGATGAGCCAACCGAGCCGTTGGAATCGCCTTCGCTTTCTGATGATCCCCAGGAGCTGCAGGAGGTGCTGGTTCGCATCGAGAAGCGCCTGCAGCGGCTCGATGCCCTGATCACGCCAGGGAATTAACACCGTGGCGGGTTTCGCGCAGGGGGACGGGCAGCGTCATGCCGGTTTGCGTCAGCAGCCACTGGTGTTGCTGGGTCTGGTGCTGTTGGTGAGCACCGCCATGGTGTCCCGTCTGGTGTGGCTGCAGGTACTGGAAGCGCCTCGCTATCGCCAACTTGCAGACGAAAACCGAATTCGTCTGGTGCCGCGGTCGCCCACCCGAGGTCGGCTGCTGGATCGCAAGGGCCGGGTGTTGGCCTCCAGCAAGCTCACGTATTCGCTGTATGTGGAACCGCGTCTTGTGGATGACACGGCGTGGCCGGATCTGCGCGATCGCCTGGCCCGCCTCCTGAATCTTGATGCGGATGTGCTGGATCAGCGGCGGGGTGGTGGCCTGGCCAGGGATGGCTACCGCATCAATCTGGCCATCGATCTCAAGCCTGAACAGGTGCTGCGTTTCCGGGAGCAGGCACTCGGCCTCAAGGGGGCGCAGGTGGATGTGGACATCCTTCGGGCCTATCCCCATGGAACCTTGGCCGCCCATGCCCTCGGTTACACCCAGCCGATCACGGAAGACGAATACAAATCGCTGGAGAAGAAGGGCTACAAGATTCGTGATCGGATCGGCCGGATCGGTGTGGAAGCGGCCTACGAATCGCACCTGCGCGGAGCCTGGGGCGGCCAGATGCTCGAGGTGAATGCCATGGGCGAGGTGCAGCGCCATCTCGGTGACCGCCCGTCGGTGGCGGGCAAGGATCTCACCCTCACCCTGGATCTGGATCTGCAGAAGGTGGCCGAGCAGGCCCTGGCGGACAAGCCCGGGGGCGCCATCGTTGCCATGGATCCAAGAACGGGCGCGATTCTGGCGTTGGCGAGCAAGCCCACCTTCGACCCCAACTTCTTCTCCAAGCTCGTCACCACGCAGAAGGAGTACGACGCGCTGTTCTCCAACCCGAAGAAGCCCTTGCTTTCGCGGGCGATGAATCCTTACGACCCCGGCAGCACCTGGAAGGCGGTGACAGCGATGGCTGCCATGGAGTCAGGCAAATTCCCGCCGGACACCAAGTTGGCCACGATGGCGTGCATCACCTACGGCGGTCATTGCTTCCCAGACCACAACGGCGCTGGTTTTGGCACCATCGGTTACGCCGATGCGTTGCGCTTCTCCAGCAACACCTTCTTCTATCAAGTGGGAGTGGGAGCCGGTTCTCGTGCCCTGCAGAAAGCGGCGACAGCCCTCGGTTTCGGGCAGAAATCAGGGATTGAGATCGGCTGGGAGGAAAGTGTCGGTCTGGTGGGTGATGAAGACTGGGCCGCGGCTGGTCGCGGCTGGGCGGAACCGGGAACGACCCCATGGATTCCGGAGGATATGGCCAGTGCCTCCATCGGTCAGTCGGTGGTGCAGATCACGCCGCTGCAGCTGGCCCGGGCCTATTCGGTGTTTGCCAACGGTGGTTGGCTGGTCACACCCCACCTGGCGGATCAGGGTCTGGACTGGACCGATGCCTCCCGTCGCACCAAGGTGGAGATGAACCTTTCCACCCTGGCCAAAATCCGTGAAGGTCTGCGCAAGGTGGTGTCTGATGGCACTGGTTTTGCTCTGAACGGGCCGGGCATTCCACCAGCAGGAGGGAAGACGGGCACCGCGGAGGACAGCACCGGCGGTCCGGACCATGCCTGGTTTGCCACTTATGCCCCCTATCCCGAGGGAGAAATTGTGATCGTGGCCTTTGCCCAGAACACGCCCGGGGGAGGGTCCGTGCATGCGCTGCCGATGGCCAAGAAGGTGATGGAGGTGTGGAACCGCAACCGTGCGCAACCGATCCCATCGGCTTCGTGAGCGCCTGATTCAGGCGGCTGCGTTCAGCTGCGGCTGCTTGAGAACCTGGCGGTAATACCCGCGCAGCTGTTCGGTGGCTCCGGCCCATCCCCAGCGCTCGGCTTCCGAGCGGGCGGCGTTGCGCAGTGCCTGGCGTTCCAGGTCGTTGCCCAGCAGGCGTTGGGTGGCTGCGATCAGGCTGGCCGCACCACCATTGGCGCCATCGGGTTCGTACAGGCAGCCGTTCACCCCGTCGGTGATGATGTCGGGAATGCCCCCTCGGTTGGCACCCACCACGGGGCAGCCCGCTGCCATGGCCTCTAGCAACACCAAACCAAGGGTTTCGGTACTGGAGGGGAAGAGAAAGGCGTCACCGCTGGCGTAGGCACCAGCGAGCTCCTCGCCCGCCAGATAGCCCACGAAGGTGGTGGCGGTGTCCTCAAAGTGCTTCTCCAGCTGCTGACGGTGAGGCCCATCACCCACAAGGGCGAGACGGGCGTCGGGCAAGGCTTCGAGCACAGGCTTGATGCGCTCGATCTGTTTCTCAGCGGAGAGGCGGCCCACGTAGAGCAACAGGGCTCCGCGGTCGTCATGGCAGCCGAGCAGCCGCTGCCGGAGCTCCGCACTGCGAAGCTCGGGCCGGAACAGCTCGGTGTCCACACCACGCTGCCAGAGGTCTGTGTGCTGAATCCCCTTCTCGCTCAGTTCCTCCACCATGGCTGTGGAGGTGCAGAGATTGAGCAGCGCCTGGTTGTGGGCTGCCTTGAGCAGTTCCCAGAGCAGGGGTTCGAGCATGCCCATGCCGTAGTGCTCGAGGTATTTGGGCAGGTGGGTGTGGTAGCTCGCCACCAGCGGAACCGATTTGGCTTTGGCCAGCCAAATCCCTCCAAGGCCCAGCACCGCGGGATTCACCACGTGGATCAAGTCCGGCTGGAAGTTGTCGATCGCCTCGGAGACGGCGGGTCGGGGCAGCGCCAGCTTGAGTTCGGGGTAAAGCGGCAGGGGCATGGCCGGAACGCCGATCAGGCGAGCTCCCATGTACTCCTCAGGGCATCCCTCCGGGCAGAACACGATCACCTCATCACCGGCATCCACCAGGTGCTTCACCGTTTTGGTGAGACGGGTGACGATGCCATCGACCTTGGGGAGGAAGGTCTCGGTGAAGAAGGCGATTTTCAAGGGAGTGCCCTGATCAAGCGGTGGCGATGGCCTGGGCCTGGGTTTTGGTCCAGGCCGAGGTGCAGAGGATGCGGTTGCGATCGCAGCGGTCGGCATAGCGCGTCGCGATCTCCACCACTTCCTTGAGCAGGCCGTCATCGAGGGTGGTGGGATTGAGTCCCAGCTCGATGAAGCAGCGGTTGTCCACAATCAGATCGTTTTCAACGGCTTCGTTGCGTGGATTAGGAAGATTGTTCACCTGAGCTCCGGTGAGGGCGGCGACCTTCTTGGCTAATTCACCCACCTGATGGCTTTCGGTCATCTGGTTGAAGATCTTCACCCGCTCGCCCTGGGTTGGAGGATTCTCCAAGGCCAGCTGCACACACTTCACGGAATCGCGGATGTGGATGAAGGCGCGGGTCTGGCCGCCGGTGCCGTGCACGGTGAGGGGGTAACCGATCGCCGCTTGCATCAGGAAGCGGTTGAGCACCGTGCCGTAATCGCCGTCGTAATCAAAGCGATTGGTGAGGCGCGGGTCGCGGTCGGTGGCATCGGTGTTGGTGCCCCAGACGATCCCCTGGTGCAGGTCGGTGATGCGGACCTTGTCGTTCTTGTTGTAGTAGAGGAAAAGCAGCTGATCGAGCGTCTTGGTCATGTGATAGACGCTGCCCGGGCTGGCGGGATGGAGGATCTCCTCCTCGAAGCGGCTGCCGTCGGGCTGGGGCACCTCCACCTTGAGGTAGCCCTCAGGAATCGTGGCGCCGCGGTGGGAGCCATAGCCGTAGACGCCCATGGTGCCGAGGTGCACCACGTGGATGTCGAGCCCGCTCTCCACGATCGCGGCGAGCAGGTTGTGGGTGCCGTTGACGTTGTTGTCGACGGTGTAGCGCTTGGTGGCGCTGCTCTTCATCGAGTAGGGAGCAGCGCGCTGTTCGGCGAAGTGCACCACTGAGTCGGGCTTTTCCTCGATCAGCAGATCGAGCAGTCGCTGGTACTCATGGGCGATGTCCATGTGCTCGAAGCGCATCGGCTTGCCGCCGATCTGCTCCCAGGCCTTGAGACGCTCGCCGATGGTGGTGATCGGGGTGAGTGATTCCACCTCCAGATCGATGTCGATCTTGCGCCGGCTGAGGTTGTCCACGATCAACACGTCGTGGCCCTGATCAGCGAGATTCACGGCACAGGGCCAGCCGCAGAAGCCGTCACCACCAAGAACGAGAACTTTCACCTCAAACTCCTGCTGAAGCGTGCAAGCCGCCAATCTGGGGCAAGCTACTACAGGCTTTTCAGCTGATCGTCACAGTGAAAGCCATTAGGGCGATCACGAGCAGGGAGCCGCCTACCACGATCAGTCGGGAGCCATTGCTGTAGCTGGCTTCCTTGCTCAGCACCTCCATGCGCGGCTCGTTCGCGAATGCATTCAAACGGCCTCCGTCCTCCTGGGTGACCTGCATGGGTTCCTCATCAATTGATCCGGACCTTATGGAGCTGATGGGGCAGGGGCCTGGATCCTCAATGCAGCTTCATAGGCCTTGATCTGCCGTTACAGACACATCAGTCGTTGACCTTTCCGGTGGTGGGGGAGCTTGGTGAGGCCTGGGCCCGGGTTGGCAGACGGCCCGCTTGGAAGGCCTGGCGCCCGGCCCGCACGGCGGAGGCCATCGCTTCGGCCATCAGTGGCGGATTGCCAGCAAGGGCGATGGCACTGTTCACCAGAACGGCATCCGCTCCCATCTCCAAGGCAGCAGATGCCTCGCTAGGGACGCCGATGCCTGCATCCACCACCACGGGAACCGAGGCGTTCTCGATGATCAGGGCGATGTTGGAGGCGTTGCGCAACCCCTGACCGGATCCGATCGGGGAACCCAGGGGCATCACCGTGGCGCATCCCACCTCCTCCAGGCGTTTGGCAAGCAATGGATCCGCATTGATGTACGGGAGCACCGTGAAGCCTTCCTTCACCAGTTGTTCAGCGGCCTCCAGCGTTCCGAAAGGGTCCGGCAGCAGGTGACGGCTGTCGGGAATCACTTCCAGCTTCACGAAGTTGTTGTTTTCCTGGCCGGCGAGCCGTGCCAGTTCCCGTCCCAGCCTTGCCACCCGGATGGCTTCTTCTGCCGTGGTGCAGCCAGCGGTGTTGGGAAGCATCCAGGTCCGTGTCCAGTCGATCGCTTCCATCAGTCCGGCGTGCCCGGCCGCCACCGTCTGCACTCTGCGAACAGCCACGGTCACCATCTCGCAGTCAGAACGCTCCAGGCTCTGTTGCATCAACGCCAGGCTTGGATATTTCCCCGTGCCGGTGAACAGCCTGCTGCGGAACTGGCGGCCACCGATCAGAAGCGTGTCGGTGCTGGTCGGGGTCGAATCCATGAAAAGGGACGGAGGGACTGGTTAGGGAACCGGATCGGAAAACGGACGAGCACCGCTGAAGGGCACTACCGTGCGCCCATCATCCGTTCTCGTCACGTCTGTCACCATGGACATGAACGCGCCGATTGAGATTCCGGCGACCTTCGAACCATCTTTGCCCCTGGACAGCTCCGTTCTGGACGAGCCCCTGGTGCTGGATGGCACGGTTCAGCAATTTGATCCGGTGCTGCGTGCGGCTGATCTGGCCGCCACCATGCCCCGTCAATGGTGCGGCAGTTACAAGTCGTTCACGTCCGGCAACGCGGTGGATGTGAAGCTCACCCTGGCGAGCGTGCAACCGATCGGCCAGATGGTGGATCTGCGCGGTGACATGGTGATCGCTGGTGTCAGCACGCCCGTGCAGGGCAATCTCAATGCCACATCGGACCAGCTCGATCTGCTTCCTTTGGCCGGCGAGCTTGCTGACGATCTCGAAGCCGGTGGTGACTTTCTCGGACTTCAGGGGATGAGTCTGTCCGGTTGGCAAGCGCCCAGACTCACCAGTCTGGGAGGAAGTCTCAGCTTGGCCCCCAGCTGCTCCAGTTCAGAAACCCCTCCCATCCGAGCTCTCTGGTGAGTCGTTCGTTGAGGTCGCTTCAGAACGTCCGCTGGCCTGACGTTTGGCAGCCCGCTCCAAGCGTTTGAGGCGCTTCTTCGCCGTTGGATTCTCGGGCTCGAGCTTGAGAACCTTCCGATACAGCTCACAGGCCGCATCTCTGTTGAGCAGGCGTTCTTCTGCAAAAGCCAGATTGTTGAGAGCCACGGGATAATCCGCCTTGGCTTGCAGAGCTGATTTGTAATGCCTGATCGCTGTTGAAAAATCCTTCTGGGCGGCCAAAGAAAAGCCCAGAGCGTTTTGGATCAGTGCTCGCGCTTCCTGCGGTTCATTTCCTAGCCGTTTCACGGCCTGTCGCAGGGTGGCCGTGGCCTGGGGATACAGGCGCTTGCGCAGTTGAACGGAGGCTAGTTCGTAAAGGTCACCGGCATCGCGGGAACCAGCCGCATCCGCCTGCTCCAGACGGATGAGGTTCTGTTCATCGCGGCGGACGCGCAGGAGCTGGCGACCAACGACAACGGCAACGATTGCTAGCAGGCCAATCAGGCCCAGCAGATAGGTCTGCGGCAGGAGGGATTCCATGGAGGGAAGCGATGGTCCCGAGGCGGGACGCTACTCAACCCTGAGTGGCATTCACCACAGTTGTGAAGCTGGAAGGATCAGCCACGGCAAGCTGAGCCAGCATCTTGCGGTTGATGCGCACGTCGGCCTGCTTCAAACCACCGATCAGACGGCTGTAGCTCACACCGTTGAGACGGGCTGCTGCATTGATGCGTGCAATCCACAGACGGCGGAAATCACGCTTGCGCCGGCGACGGTCTCGGTAGGCATTGCACAGGGCTTTCATCACCCGCTGATTCGCGGTGCGGAACAGGGTTCCATTGCTGCCGCGGAAACCGCGAGCTAGGCGGAGGATTTTGTTACGGCGCTTACGGGCGACGTTGCCTCTCTTGACGCGTGCCATGAATTCGGTGAGTAATTAAAAAACGATCGTGCGCTGAAGCTGATCAGGCGTAGGGCATCATCAGGGCCACCCGCTCTTCGTCCGTCCGGTCCACCACAGCTTTGGTGGCCAGGTGGCGCTTCAGTTTCGGGCTCTTGTGGTCCAGCAGGTGATTGCGGAAGGCGCGCCGACGCAGGAACTTGCCAGTGCCTGTTGCCTTGAACCGCTTGGCGGCTGCTTTGCGGGTCTTGAGCTTGGGCATGTCTCTGGCGGCACGGGGCACAAACGAAGACAATAGAACCTCACCCTCCCCGCAGCCAAATGTCCGGTGTCCGATCTCTGGCCCACCTGCTGGTGCTGCCGGTTGTGGCGACGGTCGGTTGCCGGGCTCAAGACCTCAGGTCCATGCCGCCAGACCTGCAGGCCCCGGCACTGCCCACCCATCGCTCCGTGCCTGCGCCGCCCGCTGCGGGTCAGGCGGTTCTGTTGGTGTCACTGGCGGATCACCTCGGCCGCGGCACTGTTCCACAGCGTTCCGCACCTCTGCTCACGCTCACTAGTGCCGGCCAAGCGCCGCTGCAGCTTCTCGATCCCAGTGGAACGGTTGTGGCCGATGGCCCAAGCCTGCGCTTCAGCTGGCGATTGGTGCCCTTGGAGACCCCCCTTGCCGTGGCCAGACGGGTGGCAGGGCCCCTGGCCAGTTTCGAATCAGCCGAGCGGCTTGCGGATCGTTGGCGGGATCAAGGTGTGGAGGCCAAGGTCGCCCACCCCGATGAGTGGGAGGTGTGGGCACCGCTCGATGCGCCGGATCTGGCCGGTGTGACCTTGCGTGATCTCACAACCACGATTGCGGCCGTGGTTCGACCTGTGCTGGAGGGGCCTGAGGGTGGCCGCACGCTTCAGGGACCTCTGCAGGTGCAAGCCCCGGATGGATTGCGTTGGAAAGGCGGTGTGATGCGTGGACCCTTCCGGCTGCAGGCCGATGCCTACGGCAGTTGGACCTTGCTGGAGCAGGTGTCTCTGGAGCGATACCTGGAGGGTGTGGTGCCCCATGAAATCGGCGCAGGGTCTCCCGCTGCGGCGCTGCAGGCCCAGGCGGTTCTCGCCCGGACCTGGGCCCTGGCCAACAGCCATCGTTTCGCGATTGACGGGTATCACCTCTGCAGCGACACCCAGTGCCAGGTTTACAGCGATCCGCGGCAAGCTTCAGCCTCGGTTCGCGAGGCCATCCGTGCGACGTCCGGTGCAGTGCTCCGCTGGGAAGGCGAACCCATCCATGCGGTGTATCACGCCACCAATGGCGGGATTAGTGCCAGCGGTGAGGAAGCCTGGGCGATGGACCCATTGCCGTACGTACGCGTGGAGGCGGATGGAACCCAGGCCTGGAGGGAGTCCACGCTGCTGCCCCTGCAGTCGGCGGAGGGCGTGAAAGCGCTCCTGCAGCGCCGGGATGGTGCCTATGGCGCTGGTCATCCGCGCTTCCGCTGGATCCGCAGCTATTCAGCTGGCCAACTGGCTCAGGCGTTGGCGGCTGCCGGTAAGGGCAACGCCCTTCCCATCAGGGTGAGCGTGCAGGACCGAGGGCCGAGCGGACGAGTGCTGGCTCTGGCGATCGAGCGGGATGGGGGTGCGTCCTCTGTGGTATTGCGCCTTGATGCGATCCGCCGGACGCTTCGCCGCCTCCCCAGCACCCTTTTTGTACTCCAGCCTGAGGGAGCTGGGGCCTGGCAATTCCAGGGCGGTGGATTCGGTCACGGCGTTGGCCTGTCGCAGGCCGGCGCCATTGATCTGGCCGGTCGCGGCTGGAGTGCTCAGCGCATCCTTCAGCACTACTACCCCGGGACCCGATTGGAGCCGCTTCGGCAGGCCCCACCGGCTCCTCCTGTTCAGGCCCCTTAAAGTTCAGAGCATTCGTGGTTGGGGAGAGGCGTGGCCGCAGGCACAGGTGATCACCGACGCGGCAAGACGGCTCTCTTTCTTGCGGCCTGCGGCTGGGCCGGAGCGGCGCCCCATTGGTTGGATCCAAGCCGAAGCCTTCTGCCTGCCCTCACGCTCGCCGTGCTCCTTGGCGGCTACAGCCTTCGCACGGTGCTCCGCAGGCAGTCGTCCGCCGATGGCTCTGAGCCCGGTTTAACAACCAATGACTCATTGGAGGCAGTCAACACGTCGCTGCCGACGGTGGATGTGGTGGTGGCGGCCAGGGATGAGGAGGCCGTCGTCACCCGCTTGGTGGAGCGTTTGAGTGCGCTGCGCTATCCCGCTGATCGCCTCAGCCTGTGTGTGGTGGATGACGGCAGCGAAGACCGCACGCCCGACCGATTGGCTTCGCTGCAAGATCGCTTTCCGTCGCTGCGGGTCATCCGCCGACCCCGCAACGCCGGTGGTGGGAAATCCGGTGCACTCAATGCAGCCCTGGCCCAGACCCAGGGGGAATGGCTGCTGATTCTTGATGCTGATGCTCAGCTTGCGGAAGATCAGCTCGAGCGGCTGATTCCTTTTGCCTGCGGCGGTGGATGGTCGGCCGTGCAGATGCGCAAGGCCGTCACCAATGCGCAGGACAACTGGCTGACCCGGGTGCAGGCCATGGAAATGGCCTTTGATGCCCACATTCAGCAGGGACGTCTGGCCGGTGGTGGGGTGGCGGAACTGCGTGGAAATGGCCAGCTGCTGCGCCGGGATCTGCTGGAGGCTTGCGGGGGTTTCAACGAGGAAACGGTCACCGACGATTTGGATCTGAGCTTCCGGTTGCTGTTGCAGGAGGCTCGCATCGGCATTCTCTGGAATCCACCGGTGCAGGAGGAGGCGGTGGAAACCCTGCAGGCTCTCTGGAAGCAGCGTCAGCGTTGGGCCGAGGGAGGTTTGCAGCGTTTTCTCGATTACTGGCCGGGTTTGCTCTCATCTCGGCTCACCCTGGCCCAGCGCCGCGATCTCGCCAGTTTCTTCTTGCTCCAATACGCCCTGCCGGTGGTGTCTTGGTCGGATCTGCTCACCAGTTTGCTGAGCCGCACTACACCGGCGTACTGGCCTCTCTCGATCGTGGCGTTCAGTGTGTCGGGTGTGGCTTACTGGCGAGGTTGCCGCCGGGCCAGTGACGGTCCTGATCTGCCCCACCCGGATCTCCTCAATGTGCTGCTTGGCATCGCTTATCTCAGCCACTGGTTTGTGGTGATTCCCTGGGTGACCCTGCGCATGGCGCTGCGCCCCAAACGGCTCGTGTGGGCGAAGACGAGCCACCGCGGCCAGGAGGAAGCGGTTCAAGCCTGAGCCTGTCTGGCTGCGGGGATCAAGGGTCCAGATCCACATTCAGCACCTGCCCGTTGAAGAAATCAGCCAGGCGCTTGGCTTTGTCATCCAGCACGGACGGTTCCTGTCGCTGAACA
Source organism: Synechococcus sp. MEDNS5 (assembly GCF_014279875.1). Classification (NCBI taxonomy): domain Bacteria; kingdom Bacillati; phylum Cyanobacteriota; class Cyanophyceae; order Synechococcales; family Synechococcaceae; genus Synechococcus; species Synechococcus sp. MEDNS5. The sequence continues at coordinate 57,194 of NZ_CP047952.1, forward strand.
GGCACGGGGTCGGGGTCGGGGTCTGGTTTTGGAGCAGGAGCTGGAGCTGGAGTCGGATTCGGGGTTGCGGCCACCGGTCGTGGTGGCAGTTGCGCTTCGCTGCTCGTGACGGCCGGGGCTGGAGCTGGAGCCGGTGTGGGCGTGGGTGCTGGCGGGGGTGGCGGTGTCGATGGCGCCGGCATGGCGGCCATCGGTGCAGCACCCCCATGGCTCTCTAGTACGAGTTGGCGGCTGCCGCCGACAGCCCGGGCGATGGCCTGCTCCAGCAAGGCCACGCGGCTTTGCACCATGCCCATCCAGTTTCCGGCCACGTGCACTACGGCGCGGTGGTTGTCGAGGCGCACCAGCTCGGCCTGTTGAGACAGCAACATGCGCGTGGAAGGCAATTCCAGGCCAGCCAGGATCTGTTGCCAGAGCTCTCCGAGATCCTGGGGAGGCGAAGCGTTGGTCGCTGCTGCAGGCTCTGCTGCCGGGGTGCTGGTGATCGGAAGGCTGACAGGAGCTGGCGGGGGGGGCTGCGCTGGCGAAGATTGCGCTGGCGGGGCCTGTGGGGCCTGAGCCGCGGTTGGAACAGTTGGAACAGGCGGTGGCGGGGCTTGGGTTTGGGCCGCGGTTGCGGGGGTCTGGGGGGCCGGTGCCTCCGCCAGCAATCCCAGCAGCAGCACCTCCAGCCAGAGCCGGGGTTGCACGCTCTGGCGCAGTTGTTGCTCCGTCCCGCGTAGTTGGGATTGCCACTGCAGCAAGCGGCTGCGGCCGATCGCTTTGGCCAGCTCTGGCAGCTGGTCGCGGAACTGGGGTGAAACGCTGGTGAGTTCCGGCCGGTCTGGAGCCGCAGCCATCAGCACCAGATCGCGCAGGATTCCTGCCAGGCCCTGCAGCACGGAGCCTGCATCGCGACCACGGTCCAGCAGGGTGCGGGTGGCTTCCAGCAGGGCTACCGGTTCGCCGCTGCTCATGGCCGTCACTAGCGCCAGCAATTCCTGTTCGGGCACGGCACCCAGCAGATCCCACACCGCATCGGCCTCAATCGGTCCGGGCAGCAAACTGAGCTGATCCAGCAGGCTTTCGGCATCACGCAGGCCGCCCTGGGCGCGTTGGGCCACCACATGCAGGGCTTCGGGCTGGATCGGGATGGTTTCCTGCTCTGCAATCCAGATGAGATGCCGCTCAAGCGCCTCCAGGGGAATGCGGCGGAAATCAAAGCGCTGGCAGCGGCTGAGGATCGTGGGCAGCACCCGTTGCGGGTCTGTGGTGGCGAGCACAAACACCACTTGCGGCGGCGGTTCCTCGAGGGTTTTGAGAAGGGCGTTGAACGCAGCCGTGGAGAGCATGTGGCATTCATCCACCACGTACACCTTCCAACGCGCCTGCACCGGAGCAAAGCGGGAGCGTTCGATCAGATCGCGGATGTTGTCCACGCCGGTGTTCGACGCCGCATCGATCTCGATCACATCGAGGGCCGTGCCGGCGGCAATCGTGGTGCAGAGCTCGCAATGGCCGCAGGGTTCCGGGGTGGGTCCCTCACTGTTGAGGCAGTTGAGGGAGCGAGCCAGGATGCGGGCGCTGGAGGTTTTGCCGGTGCCCCTGGGGCCGCTGAAGAGATAGGCCGGGGCGATGCGGCCCGAGCGCAGGGCGTGGCCAAGGGTCGCGGCAATCGCCTCCTGCCCCACCAGTTGATCGAGACGCTGGGGCCTGTATTTGTGATGCAGTGGCTGGTAAGCCTGACCCATGCACAGCCGGCGGGATGCTGAGGCTACCTAGGTTTCAGGGTTGGTCTCCAGAAGCGTTCTGATCCGGCTTTCCAGGTCTTCCACAGCAGCGAGTTCGTCGGCAATGGTGCGGCCGGTGAGCAGCAGCTGGCGTCCACGGCGATCCAGGCGGTCATCTGCACCCTGGCCTGGCATGCCTTTCAGCCAGACCTCTGCCTGCTCAAGGGTGGACTCCAGCTTCTCCAGCAAGGTCTGACGCAGGCGCTGCAGCTGCACCAGTCCCTGACGGGCCCGTTCCTTCGAGGCCTCGTCGATCAGACCTTTGCGGAGCAGCAGGCCCAGCCCGGTGAACAGAGCGGCGGGCATCAGCTGACCGAGGGCAAGGGCACCGAGGCTGCCGGTGTGTAGCCAGTCTTCAACCTGTCCGCTGCGGTGCCGGCCGGTTTTGCACCAGTTGGCGAAATGCTCGCAATTGTTGAACAGCAGGTTGTAGTTCTGCTCACCGATGCGGCTCACGGCCCGGCGCAACGTGATCCCAGCCGGCGAGGCCTGGTCGTGACTGACCACGCTCACCTCCTGTCCGCGGCTGAACTCTGCGAGCGGGCTGCGCAGAATCTCCCGCCCTTCCAGGTAGTGGGCAACGCTGCCGTCGCCCAGATCGATGCCGTGGTGAAGAAACAGTCCGTGCTGGCGGGGCACCCGCAGGTGGTCGGCAGCGGCCATGGCCTCAGGCCGATTCCTGTTGCCGCTCGCTTCCCGGAAGAGGCAGCACCTTGCCGCCGGTGTGTTCTTCAACCATGGCCCGGGTAATGGTGAACGATGACGCGTTTTTGCGGGAGGGCAGCTCGTACATGAGATCGAGCATCAGCTCTTCCACGATCCCGCGCAGGGCCCGGGCGCCGGTCTTGCGGCGGTGGGCTTCCTGGGCAATGGCTTCGATGGCGCTGGGTTCGAACTCCAGCTGCACGTTGTCCATGCTCAGCAGGGTGCGGAACTGTTTCACCAGAGCGTCCCGCGGTTCGGTGAGGATGGATTCGAGGGCGTGCTCATCGAGGGGTTCGAGCACAGCACTCACGGGCATGCGACCGATGAACTCGGGGATCAGGCCGTAGCGCACGAGGTCATCCGGTTCGAGGTGGCGCAGCACCTGGGCAGCCTGAAGGTCGCGGGTGGCCTTGCCGCGTCCGCGACCATCGGCGGGCACGAAACCGATGGCATTGCGGCCCATGCGCTTCTGCACCACGTCATCGAGGCCAACAAAGGCTCCGCCGCAGATGAACAGGATTTGGCTGGTGTCGATCTGGATGCAGTCCTGATAGGGATGCTTGCGCCCTCCCTGGGGAGGCACGTTGGCCACGGTGCCCTCCAGCATCTTGAGCAGGGCTTGCTGCACCCCTTCTCCCGACACATCGCGGGTGATCGACGGGTTTTCGCTCTTGCGGGCGATCTTGTCGATTTCATCGATGTAGATGATGCCCCGCTGGGCCAGATCCACATCCATGTCGGCCTTCTGCAGCAGGCGCAGCAGGATGTTCTCCACGTCTTCACCGACGTAGCCCGCTTCGGTGAGCGTGGTGGCGTCCGCCACGGCGAAGGGCACATCCAGCATCTCCGCCAGCGTCTGGGCCAGGAGCGTTTTGCCGCAGCCGGTGGGCCCGATCAGGAGGATGTTGGATTTGTGCAGGCGGGTGGCGGTTTCTTCGGTTTCGCCCTTGCCATCGCCCTGCCAGGCCAGGCGTTTGTAGTGGTTGTAAACGGCAACCGACATCACTTTCTTGGCGCCTTCCTGCCCCACCACCTGCTGGTCAAGGAACTCCTTGATCTCCTGTGGCTTGGGAATGGAGGCCAGGGTGGGAACGGGCTTGGTGCTCTTGCGAGCTTGCGCTGCACCACCTTTGCGGGAGGGTTCGCCGCCCTGGCGGCTTCCGCCCTGGGAATCAATCAGTTCTTCATCCAGGATCTCGTTGCAGAGATCGATGCACTCATCACAGATGTAAACGCCGGGACCGGCGATCAGCTTGCGCACCTGCTCCTGGGATTTTCCGCAGAACGAGCACTTCAGATGGGCGTCGAATTTGGCCATCGGGCGCTTGGCAGATCAGTCGGTACACGGGACCCGTTCGATGGGTCATCGCTCGGAACACTCAGGATCGCGGCGGAATGGGGCAATGTCAGCCCCCCGTAACGATTTCTCCGTCTCCCAAACTGTCCACCACCCGATCAATCAGCCCGTAGTCCACGGCTTGCGCTGGCGACATGAAGTTGTCGCGATCAGTGTCTTCGGCGATTTTGTCGAGTGGTTGGCCGGTGTGCTCAGCCATCAGGCCATTGAGTGTTTCCTTGAGGAACAAAATCTCCTTGGCCTGGATTTCGATATCCACCGCTTGACCCTGGGCTCCCCCCATGGGCTGGTGGATCATGATCCGGGCATTAGGAAGAGCCAAGCGTTTGCCCTTGGTGCCGCCGGAGAGCAGGAAGGCGCCCATGGAGGCGGCCAGTCCGTAGCAGATGGTCACCACATCAGGAGCCACCTGCTGCATGGTGTCGTAGATCGCCAGGCCGGCTGTTACCGATCCGCCTGGGGAGTTGATGTACACCTGAATGTCTTTTTCAGGATCCTCGGCCTCGAGGAAAAGCATCTGGGCCACCAAGGCATCAGCCACGGCATCGTCGACGCCGGTGCCGAGGAAGATGATGCGCTCGCGCAACAGACGCGAGTAAATATCAAACGCCCGGTCACCGCGGCCGGATTGCTCCACCACGGTTGGCAGCACACCGGGTGCGGCCTGGGGATGGACCGACAGGGGCTGAATGCCCCGCCAGCGGTTCTGAATCAGATGGGGAGTACGGGCGTCGATCACGCGGCGTCTGGCGGGCTGTTCTTGAATTGCAATCTATGGGCGCCGATCAGGATTCGGCGCTTTCACTGTCGGCTTTGGCCGTTTTGGTTTTGCTGGCCTTGGCTTTGCTGGCACTCTTCTTGGCCGCTGCTGGCTTGCTGGCCTTGGGGGCATCTGATTCGGCTTCCGGAGCCTTTTCGGTCACCGTGCTGTTCTCCTCCAGCCAACCCAGGAGCTTCTCCTGGAGCAGATCATCGAGCACGGCCTGACGCAGGCGTTCGGGGTCGATGTCCCGCTCGCCGGAGAGCTGGCCCTTCACCTCCTTGAGCTTGGTGTTCAGCTCCTCGTCATCCACGCTGAGCTTCTCGCTTTCAGCCAGGGCGGTGAGAGCCAGGCTGCGGCGCAGGCGTTCTTCGGCTTCAGGCCGGGACGACTCCATCAGATTGCGCACCAGTTCGGGAGTGAACAGGGACTGCACATCCATGCCCTGCTGGGCGAACTGGCCGGCGGTCTGCTCCACCAGGTTGCGCACCTCCTGCTGAATCAGGCTTTCGGGCAGTTCCACGTCCAGCTGCTCCACCAGGGCCGCGAGGAGGGCGTCGTGCCGGTTGCTGCGGGAGCGGCGTTCGGCGTCGTCTTTCAGACGCTGCTCCAGGTCGCTGCGCAGATCAGCCAGGGTCTCCTGTTCGCTGGCCTGCTTGGCGAAGGCGTCGTCCAGCTCGGGCAGTTCGCGGGTCTTGAGGTCCTTGAGCTCGATGGCGAAGCTGGCCTTGCGGCCGCGGGCATCCTCCTTGGGGTAGTCATCAGGGAAGGTGCAGTCCACGGTCTTGCTGTCGCCAACGGCCATGCCCACCACGCCTTCCACGAAGCCGGGGATCATGCGGCCGTGCTCGAGGTCCACATCCATCGAGTCGGCACTGCCGCCTTCGATCTCGCTGCCGTCATCGCTGTAGGTGCCTTTGAAGCCCACCACGGCGATGTCGCCTTTTTCAGCCTTGCGACCCTCCACTGGCACCACCGTGGCCAGTTGGCGCCGTGACTGCTCCAGCATCTCGTCCACCTTGGCGGCGTCGAAAGCAACGCTTTCCGCTTCCGCCTTCAGCCCCTTGGTGCTCTTGAGCTGCGGTGATGGCGCCACATCGGTTTCCATCGTCACGGTGAGCGCTTCACCGGGCTTGAAGCTGTCCAGCAGCTCCTCAAAACTTCCACTCAGTTCCGGTTGCCCAAGGGCCTCGATCGTTTCCTGGGCCAGGGCATCACGCCAGATGCTTTCCACCAGGGATTCCAGGGCTGTGGCCCGAATGCGTAGGGCTCCGAGCTGCTGCACCAGCACCGTGCGGGGCACTTTCCCCTTGCGGAAACCGGGCAGGTTCACGCTGCGGCTAAGGCGATTGATCGCCTCCTCGTAGCTGGCCTGACTCCGTTCCGCTGGAACGGCCACCTCCACGGCCAGGCGGCTGCCGGGGCGGGAGGTGGTGGTGACCTTCAGGCTGGCGGCACTCATTGGCGGGTCGCAGGTACAAGCAGCCCAATACCTTAATTAAGTGCCCGACCCTGCTCTGCCGCGTAAGCTGGCAGAACGATCAGCCAAAGCTGCAAGTCCGCTCAGGCGGTGCTGAATCACCCAGCGCAGAACCGCTGGATTTAACTGTTTCGATACGCGTCCGCTTGTCCACTGCCGCCTCACTGCCGAATCGACCTCTCAAGGTGGCCATTCTTGGTGCGAGCGGCGCTGTGGGGCAGGAACTGCTGCAACTGCTGCAGGAGCGCCATTTTCCCGTGAAGGAGCTGCGCCTATTGGCGTCAGCCCGCTCCTCAGGAAGCCGTTGCGCCTGGAACGGCCAGGATCTGACGGTTCAGGAAGTGAGCGAGTCCGCTTTCGAGGGTGTGGATCTGGTGCTGGCCTCGGCCGGAGGCTCCGTGTCGCGGCAATGGCGCGATGCGATCGTCGCGGCAGGGGCCGTGATGGTGGACAACTCCAGTGCCTTCCGCATGGATGACGACGTCCCACTGGTGGTGCCTGAGGTGAACCCGGAGGAGGCGTTCAGGCACCGGGGTGTGATCGCGAACCCCAACTGCACCACGATCCTGCTCACCCTGGCTTTGGCACCACTGGCGGCCCGACGGGCGCTGCGTCGGGTGGTGGTGAGCACGTACCAGTCCGCCAGTGGTGCGGGAGCCCAGGCCATGGAAGAGCTGAAAACGCATTCCCATCAGGTGCTCTCTGGGGCGACACCCACCCCTGCTGTTCTCCCCCATTCCCTCGCTTTCAACCTCTTTCTTCACAATTCACCGCTGCAGGCGAACAGCTACTGCGAGGAGGAGATGAAGATGGTGAACGAAACTCGCAAGATCATGGGTTTGCCGAATCTGCGCTTCACGGCCACCTGTGTGCGCGTGCCCGTGCTTCGGGCCCATTCGGAGGCCGTGAATGTGGAGTTCGATGCTCCTTTCCCCGTGCGGGAAGCCCGGGATCTGCTCGCTGCAGCTCCGGGGGTGCAGCTGATGGAAGACCCTGCCTCCAATCGTTTCCCAATGCCCACGGATGTGGCCGGCCGTGATCCTGTGATGGTGGGCCGTGTGCGGGAAGACATCAGCGAGCCCAAGTCTCTTGAGTTCTGGCTGTGTGGGGATCAGATCCGCAAGGGGGCCGCTCTCAACGCCATCCAGATCGCCGAACTGCTGCTCCCCGCCTGAATCGTTATGAGCCCTGCTGCAGAACTCTCTCCCATCCCCTTTGGCCGTTTGCTTACGGCCATGGTCACCCCCTTCGATTCGGAGGGCGCTGTGGATCTCGCCTTGGCCGGTCGCCTGGCCCGTCATCTGGTGGATGAGGGATCCGACGGTCTGGTGGTGTGCGGCACCACCGGTGAATCCCCCACCCTCAGTTGGACTGAACAGGTCCAGTTGCTGGAAGCCGTGCGTCAAGCCGTTGGTCCTGGGGTGCCGGTGCTCGCCGGCACAGGCAGCAACTGCACCCAGGAAGCGGTGAAGGCCACCCGTGAGGCCGCTGCGGCCGGTGCCGATGGGGCCCTGGTGGTGGTGCCTTATTACAACAAGCCTCCCCAGGAGGGTCTGGAGGCTCATTTCCGTGCCATCGCCGAAGCGGCTCCCGAGCTTCCGCTGATGCTTTACAACATTCCCAGCCGTACGGGTTGCTCGATGGAGCCATCCACCGTGGCGCGCCTGATGGACTGCAGCAACGTTGTCAGTTTCAAGGCCGCCAGCGGCACCACCGAAGAAGTCACGGCTCTGCGTCTGGCCTGTGGAGCCAAGCTGGCGATCTACAGCGGTGACGATGGTCTGCTGTTGCCGATGTTGTCGGTGGGTGCCGTGGGCGTGGTGAGTGTGGCCAGTCACCTTGTGGGCCGCCGAATGCGCGCCATGGTGGAGGCCTATCTGAGTGGTCAGCCCGCTGTGGCGCTCGGCCATCACGAACAGCTGATCCCTCTGTTCAAGGCCCTGTTCTCCACCACCAATCCCATTCCGGTGAAAGCGGCGCTCGAGCTGAGCGGCTGGCCGGTGGGTTCTCCCCGTTCTCCCCTTCTTCCCCTCGATCCCGCGATGCGCGCTGCCCTCTCCGACACCCTCGTTGCCCTGCGTCCGACCTGACGCCACGGCTGCTGACAGCGCTGCATGCGCCATCTCCATCGATTTTCTTCCTTTTCTGAACCGAATTCATGACCGCTTCCACCGCCACTGCCCAGCAACCCTGCCTTCGCGTGATTCCGCTCGGGGGTCTGCATGAGATCGGCAAGAACACCTGCGTGTTCGAGTACGGCGATGACCTGATGCTGGTGGATGCCGGCCTGGCCTTCCCCAGCGATGGCATGCACGGTGTGAACGTGGTGCTGCCGGACACGAGCTTTCTGCGCGAGAACCAGAAGCGCATCCGCGGCATGATCGTGACCCACGGTCACGAAGACCACATCGGTGGCATCGCGCACCACCTCAAGCACTTCAACATCCCGGTGATCTACGGCCCGCGCCTGGCGCTGTCGATGCTCACCGGAAAAATGGACGAGGCGGGGGTCACCGACCGCACAACCCTGCAGACCGTGGGTCCGCGCGATGTGGTGAAAGTGGGCCAGCACTTCTCTGTGGAGTTCATCCGCAACACCCACTCCATGGCCGACAGCTTCACGCTGGCGATCAGCACCCCGGTGGGCACGATCATCTTCACGGGTGACTTCAAGTTCGATCACACCCCTGTGGATGGGGAGCACTTCGACCTGGCGCGCCTGGCCCATCACGGGGATCAGGGGGTGCTCTGTCTGTTCAGCGATTCCACCAACGCCGAGGTGCCCGGTTTCTGCCCTCCGGAACGCTCCGTGTTCGCCAACCTCGATCGCCACATGGCTGATGCCGAGGGTCGGGTGATCGTGACCACCTTCGCCAGTTCGATTCACCGGGTGTCCATGATTCTTGAGCTTGCGCTCAAGAACGGCCGGAAGGTGGGTCTGCTGGGCCGCTCAATGCTGAATGTGATCGCCAAGGCCCGCGAGCTGGGCTACATGCGAGCCCCCGATGAGCTGTTCGTGCCGATCAAGCAGATCAATGATGTGCCCGACCGGGAAACCCTGCTGCTGATGACCGGCAGCCAGGGAGAGCCCCTGGCGGCGCTCAGCCGGATTTCCCGCGGCGATCACCCCCAGGTGAGGGTGAAGAGCTCAGACACGATCATTTTCTCGGCCAGCCCCATTCCTGGAAACACCATCTCGGTGGTGAACACCATCGACCGGCTGATGATGCTGGGCGCCAAGGTGGTGTACGGCAAGGGCGAGGGCATCCACGTGTCCGGCCACGGCTTCCAGGAAGACCAGAAGCTGATGCTGGCGCTCACCCGCCCGAAGTTCTTTGTGCCTGTGCACGGTGAGCACCGCATGCTGGTGCGCCATTCCCGCACTGGTCATTCCATGGGGGTGCCGGAAGACAACACCCTGATCATCGACAACGGCGATGTGGTGGAACTCACGGCCGACTCTCTGCGCAAGGGCGATCCGGTGAAGGCCGGCATCGAGCTCCTCGACCAGTCGCGCAATGGCATCGTTGACGCCCGGGTGCTCAAGGAGCGTCAGCAGCTCGCTGAAGACGGCATCATCACGATCCTGGCGGCGATCAGCACCGATGGGGCGATGGTGGCGCCACCAAGGGTGAATCTGCGCGGTGTGGTCACCACAGCCGATGCCCGCAAGATGTCGCTGTGGACTGAGCGTGAAATCAACTGGGTGCTCGAGAACCGCTGGAAGCAGCTCACCCGTAACACCGGCGGCAAGGCACCCGAGGTTGATTGGATGGGCGTGCAGCGTGAAGTGGAGGTTGGCCTTAGCCGCCGCATGCGCCGTGAACTGCAGGTGGAACCCCTGATTCTCTGCCTGGTGCAGCCGGCTCCGGCTGGCACACCGGTGTACAAGGGCCGGGCTGACGCTGAGCCCGACAACCGTCCGGCACCTCGCGGCCGCGGCGGTCGCCACGGTGGTGGTGGCCATGGTGGCGGTGGCCGCAACGGCGGTGGTGGTGGCGGTGGTGGCCGCTACCGCGATGCAGCCCCCGCTCGGGTGGTCAAGTCCTCTGCCGCTTCCCCGGCACCCGCATCTGCTCCAGCGTCAGCTCCTGCTCCTGCGCCAGCAGCGGCTGCAACCGCCGCCCCAATGGCGTCAGCTGTTGATCAGGAGATGCCCGCTGGCCGCACCCGTCGCCGGCGCTCAGCGGCGGTCTGATCTCAGAGAGTCACGCGCAGACGTCCGGCTTCCAGCTTCTGCAGCAGCCCCTCCGGCACGGGGGGGCTGCTGTTTGTTTCTGGGTTGTTTGGAGCTGAGTCAGGGATTGGCTCTTCGGCGGCAGTCTCTACCGCATCGACCGTTTCGTCTGGCTGGGTGACCGGTTCCGGAGTCAGGTCGAGCCAGGGTGTGGCAGTGGTCTGCGGTTGCGGGATCGCTGCCTCCGTTGACTGCGATGACTCCGATGACGCGGCCAGAAAAGGGTCGCTGATCAGAGAGCCCTGAGCCTGCTCCGGGATTGGTGCTGTGGTCTGTTCAGCCAGGCGCTCCAGCCCCTGTTCCGCCAGCTGCTGGAGCGTGTCGGGGGGATGGCTGCTGAGCACCAGGCTGTAAAAAGCGTGGGCCTGATCCGGTTGCTGCAGGCCATAGAGATGGATGTGGCCTGCAAGCAGGGCCACGAAGGCCTGCCAGGCCAGCGCTGCATCCCGTTCCTCAGCTGCTTCTTTTAGCGGCTCCAGTTCTGCGAGCAGAGCACTGGTGATGGCCTGGGCCGTTTGAAAATCACCGGCTGCGTAGGCCTGCTCGGCCGCGACATAGCGCGTCTGAAAGTCGCCGTCCACGCTGTTCAGCCCCTGTTATCTAGTTGTACCCAGTTCCGGCACCAGTGGAGGCGATGGCCTCCAGCAAGGTGGCGTTCTCCAGGCGGCTGCTGGGGGCCGATGGCGCGGCTGAGTTCCTCCAGCTGCCGGGCGTTCTGGGGCTGGACGCCCTGCCGATGCAGCCAGCGTTGCAGCAGGGTGCGCCTGGGATCGGCAGCCAGAGCCTGCAAGGGAGGCCGTTGCAGGCCATTGCCAGCCGTGTGGAGGCTCTGCAGGCTCAGATCCAGCAGCGCGTTTTGGCTGTCATGCACCTGGGAGATCCGTTCGCTGAGCAAGGCCATGCGCCGACTGCAACCGGCATGAAGGGACTCGAGCACGGGCAGCACCTCCTGGCGGATGCGGTTGCGTTCGATGTGCGGATCGCTGTTGCTGGGGTCATGCCAGACCGGCAGTTGCAGGTCTTGACAGATCGCGGCTGTTTCATCCCGGGTGAAATCGAGCAAGGGCCTCACCAACCGGGGTCCCTCGTTGGCATCGGCCTGCAACGGTCTGCTCTGACGCAGGCTGCCCAGCCCTGCCAGATCCGTGCCGCGGCTGAGCTGGATCAAGAGGGTTTCGGCCCGGTCGCTGGCGGTGTGGGCGGTGAGCACCGTGCAGGAGTCGCAGGGTGCGCCTGCCTGATTCAGCTGCTGGGCGTACTGACTGAGTTCGCTGTAACGCCAGGCGCGTGCTGCGGCTTCGCTGCCGGTGATCGCAGCCGTGCTGCGGCTCACCTGCAGAGGCAGGGACTTCTGAGCGCACCATTGGGCCAGGGCTTCGGCGACGGCGGCCGAACCGGGATGCCAGCCGTGGTCGCCATGCCAGAGCTGCAGGGTCCAGTGGTGGTGTTTTCTGAGATCGCGCAGCAGCCCCAGCAGGGCCATTGAGTCCTGCCCGCCGGACAGCGCCAGCAGCAGGGTGGTGCCCTGGGGCAGGAGTGTGGGGGTCTGCAGCAGCTGGCGATGCAGCCGGTCGTGCCAGTGCAGCCAGGGCTCGCTGGCGGTCATCGGGCTGGAGGAGTGGCCCCCTGATCCTGCCCGCACACGCGGTGGGAGAATGATTGGATCTGATCATTCATCCGGATGACCCGCCTTTCACTGCTGCCTGCCGCTCTACGCCGCAGCCTGGACCAGCGGTCCACGCTCAAGGTGATCGCCGGCCTGATGAACTTCGATGCGGCCTCGGTGGCCCGCGTGTCCCGCGCCGCGGGGCTGGGTGGGGCCGATCTGATCGATGTGGCCTGTGACCCGGAGCTGGTGGCCCTGGCGCTGGAGCTGTCCAGGGGTGTGCCGGTGTGTGTGTCGTCGGTGGAGCCTGAGCAGTTCCCGGCTGCGGTGGCCGCCGGAGCGGCGCTGGTGGAGATCGGCAATTACGACGCCTTCTACCCCCAGGGCCGGGTCTTCGGTGCCGAGGAGGTGATGGAGCTCACCCGCCGCACCCGCGCCCTGCTTCCAGAGGTGGTGATGAGCGTGACGGTGCCCCACACCCTGCCGATGGATCAGCAGGAGCAGCTGGCGGTGGATCTGGTGGCCGCTGGCGCTGATCTGATCCAAACCGAAGGCGGCACCAGCGCCAAGCCCTTCAGTGCCGGCAGCCTCGGCCTGATCGAAAAAGCCGCACCCACCCTGGCCGCTGCCCACAGCATCAGCGCCGCTCTGCAGCAGGCCGGTTGCAACGCACCTGTGCTTTGTGCGTCGGGACTGTCAGCCGTCACCGTGCCGATGGCCATCGCCGCCGGTGCCTCCGGTGTGGGTGTGGGGTCGGCCGTGAACCGTCTCAGCGATGAGCTGGCGATGGTGGCTGTGGTGCGCGGCCTGCGTGAGGCGCTCACCGCCAGCACGGCCACCAGCCGCCTGTGATGCGTTAGTCCGCTATGGGAACCCTCACCTGGCTGCTGCAATGGCCCCTCCGTGCGCTAGTGCTGCTCGTAGTGGCGGCCCTGCCTCTCGGGATCGAGGTGGCCAATTTCGGCACAGCCCTGTGGGCTGCCGTGTTGATCGGCTTGCTGGGCACGTTGCTGATCCTGCCTTTGAAACTGCTGCTCGGGCCGCTGTGGGTGGTGACGTCCCTGGGCGGCTTGATCTTCCCGGTGTCGTTCCTGTTCAACTGGTTGATCGCCACCATCCTGTTTGCCTTGGCGAGCTGGCTGATCGATGGCTTCACCCTCAAGCGCGGATTCTTCAGTGCCCTGTTCGGTGCTGCGGTGTACAGCCTGATCGGCACCGTGGCCGTGCGGGCTTTGTTGGGGCCTGGTGCGTAGGTTTCTGCAACCCGCTTTCTCGAAGCCAAGGCAGTTCTCCGTAAGGTGGTTGGCCATTCCGGGCGACATACGTAAGGACCATGCCCGCCTTCGACCTCACTGCTCCCTATAGCCCCAAGGGTGATCAGCCGACGGCGATCAAGCAGCTGGTGGCGGGGGTGAATGGTGGGGAGCGCTATCAGACCTTGCTGGGGGCAACGGGCACGGGTAAAACCTTCACGATGGCCAATGTGATCGCCCAGACCGGCCGGCCAGCCTTGGTTCTGGCGCATAACAAAACTCTGGCGGCCCAGCTCTGCAACGAGTTGCGGGAGTTCTTCCCCCACAACGCCGTGGAGTATTTCATCTCCTATTACGACTACTACCAGCCGGAGGCCTACGTTCCGGTGAGCGACACGTATATCGCCAAAACGGCGTCGATCAATGAAGAGATCGACATGTTGCGCCACTCGGCGACTCGGTCGCTGTTTGAACGCCGCGATGTGATCGTGGTGGCTTCGATCAGCTGCATCTACGGCCTGGGAATACCGAGTGAATACCTCAAGGCGGCGGTGAAGTTTGAGGTGGGGGAGACGCTGAACATTCGCGGCCAGCTGCGGGAGCTGGTGAATAACCAATACAGCCGCAACGACACGGAGATCGCCCGCGGCCGCTTCCGGATGAAAGGCGATGTGCTGGAGATCGGCCCCGCCTATGAAGACCGGCTGGTGCGGGTGGAGTTGTTCGGCGATGAGGTGGAGGCGATCCGCTACGTGGACCCCACCACCGGTGAGATCCTCCAGAGCCTGGAAACGATCAACATCTATCCGGCCAAGCACTTCGTGACCCCGAAGGATCGGTTGGATACGGCGGTGCAGGCGATCCGCTCAGAGCTCAACGAACGGCTTGATTTTTTGAACACCGAGGGCAAGCTGCTGGAGGCGCAACGGCTGGAGCAGCGCACCAAATACGACCTGGAGATGCTGGGCCAGGTGGGCTATTGCAATGGGGTGGAGAACTACGCCCGCCATCTGGCCGGGCGTGAGCCGGGTTCGGCGCCGGAGTGCCTCATTGATTACTTCCCCAACGACTGGTTGCTGATCGTGGATGAAAGCCATGTCACCTGCTCGCAGCTGCAGGCGATGTACAACGGCGACCAGGCGCGCAAGAAGGTGCTGATCGACCATGGCTTCCGCTTGCCCAGCGCGGCGGACAACCGGCCGTTGAAGGGGGAGGAGTTCTGGACCAAGGCTCATCAGACCGTGTTTGTGAGTGCCACGCCGGGGAACTGGGAGCTGGAGGTGAGCGGGGATGAGGTGGCCCAGCAGGTGATCAGGCCGACGGGAGTGCTGGATCCGGTGGTGGAGGTGCGGCCCACCAGCGGCCAGGTGGATGATTTGCTGGGGGAGATCCGCGACCGGGCGGCCAAGAACCAGCGGGTGCTGGTGACGACGCTCACCAAGCGGATGGCGGAAGACCTCACGGATTACCTGGCGGAGAACGAGGTGCGGGTGCGCTATCTGCACTCTGAGATTCACTCGATTGAGCGAATCGAGATCATCCAGGACCTGCGGCTTGGGGAATACGACGTGCTGGTGGGGGTGAACCTGCTGCGGGAGGGTCTGGACCTACCGGAAGTGAGCCTTGTGGCGATCCTTGATGCCGACAAGGAAGGCTTCCTGCGGGCTGAGCGCTCGTTGATTCAGACCATCGGCCGGGCGGCGCGCCATGTGGAGGGTGTGGCGCTGCTCTACGGCGACAACCTCACCGATTCGATGGCCAAGGCGATTTCGGAGACGGAGCGCCGACGCAGCATCCAGCAGGCTTACAACGAGAAGCACGGGATTGTGCCGACGGCTGCGGGCAAGAAGGCCAGCAATTCGATCTTGAGCTTCCTGGAACTGAGCCGCAAGCTCAAAACCGACGGGCCCGATGCGGATCTGGTGCAGGTGGCCGGCAAGGCAGTGGAGGCTTTGGAGGACGATGCCGATGGCATGGCCCTGGATGCCTTGCCGGAGCTGATCGATCAGCTGGAGCTGAAGATGAAGGATGCGGCCAAGAAGCTCGACTTCGAGGAAGCAGCCAACCTGCGCGACCGCATCAAGCAGCTGCGCCAGAAGTTAGTGGGAAAGGTTTAAACGCGGCCAGCTGGGCGCTCACCCCTCCAGCGGCGATTCCGTTCCCTGCGCCTGGTGGCGGGTGCTGCCGCCCAGCTGGAATCCAGCGTGCACGGCTTGAAGGGCGGCGATGCCATCGCTTTCGGCCACCACGCAGCTGGTGCGGATTTCGCTGGTGGCGATCATCTCGATGTTCACCCCCGCATCCGCTAGGTAGCGGAACATGCGCCCAGCGGTGCCGGCCGTCGCCGGCATGCCCGCACCCACGGCGCTGACGCGGGCAATGGCAGGACCATCCTCGAGAAGGGCGCCGGGCCATTGGGCCAGCAGTTGTGAGAGGGCGCGATCGGCGGCGGCGCGGTCGTCGCGTTTGAGCGTGAAGCTGATGTCGCGGCTGCCATCGGCATGCTGCCGCTCCGACTGCACAATGCCATCAAGGCTGATGCCTGCATCGGCCAGGGCGTTGCAGAGGGCACCGGCGGTGCCGGGTTTGTCGGGAACGTGACGCACGCTCACCTGGGCCTGATCCCTGTCGAGGGCAATCCCGCGCACTTCCGGTTCGCCATCGCCGCTGGGCAGGGGGTTGAGGCTGATCAGATCACTGTCGAGTTCAAAGGCGTCCCGGGTGGCCTGCAGGGCCTTGGCGCCGGCGGATGCCTCCACCACGCAGCTCACCTTCACTTCGCTGGTGGCGATCAGGCGCAGGTTGATGCCCACTCGCGAGAGGGTCTGGAACAGGCCGGCGGCGATGCCGGGCCGGCCCATGATCCCCGCGCCGCTGATGCTGAGTTTGCTCATGCCGGCTTCAGCGACCAGTTCACCGCCGAGGGTCTGCAGTTGCTCTGCGCAAATGTGCCGGGCCTTCTCGAGCTCGGATTCGGCCACGGTGAAGGTGATGTCGTTGCTGTTGCCCTCGTGGGTGGACTGGATGATCAGATCCACATTTACCCCGCCTGCGGAGAGGCTTTCAAACAGCTGGGCGGCGACCCCCGGCTGATCCGACACGTGGGAAAGCGCCAGCACCGCCTGCCCTTCCACCAGTTCGGCGCCATCGACGGGCCGGCCCAGTTCGAGGCCTTCGCGGCCGATGGGCCTGGAGCTGCGGCTGGTGAGGGTGGTGCCGGCATCATCGCGCCAGCTGGAGCGCACCACCATGGTGACGCCGTAGTTGCGTGCGATCTCCACGGCGCGGGGATGGAGAACCGCGGCGCCGAGGCTGGCCAGCTCAAGCATTTCATCGCAGCTCACCTGCGGCATCAGCTGGGCATCGGCCACCTTGCGCGGATCGGTGGTGAGCACCCCTGGCACATCGGTGTAGATCTCACAGGCATCGGCGCCGAGGGCTGCCGCCAGGGCCACCGCTGAGGTGTCGGAGCCCCCACGGCCCAGGGTGGTGATCTCGGCGGTGCCGCCGCTGCTCTGGCTGGTGCCCTGGAAGCCGGCCACCACCACCACCTGCCCTTCCGCCAGGCGGCTGCGCAGGCGGTCGGTGCGCACATCGAGGATGCGGGCCCGGCCGTGGGCGGATTCAGTGACGATGCCCACCTGGGCGCCGGTCATCGAGATCGCTGGCACACCCAGCGCGTGCAGGGCCATCGACAGCAACGCGATCGACACCTGCTCGCCGGTGGCCAGCAGCATGTCCATCTCCCGCTGGGGCGGGTTGCTGCTGATGGCGCGGGCCTTGGCGGTGAGCTCATCGGTGGTGTGGCCCATGGCCGATACCACGATCACCAGGTCGTTGCCCTCGTCCTTGCAGGCGGCGATGCGCCGGGCCACAGCCTGAATGCGCTCCACGCTGCCAACGGAGGTGCCGCCGAACTTCTGCACCAGCAGGGCCATCCACGCCGCCTCATGTCGCAGGCGATTGTCTCACCGTGGCGGTTGGCTGTCCTGGTTCATCCCAGCAGCCCGTCGCGGAAGGCATCGCCAGGTTGGGCGCCGCGTTTGAGTGCTGCTTCCACATCCAGCAGCCGGCCGAGCAGGTTGAGGCAGCGCTCCGGGCTGCGGCCCTGCAGCTGCTTGCGCATCACGTAGATCCGCTTGGGATTGCCGATGCCGGCGGCCTTGGCGATCACGGCCACATCCCGTTCCCCCTGCTGCTCCAGCAGCAGCACCCAGAGCCAGCCGCGGATCTGCCCGCTGAGGGTGGCCACGATGCGCAGGGCGGGTTCGCCGCCATCGATCAGGGCATCGAACAGGGCGATCGCTTCTCCTGGATCGCCGGTGAGCAGGGCATCGCCCACCTGCAGGGCGTTGGTGCTGAGCCCATCGATCAGGCTGTGCACCGCTGTGGCGCTAATGCATTGGCTGCCCGTGCTTTCAGCATGCAGGGCCAGTTTTTGCAGCTCCATGCTCAGGCGGGTGCTGTCGCTGCCGATGGCATCGATCAGGGCATCCACCGCAGCGGGCTCCAGGGTCAGGTTGAGCTCGCCGGCAGTGCGCTCCACCAGCTGGCGCTGACCGGCGCCATCCCAGACCGCCGGCAGCTTGAAGCTGAGCTCCTTGGCTTGCCCTGCCTTCACCCGTTTCTGCAGGGCCTTGGTGGTGCGCAGGCGGCCATCGGGTTTGTTGGGGTTGCAGAGCAGCAGCTGGGTGCTGTCTGGGATGGCGTCGATGGACGCTTCAAAGCGATCGGCCAGCTCACTGGGGCAGGCATTGCAAAACGGTGAGCGCTGCAGCAGCACCACCCGCGCGCCGCCGCCAAAGGGTGGTGTTCGGGCCTCCTCCAGGGCCTGGCGGGCCTGCCCGTTCTCGCTGCCATCCAGCCGGCTCAGATTCACGCTGGCCCAGGCCGGATCCAGCGCGCTGTCGATCACGGCCTGAATGGCCCGCTCCAGTGCCGCGGAATCATCGCCCCACAGCAACTGGATCGGCATAGCGGCGGGGCGTCAGAGGATGCTGAAGTCTGCCCTGTGTGGCACTGCCTGTCTGAGGAGCGCGTCCCCATGGCCGATCACCCGATCTTCACCGAAAGCATCCGGCGCATCCGTGCGCTGCTGGGGGAGACGGGCTTGGGCCCTTTGGAACAGCAGGTGCTGGAGCGGCTGGTGCACAGCAGCGGTGATCCCGGCCTGAGGCCCCTGCTGCAGTTTAGTGAGGGGGCCTGCGCTTGCGGTTTGGACGCACTCACGGGTGGGGCCGTGATTCTCACGGACACGGCGATGGCCGCGGCGGCGGTGACACCGATGGCGGCCCGCACCCTGGGTAGTGAGGTGCGTTGCCTGCTCGAGTGGGCACCGGAGCAGTCACCGCCGGGTTCAACCCGTTCAGCGGCGGCGATGCAGAGTGTCTGGCCTGAACTCACGCAAGCAGCGGCGGCGGCCGGTCAGCCGATGCCGTTGGTGTTGGTGGGCAGTGCGCCCACGGCTCTGGAGCTGCTGCTCGATCTCTTGGAGGCGGGTGCGCTGGCGCCGAGTTTGGTGATCGGCATGCCGGTGGGGTTTGTGGGGGTGCCGGAGAGCAAACGACGCCTGGCTGCCAGTGGTCTGGCCCAGATCCGCCTGGAGGGCACCCGCGGCGGCGCTGGGTTGGTGGCTGCCGCTGTGAATGCCTTGCTGCGGGCGGCTCAGGCCGCCAGTTGATCGAGCACCTGCCGGGCCCGTTGCACGACGGGTTGAGGCACGCCGGCAAGGCGGGCGGCTTCGATGCCATAGCTGCGGCTGGCCCCCCCGGATTGCACCTGATGCAGGAACACCAGATCGGCGCCGGTTTCCTCCACCATCACCTGGAAGTTGGCCACGTTGGCGCGTTCGGAGGCCAGGTTGTTGAGCTCGTGGTAGTGGGTGGCGAACACGGTGCGGGCCTTGAGGTCTCCGGCCAGATGTTCACTCACGGCCCAGGCGATTGAGAGGCCATCGAAGGTGGCGGTGCCTCGGCCGATCTCATCGAGCAGCACCAGGGAGCGCTCGCTGGCGTGGTGGAGGATGTTGGCGGTTTCCGCCATCTCCACCATGAAGGTGGACTGGCCGGCGGCGAGATCATCCACGGCGCCCACCCGGGTGAAGATGCGATCGGCCAGGCCAACGCGGGCTGAAGCGGCCGGCACCCAGCTGCCGATCTGGGCCAGCAGTTGGATAAGGCCGATCTGGCGCAGGTAACAGCTTTTGCCGCTGGCATTGGGGCCGGTGAGCACGATCAGGTCGGTGTCGCTGCCCAGGGCCAGGTCGTTGGGGGTAAAGGACGACTCCACCAGCAGCTGTTCCACCACGGGGTGACGGCCGGCGCTGATCTCCAGCTGGCGGCTGTCGCTGAGCACCGGGGCGCACCAGCCGCTGGTGGCGGCCACCTCCGCCAGCCCGGCCAGGGCGTCGAGGCTGGCCACGGCACGGGCAGCGTCCCGGATGGGAGCGGCCATGGCTCCCACCTGCTCGCGCAGGCTGCAGTAGAGCTCGTATTCGCGCTGGCAGGCGCGGGCGCGCAACTGGAAGATGCGGCCTTCGCGCTCTTTGAGTTCGGGGGTGATGAAGCGCTCCTCATTGGCAAGGGTCTGGCGGCGGATCCAGTGGTCCGGCACTGCCGAGGCCTTGGCTTTGCTCACCGCCAGGAAATACCCGAAGGTGCGGTGGTACTGCAGGCGCAGGTTGCTGTTGCCGCTGCGTTCGCGTTCCAGCCGCTCCTGCTCAGCCAGCCAGGCGTCCTGGTCATCGAGCTGATTGCGCAGGCCATCGAGCAGGGGATCGACGCCGTCATGGATCAGGCCGCCTTCGCTGAGGGAGAGGGGCGGGGCGTCGATCAGGGTCTGGCGGATGCTGGCGGCCAGCTCGGCCAAGGCTGCGTCTGGGTGCTGCAAGGCTGCGAGCCCCTCAGGCCAGTGCTCCAGGCTGCTCTGCAGGCGGGCCGCCAGTTGGGGCAGGCGCTCGAGCCCATCGGCGATCGCCACCAGGTCGCGGGCGCCGGCATGGCCAGCCCCGGCCCGGCCCGCCAGGCGCTCGAGATCGCCCATGGGCCGCAGCAGGCGGCGCAGCCCCACCCGCAGCGAGCGCTCGCTCACCAGCACACTCACCACTTGCTGACGCTGCTGGATGGCGATGAGATCCATCAGCGGTGCTTCGATCCAACGGCGCAGGCAGCGGCCGCCCATGGCGGTGAGGGTCTGATCAATGGCCCAGAGCAAAGACCCCTGCAGTTGTCCGTCCCGTTGGGTGGCGGTGAGCTCCAGGTTGCGGCGGGTCTGGGCATCGAGCACCAGGGCGTCACCGCTGTGCATGATCGTGGGCACATCCAACGGCACGCGGGCGTTCTCTTCCAGGGGTTGGGTGTCGTTCACGTACTGCAGCAACCCCCCGAAGGCGCGCTGGGCCAGGGGCAGCTCCGGCAGGCCGAGGCCATCGAGGCTCGCCAGGTTGTAGTGGGTTTTGAGGATCTGCTCGGCCTGGGGCGCGCTGAAGGGGGTACGGGCCATGGGGCTGAGCCGCAGGCGCTCGGGGCACCAGGCGGGGCGGGCTGGTTCGCTGTCGCCATCGGCAGCCCAGAGCAGTTCGGAGGCCTCGAGCTGGGCCAATTGCTGATGCAGGGCGTCGCTGCCCGTGCGTTCCATTACCAGGACATCGCCGGTGCTCACATCGGCACTGGCCAGACCCCAACGGAAGGGTGTTTTGCCGGTGGCCGGCTCTATCACCACGGCCGCCAGCCAGTTGTTGCGGCGGGCCGCCAGCATCCCCTCCTCCAGCACCGTGCCCGGGGTGAGCACGCGGGTGATGCCGCGTTTGAGCAGGGCGCCTTTTGCGGGGGTGGTTTCCAGCTGATCGCATAGGGCCACCGAATAGCCGCGGCGGATCAGCTCGGAGCAGTAGCGCTCGGCGGCGTGATGGGGAATGCCGGCCATGGGTACCCGGCCGATCGCCTTGCCCCCCTCTTTGCCGGTGAGGGTGAGCTCCAGCACTCGGGAGAGTTCCACGGCGTCTTCAAAGAAGCACTCGAAGAAATCGCCGAGGCGGTACAGCAGCACGCGATCGGGATGCTCCGCCTTGAGCTCCACGTAGTGGCGCAGCATCGGCGTGAGCTGCTCCGGGTCCACCTGGCTGTGGTGGGCCCAGGCCGGCGCATCGCTGGCGTCGTCGTCTGCACCGGAGGCCTCGTCTGCACCGGAGGCCTCAGAAGCGGGGTCGGTGTTGTTGGTGTTCTGGCGTTGGCGGGGCCGGGCGGCAGCATCGGCGCTGAGGCTGGCGTCCGTGAAGTCGGCGAGCTCGTTGGCAGCTGGGCTAATTGAAGGGGGACTGGGAGTGCCAGCAGGTTCCGGAGCCCCGAACAGACTGCCCTGGAGGGTCTGCGCCTCGGATCGGGCAGCGGAGCGCGGCATTGAATCTTCGAGCTTCACCGGGATCGTACCGAGGGTCTGTTGGACCTTGTCGCCGCGAGCATCACCACAGGCTGTGAAGGTTGGTGCAGCGATGGCCATCCCCAGCGGCATCGTCGTGGGAGAATCTCTGCGACCGACCAGGCGTCGACCGAACCCCCATGCAGATCCTCAACACACTCACCGTTCTGGCGCTGGTGGTGATGTCGTTCGCCCTGATCGTGGCCGTTCCTGTGCTGTACGCCTCCAATGAGGACAGCGGCCGCTCCAACCGCTTGATCCTCCTTGGCGGCATCGCTTGGGTGGCCCTGGTGCTGGTGAACTGGGGCATGAGCTTCTTCGTGGTGTGATCACGCTGGGGCCCGTTCAGTGGGAGCATTGAACGAGCCGTCAGCCTCTCCATGGCCACTTTTGAAGGGCGTTTCACCGATGTACAGGGCCTGCGCATCGCCGTCGTGGTTGCCCGTTTCAACGACCTGGTTACTGGCAAGCTCCTGAGTGGCTGCCTGGATTGCCTCGGCCGGCATGGCGTGAATACGGCTGCAGACAGTGAGCAGTTGGATGTGGCCTGGGTGCCCGGATCGTTTGAATTGCCTGTGGTGGCCCAGCAGCTGGCCCTCAGTGGTCGTTATCAGGTTTTGATCACCTTGGGCGCGGTCATCCGCGGTGATACGCCCCACTTCGATGTTGTTGTGGCCGAAGCAAGTAAGGGGATTGCTTCTGTGGCGCGGGATACCGGCGTGCCGGTGATCTTCGGGGTGCTGACGACTGACACGATGCAACAGGCTCTGGAACGGGCTGGCATCAAGAGCAATCTGGGCTGGAGTTATGGCCTGCAGGCCCTGGAGATGGGGTCGTTGATGAAAACCCTGCCCACTCCTTCAAGAGTGGATTGACCCAGGGCCCCGTCGTAGTGCATGCTTGCCGGGTCGCAAGGGATACATCCCAAGCGTCTGACCTGCGGATGTAGCTCAGTGGTAGAGCATCTCCTTGCCAAGGAGAGGGTCGAGAGTTCGAATCTCTTCATCCGCTTGCTTTGATTTACTGCCGCCTCACCAGCAATTGTTGATGGTCGGCTATGTCAAATCCCAGTTGCTGGTAGAAGCCGGCGCTGTTCGTGGTCATCAGATACACCCGTTCCGCCTTGCGGATCGCGCTGGCGCTGAGCAGAGCTTCCACCACGCGCCGGCCTAGGCCTCGGCCCTGAAGATCGCCGGCCACCACCACATCCCAGAGCACAGCCCGGTGGATGCCGTCGCTGGTCGCCCGCCCGAAGCCCACCAAGCGCTTGCCGCGCCAGAGGCTTACCACCACCGTGCTGCCAGCCAGCATGCGCTTCAGTTGGTATTGGTTTCGGTCCTGCGCCCAGAAGGCGTGTTTGCGCAACAACCGCTGCAGCTTGAGCAGTCCGCGGGTAGGCCGCAGATCAGGACCAAGGCCAAACCAGCGCAGGCCTGGCGCTCCAGGGGCATGCTCAAGCAGTCGGTAGCGGGTCATACCCTCATTATTGATCTTGTCCGGGAGGCAGGATTGCGGTGAAATCTGTTTCGTCCATTGGGGAATCGTTCCCAACAACGCACCAGGTGCTGCGTGAATGGCCTCCTGGGTATGGCGGCATTGAGCGAGTGGCTCATGAATTGGCTGAGGTCTGGGGGGGGACGGTTTGGAGTTTTGACGCCCAGGGCCGCGGCTGGGCTGAGCAAGATGCTCTTCCCGTTACGTACAAGCGCCGCCGACTCTTCTGTACGCCATCGATTGGTCGGTTGGTGCTGCCTCTGCCATCACGAGCACTGTGGGCACTCTTGACGTCTTCTCATCCTTTGCATGGTCATCTGCCATCGCCAGGGGTGCTCTTGCTGCTTGTCCTTGCCCGGTTCGTGAGACCCAAACGTCGGATCACAGCACATTGGCATTTCTTTTTTGAGCCCCGAGGAAGTCTTCGCCAACGCGTCTTTGGTTTCTATCAATGGCTGGCTTTGAGGGTAGTTGCGCAACTTTCGGGTGTTGTGACAACGTCACCGTTGCTTCGTGATGAACTCGTTCGTTCTGGATGTCATTCGAATCGCTTGATCGTCCTTCCTTGCTGTCTCAGCGCAGAGCAAGAAAACCAAGGTTTGGCGATTCAGCGGCTTCCTCCATCTTCAATAGTAAAAGATCCGATGCGAGTGTTATTTATTGGTCGCTTGGGTAGTTACAAGCGGTTGGATTGGCTGATGGAGAGTCTCAGTCAGCTAATAACCCCTTGGTGTCTTGATGTGGTGGGCGATGGGCCTTCTCGAGCTGCATTCGAAGCTATGGCCAGTGATCTGTTTTCTTCCAGCACGCTCGGGGAAGTGCAATTTTTTGGACAGTCATCAGAGCTTGATAAAAATCATCGCCTACGGCTTGCTGATGTTTTGGTGTTGCCATCGGATAGCTCCAATGAAGCGTTTGGCATCGTTCAATTGGAGGCCATGGCTTCAGGGCTTCCAGCACTTGCGTTCCAGCTTCCGCGCTCTGGTATGGGGTGGGTCGGAGAGTTGCCTGATTTGCCATGGTCACAAAATCAGAAAGATTTGGGAATGGTTTTGCAGCGATTGGCTGACGACCCATTGCTTCGTTGTCATCTCGGTGCCCAAGCTCGACAGCGTTATGTCGATGTTTTTTCTCGAAAAATTTGGCTGGATCAGCTCACCCAGTGGACGCATGCCTGACTCTGCCCGGATCTCGGTAAGCTGAGTCCCCTCTTAAGTAGTTATCGACACCATGCTCAAGCTGCTGCTGGGTGATCCCAATGCCCGCAAGCTGAAGCGCTATCAGCCAATTGTGTCTGATATCAACTTGCTCGAGGAGGAGGTGTCCCCCCTCAGCGACGACGAGCTGCGTCAGCGCACCGCTGAGTTCCGGCAGCGCCTGGACAACGCCGGCAGCCTCGAGAATCAGAGGCCCGTGCTCGATGAGCTGCTGCCGGAGGCTTTTGCCGTGGTGCGCGAGGCCGGCAAGCGCGTGCTGGGCATGCGCCATTTCGACGTGCAGCTGATCGGCGGCATGGTGCTGCATGAGGGGCAGATCGCTGAAATGAAAACTGGCGAGGGCAAAACCCTCGTGGCCACCCTGCCCAGCTTTCTCAATGCCCTCACCGGCCGCGGCGTGCACGTGGTGACCGTGAACGACTACTTGGCGCGCCGTGACGCGGAGTGGATGGGGCAGGTGCACCGCTTTCTGGGCCTGTCGGTGGGTCTGATCCAGCAGGACATGACTCCCGCCGAGCGCCGCCGCAACTACGGCTGCGACATCACCTACGCCACCAATTCAGAGCTTGGGTTCGACTACCTGCGCGACAACATGGCCGCCGACATCAACGAGGTGGTGCAGCGGGAATTCCAGTACTGCGTGATCGATGAGGTGGATTCAATCCTGATCGATGAAGCGCGCACGCCTCTGATTATTTCCGGCCAGGTGGAGAGGCCCCAGGAGAAGTATCAGAAGGCGGCGGAAGTGGCTTCAGCCCTCACCCGGGCCGCTGAGATGGGCAAAGACGGCATCGATCCCGAGGGTGATTACGAAGTCGATGAGAAGCAGCGCAGCTGCACCCTCACCGATGAGGGCTTTGCCAAGGCCGAGCAGATGATCGGCGTGGCCGATCTCTACGACCCGCAGGATCCCTGGGCCCACTACATCACCAATGCCCTCAAGGCCAAGGACCTGTTCACCCGCGATGTGAATTACATCGTGCGCGATGGCGAGGCGGTGATTGTGGATGAGTTCACCGGCCGGGTGATGCCCGGGCGCCGCTGGAGTGATGGTCAACATCAGGCGATCGAGGCCAAGGAAGCCCTGGCGATCCAGCCCGAAACCCAGACCCTGGCCTCAATCACCTACCAGAACTTCTTCCTGCTCTACCCCCGTCTGGCTGGGATGACCGGCACGGCCAAAACCGAGGAAACTGAGTTCGAAAAAACCTACAAGCTCGAAACCACCATCGTGCCCACCAACCGGGTGCGGGCCCGCCAGGACTGGGTGGATCAGGTGTACAAAACTGAAGAGGCCAAGTGGCGGGCCGTGGCCAAGGAAACCGCCGAGGTACACCAGCAGGGCCGGCCGGTGTTGGTGGGAACCACCAGCGTGGAGAAGAGCGAGCTTCTCAGTGCCCTGCTGGCGGAAGAGGACATCCCCCACAACCTGCTCAACGCTAAACCGGAGAACGTGGAGCGGGAAGCCGAGATCGTGGCCCAGGCCGGCCGCTCCGGTGCGGTGACCATCGCCACCAACATGGCCGGCCGCGGCACCGACATCATCCTCGGCGGCAACAGCGATTACATGGCCCGCCTCAAGCTGCGCGAGGTGCTGCTCTCCAGGCTGGTGCGCCCGGAGGAGGGTCACCGTCCGCCCGTGCCCCTGCAGCGCAGCGGTGCTGAGGGTGGCGGCGGCTTCGCTGCTAAGGCAGCCCCCGCCAGCGGCCCCCATGGCCATGCCCCCAGTGAGGCCCGGGCCATCGGCAGCCTCTACCCCTGCCAGCTCACGGAGCACACCGATCAGGCCCTGGCCGATCTGGCCAAGGATCTGGTGAAGGCCTGGGGCGATCGGGCGCTCACGGTGATCGAACTGGAGGACCACATCGCCACGGCGGCGGAAAAAGCCCCCACCGACGACCCCGCCATTGCAGCCCTGCGGTCGGCCATCGCTCGCGTGAAGGGTGAATACGACGACGTGGTGAAGCAGGAGGAGCAACGGGTGCGCGAGGCCGGTGGTCTGCACGTGATCGGCACTGAGCGCCATGAATCCCGCCGGGTGGACAACCAGTTGCGCGGCCGGGCCGGCCGGCAGGGCGATCCAGGGTCCACCCGTTTCTTCCTCTCCCTGGGGGACAACCTCCTGCGCATCTTCGGGGGGGACCGGGTGGCCGGACTGATGAATGCCTTCCGGGTGGAGGAAGACATGCCGATCGAATCGGGCATGCTCACCCGCTCCCTGGAGGGAGCTCAGAAGAAGGTGGAGACGTACTACTACGACATCCGCAAGCAGGTGTTCGAGTACGACGAGGTGATGAACAACCAGCGCAAGGCGGTGTATTCCGAGCGTCGCCGGGTGCTTGAGGGTCGTGAGCTCAAGAAGCAGGTGGTCGGCTACGGCGAGCGCACCATGAACGAGATCGTGGAGGCCTATGTGAATCCGGACCTGCCACCGGAGGAATGGGATGTAACCCAGCTGGTGAGCAAGGTGCAGGAATTCGTGTATCTACTCGACGACCTCCAGCCCGATCAGCTGCAGGGCCTGTCCATGGAGGAGCTCAAGGCATTTCTCCAGGAGCAACTTCGCAATGCGTATGACCTCAAGGAAGGCCAGATCGAAGACCAGCGTCCGGGCCTGATGCGCGAAGCCGAGCGTTTCTTCATTCTTCAGCAGATTGACACGCTCTGGCGGGAACACCTGCAGTCGATGGATGCCCTGCGCGAATCGGTGGGTTTGCGCGGCTATGGCCAGAAGGACCCCCTGATCGAATACAAGAACGAGGGGTATGACATGTTCCTAGACATGATGACCAACATGCGCCGCAACGTGATCTATTCCATGTTCATGTTCCAGCCCGCACCTCCGGCGGGTCAGACGGCGGGTCAGCGAACGACGGCCTGAGGCCAGGGCTCAGCCTCCTTCAATCTCCCAGGAACTCGAGGATCTCCCGGTCCTTGAGGTTCTGGGCCTGGCCGTTGCGCGCCTCCCGCAGGGGGCGACCACTGGCGGCAGCCATGATTCGCAGATTCTCCTGCAAGCTGCGCACCTGGCCCTCGAGTTGATCGATCCGCTCCATCAGGTTGCGGATCACACTGGCTTCCGCGTCCGGTAAAGCGGAGTGGGCCAAAGGGTTGATGCGCACGCCGCTTTGGTGGATCACCCTCCCAGGGATCCCCACCACCGTGCAATCGGCCTCCACGTCGCGCACTACCACCGATCCGGCACCGATGCGGGTGTTGGCGCCCACCTCGATCGCCCCCAGCACCTTGGCGCCGGCGCCGATCACCACGTTGTTGGCCAGGGTGGGATGGCGCTTGCCGTGGTCCTTGCCCGTGCCCCCAAGGGTCACCCCTTGATACAGCAGGCAGCGGTCACCTACTTCGGCGGTCTCGCCGATCACTACGCCCATTCCATGGTCGATGAACACACCATGGCCGATTCGGGCGCCGGGATGGATCTCCACACCGGTGAGATTGCGGCCCAGTTGGCTGAGCAGGCGGGCCGCCAGCTTCAAGGGGAGTCTGGAGCGCCAGAGCCGGTGGCTGAGCCGGTGCAGGCTCAGGGCTTGAAAGCCCGGGTAACACAGCAGAATTTCCAGCGGGCCTCGCGCCGCTGGATCCCGTTCGCGGATGATCGCCAGGTCGGCGCGGATGTGCTTGAACATGCCTACTCGCCGCGCCCTCAGCGCTTGAGGGCGTCATTGTGGCAGTTCATCGCCATCAGGCGGTTTGCAAGCCGATTTCCTTGCGCAGCAGTTCGATGGTGTCGGTGCTCAGGTAGCTCTCGGCGCAGTGCACCTGGGGCATGCGCATCAGCTGGGAGCGGTTCTGCCGCAGGCTCTGCTCCACCAGCGGCAGGCTGGGGCGGTCGCAGAGCACGTGGCTGGAAGCCCGCAGCAGGGCGAGCAGGCGGCTGTTCACATCCGGAGTGGCGGTCATCAGCAGCAGCTCGTTGCCGCGCATGCTGTGCAGGATCACCTCGGCAGCCCGCAGGATGCCCGGGCTGATGCTTACCAGGCCCACAACGCTGCCACCACGCAACTCCTTGAGCATGGCCAGTTCAGCGCGGAAGTCGTTGAGGTCCACCGCCACTGCACGGACCCCGTGCTGTTTGGCGAGTTCCTCCACCGGCTGCAGGAAATAGCGACTGGTCACCACAGTGCCGTTGCTGGCGCTCTCCAACACGCTTTCGAGCTCCTCCATCGGAACCACCTCCACCGGCACATCCAGGCAGGGTTCCAGTTCTTCGGCGATCAGCATCGAAGCGCCGATGTCTTCCCGGGGGGTGCTGACCAGCACCCGGGCGCCACAGCGCAGTCGCCAGTCGATCTCCCGGGTGAGCAGATCCCTGGTCTGCTGCAGGGTGCAGCCCGCATTCAGCAGCCCGTCCACGCATTTGCGCACTTCCCGGTCGAGGTCGGTCACCCCGCGGTTGCGCGGGCTCATCGGTGTGCGGATCTCGCGGGGCTTCTGCTGGTCGCGCACGTAGATGCCCGAGCCGGCCATGGCTTCCACCACGCCATCGGTTTCCAGCTGGCGATACACCTTGCTGATGGTGTTGCGGTGTAGGCCGGTTTGCATGGCCAGTTGACGGGTGCTGGGCAGGCGATGACCTGGTGGGTAGTGCCGGGCCGCGATCGCGAAACAGATCTGGTTGTAGAGCTGGGTCGACGCCGGGATGTCGCTTTCCTGCTGGATGTGGAATCGCACGCCGGTGGGCCAGGTCGCAATGCGGCCACCTTAAGGACAGGATGGCTTGGTGACAATTGCTCGGGTGGTCTGTGTCCCTATGCCAGTTTTTTCAGAAGTACCTTTGTCGTCCGGTTGGTGCTGCATCAATGACGGGCCGGTGCCCCTGCGTTGCTGGTGGTCGCCGGCAGAGGCCGAGTCGCTTGAAACGAATGCGTTGCGGGAGCGTGCCGTTCTCGTGCTACCTGAGGTATTCGGCGTGAATGCCTGGGTGCGGTCCGTGGTCGATCGCTTCGCCGCCGCAGGAGTGTCGGCACTGGCCATGCCCCTGTTTGCGCGCACCGCTCCAGAGCTCGATCTGAGCTATGGCGAGATGCAACTGGTCGAGGGCCGCGGCCACAAGAGCGCCACCACAGCGGCAGGACTTCTCGCTGATGGGGCGGCGGCCATCAGCTGGATGCGCAGGCAGCTCAACGACCCTCAGGCGCAGATCACCGTGGTGGGCTTTTGCTTTGGAGGGCATGCGGCTCTGCTGATGGCCACCCTGCCCGAGGTGGATCGCACCTTCGATTTTTATGGTGCCGGTGTGGTTCAGGGCCGTCCGGGTGGCGGTGCGCCCACGCTGGATGGCTTGCCTCAGGTGAAAGGGGAGCTCACTTGCCTGTTCGGGCTGGCCGACCCTTTGATTCCCAAGGCGGATCGGGACGCCATTGAAACGGCTCTGAAACAGGCCGACCCCACCGGACAGCGTTTCCGTTGCGTCAGTTTTCCTGGCGCCGATCACGGCTTCATGTGCGAGGCTCGCGCTGCCTATCAGCCAGAGGCCGCAGCGCACGGTTGGAGGCTGTTGCTGGAGGCGTTCAGCCGTTAGCCGTTGCCCCCGGGCTTGCTCGCGAGCCGGGCCGCGGTGGGCCGGGGCGGCGCGGTGATCGTGCGCACGGCCCTGGTGGCGGGCTCATCCTTGGCGTCTTTTTTCACCAGCGGCGTCTTCCGCGGTGTGAGAAACATGATCATGTTGCGGCCTTCCCGCTTCGGGGGCTGCTGGATCTCAGCTGGCTCTTCAAGATCCTTGGCCATTCGACGCAGCAGGGTTTCCGCCAGCGCCGTGTGCTGAATCTCCCGGCCGCGAAAGATCACCGTGCACTTCACCTTGTCGCCCGCTTTGAGGAAACGCTGGGCCTGACCAATCCGCACGTCGTAGTCGTGCTGATCGATCTTGTAACGCATCTTGACCTCTTTGACTTCGGTCTGGTGCGATTTCTTCTTGGCCTCCTTGGCCTTTTTCTCCTGTTCGAACTTGTACTTGCCGTAATCCATGATCCGGCACACCGGCGGATCGGCCTTTTCGCTGACCAGCACCAGATCGAGCTCCCGTTCCTGCGCCACCTCCAGCGCTTTCTCCCGGTCAATCACGCCCAACTGGGTGCCATCTGCATCCACCACCCGAAGCTGGGGGTAGCTGATGCGGTCGTTGATGTTGGGGAGCTCCCGGACGGGAGCACGGCGGTCAAAACGGGGACGTGGTGGCATTCAGTGAGGGAAGGGGCCGCGGGCCGTTGGGAAGAGAACCCGCTGCAGTTGCATCCTTCACCCTAGACCCGCCTCGATCAGTCGGCCGGCTTCACTCAGGGGATTGTCATCGGCTAACCAGTGGGGCTGGTGCTGGCGTCGGAACCAGGTGCGCTGTCGTTTGGCGAATTGCTGGGTGCGCCGGGTGGTTTGGGCGATCGCTGCTTGCTGGCTGAGAGTGCCGTCGAGCACTTGCAGGGCTTCGTCGTAGCCAATGGTCTGCAGGAGGGGCAGGTCAGCGCCGTAGCGCTCGCGCAGATGGCGCGTCTCTTCCACCAGTCCCTGGCAGTAAAGGGCCTGGGTGCGTTCACTGATGCGCTGGCGCAGGTCGGCGGGATTGAGCCCTAGCTCCAGCACGCGCCAGGGCGGCGGACTGGCACTGGACTGGCCGGTCATCGGCGCTCCCGTTGCGTAGAGCACCTCCAGGGCCCGTTGGGTGCGCACCGCATCAGCGCTGGCAATGCGCAGGGCCGCGTCTGGATCGGCGCGCGTCAGTAGCTGGTGGCACACCGATTGGCCAAGGTGCGCTAGTTGCCGGCGCAGCGCCGGTTGGGGAGCCACGGCGGGGGGACGCAGCCCAGCGGTGAGGGCCTTGAGATAAAGCCCGCTGCCGCCGACCAGAAAAGCGGCGCCGCGCGTGGTCAGGCTGTGATTCACAGCTCGCAGCGCCTCCTGCTGGAACTCCTGCAAGGTGATCGGTTCGTCGGGGTCGCGCAGGTCGAGCAGATGGTGGCGGATGCGGGCCTGTTGCGCCGGGCTGGGCTTGGCCGTGCCCACGTTCATCCCGCGGTAGAGCTGCCTGGAATCCACGTTGATGATCTCCAGGGCGAACCGCTCGGCCAGCTCCAGAGCGAGGGCGGTTTTGCCGCTGGCGGTGGGGCCGAGCAGCACCACCACGAGGGGAGTGTTGCCGTCGCTTTGAGCCTCCGTCTCAGGGCTGGTGTGAGGCATCGCACATCAAAGGGGGTGCACCCCCAGGAAAAATGACGCCTCAGAGGCCTCTGTGAGCGCCTCTGGCACGCCGGTGGTAGATTCAGCCTGACAGGAAGCCTGGCCGACCTAAATCGCATGAGCGAAGCCGCGAAAGTTCAAGCGGCCTACGGTGCCGAACAGATTCAGGTGCTCGAGGGCCTTGAGCCCGTCCGCAAGCGCCCGGGCATGTACATCGGCTCCACAGGGCCGCGTGGACTCCACCACCTGGTGTACGAGGTGGTGGATAACTCTGTGGACGAGGCCCTCGCGGGGCATTGCACGGAGATCCAGGTGGTGCTCGGGGAGGACGGCTCCGCCTCCGTCACCGA
Source organism: Synechococcus sp. MEDNS5 (assembly GCF_014279875.1). Classification (NCBI taxonomy): domain Bacteria; kingdom Bacillati; phylum Cyanobacteriota; class Cyanophyceae; order Synechococcales; family Synechococcaceae; genus Synechococcus; species Synechococcus sp. MEDNS5. The sequence continues at coordinate 89,025 of NZ_CP047952.1, forward strand.
CAACGGGCGCGGGATCCCCACCGACGTCCACCCCCGCACCGGTAAGAGTGCCCTGGAAACCGTGCTCACCGTGCTGCATGCCGGTGGCAAATTCGGCGCCGGTGGTTACAAGGTGTCCGGCGGCCTGCACGGGGTGGGCGTGTCGGTGGTCAACGCCCTCAGCGAATGGGTGGAAGTCACCGTGCGCCGTCAGGGCCAGGTGCACCGTCAGCGCTTTGAGCGCGGAGCTCCGATCGGCAGCCTGGTGTCTGAGCCCCAGCCTGCTGAAGAGGAAGGACTCACCGGCACCAGCGTGTGTTTCAAGCCCGACGTCGAGATTTTCACCGTCGGCATCGTCTTCGATTACGCCACCCTCTCGGCGCGCTTGCGCGAGCTGGCCTATCTCAATGGCGGTGTGCGCATCGTTTTCCGCGATGAGCGCGAAAGCGCCCGCGATGCCGAAGGCAAGCCCCACGAGGAGATCTACTTTTACGAGGGCGGCATCAAGGAATACGTCGCCTACATGAATGCGGAGAAGGATCCCCTTCACCCCGAGATCATCTATGTGAATGCCGAGAAAGACGGGGTGTCTGTTGAAGCGGCGTTGCAGTGGTGTGTGGATGCCTACTCCGACAGCATCCTGGGATTTGCCAACAACATCCGCACCGTGGATGGGGGCACGCACATCGAGGGGTTGAAAACCGTGCTCACCCGCACGCTCAACACGTTTGCCAAAAAGCGCGGCAAGCGCAAGGAATCGGATTCCAACCTCGCTGGTGAAAACATCCGCGAGGGTCTCACGGCCGTGCTGTCGGTGAAAGTGCCCGAGCCGGAGTTTGAGGGTCAAACCAAAACCAAGCTCGGCAATACCGAAGTGCGCGGCATTGTCGACAGCCTGGTGGGTGAGTCGCTGGGTCAGTACCTGGAGTTCAACCCGGGTGTGATCGACATGATTCTGGAGAAAGCGATCCAGGCCTTCAATGCGGCCGAAGCAGCCCGCCGCGCTCGCGAGCTGGTGCGGCGCAAGAGCGTGCTGGAGAGTTCAACCCTGCCTGGCAAGCTCGCTGATTGCAGCTCCCGGGATCCCAGCGAATCCGAGATCTATATCGTGGAGGGAGATTCTGCTGGTGGCTCGGCAAAGCAGGGTCGTGATCGACGCTTCCAGGCGATCCTGCCCCTACGCGGAAAGATTCTCAATATCGAGAAAACCGACGACGCCAAGATCTACAAGAACACGGAGATTCAGGCCCTGATCACGGCGCTTGGGCTTGGGATTAAAGGCGAAGATTTCGATGTTAAAAACCTTCGTTATCACCGCGTCGTGATCATGACCGACGCCGATGTGGATGGTGCCCATATCCGCACCCTGCTGCTCACTTTCTTCTACCGCTACCAGAAAGAATTGGTGGAAGGTGGTTACATCTACATCGCCTGCCCGCCCCTCTACAAAGTGGAGCGCGGCAAGAACCACACCTATTGCTACAACGAATCAGAGCTTCAGAAAACTCTGGAAGGATTTGGCGAGAAAGCCAACTACAACATCCAGCGTTTTAAGGGCCTTGGTGAAATGATGCCCAAGCAGCTCTGGGAAACCACGATGGATCCCACCACCCGCACCATGAAACGGGTGGAGATTGAGGATGCCCTGGAGGCCGACCGGATCTTCACGATCCTGATGGGCGACAAGGTGGCCCCGCGCCGCGAATTCATCGAAACCCACAGCGCCGAGCTCGATATGGCGGCCCTCGACATCTGATGCCGCGCTCCGCTTCCTCCGTGCTCCGCTGGGGCTGGCTGTTGGGTGTGGCCCTGCTCGGTCCTGCGGCCTTGCCGGCCGGTGGAGCTGAACGGCGTCTGCCCCAGATCCGCCGTCAGGATGGCGAAGGTCCCCTGCTCAGTGGCAGTGACTGTCTGCTGCAAGCCGGGCCGGGCCTGGCAGCTCCAGCCCTGCGTCGCCTGGAGATTGGCACCCCATTGCAGCTGTTGCGTCACTGGCGAAGCGCCGATGGTCGCGATTGGATTCAGGTGCAGGTGGCATCCCATCCGGCCTTCCCCGTGGGGAGTGACCGGCAACGCGGTTGGATTCATGGCTGACATTGTTCCCTTAAAGGCGCTTCTGGTAGGCCTGGGTGCCGTTCCCGGGGCCTGGTTGCGCCTGCGGGTGGTGAATCACTTCGAGCCGATGGTGCCGCGTAAACACTGGGGGACCTTCGTGGTGAATTTGGTGGCGGCTTTTGCGCTGGGGTTGGTGCTTGGTTTGCAGACGTCCGGCCGCTGCAATCCTCCCGGCGCGACCTCGTCGTTGATTCTGCTGATCGGTGTTGGTTTCTTCGGCAGCCTCAGCACCTTCTCCACCTTCGCTGTGGAGGTACTGGTCACCCTGCGCGATCGCCAGTGGGGTGAAGCGCTGTTGCTCACGGCCGGGTCGGTGCTCGCCGGTTTGATGGTGGCTGCAGGGGGCTACACCCTGGGGTTGGCGGATGGCTGAACAAGTCCAGCCCGCGGCACGGCAGGAGATTCAGGAATTGCTGCTGGTGGCCCTTGGCGCCGTTCCCGGTGCTCTGTTGCGCTGGCAGTTGTCGGTGCTGGCACCGGATCGCAATCTGCTGGCGAATGTGCTCGGATCGCTTGTGCTGGGGTTACTGCTTGGGCTTCCCTACCGGCCGCGGCTGCAGCTGCTGATCGGGATCGGCTTCTGCGGATCGCTCACCACCTTCAGCAGCTGGATGGTGGATTGCGTCAGTCTGATCGCAGCGGGGCAGCCCTCCGCCGCGATCGGTCTGATCGGCGCAACCCTCGGGCTGGGCCTGGGTGGCGCAGCCCTGGGGCTCGTACTAGGCCGCGGCTTGAGCGCCCGTTGGCTCAGGCCTGCAGCGCCGCCTCAATCGCAGCGCTGAGTTCAGCGTCCTCGGGGGCCACGCCGCTCTTGAAGCGTGCCAGTACCGTGCCGTCCTTGCCCACCAGGAACTTTTCGAAATTCCAGGCCACATCACCGGCCGGCTCGGTCTTGTTGAGGGTGGAGTAAGGCTCGGTGGTGCTGCCGGTGGCGTGCACCTTGTCGAACAGCTCGAAGCTGGCGCCGTAGGTGGTGGAACAGAAACTCTTGATCTCGTCGAGGGTGCCGGGCTCCTGGGCGCCGAAGTCGTTGCAGGGGAAGCCCAGCACCTGCAGGCCGCGGGGCCCGAAGGTGTCCTGCAGGGTCTGAAGACCGGCGTATTGCTTGGTGAATCCGCAGCGGCTGGCCACATTCACGATCAGCAGCACTTGGCCTGCATAGCTGCCGAGGGATTTTTCACTGCCGTCGGGGGTACGGACGGACACGTTGCTGACGCTGGGAGCCATGGCGGAACGAAGCATTCGGCGCAGACGATAACCCTCTGCAACCGACATACACTTGGGATCGCTGAGCACGGGGCATGGATCAAGCACCGGTGCTAGCGGAGGTGGTGACCCGCCAGCTTGAATCCATGCTCAGCGTGGGTAATTACGACGGCGTCAAGATGCTGCTGGCGCCCGTACAGCCCGTGGATGTGGCCGAAGCGATCGGCAGCTTGCCGCGCACCCTCCAGGCCCTGGCCTTCCGGCTGCTCAGTAAAGATGAAGCGATCGAGGTGTACGAGTACCTCGATCCAGCTGTGCAGCAGAGCCTGTTGGAACGGCTGCGCTCCGGTGAGGTGTTGGAGCTGGTCGAGGAGATGTCTCCGGACGATCGCGTCCGCCTGTTCGATGAACTTCCCGCCAAGGTGGTGCGGCGTCTGCTGGCGGAGCTCAGCCCGGCGGAGCGCAAAGTCACCGCCCAGCTGCTGGGTTACGCCCCGGAGACCGCCGGCCGTCTGATGACGACGGAATACATCGATCTCAAGGACTTTCACAGTGCGGCGCAGGCGCTCACGATCGTGCGCCGCAGAGCCCGTCAAACCGAAACGATCTACAGCCTTTACGTGACCGATGGAGAACGTCACCTCACGGGCATCCTGTCGCTGCGTGATCTGGTCACCGCCGACCCTGAAGACCGGATCGGTGACGTGATGACCAGGGAGGTGGTGAGCGTGGGTACCGATACGGATCAGGAAGACGTGGCCAGAGCGATTCAGCGCTACGACTTTCTGGCGGTGCCGGTGGTGGATCGCGAGCGACGCCTGGTGGGGATCGTCACCGTGGATGACGTGATCGATGTGATCGAGCAGGAGGCCACCCGCGACCTCTATGCCGCCGGCGCTGTGGAAGCCGGAGATGAGGACGATTATTTCCAGAGCAATCTGTTCACCGTGGCTCGCCGCCGGGTGGTGTGGTTGTCGGTGCTGGTGGTGGCCAGCTTCTTCACATCGGAAGTGATTGCCCTCAATGAGCAGGTGCTCAAGGAGGTGGTGTTGCTGGCGGCGTTCATTCCTCTGTTGGCGGGCACCGGCGGCAATGTGGGCGCCCAGAGCTCCACGGTGGTGATCCGCGGTCTGAGCACCCAGAGCATTGCCTCCCTCGGGCGCATCAAGGCTGTGGTGCGGGAGGCCACGGCGGGATTGCTGCTGGGGTTGCTGATGATGATCCTGGTGGTGCCCTTTGCCTGGTGGCGGGGGGAGAGTCCGCTGGTGGGTTTGTCTGTGGGCACCAGCCTGCTGGCGATTACCACCCTGGCGGCCACGGCTGGGGCAGGCTTCCCGTTGCTTTTCGATCGCATGGGGCTGGATCCGGCGTTGATGTCCACGCCCTTCATCACCACCTGCACGGATGTGGTAGGAACTCTGATCTATCTGAAAACAGCGCAGTGGCTGCTCGTCCACATGCCCCAGCTGCTTCAGTCCACAGGTATTTCTGCTCATTTATTGGCCGCAGCTCTTTTCTGAGAGCTCGTTTACGTTTCTTAGGAGTACGCTTCACACAACTCAAAGAAGCGATATGGCTCCCACCCTCGCCGCAGCTTCAGTCACCATTCCCACACTCTCCGTCAAGTCGGCGACTGGCAGCAGCCAGCCCACCAAGAGTGCTCCAGCTAAGTCCATGGCCTCCCGTCCCTCCGGTACGGATGTCGACCTGGTGCGTTCCTATCTGCGCGACATCGGCCGTGTGCCGTTGCTGAGCCATCAGCAGGAGATCACCCTGGGCCGTCAGGTGCAGGAGCTGATGGAGCTGGAGGCGACAGAAGCGGAGCTGCAGGAGAAGCGTGGTGGAGAAGCCGTGCCTGCAGCCGAGCTGGCGAAGGCAGCTGGATTGAGTGCTGTGCAACTGAAGCGCAAGTTGCAGGCGGGCCGCCGCGCCAAAGAGCGGATGGTGGCGGCGAATCTGCGTTTGGTGGTGAGCGTGGCCAAGAAATACACCAAGCGGAACATGGAGCTGCTGGATCTGATCCAGGAGGGAACGATCGGTTTGGTGCGTGGTGTGGAGAAGTTCGACCCAACGCGGGGCTACAAGTTCAGTACGTATGCGTACTGGTGGATTCGCCAGGGAATCACACGGGCGATTGCGGAGAAGAGCCGCACGATCCGGCTGCCGATCCACATCACCGAGATGCTGAACAAACTGAAGAAGGGGCAGCGCGAACTGAGCCAGGACCTGGGCCGGACGCCATCAGTCACGGAGCTGGCGGCATTTGTGGAGCTGCCGGAGGATGAGGTGAAGGAACTGATGTGCCGCGCCCGTCAACCGGTGAGCCTGGAGATGAAGGTTGGGGATGGTGATGACACGGAGCTGCTGGATTTACTGGCAGGTGATGGCGAGCTGCCGAGTGAGCAGGTGGAAGGGGAGTGCCTGAAGGGCGATCTGCGTGATCTGCTGGGCCAGCTGCCGGAATTGCAGGAGCGTGTGCTGCGGATGCGTTACGGGATGGACGGCGAGGAGCCGATGAGCCTCACCGGCATCGGCCGCGTGATCGGTATCAGCCGGGACCGGGTTCGCAACCTGGAGCGGGACGGTCTTGCCGGCCTGCGTCGCCTCAGTGATCAGGTGGAGGCGTATGTCGCCTGCTGATCGCTTGATCAGCTGAGATAAGAGACAGCCTGCGGATTGTCGATGTTGTAATCGATGATTGCTGCGGGCAAACCAACCAGGGTGCTGCTGTCGTAGGCGGTGAAATCCTCCACCCGTTTGAACAGGGGGAGCAGCACCCGCGCCAAGGCATTGGGTGCGCCATAAAAAAACGAGTGGTGGCCTAACAGGAACTCTGTGGTGCCTGATCCTTCTTTCTGTTGTTGCTTCCTGAGGAAGTGCTGCAATGCCACCCGCTCGTCTTTGCTGAGATCCGGATGCGCGGTAACGGGAAAGTCTTTTTGGGCTGCCAGCAATCCGCAATCGCTCCAGTCCAACTGGCTCAGCGCTGTGACCAGGCTCTCCCGCTCAGCAGAGAAATCGATACAGGCCAGCTCTTGCTCTTCGATCGCCATCACATCGCGAAAGCAGCGGTGTTGCAATAACTTCCATTTGTGCCGAGCATCGTCGTGCACCACGATTGCCGCCAGCCGCACCTTGGCGTAGCGCTGCAGCAGCTTGAGATGGGACGGTTGCCGGGCCAGGAAATGAAACAGGAACTGCGATCCGGTGCCGATGTAGTCATCCAGCACCACCAGGGCCCGACGGTCCTGGTCTGCAGGTGGATGGGCCAGCAGGGTCTCCATGCTGCGGAAACAGGTCACCGGTAAGCGGTTGGCCTTGCGGTAGGCATAGGCAATCAGATCACCGCTCTTGCACACGAAGGCGCGTGTGAAGTCGATGTCGCGGAAGCCGGCCACATCAAAGCCATCGCCAGCCAGGTCTTGGCAGAGCCGTTGGTGCAGCAGCCGGCATTCCCGCAGCAGCCTGGCCCAGCTGTGCATCTCGATGCACTCCAGCAGCCGCAGGGCGATGCTGTGGTCGTCGGCTTCAAATTGCGCGAGCCAGCGGTCGAGGGAGAGCCGGGGGATCTCCGCTTCGTTCCAGTGAGTGGCCAGTTGATCCAGGCGGGCCTGCGTGGTGTTGGCGGTCATGCTCCCTGCGCTTTGAGAATCTCCAGCAACCGGGCGTTCACCGCCTCCGGTGCCTCGTCGTGGGGACAGTGTCCCACCCGTGGCAACACCGTGAGCGATTGGATGCAGGCAAAGCGTTCAGCCCAATCGCGGGCTTCTGCCACCGGTTCCCAGGGATCCCGTTCACCCCAGATCAGGTGCACCGGTTGCTCCAGGTTCGCCAGCAACTCGGGAGCCAGATGGTCATCGAAGAGGTTGATGAATCCGCGGAATGCCTCGGCGGCACCGGGTCGCTGTGTTGGCTGGTACAGCAGGTCAACCAGCTGGTCATCAACATTCGCCCCACTCGGGTAGGCCTGGCCGAGCACGCTGCGGATCACCCGCGGCCTGGCGGCGTTGCGGAACAGTGCTGTGCTCAGCCAGCGCTGGCTCACCAGGGTTTTCAGCAATGGCCGGATCCAGGCCATCCAGGCAGGTTGGCTGGCCAGCTGTTTGTCATCCATCAGCCGCTGGGCACAGTCGATCAGCACAACGCCCTTGCAGTGCGCCCCCAGCCGTTGGGCTGCGCGCAGCACCACCACACCGCCGATGGAATTGCCCACCAGCAGCACAGGGCGCTGCACGATCTGCTGGCAGAAGGCTTCCACCTGCTCAGCCCAGAGATCAAAGCCATACTCAAGCGCTTCATCACTCGGTGCCTGGCGCTGGGCATCGGGATCACTGGGAAGCACGGCCCTTGGCTGGCTGCTGCCGCCGAAGCCGATCAGATCAAGGGCGAAGGTGGGGGTTCGCTCTGCCAGCGACGGCATGGTGTGGCGCCAGTGGCCGCTGCTGGCACCGAAGCCATGCACCAGCACCACAGCCGGTGACTCGCTGTTGTCTTGGCCCTGGCCCTGCTGGCGCCAGGCCACATCGAGGCCGCACCCATCAGGCTGCTCCCAGGTCCAGTGGGTCGAGTCAGGTGGCACTGGCAAGGGATCCATCATCGTCACCACCCGTTGGCTTCCTGCCGAAGAGGCGTTCTTCCAGGCCCTTGATCACCACATAGAAGGGCGGCACCACGCCGAGGGAGAGCACGGTGGCGACCACCAGTCCGCCGAAGATCACCGTGCCCAGGGATTGCTGGCTTTGGGCACCGGCGCCGTTGGCGACCACCAGCGGCAGGAAGCCCGCAAGGGCCGCGATCGCCGTCATCAGAATCGGCCGCAGTCTGGATTCAGCAGAGGCGATCACCGCATCGGTGGCACTCATGCCGTTTTGGAGGTGCTGTTCCGCCACTTCAACAATCAAGATTCCATTTTTCGCCGCCAGACCGATCAGGGTCACCAGGCCCACCTGGGCGTAGATGTTGAGGTCGATGGAGCGGATGGCCAGGAACGCCAAGGCTCCAAGCATCGCTAGGGGCACGGTCATCAGGATGATCACCGGGGTGACATAGCTCTCGTACTGGGCCGACAGCACCAGATACACGATCAGGATGCCGAATCCGAACACGAGCACGCTGGCGCTGCCGGCGGAGAGTTGCAGGGCGGCAAGACCGGTGAAGGCGTAGCCGATGTTGTTGAAGTTCTCCTTCTTGAACAGCGCCTGAATTGAACTAAGGGCCTGCCCGGAGCTCTTGCCCACCGCCTGGGCGCCCTGGATCAGCACCGTTCGGTAAAGGTTGTAGTGGCTGATGATCGGCGGCGCGCTCGACAGTTCCGATGAAGCGAACTGCGACACCTGGATCATCTCGCCATCGCGGTTTTTCACGTAGTAGCTGAGGATGTTTTCAATGTCGTCGCGTTGTTCGGCCTCGGCCTGCACGTACACATTGCGCACCTGGCCGTCTTCATAGGTGAGGCCCGTGTAGGAGCCACCGGCCAGCACGGCGATGGTGCTCATCGCCTCCTCGTAATCCACATTCAGAGCTCCCATCACCGCCCGATCCACTGTCAGTCCGAAGGCAGGGGCACTGGGGATGAACTGGGTGTAGATGTTGGAGAAATTGCCACTGGCTTTGCCGGCCTTGATCAGCGTCTGCGCCTGCTGATCGAGCTCGTTGAAGCTGTAATTGCCGGTGAGATCGTTGAACTGGAAGTAGAAACCACCCTGGGCTGAGAACCCTGGAACCGCCGGCGGCTGACCCACAACCGCCAAGCCGCTGCTTAAGGCCGAGAGCTTGGCATTGAGCCGATCAGCGATGGCGAAGGAATTGTTCGCCGCGCCCGGCCGCTCACTTAGTGGTTTCAGACCGATCAGGATCGTGCCCTGGTCGGGGCTGGATCCATTGAAGCCGTAACCACTGATCACGTTGGCATTGAGCACATCCTTCTCTTCTTTGAGGATTGCCGCAATCTGCTCGGCCATTGTTTCGGTCTGGCTGAGCGATGCACCGTTCTGCAGCTGGTAGAAGCCCGCCAGATAGCCCTGGTCTTCATCGGGAATGAACGCTGTAGGGAGGGCTGTGAAGGCCAAAACCGTGAGCACAATGCCGCCGGCCAGGGTCACCATCACCCAGCGCCGGGCCTTGATCAGCGTGCGAATCAGTCGGGCGTAGCCGTTTTGAAGCCGGGCGAAGTTGGTGTTGAACACCCGGAAGATCAAGGGGAGATTCGCCCCTGCCACTCCGCCCACCACCACGCCGAGCACGTAGGTCCAGCTGCCGAAGGCTGCTGAGCTGAAACGTCCGAAGGCCAGACCCACAATCACGCCGGCCACTGGCCAGATCCAGCCTTTCGGTGGAGCGGTCTCACCCGGTTTGAGGATCAGGCCCGACAACATGGGCGAGAACGTGAGCGCGTTGAACGCGGAGATGGCAATCGAAAAGGCGATGGTGAGCGCGAACTGCTTGTAGATGATGCCGATGCTTCCCGGATAGAACGCCACAGGCACAAACACCGCCATCAGCGCTAAGGCTGTGGCCACAAGGGCGCCAAACAGCTCTCCCATGCAGGCCAGCGCTGCCTGCCTGGGCTTCATGCCCGATTCGATGTTCTTCGACACCGCTTCAATCACCACGATGGCGTCGTCCACCACCAAGCCTGTGGCCAGCACCAGGCCAAGCAGGGTGAGTTGATTGATGGAGAAACCGAATACCTTGATGAAAGCGAAGGTGCCCACCAGAGAAATGGGAATGGCCAGGCTGGGCACCACCGTGGCTCGCCAGTTTTGCAGAAAGATGAACAGGATCAACAGCACCAGAACGATCGCCAGGCCCAGGGCATCAACAACGCCCTCCACGGAGGATTCAATGAATTGGCCGATGTTGTACACCTGTGAAACGGTCACCCCAGGAGGGGCGGTGGCGGCAAAGGCATCGATCTGTTTCACCACGGCATCCGCCACATCCAGAGCATTGCTGTCCGGGGTCTGGAACACCGCCACGGAGACTGTGTCGTGGTTCGACACATCTACCGCAGCTGTTGTGTAGTTGTTGAAGCCGTATTGCACCTCGCCTACATCTTTGAGCAGAAGAAGATTGCCCGTTTCGGTGCGGCTGATGATCAGATTCTCGAAGTCTTCAAGGCTGAGCAGATTGCCGTTGTTCTGCACCAACAATGGGTAGGTGTAGGCCTGATCACCGGCTGCAGGCGGTCCTCCCACCAGGCCGCCAATGGAGGTGGTGTTCTGCGCCTGCACAGCATCCACCACCTGGTTGGCGGTGAGATTGTTCGCTGCCAATTTGTCCGGGTCGACGAACAGCCAGTAGGCGGGGGTCGTTCCCCCGAGGATGTTCACGGTGGCAACGCCGGGAACCCGTTCCAGGGGGTAGTAGAGCTGTTGGTACACCAGGCCGTTGAGATAGGCCGCATCGAACTGCCCATCCGTCGATGACACCTGGTAAGCGAGCAAAATGGAGGGGGTTGACTGCTGCACCGAGACGCCCGTGTTCGACACCTGGCTGGGAAGCTGGGGCATCGCCAGGGACACGCGGTTCTGCACGTTCACCTGGTCGATGTCGATATCCGTGGTCTCGTCGAAGTAGACCGAGATGATGCTCTGCCCCTCCATGTTGCTGGTGGAGTAGATGTAAGAAGCACCCGGTGCACCGTTGATCTGCTGCTCGAGCGGATTGGTCACCGCCTGCTCGGTGACCAGGGAATTGGCGCCGCTGTAGTTGGCGGTGACCTGGATCAGGGGTGGGGAGATGTTAGGGAGATTGGCGATCGGCAGCGTCGGGATCGCGATGACTCCCATCAGCACGATCAGAATGCTGCAGACCGTGGTGAGAACCGGCCGCTTGATGAAGTTGTCGGAGAAGGCCATGGGACGGTCAGTTCGTGGTCTTCACAGGAATGCCATTGCTGAGCAGGGCTGTTTTGCTCACCACGACGGTGTCACCTTTTTTCAGGCCTGACTTCAGGGGATAGAAATTGTTCTGCAATTCACCGAGTTCAACTGCTTGTTGCACCACGATTGGGGTGCTGGGGGGAAGGCTCTCGAGCTTTTTCTTCTGCTTCTCGGGAACGGAGGCGGAGGCCTTGATTTTTGGCAGGGCCTTGCTCACCGGAATCGTGACGTACACGAAGGGTTGCTGCGCCTGCATGAACACGGCCTGAACCGGCACGGCCAGGGCTTGTTTGTTCCCCACAATGATCTGGCTCTTCACAAACTGACCGGTCTTCAGCTGGTTGGTGAGATTGGGGAAGGTGGCCTTCACCATCAAAGCGTTGGGAGAGCTGTTGCTGCCGCTGACGCCGAAGTAGGGGGAGATGAAGCTCACCTTGCCTTCGCCTGTGATCGGCGGGTTGGTCTGCGACGCGACTTTCACCGTTTGACCGATCTTCACGGCACCTGATTGGGTGGCGGGGATCTGCATCAGGGTCCAGAGGGTGGAGTTGTTCACGATGCCGGTGATCGCCTGGCCGGTCTGCACGTAATCCCCCAGCTTCACGCTGTCCAGGTCGCCCACCACGCCGTCGATCGGTGAACGCACGAACTTGTAGCCGAGGGTGGCGGCATCGGAGCGGGCCTGGTCGCGCGATGCGATCGCCTGGGTGACGTACTGGTCGCGCTGCTTCGCTGAAGCGGCACCGTTTTGGTACAGGAATTCGTAGCGCTCGGCGTTGAGCTTGTCGGTGCGTGCCTGGGCTTGGGCTGAATCGAGAGCAGCACTCTGCTGCACGTTGTCGAGCTCGAGGATCGGCTGCCCTGCCTTCACTCGCTCACCGTCGCTGGCCAGCACTTTCACCACACGCCCATCGGTTTCAGGCCTCAGCGACACCGTGGTGGTGGACTCCAGCACACTGATCGCTTCAATGCTCGGCTGGAAATTAGCCTCAGCGATGCTGGCCGTTTTGACCGTGAGGAGCTTTTTAGCCTGAGTTTTCGGCTTGCCACATCCAACGAGCAACGTCGCAGCCGTGAGGGTCAGCGCCAGGGTTCGCTGCACAGTGAGGTGGTTTCGCTTCGCGGAACCTACCTGTTTTTCATAGGGCCGTCGGTGGTTGTGTGGGGCTGTTGGCAGGCAGTGCGCGTTGGCAGGCAGTGAGCGTTGGCAAGCTGTGGGTGATGGGACTTGCTCGTTGGTTGTGCTGAATTGATCAGTAGCGGTGAACAGACGGCAACTCCACGCCAAACACAACGTTTTTCACAGCTTTTCCACAAGCCTCTTCGTGCGGATCGTCGGCCAGAGGAGGCCTCGGTCTGGCGCCAGGGGAAAAGCAGCTTTCCCCTTGACGGGAAGAGCAAAAACAATTTTGCGCTGTATTCCATGACACAGATGTTGCAACTGAAGCCAGTGCTGGACAGCTTTTTGCGGATTCGAGAGCAAGCAAGTCGAAGTGAGTCCGGCTTTTTGACATCACTGCAGGTGTCGTGGCGTGATGGTGTCGTTGACGACGAAGGTTTGAGTTGCACGAGACGCCCGATGCGATGCCAGTCCACGTGAGTGTGGAAAACCAGATGCCTGAGGATTTGCATCGCGCCATGGGGGTGTTCATCGAGGAGCACCCCCAATGGGATCAGTACCGGCTGGTGCAGTCCGCCATTGCCGGCTTCCTGTTTCAGCAGGGTTGCAAGGATCGTGCAGTGGTTCAGCATTATCTGAGCGGCTTGTTCCAACGGGACGCCGGTTCCCATCAGATTGAGTCGTCCTGCTGACTCAGGTCGAGCGGGGAAGACGTGATCGGGGCACGATGCGCGACTGCGCTTCCTGCGTTGGTCGAGGCCAGCGTTTCATCATGGTGAGGTTGTGTATGGCCCAACCAGGCTTTTGTCTTTCTTGGGAATCGCCGGGCTTACGGCCCTGGGTTGGTGGCTGTCGCGCCGTTGGGTTTGGGGGCAAAAGCTGGGCGTCACCATGCTGGTGCTCCTGCTCGGTGTGGCGGTCCGCAATGGCCTCGGCTGGCAGCCGGACCCGCGGATTTCAGGCTGGGTCAGCGGCCCCCTGACCTCGCTGGCCATCGCTGAGCTTCTGCTCGCGATCAGGCTGAGAATCTTGTTGCTTCGGGCCCGGCCTCTGTTGCTCCTCTTTGGCGTTGTCGTGCTGGCCACCGTGGTGGGAGTTTTGGTGGGTGCCGTCGCGCTGGCGCAACCCCTCGGCGATCAGCGCTCCGAGCTCATGGGCCTCTACACCGCCACGTTTTCCGGTGGAAGCCTCAACCTTGTGGCGGTGGGGCGCATCTTGTCTCCGCCGGATGCCTTGCTGGCTTTGGCGACAGCCGCTGATCAGATTGTGTTCACGCTCTGGTTCGCGTTGAGCATTGGGTTTGGCCGCAGGGATCGCCTGAGGGCATCGCTGCAGACGCCGCCGCCGTTGGCTCTCTCGCCACCATCCACTGAGGCCCAACCCTCAAAGCGGGACTGGCTCATAGCGCTGCTCTGGGGCTTGAGTGCTGTTGGGCTGAGTCATGGACTCAGCCAGGGACTGGCGCGGATCGGGGTTGGGGTGCCGTTCATTCTTGTACTCACCACGGTGGCTGTGTTGGCAGCGCAGTTGCCAGGGCCGATGACGCGCCGATCCTGTCCAGACTGCGGCCAGCTCTTGATCCAACCGTTCTTTGTGGTGGTGGGGTTGAGCACCCCTCTGGCCGGTGTGTTCAGCGAAGGCCTCTGGATTCTTGTCTACGCCGCCATCGTGGTGGGCATGCACGCTGTGGTTGTGTTGGTGCTGGCGCGCTGCCGTGTTCCGATGGCCGAGGTGCTGGTGGCTTCCCAAGCAGCGATCGGTGGTCCGAGCACGGCCCTGGCTTTAGCCACCAGCCTCAAACGGGATGATCTCGCCGTGCCCGGGGTGGCGCTTGGGCTTTTGGGGTATGCCATCGGGACCTACCTCGGCGTGGTGATGGCGGCTCCAGGTTGGTTCTGATGGATCCACGCGGACGCGCTCTGCTCTGTTGGTGGCAGGCCCACGGCCGCCGGGATCCGGAGCAGAAACCCTGGATGGTCACCGCGGAACAAACCTGGCCACGGCCTCACGAGGTGTTGTCTCCCTACGGCATCTGGATCGCCGAGGTGATGCTGCAACAGACCCAGCTTCAGGTGGTGCTTCCTTACTGGACTCGTTGGATGGAACGCTTTCCCCGGCTCGAGGATCTGGCAGAAGCGGAGGAACAGGCTGTGCTCCTGAGCTGGCAGGGGCTTGGGTATTACTCCCGGGCCCGACGCCTGAAGGCTGCCGCCGCATTGCTGGTGGCGATGGGGGCAGGCAGCACTGATCCCGGTGGCTGGCCGAGCGATCTTGAGACTTGGTTGGCCTTGCCGGGGATTGGCCGCAGCACGGCTGGAGGCATCCTGTCGTCGGCCTTCAACAGTCCTTTGGCGATTCTGGATGGCAACGTGCGGCGTGTGCTGGCACGGCTTCAGGCCCATCCCACGCCGCCGATGCGGGCTCAGGCGCAGTTCTGGCTCTGGAGCGAGGCCTTGATCACGGCCGCGCCAGGCCGAGCCCGCGACTGCAATCAGGCCCTGATGGATCTGGGGGCCACGCTTTGCACGCCGCGCAATCCCAGTTGCGGGAGGTGCCCCTGGCGTGACCACTGCGCTGCTTACGCTTCCGGCACCCCCGAGGCCTTTCCCGTGACCGATGCACCCCGCAGCCTTCCGTTCTCCGTGATCGGTGTGGGCGTGGTGCTCAATCAGGCGGGCGAGGTGCTGATTGATCAGCGCCTCAACGAGGGCCTGCTCGGTGGGCTCTGGGAGTTTCCAGGAGGAAAGCAGGAGCCTGGCGAAGCCATCACTGACACCATTTCCCGGGAGCTGCGGGAGGAGCTGGCGATTGCGGTGGCCGTGGATCAGGAACTGATCACCGTGGACCACGCCTACAGCCACAAGAAGTTGCGCTTCATCGTGCATCTCTGCCGCTGGCTGTCGGGTGAACCCCAGCCTCTGGCCAGTCAGCAGGTGCGCTGGGTGAAGCCCGAGGAGCTCGGCAACTTTCCCTTTCCAGCGGCCAATGCCCGCATCATCGAGGCCTTGCATGGGCATCTCAGCGGATTGGCAGCCAGCTAATCCCTGGCCACCCTGCAGAAATCTGCAGCATGTTTGATGGTGAGTTCGCCTCCGCAGGTGCTTTGTGTGGGAGAAGCGTTGGTGGATCGCCTCGGACCCCTGGGAGGCGATCCGGCGACGGCGGCGCCGGGTGATTGCGACGACCGCCTCGGCGGTGCGCCGGCCAACGTGGCCTGTGCTCTGGCTCGCTTGGGGACGCCTGTGGCCTTCATCGGGCGCTTGGGCCGCGATGCGATCGGTGACAGCTTTCTGGAGCTGCTGAACGATCGGGGGGTGGATCTGCGCGGCCTGCAGTCCGACGATCAGCGGCCCTCACGGGTGGTGCTGGTGCGCCGCGATGCCAGTGGTGAACGGGTGTTTCAAGGTTTTGCCGGCGATTGTGGTGCCGGATTTGCTGATCAAGCACTTGATCAGGCTGCCTTGGATCCGCACTGGCCGGCTTTGGCGGAACGGGCTCGCTGGCTTCTGATCGGCACCATCCCGCTGGCCAGCGCTCCATCGGCGGCGGCCCTGCGATCGCTGGTGGCGCAGGCCGAGCGGGATGGCGTGCGGGTGGCTCTGGACGTGAACTGGCGCCCCACCTTCTGGGACCCCGACGCCGATCCTGCGGCTGGACCCGATGCCCAGGCCCTCGCTCTGATGCAGCCCCTTGTGCAGCAGGCTGATCTGATCAAGCTGGCCCGGGAAGAAGCCGAGTGGCTGTTTCACACCAGCAGCCCTGATCAGATCAGCGCGGCCCTGCCCCGGCATCCGGATGTGGTGGTCACCGACGGTGGTAAACCCGTGCAGTGGTGCATTGCCGAACAGTGCGGCGCGATGGCGGTGTTGGCTCCGCCCCAGGTGGTGGACACCACCGGTGCTGGTGATGCCTTCACCGCCGGCCTGTTGCATCAATTGGTCTCCCTGGCGCCGGTGGAAGGTCAGCCCCAGCAGCTGGATGCAGCTGGGGTGCGGGAGGTGGTGCGCTACGCCGCCGCTTGCGGTGCCCTGGTCTGCGCTGGTGCCGGCGGCATTGACCCCCAGCCCCTTCCGTCCCGGGTGCTGGGGTTCCTGGAGCAGGCGTAGCGATGGTGGTTCTGGGCATTGATCTGGGCACCAGTGCCACGAAAGCGCTGGTGGTGGATGCCGCTGGGACGGTTTGCGGTGTGGGGCACGGAGACCATCGCCCGCTGGTGCCGCGGGCGGGGTGGAGCGAGCAGGATCCTGAGGATTGGTGGCGCAGCACCCTCCAGGCCGTGTCCGCGGCTTTAGGGGAAGCCCGGGTCGATCCCGGGGCGATCGCCGCGGTCGGTCTCGCCGGACAGATGCACGGACTGGTGGCTCTTGATGCCCAGGGCGATTGCATCCGACCTGCCCAGCTCTGGAACGACGGGCGCTGTGAACCCCAGTGCCGAGCCGTTGAAGATCACCTGGGACCGGCCCATCTGCTTGCCTGTACCGGCAATCGCATGCTGCCCGGGTTCACGGCCCCCAAGCTGCTGTGGATGCGCGAGCACGAGCCCGAGGCCTTGGCACGCATCACCACGGTGCTGCTGCCCAAGGACTGGATCCGTTTTCGGCTCACGGGGGAGTTGGTGACCGATGTGTCCGATGCCAGTGGCACAGCTGTGTTTGATTGCGCCCAGCGGCGTTGGTCGGATGCGCTGTTGGCCGATCTGAAGCTGCCGAGATCCTGGTGGCCTGAGGCCGCGGAGAGTTCGGAGGTGGTGGGCCAGGTGTCGGCGCAGGCGGCCGTGCTCACCGGCCTCAAGGAGGGCACCCCCGTGGTGGCGGGTGCGGGAGATCAGGCTGCGGCGGCCCTCGGCTGTGGTCTGGTGCATGAGGGCTCGGCTGGTGCTGTTCTGGGGACCAGTGGTGTGGTGGCTGCACCGATGGATCGCTGGCGCAGTGCGGACGAGGGCCGGCTCCACGCCTTCTGCCATGCAGCCCCCGGCACCTGGTTCCTGATGGGGGTGATGCTCAGCGGTGCAGGCAGCCTCGATTGGTTTCGGCACGCGATCACGCCGGACTTCAGTGATGACGATGCTTTTGAGCGGATTGAGGCAATGGCGGCCGGCACCGAAGCCGGCGCCGATGGTCTGTTTTTTCTGCCCTATCTCTCCGGTGAGCGCACCCCCCATGCCGATGCCAGTGCCAGGGGGTGTTTCATCGGCCTGGACCAGCGCCATGACCGTCGTCATCTCGCCCGGGCTGTGTTGGAGGGGGTGACCCACGGGTTGAGCGATTGCTTTGGTCTGCTGCGGGAGGCTGGTCTGGATCCCCGCTGCGTGCATCTGTCTGGAGGGGGCGTGCGCAGCCTGCTCTGGCGCCAGCTCTGCGCCGATCTCTTTGGCTGCCCCGTGGCGCTCACCGCCACGGTGGATGCCACGGCCTACGGCGCTGCGCTGCTGGCCGCGGTGGGCGCAGGAGCGTTCGCCAACGTGGGCGACGCCTGTAAAGCCTGGGTGACGGTTGCCACTCCGTTGTTACCAGGACCCGAGGCACCGCGCCTGCAGGAACGCCATGCCCTGTATCAGCAGCTCTACCCCGCGCTCAAGCCCCTGTTCTCCCAGCTCAGCAGCACTCAACCTTGATCGCGTGGCTCTCCATGAACTGGAGGGCCTCCTCCCGGTTGAACACGCTGCCGGTGGCCGATGTGCTGCGCACGCAGCTGGCGCCCAGGGCGCTGCCCCAGCGCAGGCAGGTGGGCAGGTCATGCCCCTGGAGCATTGCGGCGATGAAGCCGGCATCAAAGGCATCGCCGGCGCCGGTGCCGCCCTGGTAGTCGGTGTCGTAGGCGCCGACACGCAGTTTCAACTGCTCGTTCAGCAGATGGGCTCCCCGATCCCCTTCGGTGATCACCACAGTCCGCGCGCCGGCGGCGCGGAAGGCTTCGGCTTGCTCCCAGGGATCGCTGAAGCCTGTGAGCAAGGCGGCTTCGTCGTTGTTGGGAAGAAAGACATCGGTGTAAGGAAGCACCCGTTGCAGGCGCTCCATGGCATCGGCATCGTCCACCTGCACCACATCGAGAAGGATGCGGGTGCCTGCTTCTCGGGCTTGGACCAGGCGCTGGCGCATGGCCTCACTCTCGAGGCCATCCAGCATCAGAAATCCACCGATGTAAAGCACGCTGGCCGACTCCAGCAGCCCCTCTGGAATCGCCGCGGCGGTCATGGCCGTGTTGGCGCCGGCATAGGAAATGAAGCGACGGTCCTGATCACGCACGTTGATCACCGCAGTCGAGGCCGTGGCCACCTTTGCCGAGCGCACCACCCCGCGGGTGTCCACCCCCGCAGCATTCAGGGTTGCAACGATGAAGTCGGCCAGCACGTCGTCGCCAACGCAGCCGCTGATCCCGGTGCTCACGCCCAGCTTGGCCAGATCGAAAGCGGTGTTGGCGGCGCAGCCCCCCAGGCTGAGCTCCATGCCTTCGGTTTCCATCAACTGCCCTTGCGCCGGCAGCGAGGGAACCGGATGGCAGACCAGATCAGCACACAGCAAGCCGAGGCAGAGGCAATCCACGGGTGGTGTTGATCACGGGACCACGGATCTTGACATCTTTAATGCAGCGCAACGATGCGTCGATGGAGCGGTCCAGTCAGCACTGCCTCGCGTCCACCCTCCTGGCGATGCGCCAGTTCCAGGGTCCAGGCCTCCGGTAAAGCCAGACTGAGGCGTTCCGGCCACTCCACCACGAGGAGCGCACCAAGGCCCCGGGCTTCCTCCTCCTCCTGCAGAAACAGATCGTCGGCCGCGCTGGCAAGCTCCAGCCGGTAGAGATCGAGATGCACCAGGGGTGGCTGCCCCTGGGGGTAATGCTGCGACAACGCAAAGGTGGGGCTGGTGATGGGTTCCTCAATGCCGAGGGCCAAGGCAATGCCCTGCACCAACGAGGTTTTGCCGGCACCGAGCTCACCCTTCAACAGCAGCAGAGCGGGACGCGCGTCCGCACCTGCCAGCCACCGCCCGAGGGCGTGTGTCGCCTCGAGATCCTTCAAGGTCCAGGTCCGATCGGTAGATTGCGCCACACGCGAGCCCGAAGCCTCGGAGACTCCGCAGAGATTCCCGTTCACATTCTCCCCTGGAAGCGTTTCAACATGGTGGCAACACCCTCGGCAACGACCGGCCTGCAGGTCGCACAGGATTACGTCATCGCGGACATCAATCAGGCGGAGTTCGGCCGGAAAGAGCTGGACATCGCCGAGACCGAGATGCCCGGCCTGATGGCGCTGCGTGAGAAGTACGGCAGTGAGAAACCCCTGAAGGGGGCCCGTATCGCCGGCTCCCTGCACATGACCATTCAGACCGCCTGTCTGATCGAGACCCTGGTGGAGCTCGGTGCTGAGGTGCGCTGGGCCTCCTGCAACATCTTCTCCACCCAGGATCATGCTGCAGCCGCCATGGCTGCCCGTGATATTCCTGTGTTCGCCGTCAAGGGCGAGACTCTGGAGGAGTACTGGGAGTACACCCACCGCATCCTCGAGTGGAGCGACGGTGGCTCCCCCAACATGATCCTGGACGATGGCGGCGATGCCACCGGTCTGGTGATGCTGGGCAGCAAGGCCGAGCAGGACATCACCGTGCTCGATAACCCTGGCAACGAGGAAGAAACGTTCCTGTTCGCCTCGATCAAGAAGAAGCTGGCCCAAGACCCCAGCTTCTACAGCCGCACCAAGGCTCAGATTCAGGGCGTGACCGAGGAGACCACCACAGGTGTGGCCCGTCTTTACAAGATGCAGAAGAGCGGCGAGCTGCCCTTCCCCGCCATCAATGTGAACGACTCGGTCACCAAGAGCAAGTTCGACAATCTCTACGGCTGCCGCGAGTCGCTGGTGGACAGCATCAAGCGCGCCACCGATGTGATGGTGGCCGGTAAGCAGGCTCTGGTGATGGGCTACGGCGATGTGGGCAAGGGCTCAGCCCAGTCCCTGCGCGGCCTCGGCGCCACCGTGTGCATCGCCGAAGTGGATCCGATCTGTGCCCTGCAGGCGGCCATGGAGGGCTATCGCGTGGTCCGTCTGGAAGATGTGGTGGAGGAGATGGACATCTTCGTGACCGCCACGGGCAACTACCAGGTGATCCGCAACGAGCACCTCAAAAAGATGAAGGACGAGGCCATCGTCTGCAACATCGGCCATTTCGACAACGAGATCGATGTTGCGTCCCTCAAGGAGTACGAGTGGGAGAACATCAAGCCCCAGGTGGACCACATCACCCTGCCAAGCGGCAACCGGATCATCCTGTTGGCCGAAGGCCGTCTGGTGAATCTCGGCTGTGCCACCGGTCACCCCAGCTTCGTGATGAGCAACTCCTTCACCAACCAGGTGCTGGCTCAGATCGAGCTGTTCACCAAAGGCAACGAGTACGGCAAGGAGGTGTATGTGCTGCCTAAGCACCTCGATGAGATGGTGGCCCGGCTGCACCTCAATCGCATCGGCGCCAAGCTCACCGAGCTGAGCAAGGATCAGGCTGATTACATCAACGTTCCTGTGGAGGGTCCCTTCAAGCCCGACCACTACCGCTACTGATCCTTCTGATCAGCAACCAACGTGCCCCGTGGAAGACTTGCGCGAACGTGCGCAGGCTCCATGGGGCTTTCTGAATTCGTCACCCAGCTGCCGGAATGGATCGGTCAGGCCGTTGCAGCCAATCCATGGGCTGGGTATGGGGCGATCTTTGCGGCCATGTTCCTCGAGAACCTCTTTCCGCCCATTCCCTCCGAATTGATCATGCCCCTCGGGGGGTTCTATGTGCAGCAGGGCCAGCTGCAGTTCATTCCCGTGGTGCTTGCCGGTCTGCTGGGCACCGTGATCGGTGCACTGCCTTGGTATGGCATCGGCAGGCTGATTAATGAGGAGCGCATCGAGCAATGGCTCGGGCGCCATGGCCGCTGGATCGGCATCAGCCCGGAAGAACTGGCGCGCAGCCGCCGCTGGTTCAGCCGTTACGGAACGGCGCTCGTGTTCTGGGGACGCCTGGTTCCAGGCATCCGCACCCTGATTTCCGTTCCGGCAGGGATTGAACTGATGCCGCTCACGCCCTTCCTGATCTGGACCACGGCCGGCAGTCTGATCTGGACCTTGCTGCTCACCATTGCCGGCATGGTGCTGGGCGAGGGCTACAGCAATGTGGAGCTCTGGATCGAGCCGGTCAGCAAGGTGATCAAGGTTCTGCTGGTGATCGCGGTGATCGCCGGCGGTATCTGGCTTGGCCTCAGGGTTTGGCGGCGCCGCAACGCCGCCGATTGAACCGAGTCTCAGAAAGGAACGTCCTCGTCGCTGGCGCTGCCGCCACCCGCGAAGGCTCCAGCGGCTGCTTCGCTGTCTCGCTTGGATCCAAGCAGCTCAAGCCGATCGACGCGAACCACGGGTTTGCTGCGCTCCTCGCCGCTGTTGCGATCGGTCCAGCGGTCGAGTTTGAAGCTGCCGATGATCCCAAGGAGGGACCCTTTTTTCACGTAGTCGGCGGCCACCTGGGCCTGCTTGCCCCAGATCTCCAGATTGAACCAATCGGGCTCATCGTCGCGGCTGCGGCGATTCACGGCGATGGTGAGGTTGGCGACCATGCTGCCCGATTCGAAATAACGGACTTCAGGGTCGCGGCCGGCACGGCCGACCAGGGTCACGGAATTGACTCCCATTGAATTTCTCCTGTTAGTTGGGTCAATGATGCGCCACGGATGTCAGAACTGACGGTTGTCGTGGCTGCCTTCAAGGAGTTCCACCCTCATCAGCGGATGTAACAGATGGGCTTGAAAACTGCCTCTATGATTCGCCGAACCAAGTCTCTGCCAGTGCTCTTCCGTCGCTTCCAACTCTCCCGCGACATCGGCATCGACCTCGGCACAGCCAACACCCTGATCTACGTCTCAGGCAAGGGCATCGTGTTGCAGGAACCTTCCGTGGTGGCGCTCGATCTCGAACGGGGTGTCACCCTCGCTGTGGGCGATGAGGCCAAGCTGATGCTCGGGCGCACTCCAGGCAATATCCGGGCTGTGCGCCCGCTTCGGGACGGCGTGATCGCCGACTTCGACGCCGCTGAGCAGATGCTCAAAACCTTCATTCAGAAGGGCAATGAGGGGCGCGGCATCGTGGCCCCCCGGCTGGTGGTCGGCATTCCCAGTGGTGTGACCGGGGTGGAGCGCCGCGCCGTTCGCGAGGCGGGTCTCGCTGGTGCCCGAGAAGTGCATCTGATCGATGAGCCGGTGGCGGCGGCGATCGGAGCCGGCCTGCCGGTCACCGAGCCCGTCGGCACCATGATTGTGGATATCGGCGGTGGTACCACCGAGGTGGCCGTTCTCAGCCTGGGCGGCACCGTGCTGAGCGAGTCGGTGCGGGTGGCCGGCGATGAAATCAGCGATGCCATCGGTGTTTATCTGAAGAAGGTGCACAACCTGGTGGTGGGTGAACGCACCGCTGAAGACATCAAGATTCGGATCGGTTCGGCCTTCCCCGACAACGAGTTCGATCAGACCGTGATGGATGTGCGCGGCCTGCACCTGCTCTCCGGTCTTCCGCGCACCATTCAGTTGCAAGCTGGTGATCTGCGCGAAGCCATTGCCGAGCCTCTGAATGTGATCGTGGAAGCGGTCAAACGCACGCTTGAGCGCACTCCTCCTGAGCTCGCCGCCGACATCGTGGATCGCGGCATCATGCTGGCCGGGGGTGGGGCACTGGTGCGCGGCATCAGTGACCTGATCAGCCATGAAACCGGCATCTTCACCCACATCGCCGAAGAACCCCTGCTCTGCGTGGTGAAGGGGTGCGGGCAGGTGCTTGAGGATTACAAGCGTCTGCAGCGCGTGCTGGATACCCCTGAATTCGTGCGCGCCGCTGCTCCCGTCTGATCGTCATGGGGTTGTCCCAGTGGCCCCAGGGGTCCCGACTGCGCTCCTTTCAGCGGCTGTGGCCCTGGTTCATCCTCCTGGTGGTTCTCGGGTTGGTGCGGCTGAGCAAGGGTGCCGGGTTCGTGGATGCCTTTGCCCTTCTCAGTCGGCCCTTCTGGCCGGGGTCCGCGCAGCGGGAGTGGATTCAGTCTGCCGCTCGCCAGAACGACGCGTCCCGGCTGGAGTTGCTGGAGCAGGACAACGCGCGGCTGCGCGGCCTGCTGGAGCTCGATCAGTTATCCACAGGCGATCGGGTGCAGGCGGCCGTGATTTCGCGCACGCCATCGGGCTGGTGGCAGCAGTTGGAGCTCGGCAAGGGATCCTTTGATGGCATTGCTAAGGATGATGCGGTGATTGGCCCTGGTGGGTTGATCGGCCGTGTTCAGAGTGTGACGCCGGCCACCAGCCGGGTGCGTTTGCTGACGGCACCGGGGAGCCGTATCGGCGTCTGGCTGCCAAGAACCCGTCAGCACGGCCTGCTGGCAGGTCTGGGCACTGCTCGGCCCCAGCTTCAGTTTCTGGACAAAGACGTGCAGGTGCGGCCCGGTGATCTGGTGAGCACTTCCCCGGCCAGCACCCTGCTTCCCCCCAACCTGCCGGTGGCGGTGGTGCAGTCCGTCAATCTCCGCGGCGTTCCCGCGCCCACCGCCCTTGTGCAGTTGATTGCGCCGCCCGATGCCATCGACTGGGTGCAGGTGCAGGTGCAGGTGCAGGTTCGCTGACCCATGGCTCGCTTGCACCGTCAACCGATTTGCGTGGCGTCCGCTCTCCTAGTCCCATTGCTCCAGCTGGTGGCTCCCTCCTGGTTGGCGCTGGATGGGGTGGGGCCCAGCTGGGCGATGCTCTGGTTGCTGCCCTGGGCACTTGTGGATGGCCCGGTGTCCGGGGGGATTGCCGGCGCGGCGCTCGGCCTGGTGCTCGATGGCCTCAGCCTGGGTGATGTCAGCCAGGTGCCTGCGCTTGTGCTGATGGGATGGTGGTGGGGCCGAATCGGCCGTCGTGGGCCCCCGATCCAGCGCAGTTTCAACATCGGTTTGTTGGCTTTGATCGGCACCGTGGTGCAGGGGCTGAGCCTCTGGTTGCAGCTGCTCGTGCTGGGATCGTCTGACGCCTTGCTTCAGGCCTGGGCCCTGCACACCACCCTGGCCCAAGCCCTGATCACTGGACTGTTGGCGCCGATGGTCGGATCCTGGCAACTGCTCCTTTGGCGACGCCGCGCACCTGCATGACCTTCAAGCAACAACGGCGGACGCGGCAATGGCTGGTGGGGCTGGCTCTCGCAGGGGTGGCGACGCTCGGCTGGGGATGCGGCCGGCCGCCGGTGCCGGAGGGAACGTTGCAGCTCTGGACCCTGCAGCTGGCGCCCAAATTCAATCCGTACATGGCCTCCGTGATCAAGGCCTGGGAGAAGCGCCACCCCGAAGTACCGGTGCGTTGG
Organism: Synechococcus sp. MEDNS5; assembly: GCF_014279875.1. Taxonomy (NCBI): domain Bacteria; kingdom Bacillati; phylum Cyanobacteriota; class Cyanophyceae; order Synechococcales; family Synechococcaceae; genus Synechococcus; species Synechococcus sp. MEDNS5. The sequence continues at coordinate 113,671 of NZ_CP047952.1, forward strand.
ACCGATCTGCCCTGGGGATCGGTGGAACGCAAGCTGCTGGCCGCGGTGTTCGCGCGCACGGCACCGGATGTGGTGAATCTGAATCCCCCCTTTGCCGCCAACCTGGCCAGCAAGGGAGGGCTCACGGATCTCATGCCGCTTTTACCCGAGGGTGCGGCGGATCGCTACCTGCCGTCCGTCTGGACTGCGGCACGGGATCCAGAGGCCGGGCAAATCGCGATCCCCTGGTATCTCACAGTGCGTCTGAGCCTGGTGAACCGCGACCTGCTGCGTGAGGCCGGTCTGGAGCAAGCTCCTCAGCGTTGGGAGGACGTTCCCGCCTATGCCCGAGCGATCCGGGAACGTACCGGGCGCTACGGGTTGTTCGTGACCGTGGTGCCGGATGACTCCGCTGAGCTGTTGGAGTCGATGGTGCAGATGGGTGTGACCCTGCTCGATGACCGCCAGCGGGCGGCCTTCAACACCCCGGCTGGCCGCAAGGCTTTTGCCTTCTGGACGGATCTCTACCGGGAGGGGCTGCTCCCGAGAGAGGTCGTGAGCCAAGGGCAGCGACGGGCGATCGAGCTGTATCAAAGCGGGGAGCTGGCGCTGCTGGCCAGTGGTGCTGAGTTCCTGCGCAGCATCCAGACCAATGCCCCCGGGGTGGCGGCGGTCACCCTGCCCCAACCGCCGCTGACCGGTGCCGACGGAACGGCCAATGTGGCGCTGATGACCCTGGCGGTACCGCGCCAGAGCGACCAGGCCCAGGAGGCTGTGGAGCTGGCCCTGTTTCTCACCAATGGCCCCAACCAGGCCCGTTTCGCTCGCGAGGCACGGGTGTTGCCCTCATCACGCCAGGCCCTCGCGCAGGTGCGGGCTGAGCTGGAAGCCGAGCAACCGGCCAGCGAAGAGGAGGCTCAGATCCGTGAGGCCCGTCTGCTGTCGGCCGACACCCTCAAGCGCGCGCGGGTGCTGGTGCCGGCCACGCCTGGCGTGAAACGGCTGCAGAGCATTGTTTACACCCAGCTGCAGCGCTCAATGCTCGGTCAGATCAGCAGCGATCAGGCTCTGCTGGAAGCGGAGCAGCAATGGAATCGATACGCCAGCTCCCGCTGGCCTTAAGCAGTTATCGCGAGATTCTTAAAAGAAGCCAAAGGCTCTATTTAGAAAAGTGGTTCGGCCTCATTCCGTTCAGGTTGAACGGTAGGGTTGCAACTCTTCATTATTTGGTTGATGTCCGGCGGGCCATCCCAGCTTGAAAATGGGCAGGGTCCCTTCGACAGCGGATCAGCGAAAGCGACTTTGTTGGTGGTGGACGACGAGCCAGCAGTGCGACGCGTGTTGGTGATGCGTCTGCAGCTCGCCGGCTATCGGGTGGTGTGCGCTGAAGACGGCGAGGAAGCACTCGAGGTGTTCAACAGAGAGTCTCCGGATTTGGTGGTGCTCGATGTGATGCTGCCGAAACTGGATGGATTTGCGGTGTGCCGGCGTCTGCGGGCCGAATCCTGTGTGCCGATCATCTTCCTTTCGGCTTTGGAAGCCATCTCCGAACGGGTGGCGGGTTTGGATCTCGGCGCTGATGACTATTTGCCCAAGCCCTTCAGCCCTAAGGAGCTGGAAGCGCGCATCTCCACCATCCTGCGTCGGGTGGGGCGCGGCTCGGCCAATGCCGAGCCGCGGGAACTGCCTACGGGTCAAGGCGTGGTGAGGGTCGGTGAACTGGTGGTGGACACCAATCGCCGGCAGGTGACGCGCGGCAGCGAGCGCATCGCCCTCACCTACACCGAATTCAGCCTTCTGGAATTGCTCTTCCGTGAACCTGGACGCGTGGTTCCCCGCGCCGAGATTCTTGAGCAACTCTGGGGGTATCCACCCCGTCGCGCGGCTGATTTGCGCGTGGTTGATGTGTATGTCGCTCGTCTGCGCGGCAAGCTTGAGCCCGATCCCCGCAACCCCGAATTGATTCTCACCGTGCGCGGGATCGGTTATTCCTCTCAGCGAATGGGTGACAACGCACCGGTGGCCGCGGCGGGCTGATCTGTCCCAACGGGTCCGTCGACCGGCAGGATGGCGCCGATTGCAATCCGCCCTGTGTCTGATCTGCGTGAGACCCGCCTCGAGAAGGTGTCTGCCCTGCGCGACCAGGGCCGGGAGCCCTACGCCCTCACCTTTGACCCCACCGACCGGATGGCTCGGCTGCAGAGCGACCATGCCGATCTGCCCAAGGGAGAGGAGCGGGATTGTGCGGTGGCCGTTGCCGGCCGGGTGATGACCCGGCGGGTGATGGGCAAGCTTGCTTTCTTCACCCTGGCCGACGAAACCGGCACGATCCAGCTGTTTCTGGAGAAGGCGGCGCTCGGCGATGCGTTCGCTCAGATCACGTCTCTTGTCGACGCCGGCGATCTGATCGGCGTGCGTGGCACGTTGCGCCGCACCGACCGGGGGGAGCTGTCGGTGAAAGTGGCGGAGTGGACCATGCTCACCAAGTCGCTGCAGCCTCTGCCGGACAAGTGGCATGGTTTGGCGGACGTGGAGAAGCGTTACCGCCAGCGCTATCTCGATCTGATCGTGACGCCCCAGTCGCGCGAGACCTTCCGCCGCCGGGCGCTGACCGTGAGCGCGATCCGGCGCTGGCTCGACGAGCGCGAGTTCCTGGAGATTGAAACGCCTGTGCTGCAGTCGGAGGCGGGTGGAGCCGATGCGCGCCCGTTCATCACCCACCACAACACCCTGGATCTGCCGCTTTACCTGCGCATCGCCACCGAGTTGCATCTCAAACGCTTGGTGGTGGGCGGTTTTGAGCGGGTGTACGAGCTGGGTCGCATCTTCCGCAATGAAGGGGTGAGCACCCGCCATAACCCCGAGTTCACGTCGGTAGAGGTGTATCAGGCTTATACCGATTATCTGGGGATGATCGAACTCACCGAGTCGATGATCGCGTCGGTTTGTCAGCAGGTGTGTGGTGGTACGCGGCTCACATATCAAGGCTCAGAGATCGATCTCACCCCGCCCTGGCGCCGGGCGACGATGCATGAGCTGGTGGAGGAGGCCACCGGCCTGGACTTCTCGGCCTTCAAGGATCGGGCGGCGGCGGCTGAGGCCATGGCGGCCAAGGGGCTCCCGGTTCCAGACAATGCCGATTCAGTGGGCCGTCTGCTCAATGAAGCCTTTGAGCATGCCGTGGAAGCCAACCTGATTCAGCCCACCTTCGTGCTCGACTATCCCGAGGAGATCTCACCTCTCGCTCGCAAACACCGCAGCAAGCCCGGCCTGGTGGAGCGCTTCGAGCTGTTCATCGTTGGACGGGAGACGGCCAATGCCTTCAGCGAGTTGATTGATCCGGTCGACCAGCGCGGGCGCCTGGAGGCTCAGCAGGCCCGCCGGGCCGCCGGCGATGATGAAGCGCAGGGGGTGGATGAGGACTTTCTGCAGGCGCTTGAAGTGGGCATGCCCCCCACAGGAGGCCTGGGCATCGGCATCGACCGCCTGGTGATGCTGCTCACCGACAGTCCTTCCATCCGTGATGTGATCGCCTTCCCGCTGCTGCGTCCGGAGGGGTGAGTGACAAGCTGGACCACCCGGTCGGCGCTTGGGCACCCTCGGGGTGGATAATGGTCCACAGTGGCATGGTCCCTTTCCCATGAGTGGTGAGCGCGTAGGTTTCCGCTTCAAGCACGCCGATGCGGTGGTCAAGCGCAATCCCCAGGGCCGTTCCCGCCGCGGCTGGGTAATGGAGCCTGTGGAACAGACCACCAGCCGGGGCACCAAGATGCCCGCCTACCGGATTCGCTGGCGCGACAGTGAGCGCCCAGAGATCGTGCTGCAGCACATGCTGATCGCCGATCCCGATCCCACGCCTCCGCCGGAGAACGTGAGCCTGGAGCCCCCCGCGCCCAAGGCTTGATCAAGTTGGCAGCCTGATCAAGGTGGCGATCAGTCGAGTCCTTGGCGGCGCCGGAGCTCTTCCAGTTCCTGTCTTGCTTCGAAGAGGGCCCAGTCTTCATCCAGGCTTCGCCCTTTCGATGGGTTTGAGGCCTGTCGGCGTAGATCGCTGATCTGCCGATCCAGGCCTTGAAACTCGCGGCCGAGCGTCTCCAGTTCACTCCAGAGATCCCGGCCCTGCTCCATCAACGTCTGCACGTGGCCTTCAGCGCGTATCGCTAGTTTCTGCGCCCCAGCAGCACGAGCCTTGCGGCTGCGCTCACCCCAGGCTTGAACCTGTTCCGCCAGGGATAAGAGCTGCCGGCGCAGGTCCTTGGCCTGACTCTGCATCTGATCCCGGCGACGGTTCAGGTCACGCTGGCGGTCCTGCAGATGCTGTTCGCGCAGCAAGCGATCCTGATCCGGGTTGGCCTTGAGAAAGGCATTGAGCCGATCCTCCAGGTTGCGTTCCAGTTGATCCAGCCAGGTCGGAGCCATTAGTCCACAGCTTCTTGGACGATCGCATCCGGAGCCCGGGTGATCAGGGGCGCTTCAATCTCTTCCTGCAGGGGGGTGATCGCCCCATCCCGCGAGCGCAGCAGCAGCTGGGTGAGTCGGGCCACCGACCCGTCCCCGAGCTCCAGCTCGCTGAGCTTCTCGAAGGCTTGCCGGTACACCGTCTCCAGCTCCTCAATCAGCGATTCCCGCTGCAGTCGCACCGTGCGCCGTTGCTCTTCTCGACCCATGGCGGTGCCTCGCTCCACTGCTGGTCTCAGTCTGCCGCGTCCAGCCAGTGCAGGGAGAGATCGTCCGCCGGGTCGTGCCAGCGCTGCCTCCAACACCAGCCCGCTTCCGCGGCCAGGGCGCGGGCCATGGCCGGTGTGTATTTCACGCTGTATTCAGTCACCAGCGGTTGCTCGGCAGCGAAACGCCAGCACTCACCGGCGATCGACACCGACTGAGGCTTCCGGCTCACCAGGGCCATACGCACTCTGTGCTCGGCGGCCTGCCAAAGCGCCTCATAGCGGAAACGCTCGGGGTCGAATGTGCCCCCTAGCTCCGTGTTCAACCGATGCAGCAGGTTGCGAGCGAAGGCGGCGGACACGCCGGCGGCATCGTCGTAGGCCGCCTCGAGCCGTTCGGGTGTCTTGGGTTGATCGAGGCCCAGGAGCAGGGGCCCGCCATCGAGCAGCTGGCGGAAGCGCCGCAGCAGCGCAACAGCCTCCAAGCGTGTGAAGTTTCCCAGGGAGCTTCCCGGGAAAAAGCCGATTCGGCGCTGGCCCTGCAGCAGAGGATGCTTCGGAAGGGCTTTCAGTTCGCTGTGATCGCAACAGATGCCCAGCATGGGCACGCCCGGGTAGCGCGTTTGCAGTGCGGCTGTGGCCTGGCGGAGATGGTCGGCGCTGATGTCGAGGGCGACGTAGGCGGAGGGTTGGAGGGCGTTGAGCAGGGGGCCGACCTTGCGGGCACTGCCAGCGCCGAACTCCACGATCACCCCGTCTCCCAGGGCCGTGGCGATTTCTGCAGCCGAACGCTCCAGCAGCCCAATCTCCGTGCGCGTGAGGCTGTACTCGGGCTGGTCGCAGATCTGATCAAATAGCCGTGACCCCTCCGCGTCGTAGAGGAACCAGGCGGGGAGCTGGCGTGGATCCTGCTGCAGGCCCTGACGCACAAGCCGGAGCATGTCCGCTGCCGGCGGATGCAGATCGATCAGCTCCGGTTTCGAAGGCGTGAGCGTGGTCATCGGGCCAGGCGCAGGCCTGCCGCCATCCAGCGACTGGCCGGGGGAAAGAAGTTGCGATAAGTGTCGCGGGAATGGCCCCTGGGTGTGAGCTGACTGCTGCCCCGCAGCACGAATTGGGAGGTCATGAACTTGCCGTTGTATTCGCCCACGGCACCGCTGGCCGCCTGGAATCCCGGGTAAGGGCGGTAAGGGCTCGATGTCCACTGCCAGAGCTCGCCGTGGCTTTGCTTGAGCTGCTCGCCCAGGGTGCGGCTGGCCAGTTCCCATTCCGCCTCGCTGGGCAGACGAGCCCCGGCCCAGCGGGCGTAGGCATCCGCTTCAAACCAACTGAGGTGGCGCACCGGCCTGTACTCCGCCAGGGGGCAGCGTCCTCCAAGGGTGAACTCCCAGCGCCAGGATCCTTCGCCGGCGGCATCCCCACGCCAGTAGCGGGGTGCCCGCCAGCCACGTTGGCAGCATTCCGCCCAGCCTTCGCTCATCCAGAGCTCGGGGCGCTCATAGCCACCCGCGTGGATGAACTGCAGATAGTCGCCATTGGTCACAAGGCGATCGGCGATCTCGAACGGTTCCAGCCACACCCGGTGCCGGGGGGTTTCGTTGTCGAAGTGAAAGCTGGATCCCCCATGCCCCACCTCCACCAGGCCGCCTGCGCAGGCCAGCCAGCTGGGGTGCTCGCCATCGCTGACGTTGGATGCGGGCTCCTGCCAGTCCGCTCGGTAGGCCGGTTCGAGCGGTTGGCGGCTGAAGCCGTCGAGTAGATCCATCAGCATCAGCTCCTGATGCTGCTGCTCGTGCTGCAGTCCCAGTTCCACCAGGTGGAGCCAGGGCGCGTCGTCGCTGCTCTCCAGCAGGCGCTCGAGGGCCTCGTTCACCCGGGTTCGCCACTGGCTCACCTCCCGCATCGGCGGACGGCTCAATAGGCCCCGCTGGGGACGGGGTTGGCGAGGACCGACGGCTTCGTAATAGGAGTTGAACAGGTAACTCCAGCGGGCGTCGGCCGGTTCATAACTCGGCTGGTGGGGCCGCAGCACAAACGTTTCGAAGAACCAGGTGGTGTGGGCCAGATGCCACTTGGGGGGGCTGGCATCGGCCATGCCCTGAAGGTTGAGGTCTTCGGTGTCCAGCGGCTCGATCAGGACTTCGCTGGCATGCCGCACGGCCATCAGCCGGTTCAGAAGCGTGCCGGAAGCCATGGCAGGTGGGCGCATTGGCGGTGACCTTAGGGGCTCCCCACCCCGGTGTCAGCAGGACACTGCCCTTACCATCAGCCCACCACTGTCTCCACGTTGTGATCGGCACCCTGCTGGCTGACCGGTACCGCCTGGATCGCTGCCTGTCTGCGGATCCAGATCACCCCCAGGGGGCGCTCTGGTGTGCAGCGGATCAGATGGCCGCCGGAGCGCCGGTGGCGGTGCGTCAGCTCCGGGATGTGCAGGCTTCAGAGCGCATCCGTGCGTTGTGGCCAGCGATGCAGTCGGTGCTGCATCCCCAGATCCCCCGCTTCGGTGGGCTGCTTGAAGAGCAGGGCAGCCTGTGGCTGGTGCGCGAGTGGCAGGAGGGATCCAGCCTGCTGCAGATTCAGGCGCAGCGTCTGGAGCGCCAGCTGGTGTTCGGGCCTGGGGAAATGCTGCTGCTGCTGCGGCAGCTGCTGCCGCCTCTGGCCGTGCTGCATGGCCAGCAGCTGGTGCATGGGGATCTCAACCCCCGCAATCTGCTCCGGCGTGACCAGGACGGTCTGCCGGTGTTGATCGATTTCGGTTTGCTTCAGCGCAGCGGTGAGCAGCCGATTCCCGGGGCTTCAGCGGCCTATGCCCCCAGAGCCCAGGGGCGGCAGGAGCCCGCTGCGGCCTGGATGGATCTGCATGCCCTGGGGGTTACCGCTCTCACCCTGCTGAGCGGCCGCCCACCCGAACAGCTCCTGGCGTCTGAAGCCGACGACTGGATGTTGCCGGCGGATCTGGATCTCGAGTCGCCGTATCGCACGGTGCTGGAACGCCTGCTGTCGGAGCAGGGGGATCGGCGTTTTGCCACCGCCAGCGAGGCGCTGAAAGCGTTGCAGCGGGTCACCATGCCCGAGTCCACCGGTCCCCAGCCTCGGGCGGACCGCACCCTGGTGCTGGCACCGGTTGTGGTGGAGGCAGCACCCCAGGCGCCGCCACCATCGCAGCCAGCGTCTCCAGACCTGCCGCCCCTGGGCTCGGCCGCCGCCGCCGCTGAGCGGCCCCGTCCCCGCGCTGAACAGCGTCAGCAGGCCGCGGAGGGAAGGCTCTGGCCAGTTGTGGCTGCCCTGTTGGTGTCCGCGCTGGTCGGGACGGCGATCGGATGGTTTCTTCTCAGTCGCGGCAATCCCCCTGGATCCGCACCATCAACCGAGCGGGACGTGATCGGTCGCTCTCCCACCGCCAGCCTTCCCCCGGCGGAGGTGGATCAACGCCAGCAACTTCTGAGCCGCTTGAGGGCGTTGCAAGTGGATCGCAGTTGGTTTCTGCAGCTGGTGGATGCCAGCCTGCTGGCCCGCTTCCCGGAGCGCAATGGCCGCTTGCCCACGGACTCCCTCGAGGATGCCCCGCTCAGGCAGGTTTGGAATGAGCTGGCTGAGGAATGGCTGGCCCGGGTGGAGCAGCTTCCGCCGATGCTGCGCGCCCGACTGGGCCGGCTCAAGGATGCCGACTGGCAGAAGCAGCGCCAGGCGCTCGTGCAGCAGGGGGTGAACGCCCGGGTGGTGGAGCAGTTGGTGAGTGCGTCGGCGCAGACGCTTCTGCCCGGTGTGGCCACGGGGGTGAAGCCGCCGGAACCGTTCCGGCAGCTGTGGTTTGCAGCCGCACTGCGCAGCCTGGAGGATGTGCGCATCGAAGCGGTGAAAGCCCGTGCAGGCGCGCCCACCGTGCTCTCGAGCCGGGTGTCCGCCGGTGGGGCCCGCTTGATTTCGATCACCGTCCCGGCTGGCCGACGGTTGGTGCTGGGCATCAACGGCACACCGTTGATGCAGATGACGGTGTACGGCGCCGACGGGGAGGTGGCGGCGGATCGCGGGCCGCTGCGGGTGGTGACTCTCAGCGAAGACGCTGGATCGCCGGTGCAGGTGCTGGTCACCAATGACGGTGTGTCCTCGGGGTTGCTCACCCTGTCCTGCCGGGCGGATCTCCCGGAGCCCAAGCCCCTGCCCGATGTGGATCTCAATCCCATCCCCGACCCGGCCACCGGGGCCGAGGGGCCCGTGGAAACTTTGCCTGAACCGCCCGGGCCGAAGCCGGCAGGGGTGGACATGCCGCCGGTCATGGACGTCACCCCGACAATTGAAGGGTTTGATGAGCCGACCGAAGACCAGGCCCCGGCCCCTGACACGGACTAGTTCCTTTCTCGTGTCGATTCAGTAACGAGACAGTGCTGCTCGGGTTTCTTTCTTGATCTGCTTGTCTTTTTCTGCAGCGCGCTTGTCGTGGAGTTTGCGCCCCTTTCCCAGGCCCAGGGTGAGCTTGATCCAGGAGCCCTGCAGATGCAGGTTCAGGGGAATCAGCGCCAGTCCTTTCTGGTCAAGCTGGCCGCGCAGTTTGTCGATCTCGCGCCGGTGCGCCAGCAGGCGACGCACCCGCAGCGGGTCATGGTTGAAGTACCCGCTGGCATGGGTGTGGGGAGAGATGTGCACGTTGTGCAGCTGCAGCTCTCCATTGCGGATCAGGCAGAACCCATCCCGCAGGTTGGCCTGCCCGGCCCGGATCGATTTCACCTCGGTGCCCACCAGTTCGATGCCGGTTTCCAGCGTTTCAAGGATGTCGTACTGATGCCGGGCCAGGCGGTTATCAGCCAGCAGCCGGTTGGCTGCGGCGCGCGCAGCAGCAGCACTCTTCTTGCCTCCTCCTTTGGCCATCCACCTTCAGGCCTCTCAGCCGCTTGATTCCCCGACCCTATCCAGGGGTCGGTACCCTTCCATCATGGCGATCGTTTCCTCCAACGCCGCATCCCAGCGTTCGCAGCCGGATCGCGTCCCGGATCGGGTGGTGGACGGGTCTCGGCAGGCGGGGGATGACCTCGATCCAGGACGGGCTGGAGCCAAGGAGGACAGCCTGCGGCCCAAGCGGCTTGCGGATTACATCGGTCAGCGGGAGCTGAAGCAGGTGTTAGGCATTGCCGTTCAAGCGGCCGTCGGCCGCGGCGAGGCCCTGGATCACGTGTTGCTCTATGGCCCCCCCGGCCTGGGCAAAACCACCATGGCCATGGTGCTCGCCGAAGAGCTGGGGGTGACCTGCCGGATTACCAGTGCACCGGCGTTGGAACGCCCCCGCGACATCGTGGGATTGCTGGTGACTTTGCAGCCCAAGGATCTGCTGTTCATCGATGAGATTCACAGGCTGAGCCGGGTGGCGGAGGAGCTGCTCTATCCGGCCATGGAGGACCGCCGCCTGGATCTCACCGTGGGCAAGGGCAGCACGGCGCGCACCCGTGCCCTCGACCTGCCTCCCTTCACGCTGGTGGGAGCCACCACCCGGGCCGGGGCTCTGAGCTCGCCGTTGCGGGATCGCTTCGGGCTGATTCAACGGCTCGAGTTTTACGGCCTGGAGGATCTGCAGGCCATCGTGGAACGAGCTGCCGGCTTGCTCAATCTTGAACTCAGTGCAGCGGCCTGTACGGAGATTGCCCGCCGCTGCAGGGGCACCCCCCGCATCGCCAACCGTTTATTGCGCCGGGTGCGCGACGTTGCCTGCGTGCGGGCCTGTGAGGGTTGCATTGATCAAGCACTGGTGGATGAAGCTCTCACCCTGCATCGCGTGGATGGTCGGGGGTTGGATGCCAGTGATCGCCGCCTGATGGAACTGCTGCTGCAGTCCCATGGCGGTGGTCCCGCCGGCCTCGATACCCTGGCGGCCGCCCTTGGTGAGGACCCGGCCACCCTGGAATCGGTGGTTGAGCCCTATTTGCTGCAGCTCGGTTTTCTGCAGCGCACCCCCCGGGGCCGGGTGGTGACTGCCGCCGGCAGGGGCCACCTGGGCTGGCCAAACCTTGAGGAGCAGGTGGCATGACGCGATTGCGCAATTGGTTGACCTTGCTGGTGCTGCTGGCCCTTCTGCTTCTGCCAGGGCCTGTGATGGCGGCAGGCGATCCTGAGGCAGGGGACCTGCCGCGCCTGTTCGAGCGGGCCTTGAGCCTGAGCCGCCAGGGCGATCCGGAGGCGGCGCTGCCCCTCTGGGATCAGGTGCTGGAGCTGGCGCCGCGGGATGCCGCCGCCTGGAGCAACCGCGGCAACATCCGCTTGATGCTGGGGGATCCTGAGGGGGCGATCGCCGATCAGACCCGCTCGATTGCCTTGGCACCAGAGGATGCCGATCCCCATCTCAATCGGGGCACTGCTGAGGAAGCCCTCCAGCGTTGGCCTGAGGCCGCGGCGGATTACGACTGGATCCTCCAGCGTGATCCTCTCGATGCTTCGGCGCTTTACAACCTCGGCAATGTGCGTGGCTCGGAGGGCGACTGGGCCCAAGCCCAGCGTTTGTATCGCCAGGCCGCCGATGCCCGCCCCGGTTTTGCCATGGCCCGCTCCAGTGATGCCCTGGCCCTCTACCAGCTTGAGGATCTTGCGGAAGCCGAGCGTCAGCTGCGCAATCTCATTCGCCGCTATCCGTTGTTTGCTGATGCCCGTGCCGCCCTCAGCGCTCTGCTCTGGCGGGAGGGCTCCCGCGGCGAAGCCGAAAGCCATTGGGCGGCGGCTGCCGGACTGGATCCCAGTTACCGGGATTCGGCCTGGCTGGCCCAGGTGCGGCGCTGGCCGCCGACACCGATCGCTGATCTCGAGCGTTTTCTCGCCCTGGAGGTGTCATGAGCTCTTCGTTGCCTTGGCCTGAGCGCCTCGAGGCGATGCTGCCGGAGTTGATCGACTTCCGCCGCCATCTGCATGCCCATCCCGAGCTCAGCGGCGAGGAGCACCAGACCGCGGCCCTGCTCGCCGGTGCTCTGCGGGAGGCCGGCTGGCGGGTGCGCGAGGGCGTGGGCCGCACCGGTGTGGTGGCGGATCTCGGGCCGGAGCAGGGCCCCAAGCTGGGGTTGCGGGTGGACATGGACGCCCTGCCGGTGGAGGAGCGCACGGACCTGCCCTACGCCTCGCGTCGTCAGGGGGTGATGCACGCCTGCGGCCATGATCTGCACAGCACCATCGGTCTGGGGGTGGCCCGGTTGCTGGCCGAAGAGCCGGAGCCGCCCGTGGGTCTGCGCTTGCTGTTCCAGCCTGCGGAGGAACTGGCCCAGGGGGCGCGCTGGATGCGCGAGGCCGGAGCCACGGATGGCCTGCAAGGGCTCTTTGGTGTGCACGTGTTCCCATCCCTGCCGGCGGGGAGCATCGGTGTGCGCAGCGGCAGCTTGACGGCCGCTGCGGGCGAGCTGGAGATCGAAGTGATCGGGGAGGGGGGGCATGGCGCCCGTCCGCATCAATCGGTGGATGCGATCTGGATCGCTTCGCGGGTGGTGACCGGGTTGCAGGAAGCGATCAGCCGCAGGCTCGATGCCCTGCATCCGGTGGTGGTGAGTTTCGGCCTCATTGAAGGGGGGAAGGCCTTCAACGTGATCGCGGATCGGGTGCGTCTGCTCGGCACGGTGCGCTGTCTCTGCACCGATGTGCACGACCGGTTGCCCGCCTGGATCGAAGACACCGTGCAGGCTCTGTGCGCGGGCTTCGGCGCCACGGCTCGGGTGCATTACCGCTGCATCTCGCCTCCGGTGCACAACGACGTGGCCCTCACGGCTCTGTTGGAGCGCTGCGCCATCGAGCAGCTGGGGGCGTCGCAGGTGTTGCGGCTGGAGCAGCCCTCCCTGGGAGCCGAGGATTTTGCCGAGTTGCTCAAGGGTGTGCCTGGCACGATGTTCCGCTTGGGGGTGGCCGGGCCTGAGGGCTGTGCACCGCTGCACAACGGTCATTTTCTGCCGGATGAAGCCTGTCTGGCTGTGGGAATCCGGGTGCTGACTTCGACGCTTCTGGCCTGGGAGCCTCCGGCATGAACCGGCCACCCCGCACCCGCCTGCATGTGCTGCTGTCGCTGGCAGCTCCGCTGTTGGTGTTGCTGGGTGTGGTGGCCCTGCTGCAACGGGAGGGTGCCGACAAATTGCAGTCTCTCCCTGCCATTCTGGTGGGCGCAGGCCTGGTGATCCATGCCGTGGTGGGCCGGCGGCGGCGGCGTCATCGGCTGTTGGTGGCCCTGCGCAGCAATCGTTTCGAGGAGTCCTGACCCAATGGCATCCAGCCCCCAGACCCCCCCGGGGGACGCCCCGGATCTCGACGCCCTCAGGGAGGCCATTGCCTCCGGGGATCCAACCCGGGCGATGCCCGCTCTCACCCAGCTGCGCTTCTGCAGCGATGAGGAGGCCGTGCCCCTGCTGGTGCTTGGAACGCAGCAGCAAGCGTTTCTGGTGCGCTCTCTGAGTTGCAGTGGCTTGGGCTACAAACGCACTGACCAGGGCTGGACCGTGCTGGAGCAGCTGCTCGGCAGTGATGAGGACGCCAATGTGAGAGCCGAGGCCGCCAATGCCCTGGTGAGCTACGGCGTGGTTCGTTCCTGGCCGTTGCTGCGCGCTGCGTTTGCAGCCGACGGCGCCTGGCTGGTGCGCTGCAGCATTCTGTCCGGCCTTGCGGAACAACCGGAGATCAACCTGGCCTGGCTGTTGGAGCTGGCCGAGATCGCTATCGCCGATGGCGACGGCACCGTGCGGGTGAGCGGGGCTGAAATTCTGGGGCGGATCGTGCGGGAGTCCCAGGGCATCCCCATCGGCGAGCAGGCCCGCGCTCTGCTCCAGCCCTTGCAGCAGGACCAGGACCACAGGGTGGTAGCTGCGGCGCTTAATGGTCTTCAAGGGGGATGACCCCCAGCTTTCCCTAACGATTGCTACCTTTTGAGAACCACTAGGGGTGCCTGTGGTCTTCTTCATTGGAGGCCTGGGCTGAGATCACACCCTCCGAACCTGATCCGGGTCATGCCGGCGCAAGGGAAGTGAATACGCGTGATCTGCGGCTTTTGGGTCGGCTCCTGGCAGTTCTCTTGCTGAACGAATCATGCGCGCTTCCTGGGTTGAGTCCCGCCGCGGACAGGGCAATGTGTCTCAGATGCACTTCGCCCGCCAGGGCGTGGTGACGGAAGAGATGGCCTATGTGGCCAAGCGTGAGAATCTGCCCGAGTCGCTGGTGATGGAGGAGGTGGCGCGGGGCCGCATGATCATCCCGGCCAATATCAATCACACCGGTTTGGAGCCGATGGCGATCGGCATCGCCAGCAAGTGCAAGGTGAACGCCAACATCGGCGCTTCCCCCAATGCCTCGGATGCGGCCGAGGAGGTGAACAAGCTGAAGTTGGCGGTGAAGTACGGCGCCGACACCGTGATGGATCTCTCCACCGGTGGTGTGAACCTTGATGAGGTGCGCACGGCGATCATCGAGGCCTCACCGGTTCCGATCGGCACGGTGCCTGTGTATCAGGCTCTGGAGAGCGTGCACGGCTCGATCGAGAAGCTCGATGAGGACGATTTCCTGCACATCATCGAGAAGCACTGTCAGCAGGGGGTGGACTACCAGACCATCCACGCGGGTTTGCTGATCGAACACCTGCCCAAGGTGAAGGGACGTCTCACCGGCATCGTGAGCCGGGGCGGCGGGATCCTGGCCCAATGGATGCTGTATCACCACCGCCAGAACCCTTTGTTCACGCGCTTTGACGACATCTGCGAGATCTTCAAGCGTTACGACTGCACCTTCTCTCTCGGGGATTCCCTGCGCCCTGGCTGCCAGCACGATGCCTCGGATGCGGCGCAGCTGGCTGAGTTGAAAACCCTGGGTGAACTCACGCGCCGGGCCTGGGCCCACGACGTGCAGGTGATGGTGGAGGGTCCAGGTCATGTGCCCCTCGACCAAATCGAGTTCAACGTGAAAAAGCAGATGGAGGAGTGCAACGAGGCACCCTTCTATGTGCTCGGCCCCCTGGTCACCGATATCGCCCCTGGTTACGACCACATCACCTCAGCGATCGGCGCGGCCATGGCTGGCTGGCATGGCACGGCGATGCTCTGCTACGTCACCCCCAAGGAACACCTCGGTCTGCCCAACGCGGAAGACGTGCGTGAAGGCCTGATCGCTTACAAGATCGCAGCCCACGCTGCAGATATCGCCCGTCACCGTCCCGGTGCCCGCGACCGCGACGATGAACTCAGCCGCGCGCGTTACAACTTCGACTGGAACAAGCAGTTTGAGTTGTCACTCGACCCTGAGCGCGCCAAGGAGTATCACGACGAAACCCTGCCGGCAGACATCTACAAGCAGGCAGAGTTCTGCTCGATGTGTGGTCCCAAGCATTGCCCGATGCAGACCAAGATCACCGATGAGGACATCGAGGGCCTCGAGAAGGCTCTGGAGGCCAAGAGCGGGGCCGGTGATCTGGCGGGAGTGAAGATGGAGAAGGCTGATTGATCGTCTGCTCAGTTCTTCAAATGAGACGCTTCTTTTTTGTTGTCTCCTTTGATTCGCGATTGAAAATCGGCGATGGTCCGCTTAAGGCCAACTGAGAGAGAAACCGTTGGTTTCCATTGAAGCGTTTGCTTGGCCAGACTGATAACAGGTTGACGCTGCAGAGGGTCGTCTTCTGGCAAAGGCTTTTTGACGATTTCTAGTTCTGGGTTGATGCGATCGCGAATCATCCTGGCGAGCTCTTCAATGGTGAATTCGTCTGGATTGCCAATGTTCATTGGTCCAGTGTGCTCGCTGTTCATTAAGCGGATCATTCCTTCGATGAGGTCATCGACATAGCAGAATGAACGAGTCTGTGATCCGTCACCAAAGAGTGTTAGCGGCATGCCTTTGAGGGCCTGAACGATGAAGTTGCTCACGACGCGACCATCATCGGGAAGCATGCGAGGCCCATAGGTGTTGAAAATGCGCATCACCCGCACTTCCGTGTTGTGCATGCGTTTGTAGTCAAAACAGAGTGTTTCGGCAATACGCTTGCCTTCGTCATAACAGCTGCGAATTCCAATGGGATTCACGGAACCCCGGTAGCTTTCGGGTTGAGGGTGCACCTCTGGATCGCCATACACTTCGCTGGTGCTGGCTAATAAAAGCCTGGCTCCGACCCGTCTTGCCAAGCCCAGCATGTTGTAAGTGCCCAAAAAACTCGTCTTGGCGGTTTTGATTGGGTTGAACTGATAGTGGATGGGTGATGCAGGGCAGGCTAGGTGCCAGATCCGGTCAACTTCAAGCTTGATCGGTTCAGTGACATCGTGACGGATCAGTTCGAAATTAGGGTGGCCAATCCAATGGGCGATATTGCTTTTCCTTCCGGTGAAATAATTGTCAAGACAGATCACGTCCTCTCCGGCCTGCATGAGGCGGTCGACCAAATGAGAACCAAGAAAGCCGGCACCGCCGGTGATCAGATTGCGCATAAGGCCATGATCGCGTAAGCAAGCGATGACTGCTCAATAAAAAAGCGGGAGATCAGCTCTCCCGCCAGTGCGATTGATTCAACTTGAATGTTGGATCAGCCAAGCAAAGCCTTGGCTTTGGCCACCACGTTGTCCACGGTGAAGCCGAACTTCTCCATGCAGGTGCCGCCGGGGGCAGAGGCGCCGAAGCGATCCATCGTGACGCTGTCGCCGTCGAGGCCGATGAAGCGGTGCCAGCCGAAGCTTTCAGCCGCTTCCACCACGATGCGCTTGCGCACTGCAGCGGGGAGGACCTGCTCCTTGTAGGCGTCGCTTTGCTCGTCGAACAGTTCGACGCAGGGCATGGACACCACGCGCACGTTCTTACCTTCAGTTGTGAGCTGTTTGGCCGCCTGCACGCAGAGGTCGAGTTCGGTGCCGGTGCCGATCAGGATCAGATCGGGGGTGCCGGCGCAGTCCTCGAGGATGTAACCGCCCTGAGCCACCTTCTCGATTGAGGAGTTGGCCTGGTTGGCCATGCCTTGACGGCTGAGGCAGAGGGCGCTGGGGCGGTGGCGGTTCTCGATCGCCAGCTTGTAGGCACCACTGGTTTCGTTGCCGTCGCCAGGACGGAACACCATCAGGTTGGGCATCGCCCGCAGGGAGGGGATCGTTTCGATCGGCTGGTGGGTGGGACCGTCTTCGCCGACGCCGATGGAGTCGTGGGTGAGCACGTAGATCACACCCAGTTCACTCAGTGCCGACAGGCGCATGGAGCCGCGCATGTAGTCGGCGAACACCAGGAAGGTGCCGCCATAGGGGATTAACCCACTGTTGTGATATGCGATGCCGTTGAGCACGGCAGCCATGGCGTGCTCGCGCACACCGAAGTGCAGGTAGCGCTTCTCAGGGGTTTCCGGCTGATAAGAACCTGTTTCACCCTTGATGTCGGTGTAGTTGGAGTGGGTGAGGTCGGCGGATCCCCCAATCAGCTCCGGCAGGTTGGGGCCCAGGGCACCCAGACAGATCTGGGAATGCTTGCGGGTGGCCAGGCCCTTGTCGTCGGGTGTGTAGGTGGGGAGGTCTTTGTCCCAGCCCTGGGGGAGTTCACCGCGCAGCATGCGCTCGAACTCAGCCGCCTCGGTGGGGTATTGGCTGCGGTACGCGGCGAGGGTTTGATTCCACTCGGCTTCCTGGCTGGCGCCCCGCTCGATCGCCTGGCGGTACTGGTCGTAGGCCTCCTGGGGAACCTCGAAGGGGCCATAGCTCCAACCCAGCTGTTTGCGGGTGAGTTCGGCTTCTTCCTCACCCAGGGGAGCACCGTGTACACCAGCGGTGTCGCCCTTGTTGGGGGAGCCGTAGCCGATGGTGGTGGTCACCTTGATGATCGACGGCTTGTCGGTAACGGCCTTGGCCGCTTCGATTGCTTTGGCGATGGCGTCCACATCGGTGTTGCCATCGGCCACATGCTGCACATGCCAGCCGTAGGCCTCGTAGCGCTTGAGCACGTCCTCGGTGAAGGACACGTCCGTGCGGCCGTCGATGGTGATGTGGTTGTCGTCGTACAGCGCGATCAGCTTGCCCAGCTTCAGGTGACCGGCCAGGGAGCAGGCCTCAGAGGCCACACCTTCCTGATTGCAGCCGTCGCCCATGATCACGTAGGTGTAGTGATCCACGACCTTGGCGTCGGCCTTGTTGAACTTGGCCGCCAGGTGGGACTCAGCAATGGCCAGACCCACCGCGTTGGAGATGCCGGCGCCGAGGGGGCCGGTGGTCACTTCCACGCCGGGGGTCTCGAAGGTTTCGGGGTGACCGGGCGTCTTGGATCCCCACTGGCGGAACTGCTTGATGTCGTCGATCGACACCGAGTCGTAGCCGGTGAGGTGCAGCAGGGAATACACCAGCATGCAGCCGTGACCGGCGGAGAGCACAAAGCGGTCGCGGTTGAACCACTTGGGGTTCTTGGGGTTGTGGCGCAGGAACTTGTCCCAGAGGGTGTAACCCATCGGGGCGCAACCCATGGGCAGGCCAGGGTGGCCGCTCTTGGATTTGTTGACGGCGTCAACAGCGAGAAAGCGAATGCTGTTGATGCAGAGCGTGTCGAGAGAGGCGGGCGCTGCGACCATGGTGAAAAGTGCGTTGCGGACAGTTTGAAGGAGGGGTGCGGTGTCGCCGCTCACCCCATCGAGCGGAAAGCCAGGCAGACGTTATGACCGCCGAAGCCAAAGGAGTTGGAAAGCACCGTCTCCAGTTTGTGGTCTCGAGCTGTGTTGGGAACGACATCCAGATCACAGTCGGGATCGGGATTGGCGTAGTTGATCGTGGGAGGGACCACGTTGTGCCGCAGTGCCAGCACGCAGGCCACGGCTTCGATCCCCCCTGAACCACCTAGCAGATGACCGGTCATCGACTTGGTGGAGCTCACCGGGATCTGCAGGGCACGGTCACCCAGAGCGCTCTTGATGGCAGCGGTTTCGTTGCTGTCGTTGGCGGGTGTGCTGGTGCCGTGGGCGTTCACATAATCCACACCGGCCGCTGAAAGACCACCGTCTTCCAGGGCGAGGCGCATGGCGGCAGCGCCGCCGACACCTCCGGGCGTAGGCGAGGTGATGTGATGGGCATCGCAGGTGGTGCCGTAACCGACCACCTCAGCCAGGATGGTGGCGCCGCGAGCTTCGGCATGGCTCAGGGTTTCGAGCACCAGCATGCCGGACCCTTCGCCGATCACAAAGCCGTCCCGTTCGCGGTCGAAGGGGCGGCTGGCCGTGGCCGGGTCATCGTTGCGGAAAGACAGGGCCTTGGCGCTGGCAAATCCGGCCACCCCCAGGGGGGTGATCGCCGATTCCGCTCCGCCGCAGAGCATGGCGTCAGCCTTGCCCAACTGAAGCAAGCGGAAGGCATCACCGATGGCATTGGATCCGGCAGCACAGGCGGTGGCCACCGCTGAACTGGGACCCTTGGCGCCCACGGCGATCGCCGCCAGGCCTGTGGCCATGTTCGGGATCATCATCGGCACGGTGAAGGGACTCACGCGGCCGGGCCCCTTGCCTTCCAAGACATGGGCCTGGGTCTCCATGGTGAGCAGACCACCCACACCAGAGCCAATGATGATGCCGATGCGATCGGCATTGTCTGGAGTGATCTCCAGGCCGGCATCGGCTAGGGCTTGTTTCGTCGCCACCACCCCGAATTTGCTGAAGCGATCCCAGCGCTTGGCGTCCTTGGGCTCGATGAACCCTGAGGGATCGAAAGCCTTCACCTCCGCGGCAAAGCGACAGGCGTGCTCGGAGGCGTCGAACAGGGTGATGCCTGCGACGCCGTTGCGGCCGGACGTGAGTGCGTCCCAGTAGTCGGCAACGCTGTTGCCGATCGGTGTCACCGCGCCAAGGCCGGTGACCACGACGCGTTGGAGACCCTCCACCATGCTGCGGAACCTCAGGCCTGCTTGTCTTCGATGTACTTGACGGCGTCGCCGACGGTGGCAATACCTTCGGCGGCCTCGTCGGGAATCTCGATGTCGAACGCTTCTTCCAGGGCCATCACCAGCTCGACGGTGTCGAGAGAATCGGCGCCCAGATCGTTCTGGAAATTGGACTCCGGCTTGACTTCGCCGGCGTCGACGCTGAGCTGCTCCGCCACGATCGAACGGACTTTTTCGAGGATCGCTTCCTGAGACATGGCCGTGAAGACGGGACGCCGCATCTTACGGGCTGGCGCCGGCAGCACCAGCCACGGGCGTTAACAACAGTGACGGCGAAGCGCGAGCACGATCTCAGAGGCGGCCGTGGCAGGTACGTTGACGCCAAGTCAATTGCACTGAGACGGGCTCATGTCCCACGCCGTCAAGATCTACGACACCTGCATCGGCTGCACCCAGTGCGTGCGTGCCTGTCCTCTCGATGTGCTCGAGATGGTGCCCTGGGATGGCTGCAAGGCTGGCCAGATTGCCTCTTCTCCCCGCACCGAGGATTGCGTTGGCTGCAAGCGCTGTGAAACCGCTTGCCCCACCGACTTTCTCAGCATCCGCGTGTATCTCGGCGATGAAACCAGCCGCAGCATGGGACTGTCGTACTGAGGCATTCAGCGGTCTTTCCTCTCCTGACCCCATAAGCTCGGCCCGGCAGTGCCGGGCTTTTTTGTATGTGCGGAATCGTTGCGGTGATCGGCTCCCGGGACGCAGCCCCCCTGCTGCTCGAGGGTCTTCGCCAATTGGAATATCGCGGCTACGACTCCGCCGGCGTGGCCACGGTGGAGTCGGAGCAGCTGCATTGCATCCGCGCTAAGGGCAAGTTGGTGAACCTATCGGCGCGGGTGGAGCGTGAGGGTGCCCCGGGGTTGGTGGGCATCGGCCACACCCGCTGGGCCACCCACGGCAAGCCTGAGGAGCACAACGCCCACCCCCACTGCGATGGCAGCGGTGCCGTGGCGGTGGTGCAGAACGGCATCATCGAAAACCACCGGGCGTTGCGGGAGGAGCTCACCGCCAACGGTGTGAGCTTCCGCTCGGACACGGATACCGAGGTGATTCCCCACCTTGTGGCTGCTGAACTGGCGCGCTTGCAAGCTGCTGGTCGCGGTGCTGATGGAGCGTTGCTGCTGGAGGCCGTGCAAATGGTGCTTCCCCGCCTGCAGGGGGCCTATGCCCTAGCCGTGCTCTGGGCCGAAGTGCCCGGGGCGCTGGTGGTGGCCCGCAAGGCGGCTCCCCTGCTGATCGGTTTGGGAGAAGGGGAGTTTCTCTGCGCCAGCGACACCCCGGCTCTGGTCGGCTTCACCCGCACGATCCTGCCGATGGAGGATGGCGAAGTGGCCTTGCTCGGTCCTTTAGGGATCGAGCTCTATGACGCCAGTGGGGTGCGGCAGCAGCGCACTCCAACCCTGCTGAGTGGTCAGGAGCATGTGGCAGACAAGCGCCATTTCCGCCACTTCATGCTCAAGGAGATCCACGAGCAGCCCGAGACGGCGCGGCTCTGGGTGGAGCGGCATCTGCCGGAGGGCTTGCCGGCAGGTCATCCCGTGGCGCTGCCCTTCGACGATGCCTTTTACAGCGGCATCGAGCGAATTCAGATCCTGGCCTGCGGCACCAGCCGCCATGCCGCTCTGGTGGGGGCTTACCTGCTGGAGCAGTTCGCCGGTGTTCCCACCAGCGTGGATTACGCCAGTGAATTCCGTTATGCGCCACCGCCGCTGGCGCCGAACACCCTCACCATCGGTGTCACTCAATCGGGTGAAACCGCTGACACTCTCGCGGCCCTGGCCATGGATGTGGAGCGCCGGCAGGGTCAAAGCGATCCAACCTTCGCGCCCCGGCAGTTGGGGGTGACCAATCGGCCTGAAAGCTCCTTGGCCCGGCAGGTGCCGCACATTCTCGACATCGGTGCCGGCATCGAGGTGGGTGTGGCGGCTACCAAAACCTTCCTGGGCCAGCTGCTGGCCTTTTACGCCCTGGCTCTGGCCTTCGCCGCTCGCCGCAAAAGTCGTGGCGAAGGGGAAATCGCCGGGTTGATCACCGAACTCCGCGGCCTGCCGGAGCAGCTCAGCGCCTTGGTGGAGCAGCACGACCAGCGCGCCGAAGCGATGGCCCATCACTTTGCTGAGACACAGGATGTGATTTTCCTTGGACGCGGCATCAACTACCCGATCGCCCTGGAAGGGGCACTCAAACTCAAGGAGATCAGCTACATCCATGCCGAGGGCTATCCGGCTGGGGAGATGAAGCACGGGCCGATCGCCTTGCTTGATGCCCGGGTGCCGGTGGTGTCGATTGCTGTGCCGGGGGTGGTGTTCGAGAAAGTGCTCAGCAATGCCCAGGAAGCCAAGGCCCGCGATGCGCAGCTGATTGGTGTGGCTCCCGATGGTCCGGACACGGATCTTTTTGATGAGCTGTTGCCGGTGCCAGCCGCGAGCGAGTGGATCAGCCCCTTGCTCACGGTCGTGCCGATGCAACTGCTCAGCTATCACATTGCAGCCCATCGGGGCCTGGATGTGGATCAGCCTCGCAACCTGGCCAAGAGCGTCACTGTGGAGTGAGGGCGACCCTGGCCGACGCGTCGCTGCGGCCATATACGTCATCGAAGCGCACGATGTCGTCTTCGCCCAGATATTCACCGCTTTGGACTTCGATGAGCTCCACGGCAATTCGCCCAGGGTTGCTCAGGCGGTGGCGGCACCCCATGGGGATGTAAGTGCTCTGGTTTTCGCCAACGAGTTGCTTCTCTCCGTCACGCTCCACGAGGGCAGTGCCGCGGACGACGACCCAGTGTTCTGCTCTGTGGTGATGCATCTGTAGCGAGAGGCTGGCGCCGGGCTTCACGGAGATGCGCTTCACCTGCCAGCGGCTGTCTTCCACCACGCCGGTGTAATGGCCCCAGGGTCGATAGATCTTGCGGTGGGCCTTGCCCTCCGGGCTGCCGTCCGCCTCCAGCTGCTTCACGATCGTCTTCACTTTCTGAGCTTGGCTGCGATCGGCGATCAACACGGCGTCGTCGGTTTCGACCACCACCAGGTTCTCCACGCCCAGGCCCACCACCAGGCGGTGTTCGCTGCGTAGATAACAGTTGCGGCTGCCCTCGCTGATCACGCGTCCGCGCAGCACGTTGCCGTCGTCATCGCGATCGGCGGTGTCCCACAGAGCACTCCAGCTGCCCACATCACTCCAGCCGGCGGCCAGGGGAAGCACGGTACCCAGCGCTGTTTGTTCCATCACGGCAACATCGATGGCCACACTGGGGCACTTGGCGAAGGCTTCCCGCTCGAGGCGGAGGAAATCAAGATCGGCCACGTCCTGCTCCAGGGCGGCTCGGCAGCAGCTCACCACCTCCGGTACCAGACGCTCCAGTTCCGCCAGCATGGCGCTGGCCTTGAACAGAAACATGCCGCTGTTCCAGGTGAAGCGGCCGCTGGCAAGGAACTGCTCTGCCGTTGTGCGGTCGGGCTTCTCGACGAAGCGTGCGATCGGCACGGGGGTGAGGGCTCCGGGCTGCAGCGGTTCGGCCGCTTCGATGTAGCCGTAGCCCGTTTCCGGTGCGGTGGGCACGATGCCGAAGGTCACCAGGCGCCCCGCTTCGGCAGCGCTGCGGCCTGCTTGGATGGCGGTGCGGAAGTGGGCGGCATCACGGATCACGTGGTCGGCGGCCAGCACCAGCAGCAATGGATCCTCACCGTGGGTCGTGGCTTGCAGAGCGGCCACCGCCACGGCGGGGGCCGTGTTGCGGCCCATGGGCTCCAGCAGGATTGCGCCAGGCTCCACGCCGATCTGGCGCATCTGCTCGGCCACGATGAAGCGGTGGTCGTCGTTGCAGATCAACAGCGGCGCGCCGAGGGCTTCGATCCCCTCCAGGCGCTGCTGGGTCTGCTGCAGCAGGGTTTCGTCGCCGCTGCCCCCCAGGGGCCAGTACTGCTTGGGATAGCTGGCGCGGGAGAGGGGCCAGAGGCGCGTGCCGGTGCCGCCGCAGAGGATCACCGGAATCAGGGGGGTGGTCACTGGGGGCGCGTGACGAAGTGGCGGTGATTGTCGCGCAGGTGCTCCGTTGCTGTCACCTGGGCGGGATTCAGAGCTCGAGCAGACCTGGCGGTGGGGTAAGCAGTAGCCAGCCCTGCTCCAGATGCACTTCGGGCACGATCGCTTCCACGAACGGCACCATCAGCGTGCGTCCGTCAGGTCGCTCCAGCACCAGCAGGTCGTTGCCGCCGCTGATCAGATCCTTCACGGTGCCGATGGCCTCCCCATCGGTGCTCAACCGGGCTTCCAGGCCCACCAGATCCAGCAGGTGGAATTCCCCTTCTGCCAGCGCCGGCCGGTCATCAGCCGGCACCAGCAGGGTCTGGCCCACCAACGCCTCTGCGGCGTCTCTGCTTTCAATTCCTGCAAAGCGCACCACAAACACGCTCTTGCCGGGCAGTTGCCGGCCACTTTTCAGCTCGATTTCTCTCGGTGCTTGGCCCCGCGCTTTGAGCCAGCGGGTGCCGGGCTCGGTGAATCGCTCCGGGAAGTCGCTTGCCGGGTTCACCCGCAGTTCGCCTTTCAGCCCCTGCACGGCCACCACCTTGCCCACGGGCAGCCAGTCGTCAGCAGTCATGGGAGCAGAAGCAGTCGACACGTCATCATCCTTCCGCGCAATACTGAATGCCTGACCGTTCTCACGCCATGGCTTCCGCTGCTCCGATCCTTCCCGGCGCCACGGTGACGGTGGTAGATCAGCGTTCGATTTACAACGGCTACACCGGCTTTGTGCAGCGCATCAGTGGTGACCGGGCTGCCGTGCTCTTTGAAGGAGGCAACTGGGACAAGTTGGTGACGATGCGTCTGCGTGATCTCAGCGCCGACTGACAGCTATGGAGCTCGCCCTGCGCCAGCGGCTACGGCGGGTTGTGCTCGATTCCGACACCCGTGCGGGCCGGATCTACAACCTGATGATCTTCGGCACGATCCTGCTCAGCGTGGCTGGCTTGCTGGTGGAGCCCCATCCGATGCGGGTGGCCACACCGGGGGAGATTCCGGCCTGGGTGGCCGAACTGGAGCGGGGCTGCCTGCTGGTGTTCATGGCCGATTACCTGCTGCACCTCTGGGTCTCCCCGAAGCCGCTGGTCTATGCCCGCAGCTTTTTTGGGCTGATCGACCTTTCGGCGGTTCTGTTTTTCTTTGTGCCGCAAATCAGCAGTGGCCTGATTCTCTGGATTTTCAAATTCGGCCGGGTGCTGCGGGTGTTCAAGCTGCTGCGCTTCATGGATGAGGCCCAGCTGCTGGGCCGGGCGCTCAAGGCCAGTGCCCGCCGCATCGGCGTGTTCTTGTTTTTTGTGGTGATGGCCCAGGTGGTGCTGGGCTATCTGATGGTGGTGTTTGAAAGCGGTCACCCCAACACCCAGTTCCAGACAGTGGGCCAGGGGGTGTATTGGGCGATCGTGACCATGACCACCGTGGGCTACGGCGATTTCGTGCCCCAGACCGTGCTCGGTCAGGTGCTGGCGGCCGTGGTGATGCTGCTCGGTTTCGGGATCATTGCCATCCCCACCGGCATCGTCACCGTTGAAACGATGCAGCAGGTGCGCCAGGACCAGCGCGTCTGCACCCACTGCAGCCATCCTGATCACCGCCGCGAGGCGTCCCATTGCGATCGCTGCGGGGCGCCGTTGCCCGTTGCGGGTGGACAGTCCTAAGCACGATCTGCGCTGGATGCTTTGAGCTGCGCCATCAGGGCCTCCGCTGCCTGCTGTTCGGCCTCGCGCCGCGACCCGCCCCAGCCTGAGGACATTAAATTGGGCGGCAGCGTCACCGAGGCCTGAAAGCGTTTGGGGTCGCCATGGCGCTGGCTCACTTCGCTGCAGGTGTACTGGGGCAGACCCAGACCCTGGCCTTGGCTCCATTCCTGCAGGGCTGACTTGCTGTTGCCGCGATAGGGATCGGCGAGCACCGCCTCAGCACTCGTCTGCCAATGGGGCTTCAGCCAGGCTTGCACTGTTTGCAGCCCGGCAATCCGGTACACCGCACCGATCAGCGCTTCACTGAGCTCGGCGCGGATCGTGGCGGCCGCGGTGGGATCAGCGCTGGCCTTTGGGCCGATCCGCCACCACTGCGCGATTGTGATCGTCTCTCCCAGCTGCGCCAGCCAGCGATCACTCACCAGTTGGGCCCGCAGGCTGGAGCGTTCCCCCACCGGCATCTGGGGATAGGCCGCAGCGATGAATTCACTCGCTGCCAGGCGCAACACCGCATCACCGAGAAACTCCAGCTGCTCGTGATGGGGATGCAGACCGCAGGAGGTGTGGGTGAGGGCTTCATTCAGGCAGTCGAGCTCTTCGCGCTGTAGCCGTTCAGGGTGGTTTCCCAGTTCGCTCCAGAGCGAATTCAGTTGTTGATCGCGGTTTGCTTCCTGCATCACAGTGATGTTCCTGCGCCTTGAAAGGGGTGAAAGCAGGACATAAGCCGGGTTCTGTTCTCCCTTCCGCAAAAGGGGGGTGATCATCTATCTGGGATCGCCGTTGCCGACGACCTCGAGCGGCTCACAAAGGCGGAACGGGGAAGATGGCCACCCGTCGTTCCTGGGCCTTGCTCCCGGCCGGGGTTTACCGAGCCAGCACCTCTCGATGCTGCTGGTGCGCTCTTACCGCACCTTTGCACCCTTGCCTGTGCCAAAGGGATTGCTCCCATGGGGCCATCGGCGGTGTGTTTCTGTGGCACTCTCCTCACGGTCACCCGCACTGGGCGTTACCCAGCAAGCCTGGCCATCGGGGAGCCCGGACTTTCCTCAACCTCGCCTGCGCACGAAGCTCAGGGTTGGTCGCGATCACCTCGCCTGCTTTCAAACCCCATAATGAAGCGTGATGGGGCTGTAGCTCAGCCGGATAGAGCGACGGTTTCCTAAACCGTAGGTCGTGGGTTCGAGTCCCGCCAGCCCCGTGAGTGTGAACACTGGTGCCGGTAGTCACTACTACATTTAGTGGGGTGGCCAGACGGCACGCTCCCGCTAGCGTTGCTGCAACGAATCCGGATCCATGACCCAGCTTCACGATCTGCGGTTAAGGCTTCTTGTTCAGCAGGAGAGCGAGCGCATCGCCGACTCCCAACCTGCTGACCTTGATCTCTCGGTGGTTCAGGCCCGTTGCCTCTGCTGGCTGGCCCTGCTCGCTGAGGCCCATGAGGATCAGGCCAGCGACGCTGAGCGCCGGGGTGACACGGAGCAGGCCATGGGCTGGTTTGCCGACTCCATGCGCTTGCGTGATGTGATCCAGGTGGTGACCTCCATTGAGATTCCTTTGCCAGGAGTTGTGGATGGTGATGACAGCGGGTTTTCCTCCGAACCACCACTCGCCGCCTGATCAAGTGTCATGATGAGATCTGAGCTGTGGGTCGTCGGTGCCAGAAGAGCCCTGTCAATGCCCGGATTGTCAACGCTTCTACCGGGAGCATGACCGGCTGATCCGGGAGAATCCAACCCTGCGTCAACAACAGGAATTGAGCTGGGCTGCTCTCCAGTCGTTCCGCACCCTGTCGGGTCGGGTTCTTGAGGATCTCCAGAAGCAACATGGGCCGCGTAACAGCGACGGTCAGGTGCATGCCACCCCGGTGGGTGGTGTCGATGAACCCACTGATGCACTCCAGCAAGCCATGGCTGATCTGGAGAACATCAACGCCCACCTGTTCTCGATTGAGGCCTTGATGGAGCGCATTTTTGATGTGCGCGTACCGGAAGACATCGAGCAGAAATTCCGTGAATTGGCTGGCGAGCTGGCCCCTGATCCTTTGAATGCCGATCGGCTGCGCCTGAACCGGCTGCTGCACCAAACCCCGGATCTACCCGACCGCGGCTGAGCGCCGGCAGAGTCGGGCGATCATGCCCTCCTCATCGGCTTGCACGATCACCATCTCCAGATTGGGCAGCCACGCCAAGGCTTCTTCAAGTTCCGACCTCAATGCTTGGTCGTGTTCACCGATTCCTCCAGTGAGCGCCAGCACATCAACGCCCTGCAGGCTGGCGGCCATGGCGCCGATCAGCTGCAGCAATCGCTGCCGAAACACATCCAGCGCCAGCTGAGCCCCCTGGTGGCCTGCAGCCGCCTGCTCGCGGATGTCACGCATGTCCCCGCTCAGACCGGATAACCCCTTCAGGCCTGCTTGTTGTTGCAGCAGATCCGCCAGCTGGGCTGCGCCTATGCCTTCACGCATCAGTTCCAGCAGCAGGCCTGGATCCACGCTGCCGCAGCGGCTGGCCATCACCAGCCCCTCCAGCGGTGTGTAGCCCATGGTGGTGTCGATGCAGCGGCCGCCCTGGATCGCTGCCAAGGATGCCCCTGCCCCCAGGTGGGCGCTGATCAGACGCAGCTTTTTGGGATCTCGGCCCTGTTGCTGCCACTGGCCTGCCACGGTTTCGGCCACATGCTGGTGGTTGATGCCATGGAAGCCGAAGCGCCGGAATCCCCGCTGGCGCAACTCCGCTGGCAAGGCATAGGTGCTGGCCGCCGCCGGCAGGGTGCTGTGGAAGGCGGTATCAAAGCAGGCCCATTGGGGCAGGTCCGGTGCCCAGTCACGGGCCCAGGCCAGACCCTTCAGGGCAGGAGGATTGTGCAGCGGAGCGAGGGGCACCAGCTCCTGCAGAGTGGTTTCTACCTGGTCATCAATGCGTGTGGGGGCGGTGAAGTGTTCGCCGCCATGCACCACCCGGTGGCCCACCAGGATGATGCTCTTGCGATAAGGCTCAAGCGCTGGCGCCAGCCATCTCTCCAGCACCTCTTCGAGGCTTTCGTCAGGTTGCAGACTGCGTCCGCCATGCCATGGAATGGCCCCGGTGGAGTCCACCAGGGCTGCCTTCAGGCTGGAGCTGCCGAGGTTGATGGTCAGCGCCAGGTCCTGCATCCCTGGAGCCTCAACGCACGTCGCAGGTGATCTCCACCGGCATCGCCTCCACCTTCCAAATGTCGCGGCAGTAGTCGTGGATGGAGCGGTCGGAGGAGAAGAAGCCGCTGCGGGCTGAGTTCAGCAGGCTCATGCGGTTCCAGTGCATGCGATCGGTCCAAGCCAGGCTCACCGCATCCTGCGCCCGCAGGTAATCGGCGAAGTCGGCCATCACGAAGAAGGGATCGCTGCCTGTGAGGTTGTCGAGCAGCGGCCGGAACAGCTCGCTGTCGCCGTTGCTGAAGTGGCCGATCTCCACCAGGTGGATGGCTTCCGCCAACTCTGGGATCGACTGAATCACCTCCCAGGGGCGGTAGCCGCCCTGCTTAAGCGCCGCGATCTCCTCCACGGTCTTGCCGAACAGGAAGAAGTTCTCACCGCCAACCTGTTCGCGGATCTCCACATTGGCGCCATCGAGTGTGCCGATGGTGAGGGCTCCGTTCATGGCGAACTTCATGTTGCCGGTGCCCGACGCTTCCTTGCCGGCGGTGGAGATCTGCTCAGAGAGGTCAGAAGCGGGATACACCTGCTCGCCCAGCTTCACGTTGTAATCCGGCAGGAACACCACCCGCAGGCGGCCGTCCATGTCGGGATCGGCATTGATCGTTTCGGCGATGCCGTTAATGAAGCGGATGATCAATTTGGCCATGTAGTAGCCAGGAGCGGCCTTGCCGCCAAAGATCACCGTGCGCGGGGCCATGCCATCCGCGCGGCCGTTCTTGATGCGCAGGTACTGGGTGATCACCTGCAGGGCATTGAGGTGCTGGCGCTTGTATTCGTGAATGCGCTTCACCTGCACGTCGAACAGGCTGGAGGGATCCACCAGCACGCCGGTGTTGCGGTGGATGTAGCCGGAGAGTTTGCGCTTCACCGAGAGCTTGGTGTTACCCCAGTGCTCAAGGAAGCCGTGGTCATGCTGACGCTCCTCGATGCGGCGCAGCTGCTCCATGTCGGTGATCCAGCCCGGTCCCACATGCTCATCAAGCAGGGTGGCCAGCTCAGGGTTGGACAAGGCCACCCAGCGGCGCGGGGTGACGCCATTGGTCACGTTGGTGAACTTCTCTGGCCAAAGCGCCGCGAACTCGGGCATCAGCTGTTCACGCACCAGATCGGAGTGCAGCGCTGCCACCCCGTTCACGTGGTGAGCGCCGATGGTGGCCAGATGCGCCATGCGCACGGCCTTGCCGCCGTCTTCATCAATGATCGAAAGCTTGCGCTGGATGGCATCATTGCCCGGATAGCGCAGACGCACCTGCTGCAGGAAGCGGCGGTTGATCTCGTAGATCAGCTCCAGGTGCCGAGGAAGCAGGCTGCTGAACAGGTTCAGGTCCCACTTCTCCAGGGCTTCCGGCAGCAGGGTGTGGTTGGTGTACGCCACTGAGCGGGTGGTGATGTCCCAGGCCTTCTCCCACTCCAGGTGGCGGTCGTCGATCAGCAGGCGCATCAGCTCTGCCACGGCGATGGCGGGGTGGGTGTCGTTCAGCTGGACGGTCCAGTGCTCAGGGAAGTTCTCCACGGACAGGCCGCGGCTGTCGAGGCTGCGCAGCATGTCCTGCAGGGAGCAGCTCACGAAGAAGTGCTGCTGCTTGAGGCGCAGGCGGCGTCCCTCATCGGTGCCGTCGTTGGGGTAGAGCACCTTGGAGAGGGTTTCGCTGCCCACCTTCTGTTCCACAGCGCCGTAGTAGTCGCCGATATTGAAGGCGTAGAAATCAAAGCTCTCCGTGGCATCCGCCCGCCAGAGGCGCAGGCGGTCGCAGGTGTTCACGCGGTAGCCCAGCACAGGCACGTCGTGGGGGACGCCGATGGCGTGTTCGGAGGGGATCCAGCGGGAGCGGTAGTTGCCCTTGTCATCGATGTAGCTCTCGGTGCGGCCGCCGAAGCCCACGAAGCAGGCCTGATCGGGTTGGGGCAGCTCCCAGGGCCAGCCGCCCTTAAGCCACTTGTCTGTGACCTCAACTTGCCAGCCGTCACGGATGAGCTGGTCGAAGATGCCGAATTCGTAGCGGATGCCATAGCCGGTGGCTGGGATTTCCAGGCTGGCCAGCGACTCCATGTAGCAAGCCGCCAGACGGCCCAGGCCGCCATTGCCCAGTCCGGGCTCTTCCTCGACCTCGAGGATCTGCTGCAGGGATTCAATGCCAAAGCGTTTGAGCGCTTCTTCGGCTTCCTTCTGAATACCCAGATTCAGCAGGTTGTTGGCCAGCTGTGGACCGATCAGGAATTCAGCTGAGAGATAGGCCACCGTGCGCTGAGGCCTGGCGCGGATCGCTTCCTTGCTGGCGAGGAAGCGGGTCATCAAACGGTCGCGCACTGCGTAGCTCAGGGCCATGTAGAGGTCATGGCGGCTGGCGGAAGGAGCGAGTTTTCCCAGGGTGAAGAACAGGTGCTCGGTCATGCCGTCGAACACGGACTCGGCATCCAGGCCGGCACGTTCGGGGTCGGCATAACAGCCGGGGGTGGGCAGACGCAGATCGAGGGGCTGGGAGGAGCTCATGGGAGGTCGGGAAAGGGGGTGAAAACGTGGAATTGAGGTCTGGATCAGCGCTGTGGTTCAGACAGCACAGGAGCTGCGGCCCAGGCTCCAGCGCCAGTTGTTGATCTCAGGTGCATCGGTGCCGTGCTCATGGGCGTAAGCGCGGTGCTTGTGGATTTCGTCCTTCATTTGCTCTTTCACGTGGGCGGCCCGTGAGCCGAGAGAGTCCACGCGGTCGATCACATCGATCACCAGGTTGAAGCGGTCGATCTGGTTGCAGATGGCCAGTTCCAGAGGCGTATTGATGTTGCCCTGTTCTTTGTAACCACGCACGTGGAAGTTGCTGTGGTTCGGACGGTTGTAGGTAAGGCGGTGAATCAGCCAGGGATAGCCGTGGAAGTTGAAAATCACCGGTTTGTCTGGAGTGAACAGGCTTTCGAAGTCCCGGTCGCTGAGGCCATGGGGATGGTCTTTGGGGTTACCCAGGGAGAACAGCTTCACCACATTCACGTAGCGGATCTTGAGATGGGGAGTTTGTGAACGCAGGATTTCGATCGCTGCCAGGCATTCCTTGGTGGGGATGTCGCCAGCGGAGGCCAGCACCACATCGGGTTCATCAGGATCAACGCCGCAGTTGTCGTTGCAGGCCCACTCCCAGATGCCGGCGCCTTTGGCGACATGGCGGCGGGCCTCATCAAGGGTGAGGTACTGCAGGTGCTTCTGCTTGTCCGACACGATGATGTTGGCCACATCGGTTTCGGTGAGGGCCTTTTCGGCCACTGCCAGCAGGCTGTTGGCATCGGCCGGCAAATACACGCGGGTGATGCTGCCCTTCTTGTTGCCCGCCAGATCCATGAAGCCAGGATCCTGGTGGGTGAAGCCGTTGTGGTCTTGACGCCACACGGTGGAGGAGATCAAGCAATTCCAGGGGGCGATCGGAGCTCGCCAGGGAATCTCCTCGCAGTGCTCCAGCCACTTGCAGTGCTGGTTGTACATCGAGGCCACCACGTGGGCGAAGGCCTCGTAGGTGTGGAAGAAGCCATACCGGCCTGTGAGCAGGTAGCCATCCATCATCCCCACCAGGGTGTGCTCGGAGAGCATCTCCACCACGGCGCCGTCGCGGGCCAGCTCGCTGCCGTTGAGGTCTTCGGGCAGGAAATTCGCCATCCAGGCCTTCTTGGTCGTCTCGTACACAGCCTGGAGGCGGTTAGAGGCCGTTTCGTCCGGGCCGAAGAGGCGATAGGCACCGGGGTTGTGACTGATCAGATCGCGGATCAGTTCACCCAGGGGGTAGGTGTTCTCCTTTTCGGTGGTACCGGGGGTCTCCACCGGGACTTCGTAGTTGCGCAGCTCCGGGAAGCGCAGATCTTTGCGCAGCACCCCACCGTTGGTGTGGGGGTTGGAGCCCATGCGGCGATCACCCTTGGGAGACAGCGCCCGGATCTCCTCGCGCACGGCGCCGTTGTTATCGAAGAGCTCCCAGGGGCGATAGCTCTTCATCCAGTCCTCCAGCAGCTGCAGGTGATCTGGGTTGGCTTTCACATCACCGATCGGCACCTGGTGAGCGCGCCAGAAGTTTTCGATCTTCTTGCCATCAAGTTCCTGCGGACCGGTCCAGCCCTTGGGGGAGCGCAGCACGACCATCGGCCAGCGGGGGCGGAAGGCTTCACCACTGCCGCGGGCCTGCTCCTGGATCGCCCGGATTTCGAGCACGGCCTGCTCCATGGCCACAGCCATCTTGCGGTGCATCTCCATCGGATCGGAGCCCTCCACGAAGATCGGCGTCCAGCCCAGTCCGCGGAACAGGCTTTCCAGCTCCTCGTGATCGATGCGGCTGAGGATCGTGGGGTTGGCGATCTTGTAGCCGTTGAGGTGCAGCACCGGCAGCACGGCACCGTCTTTGATCGGGTTGATGAATTTGTTGATGTGCCAGCTGGTGGCCAGAGGCCCGGTCTCCGCCTCGCCATCACCCACGCAGGCGACCGTGATCAGTTCGGGGTTGTCGAACACCGATCCCGCGGCGTGGGAGAGCACGTAGCCGAGTTCACCACCCTCATGGATCGATCCGGGCATCTCCGCAGTGCAGTGGCTGCCGATGTGTCCTGGGAAGGAGAACATCTTGAAGAACTTCTTCAGGCCGGCTTCATCCAGCGACTTGTCGGGATAGCGCTCGGTGTAGCTGCCGTCGATGTACACCGGCCCGCGGGCGCCAGGGGCCCCATGGCCAGGACCGGACATGTAGATCATGTCCAGGTCGTAGGTGTTGATCAGCCGATTGGCGTGGGTCCAGATGAAGGCCTGGCCTGGGCTGGAGCCCCAGTGGCCCAGAAGACGGTTCTTGATGTGCTCGGGCTGCAGAGGCTCCCGCAGCAGCGGATTGTCCTGCAGATAAATCATTCCCACCGCCAGATAGTTGGCGGCCCGCCAGTAGGCATCGAGGCGCTGAAGGTCGTCGTCCGCCGGTGCCTGAAGGTGTTCAGAGCCTGAGAGATGCAGGAAGGGAGTGACCGTCATGCGAAACCCGAAGATCAGCTGGCTACGCGGAAGGTAGCCAGCTCAAACGGGTGCGTTCGTTAAGAACCGCACATCCGCATCGTGGCCCGATCCACAGCGTTTCTGCATGGATGCCTGCGGTGCAAAAACTCATTTACAGATAAGGTCCGCGGGAGAGGCTTTCACGATTCCGATGCTCGCTGCTGCGATGCCGCCCCTGCTCATGCCCCTGCTGGCCGAAATCTCCTCCCACGACCTTGAAATGGCCGAAACCCTGATTGGGGTGGCCCGTTTCGCCCTGATCTTCGTGGCTGCGCGCCTGCTGGCGGAGGTGCTGGTGCGCCTCCAGCTGCCCACGATCCTTGGGGAACTGCTCGCTGGGGTGCTGATCGGTGCCTCCGGCTTGCACCTATTGGTTCCGCCGGAAACGCAAGTGGAGCTCAGCAATGGGGTGATCAGCCTGGTGAGCGGCCTGGTGAATGTCCCCCCGGATGCCGTGCCGGAGATTTACAACGAGAGTTTCCCCTCGCTGGAAGCGGTGGCGGAGCTCGGGCTCTACGCCCTGCTGTTTCTCACCGGCCTGGAGAGTGAGCTGGAAGAACTGATCGCCGTCGGCGCCCAGGCGTTCACCGTGGCTGTGGCCGGTGTGGTGCTCCCCTTTGCTCTTGGCACCTGGGGACTCATGGCCATCTTCCATGTGGATGCCATCCCGGCGATCTTTGCCGGTGCCTCAATGACAGCCACGAGCATCGGCATCACCGCCAGCGTGTTCAGTGAATTGGGCTTTCTCAAGACCCGTGAGGGGCAGATCGTGATCGGCGCCGCCGTACTCGACGACATCCTCGGCATCGTGATCCTGGCGGTGGTGGTGGCTCTGGCCTCAGGCGGCAACCTGGAAATCGGCCCGATCGTGAAGCTGGTGGCTGCTGCTGCAGTGTTCGTGGTGGCTGCCATTGGCCTCAGCCGCACCGCTGCTCCGGCCTTCGACTGGATGATCGACAAGCTCAAGGCACCCGGTGAAGTGTTGGTGGCGTCCTTTGTGATCCTGGCCCTGAGCTGCTTCACCGCCACGGCCATCGGTCTTGAAGCTGCTCTTGGAGCGTTCGCGGCTGGTCTGATTCTCAGCAGCTCCAAGCACAACCACGCCATTCAGCAGGCGGTGCTGCCGATCGTGACCCTGTTCGCCACCATCTTCTTCGTGCTGGTGGGCGCCGGGATGGATCTCTCAGTGATCAATCCGTCTGACCCCTCCAGCCGCACGGCGCTGGTGGTCGCTGGCTTCCTGTTCGTGGTTGCCGTGATCGGCAAAATTGCCGCCGGCTGGGCCTTCATCAGCAAGCAGCCCACCCGCCGGTTGGTGGTGGGTCTGGGAATGATGCCCCGCGGCGAAGTGGGACTGATCTTCCTGGGCCTCGGTACAAGCGCCAAGCTGCTGTCCCCCTCGCTTGAAGCCGCGATTCTCTTAATGGTGATCGGCACCACCTTCCTGGCGCCGGTGCTGCTGCGCCTCGTGCTCGGGGGCAACAAGCCGGACGACGGCGACAGCGTCAGCGACGACGTGGCAGCCGAACCGGTGGGGCTGCTTTAACGCCGGGCCAGGCTGATGAATAAACCCCATCCGATGCTGATCAGCGCCAGGCTGGAGGCCCAGCCTGGTCCGAGGGCCCACGCCAGGATCAGCTGCACCACCACACCCACGGCCAAGGCCAGCAGC
Organism: Synechococcus sp. MEDNS5; assembly: GCF_014279875.1. NCBI lineage: Bacteria > Bacillati > Cyanobacteriota > Cyanophyceae > Synechococcales > Synechococcaceae > Synechococcus > Synechococcus sp. MEDNS5. The sequence goes on from NZ_CP047952.1 coordinate 148,766, forward strand.
AAGCTGCTGATCACCAGGGCGGCCTGACGCCACGACTCATTCAGTGGGCCGCCTTCCAGGCTCGCTTCGAACCGGCTCAATGGCCCGCTGAGCGGCAGGTAGAGGGCTAACGCCCAGAACAATCCTCCGCTGAGGGTGGCTCCCTGAAGCAATGGGCTGACGCTGTCGTCGAACATCGCGGTGTTGGCGGCCCGGTGGACCACCGGAGGAACGGGATGCCTAGCATCGCGGGCCCAAGCGGTAGGTGTGGTGAGCAACGACCAGGCAGCGTGGTGGCAGTTCCGTGGCCATGCCGTGCACGGTCTGTGCGCAGCGCCAGAACCGGCCCAGAACCCCCAGTCGCTGGAGCGCCCTGCCCTCCTGCTGGTGCATGGATTTGGTGCGTCCACGGATCACTGGCGGCACAACATCCCTGTGCTGGCCCAAACCCACGAGGTGCACGCTGTGGATCTTCTCGGTTTCGGACGCAGCGCCAAACCCGCAGGACTCAGCTACGGCGGTGCGCTCTGGCGCGATCAGCTGGTGGCTTACGTGCAGGAGCGCATCGGCCGCCCCACGGTGATCGCCGGCAACTCTCTTGGCGGTTTCGCCGCCTTGGCAGCAGGTGCCGAACTGGGGGACCGGGCGGCTGGGGTGGTGCTGCTCAATGCTGCGGGTCCCTTCAGCGATGAACAGACCGCCAGCCCGGGGGGATGGGGGGCAATCGCCCGGCGCTCCATCGGTTCCGCTTTGCTGAAGAGCCCGGTGCTGCAGCGGTTGCTGTTTGAAAACCTGCGCAGGCCCGCCACCATTCGCCGCACCCTGCGGCAGGTGTACATCGACAAGACGAATGTCGATGACTGGCTTGTGGAGTCGATTCGACGCCCGTCGCTGGACCCTGGAGCCTTCGGGGTGTTCCGCACCGTGTTCGATATCCCCCGCGGCCAACCCCTTGATGAGCTGTTTGCCCACCTGCAGGCGCCGTTGCTGCTGCTCTGGGGGATCCGCGATCCCTGGATCAATGCCGCCGGACGGCGATCCAGCTTTCAGCGCCATGCTCCGGAGAACACCACCGAAGTGGTCCTCGACGCTGGCCACTGCCCCCACGATGAGGTTCCCGATCAGGTGAACCGGGCCTTGCAGGACTGGCTGGAAGGGCGTGTTGGCCAGAACACCTTGGATCCGCAGCCATCCCGGTAATTTCCGGCCACTCTTGGGTGTCCCAGTCCTGTGGCTATGACCTTCCGCCAGCAGTCAGCTCCCTACGCCCACTGGGAATACGTGCATCCCAGCAGTGGTGACCGTTTGAGGATTGTTCCGGAGCGCGGTGGTTTGGTGAGCGAATGGCTCTGTAACGGCCGTGAAGTGCTCTACTTCGACCAGGAACGCTATGCCGACCCTGCCAAGAGCATCCGCGGTGGCATTCCCGTGTTGTTTCCGATTTGCGGCAACCTGCCTGGCGACAGCCTGCCCCTGGCCAGTGGCACCTACACCCTGAAGCAGCACGGCTTTGCCCGCAATCTTCCCTGGACGATCGAACTGCTCGAGGATCAGGGCGGTGTGCGGCTCTGCCTGGTCGATACGGCTGACACCCAGGCGGCCTATCCCTTCGCGTTCCGGGTGCAGATGGACATGCGCCCTGTGGCCTCAGCACTGGAGATCGTGACGACGGTCACCAACACCTCGAAGGAAGGCGGGGAGGCCATGCCTTTCAGCTTCGGTCTGCACCCGTATTTCAATGTGACCGATCTGGCCCGCACCGAGCTCGAGGGACTCGCCCCCCGCTGCCTCAATCACCTGGAGATGGCTGATGCTGAAACGGCCTCCCAGCTCAGTCGTCTGCCAGACGGCGTCGACTTCCTCACCCGTCCCGCTGGGCCTGTGACGCTTGTGGACAAGGCGGCTGGTACGCGTCTGCAGTTGCAGCATCACGACCCGATGGATCTCACGGTGGTCTGGACCGAACCTCCCCGCCCGATGGTGTGCCTCGAACCCTGGACGGGACCACGGCAATCGCTGATCAGTGGCGATCGCAAGCTGGAACTGAGCGCCGGCCAGAGCACCACCCTCACCTGTCGCTATTCGGTGAGCTGAGCACGTCTCAGCTGAAGGGTGCGGCCACGCCTGGCAGTCGTCCCCGGGCCAGTTGCAGCCTGGGGTCAAACTGCCGCTTCACCGCTTCGATCAGGGGTCTGGAGGGAGCATCCAACCAGGCGTCCAGTGCCTCCTGGCTCTCCGGCGCTGACGGTTGGATCAGCACCGTGAGCTCACCTCCCAGATCCGCTACCCGCCTGCGCAACGCTGCGATCGCGTAGGCGGGAGTGGCTGGACCCTGCACCTGCCAGGCATCGCCGCTGCCTGCTCCCGCGGCCAGTTGCCAGCTCCAGCCTTGCAACCGCTGGAAGGTTTCATCCTTCAGCAGGTCGATACACCGCGCCGGCGGCAGGTTTAAGCGCAGCAACCAGGCCGGGTCTGACGCTTGAGGGATCGGGGCTGGGAGGGGATGGCTCCATGCTTGCCGTTCCGTCTTCAGTCGCAGGTCATCGGCCAGGGCTTGGATTTGACTCAGCTGTGCGTCAACGGCGGCATCGCTGATGCTGGCCACCCCCAGCCTGAGGCTGCAGCCCCGGTCGGGTGTCGTTTCCCAGTTGATCCACTCTGGGGTGAAACCGCCGCGGATCACCGCCTGGCGCAGGGGCTCCAGGCCGGAGGGCTCTCCGTGCACCAGCAGCAGGCGACGGGCCTTGCGGATGGGCTGCACTCGCAGGGTGACTTCGGTAATCAGGGCCAGGCTGCCCCAGCTGCCGCAGAGCAGCCGCATCAGGTCGTAGCCGGCTACGTTTTTCACGACCCGACCGCCGGCCTTGGCGGCAACGCCATCACTGCGCATCAGGCCGATGCCGATCAGTTGATCACGCACCCCCAGATGCCGCTGGCGCAGGCTGCCGGAGAGCCCTCGGGCCACCAGCCCTCCCACTGTGCCGGCGCTGGTTCCGAGATCCGTCGCGGTGCCCCAGGGCCAGTCCACCGGTAGCCACTGATGCCGTTCGGCCAGGGCGTGTTGTAGATCGGCCAGGGGTAGCCCGGCCTCCACGGTGATGGTGAGGTCATCCACGGCGTGGTCGATGATCCGGTTGAATCGACGAGTGCTCACGGCTGGACCTGCCTGCTGAAGCAGTGGCCCCCAGTGCAGGCGACTTCCCAGCCCTGCCGGCGTCCAGGGACGGCCATTGCTATGCAGGTCGCGCACCAGCGCGCTCAGCTCAGCTTCGCTGTGCGGCTGCAGCAGCGTCTCGGAGAAGGCCTCAGTGATGGTTGGACTGAATGCGCGAGATGATCGTGCCATGACCATTGTCGTGATCGACGACGACCCCACCGGGTCCCAGACGGTGCACAGCTGTCCGTTGTTGCTGCGCTGGGATGTGGACAGTCTGCGCCGAGGCCTGCGCCATCCCTCGCCGCTCCTGTTTGTACTGGCCAATACCCGTGCTCTCTCGGCTGATGCGGCGGCGGAGCGCAACCGGGAGATCATCGACGCCCTCCAACAGGCTCTTGAGGCGGAGGGCATCCCCGAATCCCAGCTGCTGCTGGTGAGTCGGGGCGATTCCACATTGCGCGGGCACGGCGTGCTCGAACCGGCCGTAATCGCTGAAGAGCTGGACGCTCGTTTCGGGCCGGTGGCTGCCACCCTGCATGTGCCGGCCTTTCTGCCTGGGGGGCGCACCACTGTGGACGGGGTGCACCTGCTGCATGGCGAACCGGTGCACACCACGGCCTTCGCCAAAGATCGAAGCTTCGGCTTCAGCACCAGTGCTCTCGATGCCTGGCTGGAAGAAAAGAGTGGGGGAACGATTCCGGCGCACGCGGTGCTGCGGCTGGGGAGAGACCTGCTCGATCGGGCGGCAGATGAGCGCTCCGAAGGGAGTGAGGAGTTGCTGGCTTGGTTGCAGGCGCTGCAGGGCAATGCGCCGGTGGTGGTGGACGCCGAGCGCCCGCAGCAGCTGGATTCCCTCGGGGCGGCCGTTCGCCGGTTGCAGGGTCGCAAGCGTTTGCTGTTCCGCGCCGCCGCCAGCCTGATCAATGGGCTGGTGAATGCTGGCGAGGCGCCCCTCGGACCCCAACCCCTTTCTGCGCCTGCTCTGGCAAGCCTGCGTCGCCGGGATTTAACGGGCGTGGCCTTGCCCGGATTGGTGCTGGTGGGCTCCCATGTGCCCCTGGCCGATGCGCAATTGGCAGAGCTGCTGGCGGATGGCCGTTGTGCTGGTCTGGAACTGCCGGTGGCGCGGATCGCGCGGGTGCTGGAGGGAGGGACGCCTGACCTGCTGCTGGCTGATCTCGAGCGCGAGTGGGGGGAGCACCTGCAGACATGCCTGGCCCAGGGACGCACACCGGTGCTGTTCACCAGTCGCGGAGAACTCACGTTCGGCGAGGGCGCTTCGGCTCAGCGCCGGCGCCTGCAGTTCGGCCTGGCCCTGGCCCAGCTCACGGCCAGGCTGGTGGCGGCACTTGCACCGCAGCTGGGTTACGTGATCAGCAAGGGAGGCATCACCACGGGCACGCTGCTGGCGGAGGGTCTGGAGCTGGAGGCCGTGCAGCTTGAAGGGCAGCTGCTGCCGGGCCTGTCCCTGGTGCGGCCTTTGGCGCCTGAAGGGTTGCCTTGGGATGGGCTGCCGATCGTGACCTTCCCTGGGAACCTGGGGGATCGAAGCACCCTGGCGGAGGCTTGGAGGCTGATGGAGGCGGGCTGAGTCGGCGTCGGTTCAGATCGTTGAATCGATGGTTAAGCCGGCGGCGCGGGCCAGCAGCTCCATCGGATGCCGCACCTCCGGTCCGTCCTCCTGCAAATGACGGCGCAATTGCAGGCTGCAGCCGATGTTGGCGCTGGCGATCACGCTGGCGCCGGTGCGGCTCAGATCCTCCACCTTGAGCTGTCCCAGTTCGGCTGCTTCCTGCGGCTGCACCAGGTTGTAGATGCCGGCGCTACCGCAACACACACCGGCTTCGGTGGCCTCGCGCAGTTTCAGCTCCGGGATCGCCCCCAGCAGCTGGCGTGGCTGGGTGGTGATGCCCTGGCCGTGGATCATGTGGCATGCATCGTGATAAGCCACGGTGATCGGCAGGGGCTGCAGGGCGGCGCGGAAAGCCTCCGAGAGGCCACGTGCCGCCAGAAATTCATGCACGTCGAGCACGGGGCAGGCAAAGCCTCTTTGCTCCTCGTTCAGCAGCTCGTCGTAGGCCTTCATCGTGTGACCGCAGCCGGATGCGGCCACCAGCACCGCGTCAAGAGCGTCCTCGCCGGTGGCGGCGCGGAAGCGCTGCACCAGATCACTGGCCAGCTCCCGCGTCTGCTCCATCTGTCCTTGGTGATGGCTCACCGCACCGCAGCAGCCCTGGTCGGCCGGGATCACCACCTCGAAGCCGTTGGCCTGCAAGACCGCCAGGGTGGCTGCATTCACCTGGGGGTCAAAGCAGCGCTGCACGCAGCCCAACACCAGGCCCACCCTGCCGCGGCGTTGGCCGGTCGCCGGATTCACCTCAGCGAAGTGATCCTTGAAGCCTTCGGGGGCCAGCGGCGGCAGCAGCGCTTCCATCGCTTCGAGTTGGGGGCCGAGCAGGCGGACGAGGCCACTGCGCCGGATCAGGGTCTGCAGCGGACCTCCCGCATAGGCCCGCAAGGGCTGCAGCAAAGCACGCAGGCGATTGGGATAGGGCAGCACCGCCAGCAGCAGCTGCCGAAAGGTCTGTTGCCAGGGGCTGCGCAGCTCCGCCGTGTTCAGTTTCGGCCTGGTGGCTTCGATCAGCTGGTCGTAGCGCACGCCTGATGGACAGGCGGTCACGCAGGCGAAGCACCCCAGGCAACTGTCGAAATGGGAGGCCACGGTGGCATCGAGCACGAGCTCACCGGCTTCGATCGCTTTGAGGGTATGGATGCGCCCACGGGGGGAATCCATCTCTGTGCCCAACACCCGGTAACTGGCGCAGGTGGGCAGGCAGAAGCCGCAGTGCACGCAGGGGTCGGTGGCACCCTCAGGCAATCCGGGGAGTCGTGAGGGTGTGGGGGATTCGGAGCTGGACCGGGAGCTCATGCCGGCAGTCTGGCGGCTTTCGTGCCGTGCGGTTCAGAACCTCTCGATGATCGCTTCAGCGAAGCCGCTGCAGCTCACTGGATCCACTTGAGGCTCCATGAGCCGTGCCAGGTCGTAGGTGACCTGCTTGTCGGCAATGGCGGCACTCAGGCCCTTGGTCACCAAGTCGGCAGCTTCTTGCCAGCCCATGAACTCCAGCATCATCACGCCGCTGAGGATCACCGAACCCGGGTTGATGCGATCCAGTCCGGCGTGCTTCGGGGCCGTGCCATGGGTGGCTTCAAAGATGGCGGCGGTTTCGCCGATGTTGGCGCCGGGGGCCATGCCCAGGCCGCCCACCATGGCCGCGGCGGCATCGGAGATGTAGTCGCCGTTGAGGTTGAGGGTGGCCAGGATCGAATACTCCTGAGGTCGGGTCTGGATCTGCTGGAAGATGCTGTCGGCGATGCGGTCATCCACCAGCACCATCTCTTTCCATTTGCCGCCGCCATGGCTGCTGCCGATCGTGTCGATCACGGCCTGAACCTCAGCGTCGATGTCCGCCTTCTTCTCGGGAGTGAGGCTGTCGTAGCCCGGCTCGATCATGCGGGCATTGGCCTGCACGCTCAGGCCTGAATCCTTTTCGAGGTTGCCGAGAATCCAGCTCTCCCGCTCGGTGATGCACACGTCGCGGAATTCGGTGGTGGCCAGTTCATAGCCCCAGTCGCGGAAGGCGCCTTCGGTGAACTTCATGATGTTGCCCTTGTGCACCAGGGTCACGTGGCGCTTGTTGCCCTCCAGGCGCAGGGCGTGCTGGATCGCCTTGCGGATGTGGCGTTGGCTGCCGTGCTTGCTCACCGGTTTGATGCCGATGCCGGAGCCTTCCGGGATCTGGCGTTTGCCCAGCTTGCCGTTGGCCGGGATTACGACTTCGTTGAGGTGCCTGCGCAGCTCCAGACCGACGGCGTCGTCGGCTTCCCATTCCACCCCCATGTAAATGTCTTCGGTGTTCTCCCTGTACACGATCACGTCCAGATCCTGGGGACGTTTGTGGGGGCTGGGGGTGCCCTCGTAATAACGGCAGGGACGCACGCAGGAGTACAGATCGAAGATCTGGCGCAGGGCCACGTTCAACGAGCGGATGCCACCGCCCACTGGGGTGGTGAGTGGACCCTTGATGGCCACGCCGTAGGTGCGGATCGCTTCGAGGGTGTCTTCGGGCAGGTATTGATAGGTGCCATAAAGGTCGCAGGCTTCATCGCCCGCATACACCTTGAACCACTCGATGGTTTTGGCTCCGCCGTAAGCCTTGGCTACCGCCGCATCCAGCACCTTCTGGGTGGCCGGCCAGATGTCCACACCCGTGCCATCTCCGCGGATGAAGGGAATGATCGGGTCGTTGGCGACCACCGGCTGCCCGTTCTCGAAGCGAATCGGTGTGCCCTGGGCTGGGGCGGTGAGCTTCTCAAACTGGGCCATGGCTGATTCGCCGCCTCGCGGCATCACGTTGCGGCGAGCCTATGACTCGAGGAGCGATCTCTAAAGTTCACCAGATTCTGCCGTCCGTCCAATGACGACCCGTGATGGTGTGTGGGTGGTGGCGGCCTGTTTCAACGAAGAGGCCGTGATCGTCCGCTTCATCGAGCGGGTGCTGGCTGTGCCTGGGGTGGACCAGCTGGTGTTGATCGACGATGGCTCCAGGGATGCCACCGTGAATCAGATCCGCGGTTTTTTAACGCAGCGCCGCAACCTGGGCGTAGGGGTCCCGGTCACCCTGCTGGAACTCACCCGCAATTTCGGCAAGGAAGCCGCCATGCTCGCGGGGTTGGATCACGTGCGCGAGCGCTGTTCCGCCGCCGTGTTGATTGACTCCGACCTTCAGCATCCGCCCGAGTTGATCGAGGCCATGGTGGCGGAATGGCGTGCTGGGGCCGAGGTGGTGACGGCGGTGCGCGATGACCGCGACCAGGAGTCGCGCTTGAAGGTGCTGAGCGCCTCTTGGTTTTATCGAGTGTTCAATAAGGTTGTTGACTCCATCCAGCTGCAGGAAGGGGCTGGTGATTTCCGTTTGCTTGATGCCCCGGTTGTGGAGGCCTTCACGCAATTGCGCGAATCAAGCCGCTTTTCCAAAGGGTTATTGCCCTGGACGGGCTATCGCAGTGTGGAGTTGCCCTATCAACGGGTGAGCCGGGTTGGAGGTTCCACCTCCTGGAGCCCGCTCAAATTGTTTGGCTATGCCTTTGATGGCATCTTCTCTTTCTCAGTGCTGCCCCTGAAGGTCTGGACCGGACTTGGTGTTTTGGTGTCCGGTTTCAGCCTTCTCTATGCCTTGATTCTGTCCCTGCGCACGGCTTTGGTGGGCCGCGACGTGCCGGGTTATGCCTCACTGATGGTCGCCGTGTTGTTTCTCGGCGGAATTCAGTTGATCGGCATTGGGGTGCTCGGCGACTACATCGGCCGCATTTATGTGGAGTCGAAAGCCCGGCCCCACTACTTCATTCGCTCCATTGATCAGGGATGATCGTGAGTGCTTCAAGCGCACGCCACTCTTTCTGCCTCCAGGCGGATCGCGCAAACGCTTGGGAAACCGTGAAGCCCGCATCGGCGAGATCTTGATTCAGAGGAGCACTGGGATGGGCGAGCAATAGTGGTGCTGTGTTTTGGGCTTTGGCTTCCAGGCTGCTGAGTTCCCTCCAGGCAGCCAGAAGCGTTGCATCTGCCATGTGCCCGGTGAAGAGCACGCCAGCAAACCCCCCGTTGGTGGTCAGTCCGCACCGCTGAATCTTTCTCTGAGCTCGCCAGCTGAGCAGCTGCAAAATCAGCCATTTGAGCAGCCCTGCATCACGGCAGGCTTGCCACCAGCAACGCAAGGGAAGTCCGGTGGGCAAGGACTCATCGGTGCTGCGCAGCCAGGTGATGCCAGCGGTGCCTGCCCGGTCGAGAACAGCGTCGAGCACCACAGGCACAAGGTGGATGTGTTGATGGCCATCCAGGGCGATGGAACTGTTCCCCCGCAAGGCCTGGAACTGTTGGATCTGTGCATCGATCTCGAGTTCCAGCTGGGAGACAACCCTCACCCGTCTGGGATGTCGGCGCGGCAGCAGAGACAGCAGCAGCCATTGTCCGAAGGAACAGTGGAGATGTCCTTGGCGATCCACCAGATCGGGAATCAGCTCGGGGGCAGCGCTGGGTGGTCCTTCGGTGAGGCAGAGATGGAGACAGAGCTGCAGGGTTGGTCTGTGCTCAGCCAGTGAAAGCCAGGCTTCGGCGCCTTCCGAGGCGGCCGGACCATTCACCAATAGGCTGGTGCCATCCAGCTGTCCTGCCTCAGCCAGGGCCACGATTGCAGTGTTCGCGGCGTGGCTGAGGCCAAGATCATCGGCATGTCGGAGCGGCGCAACACGTCCGCGTTGGCGCCGGCGCAGACTGAAGCGAGCGGCTCGCGACCAGATCAGGGCATTGAGCACAGTTGGCGTGAAGACCAGCACACCAACCTCAGCGCTCGTGGGGAGCCATGCGGGTAATGCCAGCGGAAGCACACTGCAGACGGCGAGGTTGATCGTGTACTGGAGAATCAACCAACGGCGGGCGAAATGCTGGCCGCCTGTTTCGGTGCGGAATGTGAAGCGGGAGTGGCCGAGATAGCTAGCGAAGGACGCGGCAAGAAAAGCCAAGGGATTGGCGATCCACAACGGCATTCCCAATCCCAAAACCAGGAGTGTTATTGCGTGTACGGCTGCAGCTCCAACACCGACCAGTCCGTACAGGCTGAGACGGGTACTGAAAGACCTCAGGATCATGGTCGCAACCGTAACGGCTTCTGGCGCAAGTCATCATCAACATTCACCCTGTCAGCAGTGATGGAAGGCGGGTGAACGCAGCGGACGCCGTGAACAGCGTGGCATTGGTTCAGGCTCTCGCCTCGACGGTGACGCTTGTGAAGCAGCGTTTCCCTGCCGCTCGCGCCAATCTCAGCCCCTGGAGGGACGACCCTCAGACCCGCGATTGGCTCGAGGAGGAAACCCTTGATCTCTCCTTTCATTTCCCTGGCTGGAGCCCACGCCTGGAGTGCCGCAGTTTGTTGTTGCAGCTGCGTCTGAAGGGTGTTGCCAAAGGCAACTCCCAGTCACCGCCCGAGCTTCTCGGAATATTGATGCGCGGCATGACCTTCGATGGTGAACGCTGGCGCTTGGCCACGATGGGTGAGTGGCAGCCGGAAGGGTCCCATTTGCCTCAGCGAGAGCAGGTGCGTCAGTTGCGCGAGATCTGTCGTGATCTTTTTGCTCTTTTTGAGGTTTCCCAGGCGTCCGACACGGCGGCGTAAGTAACCCTTCGCAACCCTTTGGGCCTTGATCACGGAATTCGCTTTTAAGGTTACTTCCACTGATCACGTGCTTCTTCCCATGCCCGTCGCTCTCGCTTCCCAGCTCCGTGAAGGAACGAAGAAGTCGCACACCATGGCTGAAAACACCGGGTTTGTGAGTTGCTTCCTGAAAGGAGTTGTGGACAAGGGCAGTTACCGCACGCTGGTGGCTGATCTCTACTTCGTGTATGCCGCCATGGAAGAAGAGATGGCAGGTCTGGCCGAGCACCCCGTGATCGCACCCATCGCATTCAGCGAACTCAACCGCCGTGAGGCCCTCGAGCAGGATCTGGCGTTCTATTACGGAGCTGATTGGCTCCAGCAGATCAAGGCCACCCCTGCGGCTGAGGTTTATGTGGAGCGAATCCGCCAGGTCGCCAAGGAGTCTCCCGAGCTGCTGGTGGGCCATCACTACACCCGCTACCTGGGTGATCTCTCCGGTGGGCAGATTCTCAAGAATATTGCTCAAAAGGCGATGAACCTTGGCGAAAACGATGGGCTGCACTTTTATTCGTTCCCTGAGATTGCCGACGAGAAAGCCTTCAAAACCACCTACCGTGCCGCGATGGACCAGTTGCCGATTGACCAGCCCATGGCCGATCGGATGGTGGAGGAGGCCAACCATGCCTTCCACCTCAACATGAAGATGTTCCAGGAGCTTGAGGGCAACCTGGTGGCAGCGATCGGCAAGGTTCTTTTCGGCTTCCTCACCCGCCGTCAGCGCGCCGGCAGTACTGAGGCTGTGGCGGCTTGACCGCATCAGGAGCGACCTCTCAATGCATACGGGTTCTGGTGCCAGGCACCGGGACCCGTTTTCGTTGTGGTGGATTGAGCGTTGCTCTGCAAACCGCCCGGCTGTTATCGCAGCTGCGGCCCACGCAGGTGGTGACTTACCGCCAGCGTCAGGCCGACCAGCCGTTTCTCGACGACCTGTTGCGACAGGAGAAGGCTCCAGCCGATGCGCTCTGGCTGGTGAGCTGGGGGTTTGATGTGCCCATGCTGATGCGCCGGTTGCGCGGTCGTTCTGTGATCTACCAGGCCCATAGCACTGGTTATGGCTTTGACCTTCCTCCCGGTGTGCCCGTGGCGGCCGTCAGCCGAAACACCCTTGGGTACTGGGGGAATCATGCTCCACGCAATCCCCTGTTTCTGCTTCCCAATGCCTTGGAACCCCAGTGGTTTGAACGCGGGGCGCGAGCGTCGTCTCTACAGGCGCCACGGCCGATTGATGTGCTGGTGCAGCGGCGTAAAAGCAGTGACTACGTGCTTCGGCAGCTCGTGCCTGCTCTACGGGCCAGGGGCCTGAACGTTGAGGTGCAGGACGGCTGGGTCGATGACCTCGTGGATCTGTTCAATCACGCCAGCGTGTATCTCTACGACTCCGCTGATCACTGGCGTTGTGCCGGTGTGAGTGAGGGGTTCGGTCTGCCGCCGCTTGAGGCCAGTGCCTGCGGATGTGTGGTGTTCAGCAGCTTGAACCATGCTCTTGCCGACATCCTCACGCCCGGGGTGATGGGGCATCAGCTCGGTTGTGGGTCGTTGCAGCACGATGCAGCCCGTATTGCTGCTGCCGTTGCCCGACCTGCGGACTGGCGCCCTTCTGAACAAGAGATCGAACGCTTGCTGGCTCCCTACAGCGAAAAGGCGTTGATGGAGGGCTGGCACCGCGTGCTGAACGAACTGGATGATTTGCTCCCCCGACTTCAGGCGGACGGTGCATTGCGAGCACTTCCCCTTGGAGCACTGCGCCGTCGTCGCTGGCTGCGCGCGGCTCAACGGGTGGTCAATCGGTTGCCTGGCTGGCCGACTCGGGGAAAACCCTGAGGGATCAGTCGGTCTAAGGTCTGTGGAATGGAAGTGGAGGCCATTGTGTTGCGTGACAAATGCCTAGTCCTCTTTGTTTTGCATCCCACGGTTGAGCTCTGAAGGCCTTCATGCCCCTGCAAAGCCAGACCTGGAGCAACCTCAGTCAGCTTCTTCGTGAGTTGCCCCGCAGGCGAGTCCGTCTTCTGATTTTGGTGCTGATTGCATCCCTGTTTCAGGGGTTGTTAGACGTTTTTTTGGTGGCTTTGTTGGCCCGCCTGGTGGGGCTGTTGGCTGGGGCCAAAGTTGATGATTACCTACCAGGCATTCGTGTGTTTGGTGGTGACTTTCTCGATCAGTCGGGATGGTTAGTGGCCCTGCTGATTGCTTCTTTCTGGTTGGCCTCTGGTATCCGCTTTGGGGTAGCCCTGATGCAGAGCCTGCTGAGTGCTGAAGTTTGGAATGATCTTGTGAACAAGGTGTATGACAATCTCATGCGCCAAAAATATGATTTTTTTATTCGTCAGCGCACCGCTAATTTGTCTGAAAAGTTTAATCGTATCCTCAATAGTGTTTCGACAGGAGTCATTAGCCCAATCATCTTAATTGCGGGCAATGTTGTGTCTGTTGCGTCGCTTCTTGTAGGCGTCGTGCTTGTGTTGGGCGTGAAAGCGCTTCTGGTGTTTTTGTTGATGCTGTTGGCTTATGTGCTTGCTTCGCGAATTATTACTCCGTATCTTCGGCTGTCGACGAAGCAGCGTATTCGATATGGCAGGCGTATTAATTTATTGCTCATGGAATCGTTGCGCTCTATGCGAGAAGTGCAGCTTTATTCTGCTGAACAATATTTTGTTTCTCGCTTTGCTCGCGATGGTGTCATTGCCAAGCGCTATGACCGCATTGGCCGGCTGTTGCCAGATGTGCCCCGTCTGGTGATTGAGCCAGCTGGCATCACCATTCTTTTCGCCGTTGGCATCGGTCCTGCCTTGCTCAGCGGAGAGCCCGGCCAGGTTAAAAATGCAATCCCAGCTCTTTCTGCAGTATTGGTTGCTTTGTTGCGAATTTCTGGTCCACTGCAGTCGATGTTTCGCAGCATCAATCGTTTGCGCGGCGGGTTGCCCGAGATCGCCGATGCTCTGCAGCTGCTGAGCCTCAAGCCTGAGCGGTATCTGCTCGGTGCGGATGGTGTTCCGACTGCGGATGGGGTAATGCCCAGGCGTTTCATTCAATTAAAAGATGTCTGCTTTGCTTATACGCAGGAAGGGCCACGAGTGATCAATAATGTCAATCTTTCGATTCCCATTGGCTCTCGGATTGCCTTGGTTGGTCGTACGGGGAGCGGTAAAACAACACTGGCGCATTTGCTGCTTGGCCTGTTCCAGCCAACTTCAGGCGAGCTGATGCTCGATGGGATTGAAGTGAGTGATCAGGAAGTGCCGGCTTGGCAGGCCAACTGCGCGTTCGTGCCGCAGACCATCCGTTTGATCGACGGCAGCATTCGTGACAATGTTGCCTTTGGTTGTGATCCAGAAGCGATTGACGACGATCAGGTTTGGGCGGCTCTTGAGGCCGCTCAATTTGATGACTATGTCGCTCGAATGACTTACGGCCTCTACACCATGATTGGTGAGAATGGTATTAAGCTGTCTGGAGGCCAGCGGCAGCGTTTGTCGCTTGCGAGGGCTTTTTTCCGGGGTGCCAAGGTGTTGGTGTTGGATGAAGCCACCAGTGCTCTTGATAACAAAACAGAGCATGATGTGATGCAGGCCCTCGACATTGTTGGTCGCCGCTGCACCACGATTGTGATCGCCCACCGTCTTTCCACGGTGAAAAAGTGTGACCTCATTTATGAGATGGCCAATGGTGAAATTATCGCCAGTGGTGATTTTCAGCAGTTGCAGGAACGCTCGCCCTCGTTCCGTGAGATGGCCTTGATCGAGGGCGACTGAGAGTGCGATGGCCGATTTCATTGTTCTCGCCACCGCCGACTGGGATCATCCGCTTTGGACCAACAAACAGCACACGGCCTTGACCCTCGCTGCGGCTGGGCACAGGGTGCTTTATGTGGAGTCTTTGGGAATCCGTCCGCCGCGGGTGGGTGCAGCCGATCGCATGCGCATTCTTCGGCGTTTTCGGCGGTTGCTTCAGCTTCCTCGTCAACGGCGGGAAGGGCTGTGGGTGTGGTCACCTCCTGTGTTGCCGGGTGGCCACAGCGGAAAGGCTCTTCAATTCAATCGCCGGCTTCTTCAGGGCGGGCTCGAGCTGGCCTGTCGTTGGCTGGGTTTTAGCAATCCGATCCTCTGGACCTACAACCCGCTCACCACTCTGTATCTCGACCCAGAGAGCTTCTCGGGCAGTGTCTATCACTGTGTGGACCGCATCCAGGATCAGCCGGGGATGCCCGTGGATCGCATCGAAGCCAGTGAGCAAGCGCTGTCGCGGGCAGTGGATGTGGTGTTTGCCACTTCGCCCAAACTGCAGATCAGCCATCTCCAGTGGAACCACCACACCCAGTTGTTCGGGAACGTGGCGGATCACGGCCATTTCAGTCGTGCCCGCCTGGGGGATGACTTGGGTCCCTTGCGTTGCCCTGAGCGACTTGAGCCACTGCCCCGGCCAAGGTTGCTGTTCATGGGGGCCATCGATGCTTACAAGCTTGATCTGGGCTTGTTGCTTTCGTTGGCCAAGCGCAATTCCGCATGGAGCTTTGTGCTGATCGGGCCAGTGGGTGAGTGTGATCCCTCCACCGACGTTGCCGCGCTGATGGCCTGCGCGAATGTGGAGTTGATGGGACCTGTCGCCTATGGCGATTTGCCTGGCTGGCTCGCCCATGCCGACCTGGCGTTGCTGCCGTTACAGGTGAACGGCTACACCCGCCACATGTTCCCGATGAAGTTCTTTGAGTACCTCTCGGCTGGATTGCCAGTGGTGGCCACGGCCATTCCTGCCTTGGAGGCCCACGCTGATGTGGCGTGGCTGTGTCCGCCGGAGACGGAGGCCTTTGAGCGTGCGATTCAGGCAGCCCTGGAAGGGGCAGGCCCGAGTCTCCAGCAGCGCCTCGAGCGGGCTGCAACGCAGACCTATGAAGTGCGCACGGCAACAATGCTGGCCTATCTCGACCGCGTGGGTCTGCTGGCGGAGGCCCAGCGCAATCAAGCTGACGCATTTCACCGTTGTCCTACACGGTTTGAGCGCTTCAGGCATGCATGCATCAGCTTGAAGTCCCAGGTTTTCGTTTGCATCAGCCATTGGTTGATGTGGCAAGACCAGCCGCGCTTGGGTCTTGCGCTTTTGCGGTCTGTTGAACCCGCTGGGGCTGCAGATCGGGTGTTGCTCGGCGGTAAGGTTTTACCGCTTGTGCGTCTTGGTTCTTATCGGGAAGCCCGAGAGGTTATGGAAGAGCTATGGCTGCGTTTCGGCCATTTGGGAGAACTTAAACAGTTGTTGTTTCGTCGAGGAAATCGCCCTTCAGATCGAGGCGAACAAGTGCTGTTGTTTGAAGAGTTGGCTGATAGTGCTGTGCTTCCACTGCATGCCCGCAACTATTGCTTGGTGGTGTTGGGTCATCGTTGCGCAGACCTGAATGATCAGCTGCGTATGCGTCGCTGTGTTACTCAGATTGAATTGATGGCCACACGCTTGGAAGATGATCCAGGGACGCGGCTTTGTCGACGGGCGAACCGGCGAAATCGAACCAAATTGCTTATTTCCTGTTATGCAACCTTGCAACGCCTTCAACTTGGTCTTCAGGATTTTGATGCGTTCGCGGCTTTGGGACGGCGTGCCTTGGTCTTCTTTGAGTCTCTCAATCTCAACTGCCTCGATCCCGATACGTCCTATCGGCTCACACGAAACAGTCTGCGTGTGTTGGTGATCAATGTGATTGAAGGCTGGCGATGTATGGATCTTGAATTGATTCGCCGAGTGATTCCCCTGATGGAAAGCTTGCGCTTCCATTGCCGACAGGAGTATTTCGATGGTCAGTCAGCGCAGGAGAACCATCGTGGTTTTGCCGATGCCATGTTGAAAATCTGCAATGATCTGGAGCTCAGTCTCACGCATGAACGAGCGCGAGAGGATGGAAAGCAGTCTCTCGAAAGTTTGTTGGTTTTGATGACCCGAAGTGAAAGGGAACTCAGCAGTCTTGAACGCCGGCAGCGTTTTGTTGACCAGCTTGTTCCCCATTACCACCTGTATCTGCCTCAGTTGCAGCCTTCCCATGGGGCATGAACCGAAGCGAGTCGTCCTGTATATCGATAGCCTCAAGCTCGGGGGAGCAGAACGTGTGACGTTGTCTTGGGCCCAATGGCTGTCTGAGGCAGGTTGGAAGCCGTTGGTGCTTACCCGTCAGCCCAGATCTTGGGATTTTTACCCCTTGCCTGAAGGTGTGATACGCGTGGTTGAGCCAGAGGATCCAGGTTGGATGCGCCGGCTCGGCCCCATGGCCTTTCCGTTGCGAATTCGACGCTTGCGCCACTGGTTAATTGAGGAGCGCATCGATCTCGCCATTGGTGTGACTTCCTTGCCTGCAATCAAGTTGTTGTTCGCGTGTCGATCGCTTGGTTTGCCTTGCGTAGTATCTGAGCGGAATTACCCCCCGTTAAAACGGATTGGCAGGATCTGGAGCCTTTTGCGCCGCTGGAGTTATCCGTGGGCTGATTTACACCTTGTCCAAACCAAGGCTGTTGGCGAGTGGCTTGCACAAAAGTTGGGTGCTAAACGCCAGTTGTTATTGCCCAATCCTGTGAAATGGCCACTGCCAGCATTCAATCCACATGTTGAGCCAGAGCTATGGTTCGCGAACAATGGGGTCACCGTCAATGATCCTGTCCTTCTTGCCGTTGGCACCAAATCTGATCAAAAGGGTTTCGATCGTCTGGTGCGTTGGTGGATTCCTCTCGCCGAGCGAGACCAGCGCTTGCAATTGGTGATTGTTGGACTCGATGAGCGCATATATCACGGGCGTGATCAACAGGCAGAGTTGCGCTCCCTTCTCAACAATTGGTCTCATCTGCAACCACGCCTTCACTTCCCTGGTCGCGTGGGCAATTTGCACAATTGGTATTCCCGCTGTCAGGTCTTTGTGCTCTCGTCTCGCTATGAGGGTTTCCCAAATGTGTTGTTGGAGGCGATGGCCGCAGGGTGCTGTTGTGTGGCGGCTGATTGTCCACAGGGACCGGCTGATCTCGTGGCGTCTGGCGTCAATGGAATCTTGATGCCATCAACAACCGATGATCAGGGTTGGGTCAACACCTTGAGCCGGGTGTTGAAGGATCCATCCGAGCGGGCCCGTTTAGGGCAAGCAGCAACGCTTGTACGCGACCGTTACAACTCCAGCAACCTGGCAGGAATCCTGGTGGGGGCCCTCGCTTCGCTCACGCCGAAGCAGTCTTTGAAGTCGGGGCACTGAGAAAGTGGTGTCTTCCCAAGATGATCTGTGGATTGTGCTTCCCCATCTCGGGCCGGGTGGGGCTCAGAAAGTTGCTTTGCTGGCAGCGGCTCATTTCATGGCGAGAGGCTGGCGCGTGCGCGTGGTCACTTTGTTGGCGGAACCCTCCCTGGCGCATCGCCTTCCAGAGGGGTTGCCCTGGTCAGATTTAAGTCCGGAGGTGGTGGCTTTATGGACGGAGACTAAGAAGAGGCCTTACGAGCATCGGCTGCATCGGGTACTTGCAAAGTTGGTGATGTCAGTCAGCCCCTGGTTGTTGGAACCGGTGCAGCCTGGAGTGTCGTCGTGGAGATCCACTCTGCTTCTGTGGTGCATTGAAGGCATCAGTGGCCCTCCGTCTCATGTGATTGGTAAGTATTTGAAGCGCCATTCGCCGCGGAGGGTGTTGGCCATGCTGAGCCGTACCAACATGCTCTGTTGCAGCGCTCTTTGGAATCAGAGTGGTCGTTTGGTGGTTTCGGAGCGCAACGACCTTCGCCTGCAACGATTGCCCTTCCCTTGGCCAGGTTTCCGACGGCTGTTGTATCGCAGAGCAGACGTGATCACTGCTAACACAGTTGGCGTGCTTGAAAGTTTGAAGCCCCTGTTTGGTGACAGGCAGTTATCTCTTCTTCCCAATCCTCTGCCTCTGCCAAAACAGGTGCGTGAGGCTGCGCAGGTTGCAACGCCATCGAACCAATCGGGTGCAGGGCTTGTCACTGTTTCCCGGCTGGTGCATCAAAAGGGTCTTGATGTGTTGATTGAAGCCTTGGCTTTGGCTTCTGGGGCAGCCTCGTCATGGAGCCTCACCCTGGTTGGTGATGGGCCTGAGCGTCGGGCGTTAGAGCACCAGGTGTCTCAACTAGAGCTGGCTGGTCGGGTGAGTTTCATGGGTTTTCGCTCCGACCCTGAGACATTTCTGCAAGCGTCATCGGTTTTTGTTTTGCCGTCACGCTTCGAGGGAATGCCTAATGCCTTACTTGAGGCCATGGGAGCAGGGATGGCAGTTGTCGTTAGCGATGCTTCGCCGGGGCCTTTGGAAGTTGTGGAGCATGACGTGACCGGGTTGGTGGTCACAAAGGAGGATCCATCAGCGTTGGCCACTGCCTTGGATCGGTTAGCAGGAGATGCTGATTTGCGTGCTCGCCTTGGTCAATCGGCTCGATCTCGCCTGAGGAAAATGGACTGGTCAGTGGTGGGTCCGATCTGGGACGCCTTGGTGGAAGGGCCGGGATGATCAATCGATTATTGGTTTTCGCACCAACGCGCCGGGCGGCCTCTGAAACGTTTGTGCGCGCCAATCTGGAGGGACTTCCCTGTGAAGTTATTGCCTACTTCGGGGATGAACGACCTTTGATGGAGCCCCGTCGCTTGGCCTATGGCTTAGCGGTGTTGCTCAGCAAGGTGCTGACCCGTTTCGGTTGCCTGCGTTTAGCTGGATGGCCTGCCGCAACAGTTGCACAGAGGTTGATTCAGCGCCATCAGCCAGATTTGGTGATGGCCGAATTCGGTTTCCATGCGGTGCGGGTGATGGAGGCTTGTCCCCGCGGCCGAGTGCCACTGGTGGTGCATTTCCGTGGATCAGATCTTTCAGCGGCGGGAAAGCTAGGTGTCTTGAAGGGGCGTTATCTGCGCCTGATGCAGCTCGCGTCCGGTTTGATTTGTAAGTCCAAGCCCATGGCCCGTACTCTCCAGGATCTGGGAGCTGAGCCGTCTTCCATCCTCATCAGTGCATCTGGGGCGAATCCCGCCCTCTTCAGTGCTGGTGATCCTGCGTTGGCTCCACCCGTTTGTCTTGCGGTTGGCCGATTTGTGGAGAAGAAGGGGCCTCTCCATACGATTCGAGCCTTTTCCCGTGTGCCGAGTGGGGAGCTCTGGATGGTGGGGAATGGGCCGTTGCGTGACTCTGCCTGCAGGCTTGTGGCAGAGCTGGATTTAGGAGGCCGAGTGCGGTTTCTTGGGACCCGCACTCAAGCTCAGGTGGCGGAGTTGATGCGCCAGGTTCGTGTTTTTGTTCAGCATTCCCTCGTGGCACCTGATGGGGACAGTGAAGGGAATCCGGTTGCGGTCATGGAAGCGCAGTTGAGTGGTCTACCTGTTGTGGCGACACGCCATGGAGGAATCCCGGAGGTTGTGTTGGACGGCGTGACTGGGGTGTTGGTTGATGAAGGTGATGAGCAAGGGATGGCGCATGCGATGGAGCGGTTCCTGGATGACCCCGATCTGGCGGCCAGGCTGGGTGCATCAGGGCGGGACAGAGTGTTGGCCGGTTTCACGCTTGACCATCACCTTCGCGATTTGATGGGTTTTTTAGACAACATTGTTATTGGGAGAGCCAAGTGATGGCTGCTCGCAAATTGCTGCTGATTCGAGGCTTGGGCCACAGCGGCACAACGATTCTGGATCTGGCTCTGGGGGCTCATCCTCAGATCACGGGCCTTGGCGAGGCGGTGCGGTTGCTTGAAAAGCCTGCCCCAGAAGATGGTCATCGTGGTCCGGCTCAGTTGCGAGGCGATCTGCGTCATCAGCGCCACTGCACCTGCGGTTTGGTTGCTGATGCTTGTCCGGTGTGGGGGCCCATGCTGCGTTGGCTGCCGGATCATGACGATCAACCGTTGCCGCAGAAGCTCAAGCGCTTGGTGTCAGAACTTGAACCTACCGGTGTTCTCTCAAGTCAAGAGTCCTGGGTGGTGGAGTCTTATCAAGACGATTTCGTGTTGCCCTTTCTTGAGGATCCCGCTCTGGAGATTCGGGTTCTTCATCTCACTCGCGATGTGCGCAGTTGGGTTCATTCCCGATCTCGCGATGGCCGTGAACGGGGCCGTTGGCTTCCGGGATTACAGCCTCTATTTCGCTGGTGGCGTCTCAGTGCCCGCCATGAACGACAATTAAAGCGTTGCGGAAAGCCTGTGTTTCGGCTCGGTTATGAGGAGCTAGCACTGGAGCCAGAGGCCAGTTTGCGAAGGCTCTGTGCCTGGCTGGGTCTCGACTTTGCCCCCGAAATGTTGCAACCGGTGCTGCAATCAGGAAGTCATATTTTGGCCGGTAATCGGGTGCGTTTTGATCTTGATCGTGGTCGTGCCATCCAGTACGACTCTGCTTGGATGCAGGTGGGGAGTGGGGTGGCCCAATTGGCCCTTGCCTGGCCTGCACTGGCCGATCTCAATCAGCGGTTGGTTTATTCCGGTCGAGCCAGCAGAGGCCAGCGATAAATTCTCCCATTGCTGACTCTGGGGTTGAAGGTGTAGAGGAGCTCAAGACGGCTGACGTCAACCCCATATTTTTTTAGTTTGTTGCCGGACCCAATGTCTAGAAAAAAGTCGCCTGGTTGCGGTTTATAAATTTGCTTTCGATTGCGACCTTCTAGAATTTTGTATTCTTTTTTTTCTGGGTCAAGATAAACAAGGCGGTCGAACGGCAGCTTCTTGATTGTGTCTGAATGTTTGAACCAGGACTTAGTGAAAATCAGGTTGACGGGCTCACCTTTGCGGCGTGCCTTGCGTGCGAATGCGTCAGCTTGATCGAGCGTGGCTCGCCACGAATTCTGGGTTTCGTGGATGTCGCTCCAGCGGCTGATGAATGTTTGGGCAAAGCGATGCTCGATGGCCAGGATCAGGCCGCTGGTAAAAATGGCTAGGCCGTTAATCGCTGCTTGTGGCCAGTGCTTCTGAAGTCGTGGCTCTAGCCAAGTGCTCCACAGAAAAAGAAGATCCAGTAGGGCAACCCACTGCACTGGTAAGGCCATATAACTGGTGCTCTTGAAGCCCACCAAGGCGAAGAGGGCGAAGCTGTAGAGCAAGGCTGAAATGTTGAGGGAGTCGATCAGGTGCAGTCGGATTGTTCTGCGGCCCAACAACACTGCGCGGCCAAGGATGAAGGCCGAGAGCCAGGCGGTGCGCAGATCAAACTCGAAGGTGGAGAAGCGCAGGCTGGCGTCGTAGCTAGCTTCGCCGAGATACAGGCTGGGCAGCACGCTTAGCGCAAGTAATGACGCGATCCAAAGCGGTATGAGGCCGATCAGCATCGTTTCCAGCTGATAGCTGTCCCACCATGGTTCTGGGACTTTTTGTGGCCCGTGATTGTTGGTGGGCTGATTGCCCAGTGAGCCTGCAAGCAGCGTCACGACTGCTGGAGTAACGAAGAGAAGAATGGCGGTGTCTTTGGTGAAGGATCCCAGCAGGGCAGCTGCTAAGGCAATGAGCCCGTCGCGCTGTTGACGGTCGTGTTGGTAGCGGTCGTAAGACAGTGCAAAAACAGCCAGCAACAGGGTGAGCAGCCGCTCGCTGTAGATGAACTGGAAATAGTTGTATGCGGCTGAAGGAGTGAACAGATAGATCAGGCAAGCGATCCAGGTCAGGCTGGTGGTGTTGACCCTGATGGCGAACCTCTTGATGAGTTGAATCGCGATCGCAATGGTTGCAAACAGCTCAACAGCACTGACGGCAGACCAGACCTTCACGTATGGCGTCAGCCAGCTGAGGATATGCAGGTCTTGATGGGAGAGAGGGAAGAATCGAAAATCGTTGCGTCCCATGGACTCGCTGATGAACGAGTCCCGCAATGAAAAATTGGAGAGAAGATGCCCTTGGTTGACGTCGTCGTACCAGGTCAGGATTTCTTTGTAGAACCAGCTGCTTTCATGGATCATCACCAGTGCATAGCTGACCAGTAATGCACTGGGCAGGGGGTGGCGACGTATAGCCCGGAGGGTTGTTTTTAATGGGCTTCCCCACTGGAAGGGAGCTGATTTGGCTAGAAAGGCAATGCTGACGAGGAGAACGGCGATGAACAGGCCGTGTCCCCAGTCGTTGTAAGTCTCAAGGAGTTGAGATCCCTGAGATGAGAGTGGAGCTGGCAGAAGTTCTCTGTTTTGGCTGACCCAGTAGATCGCGATCAGGGTCAGGAGGCAGACGATCCCGGAGGCGATGCAGAGGTTGAGCCAATAGCGCTTGATCAGGGCAGGCAGTTTCGGGGGACGTAAGGCAGCATCCATGTCATCGCTTGATGTAGATCCTGCCGTTATGAAGGGATGGGTCATAGCGATAAATCAGGTTGTAATCCCTCGTTGATGGCGGTGTGAAGTCGTGAGGTTGGCGATCAATGTTGATGAGTAGATCGCCAGCTCTGGGTGTGTAGGTGGAACCTTCTTTGATGCCATCTTCCACTGTGTATGTACCTTCTTGGGGGTCGTGAATGATGAGGCGGTCGTAGTTCAGGCGGCCTAGGTGGCGCTTCCGGGAGAACCAAGTGGAACGATCGCGAATGATGTTCACGGGATGTCCGTCTTCCTTGCGCTCGCGAGCGAGTTCTTGCAAGCGTGAGTAGGTCTGCTGCCAGGAGTCTTGGCTGATTTTGATCCTGGAGACTTGATTCAGGAAGGAGAAGCCTGCCTGGTGTTCGATGCCGATCAAGCCCAGGCATGCGGCCACACCGATCCCTGCTGTCGCGCGTTGTCCTGTGCGAGATCCAAGGAATGGCGAGATGGTTTCCGACCAGATCCACAGTGCGTCTAGAACTGTGATCAATTGGATTGGCAAGGCTAGATAGCTGCTGCTGTGGTAGCCAATCAGTAGGAAAAGAGAGCCTGCGTAGATCAAGGCTGCCAGGTTTAGGCAGTCGAGAAGATTGGCTTGGCTCCTTCCCGTTGTGATGTTCCAGCCCCGCCATGTCGAGTAAGCAAGCATTAGCCAGATTCTTAAGTCTGGGCGGAGTGTCAATTCCGCGCCTTTGCTGTAGGCCCCGCTGGATGCATAGCTGCTCGGCAACAGAGAGAGGGCGATGTAGGACGTAATAAAAACAAGAATGAGGCTGCAGAGCCAGAGTTCTAGTTTGTAGGAGTTGTTGAGCTCATTCTGATTGTTCAGCTTGAGGCGAGGATATCCCTCCATGCGTCCGATGCTGCCCAGTGCCAGCGTGACCAGTGGTGGTGCAAGGAACAGGACAATCGCAATGTCTTTGACAAAAATGCCCAGTAGTGCGAACAGAATTGTGCTGTAGAATGTTTGGGCTGATCGAGTCTGTTGGTGATGGAGATAGCTTGCGAAATACAGGCTGAATAGAAACGTGAGCAGGCGCTCGCTGTAGATCAGTTGGAAGAATGCTGTGCCTGTACTGGGCTGGAACAGCAGCAGCAGGCTGGTGATTAAAAGCAGGCCGGGGATCGCTTCGTGTCCTGTGAGCCTGCGGACAAAGCGAGCACTCACGACCACAATTGTGAATAATTCAGCCGCGCTTATCAGCATCCAGACTTTGATGTAGGCGGTGAACCAGCTGAGGATGTGCAGGTCCTGGTGGGCGAGTGGGAAGAAACGGAAATCATCGCGTTTCAGTGTTTCCCTCAGGAAGTCGCTTCGGAATGAAAAGTTGTTAAGCAAATGGTCGCTAATGACATCCTTGTACCAGCCCACGAGCTCCGGGTAGAACCAGCTGCTGCCATGGAGCATGGCCACGGTGTACCCAGCCCAGAGAGCGATGACGAGCGGATGGCATTGGGCCCAGCGCCAAGGGTTCCAGCTTTCGATTGGGGGTTCCTGTGTCCTCCGAATCAGCACAACGAGTGTGATCACGCTGAGGGTTAGCAGCGCGAGCACGACGTCTCCGCTTGTACCGCTATACGACTTGAGAAGTCGTTTTCCCGCTTCGCTATCCGGGGCAGGCAACCATGCCCTGTTTTGCAGCAGCCAGATCCAGATGCCGATCCCGAGCCCGCTCAGTAATGCCAAAACTGAGTTGATCCAGAGCAGCCAGGGTCGGTTAGCGCCAATCCTGTTTGGAGGCAGATTGCTGGTCATTGAATCTCCAGCGCTGGCATGGCTTTGACGACGTCGTCGATGGCCTTCACTTGGGTGAGGAAAGGCTCCAATTGCTCGAGCGGCAGGGCGCTGGGGCCATCACAACGCGCCGTGTTGGGATCAGGGTGGGATTCCAGAAACAGGCCCGCCAGGCCCACCGCCATGCCGGCCCGGGCCAGATCCACCACCTGGCTGCGGCGACCACCGGAGGCTGCTCCCCCGGGATCACGGCATTGCAATGCATGGGTGACATCAAAAATCAGCGGCAGGTCATTGCAGCTGCGCTTCATCACCCCGAAGCCGAGCATGTCCACCACGAGGTTGTCGTAGCCGAAGTTGCTGCCCCGTTCGCAGATCAGCAGTTGTTCGTTGCCGCATTCGCGAAATTTCTCCACCACATTCGCCATCTGCGACGGGCTGAGGAACTGGGGCTTCTTGATGTTGATCACGGCCCCCGTGCGGGCCATCGCCTCCACCAGGTCGGTCTGGCGAGCCAGGAAGGCCGGTAGTTGGATGACGTCGCACACGGCGGCGGCCGGTGCTGCCTCGTCTGGGCTGTGCACGTCGGTGATCACCGCAATGCCATGGGTGTTTTTCACCGCCTGGAGAATTTGAAGACCCTCCTCAAGGCCAGGGCCGCGATAAGAGTGGATCGACGAGCGGTTGGCCTTGTCGTAGGAGGCCTTGAACACCAGAGGAATACTGAGGCTCTGGCACACCGCTTTGTAGTGACCGGCTATTTCAACCGCGAAGTCGCGCGATTCGAGCACGTTCACTCCGCCGATCAGCACGAATGGCGCATCGTTGGCGAAACGGATGTCGCCCAGGGCGACGCAGCGTGCGGCCATCGGATGCAGCTCAGGTGCACCGAAGCCTAAAGCTGGCTCTGGGAGCGCCTTAATCTCCCCTCACAGCCGAGATGCAGGCGAATGGCCGTCGCTCCGATCCCGATTTTTATCGGATACGACCCGCGGGAGCGGGCGGCTACCAATGTGCTGATCGACAGCCTTTATCAACACAGCTCTGTGCCCCTGGCGATCACGCCGTTGGTGACGCCCCAGTTGGAGGCCCAGGGGTTGTACCAGCGCGAGCGCGATCCAAAACAAAGCACGGCCTTTTCCTTCACCCGCTTCTTGGTGCCCCACCTAATGGGCTATCAGGGTTGGGCGCTGTTCATGGATTGCGACATGCTCTGCCGCGCCGACGTCAAAGCTCTGTGGGATCAGCGCGATGAGCGCTATGGCGCCATGTGCGTGCAGCACGAGCATGTGCCCGGCGAGACGGTGAAATTCCTTGGCGAAGTGCAGAGCGCTTACCCCAAGAAGAACTGGAGTTCGCTGATGCTGCTCAACTGCAGCCGCTGCACCAAGCTCACCGTGGACTACGTGAACACCGCCACCGGCTTGGAGCTGCATCGCTTCCACTGGTTGGAGGGCGACCACGAGATCGGTGCGATTCAGGGGGGATGGAACCATCTGGTGGATGTGCAGGTCCCTCCAGAGACGCAGGACGCATCCCCGATGCTCCATTGGACGCTCGGCGGCCCTTGGTTCCGGGAGCAGCGCACGATGGGTGGCCCCTTGGCGGCGGAATGGTTTTCCGCCCGCGATGACGCCATGAAGCTGTGGGACTGATGAGGATTCAGCGGTCTGTGGTGGCGGTACCGGCCCGCCTGGCGTCCTCGCGTCTGCCCGACAAGGTGCTGGCGGAGATCGGCGGCAAGCCGATGATTCAGCGGGTGCTGGAGCAATGCGCCAAGGCCCAGGGGCCTGCGGCAGTGGTGTTGTGCACCGACAGCACGGACCTGCAAGAGATGGCGGAAGGCTGGGGCTTCCCTGTGCTGATGACTTCGGCGGACTGCACTTCCGGCAGTGAACGGATTGCCTCGGTGGCCGATCAGCTGGTGGCCCGTGCCTGGGATGAGTCTGCGGACCGCTGGGAGGCAGGTGCCCGCGCGCAGCGCTTGGCCAGCACGGCGGTGATCAATGTGCAGGGGGACCAGCCGTTTTTGGAGCCGGATGTGGTCAGCGCGATGGTGGAGGAATTCGGTCGGCGTGATCCGGTGCCAGCGGTGGTGACACCGGTGTATCGGCTCAAGCCCAACACCATTCACAACCCCGCCGTGGTGAAGACGCTGCTGGCCCATGACGGGCGGGCGCTCTATTTTTCCCGCTCCGCCATCCCCCATGTGCGCGATGTGGACCCTGCCCAGTGGCATGAGCACACCGATTACTGGGGTCATGTGGGTATGTATGGCTTTCGGGGCGATGTGCTCGCGGCTTGGGATCAGCTCCCGGCGTCGCCGCTGGAGCATCTGGAGCGGCTGGAGCAGTTGCGCCTGATTGAGGCGGGGCACACGATTGCGACGTTTCAGGTGGAGGGCACTTCGCTGTCGGTGGATACCGCAGAGCAGCTGGAGCAGGCCCGCCAGATGGCGCTGGCTCAGGCTTGAGCCCAGCGGCTGGTGGTGGGCCACAGCTGTTGAAGATCAAGGTTGGGTAGAGCCTGCTGTGCCCGCTTGAGATCGTCGGCGTGCTGGCGGCCCATCTCCGCCAGCAGGTCAGCGGGAATCACCGTTTTGGTGGCGCTCACATTCACTTTCTCGCCCCAGGCGGGTTCTCGGTAGGGGATGTCAAGGAAGTGGCAGAGCTCTGAGTAGGTGGGCCTTGTGAAAAGGGTTTCGAACAGGCCAACAAAGCAGTGCTTCAATCCAAAGGCCTGATCGAGCGCCTCGAGGGTCTGGCCGTAGTCGCTGCGCAGCCCGCGGCCTTTAGCCACCCGTTTGCGCAGGGTGGCCACTTCCGTGGCGGCATCCCGCAGACCCTGCTTGCGCAGTTTCATGCGCTGGCTGGAGATCAGTCGTTCGATCGGATCGCGCATCAGAAACACCGGTTTCACGGGGATGCCGCGGGCCTGGAAGCTGGTGTTGATGCTCGTCAGGGTGACCGAACTGAGCAGCGCGTAGGAGGGGGTGATGTCGCCTGTCAAGCGGATTTGAGCTCCCCTCAGGTGGGGGCGCTGCAACAGCCAGGCGAAATAGTCGGTGTAATGCTCTGGGTTGCGAATGAACCACTGGCGCAGCCAGCTGCGGGGCTGAATCCAGCTGCCGGGACGGCGGATGTCGACGTCGAGGCGGCGGAAGCGGGCGAGTTCGGGCACCGTGCGCGCGTCATACACGTGATACTCCTTCAGGCAGCCGAAATCGGCATCGGGGCGGTTGTGCAGTTGCTGATGCAGCCAGGAGGTGCCTGCTTTCTGGGCCCCCACCCCCAGCAGGAAAACGCCTGAAGGGTTGCGGCTGGACTTAGTCATTGCTGTCTTTCCAGCCGTTGCGGCTTAGGTCAGTCCAGAGGCCTCGGGCTTTGAGGATGTGTTCCGCCAGCTCGCGGACGGCGCCATGGCCACCCCGCCGGCGCAGCACTCCGTCGGCCTGCCGGCGCACGGCAGGGCAGGCATCGGCTGGGGTGATCAGCAGCCTCACCTGATGGCGCACGGCCAGATCGTTGAGGTCGTCGCCGATGAAGGCTGTGCTGGATGATGTCACCCCCAGCTGTTGTTGAAGCTGGGTCAGTGCAGTGGGTTTGTCCTTGATCCCCACCAGGCAGTGGTCAATGCCCAGTTGCCTGGCCCGCACTTCGGTGGCTCCACCTTTGCCGCCGCTCAGGAAGGCGAGCTGCAGGCCGGCCTGTTGCAGCAGGCGGATGCCCAGTCCATCGCGCACATCAAAGCGTTTCTGGAGCAGCCCGTTGGGGTCGAACCAGAGGCCGCCGTCGGTGAGCACGCCATCCACATCCAGCACCAACAACTCGATCTGGCGCAATGTGGGGCGTTGGCGTTGCCAGCGGAGGGCGTTGAGCAGACGTCTCATCAGGCCAGACCTGCCTGCACCAGGTCATGGAGTCGCAGTAGACCGTCCAGCTCGCCAGCGGCATTCACCACGGGCAGCACGGAAATCGGTTTGCGGCGGTTGTGTTCCATTCGTTGGATGGCATCCACAGCCATCAGCTCGGCCGTCACGGTGATCGGATCCGCGGTCATCAAGTGTTTGGCCTGCAATGTGGCCCAACGCTCAGGATTGTGGTCCCGCAGGGCCCGCCTGAGATCACCATCGGTGATCAGTCCCACCAGGCGGCCTGCATGGTCTGGATCTTCCACCCAACCACTGCCAATCGCCCCTTGGGTGAGCTGGCTGATGACTTCCGGTAAGGGCGTCTCGGGCCTGAGGGCTGGCAGCTGCTGGGCGGGCACCATCAGGTCGGCCACGGTCATGGTGAGCTGTTTGCCCAGAGAGCCGGCCGGGTGATTGATGGCGAAATCAGCAGGGGAGATGCCGCGCCGTTCCATCCATACCGCCGCCAGGGCATCGCCGATGGCCATGGCCACTGCCGTGCTGGCGGTGGGGGCGAGGTTGAGCGGGCAGACCTCCCGATCGACGGAGGCTTCCAGCACCACATCGCTGCCCCGGGCCAGGGAGGATTCCGCCCGACCCACCAGGGCAATGCGACTGGTGCCCCGACGTTTGAGGTGGGGCAGCACCTCAAGGAGCTCGCCTGTCTCGCCACTGTTGGAGAGCAGCAGGCAGACGTCATCGGCAGCGACGACCCCCAGATCCCCGTGCAGGGCATCGAGGGGATTGAGGTACAAGGCCATTAAGCCGATGGATGAAAAGGTGGCGGCGATTTTGCGGGCGACGATGCCGCTTTTGCCCACGCCGGTGATCACCAGCTTGGCTTTGCGATCTGCGCAGCGTTCCAGCAGGGCCAGCGCCCCTTCCACTTGATCAGCGTTCAGACGATCAGCCGCGGCAGCGATGGCGGCCGCTTCCTCCTGCAGGCAGCGGGTGAGGGCAGACAAGGCAGAGGACGTCGCGCGTTTGCCGATTCTGAGCCCTTGCCCTGCCCGTAGGCTTTGCAAAGGTCAGGCAGGTTCGTGAACAAGGCGCTCAAGGCTCTGGTGCTGGTGGCGGAACGCCTTGGTGGCACTGGCTTCGCGCAGACACTCCTGCGGGTTCTTGTGACCTGCACTCCCCATTGGCGGCGGGGGCCATTGCTGGTGGCCCGGCTCTGCACCAAGCGGCGCTGGTTTGCCGCGGCGACGCAGATCGGGGAAATCGGCCTCCAACGCGATTCAAGCTTCACAGGCTTGCGCCTGGTGGTGGCGGATTCCTATCTCGCAGGCCGTCAGTTCGATGCCGCGCTGCACCATGCCCAGCAGCTGATTGCGGCTGCACCCGATAGTTTCGATGGTTATCACCTCGCCAGCGAAAGCCTGCAGCAACTGGGGCGGTCCGAGGAGGCGATCAGGCTTTTGGAACAAGGGCTGGATCGCTGTGTCGCCAATGGGTCGACGGCTGACCAGGGGCGGTCGCGCCATGTGCAGAGGCACCTGCAGGCCTATGAGAAGCGTGAGTGGTTTCCCCTTTACAGCCTTTGGCGCGCGGCGGTTTTGGCGCCAGAACAAGTACAGGATTTGGCGCTTCCTGGTGATCTGCGCTGCAGGCCTCAGGCGATTCAGTACTGGAGTCAGGGCACCCCACCGGCTGATGTGCAGGTCCTCACCGCCCGCTGGAACCAGCTGTTGAAGGGCCTTGGGCTGCCGCCAGTGCAGGTGTTCAGCCAGCAGGCGGCCCGCGCCTGGATCGCTGCCCATCAGCCCGATTTTCTGGTGGCCTTTGATTCAGCTCCTCACTACGCCGCTGAATCAGATGTTTTTCGCCTCGCCTATGCGATGGGCGGCGACACCTTCTGGATTGATAGTGATCTGCTTCCGGCAGCCCAGGCCTCTGCTGTGCTTGCTCTGGCGCTGCGCCAAGACGCCAGCCTGCTGTTCCTCAAGCGCAAGGTGCCCTATTTGCAGAGCAGTGCCTTTGTGGCCAGGGCGGGATGCCCCTATTTCCAGGCCATGGCGGAGCCCTTGCGGGGATTTGATTACGCCGATCCGCAGTGGGCCGGCGTCAGTCGCTTGCATCTGATCCACGACTTCTCCTTCGGGCCCGCCACCTATGCCAAGACGTTGGAGCAGGTCTGTTCAGACCGACGGCCTGCTCTGGCCTGCCATGAGCATTTGCCGTTGCTTCAGCAGATTCAGTTTCCAACGTTTCGCTTGTCGCTCTTCAGTGGGGAGCGCTTAGTGGTCGGCGCCGGCAAAGATTTGGCCTACAAACGCTCCAGCGATAACTGGAAGGTGTGGGCCCGCAGCTGAATGGGGATCCGTGCCCAACTGCGCCTCGCTCTCGGTCTGCCGGCCCCCCCGCGCCGGCCACCACCAGTGCGCTGTTCAGCAAACGGGCCTCGCCGTCTGATCGCTTATCTCACCGGAGGTTCCCAGGGCTGGATTCTTGAGTTCCTCTGGCGGGATCTCACGGCGACGGCGGTGTGGGGCGAACAGGACGCGCCTGAACTGCTGGTGGCGTCGGATCGCGACAGCCTGGCTGCAGCCATGGATGGTGCCAATGCTCTGGTGTTGGTGATGTTCCAGGGTCATCTCCAGCGCTTGTTGCGCGATGGCATCCCGGCGGAGCGCGTGATCCTTTATCTCAGCCATACGCGCATTGGATTGGCGCTTCCCGATCTCAACCGGCTCCATGCGGTGCTGGCGCTGAATGGCCAGGAACAGGCGCTGTTGCGTATTGCGGGGGTGGAGGCGCAGCGGTTGCACTGGTTCCCTGCGGGCTATGACCCCGGCAAGTTTTTCCCAGGTCCTGCTCTGGCCCAACGCGCGATCGATGTGCTGCTCGTGGGGCGTTATGTGCCGATCGCGAACCCGAGTTATCACGAGCGCAAGCGTTTTGCCTTGGTGTGTGAGCTCGCTGGGCTACTGATTGGGCAGGGTCTGCGGGTGGTGATGCTTGGCAGCGGCTGGCAGGGCTGTGAGTACCCCCTGCCCACAGCGGTGGAACGGAGGGATGTTCCCCATCGCGACTACGGCGCGATCTATCGGCAGGCCCGGTTGGTGTGCTCCGTCTCAGCCCAGGAGGGTGGACCGGTGTCGTTCCTGGAAGGCTTGGCCAGTGGTTGCCTGATGCTGTCGGTGGCCACTGGGTTTGCCGCCGACTTTCAGTGCGGGGTGGATGGCATCTGGCATCTACCGCTGTCGGCTGAAGCTGCTCAGTGGTGTGAGCAGATTCAGCAGTGCCTGCAGATCGCTCAGAAGGATGCCGAGTTGGCGGGAGGTGGAGGTTCATCCACACGGCAGGCCTATCTTCAGTGCGCGCAATTCGAGCCGTTGGCAGGGCAATTGCGCCAGCTCTGTGATCAGCCGGTGGCAGCCGGCAGCATGGAGTGACCTCATGGCTGATGGTCCCCCTGTGCAGCTGCCAGGCATCCCAGACAGTGTGTTGCTGGCCTTGCAGGCCGAGGCGCGTCTTCAGGGTGGGGTGCGACTGGCCTTGGTGGGGGGCGCGGTGCGCGATGCCCTGCTGCATCACAACCACCGGGATCCCTGGCGTGATCTTCCGGATCTGGATCTCGTGGTGGAGGGAAGCACAGAAGCCCTGGCCCAGGGGTTACGCCAACGGCTAGGGGCTGAACGGGTGCCGGAGCTGCGGGTGCACGGCAGCTTCGGCACGGTGGAGATGATGGTGGATGGCGTGCTGCTGGATCTGGCCCAGTCCCGCCAGGAGCGTTACCTCTCCCCTGGAGACAATCCCGTGGTGGAGCCAGGCCCGTTAAAGAATGACCTGGCGCGGCGCGACTTCACGGTGAATGCCATGGCGCTGTTGCTTGACGTTGGAGAGGCCGAGCCTGAGTTGTTGGATCTGCATAGGGGGCAGGACGACCTGGCGGCACGTCAGCTGAACTTCCTGCACGTGGGAAGTGTGCAGGACGATCCCACCCGCGTCGTGCGCGGCGCCCGTTATGCCGCTCGGCTTGGGTTTGAGCTGGCGCCCCAAGCCTTGGAGCAAGTGCAATCCACGGTGGGGGCCTGGCCATGGCCCTGGCGTCATGGAGATGCTCTCGACGGGGTGCCGCCTGCTCTGGGCACCCGTTTGCGCATGGAGATGGAGTTGTTGTTTGGCCGGGAGCCCTGGCGGCAGGCGGTGGGTCATTGGCAGGCCTGGGGTGCTTTGCCCTTGCTGGACCCATCGCTGCAGAACGATCGCTTGTTGTTGCGTCGTTTGCACTGGGCCGAGCGGTTGGGTGTTCCTCTGCTCTGCGCCCTGGTGGCGGCCTCCGCGTCGCCTCTGGCCTTAGCCCAGCGGTTGCAGTTGCCCCTGCAGCAGCAACGGTGGATTGATGAGCGGATGGGGTTTCAGGCCTGGTTAGCGGAGCAGGTCTTGCCCGATTCCTGGCAAGGCTGGTCTGCGGCCCGATGGACGGAAGCCCTGGAAACGCGCCCTTGGAGCGCGGAGGTGGTGGCGCTAGAGGTGGCCTTGATGAGCCCCTGCTGGCGGCCTTTGTTGCGTTGGTGGGGGCGTTGGCGCCACGTGAAACCGCCGCAGTCGGCGCGTGATTTGATCGCCAATGGCCTGCAGCCCGGTCCTCAGCTCGGGGAGGCCTTGCGCCAATCCCGGCTGCAACGACTGGAGTCGATGCGATGAGTGCTGAGGCGGGGGGTTGGCGAGGCCGCTGGGGAGGGGCCGTTGTGGTGCTGGTGTGCAGCGCCTTCGCGCTGCGGGCCCTGCTGCTGCTGGATGCCACCGGCCTGTGGAGCGATGAGCTCTACACCGTGGGCAAGAGTTTTCAGCCCAGTTACGCGGCGCTGCTGGCAATGTTGCGGCTGGATACCCATCCGCCGCTCTATTACTCGCTGGTGTGGCTCTGGGGGCAGCTGCTGCCTGCGTCGGCCGTCACGCTCAGGCTGTTCTCCTGGATTGTTTATCTGGCGGGAGGTCTGCTGATCACGGCGCAGGCTGGTGCCCTGGCCAGCCGGTGGTCTTCGGCCAGACCGCGGCTGGCGGTAGCCGCCGCAGCGCTGATGGCCTTTTGCTCGCCTTACCCCGTGCGCTTCGCGATCGAGGGCAAGGGCTATGCCCTGTTGGTGTTGCTGGTGGCATTGGCCTGGTGGTGGCGGCAGCGCCAGCAGTGGCTGGGCTATAGCGCAAGTGTGGTGCTGGCGGCGCTCACCCATTACTACGGGCTCTTTCTGTTTGCGGCCGCCGCTGTGTGGGACTGCTGGCGCAGACGGCGTCGCGCTTCCCTCATCGCTGCTGTTGGGCTGATTCCTGCTCTGATTTGGATGGCGCAAGCCTCGGCCTATCTGATGCGCAGTGGAACCGGCGCCTGGATCGGTCGCCCGGATTTCGCCCTGCTGGAAGACACCCTGGCCAGAGCTCTGGGTCTTTGGCCGCTGCCCAAGTTGGGCTTGCTGCTGCTGGTAGCGGTGGTGGTTGCGCGGGCGGGTTTGCAGGCGAGCCAACCGGATTGCAAGTCTTCCGCAGAGTTTCCTGCTTTGGCTGAGCTCAGCGGGCTGACGCCCAGCTTGTTGATGGTTGGCGGCGTGGTGGTGATTTCGTTCTGGAAACCGCTGGCTTTCAGTCGTTATTTCGTGGTGCTGCTGCCAGCGTTGATTCCCTGGTTGGCGGTGCGCCTGTCGGCATTGCCGTTGACGCAGCATGGCCGTGGTGTGGTGACCTTGGCGGCTGCAGCGCTGGTGATTACTTGGTGGTGGCATAGCTTCCGCGAGTTGGATCCGGCCGTGAATGGCCATGGGGCTCGGGAGGCGGATCAGTTCCAATTGGTGAGCCGCGCCCTGGCGGCGGAGCCCCACCGCTTTTCGCGGCGAGAACGGCTGTTCAACCTCAGCGACCGCATGGAGGTGGCGGCCGGTCGGATGACAGAGCCCTTGTACCCCTGGGGCGGGGCTTCCGCGTTGGATCAACTGCTGGCTTCGTCTGCCTTGCCTGTCCAGCTCTGGCTGGCCGATAGCGGTGATGTTGAGGGAACTCGGCCGCGGCTGAAGGCGCTGCGGCGGCGAGCGGAAGCGGCGGGTTACCGCTGCCAAAAGGCTGAAATCGCAGGCTCTGAAGCTGCTCCCTATGCCCAGGTGCAGCAGTGCCAACTGGAGGCACCCCTACATTCAGAGCACCGCTGACCATGCCCGGACTGATGCCGCTGCAGAGCCAGCAGACGATCAAACCACGGGTGCTTTACATCACCAGTCGGGGCCACAGTGGCTCCACCCTGCTGTCGCTGCTGGTGAGTGGCCACAGCCAGGTGGTGAGCGCCGGTGAGTTGAAGATGCTCTCCAATCCCGACCCGCAGCGGCGCCTCTGCAGTTGTCACCGGCTGGTTCCATCGCAGTGCCCCTTCTGGGGGGCCGTGGAACAGCGCGTGAAAGAGCAGGTGGGCTGTTCCCTTGATCAACTGCTGCTGGTGGACGGCGGCGATGACACCACCTTCATGCGCCACAACGAGGCCTTGTTCACAGCGATCGCTCAGGTGAGCGGCAGTGCCTTGATCGTCGATTCTTCGAAATCCCTGCCCCGGCTGTCTCGGCTGCTTTTGGTTGAGACCCAAGGGGCTGCGTTTGCGTTGCACCCTGTGCATCTGCACCGCGGCCCATTCGGCTCCATGAACAGTGCCCGTAAACGAGGGGAGATGATCCGCCGGTCAGCTTTCAACTACACCCGTCTGTTTTTCCTCACCCGTGAGCGACTGCAGGGTGTCGACGCGTTGCGGGTGTACTACGAGCGGCTGGCAGCTGACCCTCGAGCGGAGATGGCGCGGGTGATGGCCTGGCTTCAATTGCCTCTTGAGGACGGGCAATTTCACTGGCGCGATGGCGTCCGCCGTGACATTCATGGCAATGAGATGCGCTTTGGCAGTTCAGATCAGATCCGGGTGGATCAGAGCTGGCGCCAGCAACTCACCTGGGCCCAGAAGCTGGGGGTGCTCGTTTGGACCTTGCCAGTGCGATTGCGGTCACGCTGGGTGTTCGAGCGCACCAAGCGTTTGATTGAGCCGGGGTTGCGGCCATTCCCCTGAGGATCGTGAGCGATAGCCTCATTCCATGAGCTTTCTTGCCGGCCTCAACGACGCCCAGCGACGGGCGGTTGATCACCACGAGGGTCCGTTGTTGGTGGTTGCTGGTGCAGGCAGCGGCAAAACTCGCGCGCTCACGCACCGGATTGCCCATCTGATCGGCGAGCACGGTGCTGATCCAGCCCAGATCCTGGCGGTGACCTTCACCAACAAGGCCGCCCGCGAGATGAAGGAGCGTCTGGAGCTCCTGCTCGCCCAGCGACTGGCTCAGAGCCAGTACGGCCAGCCCTGGAGCACCCTGCCGGCGGTGGAGCAGCGGCAGCTGCGCTCACGCATTTACCGGGAGGTGACCAAGGAGCTGTGGATCGGCACCTTCCACGCCTTGTTTGCGCGGATGCTGCGTTACGACATCGATAAGTTCAAGGACAGCGAGGGCTTGTCCTGGACCAAGCAGTTCTCGATCTATGACGAGGCCGATGCCCAGAGCCTGGTGAAGGAGATCGTGACCCAGGAGCTGCAGCTCGATCCCAAGCGCTTTGAGCCGAAAAAAACCCGTTGGGCGATCAGCAACGCCAAGAATCAGGGGTGGCTGCCCGATCAGCTCGAGGCCAATGCCGAGGGGCAGCGGGGCAAGCTCACCGCCGATGTGTACCGGCGCTATCGCAAGGCCCTGGCGGCGAACAACGCGCTCGATTTTGATGACCTGCTGTTGCTGCCGGTGCAGCTGCTGCAGCAGAACGAGCAGGTGCGCGGCTACTGGCACCGCCGTTTCGCCCATGTGCTGGTGGATGAATATCAAGACACCAACCGCACCCAGTACGACCTGATCAAGTTGCTGGTCACCGACGGTAAGGATCCCCAGAACTACGACAACTGGAGCGGCCGTTCGGTGTTTGTGGTGGGCGATGCCGATCAGAGCATCTACAGCTTCCGGGCGGCGGACTTCACGATCCTGATGGGCTTTCAGGACGATTTCGGCGACCAGGAGCCCGATGAGGCCACCCGCACGATGGTGAAGCTGGAGGAGAACTACCGCTCCACCGCCACCATCCTCGAGGCTGCCAATGCCTTGATCGCGAACAACAGCGAGCGCATAGACAAGGTGCTGCGTCCCACCCGCGGAGAGGGGGAGTTGATTTCACTCACCCGCTGTGATGACGAGATCGCCGAGGCCGAAGCGGTGGTGCATCGGCTGCGGATGATGGAAGCGGCCAACCCTGAGCTCACCTGGGGGGATATGGCTTGCCTTTACCGCACCAATGCCCAGTCACGGGCGCTGGAGGAATCCCTGGTGCGTTGGCGGATCCCCTACGTGGTGGTGGGCGGTCTGCGCTTCTACGACCGGCGGGAAATCAAGGACGTGCTCGGCTACCTGCGCCTGCTGATCAACCCGGCCGACACCGTCAGCCTGCTGCGGGTGATCAATGTGCCCAAGCGC
Source organism: Synechococcus sp. MEDNS5 (assembly GCF_014279875.1). Classification (NCBI taxonomy): domain Bacteria; kingdom Bacillati; phylum Cyanobacteriota; class Cyanophyceae; order Synechococcales; family Synechococcaceae; genus Synechococcus; species Synechococcus sp. MEDNS5. The sequence goes on from NZ_CP047952.1 coordinate 185,555, forward strand.
GGCATCGGCAAGACCACGATTCAGCGGCTCACCGATGCCGCCAACCAGCTGGGGATTCCCCTCTGGGATGTGGTGAGTGATCCCGAGGCAGTGCGCTCCCTGGGCGGCCGTTCCGCTAAGGGCTTGCTGCAGTTCTGTGAGCTGATCAATGGTTTGCGGGAGCGTCTGACGAGCGCAGCGCCCTCGGAGCTGATTCAGCAGGTGATGGAGCAGAGCGGTTATGTGAGTGAACTGATCACGGAAGGCACCGATGAGGCGGAAGAACGCCGGCGCAACCTGCAGGAGCTTGTGAATGCTGGACTCCAATACCAGGAGGAAAACGAGGAGGGGGATCTCGAAGGGTTTCTGGCTTCCGCGGCTCTCGCCAGCGATGCCGACAGCAAGGACACGGCGGCTGATCGCGTGACTTTGATGACCCTGCACAGCAGCAAGGGGCTTGAGTTCCCGGTGGTGTGTCTGGTGGGGCTGGAGCAGGGTCTGTTCCCCAGTTACCGCTCTTTAGATGACCCGGCGTCGCTGGAGGAGGAGCGGCGGCTCTGTTACGTGGGCATCACCCGCGCCAAGGAGCGCCTGTTCCTCTCCCATGCCAGCGAGCGGCGGCTGTGGGGTGGCATGCGCGAGCCAGCTGTGCCCAGTGTGTTTCTCTCTGAGCTGCCGGAGGCGCTGGTGCAAGGGGACATCCCTCGCAGTGGCGGTGCAGCGATCCGTCGGGAGCAGCGGCTCGATCGTCTCACCCGTGTTGATCGGGAACAACCCAGCAGTGCCCCGGCCAATGCCGTGCGTCGCCGTCAGGCCGGTCCGGCCCCAGGCAAGAGCTGGAGCGTGGGCGATCGGGTGCTGCACAGCAGCTTCGGGGAAGGGGAGGTCACCCACACCTTCGGCAGTGGCGAGAAGGTGTCGATTGCAGTGAAGTTTCCTGGGATGGGACCGAAAATTCTTGATCCGCGCCTGGCGCCGATTGAGCCGCTGGGGGGTTGAGCGGATGTGGAAACGCAGAATCCGCGCAATGTTTGGTCGTAGGCAGCTTGATGCCTGCCGCGAAGAGGCGCGGGTCCAGAACCGTGACCTCAAACTGCTGAACACCATCAACGGCTTTGGGGCCAAGGGTCTGCTGCGATCCATCAGCCATCGCGCCATGCCGCCGGTGGACGATCGCCTTCATGGAGAGGGGGATGCCCCCATGGCTGGGGTGCAGGTGTTGACCCGCTACTGCGGCATTGAAGCGCCCTACTGGGGCCTGTTTGTGAACCACTATCACCGGATCGGCGTTCGTCGGCTGCAGGTGTGCGTACAGAACGACCGGGATGCGGAGGAGGTGGAGGCTTGGGATTATCCCGAACCAATGACGATCCAGGTGCAGCGCCTGCGCTCTGATCTGCCCCCCGATGAGGGCCTGCGCGAGCTGGATCCGAGCAGTTACCGCCACGATGCGCCCTTCACGTTGCTGGCCGATTGTGATGAGTATCTCCAGCCACTCCGCTCGGACCTGAGCATCCGCCGCCTGTTCGAGCTCTTCCCGGAGCGAGCCCAGTGTTCCATTCCCTGGGTGATGTGTCCGGTGCTGAACCCGCTGCAGGAGCAGCCGCGGGGGTTTTGGGGCAATCATGGCAAGCCGATTGCCCGCTCCGATCAGATTGAGGCTGTGGCGTCAGACCATCACTTTCAGGTGCCACCGGTGAAGCCCGGGGGGCGGATCCTCTCCACACCGATGGCCTCGATGGGATGGGTGTTGGTGCACTGCCTTTCGCGCAGCTTTGAAGACACCCTGCTGCGGCAGTTGCACACCCGCTTCACCTGCGTGAAGAACACCGACCGTGGCGAGATCGTGTCGCGGGTGCGATCCGGTGATCTGCCGATCCGCTTGCGGGTGTTGGCGTATTTCAGTCTTCAGGAGCGGTATCTCGATGTGCCGGTGCCCTCGCTGCGGGCGATTGATCTTGCGGCGCAGACCCGTCTTCTGCAGAGCTGTCTGGGCGAATCGGATCTGCGCCTGGCGCGGGAGGTGTTTGAGGAGTACCGGCGCCTGTTGGGCCGTTGCGTGCGGCGTTTGCCGACCTATCCGGCCACGACGTTTCCCGACATCGTTGCGGCGCTGCCGTCCCCCGATGAGCTGAGGCAGCTGTATGACGCCTGAGGCCCGGTTGTATGTGTCGGGCTATTGGCCCTTGCCTGGGAACGGCAAACGTGGCCTCTCTTACTACCAGGCCCTGCTGCCCCAGACGCTGGCGCTGCTACGCGGGCAGCAGCTGCTCTTTTTTGCCGGTGATGCCCAGACCCTGGTGTTGGTGCAGGAGCACTGCAGAACCTGGCAGATCACCCTGGAGGGCCAGGTGATGCCTGTTGAGCAGCTACCGCAATGGGATCGGGCAGAGGCTCTGGTAGCCAGTTGTGGACGCATGGGCCTGGATGCCTGGCCGCAGCCCAAACGCTCCGCTGGAGAGAAAGGCGTGAATCACTTTTGGCGCGATCTGCACGGCTCGGGGGCCGACACCTACCGCCAGTTGCTGGCGGTGTGGTTGAGCAAGATCGCCCTGGTGGCGCAACGGGCCTCCACAGAACCCGAGCAGCGGAGCCTGGCCTGGGTGGATAGCAGCGTCGCCCGTTTTCAGCGGCAGCGCAGCAACTGGCGGTTCTGGCGTCTGCAGGATCGCCCTGGCCAGCTCTGCCATTACGCCAGTCCGATGCGTTACCTGGGCCAGGGATTGCCGGTGAATGCCAGCTATCTCTCGGCCCCGGCGTCGGTTTGGAGAAAGCTGGCACCCCTGTTTGATGGGTTGGCGCAGCAAGCCAGCCTCATGGCCTACGGCCACGATGAGGAAACGATTCTGGGGGAGTGCCAGCGCCAGCACCCTGATCTGTTCCATTGCCTTGGCGTTCCTTACACACGGTTGCGGGGCCGTGCCGCCTGGCGCTGGTGGCTGCAGGATCGCTTCACGGGCCTGCTGGAGCGGCGATGAGCCGGAGGTTGGCGGGCTGGCTGAAGCGGTGGTTTCGCTCGATCGATCCCCCGAAGGAACCACGGCGTTCTCCGGATGGTGACCTGAGCAATGGCTTCGGTGCCCGGCGCTTGCTGTGTTCTCCGCTTGCCCCTGGTGGGGATCCCGGAACACTGCCCCGCGCCTCGGTGCTGGAGGGGGTGCAACTGCTTACCCGCTACTGCGCCATGGAGCGGCCCTATTGGCAGGGCTTTTTGCAGCACTATCGGGACCTTGGGGTGTGTTGCATTCAGGTGGGGGTGCAGCAGCGGGAGGAAGCAAGGGAACTGGAGTCGATCCCGGTGCCGGAGGGGATGACGTTGCGGCTGCATCAGCTGCCTGCTGATGAGGATCCCAGCGCCGCCCTGCAGTCTTTGCCCGTGGCGCTGTTCGCTGAGGAAGCGCCCTTCACCTTGATGTTGGATGCGGATGAATGGTTGCTGCCTTTGCGTCCTGACCTCTCGATCCAACAGCTCGCCCAGGTGTTCCCCACGGTGAGCCAGTGGTATCTGCCTTGGCTGTTGCGCCCTTGCCTGCAGCCCAGCGATGCCGGCAGAGGTGGCTTTTGGGGCCATGTGGGCAAGCCGTTGATCCGATCGCAGTGCATGGCGGGTGTCGCCCACGACCACAGCTTCCGGCTGCAGAAAAGGCGTAGCTCCACGGGGGCCACCTCAGCACCCGCAGGCCTGTTCGGGTTTGCTCTGGTGCATTTCTGGTCGCGCAGCTTTCGCGACTGCCTGGTGAAGACCTTCCACAGCCGCATTCAGGATGCCAAGAGCGTGGATCAGGCTGATGCTCTGACCCTGATCCAGTCCGGTGGGCTGCCGATGCGGCTGCGGCTGTTGGCCTATCTGATGGTTCAGAGCGGCTATGTGCCCCTGCCTGACAGCTTGCGACCCCAGGTGGACCTGGAGCTGGAAGATCGCCTCGTGCGTCGTTGCGTGTCTGAGCTGGATGAGACCCTGTGCCGGCAGAGTTTTGATCGCTACTGCGACCAGTTACGCCGATGTGGCCCCAGCCTGCCGCTTTATCCGGCCTTGTCGCTGCTGGCTGTGGCGGAGCGGTTGCCCAGGGTGCTCACTCTGGCTGAGTCTGAGGCTCAGGCGAATCGGGCGTAGGGCCAGAGCTCATCCACCAGAGTGCCGAAACGGTCGCGGCAGGCGGCATAGGTGGCGCTGTAATGCTTGGCTACCTCCTCCAGCAAGGCCTGGTTGTGGCTCATCGGGCCAGGTGCGGCGTTTACTTTTTCGGATAACTCCGGCAAGGGGAGATCGAGCTGCAGAAACCTGGCAAGACGGCTGTGGGAGTCGGCTTGAAACAGGCGTTCGTGGAACTCCACCAGCACATCCTCAGGCGGGAATGCGGCTTCGATCGCGGCCAGGGTGTTCTCGTAGCGGGTGTGGCGTTCGATGCCGGGGGAGCGGAAGTGCAGGGCAAGAGCGATGTCTGGATCCTTCTGGCGGCCAATGGATTCCTGGATCTGATCGCGCCAGATCAAACGCAGCTGCGACTGAATCCGATCGACTGGATCGCGCAACAGAAAAATCAGTTTCACCGTGAAGCCACGGCGGCGCAGATGGCTGCGGATGTCGCGCAACCTTTCGGCATGGAGTTGGGCGTAGTAAGGGGAGATGTCGCCGGTTGCGTTGATGGCCGGGTTTTCAGCCACTAAGCGATCGAAATACTCGAAATAGTGGTGATGGCGAACACGCATCAGCAGTTGTTTTTGCTCTGTTGGCAGAGTCAGAAACTCTTCATGGCTAAAGCGGCGCGTTGAGCCGAAGGTGGCGTTGAGTTGCTCTTGCTGACGCCGATAGCGGCGCCATTCGTTGCGAATACGTTTCTTTTTGTTGGAGAATATGTGGTACTCCTTCGTGAAGCCCATATCTACGCCGGCGCAACGTTGGAGTTGTTCATGCACCCAGGTGGTCCCGGCACGCTGAGCGCCCACGCCGAGGACGAACAGCTTTTGGTTGTTTGTCTTGTGATCCGGCCTCTGCATCGTTTTTTTATGCGTTTTCTGCGTTCAGATCACCACGCCGATGGGATGGAGATCGGCTGGGAGTGAGGTTAGGGCCCCATTGAGGCCAGGATCCGAGGCGATCAGCAGCGGGCCGCAGGTCTGGGGATCCACCAACAGCTCCAGCAGGGCTCGGTGGGCATTGCTGCCTGCCGTCATCGCCCCCAGCTGGAGCGTGACGGCGGCTGGTTGATCGCCGGCTGGGTCCAGAGCGCTCCAGGCCTGTCGGTTGGCAGGGGCGAGGCTGCTGGCGACGCCGCGCTCCAAAAGGGAGAGGGCGCCGGGCAGGGCCGGGATTCGTTCGGTATGGAGCTGGAGGCGGCGTGAGCGATCGGGCGGCAGCATCTCCAACAGATGACCCAGCAGCCCGAAGCCAGTGATGTCGGTGGCGGCATGGATGGAGCCGGGGTTGGCGGTCATCAGCTGTTGGAGTGCCTCCACCAGCTCATGTTGGCTTCGGTTCATTTGCCGCTGCACCTGCTCCAGGTGGGTGGGCGCAGCGGCACTGGCCATGGCGGCGGCAAACAGCACGCCGGTGCCGAGCGGACGGCTCAACCACAGGTGATCACCGGCTTGCAGGCCGCGTTTGGGCCAGAAGCGCTCGGATGCAACGGCGCCCTGCACGCTGAGGCTGATCTGCAGCCCCAGGCTGATCGGGTTTGGCGTGGCTTCTGGGCCAGTGGTGCGCGCTTCCAGGGTGTGGCCGCCGATCAGGTCGGCGCCCTGTTCGCTGAGGGAGTCGCGGATGCCAGCCAGGGTCTGGCTGAGCATTTGCTGTTGCAGGCCTTCGGCCACGGCCGGCAGGGTCACGACCGCCTGGGCCGAGCGGGGCAGGGCACCGCAGGCCCAGAGGTCTGAGCAGGCATGCAGCGCGGTGATGCGGCCGTTGAGCCAGGGATCGCTGAGCAGGGCGGGGAAGCCATCCACGCTCTGCAACAGCAACTGGCCCTGATGATCAAAGCCCAGAGACTGGGCATCCTCCGGCAGGTGGCCGAGGCGATCGAGGCCGGCGCTGGCCAGCGCCCGTTGCAGGGGCTGGGCTGGCAGCTTGGCGGCACAACCGCGGCAGAGCATGGCTTGTTCCCCACCTTTTGCGGCACTGGCCATGGCTGAGCGCGGCTGCAGGCGCGCCATGAAGCGGCGGTCGATGCGTTGTTTCCAGCGCCAGAGCCAGCGCTGCGGACCAAACCAGAGCGTCCCCCAGAGGGCCCAGGCCTGAGTCCGACTTCCCAGCAGTTGCAGGGCACGGCGCTGGGGCTGCCAGGTGGGTGGTCTGCGGCCAGCCGCCAGGGCCTCCAGAACCCGGGCCAAAGGCAGGGCAGCACGCACGGCCCAGACGCCGGAGGGCGGCCGGGGAGCCACGTCGATCACGGCGCAATCACCGGCGGCGAGGACCTCGGGATGGCCGAGCACCTGCAGGCTGGGGTTGGTGCGCAGGCGCCCTCGGCCATCGCAGGGCAGGCCGCTGGCGGCGAGCCAGGCGGGGGCACGGCTGCCGCTGCAGTTGAGGACGGGGCCGCGGCGCTCTTGATCGGCAGGCAGCAGGTGGATTCGGGCGCGCCTCAGGGCGGTGCGCAGGGAGGCCGGCAGGCGACCCGAATTGCGGGCTTGCAACTGCAGGCGGCGTTGGGGCCAGCGCCGGCGCAGGGCGAGCACCACCTCCAGCGCCGCCAGACCACTCCCCACCACCGTGAAGGGTTGTGCCGGAGTAACGAGATCAGCAGCAGCACCGCTCTCAGCATCCTGGCTTTCCAGCCAGACCAGGGCTGGCTCCAGGGGCTTGATCGCCACGGTGTTGATTGCCTGGCTGTCGTCCAGTGCCGGGGTGATGCAGCCGAGGTTGCAGCTGAGGCGCTCGTAGTGAAGGGCGGGGCGGTCCTGCAGCAGCAGCTGCTGGCTTTGGGGATCGATCCCCGTGATCTCCGCCTGCACGAAGGCGACGCCGGCTCGATCGGCCAGGGCGGCGAGATCGAGACTCACTTCGTCTCGCTGGTGGTTTCCGGCGATCAGGCCTGGGATCATGCCGGAATAAAGGCTGGTGCGGCTTCGGCTCACGAGGGTGATCAACCCCGACGGCCGGCGTTGCGGTTGCATGGCCCAGCGGCGCAGCAGCAGGGCGTGGCTGTGGCCGCCACCGGCCAGCAGCAGATGCTGATCAGACGCCGCCATCGTTGTGCTCCAGTTCCGCTCGCACTCCCGCCTGGTCGGGGGTGTTGATCCGACGGTTGAGCTTGAACACAGGTGCCTGATCCAGGGTGGGCTTGTTGCGTGGTGCTGCCCCGCTCCCGGCGTCGCCTCCATCGGCATGGTGCTGCAACCAGTGACAGGGCCCAGCGGACAGCGTCGGCACCGAGCGCCAGAGGACCCGCAGGGACGGCTGGGTTCTGATGATCTCTGCGAAGCAGTAGTGCTGGCCGAAATAGGGCAGATGGGCGCTGAGCCGATGGGTGAGGGGGTGGCACCAGATGCGCGCGGCGTGGGGCGAATGTTTGAGATGGGTTTTGAGCCACCGCCGCAGCGGTTTCTGCAGGGGCTTGCACCACCTGGGCCGCGGATATCGCAGCAACTGCTCGTAGCGCTTGCTCCAGTGCTGAATCAGGGGGTGATCGGGGCTGCTGGCCAGAAACCAGTTCGAGAGCAGACGATCGGGCCCCGGGTTGGCAAAGGCGAAGAAGCTTTCTTCGCAACGGTTCGGTAGCCATGCATCCAGTTGTTGGCGGCAGAGCACGGTGGCATCGGCCCACACCCCGCCATGGTGAAGCAGCAACTGCAAGCGCAACCAGTCGGCCTGATGGGCTGGTTTGAGCTCGGGCAGGGTGTGGTAACGCTGCAAGGCAGCTGCGGGAAGCCAGTCTGACCAGTTGTCATACGTGACGACCCGCACCGACCAGGAGGGGTTGAGCGCGGACCAGCGCCGGCTGCAGGCCTGCACGAGAGACGGGGCTGTCTGGAGACCCTGGTGCCAGGCGATCCAGAGTGTGCGGGGAATCAAAAGCCGACGCTTGCGCGAAACACCCAATTCCATTCGTCGGCTGGAATGACTTGGTCTCTGCGGGCGAAATTCACGCCCCATGTGAGTCGCATGGGGATGCCACCGGTGAGGTTCAGGGATGTCCCCAGAATGGATTCAGAACTGTTGTACTCCAGAAATACACCCCACCATTCGTTGAACACAACTGAAACCGAGCCGATCGGCCCCCAGCAGATGTTGTTGTCTATCGCGAACGAACCTTCACGATCTTGCACGTTGTTGATGCAAGCAAATTGCAGGTTTTCGTTCTGGGCGAATTTGGTGGTGCCGAAGCCACCATTGGCGATTACCAGCGGATAATCCTTGCCGTCATTGCCCAGCCACCAACCCTTCGAGGCCATCAGGTAGAAGTTTCTACCTGTATCGGTGAATTCGTCCCACTGCAGGATTTGTTCACCGCCAAAGGCGATGCCGCCGGTGTCCCCGATCTGCCGCGCGATTCGAAACCCGCTTGAAACGCCCTCACCAAGAGCTGTCGTGCCGCCGGCTGCACCTTCACCCTGAAAAACACTTCGAAACGAGGTGTTGAGCCCCAAGCTCCAGTTTGTGGTTTGAATGATGTTTGCGCTGATTATTGCGTTGGCATCACCGTTGTTCCAGGCAAAGAAATCGCTGCCTTCCGGTCTGCGGCTAAAACCTCTGATCGTGGCATCCCCAAACCAGCGCTGGCTCCAGCGAAAGCCGTTTGGAATGTTCCAGCTGATATCCGGCCCCACGAGCCCATCGCCATAGGCAATCGAGCGATTGAGTGCCTGTAGTGGAGGCGGCGGAGGCAGCTCGGGCACGCGGCTGGGTTGGTCCTGCTCGATCGCAAGCGCCTCAGGCGGCGGTGCTTCCAGCTGTTCCACCACCACGGTGGTGGATTCTTCAACGGTGATGCTTTCGGTGCTTCCGGCGTCTTCGGCGATCGTTTCATTGCTGGGCACCGGTTCCCACACCACCTGGGTGGTGATGGTGGTGGGCTCGCCAGCGAGGGTTTCGCTGTCGCTGCTTGGCACCGGCTCCCAGACCACGGTTTGAGGGATGTCTGACGCCGAGGGTTGTGCCCGGCTCCCGAGAGCGTCGCTGTTGGGCTCCTCCACCGGCTCCCAAACGACCGGCCCACCACCATCCACGGCCGGCACCAGGATCTGCGACTCCTCCGCCTGCTTGGGGGTCACCGGTTCCCACACCACCTGAGCGCGGAGGGGGGCACCCGCAACAGCTCCCGCTGCCGCCCCCAGCAGGGCCCCGGCCCCCACCGAAGCGAGCCAGCGCTGGGGGCGTCCTGCGCGCCCCACCAACCGCACCCTCTCTGTCGTCATCAAGCCGGCCCCCGGTAGCCCTGGGGGTTGGCCGATTGCCAGGCCCAGCCGTCGCGGCACATGTCGGCCAGGGAGCGCCGTGCCTTCCAGCCGAGCAATGCTTCCGCCTGCTTGGGGCAGGCTTCCAGCTTGGGCACATCGCCGGGGCGGCGCTCCACCACTTCGTAGGGGATGGTGATGCCTGTGGCGGCTTCAAAGCCATGCACCACATCCAGCACACTGAGCCCTTGGCCTGTGCCCAGGTTGAGCGTGAGGGAGGTGGGGGCATTGGCCTGAAGCAGGTGCTCAACAGCAGCGCTATGGGCCTCCGCCAGATCCATCACATGAAGGTAATCGCGGATGCCGGTGCCATCGGGGGTGGGGTAGCTGTTGCCGAAGACCTTGAGTTGCTTCAGTCGTCCAGCAGCGATCTGGGTGATGAAGGGGAAGAGATTGTTGGGGATCCCCAGAGGGTCTTCACCGATGCGTCCCGAGGGGTGGGCGCCCACGGGGTTGAAATAACGCAGGGCAGCAACGCGCCAGGGGGCTGACACAGACAGAGCGTGCAGCATCTGCTCCACGGCTAGCTTGGTTTGTGCGTAGGGGTGAATGGGGTTGGTGGGGCTGGTTTCAGTGAGAGGGAAAACCTCTGGCTCGCCGTAGACCGTGCTCGTGCTGCTGAACACCAGTACCGTGCAGCCGTGGGCGTCCATGGCGCTCAAAAGGGCGCGGGAGCCTGCCACGTTCACATCCCAATAGCGCAGGGGCTGGGCGACGGATTCACCCACGGCCTTGAGGCCGGCGAAGTGGATCACCGCCTCGATCGGGGAGCCGGCGGCCGAGGCGCCTGAAAACACCCGCTCGAGTAAGGCCGAATCGCGCAGATCGCCACGCACCAGCTCGAGGCGATCTGTACCGGGAGGCATTCCCGACAGCTCCTGCACGCGCTCCAGGGCGATGGGGGAGCTGTTGGAGAAGTCGTCGAGCACCAGCAGCTGGTGACCGGCGTCGAGCATCACCAGGCAGGTGTGGCTGCCAATGAAGCCGGCACCACCGGTGATGAGTAAACGAGCCATGAACGATCTCAGGCGTCGAGCCCGGACTCGAGCTCTGTGTCGAGCAACACCCAGCCGGCCACGGGCCCAGCCTGGAGGGAGAGCTGTTCGCGCAGCTGTCTCAGCTGCTCCCGCTTGGCGGCGCCAGGGGCGGTGAGCAGCAGCTGGGTGCTGCAGGCGCGGGTCGCGAGCAGATCGCGGCTCATAAGTAACTCACGGCTGCTACCGAGGGCGCGGCGCAGCTCAGCGCTGAAGGCCTCCAGGGCGGCTGGATCAAGGCTGCCCACGGGGATCAGGGCCACCGCACCACTGCCAAGACTGGAAGCGGCGAGGGGACCATCGGCGAGCAGCTGGATCGGGCCACTCCAGGCCTGCGGGGCGAGCTCGCCCTGGCAGGGCAACCGTTCGAGCAGGGGACCGGGCAGGTCGCGAGATAGTTCGTCGCTACTGAACACGCGGCCGCTGCGGCGATCGCTCACCAGGGCACCACCGCTGCCCAGCACCAGGCCTGCGAGCAGGCCGAGGGCGAGGGTGCGCTTCTTGCTTGGGCTTACGGGGCTGTCGAGCAGGGTGGGGGTGGAGATCAGCTCCCAGGGGCTGGTGGCGCGGGCTTGTTCCAACTCGAACTGCTTGAGCTGGTTCTGCAGGGTCACCAGGGTGGCTTCATCGCGCAGGGCCTGCTGGGTGAGTTCGCGGTGGCGGCTCACCACATCCTTGGGGCGATCGAGGGCCTGGAGGTTGGCCTTGGCCAGGTCGAGCTCCCCCTTGAGCAGGGCGATCGTCTGCTGGTTGATGTAACGCACTAGGGTATTGCGTTCGCGCTGGAGCTTCTGCACCAGGGGGTCGCTGTCTTTGAAGCGGGAGCGCAGCTCGGCCAGTCGGGTTTCCACCGAGGTGAGCTGGTCGAAGGTCGACGACTTATCGGTGAGGGAGGCGAGCTGGGAGGCGAAGTAGAGGGAGCCGGCGCCGGCCTTGGTGGCCTCCTGGATCTGCACCTCAAGGGCCTTCACCTTCTGCTGGGCGGCGGTGCGGGCGGCTTCGACGCTGCCGCCGCTGCGTCCCACCGAGGCGCCGGAACCAACGCCATCTTTCGACACACCGGTACCGGCCACGTTGCCAGCGAGGGGCAGGCCATCGAGCAGGCCGAGGCCGTTGGCATAGCCATAGTCGAGGGCGGCGCGGCTGCTGGCTTCCGCCTGGGGCTTGATCTGGGCAATTTGGGCCTGGAGGTAGGCGATCACATTGTTGAGCTCGCGGGAGCGGCCGCGGTTGGAGTAGCTCTGGTAGGCCTGGGAGATCATGCGCGTGATCGGTAGCACCAGCTGTTCGTCGGTGTCGCGGAATTCCACGTTGAGCACGGAGGTGCCCTTCTCCTCTTCCGCAGTGATCGCGGAGTTGGCCCAATCCTGAAAACGCATCGCCTTGGCTACCTCAGGTGGTTTGCGTGCCTTCACGGCATCGAACACGGGCAGCAGCACCGAGGGGCTGTTGAGGATCTGCACCTCGGTGGCGATCGAATCGTTGCCGCCGGCTCCACCGAGACCTGCCAGGGCTGCATTCTGGGAGAACAGGGCGGCTGCCCCACCAGCCTTCTCTCCTGAAAGTACGATCTGGAATTCGCCTTGATACACCGGTTTGGTGCGGGCCAGTTGAATTCCTGCGATCAGGAGGCCTAGAGAACCTCCCACCACGATCCAGGGCCAGCGGCGCACCAGGGCACCGGGCACCTGGCGCAGGTCGATCTCGTCATCGGTGCCGGGCTGGGCGAGCAGGGTTTGGTCGGCGGGGGCGCTGGTCATCACTGGAAATCGCGGAACAGGCTGTACACCGAATAGATCCCCACGGCCGGGCCGGTGAGTTCGTTGAGCACGGTGACGGTGGCTGAGAGGGGTGATTCGTTCACGCGCACCACATCGCCGGCCATCAGGATCGGATTCTTGTAAGACCCCGCAGGATTGGCTCCACCCAGGAAGAATTTGCGCTTGTCGGTGCTGCCGTCACGATTGAAGCGAACGAATTCCACCCGGCCGCGCAACAACTTCTGGCCGCCTGCGGCAGCGAGGGCCTGATCGAGGGAAGCGCCCTGGGGCAGCACCTTGGAGCCGGGTGAGCGGACGCGCCCGGTGACGAACACCTGCACGAAATCGGGGCTGAGGTTGGTCTGGCCGGCCTTGATGATCTGCTCGCGCAACTCCACCGGCGAGCGGGCCACCACCACGGTGTCGCCATCGAAGAGGCGAATGTTCTGGGTTTCGTTGCCGTCGGTGATCAGCTCGAGGAAATTAAGCTGGGTTCGCATTTTGCCGCCGCCAATGCTGAGGGGGCGCTTGCGGGTGACGGATACCTCGCTCAGCTTGGAGAAAGGGGTGACGCCGCCGGCGGTGCGCAGGGCATCAAACACGGTGGGAAGGCGCAAGCCTCTATTGATCTTCACGCCTTGAATCTGAGGACCCACTTGATTAGCTGGATTGTTTGTGATGCCTGCGGTCGCAGCACGGCCGGCTACTCCCACCTGGCCTGTGGCCAGATTGGTGGCGCCGGGCGAGGTGGTGGCGAGTGTTTTCTCTAAGCCCACCACCCCCTGCTGGCCGGAGAGGTAGTAATAGCCCGGTCGTTGCACCTCACCGCCGATGTACACGCGGATCGGCCGGTAGGCGGCCGGGCTTACGAACACCTGGGGATCGCGCACGTAGGCGCTGAACTGCTGGGTGAGGAAATAGCGCAGCTCCTCCACAGTGAGCCCCTCAACGTAAAGGGAGCGCAGGCGGGGGAGGTAGAGGGTGCCGTCGGGGCCGATCGAGAACACCCCGGAGTATTCGGGCACATCCAGCAGCTCGACCACCACCGCATCCCCAGGCCCAAGGATGTAGGCGTCCTGGATGGGGGCGGTGGGGATCGGCCGCGGCGCTGGGGACTTCCCTGGGGTAGTGGTCGTGACCGTTTCGCTCACCGATTCGCGCAGCTCCAGGGTCTGCTGCAACTGCTGCTGCGCCATGGCTGCCGGCAGCCCGAAACTGCTAGCCAGTACAGCACTTCCCAGCCACGCTGCTGTGCGGCGTCGTTGATGGATCAACGTTTTCATGGAGCCGAACGTACGCGACACCCAGCTGCCGGGGGTTGCGTTGGGGTCGGGTGCACAGCCGTCTGCGCCTGCTCTGCTGCGATTCTGCGGTGCCGTGTCTTGGATTGGCTCCGAAGCCATGGCACACTCTCAACACCACGTCACAGCAGAGACGGTTGAGCACCGCTCCCGTCCGCTGTGACTGCAGGCAGAAATGTTGTCCCTGCACGACTGTCTTAATATTCAATGCCCTCCGTTATGCCCCCCGCCAAAACCGCCCTGATCACCGGCATCACCGGCCAAGACGGCAGCTACTTGTCGGAGTTGTTGCTGGAAAAGGGGTATGAGGTGCATGGCATCAAACGCCGGGCCAGCAGTTTCAACACCACCCGGATCGACCACCTTTACCAGGATCCTCACGAGAGCGATCCAAGGTTGGTCCTCCATTACGGCGATCTCACCGACAGCACCAACCTGATTCGGATAATCCAGCAGGTGCAGCCTGATGAGATCTACAACCTCGGCGCCCAGAGCCATGTGGCGGTGAGCTTTGAGGCGCCGGAATACACCGCCAATTCCGATGCGCTCGGCACCCTGCGCATCCTGGAAGCGGTGCGGATGCTGGGACTTACAAACAAAACACGCATCTATCAAGCCAGCACCAGCGAGCTATACGGACTGGTGCAAGAGGTGCCTCAAAAGGAGACCACCCCCTTTTATCCGCGCAGTCCCTATGGCGTAGCCAAGCTCTACGCCTACTGGATCACCGTGAATTACCGCGAGGCCTATGGGATGTATGCCTGCAACGGCATCCTGTTCAACCACGAGAGCCCGCGCCGAGGCGAAACCTTCGTGACCCGCAAGATCACCCGCGGCCTGGCGCGGATCGATGCGGGGCTGGAGCAGTGCCTGTTCATGGGCAACCTCGATTCCCTGCGCGACTGGGGACATGCCCGCGACTATGTGGAGATGCAGTGGCGCATGCTTCAGCAGGAAGGTCCGCCGGAAGATTTCGTGATCGCCACCGGTCGGCAGGAGTCGGTGCGGCGCTTCATTGAACTGGCAGCAGCTGAGCTGGGCTGGGGCGGCATCCAGTGGCAGGGCGAGAGCCTCGAAGAAACCGGCAGCCGTGCCGACACCGGCGCGGTGGTGGTGCGCATTGATCCACGCTATTTCCGCCCTGCTGAGGTGGAAACGCTGCTGGGTGATCCCACCAGGGCCAAAGAGAAGCTGGGCTGGACTCCAACCACCACGCTCGAAGAACTCGTGGCAGAGATGGTGACCGCAGACCGGGACGACGCCAAAAAAGAGGCCTATCTCAAACGCAAGGGCTTTGCAGTGGTCGGTTCGATGGAAAACCCGCCCACCAACCCTGAAGCGATCAAGGCTGCTGGAGGCGCAGCGTGAGCTCCCTGATCACCCCAGCTGATCGCATCTATGTAGCCGGCCACCGGGGGATGGCTGGTAGTGCCATCTGCCGTGCTCTCGAGCGTGGTGGTTATCCCCAACTGCTCACTGCCACCCGCTCTGAACTTGACCTGCTCGATGGCCCCGCCGTGGAGGCCTGGTTTGAGAAGCATCAACCCACGGTGGTGGTGCTCGCAGCTGCCAAGGTGGGCGGTATCCGGGCCAACAGCAGCTACCCGGCGGACTTTCTGCTGGAGAACCTCAAGATCCAGACCCATGTGATCGAAACGGCCTGGCGTTCTGGGGTGCGGCGGCTGTTGTTTCTGGGCAGCAGCTGTATTTACCCAAAGTTCGCTGATCAGCCGATCAAGGAAGAAGCGCTACTCACCGGAGCTTTGGAGCCAACGAATGAGTGGTATGCCATCGCCAAGATCGCAGGCATCAAACTATGCCAAGCCCTGCGGCAGCAACACGGCTTTGATGCGATCAGCTTGATGCCCACAAACCTCTATGGGCCGGGCGATAACTACCACCCCACCAACAGCCATGTGCTACCAGCCCTGATCCGCCGCTTCCATGAGGCTGCAAAAGCCGATTCTCCAAGTGTGACCTGCTGGGGCACTGGTTCACCGCTCCGTGAGTTTTTGCATGTGGACGACCTCGCCGACGCTTGCATGTTTGCCCTAGAGAACTGGAGTCCATCGCAAGAAGAACAGGCTTATCTAAATGTGGGGACTGGAGTTGACCTGTGCATCCGAGAGCTAGCTCAACTTGTATCCAACCTTACTGGATATAGCGGTGAAATACTCTGGGATACTACAAAACCAGACGGGACACCCAAAAAGCAGTTAGACATAAGTCGATTCTCATTACTGGGATGGAAATCAAAAATTACCCTTTCAGAAGGCCTGTTAAGTACAATAAAAACATATCAAAACGAGATCAACAATAAAATTTTACGGATAGGGTGATTTTATTTTTTAAACAAATAAAATACATTTGCTTAATGCAAAATGGTGCCAGATTCTACAAATAAAAATTTCACTAGAAGTCAATAAGTTTCACTCCAGCGGACTTTGCATTTTTGAAATACGATCGCATTCCTGAAAATATTAAAGAGCATATGCTTTTCGCATTGATCAATTGCAGAAATGCTATAGTTTACGAGTTTACAGATTTTTCTAGATCATTTCAATCGAAGAAACTCTAAATTCATGAAAGTTCTCGTTCTTGGTGGTGACGGCTTCTGCGGCTGGCCCTGTGCCGTGAATCTCGCTGATCAGGGCCACGACGTGTTGATCGTGGACAACCTCAGCCGGCGCAAGATCGACATCGATCTGGAGGTGGAATCACTCACCCCGATCACCACCATCGGCGAGCGTCTCAAGGCCTGGGAGCAGATCGGCGGCAAGCCGATGCGCTTCGAGCACATGGACATCGCCCATGAGTACCAGCGACTGCTCGATCTGCTGATCGAGGAAAAGCCCGACTCAGTGGTGCACTTCGCCGAACAGCGCGCTGCTCCCTACTCGATGAAGAGCAGCGCCACCAAGCGCTACACCGTCGACAACAACGTCAACGGCACCCACAACCTGCTCGCCGCGATCGTGGAGAGCGGGCTCGACATCCACGTGGTGCACCTCGGCACCATGGGCGTCTACGGCTATGGCTCCCACCGCGGCGCCACGATTCCTGAGGGCTACCTCAAGGTGGAGGTGCCCCAGCCCGACGGCAGCCGCTTCGAGGAGGAGATCCTCCATCCCGCCAGCCCGGGCAGCGTCTATCACATGACCAAGACGCTCGATCAGCTGCTTTTCCTCTACTACAACAAGAACGACAAGGTCCGCATCACCGACCTGCACCAGGGGATCGTCTGGGGCACCAACACCGATGCCACCGACCGCGACCCGCGCCTCACCAATCGCTTTGATTACGACGGCGATTACGGCACGGTGCTCAACCGCTTCCTGATGCAAGCGGCGATCGGTTACCCCCTCACCGTGCACGGCACCGGCGGCCAGACCCGCGCCTTCATCCACATCCGCGATTCCGTGAAGTGTGTGCAGCTGGCCTTGGAGAATCCTCCAACCCAGGGCGAGCGGGTGAAGATCTTCAACCAGATGACCGAAAGCCATCAGGTGGGTGAATTAGCCAAGAAGGTCGCCGCCCTCACCGGAGCTCAGGTGAACAATCTTCCTAATCCACGCAACGAAGCCGTTGAAAACGATCTGATTGTGGACAACCGCTGCTTCATCGAGCTGGGACTCAATCCCACCACCCTCGATGACGGCCTGCTCAAGGAAGTGGTGGAGATCGCGACGCGCTATGCCGACCGCTGCGATCGCAACCGCATCCTCTGCACCTCGGCCTGGACCAAGAGGGAAGCAGAAGCGATAAAAAGCAAATGATGAATAAAAAAAAGAATGTATCCCATGAAAAACAATCTAACCATCGAAGAAAGAAAGCCGAAAATTCATTTTCTTCATATACCCAAAACAGGTGGAACATCTTTAAAAAAAAGATTCTCAGCGTATGATGATGATAATTCAAAATATGATTTAGTTTTTCATCGTCACAAAACAAGAATTGCTGACGTACCTAGCTCAGAAAAAATTGTTTTTTTTGTTAGACACCCAATTTCACGATATTATTCTAGCTTTTTAAGTCGATACAACCGAGGAAAACCTTCTTACAGTTGCGATTGGACTCCTGAAGAGCAAAAATACTTTCGTATATTTCGGTCACCTGAATCTCTTGCTGAGGCATTATCATCACTGAATATCGTAAAAAAATATTTGGCTTTTAAAGCCATGAAAAATATTCGGCATGTAAACCGTCCACTCTCGTACTGGATAGGTTCAATTTCAGAAATGTCAGATAACTTTGAAAAATTATTTCATGTGGGTTATCAAGAGACATATGAAGCATCATATAACATGCTTCTACAAAAACTTGGCCTATCAGAGATTCCGTCTAACACAAAAGTCGAGCATTCACGAAAGATTGAACATTACGAAGTCTCTCGACGCGCACAAAAAAACCTGTCAAAATACTATGCTGAAGACATATCTATATACTGGAAACTAGCTCAGCGATTTGAATCATAACAATGGGTCATATTTATTCCCATCAACATAGATGTGCAATCTACGATGCGCCAAAGGCAGGTGGAACCACTCTTCGTACATGGCTGATAATGTGCTTGACATCTTCAGACCCTAATAAGAACCTTTTGGCGGGCAATTACATCAAAGGAGATCATGAATTCCGCAAAATAGTTGACGAAATAGGCTATAAACATTCTTACTTCGTAAATTACCCTTCAGCAATTCATAAGGCATGCATAATTCGCGAACCCATCAGACGATTCAAGAGCTGCTTTGTAGATAAACTTATTAGAGAAGATCGGTGGAAACATATTAGACAAATGAAAGCATGCGACGATGTACCTGGCTTTATTAACTTTTTGGAGTCTTATCAATTCAAATTTAAAAATAATATAAAAAGAATTTTGCCGTATAATAATGACTTGCAAAGATCATATATTTTTTATCATTTTTGCCCTCAAGTGCGGCACTTTGGCTATGACCCACAATATTTTACAAATTACTTCTTTACAGATGAGATGTCATCGAAATTAAAACCTTTTTTAGAAACTACTTTCGATGCAACTCTTGAAAACATACATACAAGAAAATCTAGCTTACAAAATTTTCTTTGGATTAGCGATAATGCCATATGCAAATTGAAAAAAATGTACAGTGATGACTATAAATTTATCAAAAGCTTGACTCGCTGAATTATGATTCTAAAAAACACTCAAATACTAACTCGTTATTGCACAATAGATTCACCTTATTGGCAGTCATTTATTATGCATTATGAGAACATGGGTGTATCTCAGTTTCATGTGTGCTGCCAAACACAAGAAGAAATAGATGAACTAGAAAGCTTTGCATCTAAGGGCTTAACATCTATTTATTCATACCTTCTTCCATTACATATCCCACCAAATGAAGCCATAAAATATTTTCAGGTAAAAAATTTACGCAAATCGGGGGCTAAATATACGCTGATGGTTGATTCAGATGAATATTTCGTATGCCTAAATAGCGATGGCTGCCTAGATGATTATATTCAAATAGATTCACTCAGTATTCCTTGGCTAATGAATCCACTGGATAATGCTCTTGATGATAGAAAAATTTGCTTTTTGGGTCATACTTCAAAGCCATTGTGTGTAACTAAAAATATAAAAGGACTGTTGGGTGATCATAAGTTTAAAACAAGGTACTCATATCTGAAGCGTGTCTATGGCGTCTTGACAACTAGAAAACATCCTATTGTTCCCACCAACTGCTCAAACTTTTTTCTTATTCATTATTGGAGTAGAAGCATCGAAGATACTTTGTTAAAAATATTTTTCAGTCGCTTCAAAAGTCTTAAACAGTCTGACCAACAAATTGCCAAACAAATGTTGGAGAATGGGATCCTACCCAATCGTTTGAAGCTACATGCTTTCTTAGCAGTGCAAAATCGCCAGATAGCATTAAAAGATATCAACTGTGATCTATCAGTCGATCAAAACAAAGAATCTCATTTACTATCGAAATTCTTAAATTTAGAAGAAATTGACAATGCAAAATCTCTTTACGCACATTATGTACAATTTTTAACAAATTTAAAACCACAACTAATGGCCTATCCATCGAAGGCTGTACCAACACTCCAACATGCAATCAGAGAGCTATCTAACTATGAAAAAATCAAAGCTTAATAAGTCTGGTGTTAAATTCGCCATTACCGGTGGAGCGGGTTTCGTAGGCTATAATTTAATGTTATTGTTAGAAAAGGAATTTATTAAACCCATTTTTTACATAATTGATGACTTGTCTTCTTCCACTTTAAACGATCCTTTTCTTCCTAATAATAATATCGAAAAGGGCCGTATTACATGGATAAAAGCATCTATATCTACCCTCGATCTTACAGAAGTCTTCGATAAAGTAGATATTGTCATTCATCTGGCGGCAAAAGGAAATGTTGTTCAATCTATTGAGCTTCCAATTGACAACTTTAACTCTAATGTTGTTTCAACTTTGCATATTCTCGATTGTTTACGAAATTCAAGTTGTAATAAACTTATATTTTCATCAACAGGGGGTGCACTAATGGGAAATACAGAGCCCCCTGTCGACGAAATGAGTTTGCCATCACCAATATCTCCCTACGGATCAAGCAAGCTTGCTTGTGAAGGGTATATAAAAAGTTTTTCTCACGTATATGATCTTGATGCATGTATTTTTAGATTCGGGAATGTATACGGTCCATATTGTCTTCATAAACAAGGTGTATTTAATAAGTTTGCCAATGCTTTCCTAGATGAGCAAGAAATAGTTATCTACGGTGATGGATCATCTACAAGAGATTATGTCAATGTATATGACATATGCATGGGCATCATATCAGGATGTCATGGTTTGTTGAGTAATAGTTTAAGAGCGTACAACTGTTTTCACCTGTCAAGCGGTGTGCAAACATCTCTGAATCAACTTTGCGATTATTTTATTAAAGCTTCTGATCGCAAACCCAAAGTAACATATCTGCCCAAGAGAAAAGGAGAAGTAGAAGTAAATTTTGCAGACTATTCAAGAGCATTACAAGCTCTTGAATATTCGCCGACTATATCAATTCAAAAAGGGGTAGCGGAGTTTTACGCTTGGTATTTATCAAGTAGGATCATTAAAAGATGAGAGTTTTATACATTAACGCATATGACGGATTAAATGGTGCAGGGATAGGAGGTTATAGATCCTTTAAAATCATTCGTGATAATTCAACTTTGGTAAATATAAAAATGCTGGTTAAATACAAAACGACAGGCGATGAAAATGTTATACAGATACCAAGATCATTTCAATTCTATATAAAAGAATTCAGCAAAATTTATAGCTATCATTCGCCGCTTTCGCAACTTCACTGGCTATGTAAATACTCACGCATGTATCACTCCACCGCTAAGTACAATTTCTTATCTAATAAATTTATTGATTCACTTAAACCAGATCTTCTAAATCTTCATTGGCTAGGATCTGACCTGTTGACAATTGAATCAATTGCGAAATTAAAATATCCTATAGTATGGAAACTAGCTGATGAGTGGATATATTCTGGTTCGGAGCATTATTCTTATTCGACTGATGACTTGAAGACTGAATCAAATAAATCTTTTGTAAGCAGGTTAAAATTTTTCGCTCCTGATGCATTGCTAAAGCTATCTTCTGATACATATAGAAGAAAAATTACTTATTTATCGGAAAAAAAATTTCATTTTGTAACCCCAAGTACATGGCTAAGTTCAAAAATAAGAGCTTCTTCAATCTTCCGAAATGCAACTCTCCACGTTATTCCAAACTCTATAGATACTGCAAAATGGTATCCATTAGATAAGTTTAAATCTCGCTTTCGTCTCGGTATAGATCCGGATTCAAAAGTTATTTGTTTCGGTTGTCATGATTTTAATGATAAAAGAAAAGGTTTTGATATATTCCTGGAAACTCTTAATTTTTTAAAGGAAATTGTTAGCAATAAAAATTACTCCAACATTATAATACTTATATTTGGGTGCAAAAAAATTCCTAATCATATAAATATGCCATTTGAACATGTATGTTTTCAATACACATCAGATTACGAGAAAGTACGCGAATATTATTCTGCTTCCGACTTGTTTATGGTCACTTCGCGTGTTGACAATTTCCCTAATACAGCTCTAGAGGCTTTGAGCTGTAAATTACCAGTATTTGGTTTTAAGACAGGCGGTTTATCAGATATTGTAAAAACGAATATATCTGGTTTTTTAGCAACGCCATTTGACTCATATGAACTCGCATCAATTATTTCTCGTTATTTACTTGAAACTAATCTAAGACGTCCTTTAGAAGAAAGTTCACGGACATACGTAATTAATGAATTTTCACCACCTAAAATTTCAAAAAAATATGAGCTTGCATACCAATCCTGTCTTGATTCTTATCACTAAAGTCGTATCTTGAAAATATCTGCATTATTTAAAGCATATGTTCTTCTCGGAGGAGTAAGGGTAATACCCTTTCTTCCTAATGTCTTTATACTATGGCTTACCACGATATTTTCATTAGTAAATTCACCTGAATTCCGTTCTTATGTATTTACTAAATTACCAATTTTTTATTGGATAGCACTTTCTTCTGGAATTATAGGTTCTCTATTATCAGGAAATCCAATTCTGAGTAGCTTGTATACTATTGCATTATTATTTGCATTTCCGCAAATTCTGTATATAGTACCCCGATATACATTTAAAAAACTATTAGAGCTGCTGACTCTATTTACTTACGCAAATGCTACTTTATGCACAATACAGTTTTTTATCAAAAATTTTAGCATTGAACCATTTTTATTTGGTGCAAAGAGTAGTCCAACTCTTTTAGGTTTCATTCCAAATATGTCACGGTTACCAGGATTATTTATTGAAAATGGTCCAATGGTCAATGCTCTTATAATAGTGAATGAATTTTTTCTTTTTCACTGGCGTACGGCTAAAAAACCATCATTAAGAATATATTTATCTTTACTTATAAATATTTGTTTAATTCTTTTTACAGGAAGCAAGTTAGCTCTGATTTACTTTCCATATATAGTTTTAATCATTACACTTCAAATAATAAAAAAATCAAACCTAAAACTAAAAATACTTATTGCCTCGCCTGGCCTTCCCTGGAAATTAATTGTTAAATTAGGAGCAATAATGCTTATAGTATCAGGAATTTTATTTTTTACCAACATTGAATTCTTTTTGCCTTCTAACTATTTGACTTATATTAAATCAATGCAAGCTATGACAACTAGACTTGAAGTACCGGATATTACACTTTTCTCCATCAGCGGACTGGCAAGTAGTAAAGACCTAGGGGCTTTAAATGGATTTTTGCTTTACCTTGTTGCTTATGGATGGTTTTTTGGGAGTATATTTATCATATCTATGTATTTATTACTTCTTTCCCCCTTTACAACTCCTGGCTTGTCCTTTGCCTTCTTAGTATCATTTATGAGCTCGGGATCATTTTCAATTTATAATTATCCTTTGCTTTTGTTGTGCAACAAAGCTATTTCCATTGCTATAAAGAATAAATCATCACGTATTTAACGATAATATGAAGCGCCTGACTTCAGGCCCAAGCTTATTTAATTTTTCTACCCTTTTGTCGAACTAATTGACATGTCTAAACTAATTTTACATCTAGGGACGAATAAAACCGGAACATCTTATATCCAATCATGGTTAAAGCTTAATGCTGACAACCTTAAAACTAAAAATTATTTTATTCCTCAATCTTTAATTTATAAGAACAACAACCAGGCTATTCTGCCATATTGCTTTGGAGATCCAGGGGATATGTTGAATAGGAGTATTTCATTCAAGTTTTCAGTCATGAGTAATCGTGATTATTATGATTTTTGTCAGGATACTCTAGATAAATTCACAAATGAAATTGATTTTATTTGCAAAACTATTGATAATCCTACATTTATTATATCTTCCGAACAGTTTTCTTCGTTTTTGCAATCGCCAAACAACATCCAAAGCTTATCAGAGTTTCTCAGCAACCTTTTTGATGATATTACTATAATCATGTATATTAGAGAGCCACTATCATATATGATATCTTGCATAAGCCAAAATCTAAAGGTAGGCAGTCGAATAAATAAATTAGATCGTATCCCTAATGCTTCTTCCGAATTTTCGAGATCTCTCTGCGATCATGAACAAAGATGTAGATTATGGGAAACAAATTTTAGTCATTCACAATTTAAACTCCGAAGATTTCAAGGTGAATCTTTCTATAAGAATGACTTGATTGAAGACTTTTTATTCTCAATTGGTATAGAGAATAATGACTTTAAATCTGTTCAAAGACATAGAGCTTCTAACCCCTCGCTTTCTGTTTCACAAATGAGGTATTTGTATTTTTTGAACAAACTATACCCACCATTTAAAGAGTATGAGCGTAATGATGCTCGCGTTGGGCTTATCTCATTTATTCAAAAAATACTCAATTCAAAAGATCAATTATTACCAACGCTCGCTCAAGTTGAAGACTATGAATCTTATTATCGTGAATCTTCTATAAGATTACTCTCCCGTTATTTTCCCGGTGACTCCACACTATGGGTCTCTAGCTACAAAACAAAACTTCCTTCAACACCCATAATTTTATCTCAAATGTCTACTCTTGATTCATTTAGATATTCTTTTATTCGAATCGCTTGGAGTATGATAGTGATTATAAAAAAGATACAATCAAACCTTTTCTCTATTTTTTCTCTAAAATGAATATTCTTTTTTCAAGTAGAGTAAAGCATGCTCTTAAATCAATTTTACTAAGGCCCTTAGCTCGACTTTTGATTTCTTCTAGCAAAACCTCTGCACTACAGGCATTAATTAAGCTGAAAATTCCTATTACACAAATAGTCGACGTGGGTGTTAAAAATAATACGATTGAACTCATTAATCTATTCCCTAAACTTCACCACATACTTTTTGAACCCGTCGAGAAATTCTCGAAATCAATAAGATTGAGCTATGCAAAGACTTCTAACGTCTTACATCAAGTTGCATTGTCAAATTGTTCAGGTGTTTCCTACTTGGTTGAAAGATCACTTTATAATTCTAGTTTAACGACTCATTCTGAAATTTGTTCAGAACCTGTTTTAGTCGATAATATTCATATAAAAAGATGTACAAAAATACAAAAAACTACCCTTGATGTCTATCATAACGATTTACAAGAAAATTTTTTATTGAAAATCGATGTCGATGGATCTGAGCTATTAATTTTATTAGGCTCATCAATGGTTATTTCTAAAGCTTCTGTTGTAATTATCGAAGCTTCCTGGTATAATTTTTCTAAACTAAATTCTTTTCTAGTCGACCATAACTTTATACTATTTGATTTAGTTGATAAATGTAATTATGGCTTCTCCATGTGGCAGTGTGATCTAATCTATGTCAATAGTCGCTACCAACATGCCTTAAGGCCACCTATGAAGCCATTTAAACGCTACTTATGGTTCGAGCTCTGATTTCGGTAAAATGAATCTTCTTACAATCATTACCGTGCATAGAGATGATTACTCTTCTCTTTCTGCTTCTTATAATTCACTTAAACCCTTTTTATTCTACGCTCAACATAAAATCAATTGGTTGGTAATTGACGGTTCTGAATATCGTTCTAATTTGGGTCATTTGTGTAATTGTAATAATATATCTATTATTCAAGAGTGCGATAGTGGTATTTACAATGCCATGAACAAGGGTATCTTACGTACGGAATCCAAATACTTGACTTTTTTAAATGCTGGTGATTTTCTTTGCATAAAGCCAGCTGAATACTCGTGTATCATTGATTTACTAAGCAGTAGTTCAGTTGACATGATTTCTTTTAGTTGGTCACAATTTAATTTCTTGTCTAATCAATATGTAAAAAGATCTCCAGTTTTGCCGAATAATCTTACTAGTTACAGGATGCCATCAGTTCACCAATCTTTAATTTATTCTACATCACTTTTGACGACACATTTATTCAATGAATCTTATATAATCTGTGGAGATTACGATAATTATTTAACATTGCTTAGGTTGCCTACATTTACTTATTTATCTCAGGCTGATTATACCTGGGCAAGATTTGATCTTACTGGTATTTCCTCAAAAAAACCTAATCTTTTATTCAAAGAAACTATCAAAGCTTTTCGAAATCATAAAACCGATAAGAGTTTTTATGCGAATGCTCTATTTTATTTTATAGTTTTCTTTCGAATATATATACGGTTCATTTTGCTATCTCTTTCTAATTGCTTACATGTTAACAAGCTATGAAAAATATATTGTATGTTGAGGAATTTGTTTACGGCGACACATGGGTTGGAACCGAAATTCCTAAAGAAATAATTAGTTCACTAATCAATCATGATTATGATCTAACTATTCTATGTTCTTCTCAGGCATATCATAACAAAGTTTTACCAGATTATCCAATTTGCTTTTCAAAGTCTTTTAAAGTGGTCTACGCTTTTCAATTACCCTATGGCAAAAACAAAATAATATTCAGGTTGATAAATTCTTTCTTATTTTGTTTGCAGTATTTATATATAATTTATAGTGATCACTATCAATTGGTTATCACTCAATCAAACCCTTCTATTTTACCAATATTTGTAGCTCTAAGTAAATTTTGCAATCAGTTTAAGTGGCTTTTCATTGTTCAGGATCTTTATCCCGATGTCATATTTGCCTATTTGCCAAAATTTTATTTAACCTATATTGCTTTTCCTTTTAGGACAATTTATAAGTTTTTCTTTTCTTCTTGTACTCATTTTGTTGTTTTAGGAGAGTCTATGAAATATAGACTTAACAATTATAATGTTCCAGATAATAAAATATCCATTATATCAAATTGGGCACTGGGTCTTGATAAGTCTTTAGAAAATATAAAAGAACCAATATTAAGTTCTTCTGATTTATCAAAATCCTGTAATTTTATTTATACTGGAAACGTTGGTTCTGCACATGATTCTGCTTTTATTTCTAAAGTAATTCGATATTCCCATCATCTGCCAGTATTCTTTGAATTTGCTGCTTCGGGTTCAGCCTTAAATCAGCTTAAGCACAACCTTGCGAATATTCATCACCCTCGAAACTTTGAATTCACTAATTTTATTCCCTCTTCTAATTATAATGAATATCTTGCAAGATTCCATTTTGGTATTGTTTCTATGTCCAAATCTTTTAGTGGAATCGTTTATCCAAGTAAGTTCTTCGGATATCTATCTAGAGGGCTTCCGATTTTGTACTTAGGTAGTGATGAAGAGCTTTGCACGCTTATTCGTCAATACAATATAGGCCTAGTTCTTAATGAAATAAACATACATCTTTTCCCTGAGATTTTAGCTGCATTAACTGAAGAATCGCTTGCTACAATGAGGGCTAATTGTCGTGAATTGTACCAAAGTAAATTTTCAAAGCATCAATCATTATCAAGTTACTTACGCTTAGTCGCGCGAATTTCAAATGCAAGATAAACCTTATTTGTTGATCACAGGTGCTTCGGGTTTTTTAGGATCCTCATTTCTAAAAAGTTTCCTTTCATCTCCACTATCTAAAAGTTTTAAGATTATCGCCGTCTCCCGATATCCTGTTTTGTTAGCAGACATTTTTTTAGATACATCTCGCCTCCTTTTGGGTGATTATAGGTCTATCCTTGAAACACTAGATATATCAGTTATAATTAATTTTGCATTTTCTGCTCATAATACTAAATACAAATCATCCTTGGTACGTGGATCAACATGTCTTATAACTGAATATTTTATTAAATATTGCTCATTACACCCTCAAACTCGTTTTATAGCTATCAGTTCTATAGCAGTGTTTGGAGATCGTTTGTTTGATGCTAGTTTTGTATCTAATACATCTCCTGTCTCCCCGAATACGAACTATGGACTTCAAAAACTTTTTATTGAGTCAATGCTCTTAAATGCTCACTCTTTATATTCATTTCCTCTTACTATTTATCGGCCTCCATTGATATACGGACCTAATGCTCCGGGATCTTATGATACTTTAAGACGTCTAATAAGAAAGGGTTTTCCACTATGTATTTTCTCAAATAGTAATTTAAGAAGTTTTCTCCCTATTAATTCTTTTGTTGCCACGCTCTTGAATGAAATCACCTCTGACAAGTGCCTAAATGTTACAAATCTTCCTTACCCCCCGGTTTCGACTTATCGTTTTGTAAGTGACATTAAGCATGATCTAATGCTTCCATTCCGTAATTGCGATTCACCAATTTTAAAAGAAAATAATTTTATATATCGCACTGGACTATTCAAATCTTTAACAAGTAAGTTTAATTCCTCTTATATAGTTACATGTTAGCTAATTTTACTATATTAGTTTTTCACCATTGTTCTCTGCTCATCAGGTGACTCTCTCAGTTCAAATTACGACAAAAATTCATTCATTATCTCTTTATGCTTTCTAAGCTTTCTAAATCATGCCAGAAGCTACGCGTACTTTACTTTTTTATTCCTAATAAGTATAAAGTACAGTATTTTTTAGTTTTACTTCTTGCCCTTTTGTCCACGTTTGCGGATTTGTATGCCTTAGAAATTTCACTTCCCCTTATTAAGTCGATTACGAACGATAACTTTTTAGATACATATCAACAAAATGATAGTTTATTTGGAATATATTTTAGTACCGGGCTTAAGCTTGGGCTATTGTTTCTTTTCTTGAACACCTTGAGCGGTGCACTAAAGATCTTAAATAAAAAACTGTTCCCCTTAGTGTGTTCTACAATTGGATCACAAATAAGTCATGTTTTATACGAATATTGGATAGTATCTCCTATAAATTATTTTACTAAGATTACTAGTAAGGAGATGATTTCTCTTGCTACCAATTCGATTGCACATACAACGAATTTCCTTAATGATACTTTAAATGCTTTCTCAAATCTTATATCGATAGCGTTTATAACTATCTTTTTGCTTTCTTTTAATTTTTTATCCACCTCTATTATCCTCCTCCTGCTTACCTTTATATTTTTTGGTTTTGCTTGGATTAATACTTTTAGGTTGCGAGCAAATAGTTCTATAATTCAAGAAAATTTATTTTCTTCAATTGATATTTTGCAGTTTTCTTTTAATTCTAAAAGAGAAATTATGCTATATGATTCTTCGTGGTTTATTAACAAGTTTGCATTGGTTGATACGAATTTGCGCAAAGCAAGAGCGGTCAATAAATTTCTTGGTTCGTACACCAAGCCATTATTAGAATTACTTGTAATGATTAGCATCTCGTTTTTTCTTATATTTCTTTCTTTTGCTGATGATTCTTTTAGGGATAGTTCTACTTATTTTATACCCTTGCTTGGTGTATATGGGCTTTCTATGCAGAAATTAATGCCAAGGATTACAGAACTTTATGCAACTTGGTCTTCACTTAATTCTAATAGCAAGTCGCTACAGCTTTTACTTTATCATTTGAAATATCAAAAAGATC
Source organism: Synechococcus sp. MEDNS5 (assembly GCF_014279875.1). Taxonomy (NCBI): domain Bacteria; kingdom Bacillati; phylum Cyanobacteriota; class Cyanophyceae; order Synechococcales; family Synechococcaceae; genus Synechococcus; species Synechococcus sp. MEDNS5. Next base: position 214,494 of record NZ_CP047952.1, read on the forward strand.
AAGCCTGCCAATTAACAATGCATCGTAGTTTTAATACCTTCAAATGTTCCGTTGATGCTGAGCCACTTTTATATGTAATGATTCAACAATGTGGTTTTGCCATTGATGACAATTTTATATTTAAAAATGTCTCTCTTGCAATGAATAAAGGAGATTTTCTTATTATTACGGGTGAATCTGGTGTTGGAAAAAGTACTTTGCTGGATTTAATAGCAGGCTTTCAATTGCCAACTGTTGGAAATATCTTGTACAACAATTGTCTTTTTGATTCTACTGACCATGATTTTAGTAGTTTTAATTATTTGCCTCAATTGGCATTCGTTCCTCAAAAAACAATGTTGTTGAATTCAACCATCTTGCAAAATGTTGCTTTTGATCAGTCTCTTGATGATATTGATGTAGATAAAGTTGTTAATTGTCTGGAGTTGGCTTGTCTTGAGGATTTTGCAAAAGATAGACTCTATTTAAATGTTGGCGAGAATGGTAACTTACTCAGTGGTGGTCAGCGACAACGCCTAGGGATTGCCCGTGCTCTTTATAAAGATAAATCTATTGTATTAATGGATGAGCCATCTAGCGCTCTTGACCCATACACTGAAACTATGCTTTTCCAAAACCTTAAAAGTTTGTCCCACACAAAACTATTTATGTCCATCACCCATAATCGAGGATTATTGAAATATGCTACCAAGTCTTATGAGTTGACTTCTTCAGGCCTTTTGGGTTCATCATAATGCCTGTTGATTATAATAAAAAACTTGTGTTTGTGCACATTCCAAAATGTGCTGGGACTTCTGTTGAAAAATCCATGGGTGTCATTATTCAAAAAAGTGCCGATGAGTCAATTTTGGAAGCTGGCGCAAATTCTCAATCCTATGATTCTCTTTTTGGCTCTGATATGCAGCATTGGAGTATTAATAAAATTATCAAACATCTAGTCGTTCTTAATCATAACCCCAATGACTTTACTTTTTTTTGTGTTGTCAGGGATCCTTATGATCGCCTAGTCTCTCATTATTATGCACGTAATAAGGCATGGGTGAATCAATTAAATTATACATCTGCTTTGAAAGAGTATTTATTTTGCTTGCAGTTTGTTTTCGTCCGTTTTGTTGATGTACTCCTTCCGGATTCTCTTCATAAGGTTAAACGTTTTGTCTATCCCCAGTACTTGCATCTTAGATCACAGTTAGATTTTGTAAAACTCCCAGCTAACTTTGCGAATATTAGAGTCCATACTTTTTCTATTTTGGATATATTTGAGCTAGATTTATTCCTTCAAAAATTTGGTTGTCTTTCGATTACTCATGAAAGAAAGAGTATTTCAAAGCCGCATCCTAAAACAAATTCTTTTCGTTTCTTAGTCTCATTTTTCTATCATAAAGATTATCTCTTTTATTCTTCTCAATGAAATCTTACCTGTTTTCTTCCTCGCAAAATTTTTTACTATCATTTGCAAACTTTCAGTCTCAATTAATTCTTGCAGAGTATCCGAAGTCTGGGGGCTCTTTTTTCTCTAATGTTTTGTCAGATGTATATCAATCCATTTATCATTTTCCTAGGCCAATTGATCCTCTAACTTTTAGACCTTCATTGCTTTCATCTTCTTTCTCAAATGTATTTGATTGATCAATCATTGCTTTCATTCTTTTATGCTAATAAACCTATTATTAAAACCCACAAGTGTTTCATGACTTCATTTAAAAACGTAATTTGTTTATATAGGAATCCTTTATCTGCGATCTCTTCTTACTATGATCAGCTTTTGTCCCAGGGGAGAGTTTCATCATCTATAAGTTTTTCATACTTTTTCTTTGAGTCTCCTTTTGGCCTTAAATTATATGAGAAATTTTATCGCTCATATTTAAATACTCCAAGAAATTCAAAAATTATTTTTATCTGCTACGAGCAGATCTTATTAGATCTCTATTCTATTGTATCGGATCTAGCATTGATTTTCTATGCTGAAAAGCTTCCTACAATTGTTCTGGAATCTTTATGTGCCCGTCATTCTAAGCAATCATATTATAAAATTCAAGATATTTACTATCGTTATGATTGTAGGCCAAGTTTTAATAGTAGTTTTACCTCTTCACATGTGCCCTTTGTCTCATCAGAGAGACAGCCTTCGTATCAGAAGTTTTTTTCTGAGTCTGATTACAATGCTTATGATGATTGGAGATTTAAGTCGGATGTATTTAATTCAATTTCATCTAGGTATTGGGCTAAATAAATTCTTATATTTTGCTGCCATTGGATAATTTTTGTTTTTATCCATGATTCATTTGGCTTTTGAGTAACTTTTTCTTTGTTTATTCTTCATGCTTTGTTCAACATCTATTCCAGCGATTCACATGCGTCATATATATTCATATTGTTTGATCTTGTGCTTTGTTGATGCTTTTCTTGTATCTTATCAATTCTGCTTGTAACGCCTACGTACTTGACTTCTTGTTTCTTCGTCTATACTTCCCTTGAGTTTTCTACTATAATTATTCGTTTAGACGCTTTTACTGGCCAATTAACGACTATCTATTTGTAAGAACTTTATTGTAACTTTATTCTTTGGCCTTCCCTACGCTTTTGCTTTCTATTTTATTAAGCGCCTTTGCTTCTTGGATTTTGTTGGCTTTTTTAATTCCTAGATTCCGATTTCGGCTCATTGACCAACCAAATTCTCGTAGTTCCCATTCTCGTTTAACACCACGTGGTGGCGGTGCAGTCTTTGTGTTCGTTTCGATTTCAGCAAGCTTTATAGCTTTTGTGGCGAATTACAGCTCTCATAGCAATTCTTACGAATTCATTTTAGTGCCATTGATGGGACTTCCGCTTTCCTTGGTGGGCTTTATTGATGATCTTCAAAGCCTCCCGGCTGGATTTCGTTACGTCGTTCAACTGTTGACAGCCTTTTTAGTAAGCCTGGGTAGCCCGCTTCTGGCTCATTCGTTTTATTTTTATCCCACGTTGTTGTTTCTGCTGTTCGCTGTGACTGCGGTCATCAATTTTACTAATTTCATGGACGGCCTCGATGGATTAGTAGCAGGTTGTATGATTGTTCTAATTTCTGTATGCTCTATTCAACTTGTTGCTCCATGGCCAATCTGGGCTTTAGTGGGCTCGTTGATGGGGTTCCTTATTTGGAACTGGTCTCCAGCTAAAGTATTTATGGGAGATGTTGGTAGCACATTTTTGGGGACTGTGTTTGCAGCTTTAGTTCTTAAAGCTCCTAACTGGCACCATGCTCTAGCTCTGCTGCTTACATGCACTCCGCTCCTCGGCGATGCTTGCTCATGTGTGTTGCGTCGTCTGTTTGACAGACAGCGGATATTCCAGGCCCATCGCCTGCATCTGTTCCAGCGCCTAAATCAGGCCGGCTGGTCCCATTCCCGCGTCTCCAGTCTTTACATTGCTGCCACTGCAGTACTCGCCATGGCCTTCCTCTGGGGTGGCTTGCCTTGGGTCACCCCTCTTGCCGTCCTTGAGCTCCTTATCGGCATCTGGTTGGATCAACAGGTGGCTGTTCCTTTTGTTGTGGCATCTCGCTCTTGAAACCTGAGTTGTCACGTTCCTATTCGACCAAAGTCGCCGAACGAGTTGTTCGCTTTCCGCCCAGGGCCCGCAGGCTGCTGTTGATCGGCACCGACTCCCTGCTTCTGCCTCTAGCGGTGTGGCTCAGCTTCTGGTTGCGGCTGGCCCATCCGTTCCATCCCAGTTTTCAGGCTGCCGGCCTGTGGTTGCTGCCAGCGGCGTTGCTGGTCGGCCTGCCGCTGTATGCCTTCACTGGGCAATACAAAGGCCTCACGCGCTACGTCGGGAGCCGGGCTCTTTACCGCCTTGCCGGTCGCAATGGATTGTTGGTGCTGCTGTTGGCGGGCATCGGCGTGATGCTGCGCCTGCCGATGCCGCCCCGCAGCAGCTGGATCCTGCTCTGGTTGTTGCTCACCGGCTTCACCGGAATCGTGCGCTTTGCTTTGCGTGATCTGCTCCTGTCATTGCGCTCGGTGGCGCATAAGCGGCAAATGGTGCATGTTGCGATCTACGGCGCTGGTGAGGCCGGTGCCCAGCTTGCTGCTGCCCTCCGCCTGGCTGGCAACCACCAGATCGTCGCCTTCCTCGATGACGCCCCAAGTCTCTGGAAGCGCACGATTAACGGCATCCCGATTCAGCCGCCCCAAGTTCTGAGCCAGATCCAGAACCAGCTCGATCAAGTGTTGCTGGCAATCCCCTCCCTACCCCGTAGTGAACGCCGCCGCATTGTGGCTGAGTTGCAACGCCAGGCGATCCCGGTGTTGCAGATCCCCTCTGTTGATGACCTCACCTCTGGAAGGGCCCAAATCGATGCGCTCCGCCCCGTCGCCATTGAAGATCTGCTCGGCCGTGATCCCGTACCGCCTATGTCAGAACTGCTCGGCCCCGGCCTGCGCGATGCGGTGGTGTGCGTCACCGGTGCCGGAGGCTCAATTGGTTCGGAGCTCTGTCGTCAGATTCTGCAGCTAGCCCCCAGGGTTTTGATCCTGCTCGAGAGCAGTGAACCATCGCTTTATGCCCTGGATCAGGAGCTGCGCCAGCAGTTGCCCGCTTCGGTGAAGATGTTGCCGGTGCTCGGCAGTGCTGCTGATTCTGCTCTGGTGCAGCGGCTTTTTGCAGACCGTGGTGTACAGACTGTGTTCCACGCCGCTGCCTACAAACACGTGCCGTTGGTGGAAGCGAATCCGCTGGCGGGTCTCGCCAACAACGTTGGCTCCACCCGGGTGGTGTGTCAGGCCGCCATTGCCGCGGGCGTTAGCGAACTGGTGCTGATCTCCACCGATAAAGCAGTCCGCCCTAACAATGTGATGGGAGCCAGCAAGCGCCTGGCCGAGCTGGTGGTCCAGGCCTCGGCGCTTGAGCTTTCTCAGCGAGCCAAGGTCGTTGGCCAGACCAGCACCCGTTTGGCGATGGTGCGCTTTGGCAATGTGCTGGGCTCGTCGGGATCGGTGGTGCCCCTGTTCCGCAAGCAGATCGCCGCCGGTGGACCGATCACCCTCACTCACCCGGAGATCATCCGCTATTTCATGACGATCCCGGAGGCGGCCGAGCTGGTGCTCCAAGCTGCCACCCTCGCCAAGGGCGGTGATGTTTTCCTTTTGGATATGGGTGAACCGGTCCGAATTAAAGCCCTGGCTGAGCAGATGGTCCGCCTCAGCGGCCTATCACTTCACGATGCTCAGAACCCCAGCGGTGAGATCGAAATTGTCTGCACCGGCCTCCGCCCCGGCGAGAAGCTTTACGAAGAACTGCTGATCGATGCCGAATCCGAACCCACGAAGCACCCCCTGATCTTCCGTGCCCAGGAACGAGCCCTGCCGCCAGAGGAGCTGTACCGTCGATTGGATCTGCTTGACGCTGCGATTGCCGCGCAGGATGTGGAAGCTGCGCTGACTTTGCTGGCGGAGATGGTGCCCGAATGGCAGCGCGGCGGTTCTCATACAAAGCCCTTGTCTTCAGTAGCTCTGTGCGCAAACGACAGCCAGGCTTGATTAGTATTCTAGGGAGATAATGCGACAGGAAGTCGAATGATGAATCTTGCGACCTTGCGCGCCGTGTCCCTCCGCTCAGGTCTGAGAGCTGAGGGTCTGCTTGCCCCGTTTTTTGTTCAAACTTCAAAAAACTTGCCGTTGCTGAACGGGAAATAGAGCTGCTGAGCAAAGTTCACCCCGCTGGTAAGTCCGCCAAATCCCAGTTGCCCCGCACGCAGCAGGGGTTGTGGATATAAAACTACTTTTTTTGTGCCTTTGTTATGCGTTTATGCGCATAAAGCGTAGTCGCTGATTTTGGCGCACTGGTTGTGAGGGTGACAAGGCCGCTCCAAGGCTGCAGCTGTTTGCGGCTCCGAGGGGAGCTCCTTCATGCTTTCGTCTGCTAAGTGCTCCAGTCCGTGATTCCTCGGCTGCCCTGGCAGAAAGAGTCTCTGCTCAACTGCGAGGCCGTGGTGGCTAATACCTGCTTCCTGTCAAGCGACGCCTGAAATTTGCCCTCTGGCTTCAGGGCCTGCAGTCCATTCCCTTGATCACCCCCTGCCGCGTCGCTCAGGCCTGTGACATCGAGTGGTTCAGCTCAACTCGAGCCAGCTGCGCAGGGCCAGATCCAGTTCAGCCAAGGCTGGGGTTTCGAGCTGCCTCACCACAGTGCCGATGGCGGCCGTCGGTGCTGTGAACAGCTTGTCGGCCATCAGTTGCTAAGGCTTCAGCTGCCCATTGCTGTCATTGGGGTCCACGGGAATCCGCAGCAGCGGTGCATCCAGCAGGGTGCTGATGATTGGGCAGAGCGTCACGCTCGGATGGCCCTGGAGCCAGCGGTTGGCCTGCACCACCACCGCCGGCCTTGGTTTGCCGGAATACACCCCAGCACTGGCAACGGTCACGATCAGCCCCCTCAGCAGAACAAGGCCGCAATCAAGGCCGATTGACGCAGCGCTTCATCGCTGGTGCTGAAGCGCTCCAAATACTGCGTGATGGCTTCCCGCACACAAGCGCTGCGGCTTTTGCCCATGCTGCGCGCCAGCTGGTTGAGCTGCTACTCCAGCTCCGGTTCAATCCATACACCGATGGCCATCAGATCTCTTAAATCTCAAGGCATCTAACACTCTGTCCAACGCTCTAGCGTCTTGCCTTGGCGCCTGGTTGTCGCCGCCCAGCACCTTGTCGATCTGCTGTGGGAGTCGATGTCCTCCTGGTCACCTGTAAAAGCAGCCCTGGTCTGGTGGCCCTTGAGCCTCCCGTTGTTCTGAGTGCGTCGTGGATGGCCCGGTGTGGGTAGGGATTTGTTGTTCGACTCCAGGTTTGGATCACTCTCCTCATGGGCGGCCTGTTGGCGCTGATGTGGCTGAGGCTAGCGTGATGTCAGATGAGTGATGTTTGATGCGTACCACGCTCCAGTTGGACGACGATGTGCTCGATGCTGCACGCGTTCTCGCCCGCCAGCAGCACCTCAGTGTTGGTGAGGTGATCAGTGAATTGGCGCGCCAGGCGTTGCGCCGCCCTGCTGGGCTGGAGGAGCCGCCATCGGAGCGGTCCGGGTTGCCTCTCTTGCCGATCAAGTCCTCAGGTGGCGTGGTTGACCTCAATCTGGTGAATCAGCTGCGTGATGAGGATCGCTGATGGACGCGCCGATTGCTTTGCTGGATGTGAACGTGTTGATCGCCTTGCTGGATCCCCAGCATGTGCATCACGAGCCTGCCCATCGCTGGTTCCAGGCCAACGCCAGCCATGGCTGGGCGACATGTCCACTAACGCAGAATGCCCTGCTGCGCATCCTCAGCAATCCTCGCTATCCCAACAGCCCCGGTGGTCCGGCTTCGGTGATGCCGTTGCTGCAGGGGATGCTTTCCCATCCAGGCCACCAGTTCTGGCCTGACCTTCTCTCGTGGTCCACTGATGGCGAGCTGCAGGCTGAGCTGCTTCTTCATCACGGCCAGATCACCGACACCTACTTGCTGGCCCTGGCCGTGCACCAAGGGGGTTGCCTGATGAGCTTTGATGCACGATTGAGTACATGTGCGGTGCCTGGGGGTGGCGGCGCGCTTTGCCTGATTGATTCCCAGGTGTGAATCAGTGGCATCCGCGTCATGCCGTCCAATCAGCTTGATCGGCGTTTCACTCGAATCCGGAAAGGTTGATGCTTGGATCCTTGCGGCACCAGTCGTGCTCCGTCAGGTACCACTGCACGGTTTCGGCTAGCCCCATCTCCAGGCTGTGGCGAGGTTGCCAGCCCAGTTCGCGTTGAATGCGGCTGGGATCGATCGCGTAGCGGCGGTCGTGGCCGGGGCGATCCCTCACTGTTCTGATCAGTTGGGTGTGGGGGGATCCCTTGGGTTGTGCCTGGTCCAGGCTGTTGCAGATCAGTTCCACGATCTGCCGGTTCGTGCGTTCGCCGTAGCCGCCCACGCAGTAGCTGCGCCCCAGCGCGCCCAGGCAGGCCATAGGTGTGATGCCAAGCATTCACCAGGTGGTCGCTGGCGGCCTTGCTGGCCGAGTGTGGGCTGCGCGGGTCGTAGGCCGTGGTCTCTGAAAAGCGCCCGCTCGCGCCAAGCGAACCGAACACTTCATCGATGCTGATGTGGTGCAGGCGGAAGCGCTGCTGGCGTTCTTCCGGCAGCTGCTCCCAATGGCCTGCACCGCCTTTGGTAACGAAAGCGTACCGTTATCGTTACTAGACAGCAACGCTCCCGGGCCACTGATCGAGCGGTCCACATGGCTTTCAGCCGCAAGGTGCAGCCCCAGGTCCGGGTCGGCCAGGCGCACCGCTTCCTCCGTTGCTTGGGTATCCGCCAGGTCCACCCGCAGCAATTGGTGGCGGCACCTTTCCTCTGGCGTGCTGGCCCGCTCGCCCAGCTGTTCAAGCTGCGCATGAACAGCCCCAATCCCACTCTGATGCCCTGTCGACGGATCCTGGGCGCTCGGCCACCTTGGGTCTGAGGTCTTTGCTCCCCATGGCTGCCGTCATCTACCTGCACTGGACTGCCACCGGCTACGACTGGATCCGCCCCGGTCACTACCACTCGATCATCGACGGTGATGGCCGCGTCCATCGCCTGCATGCCTACAGCGTGGATCTGCCGGCCCACACCTACGCCCGCAACCGCAACAGCGTCGCCCTCTCCTGCGCCTGCATGGGCGGGATCCCCGACCCCTGGACTCAGCCGCCGACGTCCGCCCAGCTCCAGAGCCTCTGCGCGGAAGCCGCAGCAATCGCCCGCAGCTGGGGGTGGAGCGAGAGCGACATCACGATCCGCTCGGTGATGACCCACGCCGAAGCCGCCTCCAACCGCGACGGTCGGGTGATGCACGACAACTACGGTCCGATGATCTGGGGCGGCACCGGCGAGCGTTGGGATCTGCTGCAGCTCGAGAAGAGCGGCCCCAGCGATGGCGGCGATCAGCTGCGCGAGCGCATCCGCGCCCTGCTGCGCGCTGACCCGTTGGCGGACCCGCGGTTGGCCTTCAAGGGCGAGACCACGATCCAGGCCCGCGGCGCTGACCTGCCCGTGCAGATCGACGCCCAGGGCCGTTCCTGGGCCATCGCTGCTGATCTGCTCGCCCGCTACGACATCCCCCACGCCTGGGACGCCAGCCTGCGCCGCATCCTGATCGGCTCGCTCGATGTCGCCCCCACCTACCGCGACGACGCCGTGCAGGCGTCGGTGGGTTGGCCCCTGGTGGAGATGACCCTGCAGACCGGCCAGGCCCCGGTGATTCTCACCGGCATCATCAGGCCAGCCCCCAGTGGTGATCGCGCCTGGTGCCGGGTGCTCGAATTCGCTGAGGAGTTCGGCATCTCCGTGCGTTACGACCCTCTGGTGCTGGGTGAGCGCAGAGGTGGCTGAAGCCGGTTCGGAATGGTCGTATGAATCGTTCGGCTGATCGGTTGCATCAGGCCAGTCTCAGTGCGGAGGCCGGCCACCACGAATGGGCTTGTTTTGCCTCCCATCCATCGGTTGAAAAGGCGTTGAAGGCTCTGCATCTCCACAACGGCCAGCAGAGCTGGGGCCATGAAGCAATCCGTCTGGCGCTGGCCAGCTCCTGAGCAGGTGCTTCAGGATGTGCAGATCTGGTGTGTTTTCGACAGCTACGGCCGGGGCACGGCCGCCTTCGGCGGCGGTCAAGTCGAGCGTCTGCAGCAATGGCCGCTGGCTGATCTTCCCCTCAGTTGTGATGCCCTGGTGCTCACCCCTGCTGAACTGGAGCTACGCCTGAATGACGGCTCTCGGATGCCCCCATGGCTTACCTGCTCAGCAAGCTGCTGCCGCTCGCCTTACTACCCCTCGGTCTCAGCCTGATTCTGCTGCTGATCGGCTTGATCGGCCGTTGGCGCTGGCCCGTGATCACTGCCCTGCTGTTGCTTTGGGTCCTCTCCCTTGGGGTGGTGAGCCAAGGCCTCTGGCATTGGCTCGAGGCTCCCTGGCAGCGTCGAGCAGTGACGGCGGCGCCGAGCGCCGATGCGATCGTGGTGCTCAGTGGCGGCCGCCATCCCGCCCCAGGGACGGCCCGGGTGAGCGAGTGGCATGATCCGGATCGCTTCCTGGCAGGCCTCGATCTTTATCGCGCCGGCAAGGCGCCACGGTTGCTGTTCACCGGTGGGGCCAGTCCCTTTCGCCCGGGTCAGCCCCCGGAGGGTGAGCACTACCTCCGCGAAGCCCAGCAGTTGGGCATTCCCGCGGCCGCCATGGCCAGCACGCCGCCTGTGGTGAACACGGCGGACGAGGCTGCCGCCATCGCACGGTTGCTCCCCGCGCGCGCGCCCATTCTCCTGGTCACCAGTGCCTTCCACATGCGCCGCGCCCAGCGTCTGTTCGAGCGCCAGGGCCTGGAGGTGCAGCCCTTCCCGGTGGATTTCCAGGCCCGGGGCGCCTGGGTGGGCCCCCTCTGGCGTGATCCCACCCAGTGGCTGCCCTCGGCCCATGCGCTCGATCAAAGCTCCCGCTCCTTGCGTGAGCTGTTGGGCCGGTTGGTTTATCGCGCTTGGTGAGAGACCTAAGGAGAGATCAGAACTTCCAGCGGAAGCCACCGCCGTAGTTGATGGATTCAGTGCTGCCAGGAGAGAGCTGACCGAGACCGTTGACGTAGAGGCTGAGCTTGTCGTTCATGACGACATCAAGTCCAAGACCGATGTTCCACCAAGAGGAAGGAGCAGTAACACCTGCGACGGTGAACGAGGAGCCTGGAGCGGCAGTGAATTGTGCGGTGAGGTCTCGGTTGGTGTTACCGAGATCCCAGGCATAACCAACGGAGACGCGTGGGATGACGGTCATGCCGTTGGTTTGGAAGGGTTGCTTGAACTCAAGGGCGAGCTCAAGAGGAACGGAGCTGTAGGAGACGTTGTCGTAGCGGAGTGAGTAGCTGGCCTTGCCTGGATCGGGGTAGGCGATGAGGGGGTTGCCTGGCTGCTGGTAGGCGCGGTTGTTGGAGGAAGTGGATTCGGAGTAGCTGTTTTGGTTGAGTTGCAACCAGCTGAGTCCGAGTGAGGGGATGAGGCTGCCGCGGTTGCCTGTGTTGATGACCTGGCTGATTTGGAGAGTGCCGCCGAGAGCGGTGCTGTTGCTGGTGGCGTTTTCAGTGGCTGGGTAACCGGGGATATTGACTTGGCGTGTGATGTCGGTGTTAAAGCCACCAGCGCCAAAGGTGCCTGTGAGCCAGGTGGCGGAGCCGAGGCGTTGCTTGGCGTAGAGCATGCCACTCCAGCCTTCTGTTTCGCCAAAGGTGTTGGGTTCACCGGTGGTGGTCCAGAGGTTGTCAAAGCGTCCGGCGATACCGACCAGTGTGTTGGAACCGATCAGGGTGTCAGCGCCGATGGTGGTGTTGAAGGCCGTGGTGTTGTATCCGGCCTGATCAGAGCTGCCGCTGGCGGGAGTGGTGGCCCCTGATCCGCCGGCATTGACCCAGCTGCGCCACTTGCCGCAATCGGCGGGATCACCGGTGTAGTCCTGATCGGGCTGGAGCTGTTGAACCTCGGCGATGCAGCGCTGGAGTTGGTTGAGGATGGCGCTGTCGAGGGCGTTGTTGACGTCTTGCTGGAAGCCCAGACCAGCGGTGATGGTGGCTTGTGGGAAGGCGGCTGATGTGGCGCCTGAGAGCTGGCGGTAGAGGGAGTTGAGATCGTTGGTGGTTTCTTGAGCAAAGATCAGCGCGGCAGTGGATTCAAACTTGTTGGTGCTGCCTGCGGCTTGGATGTCGTTGATGGCCTGGCCGACGGCTGTGCTGTTGGGATCGAGACCGCTGGGTGCGTAATCCACGGTGTAGAGGAAGCTGAGATCCTGGTTGTTGTCGATGAGATCGAAACTGAAGGATGCAACAGCTGATTTGGGAGCGACCAGTTTGAGATCACCGATGGTGATGCCTTGCTTGGCATCGACGATGCCTTCTGAGATGAAGGTGCCAGGCATGGCCTGACCGACCTGGTTGGCGAGGAGCTCAACGGTGCCGTTGAGGTTGGCGCGGAAGTTGGTGGTGAGGTTGTCGGTTTCGCCGGAGCGGAGGACGAGATCAGCCTCATAGAGGGAGGTGTCAGTGGTGTCGTAGTTGGCGTTGACCACGAGGTTGCCGATGCGGTATTCGCCGTTGGGGTTGATGACACCGCTTTGGGTGAGGGTGACGTTGCCGTTGGCATCAACGAGCTGTGATTCCATGCGGGCATCAGGAGCGTTGTAGATGTTGCGGGTGATGCCGGGGATGATGATGTCACCGGAGATTTCGCCGTAGTTATTGATTTCATCAGGGCCGCCTGGTCCTGTGATGGCAGGGCTGGTGCCATCGGAGCCGCCGATGATGGTGCCGTAGTTGTTGACGCGCTCCACCCGGCTGGTGGGGAGGTTGATGGCCGAGCCGCCATCACCACCTTGGATGACGGCACCAGCGGCGTTTTCAACGCGGAGGTTGCCGCTGCTGAGGAGGTTGGTGCTCTTGGTGATGCCGACGCCGCCTTGGCCTGTGGCCTGGATCACGCCGCTGTTGCGAACCACGACTTCACCGGCTGGAGATGTGCCATCGATGACGCCCTCGGTGATGGCGCTGACTGAGCCATCGGGGTTTTGGTAGAGGAAAGCGCCGCCTGTGGCGTTTTGGAAGAGCAGTGCAACGGCATTGGTGCCAGAAGCGGTGATGACGCCGCTGTTGTCGATGTTGATATCACCGGAGGAACCGGTTGGATTGCCGAGCAGTGAGGTGCTGTCGTCTTTGCTGACGCCGCCAAAGACAAAGCCACCACCGCCGGCGATGGTTTGAGCGACGACGGCATGGGATCCGGTGCCGCTGGTGGCGATGGTGCCTGTGTTGGAGAAGGAGATGGAACCGGAGTTGGAGGCTGTGTTGGTGTTGTTGAGGGAAACAGAACCAGAGGAGGACCCGCTGACACCGCCACCACCGCCGATGGTCTGGAGGAGAAGGCCAAAGCTGTTGTCACCGGAGGTGGAGATGATGCCGGAGTTGGAGGCGGAGATGTCCGCAGAAGCGGTGGAAGTACCGGCGTGGCCGGTGGCGGAGAAGGAAGTGCTGGTGCCGCCTGTGGTGTAGCCGCCACCGCCGCCGATGGTTTGAAGGACGACAGCAGGTGAGAGGTTTCCAGAGGTGGAGATAGCAGCGCCTGTATTGGAGAAGGAGATGGCGCCAGCGGAGGCATCAGCGTTGAGGGTGCCTGTGCCGCCAGCACCGAGTTGAACAGAGCCTGTGGTGGAGGCCGCGAAGCCACCACCACCACCGATGGATTGCGCGATGAAGGCTGGGCTGGTGTTACCGGAGGAGAAGAGCTGAGCGCCGGAGTTGAGGGAGAGGGAGAGAGCAGCGGCGGAGGTATTGCCTGAATTGGGAGAAGTGAGGGTTGTATTGCGTCCGAGGGAGAGGTTTCCGGCGACGGTATCGAGGCTGCCGCCACCACCACCGATGGATTGAGCGAGAAGGGCAGGGGAGTTGGAACCAGCGGAGCCAACGCGGTTATCGATGGAGAGAGCGAGGGAACCAGCGGAGCGATTGCCGCGTCCGAGGCCGCCGAGGTTGGCATTAGCGCCGATGGCACCGGCGAGGCCGCCACCGCCACCGATGGTTTGAGCGAGCACAGTGGTGGCGGCATCACCGCTGCTGGTGAGCGCGGTATCGAGGGTGAGAGTGATCGCGCCGCCGGATCCGTCGGCTGTGTTGGGCAGGATGGTTTCGCTGTTGCCACCAAGGTTGGCGTTCCCGCCCACATCACCAACGCGGCCGCCGCCGCCGCCGATGCTTTGCACCAACATGGCGCTCGCATTACGCCCCTGGGTTGCGGTTGCCACCTGACTCACCAGCTCGAGCTTGGCTCCCGATGAGGCACCGCGGTAGCGACCGCCCAGTTGCGCATTGGCGCTGGTGTTGCCGGCATAGCCACCACCGCCACCGATCGATTGGTAGGCGAGACCACTGGAACCGTCTCCGCTGGTGATCACGCGGCTGCGTCGGCCTGCTGTGAAGCTGATCGCAGCACCCTGGCCTTGGCTACCCAAGTCACCACCGCCTAACAGCAGATCACCGTTGCTGCTGTTGGCGTTGGGGAATACCAAACCACCACCACCACCAATGGATTGGAGAACGAAGGCAGGTGATTGACGTCCGGTGGTGACGATGGAGCCGTCATCGCGGGGCTCGAGGCTGGTGAGATTGAGCGTGACGGCCTCCGCATCTCCACGCGCGCCGTTGGCACCTAAATCCATGCTGCCGTCGGCACGACCGGCACGGCCACCACCGGCACCGATGGATTGAGCGGAGATTCCGATGGATTGATCACCGGTGGTGGTGATTGTTTCGGTGCTGCGGATAGTGACGGCTGCAGCGTCGCCGTTGCCGCCATTGCCCGCACCGAGCTGCAAACGGTCGGTAGTGCTTCCAACCATGCCGCCGCCGCCGCCGATGCTTTGGGCGATCAGGCCATCGCTGCTGAAGCCAGTGGTGGTCGCATTGGCTCGGATCAGGATCGATACAGCTTTGCCATCCAGACCACTGCTGCTGGTGGCACCGGCCTGGGCTTCACGGCTGGCGATCGGTGCGTAGCCGCCACCGCCGCCGATGCTCTGGGCCAGCACCGCTGGTGAGCCCGCTCCAAAACTGCTGAGGTTGTCTTCAATGGTGAGGGTCACCGTCCCAGCTCCATTGCTGGTTGCGGTGTCGCTTCCCAGCCGCACTGAAGGCACTTCAGCGTCCTCAAGGCCAAACACAGCACCGCCCCCACCACCAATGCTTTGGGCGACGATTGCAGCGCCATTGGCGCCAACAGTGCGGATGGCTCCGCGGCTGGTGAAGGCGATGGATCCGCTGTCGTTCAGCCCCACCACGGATCCCCCTAAGCGGATGGCGGCGCCGCCAGCGGTGGTGGTGTAGACGCCACCACCGCCAATCGACTGCAGCACCACGCCGCTGGAGTTGGCTCCCGTGGTGATGATGGCGCCACGGTTTGTGAGCTCGATCGCTCCCGCGCGACTGTCGCCCTGGCCCGATCCGCCGGCGATGACACTGGTGGGCGCACTGCCCACCAGACCGCCACTGCCCCCGAACGACTGGATCGTGAAGCCGGGTGAACTGATGCCGTTGGTGGTGATCGGTGCGCCATTGCTGGCGCTGATCAATCCGGCACTGACGTCGCTGCCGGGCTTGGAATCGCTTCCCACGGCAACACTGCCATCGACGGCCGCCAGCAAGCCGCCGCCACCACCGATGGATTGCAGTACAACGCCAGGGCTGTCATTGCCGAGGGTGGTGACGCTGCGCTGGAGTTGGGTGTAAGTGAGGCTGCCGCCTCTGGTGTCGACACCGCGGTTGATGGTGCCGCCGAGAGTTGCATTGCCGCTGACATCAGCGACTACACCACCGCCACCACCGATGCTCTGGAGCACCACCCCAGGGCTGTTGTCTCCGACGGTGAGCACTTCGAAGGGCAGGATGAGGGTCAGGTCGGCACCGGTGGACTCGTCGGTGTTGAGGCCACCCAGCTGCACGCTGCCATTGGAGACGTTGCCGATCCAACCGCCGCCGCCACCGATCGATTGGTGAATGACACCGGGGGAGAAAGGGCCTTCTGCTTGCAGGCTGCCGCCGGCATTAATGAGAGTGAGCGTACCGCCGGAGCCATAGGTGCCATCGACACCACCGCCGAGCACGACAATGCCGCTGCCATCGCTGTCGCCTAGTCCCACCTGACCGCCACCGCCGCCGACGGACTGCATCAGATAAGCCGGCGCGTAGGCACCGCTGGTAGCGATCAAACCACCGGCATTGTTGAGCGTCACGTCACCGGCGTTGCCGCCGCCGCCGTTCGCGCCCAGCGTCATGCTGCCGTTGGCAAGACCGACCCGGCCACCTCCACCGCCCACGCTTTGAGCCACCACGCCAATGCTGTAAGTCCCAGCCGTGCTGACGCGTCCATTGCGGTTGTTCACCACCACATCGCCGGCATCACCGCTGGCATTGTTGGCCCCAAGCACGAGGCTGACCTGGCTGTTGCCGGCACTGCCGCCACCGGCGCCGATGCTTTGGGCGATGACGCCTTCTGAGGATGCCCCCAGGGTGATGATGGAGCCCTGGTTGTCGACGGTGACATCACCGGCGTTGGCGCGTCCGCCAGTCATGCCGAGACGCATCACCAGTCCGTTTTGCGAGGTGTAGCCACCTCCACCGCCGATCGATTGGGCTAAGACCCCTTGGGATTCTTTGCCTGAAGTGATCAGTCTGGTGCCGCGGCTGATGTTGAGCTCCACAGAGCCACTTCCGCCCAGCTGTGTTCCACCGCCGCCGAGCGCCACCACAGGGGCACGGCCGCTGCCATCGCCTCCGACGTAGCCACCACCACCACCGATCGATTGGGAGATCACCGCTGGGGAGGACGAACCGGTGGTCTGGATGCGAGAGGTGCCTTTGGAAATAAGGCTCACCGCACCAGCGCGGGTTACCCCGATGACTTCACCTCCCATGGCCACCGACGCACTGCTGGTGTAAGCCACACCACCGCCGCCACCGATGGATTGAAGGACAAGGCCAGGGCTGTTGCGTCCTTCCGTACTGATTTGCCAGTTCGCACTGATCGCTCGCACAGCACCTGCAGCTGTGTTGCCGCTGCTGAGGGTGCCAAGCCGAATGCGTTCTCCTGCCACATCTGAGGCATAACCACCACCACCACCGATCGCCTGCAACACCACTCCGGGGCTTTCTTCTCCTTGGGTGATGGCCTTGAAGGGACCATTCAGTGTGACGCTGCCGCCTGCACTGCTGCCCAGCCCCCTGCTGCCTAAGCGCAGTGTGCCGTTCACGTTGTTAACGCTGCCACCGCCACCACCGATCGACTGCACCATCAGGGCTGCGGAGTGATCGCCGAGGGAGGTGAGGTTGGCGCCGCTGTTGCTGATCACCCTGATCGAGCCACCATCCGCTGACCCTGTGGATCCGTCCATGCCCAGATCAGCATTGCCTTCGACCTGACTGAGGCGACCGCCACCACCACCGATGGCCTGCACCAGCATCACCGGTGAGGTGTCTCCTGTGGTGGTGACGGCACCCTCAATGTCGACCAGTACGGCTTGCTCAACCGGTTGCACTGGGCAGGATCCAATGGGGCAGGCCACCGGATACAGCAAGCCGCTGCTGCCGTTCACGCTGAGATCACCGCTGCTGTTGCTGCTGCCAAGGGTGGCGTCGCCCTTGCTGTCGCCGGCGAAGCCACCGCCTCCGCCAACGCTCTGCACCACAATGCCGGGGCTGATGGTTCCAGTGGTTAGAAGCAGGCCATCGAGCACTACGCTCACGGCGCCGCCACTTCCACTGCTGAGTTGCGTTGCTCCCAGAGTTGTGGTGCTGAGGCTGTCAACCAAAGCCCAACCGCCGCCGCCGCCGATCGACTGCACCACGGCTCCCGCCGAGCGTGATCCGCTGGTGGCGATTCTTCCGCGCAGGGGAGAAAGCTCCACAACTCCCGCATTGGCATTGGTGGCTGAACGGCTCCCAAGCAGCAGCGAACCGGTGCGAGCTATGCCAAGCCCTTGGATCGATCCACCTCCCCCACCGATGCTTTGTGCAACAAGTCCAGGGGAGGCGGCTCCGGCGGTGATGATGCGTCCTTGATTGCTAAGACTGAGACGGCCGCCGCTGCTGGATTGGCTGCTCAATGAACTGCCCAGCACCAGGCTGTCCTGCAGGGCGTTGCGGGTCTCTAAGGCGCTGAAGCCACCGCCGCCACCAATGCTCTGAACAATCAGGCCGGCACTGTTGTCGCCACTGGTGTTGAGGTTGGCTTCATTCGTGGTGGCGACATCACCGCCGAGCTGCCGTCCCTCACTGTTACGACTGCCGAGATGGACCGTGCCCTGGAGGGTGTTGACCATGCCGCCACCACCGCCGATGCTTTGCACAACAAAGGCTGGAGCGTTCTGGCCTTCGGTGAAGGCTCCCTCACCCCGGTTGAAGGCCGTGATGTCTCCGCCACTGAGACTGCTTCCAGCGCCAGTAGAGCCGGTGGCACCGAAATCAGCGCGGGTGTCGACAGTGCCGAAGAGGGTGCCGCCGCCACCGCCGAGTGAGAGCAGAGCCATCGCGGCGGCACTGTCACCACGGGTGATGATTGTGCCGCTGTTGGTGAAGTTGATGTCGCCACCGAAGAGCGCGCCGCTGGCATTTGTGCTGCCGAGCTGAAGCTTTTGAATCGAGGCGCTTGATGCACCACCGCCTCCGCCGATGCTCTGGAGACGCAGACCCTGAGCATCGGCTCCCAATGTGAGGATGCCACCGCTTGTCGTCACCGTCAGGTCTCCGCCGCTGGCGTTGATCCCCTCTTGTTGTCCGAATTGTCCCTCCTTGATCTGGTTTTGATCAAAGGCCGCCCAGCCGCCACCGCCCCCAACGCTCTGCACCAGAAGGGCAGAGGCCCCATCACCTCGGGTGACGATCCGCTCGGCACTGTTCTCGATGCTGATTGCTCCAGCGGAGCTGTTGTTGCTTTTGATCGCACCGAGGTTGAGAGTATCCCCCGTCCCGAATCTGTTGCTGCGGCTCACATCCGAAAGAAAACCGCCTCCCCCCCCAACGGATTGCGCGAGTAGGCCCACGGCTCCTGTTCCCAAAGTGGTGAGGTCGTTGCTGTTGCTCACGGTGACCGCTCCGGCTTGGGAACGAACCGCTCCTTTTGCTCCTAAATTCACTTCGATCGAGTCGCTGCCACTGGCAAAACCGCCGCCTCCGGCGACGCTTTGGGCCACGACTGCGCTGGATCCACGCAGGGCTGTGCTTATTGCGCCGGAGTTGGTGATGGTCACGGCGCCGGCATTGGCGGTGGCGGATCCGTTCATTCCGAAGCGGATGCTCTGATTTCCGAGCCGACCAGCGACACCACCACCACCGCCAACGCTTTGCGCCAGCACTCCCGGGGATTGGAGTCCAGTGGTGGTGATCTCGGCGCGGTTGCTGAGGCTGACGGAACCGCCATTAAGCGTGTAAGTGTTTTGGAGGCTGATCAGGCCTGTGCCGCCACCTAGGCGGCTGCTGGCATCCGTACTGCTGGCGCCATCGTCACTGGTTTGTGAGCCGGCATAGCCACCACCACCGCCGATGCTTTGCGCAATCAGTCCGCCGGAATTTTGCCCTGATGTCACCACCGTGGAGCCACGATTGGTGAGGGTCACGGCATTGCCGCTGGCCGTTAGTGAACCACTGCTGTTCACGATCCCCATGCGTAGATCACCGCTTAAGTTGTTGCTACGGCCGCCGCCGCCGCCAATCGACTGCGCGAGTGCGGCTGGGGCATCCAATCCAGAGGTCGTGATGGCTGCGGAGTTGGTGAGCTGAACTGAGCCGCCGCTGGCGAGACCGCTGGACCGGACACTGCCCATCACGACGGAGCCGGCCTGATCTCCGATCAAGCCACCGCCACCGCCGACGCTTTGGGCCACGAGTGCGGCAGCGCCTTTTCCGGTACTGCTCAGGGTGGCGTTGTTGTCGACGTTCACGTTGCCGGCTGAGGTGTTGCCGCTGGCGGTGGTGGCACCGAGGAGGGCTTCAGTGCTGGCGTCCACGTTGGTGGTGATCCAGCCACCGCCACCCCCGATGCTCTGCACCAGCAGGGGTCGGGCGTAATCACCCGTGGTGAAGATGCCCCTCCCGTTGTTGGTGACATCGACGTTGCCACCCCGGGCGTCTTCAGTGTCGATGCTGCCGAGTTGTAGATCGAAGCTCAGTGCTTCTGATCCAAGGCGGCGGGCGATGCCACCACCACCACCGATCGATTGCACCACCATCGCGCTCGAGGAAGCTCCGGTGCTCACCAGCCCGCCGCTGTTGGTGACGTTCACATCACCAGCGTTGCCGTTGCTCAGCCCGTTACTGCCGAGGACGATGGTTTGGTTGAAAAGCGGGTTGTTGACAATCGTGGTGAAGCCACCACCCCCACCGATGCTTTGGGCTGTCAGCAAGGGTGACGTGCGACCCCTCGATCGCAAGTTTGCAGCGTTGTTCACGGTTACATCACCGGCTTGGGCGAGAACGAGATCGCTTCCCCCCAACTGAAGGGAGTTCCCTTCGCTTAGGGCGATGATGCCGCCCCCTCCTCCCAGGCTTTGTGCCACAAGAGCAGCGGAGGCGCCTTCGAGGGTTGTGATCACACTGCGATTGACGACGCTGACATTGCCGCTGTTGCCGGTTTGCAGGCCTGTGCCTCCCAGCGTTGCTGTGGAGGAACTACTGCCCATGCGGCCGCCGCCGCCACCGATTGACTGCGCCACCAGACCCGCCGAGCCCAGCCCTCGGGTGGTGATCGAGGTGCCGTTGCTGGTCACCTGCACATCACCGCCGCTGACGCCTCGCCTTGCACTGGCATTCGTGGCGCCGAGTTGAGCTGAGCTGCCACCGGATCCACCAGCAGACCCACCGCCTCCACCAATGCTTTGAACGATCAGAGCCGGCGATGTCTGCCCTCGGGTGTCGATCAAACCGCTGTTGGTGACTGCGATCGACCCGCCTTGAGCGACATCGCCGAGATCAGTGCCTCCGAGCTGCAGACGACCTCCAGCAGAGGCCATGACACCCCCGCCACCGCCGATGGATTGGGCGATGAGGGCTGGTGCGTTATTGCTGAGTGAAACAAGATCGGAGCGGTTATTCACCGTTACGTCGCCGGCTGAGCTGTCGCCGTTGCTGCCATTCGTGCCCAACCGGGTGCTGGCGCGGTCGGCTGCATTCACTGGGGCATAGCCACCACCGCCAGCGATGCTCTGCGCTGTGAAAACAGGTGCACTATCGCCGCGAGTGCTGAGCAAAGCGGCGCTGCTGTTCACATCGACAGATCCGCTCTTTCCGCTCACATTGCCAGTTGCGCCAAAGGTGAGGGTGTAGTCCTCCGAACCGTTGGCTTGAGAGATGAAACCGCCGCCACCAGCGATGCTCTGGACGATCAGGGCGGCTGAACCTCGGCCTCTAGTTTGGATCACGCCGCTGTTGGTCACGCTGACGGAGCCGGCATTGGCTTGGCCTTGACCGCTGGCCCCCAGCGTGATGGTGCTCCCTTGACCGGTGGCACTGGTGCCGCCACCGCCACCGACGGATTGAGCCATCAGGCCGATGGCATTGAGCCCGAGAGTGGTGATGGAGGAACGGTTCGTGACCTGAACGGAGCCGCCGACTGTGTTCCCCTGTTGATTGGCTCCAAGAGTGAGATCGTCGCCGAGGGTGAGTCCGGTGTAACCACCTCCGCCGCCGATGGATTGAACCAGCATTCCCGCGCTGTTGCGACCTTCTGTTGTCACTGAGTCGTGAGTGCTGCTGACCTCAATGGATCCAGCGGTTCCTGATCCCCTGCCCTTGATTCCAAGGGTGGCATTGCCAGTCACGGTGCCCAACCATCCACCCCCTCCAGCAATGCTCTGGACGACGAGGGCAGGTGCATTGATCCCTACTGTTTGAAGAGCCGCTCCTTGGCCTTGATAGCGCACAGAGCCGCTGTTGCTGTTGCCTGTGCTGCTTCTGCCGATCTGGCCCAGTTGCGCGTCACCTGTTGTGCTGGCTCCTAAACCACCGCCGCCACCGATGCTTTGAATCACCAAGGCTGAGGCCGATGCTCCAAAAGTGGTGATTGATCCCGTTTGGGAGGTGGTGATGTCTCCTGAAATCAGCTGTCCTTGAACCTGGGTTGCCCCGAGGGAGAGGTTGGAGACTGCATTGCCGACCACACCGCCACCGCCGCCGATGCTCTGAATCACGGCAGCTGCTGAAGAATCCCCTCGGGTAATGATCGGTGCTGTGTTGGTGACGTTGACGGCATCACCCTGCAACGAGCTTCCGCCTGCACTTCCGAGCTGCGCAGTATTTGTACTTTCCAGCAGTGACCAGCCACCGCCGCCACCAACGCTTTGGACCACCAAAGCAGGACTAATCGTTCCGGTGGTGAGTAGACGTTCACCACTGTTGCTGATTTGAACCCGTCCAGCATTGGCTTGGCCTAGTGCGTTTCCTCCCAAGCTCACACGCAAGGAACTCGCGTCTTGGATTGAATTGGTTTCTGCGACAAATCCGCCACCACCTGCAATGCTCTGCGCGATCAAGGTGGGTGATCCATTGCCAGCGGTCTGCAAGCCGCTGCGGTTGGTCACCGTCACTTCGCCGGCATTGGCCAGGCTGGCTTCGCTGCCTCCCAGTTGCGTGATGGCACCGGTGGCGGTGGCGATGGCGCCGCCACCTCCACCGATGCTTTGTGCGAGTAGAGCTGCGGAATTGCTGCCCAAAGTCGTGATGGCACCGGAATTGGTCACCGTTACAGCGCCTCCACTGCCTTGCAATGACCCGCCCAATGTCAGGCGTGACCCCCTCGATAGGCCCACCAGCCCGCCACCTCCACCAATGCTCTGAGCCAGCAGCCCCATGGCGTTGCGTCCTTTGCTGATCAGCACCCCTTGATTGGTCACGGTGACTGTTCCACCGGAGCCACTGCCGGACCCTGAAGCACCAAGATTGACGTTTGTGAGGGTGCTCGCCACGGCACCGCCGCCGCCGCCGATGCTTTGCACGCGGATCACCGCTGAATTGTTGCCAGTGCTGACCAGCTCGTCTCCACGCTGGTTGAGGTTGATGTCTCCACCGTCGCTCACACCGCCTCTGTTCTGGGTACTGCCCAGTTGAATCGTCCCCGTGGTGCCTCTGACTGCACCGGCCAAGCCGCCGCCGCCACCAATCGATTGAAGATTGATCAAGGGGCTGAAATCCTTGATGCCGGAGAGATAGGCCCGGTTGGTGAGGCTGATCTTGCCGCCGCTTTGGTTGCTGCCGCTTCTCGCCGATCCCAACTGCACAGTGGTGCCAACGGAGCCTGCTGTCCCCCCCCCTCCACCAATCGATTGCAGGTTGATCGCTCCTGAGTAGGCGCCACGGGTCACGATGGTGGCGTTGTTGCTGGCATTCACGTTGCCACCGCTCATGCTGCCCACGCCATTGGTGGATCCTGCTAGCAGCGTGTTTGCCACCGGACCGATCCAGCCACCCCCACCGCCGATGCTCTGCGCCACCATCGCCGGGCTGTAGTCGCCGTTGTTGATCAGTAGGTCACCGTTGGAGTTGACCTGAAGATTGGCGCCATCGAGGTTGGAGCCTGAGGCGCTTGATTGGCTTCCCAAGCTGGCCGAGCCGCCAACATTGGAAACGTGGCCGCCGCCGCCGCCCACGCTTTGTGCCATCACAATCGGCGCGAACGATCCGCTGGTTTGTAATTCGGCGCTGTTGGTGAGGTTCAGAGTGCCCCCGTTCTGCGCTCCCACGGCAGCCTTTGATCCCAGTTGGGCGTTACCACTGATCTGGTCAATGCTGCCGCCGCCGCCGCCGATCGATTGCACGAGCATGGCTGCAGAATCCATCCCCTCCGTGATCAGCGTGCCGGTATTGGTAAGGCTGATGGCGCTGGCGGCACCGCTGGCGTTGATGCTGCCGAGGGTGGCATTGCTGTAGCCGCTGGCAGCTTCCCCTCCACCTCCACCAATGCTGCTGACGGTGACAGCCGTCGCATTCCGTTTGCTGGTGGTGATCGTGCCGCGGTTGGTCACGGTGACCCTGCCACCGTTGCCACTGCTGTCACCGCTGGCGCCCAGCTGGATGTCGCTTTGGTTAACCGAGCCCGTGACCCGTCCACCGCCGCCACCGATGCTGCGGGCAACGATGCCCGTGGCGTTGACGCCGCTCGTGCTCAAAGCTCCGTTGTTTGTGATGGTGATGGCACCGGCATCGCCAACGCTTCCACCGCGGGCTCCCAGCGTGACGTCGTTGATGGTGAGCCCAGCATCGCCGCCGCCACCTCCGATGCTGAGGGCACTGAGGGCGATGCCATCGCGGCCTGTGGTGGTGATCGGGGCGGAGTTTGTGATGTTGATGGCGCTGCTATCTCCTCCACGCCCACCGTTGGCTCCAAGGCTGAAGGTGAGGGCGGATGTGCTTGAGACGCTGCCGCCGCCGCCACCCAGGCTTTGGCCGGCCAGTCCATAGGCCCCTTGGCCGCGGACCTCGATGCTTCCGCTGTTGGAGATTGCCACTGAGCCGCCATCGCCTCCACTGCCGCCGGTGCCACCGATCTGGAGGCTGCCGGTGTTCCGAAGGCTGTTGCCCCCGCCGCCGACGGCGAGGCGACCACCACCACCGCCGATGGATTGGCCGAATATTCCATGGGACTGGGTGTTTGTGGTGAGGATGGTGCCGCTGTTCGTGGCCGTGATTGCGCCCCCGTTACCGCCACTACCACTACTGCCTCCGATTAGGAGCGATCCCACCACAGAGGTGCGTCCTTCGGAATCAGCAATGGTGATTCCGGTTCCACCACCGCCACCGCCGATGCTCTGGGCATAGAGGCCAATGGCATTCACGCCAGTGGTGACCAGGTTGCTGGCGCTGGTGGCGTTGATGTTGCCGGCATCGCCGCCATTACCGCCAGCACCGCCGATGCTGCCGCTCAGCTGCACCAAGGAACCCTCCGTTCCTCCGGCCACGGTGTTGATCAATCCACCGCCGCCACCAATGCTCTGAAGCATGAGTGCGGTTGATGCGGCCCCGCTGGTGAGGATGCGGCCACTGTCGTTAGTGAAGCTGAGGTTGTTGCCATTGCCACCGTCACCGCCACTGCTGCCGATGGCCAGCTCTAGATTGAGGGCTCCGGTCTGCTGGTTGCTGATGGTGTGACTTGCTGCGCCACCGCCTCCACCAATGGATTGGAGGGTCAGGCCGTTGCTGTTATTGCCGGTGGTTTGGATTTGTAGGTCGCCCACATTGACCTGAATCGCACCAGCATTACCGCCACCCCCGCCCAGGCTGGCCTGGGTGCTGCTGGCTTTGGCTTTGGCGATCACCGTGCCGGCTTGGCCACCACCACCACCAATTGATTGCAGCAGAATCGCAGGGCTGGCTTCGCCGCTGGTGAGCACCGTCAGGTTGCGGCTCTGGCCAGGACTGAGGTTGATGCGACCGCCATCCCCTCCAGTGCCACCATCGCTGCCCATCGATGCGCTCATCACCGAGCTGTAGGTGGCATCGGCGCTGTCGCTCGTGTTGATCACGGTGCCGCCCGCACCGCCACCACCACCGATGCTCTGGATGAGCACGCCGATGGATTGATCGCCGCTTGTGATCACATTGCCGGTGATCGAACCTGTGGTGCGGCCGCCAATGCCGCCGTTGCCACCGGAGCTGTCATCATTTTCGTCCAGCGCCAGCCCAAAGTTGTAGATGGTGTCGATGCTGCCGCTGCTTGTTCCAGCGACTGAGGCAGCATTTTCTGTGACCGATCCCCCTTGGCCGCCCCCACCGCCCACCGATTGGAGCAGGAAGCCATGGGAATTGTCGCCAGTGGTGACAATCGTTCCGTCGACGTAAGCAGAAATTTGTCCGCTTTGGCCGCCATTTCCGCCGGCGCCTCCCATGCTGAAACTGGTAGAGAGGTTGCCTGAGGCATTACCGCTGTTCACCGTCCCGGCTGAGCCGCCGCCGCCGCCGACCGACTGCAGGAACAGCGCATGAGCGTTATCACCGCTCGTGATCAGATTGAGCTGTGCTGGTTGATTCGCAGATCCAACCAACACGTCTCCCCCGGTTCCGCCATTGCCACCGTCGGTGGTAACAGCTGCTGAAGCTCCAAGGGAGACAGAGCTGTTGGCGGTGCTCGCACTCACGTTGCTGCCGAGTACGGATCCAGCGGTGCCGCCGCCGCCACCCACGGATTGCAGCAGGATGGCGTGAGCACCGGAACCCAGGTTGCGATCGCTGTCACCGGTGATCACGGTGAGGGTCTCAGGTGCAAAAAGGGAAACGCTTCCTGCGGAGCCTCCACTACCCCCGGCACCACCCATCGCGAAGCTTGTTGCCACCGAAACGTTGGCGTTGCCTCCATCGGAATTGCTGGTGACCGATCCGCCGGCACCACCGCCACCGGCGATGCTCTGGGCAAAGACGCCGAGGGAACCTTGGCCCGTGGTGATGATCCGTCCGCTGAGAGAGGCTTTGACAGCTCCCGACCACCCACCGCCAGCTCCGTTGCCTCCACTCGCGGCGGAAGCTCCAAAGGAGTACTCGCTGTTGGCCTCGCTGGTGCCATCAGCGTTTGAAGTGACCGATCCGCCTTGGCCGCCGCCGCCGCCGACCGACTGCAGCAATACCGCGTGGGAGAGGTTGCCGGTGGTGATGAACGTGCCATCGCCGTAGAACGCCACGTCACTGGCGGTGCCGCCGTTGCCGCCTGGCCCCCCGAGGGCGAAGGATGCCGAGAGATTGCCGCCGGCGGAGGTGCTATTCACACTTCCTCCGGCACCACCGCCGCCACCAACGGATTGCAGGAACACCGCCATGGCGTTGTCGCCGGAGGTTTGCAGGCGGAGATCGGCTGGGTGTCCGCTGCTGCCCAAGCTCACTTGGCCCCCAGCTCCGCCAGCGCCACCGCTGCCGGAGGTTGCGAGCGTGGCGCCAAAGGAGAAGCTGCTGTTGGAGGTGCTGGTGCCAGCAGTGGTGCTGCTCACCACCGAACCACCCTGGCCACCACCACCGCCTACCGATTGCAGCATCAGGGCATGGGAGCCATGGCCAGTGCCTGCGCTGCTGTCACCGGTGATGACGGTGAGCTTGGCAGGGGTGGTCAACTGAACGCTGCTGGCTGACCCGCCGCTGCCGCCGGCGCCACCCATCGACATTGTTGTGGACGCCGAGAGTTCGCCGCCACCGG
The DNA here is from genome assembly GCF_014279875.1 of Synechococcus sp. MEDNS5. Classification (NCBI taxonomy): domain Bacteria; kingdom Bacillati; phylum Cyanobacteriota; class Cyanophyceae; order Synechococcales; family Synechococcaceae; genus Synechococcus; species Synechococcus sp. MEDNS5. The sequence continues at coordinate 241,200 of NZ_CP047952.1, forward strand.
AGTCGGCCACGTTGGTGACGCTGCCGCCTGCGCCGCCGCCGCCACCCACGGATTGAGCGAAGAGGCCAATAGCGCTATCGCCGAGGGTGCGAATGGATCCACTGAGGCCTGCAGTCACCCGGCTGCCGTTTCCTCCGCGGCCACCGCTGCCTGAGAGAGCTCCGGAAGCGCCGAAGCTGAAGCTGGCGTTGGCGCTGTCATCACTGCTGACCGGTGTGGCGTTCGCTGTAACGGCGCCGCCTTGGCCACCGCCGCCGCCGACCGACTGCAGCAACACCGCATGGGAGGTGGCCCCTCGAGTGAGATAGGTGCCGTCGGCAAAGAGCGACACTGCACCGGCGGTACCGCCCACGCCACCGTCTCCGCCCATCGCGAAGGATGCCGAGAGATTGCCGCCGGCGGAGGTGCTATTCACACTTCCTCCGGCACCACCGCCGCCACCAACGGATTGCAGGAACACCGCCATGGCGTTGTCGCCGGAGGTTTGCAGGCGGAGATCGGCTGGTTGTCCGCTGCTGCCCAAGCTCACTTGGCCCCCAGCTCCGCCAGCGCCACCGCTGCCGGAGGTTGCGAGCGTGGCGCCAAAGGAGAAGCTGCTGTTGGAGGTGCTGGTGCCAGCAGTGGTGCTGCTCACCACCGAACCACCCTGGCCACCACCACCGCCTACCGATTGCAGCATCAGGGCATGGGAGCCATGGCCAGTGCCTGCGCTGCTGTCACCGGTGATGACGGTGAGCTTGGCAGGGGTGGTCAACTGAACGCTGCTGGCTGACCCGCCGCTGCCGCCGGCGCCACCCATCGACATTGTTGTGGACGCCGAGAGTTCGCCGCCACCGGAGTCGGCCACGTTGGTGACGCTGCCGCCTGCGCCGCCGCCGCCACCCACGGATTGAGCGAAGAGGCCAATAGCGCTATCGCCGAGGGTGCGAATGGATCCACTGAGGCCTGCAGTCACCCGGCTGCCGTTTCCTCCGCGGCCACCGCTGCCTGAGAGAGCTCCGGAAGCGCCGAAGCTGAAGCTGGCGTTGGCGCTGTCATCACTGCTGACCGGTGTGGCGTTCGCTGTAACGGCGCCGCCTTGGCCACCGCCGCCGCCGACCGACTGCAGCAACACCGCATGGGAGGTGGCCCCTCGAGTGAGATAGGTGCCGTCGGCAAAGAGCGACACTGCACCGGCGGTACCGCCCACGCCACCGTCTCCGCCCATCGCGAAGGATGCCGAGAGATTGCCGCCGGCGGAGGTGCTATTCACACTTCCTCCGGCACCACCGCCGCCACCAACGGATTGCAGGAACACCGCCATGGCGTTGTCGCCACTGGTCTCAACGGTGAGTGCTGCGGGGGACCTGCTGCTCCCCAGGTTGACACTGCCGCTGTTGGCGCCGAAGCCGCCATCGCCGCCATCACCCGTGCTTAGCCCGAAGGACATGCTGGTGTTGGAGCTGCTGGTGCCCACAGTGCTGCTGCTCACTACCGAGCCGCCGGTGCCGCCGCCTCCACCAATTGATTGCAGCAGGATGCCGTGGGAGCCATGGCCAGTGCCTAAAGCGCTGTCGCCGGTGGCGACCCTGAGGCCATTGGGCACGTCCAGGTTGATGCTGCCGCCCCGGCCTCCATTGCCGCCATCGCCTCCCATGGCAAACGATGCAGAGGCGGAGAGGTTGCCGCTTCCGCTGGAGGCCCCGCTCGTTACAGCTCCACCGGCTCCACCGCCGCCCCCCACGGATTGAGCGAAGAGGCCGATGGCGCTGTCACCGAGTGTGCGGATCAGGCCACTGATGGAGCCGCTGATCGACCCGGCACTGCCGCCGCCGCCGCCGTCGCCACCGCTGCCGCCCGAGGCGCCAAAGGAGAAGTCGGAGTCGGCGCTTGTGCTGTCGTCTTCCGATGCCATGGATGGATCGGCATTGGAGGTGGCGGAGCCTCCTTGGCCGCCGCCGCCGCCGATCGATTGGATCAACACCGCGTGGGAGAGGGTGCCTTGGGTGAGGTAAGTGCCGTCGGTGAACACGGTGATGGCACCGCCCGTGCCGCCGTTGCCTCCATCGCCACCCATGGCGAACGAGGCCGACAGGTTGCCCCCACTTGCACCGGCCTGACTGCTGCCGCCGATGCCGCCCCCACCGCCCACGGATTGGAGCAGCAGGGCGATGGCGTTGACGCCCTCGGTGCTGGCTTGGGCTTTCACAACATTGCTGGAGCTGCCCAGGCTGACGCTGCCGCCCCCACCGCCGGAACCGCCATCACCGCCACTGGCGGCGGAGGCGCCGAAGCTGAAGTCGGCATTGCCATCAGTGGTGCTGTTGGCATTGGCTTTGCCTCCCCGTCCACCACCACCACCGATGCTCTGCACGGTGATGGCTGCTGCGTTGGTGCCCCGGGTGCTCACCTTGATGTCGCTGAGGGCCTGGAGGCTGGCGCTGCCGCCATCACCGCCGTCACCACCTTCCCCACCGAAACTCATCGTCGCGGATCCGGAGGTGCTGGTGGAGCTATTGCCGGTGTCGCTCGAGCTGCTGGAGCTGGACGCCTTGCTGATGGCGGCGCCTCCGCGGCCACCGCCGCCGCCCACCGACTGAATGAACAAACCATCGGCGCCGACACCTCGGGTGTTGATGCTGCCGCCGAAACTCACCGATACAGCGCCGGCATTGCCGCCACCGCCGCCATCACCGCCATCGCTGACGCTGGCGCCGAAGCTGAAATCAACATCGGCATCACCGGTGGTGGAGCCACTGATGGCACTCCCGCCTGCACCGCCGCCACCACCGACCGACTGAGCGATCAGTCCAGAAGAGTGGGTGCCTCTCGTGCTGATGTCTCCCAGCAAGTAGACGTTCACACTGCCGCTATTCCCTCCAGCCCCGCCTTGGGCGCCGAAGCTCATGTTGGTAGAGAAGGAACCGCCGTCTCCAGAGCTGATCGCCCCGCCACCGGCACCACCGCCACCGCCTACCGACTGGGCAAGCACGGCATCTGCTGCCAGCCCTGTGGTGTCGATCACCACCCGTAAGGGGCTCGTGCTGCTGGTGCCGAGTTGCACCGAGCCACCGGTGCCACCGGTGCCGCCACTGCCGCCTTCGACGGCCGAGGCCCCGAAGCTGTATTGCGAGGGCGATTCGGTGATGCTTGCGGCCATCGAACTGCCTCCTTGGCCACCGCCGCCGCCGATGGACTGGGAGTTGAGACCGAGGGCCATGACGCCGCTGGTGCTGATCCTCAGCAGGCTGTCTGCGGCGGGCCCCTCCACAACCACCGCCCCGGCTGCTTGGCCATCGCCGCCGCTGCCGCCCATGCCCAGGCTAAGGCTGCCGGTGTACGACTCATCGCCTTTGGAGGCTGAGGCTGATAGCGACTGGGTGGAGCCGCCGGCACCGCCACCACCGCCAACGGATTGCGCCAGCAGGCCAGTGGCCTGAAAGCCCACGGTGCTGATCGAACCTGAGACGGTGACCGAGACATTGCCGCCGGTGCCGCCATCGCCGCCATCACCGCCGAAGTCGGCGCCAAGGGTGACGGCATCGCCGCTCGTCGATGCTGAAAGGTTGTAGGTGCTGGTGGAGCCGCCGGCACCGCCACCGCCGCCCACCGACTGGGCCAGGATTCCGTAGGAAAAAGCGCCAGCCGGCAGCAGTAGATCCGGCCGCAGCGTGTCACCGGTGATTACCACGCCGCTTGTGGTGAGGGAGACATCACCGGCTGAGCTGCCGCTGCCGCCATCGCCGCCAAGACTCACCCCGCCGCTCACGCTGGTGCTCCCTCCTGCAGAACCGTTGAGGGTTGTTGTGCTTCCGCCGGTGCCGCCCCCACCACCGATTGACTGGGCCACGATCCCGGGCGAGTGGTCTCCTTTGGTGCTGATGCTTCTGGCGCTGTTGGTGACATTCACAGCACCGCCGGTGCCGCCTCCGCCCCCAGAACCACCGATCGACACACTGCCGCTCACGCTTGTGCTGCTGCTCGCTGACAACCCAAGGGTTGTTGTGCTGCCGCCACTGCCGCCGCCGCCTCCCACCGATTGGACGTAAAGCCCTGGGGCAAAGTCGCCTTTGGTGCTGATGTTGCCGCCGCTGTTGATTACAGATACGGAGCTTGCATTGGCCCCACCGCCTCCGGAACCACCCACCACACCTCCGACGGATACGGACGTCCCGCCTGAGGCCGAGGCCTGCATGCTCGTGCTTGAGCCCCCTTGCCCACCACCGCCACCGAGGCTCTGTGCGATCAGACCTGCGGAGTAGTCGCCAAGGGTGTCGAGCACCATGTTGGTGAGTGACACCGTTACGGCTCCTCCTGTGCCCCCGTTCCCTCCGGAACCACCCAATCCGAAGCTGCCGCTGTAGGAGCCATCGGTGGATAGAGAGACGGATCCACTCACGCTTGAGCCGCCTTGGCCGCCGCCACCGCCCACGCTCTGCACCAAGAGGGCAGGGGAGTGGCCGATCAGAATTCCCTCAACGCTGCGTCCTGTTTTGATCGTGCTGTCGTTAAAGGACAGGCTGACGGACCCAGCGCTATTCCCACTTCCCCCGTCCCCCCCCAGGGAAACGGCAACGCCCCCGGAGACAACGCCTGCGGTCATCGAACCAGATACGGCAGAACCACCAGCTCCGCCACCACCGCCCACGCTCTGAATCAGAGCCCCTGGTGACGATTCGCCTTGCGTGGTGATGTCTCCAGCCAAGGTTGCGTTGACGTCGCCGCCGCTGCCACCCGCTCCGCCATCTCCTCCAACTGCGACGGATGCTGACACCGTGCCTGCACTAACAGAAAGCGAGCTGCCGCCCGTGCCGCCCCCGCCACCAATACTGCTAATGATTGCGCCTGGTGAGTAGCCCCTCCGAGTCTCGATCGGGCCGCTGAAGCTGACTGTGACATCACCAGCGTTGCCGCCGGCTCCCGCGCTCCCACCAATGGCAGGAGCTGCGGCGATGGCTCCACCAGAGACCGCCATACTGCTGCCGCCGTTGCCGCCACCTCCGCCAATGCTCTGCACTTGAAGGCCAGGTGCTTGGAATCCTCGGGTCTGCAGCTCTCCAGCCAAAGTGACCGAAACGCTGGAGCCATTTCCGGCTGCGCCCCCGCTGCCACCAACACCCACTGAATACGATTCAACGCTGACGGAGGCGGACACGGCATTGCCGCCGTTGCCACCACCGCCTCCGATACTGTTTATTGAAACTCCAGTGGAATAAGCACCGAGAGTTGCAACGTTGACTTGGAGCGGCAGGTCTGTGCTCCCAACGGTGACCGTTCCGGCGTTCCCGCCGGTTCCACCTTCCCCGCCGACGGCGAGAGAGTAAGAGGCTGCGGATCCAACCGCAACTGATGTGGCGCTGCCCCCTGTTCCACCACTTCCACCGATGCTCTGCACCAGTAGGCCTGGGGCTTGAAAACCTATGGTGGTAAGCCTGATCGCGCTTGATGCGGAGGAATCAGTGCCGACACTTACAGCGCCGCCAACACCGCCACCTCCGGCATTGCCGCCCACAGCAACGGAGGCGCCAGCTCCTGCACTGTTTGCATTGCCGCCGTTGCCGCCACCGCCGCCAATGCTTTGCACCACCACGGCACCGGCGAAGTCCTGCTCGGTAAAAACAGATCCGTTGCTGAGGATGGCACTGGCGCTTCCCCCATTGCCTCCATCGCCGCCTGAGGAGCCGATGGCGATCACGCCCGAGCTGGTGCCAGCGTTTCCTCCGCCACCGCCGATGCTCTGCACCAGAATTCCTGTGGAGCCCGTATTGGTGCCTCCGTCTGTCCCTCCTGTGATCACGCTTCCACCGGTGAAGGTGAGCGACGCTGAGCCGCCATTGCCCCCTCCTCCAGCTTCGGAACCGACTGTGGTCAGGCTGGTTTGATTGCCAACAGAACCACCGCCACCGCCGATGGCTTGCACCAGGACCCCCTGCGCGTTGTTGCCCGCGGTGCTGACGCTGCCTGCACTCATCACCAGTTCGGCGGTGCCTGCATCCCCGCCCGCTCCACCCTCGGATCCCCCGAGGTTGGCAACTGAAAGCCCTCCGGTGACAGCACCACCACCACCGCCAACGCTCTGCACGTTGATGCCGGTAACGCTGTCTCCAGAGACCGAGATTGTCCCAGTATTTGTGACTGAAACATTGCCGGCAGTACCGCCGGTTCCTCCTTGGCCGCCGTAGGTGATCAGGCCGCCTGAGCCTGTGGCGCCGCCTTGGCCGCCTACCGATTGCACCAAGATGCCGGAGCCACCCGGTCCATCACTTTGTTCAGAGCTGACCACGATCGAGCCGGCGTTGGTGACTGTGGCCAGCCCGGAGTAACCCCCGCTGCCGCCGTCGCTGCTATCGGTGGAAGTAACGTTACCGTCACCGCCATCTCCGCCGACGCCACCGACGCTTTGGCTGAGGAGGCCAATGGCGCCGTAGTCGGTGGAGTCGACCGACACATTGACGCTCACGTCGCTATCAACGCTGAGGTTGACAACTTGGTTTTGCGATGAGCCGCCTGCACCGCCATTTCCGGGGTCTCCAAATGCGCCGGCATTACCGCCATCACCGCCGTTGCCGGCTTGGGCTGAAGCGATGCCGCCTACGACGTTGTCGAAGCCATCAATCAAGTTGGCATCGTTCACGGTGATCGACACACCGCTACTCAGCACAACGGTGACGGAACCAGGGCTGGCGCCTTGTCCACCATTGCCACCATTGCCGAAATCGGGGCTGTCGCCTTTAGAGCCTGTGTTGCCTCCGGAATTTGCACCACCGGATTCCGTCAGGCTGCCCCCCAAGGTGTAAGTAACAGTGGGGCCAGGATTGCCAATTCCGTAGATGTAGGGAGCTGTGGTGACGGTGCCCGAACCACCACTGCCGTAGAAATAATTGCCACTGCTTCCGCCGATGTTCTCGGTTTGGGCGATGCCACGACCCATTGACCCACACGCCAAAAGCAGGGTGGGCAACACGATCATCAGCCGTTGGGCAGAACTTCTCAATATTTTCCTTTTGCAGAGAGATTTTAAAGTGTTTGAACCTGACTGCAGAAATTGCAGGATTTGCCCACATTGGTTTGTACAGCGCAATTGGCTGGTAGTTCGTAGTTGGCGCGCAGCATGGGGTGTGTGGTAACGCGATTCGGGGCTTTGCGGCATCGTCTTTGTCGATCTCGCCGTGGTTGTTTGAGCGCAAGGTCTTGAAAGGAAGCGATGGCCTGTGATTTGTAAGGCAGAAGCATCGGTAATCGATGCTTTAATTGGTGCGAGATTTTGATCATGATGGCCAAAACGATCTCTGCGGCTCTCGCACTCGTTGGAATGTCTTTGGCGGCGCCAGTTGCGTATGCGTTGGAGCCTGAAATGGTGGACGGCAAATTTAAAGAGGTGAGGGTGCTGACGCCTGTCACCAAGGCAGGAGAGCTAAAGCCACTCAAGCAGGCAGGAATGGTGGCTTTTTTCTCGCCTCTTGCAGCTGATTTGTTTGCCCAGGAGTGGCGTAAGCGTCCTGGCAATGAAGGTGAATTTCGTGTGGCTCCTTTGGCCTTGACGCAGTTTGAGTCTGCATACCTGGCGGCAAAAGAGAGCAATTCAGATCTTGCTAAGACTTACGTTCCTGACCCCGCGCAAATTCCTGCTGTGGTGGGTCTGCAACTTCAGCAAGGCCGGACCATGGAGGAGGCTCGATCATTAGCGCGCCGCGAGCCTTATGTGTTCTGCCCTGATCCTTTGGTGCGCATCACCCAAACCCAGGATGGCAAGTCTTCCACTGTTGTTCCTTGTGCGTTCACATTTACATCCATGGCATTGCTGGTGAACCGCACCAACCAGAATGCCAAGGCTCCGACTGTTCTGCGGGCTTATTCCCTCCAGGAGATGGTGCAATTCTTGAGTGAGCAGTCTGGCGATGATGCTCGCAATCTGGTGATTGCCTCTCCAATTGCTGCTCCAACTGCCGAGAATTAAGGTTCATACGGTGTTTACACCTGAATAAAAAAACGGCCCTAATGGCCGTTTTTTTATTGGAGGTTGTTTTGGTGAGAGACCTAAGGAGAGATCAGAACTTCCAGCGGAAGCCACCGCCGTAGTTGATGGATTCAGTGCTGCCAGGAGAGAGCTGACCGAGACCGTTGACGTAGAGGCTGAGCTTGTCGTTCATGACGACATCAAGTCCAAGACCGATGTTCCACCAAGAGGAAGGAGCAGTAACACCTGCGACGGTGAACGAGGAGCCTGGAGCGGCAGTGAATTGTGCGGTGAGGTCTCGGTTGGTGTTACCGAGATCCCAGGCATAACCAACGGAGACGCGTGGGATGACGGTCATGCCGTTGGTTTGGAAGGGTTGCTTGAACTCAAGGGCGAGCTCAAGAGGAACGGAGCTGTAGGAGACGTTGTCGTAGCGGAGTGAGTAGCTGGCCTTGCCTGGATCGGGGTAGGCGATGAGGGGGTTGCCTGGCTGCTGGTAGGCGCGGTTGTTGGAGGAAGTGGATTCGGAGTAGCTGTTTTGGTTGAGTTGCAACCAGCTGAGTCCGAGTGAGGGGATGAGGCTGCCGCGGTTGCCTGTGTTGATGACCTGGCTGATTTGGAGAGTGCCGCCGAGAGCGGTGCTGTTGCTGGTGGCGTTTTCAGTGGCTGGGTAACCGGGGATATTGACTTGGCGTGTGATGTCGGTGTTAAAGCCACCAGCGCCAAAGGTGCCTGTGAGCCAGGTGGCGGAGCCGAGGCGTTGCTTGGCGTAGAGCATGCCACTCCAGCCTTCTGTTTCGCCAAAGGTGTTGGGTTCACCGGTGGTGGTCCAGAGGTTGTCAAAGCGTCCGGCGATACCGACCAGTGTGTTGGAACCGATCAGGGTGTCAGCGCCGATGGTGGTGTTGAAGGCCGTGGTGTTGTATCCGGCCTGATCAGAGCTGCCGCTGGCGGGAGTGGTGGCCCCTGATCCGCCGGCATTGACCCAGCTGCGCCACTTGCCGCAATCGGCGGGATCACCGGTGTAGTCCTGATCGGGCTGGAGCTGTTGAACCTCGGCGATGCAGCGCTGGAGTTGGTTGAGGATGGCGCTGTCGAGGGCGTTGTTGACGTCTTGCTGGAAGCCCAGACCAGCGGTGATGGTGGCTTGTGGGAAGGCGGCTGATGTGGCGCCTGAGAGCTGGCGGTAGAGGGAGTTGAGATCGTTGGTGGTTTCTTGAGCAAAGATCAGCGCGGCAGTGGATTCAAACTTGTTGGTGCTGCCTGCGGCTTGGATGTCGTTGATGGCCTGGCCGACGGCTGTGCTGTTGGGATCGAGACCGCTGGGTGCGTAATCCACGGTGTAGAGGAAGCTGAGATCCTGGTTGTTGTCGATGAGATCGAAACTGAAGGATGCAACAGCTGATTTGGGAGCGACCAGTTTGAGATCACCGATGGTGATGCCTTGCTTGGCATCGACGATGCCTTCTGAGATGAAGGTGCCAGGCATGGCCTGACCGACCTGGTTGGCGAGGAGCTCAACGGTGCCGTTGAGGTTGGCGCGGAAGTTGGTGGTGAGGTTGTCGGTTTCGCCGGAGCGGAGGACGAGATCAGCCTCATAGAGGGAGGTGTCAGTGGTGTCGTAGTTGGCGTTGACCACGAGGTTGCCGATGCGGTATTCGCCGTTGGGGTTGATGACACCGCTTTGGGTGAGGGTGACGTTGCCGTTGGCATCAACGAGCTGTGATTCCATGCGGGCATCAGGAGCGTTGTAGATGTTGCGGGTGATGCCGGGGATGATGATGTCACCGGAGATTTCGCCGTAGTTATTGATTTCATCAGGGCCGCCTGGTCCTGTGATGGCAGGGCTGGTGCCATCGGAGCCGCCGATGATGGTGCCGTAGTTGTTGACGCGCTCCACCCGGCTGGTGGGGAGGTTGATGGCCGAGCCGCCATCACCACCTTGGATGACGGCACCAGCGGCGTTTTCAACGCGGAGGTTGCCGCTGCTGAGGAGGTTGGTGCTCTTGGTGATGCCGACGCCGCCTTGGCCTGTGGCCTGGATCACGCCGCTGTTGCGAACCACGACTTCACCGGCTGGAGATGTGCCATCGATGACGCCCTCGGTGATGGCGCTGACTGAGCCATCGGGGTTTTGGTAGAGGAAAGCGCCGCCTGTGGCGTTTTGGAAGAGCAGTGCAACGGCATTGGTGCCAGAAGCGGTGATGACGCCGCTGTTGTCGATGTTGATATCACCGGAGGAACCGGTTGGATTGCCGAGCAGTGAGGTGCTGTCGTCTTTGCTGACGCCGCCAAAGACAAAGCCACCACCGCCGGCGATGGTTTGAGCGACGACGGCATGGGATCCGGTGCCGCTGGTGGCGATGGTGCCTGTGTTGGAGAAGGAGATGGAACCGGAGTTGGAGGCTGTGTTGGTGTTGTTGAGGGAAACAGAACCAGAGGAGGACCCGCTGACACCGCCACCACCGCCGATGGTCTGGAGGAGAAGGCCAAAGCTGTTGTCACCGGAGGTGGAGATGATGCCGGAGTTGGAGGCGGAGATGTCCGCAGAAGCGGTGGAAGTACCGGCGTGGCCGGTGGCGGAGAAGGAAGTGCTGGTGCCGCCTGTGGTGTAGCCGCCACCGCCGCCGATGGTTTGAAGGACGACAGCAGGTGAGAGGTTTCCAGAGGTGGAGATAGCAGCGCCTGTATTGGAGAAGGAGATGGCGCCAGCGGAGGCATCAGCGTTGAGGGTGCCTGTGCCGCCAGCACCGAGTTGAACAGAGCCTGTGGTGGAGGCCGCGAAGCCACCACCACCACCGATGGATTGCGCGATGAAGGCTGGGCTGGTGTTACCGGAGGAGAAGAGCTGAGCGCCGGAGTTGAGGGAGAGGGAGAGAGCAGCGGCGGAGGTATTGCCTGAATTGGGAGAAGTGAGGGTTGTATTGCGTCCGAGGGAGAGGTTTCCGGCGACGGTATCGAGGCTGCCGCCACCACCACCGATGGATTGAGCGAGAAGGGCAGGGGAGTTGGAACCAGCGGAGCCAACGCGGTTATCGATGGAGAGAGCGAGGGAACCAGCGGAGCGATTGCCGCGTCCGAGGCCGCCGAGGTTGGCATTAGCGCCGATGGCACCGGCGAGGCCGCCACCGCCACCGATGGTTTGGATGATGGCGCCAGCGCTGCGATCACCAGCGCTTGTGAGATTGGAGTTCAGGGTGATCTCAAGATTGCCGGATTGACCATTGGGCGTGCCAAGGAGAGCAGAGGTGCCACCGAGGTTGGCGTTGCCGCCCACATCACCAACGCGGCCGCCGCCGCCGCCGAGGGTTTGAATCATCAGAGCAGCAGCATCAGTGCCGTTGGTGGCGGAATCGATCTGGCTGCTGAGGGTGAGGCTGGCGCCTGTGGAGGTGCCCCTGTAGAGGCCGCCGATCTGTGCGTCAGCACTGGTGCTGCCGGTGTAGCCACCACCACCACCGATGGATTGATAGGTGAGGCCGCTGGAGCCAGTGCCGGTGGTGGTGATGGCACTGCTGCCACCGGCGGTAAAGCTGATGCTGCCACCGCTGCCCTCGCTTCCGAGGCTGCCGCCGCCGAGGAGCAGGTTGCCACTGCTTGTTTTGGAGCTTGGGAAGACGAGGCCGCCGCCACCACCGACGGACTGGAGAACGAAGGCAGGTGATTGACGTCCAGTGGTGACGACGGAGCCGTTACCGCCATTGCTGGCGAGATCGAGGGAGACATTACCGGCGTTACCGCGACCTCCATTCGCACCGAGGGTGACGCTTCCGCCAGCCGTGCCTGCGCGGCCACCACCTGCACCAATGGATTGAGCAGAGATTCCGATGGATTGATCACCGGTGGTGGTGATCGTGCCGGTGCTGCTAATGCTCAGATCGCCGGCATCGCCAGCACCTCCATTGCTGTTGCCAAGGTTGAGAGCGGTGGATGTTTCGCCGACGAGTCCACCACCACCACCAATGGATTGGGCGAGTAGAGCATCACTGCCGAATCCTGCTGTGAAGAGCTCACCGCTGAGATTGATGTTGATGGCACCGCCATCCAGCGCGGTGCTGGTACGTGCACCAGCGGTGGCGCTGGCGCTGTTGATGGGTGCATACCCGCCACCACCACCGATGGTCTGTGCGATCAGGGCTGGAGAGAGGGCTCCGAAGGTGGAGAGGGCATCCTCAATGCTGAGATCAAGATCGGCACCTGTGTTGCGTGTCGCGCGATCGCCACCAAGGTTGACTGTGGTGGCTTCTGCGCCTTTAAGGCCAAAGACAGCGCCACCACCACCACCGATCGATTGGGCGACGACAGCTGCGGAATTGCTGCCACCAGTTGCGATCGGGGCGCTGGTGGAGAAGGTGATGCTTTCGGCGTCGTTGTTGCCGATGACGGAGCCGCCGAGGTTGATGGCATTGCCGCCGGCGGAGGTGGTGTAGAGGCCGCCTCCGGCGATCGATTGCAGGATCACGCCGGTGGAATTGTCGCCTGTGGTGCTGATGGCTCCGGCATTGGAGAAGGCGATGGCACCGGAGCGGCTGTCGCCGAAGCCAGAGCCACCAGCGGAGACTGCGGTGGGAGCACTACCGATGAGGCCGCCACTGCCGCCGATGGATTGAATGGTGAAGCCAGGTGAGCTGACGCCAGCGGTGGCGATGGGTGCGCCGCTGCTGGCGGTGATGGCACCAGCACGGACATCGCTGAGGAGTGCGGAGGTGCTGCCTGTGGTGAGGCTGCCGTCCACTGCGCCGAGCAGACCACCGCCACCACCGATGGATTGCAGCACAACGCCCGGGCTGTCATTACCGGTGGTGGTGATGCTGCGGGAGAGCTGGGTGTAAGCGAGGGAGCCTGCGGAGGCATCAACCCCTGCTAGCTGGGTGCCACCGATGGTGACGTTGCCGCCGACATCGGCGACGATGCCGCCACCACCACCGATGGATTGCAGGACTGCACCGGGGCTGTTGGCCCCGAAGGTGGCGACTTCAAAGGGGAGCGTGAGCGCAAGGTCGGCACCTGTGGAGGTTCCAGTGGTGAGGCCGCCGAGCTGAACGGTGCCAGCGGGGACGCTGCCGATCCAGCCGCCGCCACCACCAATGGATTGGTGGATAACGCCAGGGGAGAAGGCGCCTGTGGCCTGGAGTGTGCCGCCGCCCTCGATGAGGGTGAGTGTGCCGCCGGAGCCTGCGGTGCCATTGGTGTTGCCGCCAAGGATGACGGTGCCGCTGCCACTGGAATTACCGAGGCCGACCATGCCGCCGCCGCCGCCAACGGACTGCATGAGGTAGGTGGGTGAGTAGTCGCCGCTGGTGGCGATCACGCCGCCAGCATTGTTGAGGATGACGTTGCCGCCATCACCGCGCCCGTTGTCGGCGCCGAGGGTCATGGAGCCGCTGGCGGAACCGACGCGACCGCCACCCGCACCGACGGATTGGGCCACAACGCCGATGCTGTAGAGGCCTGCGGTGCTGATCGTGCCGCCCTGGTTGTTCACCACTACATCGCCGGCCTTGCCGCTGGCATTGACGGCACCGAGCCGGAGTGAGGAGCTGCTGGCGCCAGCGGTGCCCCCACCGGCACCGATCGACTGGGCGAGTACACCTTCCGAGTTGTTGCCGAGGGTGGTGATCCGGCCGCGATTGTCGATGGCGACGTTGCTGGAATTGGCGACACCCCCATCCATCCCGAGGCGGATCGTTGCGCCGTTCTGGGAGGTAAAGCCACCGCCACCGCCCACGCTCTGGGCGATCACACCCTGCGATTGCACGCCGGCGGTGACCAGGTTGCTGCCGCTGCTGAAGAAGAGATCGACCGGGCCGCTGCTGCCGACCTGCTGTCCGGCGCCGCCAAGTTCCACCAGGGCCGCGCTGCCGCTGCCGTCACCGCCCACGTAACCGCCACCGCCACCGACCGACTGGGCGATCACCGCCGGAGAGGAGGTGCCGGTGGTTTGGATGCGGGAGTCGAATTTGGAGGTGAGGCTGACGCTGCCGGCTGTGGTGGTGCCGACCACATCCCCCCCCAAACTCACGGAACCGCTGGAGGTGAAGCCCACACCGCCACCGCCACCGATCGACTGCAGGGTGAGGCCGGGGCTGTTGCGGCCTTCCGTGCTGATCTGCCAGTTGCGACTGATCGCCTGGACGTTGCCGGCAGAGGTGTCGGCGATGCTCACGGTGCCGAGGTTCAGCTGGTTGCCGGCCACATCAGCGGCGTAGCCGCCACCGCCACCGATTGACTGGAGCACAACTCCGGGGCTTTCAGCACCCTGAGTGATGGCTGTGAAGGGGCCGTTGAGGGAGATCGCGCCGGCACGCAGGGAGCCGCTGCCGTTGCCTCCGAGGATGAGATCACCGGCCACGGAGTTGACACTGCCCCCACCGCCACCGATCGATTGCACCACCAGAGCGGCGGAGTCGTCGCCTGTGGAGGTCATCGAGGCGCCGGCATTGCTGATCACGCGAATGGCACCGCCATCAGCGTTGCCGCTGCCGTTGGTCATGCCGAGCGTGGCGTTGCCGCCAACGGTGCCGAGTCGTCCGCCGCCGCCACCGATCGCCTGCACCAGCATCACCGGGGAGGTGGAGCCGGTGGTGATGAGATCGCCTTGAATATCAATCAGGATGGCTTGCTCCACCGCTTGATCGGGGCAGCTGCCGAAGCGGCAGGCCACGGGGTAGAGCAGGCCGCTGTTGCCGGCGATGCCCAGATTTCCGCTGCTGCCGGAACTGCCGAGGGTGGCGTCGGTGGCGAGATCGCCGGCGAAACCGCCACCGGCGCCAATCGATTGCACCACCAGGCCGGGGCTGATGTTCCCGGTGGTCTGCAGCTGGCCCCGCAGGATCACGCTCACGGCGCCACCGGTGCCGGAGCTGAGATCGCTGGCGCCGAGCGTCGCGGAAGAGAGGCTGTCCACAAGCGACCAACCACCACCACCACCGATCGATTGCAGAACGGCGGCTGTTGATCGTAGCCCGCTGGTGGCAATCGTGTTGCCGCCATTGGAGATGAAGTTGATGGCGCCGGCATTGGCACTGCTGCTGTTGCTGCTGCCTAACTGGATCAGGCCGCTGTTCGCCGATTGCAGTCCCTGTACGGCACCACCCCCGCCGGCGAGGCTCTGCAGCAGCACAGCAGGGGAGGCTACGCCGGAGGTGACAACGTCGGCGTTGTTGGTGACGGTCACAGCGCCGCTGTTCGCCCCGCTGGCGGTGCGGCTGCCGAGGATGAGGCTCTGACCGGTCACACCCTCGCTGAGCAGGGCGGCCAGACCACCGCCTCCGCCCACCGATTGGGCCACCAGGCCGGCGGCGTTGTTGCCGGCTGTGCGGATCGCACCGCCGCTGGTGAGGCTGATGGCGCTGCCGCTGCTCAGCGAGGAGGTCTCGGCACCCAGCCAGCTGGAGTACAGCGAAGTGTTGATGCCGGCAATGCCACCACCACCACCGACGCTCTGGCTCAACAGGCCAGTGCTGTTTTCACCCAGGGTGGTGATGCTGGAGCTGCTGGTGATGGTCACAGCACCACCGCTCTGGCTCACGCTGCTGGCGTCGCTGCCCAATTGCAGCTCCCCATCCACGTTGCCGATACGGCCGCCGCCGCCACCGATGCTCTGGGCCAGCAGACCCGGAGCGTTGTTGCCCTGGGTGCTGATCGATCCGCTGCTGCGCCCGGTGATGGCGCCGCCATCGAGAGAGCTGCCGCTGCTGGTGATGTCGGTGGCACCGAGCAGGGCGGCGCCGTCCACGTTGTCGGCCATGCCACCGCCACCGCCCACGCTTTGCAGCACCAGACCGATGCCGTAGTTGCCGCTGCTGCTAATCACGCCGCTGTAGTCGGCTTCGATCGCACCGCTTGCCATGTTGCCGCTGCTTTGCGACGCCCCCAGGCGGGTGATGTAGCGGGAGGAGCCGGCGTAGCCGCCGCCACCGCCGATGCTCTGGCTCACCAGCACTGGCGAGTTATCGCCCTGGCTGATGAGGTCGGCATCGATGGTCAAAGTGATAGAGCCACCATCTCCGCCATCAGACAGCAAGGAGCCGAGCAGGGAATAGGTGGAACCCTCGTCGATCAGCACCCAACCGCCGCCGCCGCCGATGCTTTGGGCCAGCACCACTGAGGAATTGTCGGCCTTGGTGCTGAACTGACTGCCTCGGGCATCGAGGTTGATGGCACCACCGTCACCACCACCACCGGAACCTGTGATCAAGGCGGTTAAGCCGAGATCGATGTCGTCGAGGAAGGAGAGCTCGTAATTTTCGTTGGTGCTGATGCTTGATAGAAGATTGAGCCAGGACTGTTGCCAGGACGCAGCGGTATCCGCCAGGGAAGCGCTCACGCTGCCCTGGCTGCCCATCAGGATCGCCCCGGAATTGCTGGCATCGAGGTCCACATCACCAATGAAGCCGCCACCGCTACCGATGCTCTGCAGGATCAGGGCCTGGGAGCCAATCCCTTCGGTTTGGAGGATGCCGCTGGTGCTGATGGTCAGATCACCCGCTTGCGAGGAGCCGGCCCCATTGCTACCGAGCTTGATGAAGTTTGGGGTGTTGCTCAGGGGGATGTAGGCACCAGCACCGGCGATGCTCTGGCCGAGCAAGGCTGGGGAGGCGATGCCAACCGTGGTGATGTCGGCAGTGTTGTTCAGGCTGATCGCGCCGCTATCGCTGATGGCCTTGCCGCGGCTGCCCACATTCACCAGCTGGTCGGTGCTCCCCACGGAGCCGGTGATGGCGCCACCACCACCGGTGCTTAGCAGGATCAGACCGGGGGAATAATCGCCTGCGGTGCTGATCCGGGAACTGTTGATGGCACTGATCGCCCCACCCCGGGCACTGCCGCTGCTGATCTGTGAACCAACGTTGAGGTCACCGCGAACATTCGCGATGAAGCCACCACCACCACCGTTGCTCATCATCGCCAAACCACTTGAGCCATCGCCCTCGGTGCGGATCAGGGCGCCGGTCTGCTGGACGTTGACCGATCCAGCATCCGCCACCACGGCCGACTCTGTGACCGTGCCCATCTGCACCCTTTGACTCGCACCCCCAAATACAGTGCCGCCTCCGCCGCCGAGCGACAGCACATTCACACCCACCGAGGTGTCCCCGCTCGTGCCCACCGAACCGCTGTTGAGCAGGCTGATCGAGCCGCCGGAGAGGTTGCCGGCTGCATCCAGGCTGCCCATGCGTATTTCGTTGGTGTAAGCGCTGATCGCACCGCCGCCACCACCGACACTCTGCAAACGGATGGCGTGGGAATCACTTCCCACGGTCACTACATCGGCACTGTTGGTGACGCCAAGGTCGCCGGCCTTGGCATTGGTTCCACTGCGACTCCCCAGCCGGGCATTGGCTGTGGTTTCGCCGACGAGGGCCGACCAACCACCGCCACCAGCCACACTCTGAACCAACATGCCGGGGGAACTGTTGGCGTTGGTGCGGATCAGAGTTGAAGTGTTGGTGATAGTGACATCACCGGAATTCCCTTCGTTGCTGAAGTAGGAGGAGAGGTACAGGCGGTCGCTGCTGCTGAGGCTGGTGTCGGGATTGACGTAGGCATTGGCACCGCCGCCACCGCCGATGCTCTGGGCGAGCAGGCCGATCGAGCCCACTCCGCTGGTCTGGAGGTTGCCGCTGTTGGTTACCGAAACATCGCCCGCTTCCGCCAGTTGGGCATACAGCGCTCCGAGGAACAGCTCATCGTTGCTGTCAGCGCTGGAGAAACCACCACCGCCACCGATGCTCTGGGCCAGCAGGGCGCTCGAGCCGATGCCGTTGGTGATCACCTGGCCGCTGTTGTCAACGCTCACGTCGCCGGCGCTGGCCCGGCCCGGTCCGTTCATGCCGTTGGTGAGGATGCCGTCGAGGATCAGGCCGGTGACGCCACCACCCCCGGCGACGCTCTGGGCGATGACCCCCGGAGAGGTTCCGCCGTTGGTGAGGATCTCAGCCCGGTTGGTGAGGTCCACCGCCCCGGAATTGAGCGTGTAATCGCTGCCGAGCTGGGGAATGGGAACTTCGGTGAGTCGGTTCCGGTCGTACGCACCACTGCCCAGACGCCCGCCGCGGTTCATGGTCTGCTGGGAGCCGAGATAGCCGCCACCGCCGCCGATGCTTTGGCTCACCAGGGCAGGGGATCCTTCGCCACGGGTCACAATCGCGGCACCGCGGTTGGTCACACTCACATCGCCGCCATTGGCTGTGACGCTGCCGCCGGAACCGTCAAGCCCCAGGTCCAGATCTCCGTAGATCTGGTTGGCGAGGCCACCACCACCACCGATGCTCTGGGCGATCAGACCGGCGGCGCCGTTACCGGAGGTGCTGATCGAGCCCGTGTTGGTGAGGTCAAGCGAGCCCCCACTGGCAAGGCCTGTGCTGTCCAGCATGCCCATGCTGATCGAGCCGGCTCGGTTGCCGATCACGCCGCCACCGCCACCGATGCTCTGCGCTGTGATCCCCGCTGCACTCAGGCCTGTGGTGATGATGTCGGCGCCGTTGGTGATGGTGAGATCGCCGGCCGCGAGCGTTCCCGATGATCCCTTGGCACCCAGCTGACTGGTGGTGTTGCTGCTCACGTTGCCGGCAACCCAGCCGCCGCCGCCACCGATGCTCTGCACGAGCATTGGGCGGGCGTAATCCCCCTCGGTCTGGATCAGAGCACCGCTGTTGCGCAGGCTGATGGAGCCACCGGAACCGTTCACCAGACCCTCGGCGCCAAGCACGAGGTTGTTGGCGAGTTGTTGTTGTCCGAGCCGGCGGATGTTGCCGCCACCACCGCCGATGCTCTGGGCGATCAGGCCGGTGGAGGAAGTGCCGGTGCTGATCAGGTTGCCGCTGTTGGTGATCGTCAGATCGCCGGCATTGGTGTTAAGGGAGTTGAGATCACCGAGGGTGAGCGGCGCTTGCTTCACCGTGTTGGCGTAGGTGGTGGTGAAACCGCCACCACCACCGAGCGTCTGCACGGTGAGGAGTGGTGAGGTGATGCCAGTGGAGCTCAGATCGCCGCTGTTGGTGATCGTGATGTCACCAGAGCTGGCATTGCTCAGATCATCACCACCCAGGATGACTTCATTGCCGTTGGTGAGACTCACCACACCACCGCCACCCCCGATGCTCTGGGCCAGCAGCACCGTGGCTGCATTTCCACTGGTGGTGATTGTGCTGGTGTTGGTCACAGACACGTTGCCGGCCTGTGTGTTGCTGAGGTTCACACCACCGAGTTTGGTGGTCTTGGCGGAACTGCCGAGATAGCCACCACCCCCGCCGATGGTCTGGGCGATCAGGGCAAAGGAACCAGCACCACGTGTTTCGATCGCCAGCCCCCGATTGTTCACGCTGACATCTTCAGCGCTCTGCGATCCTTCGCTGTTGGCGATGGCGCCGCCCAGCCGCACATCGCCGCTGTCGCTGGCGGCGACGCTGCCTCCACCGCCACCAATGCTCTGCGCAAGCATGCCGCTCGACACATTGCCGAGTGTGAGCACCGAACCGCTGTTGGTGACTGACACGGAACCACCGCTGGCATTGCCGGTGAGGTTGAGCCCGCCCAGTAGCAGGCCGTTAGAAGCGGAGCTGATCACACCACCGCCACCACCGATGCTCTGCACCGTGAGTGCGGCCGAAGTCTCACCCGACGACACGAGATTGGCCGTATTGGTGACTTCAATAGCGCCACCATTGGCATTCGCGCTGTTGTTGGATGCACCGATGCGGGTGCTGGCGAGGCTCTGGGCACTCACCAGGGCATAGCCGCCGCCGCCGCCGATGGATTGCACCGTGAACACAGGAGAGAAATCCTTCAGGGTCTCTAGGCGTGACGCGGTGTTGTTGATCGTGACATCGCCGGCATTGGCAGTGACCGAGCCACGGCTGCCAACGCGCACTGTGTATTCATCGGTGCCGGCGGTTTGGGAGATGTAGCCACCACCACCACCGATGCTCTGGGCGATCAGGCCGGCGGAACCGTTGGCGGCGGTGAGCAGATCACCGCTGTTGGTGAGTGTGATGGCGCCACCCTGGGCGCGGGCGTTGCTGGCCTCGGAGGCATCGGCGCCGAGAATCACCTCGTTGCCGCTGTCGGTGGCGGAGGCACCACCACCGCCGCCGATGCTCTGCACCACCAGGGCCGCCGCGTTCAAGCCTTGGGTCGCGATGGACGATCGGCTGGTCAAGGCCACGTTGCTGGCCGAACTGACGCTGTTGGCGTTCAAAGTGCCACCGAGTGTTAAGACGTCTCCAGACGTGATCCCGGTGAAGCCACCACCTCCGGCGATGCTCTGCGCCAAAAGACCTGTGCTGTTCTGGCCCTGGGTGACGATCGTGGTCACCGTATTCGTGAGGGTGATCGCTCCGGAGCTGGTGGCACCACCCATGTCATCACCGAGTCGGGCATTGCCGCCAACATCGCCGAGCCAGCCACCACCGCCGCCGATGCTCTGAATCACCATCGCCGGGGAGCTGTCGCCTCGGGTGAAGAGCCGATCGGCTTCGGTCACTGCGCTCAGATCTCCGGCCGTGGCCACACCGGAGCTGGTGCTGCTCATGCCGAGTACCGCATTGCCCAGCACTTGACCACCCAGGCCGCCGCCGCCGCCGATCGATTGCACCACGAGGGCGGCGGAGTTCAGCCCACTGGTGCCGATGTTGCCGCTCTGGCGCAGGCTCACCGCGCCGGCGGAAAGGGCTCCGCTAATGCCGCTGGCACCCAGAGTGACGTTGCCGAGTGCGTTGCCGGTGACGCCACCGCCGCCGCCGATGGTCTGGATCACAGCCCCTGTGGAGTAATCCTCTGTGGTGATGATCGTGCTGTTGTTGATCACAGACACGTTGCCGGCGCCCAGGCTGGAGCCGCCTTGGCTGCCGAGTTGGGCATCGGGACTGCTGCGCAGCAGCGACCAGCCACCACCACCACCGATGCTCTGGGCGATAAGGCCGGGGCTGTAGGCACCGGCGGTGACGATGGCGTTGCCCGTGTTGTTCAGAGTCACATCGCCGGCGATCGCCTGGCCAAGGTCGCTGCCCGCCAGTGTCACGTCGTAGCTGGACAGGGCATTGGTTTCGGCGATCACACCGCCGCCACCAGCAATCGATTGGAGCAGCAGGGCCGGGGAACCGTTGCCGCTGGTCTGGAGCACCGCGCTGTTGCGCACCGTCACCGCGCCGGCGTTGGCAAGCGTGCTGCCGCTGGCACCAAGACGGCTCAGGGTGCCCGTGACCTTGGCGGCGGCACCACCGCCGCCGCCGATGCTCTGGGCCACGAGGCCGGCTGCATTGACGCCTAGCGTGGTGATGACAGCGTTGTTGGTGACCGTCACAGAGCCGCCCTGGCTAGAGCCGCTCATCGAGCCGCCCAGGATTAGGGCGTCGCCGTATGTCTGGCCTGCGAGTCCACCGCCACCCCCGATCGACTGGGCCAGCAGGCCCATGGAATCAGCCCCTTCGGTACTGATCTGGCTGCGGTTGGTCACCACCACGTTGCCTGCGTTGGCACTGCCGCTGCCGCTGGCGCCCATCGTCACGTTGCCCGTCACCTGGGCGGTGCTGCCGCCGCCGCCGCCGATCGATTGGGCCACCAGCGCCGGGGAGGCGGCTCCGGTGCTGGTGAGTGCTTCCCCGCTGAGGGTCATCGACACATCACCGGCATTGGCAGTGCCAAAAAGGTTGACCGCGCCCAGGTTGAGAGTGCGGTTGATCGATCCGGCCCGACCGCCGCCGCCGCCGATGCTCTGCAGATTGATCAGAGGACTGAAGTTGCCGGTGCTCAGGATCGAGGATGTGTTGGTGAGGGTGACGGCATCAGCGTTCTGTGCGCCACCGCTGCTCAGGCTGCCCATCGAGGCGTTGCCATTCACAGCACCGGTGTAACCGCCGCCGCCGCCGATCGACTGCAGGGTGATGCCCGCCGAGGTGTTGCCCGTGGTGATAATCGTGGCGTTGTTAGTGAGTGAGATCGCGCCACCATTCATGGCGCTGGTGCTGTTAATCGCACCGAGCAGAAGATCACCTTCCACAGGGCCCACCCAGCCGCCGCCGCCACCGATGCTCTGAGCTGAGATCGCCGGGCTGAAGTCACCGCGGGTGATCAGTTGGTCCCCGTTCGACTGAATGCTGATGGCTGCACCCGAGAGATCGGCGCTGCTGCTGCCCGACACACTGCCGAGGCTGACGGCGCCGCCCTGGGTTTGGGCGACACGGCCACCACCGCCGCCGATGCTCTGGGTAAACATCGCGGGGGAGTAATCGGCCAGGGTTATGAGTGTGCCCCGGTTCACAAGACTCATGGCTTCGCCATTCTGAAGACCCTCGGCGTTGCGGGAGCCAAGCGCCACAGTGCCGTTGGCACTGTCGAGGCTGCCGCCTCCGCCACCGATTGCCTGGTACAGGATGGCTGGTGAAAACTGATCATTCGACACCAGGGTGCCAGTGTTGATCAGGCGGGTCGTTCCGGATTGGCCTTCCGCACCGTTGCTGCCGAGCACAGCGTCGCCGAAGCCACTCTGGGCGTCACCGCCGCCTCCGCCGATGCTGTGGAGATACACCGGGATCGACGACGGACCGTAGGTGGCGATGTTGCCGGTATTGGTGAGCACCACGCTGCCGGAATTGCCGCCAGCTCCTCCGCTGCCACCGAGGGAAATTGTGCCTTGATTGATGCTGGCAGTTGCGCGGCCGCCGCCTCCGCCGATGCTCTTGGCCACTACGCCATAGGAGCCTTTCCCAAAGGTTTCGATCGCTCCACGATTTGTGATCGTGATGTTGGCGGCACTTCCACCGTTGCCACCACTGGCCCCAAGGCTCAGGGCATCACGGGTACTGCCCACATCACCACCGCCCCCACCGATGGCCAAAGCCATGATGCCAATGCCGTTGGTGCCGGTGGTGGTGATGGTGCCGTCGTTGGTGATGGTGATGTTGCCGCTGTTGCCACCACCGCCACCACTGCCGCCGAGGGACACGCTCAAGGGAGCCGTGCTGGAGAGAGAGCCACCACCACCACCCACTGATTGGGCGTAAAGCCCGTAGGCCGCATCGCCGGTCGCGGTGATGGAACCACTGTTGTTCACGGTCACGTTGCCGGCATTGCCGCCGTCACCACCACTGCCGCCGAAGCTGAGCGAGGCGGTGGTGCCCTCCGTGTCGATTGCTGAATTGACACTGACACGGCCGCCGCCGCCGCCGATGGATTGGCTGAGTAAACCGTGCGATTGGCTCCCGGTGGTGACGATGACACCGGAGTTAGAAACGTTGACAGTTCCTCCCTCACCACCACTCCCTCCACTGCTGCCGACTTGAAGGGAGCCACTGAAGCTGTTGTTGCTGTCAGAACCTGGAGCGGCCAGGCTGGTGGCACCACCGCCGCCACCGATCGACTGCACATAGAGGCCGATTGAGTTGTCTCCGGTTGTTTGCAGACGTGCCGCATTCGACACGGTCACTGCCCCACCAGATCCACCAGATCCACCGGAGCCACCGATCGTGCCGTTCAGGCTCAGTGTGGAATTTCCTGTTCCGTTCACAAAGCTGGTGGCATCACCACCACCGCCACCAACGGACTGAATGAACATTGCTGTGGAGGCATTTCCGCTTGTGCTGATGAGGCCATCGCGGGTGGTGATGTTGATGATGTTGCCGTCACCACCGGCACCACCACTGGCGCCTATAGCAACGCTGAGCCCAACGTCACCCCCTTGAACGTTGTTCGTACTGCTGCCGGCGCTGCCACCGCCGCCACCGATGGATTGTGCGATGAGTCCTTTTGCGTTGTCGCCAGAGGTGCCAATGCGCAGATTCCCCATGTTCAGGTTCACCACACCGGCTCGTCCTCCACCGCCTCCACTCCCCGACACTGACGATGCCAGGCCTCCCAGTTGTGCATTGGTGGTGCTGTTCGAGGCTTGCTCTGTGACGGAGCCACCTTGCCCACCACCGCCACCAATGGACTGAAGGAGGATTCCGTTGCTGCCGGTGCCGCTTGTGACGACCGTGAGGGTGTCGGAGGGTCCGTTCTGAAGCGTCACACGATTGCCACTTGCACCGGAACCACCGGAACCACCCATGGAGAAACCGGCACCAGCTGAGTAACTGGCGTTCCCACCTCCGGATGCCGCACTCGTGACAGCTCCACCAGAACCACCTCCACCACCGATGGATTGCAACAGCACACCCATTGATTGATCACCACCAGTGGTGATCGCACCATTGAGAAGGGCCTCTACCGCACCGGCCTGACCGCCATTGCCACCGGATCCGCCAACGCCTCCGCTGGCACCGAAGGCGAAGCTGGAGTTGGCGGAATCGGCAGAAGCTGAGGCATTGGAGGTGATCGAACCACCCTGTCCGCCACCACCGCCGATCGATTGAAGCAATAAACCGTGGGAAACATTTCCACCCGTTACGACGGTGGCATCCGCGAACAGGCTCACATTGCTTGCGATACCTCCACTTCCTCCATCGCCACCCATTGCAAAGGCGGCAGACAGATTGCCACCAGAAGAGGCTGCGGAGTTCACTGAGCCTCCGGCACCTCCGCCACCTCCGATCGATTGCAGGAAGACGCCAATGGCATTGTCTCCTGCTGTTTGAACCGTGAGATCTGCGACCTGGCTGCCGCTGCCCAGCTGAACATCGCTGCCCATACCGCCGTTGCCACCGTCGGTGGTAACGGTGCCGCTGGCACCAAAGGAGAAGTTGGTGTTGGAGGCAGTGGTGCTGACATTGCTGCCGATCACGGATCCCGCCGTGCCACCACCACCGCCTACAGACTGGAGCAGGATGCCATGGGCACCATCGCCACTCCCGGCCGTGCTGTTGCCGGTGGCGATGGAGAGGGCTTCAGGGGTGAATAAGTTGACCCTTCCGCCAGAACCACCGCTTCCACCGGCGCCACCCATCGCGAAACTTGCAGACGCTGTGATGGATGCATTGCCTGAGCCGGTGGCGTCATTGGTGACGGAACCACCAGCGCCACCACCGCCACCGATCGATTGGGCGAATAGACCGATGGAGCTGTCTCCTTCAGTGACGATTAACCCGGAAAGCGAGGCATTGACGGTTTGCCCCCAAGCACCTCCACCCCCATTGGCGCCAATCGCACCGCTGGCCCCGAAGGAGAAGACGGAATTGGCGGAATCGGCAGAAGCTGAGGCATTGGAGGTGACGGAGCCACCTTGTCCACCACCGCCACCAACGGACTGGAGAAGAATGCCGTAGGAGCTCTTGCCAGCGGTAAGGAAGGTGCCGTCAGCGAAAAGATTGACGGTGTTGGCACTGCCGCCGCTGCCGCCAGCGCCGCCCATGGAGAAGGAGGCGGAGAGGTTGCCAGCAGCAGCCGAGGCGGAGTTAACGGAACCACCGACACCACCGCCACCGCCGACGGATTGAAGGAAGAGTCCTGAGGCGTTATCGCCAGCGGTTTGGATCCCAAGATCAGCGCGTTGGCCGCTGCTGCCGAGTTGAACGGAACCTCCGACCCCTCCGCTGGCACCGGTTCCGGCGAGGGAGACTCCGCCACCAAAGGAGAAGTTGGTGTTGGAGGCGTTGGTGGTGGCATTGCTACCGGTGATCGAGCCACCTTGTCCGCCACCGCCACCAATGGACTGGAGGAGGATGCCAGTGGCGCCATCGCCCGTGCCAAGTGCGCTGTTGCCGGTGCTGACGACGAGCCTGGACGGAACGGCGAAATTGATTGAACCACCTTGTCCGCCGATGCCACCGGAGGCACCCATGGCGAAGGACGCGGAGGCGGAAATGTTGGCACCACCGGCGCTACCGGCATTGGTGACCGAACCAGCGGCACCACCACCGCCACCAACGGATTGGGCAAAGAGACCGATGGAGCCGTCGCCGAGGGTCTTGATGGTGCCAGCGATTGAGCCACCAACGGCTCCGCCTGACCCACCACCACCACCACTTCCGGAGACACCAGCGCTGGCCCCGAAGGAGAAGACGGAATTGGCAGTTTTGGCCTGGGAGGACGCATTGGAGGTGACGGAGCCACCTTGTCCACCACCGCCACCAACGGACTGGAGAAGAATGCCGTAGGAGCTCTTGCCAGCGGTAAGGAAGGTGCCGTCAGCGAAAAGATTGACGGTGTTGGCACTGCCGCCGCTGCCGCCAGCGCCGCCCATGGAGAAGGAGGCGGAGAGGTTGCCAGCAGCAGCCGAGGCGGAGTTAACGGAACCACCGACACCACCGCCACCGCCGACGGATTGAAGGAAGAGTCCTGAGGCGTTATCGCCAGCGGTTTGGATCCCAAGATCAGCGCGTTGGCCGCTGCTGCCGAGTTGAACAGAACCACCGCTGCCACCAGCCCCGCCTTGGCCAGCGAGGGAGACCTGCCCACCAAAGGAGAAGTTGGTGTTGGAGGCGTTGGTGGTGGCATTGCTACCGGTGATCGAGCCACCTTGTCCGCCACCGCCACCAATGGACTGGAGGAGGATGCCAGTGGCGCCATCGCCCGTGCCAAGTGCGCTGTTGCCGGTGCTGACGACGAGCCTGGACGGAACGGCGAAATTGATTGAACCACCTTGTCCGCCGATGCCACCGGAGGCACCCATGGCGAAGGACGCGGAGGCGGAAATGTTGGCACCACCGGCGCTACCGGCATTGGTGACCGAACCAGCGGCACCACCACCGCCACCAACGGATTGGGCAAAGAGACCGATGGAGCCGTCGCCGAGGGTCTTGATGGTGCCAGCGATTGAGCCACCAACGGCTCCGCCTGACCCACCACCACCACCACTTCCGGAGACACCAGCGCTGGCCCCGAAGGAGAAGACGGAATTGGCAGTTTTGGCCTGGGAGGACGCATTGGAGGTGACGGAGCCACCTTGTCCACCACCGCCACCAACGGACTGGAGAAGAATGCCGTAGGAGCTCTTGCCAGCGGTAAGGAAGGTGCCGTCAGCGAAAAGATTGACGGTGTTGGCACTGCCGCCGCTGCCGCCAGCGCCGCCCATGGAGAAGGAGGCGGAGAGGTTGCCAGCAGCAGCCGAGGCGGAGTTAACGGAACCACCGACACCACCGCCACCGCCGACGGATTGAAGGAAGAGTCCTGAGGCGTTATCGCCAGCGGTTTGGATCCCAAGATCAGCGCGTTGGCCGCTGCTGCCGAGTTGAACAGAACCACCGCTGCCACCAGCCCCGCCTTGGCCAGCGAGGGAGACCTGCCCACCAAAGGAGAAGTTGGTGTTGGAGGCGTTGGTGGTGGCATTGCTACCGGTGATCGAGCCACCTTGTCCGCCACCGCCACCAATGGACTGGAGGAGGATGCCAGTGGCGCCATCGCCCGTGCCAAGTGCGCTGTTGCCGGTGCTGACGACGAGCCTGGACGGAACGGCGAAATTGATTGAACCACCTTGTCCGCCGATGCCACCGGAGGCACCCATGGCGAAGGACGCGGAGGCGGAAATGTTGGCACCACCGGCGCTACCGGCATTGGTGACCGAACCAGCGGCACCACCACCGCCACCAACGGATTGGGCAAAGAGACCGATGGAGCCGTCGCCGAGGGTCTTGATGGTGCCAGCGATTGAGCCACCAACGGCTCCGCCTGACCCACCACCACCACCACTTCCGGAGACACCAGCGCTGGCCCCGAAGGAGAAGACGGAATTGGCAGTTTTGGCCTGGGAGGACGCATTGGAGGTGACGGAGCCACCTTGTCCACCACCGCCACCAACGGACTGGAGAAGAATGCCGTAGGAGCTCTTGCCAGCGGTAAGGAAGGTGCCGTCAGCGAAAAGATTGACGGTGTTGGCACTGCCGCCGCTGCCGCCAGCGCCGCCCATGGAGAAGGAGGCGGAGAGGTTGCCAGCAGCAGCCGAGGCGGAGTTAACGGAACCACCGACACCACCGCCACCGCCGACGGATTGAAGGAAGAGTCCTGAGGCGTTATCGCCAGCGGTTTGGATCCCAAGATCAGCGCGTTGGCCGCTGCTGCCGAGTTGAACAGAACCACCGCTGCCACCAGCCCCGCCTTGGCCAGCGAGGGAGACCTGCCCACCAAAGGAGAAGTTGGTGTTGGAGGCGTTGGTGGTGGCATTGCTACCGGTGATCGAGCCACCTTGTCCGCCACCGCCACCAATGGACTGGAGGAGGATGCCAGTGGCGCCATCGCCCGTGCCAAGTGCGCTGTTGCCGGTGGAGACCACCAGACGACCAGGTACAGAAAGATTGATGTTGCCTCCATCACCGCCATCGCCACCGGAGGCACCCATGGCGAAGGACGCGGAGGCGGAAATGTTTGCGCCTCCAGCTGAGGACTGGGCTTGGGTAACGGAACCACCCGCGCCACCGCCACCGCCGACCGACTGGCCGAAGAGTGCGAAGGATTGATCACCTTGGGTGATCACTTGGCCAACCAGGCTGCCGTTGATTGAACCGCCTGATCCACCGCCTCCACCCTCGCCGGCGACACCTGCTGATGCGCCGAAGGAAAACTCTGAATTGGCTGTTTTCGCTTGAGAGGACGCATTGGAGGTGACGGAGCCTCCGGCGCCACCACCACCACCAACGGATTGAAGCAACACACCCGTGGCGTATTGGCCAGAGGTGAGGAAGGTGCCGTCTGCAAAAAGATTGACGCTGCCTGCTCCGCCACCGTTTCCGCCCTTTCCGCCTAGGCCGAAGGAGACAGAGAGATTTCCGGCAGACGATCCATTGTTGGTGGTCGAGCCAATTCCACCGCCGCCGCCAACTGATTGGAGCAGTAACGCAGTTGCATTGTCGCCAAACGTGGTGATGGCGGAATTGATGACATTGGAGCTGGATCCAAAGCTCACATTGCTGGCAGATCCTCCGGAACCACCAGACCCTCCAACACCAGCGGAAGCTCCAAATGTGAAGTTGGCGTTGGAGTCAGTCGAGGTAGTGGTTTTGACGTCACCTGCTCGTCCACCACCGCCACCCAAGCTCTGGAGGGTGATTCCAACCGAGGAATCACCACGAGTCAGCACATTGATTGGATCCAATCCAATCAGGCTCACGGATCCGCCAGAGCCTCCAGAGCCCCCGGAGCCTCCCATGGCAAAAGACACAGATCCAGAAACACTGCTGCCGCCGGATGCTGAGGCGTCGCTCAGGGATGAACCACCGGTGCCACCACCGCCCCCCACCGACTGGAGGAATAAGCCGTCGGCTGAAGACCCGCTGGTCGCGATGTTGCCCCCATAGCCGACAGACACCGCACTGGCGTTACCACCGCCTCCTCCGTTGCCTGAGACGCTGACACTGGCACCGAAGCTGAAGCTCGAATTTCCGGAATCGGAGGAGCTGTCACCACTGCTCGAGCTTGAACTCGACGATGAACTTGAGTTCCCTGATGGAGCGGATGCACTCGAACGTGTGGTGGTGCTTCCACCAGTACCACCGCCGCCGCCGATGGATTGGGCGATGAAGCCGGCTGCATTGTCACCCAGGGTGACGATGTCGGCCAAGGAATTAACTGTGACGGCTCCAGCATTGCCACCGGCGCCACCGCGGGCGCCCATGCTGAAGTTGACGTTGAGTGCACCACCCTGATTGTCAGTGCTCGCCCCACCACCTGCACCACCGCCGCCGCCGACAGACTGTGCCAAGAAGCCGATGGCGCTGTCACCGGCAGTCGTGATCGTGAGATCGAGGGGATTGGTCGTTCCATTCCCAACCCTTACTGCGCCTGAATTTCCGGCGGTACCACCACCTCCTCCGAGAATGGCGCTGGCTCCAAACGAATAGCTGGATTCACTTTTGTTGTAACTCCTGTTGCTGGCACTACCGCCAGCACCTCCACCACCGCCAACCGATTGGGCAACTAATCCATAGGCAAGCGCACCTTTAGTTTGAATGGTGAGATTGTTGCCGGTGGTGTCTGGCTGAACCGTCACATTGCCGGACGTTGCACCAGTCCCTCCGGTGCCGCCCAGATTGACGTTGATGCTGCCTTGGATTGTGTCGTCTCCTTCTTTCGAAGCGGTGAGATTGAAGGATTCGCTGTTGCCACCAGCACCACCACCGCCACCAACGGATTGGGCGAGTAGACCAGTTGCCTGTTGGCCGGTGGTGCTGATGGCACCGGACACATTGACAACGACATTTCCTGCGGAGCCGCCAGGGCCTCCAGCACTTGCAATATTGGCTCCAAGACTGATTGGACTGCCTGATTTAGAAACGGTGGCTGAATAGTTAGCCGTGGAGCCACCCGTTCCGCCACCGCCACCGATGGACTGCGCAAGGATGCCGTAAGCGAAGTCGCCGGTGACAGTGCCACCTGAGGTTTCAGCACCAGTAGTTATGGCGCTGCTCGACGAGACCGTCACATTGCCCGCTGAACTTCCGGCACCACCAGAGCCGCCCAGGTTGACCCCCGCCGTGATGGCGACTTCATCGGAATTGGTGGCGGTGGCTTGCAGGTTGAGGACATTCCCGCCTGAACCGCCACCGCCCCCGATCGACTGGGCAACGATGCCAGCGGCGTAGTTACCGAGGGTTGTAATTGTTTCAGCGGTGTTGAGGACGGTGACGTTGCTGCCCCGACCACCTGCGGCACCAGTGCCACCGATGTTGACGCCGACATTGATCGATGGATCGGTTTTTGATGCAGAGAGAGACGCATTGATCGAACCACCGCCGCTGCCACCACCACCACCCACGGATTGGGCATAGATGCCATAGGAGAACTCTCCGTAAATGGTGTTGTCGTTATTAACGCCGGTGCTGATTGAGCCCGAGTTGGTCACGGTGACATCACCACCGTTGGATCCACTGCCACCATCTCCGCCTACGTTGGCACCTGCATTGATAGTTTTTCCGCCTGAGGAAAGGTTGGCTTGAACATTGACAACCTGGCCGCCAGCGCCACCGCCACCGCCAAGTGATTGGGCATAGATCGCTGAACTTTGACTATCCAGTGTGGTGATCGCACCGGAGTTTGTAACTGTTACGGATCCACCGATGCCACCACTGCTTCCACGACCACCGAGGCTGACGCCGAGGTTGACAGAATCGCCTTGAGACAGACTTAATCCACCAGACCAGGCATTGCCACCAGCACCACCACCGCCACCAACGGATTGGGCGAAGATTCCGTAAGAGTTGCTTCCGTAAATCTCTTCGTCGAAAAGTGCACCGGTATTAATGGTGGCATTGTTGGAGATCGAAACTGAATTGGCACTTGCTCCTGTGCCTCCCTCGCCTCCAATGTTGACGCCCATATTCACGGCGGTTCCGCCATCGCCGCCTGCAATTGCTGCCTGAATATTGAGAACGTTGCCGCCGACTCCACCGCCACCACCAATGGATTGACCGAGAATTCCACTGGCGAAATCACCCAGTGTTCTGATCGAAGTGCCGGTGTTGGTGATTGAAACCCTGCCAGCAGTACCGCCAGTGCCGCCGCCGCCACCAATATTCACAGCTGCGTTGACCGCTGGATCACCTCCAAAGCCTGCGGAGAGTTGGGCATTAATGGCACTACCGCCAGCACCTCCACCACCGCCAATGGACTGGGCAAAGATGCCGGTGCCGTAGCTGCCGTACAGGGTGTCGCTGCTGACTGCACCTGTACTGAGGTTGCCGCTGCTTGTAACCGTGACATCACCGCCGTTACCGCCGCCGCGACCCTTTCCACCGACAGCCGCACCAGCATTAATTGATGTGCCATCGCCTGATCCCGCGAGCTGCACATTGATCACACGGCCGCCGGAGCCACCTCCACCACCCAGAGATTGGGCATAGAGCGCTGCGGCTTGATCACCACGGGTGGTGATGTCACCGGTGTTATTGACCGTCACAGCTCCGCTGTTACCGCCAGTGCTTCCGTTTCCGCCCAGGCTGACTCCGACATTGACGGATGCGCTCTGGGAGAGAGCCAGGTTGCCGGCTATGGCCTCGCCACCTGAGCCACCGCCACCACCCACGGATTGGGCATAGATGCCGTAGGCGTTGCCGCCATAAATCACATCATCGGTGAACAGCGTTCCGGTGGAGATGTTGGCGTTGTTGGTGACCGATACATTCCCAGCGGATGCACCCGTGCCCCCATCGCCGCCGAGGGTTACGCCAACCGTAATGGCCGTATCACTTCCTGAACCCTGAATGTTGAGAGCAGAGCCCCCCGTACCACCGCCACCACCAACGGACTGAGCCAGGATTCCTGTGGCGAAGTCGCCGAGAGTCGACAGGCTTGTCGCAGTATTGACGAGAGTGACATTGCCGGCGGTGTTCCCTGAGCCACCTTGGCCTCCTACAGCTGCTCCTGCAGAAACGGCAACATCTCCTCCAGCTGTGATGTTGGCCTGCAGGACAGAGCCACCTGTGCCCCCGCCCCCGCCAACAGACTGTCCGAAGAGGCCGTAGGAATAGGCCCCAGCGATGTAATCACGACCCAGTGCAGACGACGACATCACGCTGCCCGTACTGATGTTGGCGCTGTTGGTTAGAGCAACATTGCCTGCACGCCCACCGGAACCACCTTTGCCACCCACGGTGGCTTGGGCACTAATGGGAACACCGTCAGCGCTGATGGCTAAGGACGCTGTGAGCGCTGAGCCTCCAGCTCCGCCTGAACCACCCACGGATTGGGCATAAATAGCTGGCGCTTGACTCCCTCGCGTCGTGATCGAAGTGCCACTGTTGACAACGGTCACGTTCCCTGACGTGTTGCCGCTACCTCCCTTACCTCCAACAGCAGCACCGGCATTCACGGATGCTCCTTGTGCGGAGAAGGAGAGTTGTCCGGTTAGGGCATTACCACCTGATCCGCCACCGCCACCGACAGATTGGGCAAAGATGCCTCCAGCGTTATCGCTTGTGGTGTCGATCACACCCGAGTTCGTCACTGAGACATTGCCGGAACGACCACCGCTGCCACCACCACCACCCACGGTGGCGCCAGCGTTGACTGCGGCACCCTGCCCTGTGAAGGCCAGTTGGAGATTGAGTGCAGAACCTCCGGAACCACCAGAGCCACCGACCGACTGGGCGAAGAGAGCGGCTGCGTTACTTCCGAAAGTGGTGATGGCACCGCTGTTGTTGACCGTGACGTTGCCTGCAGTGGCGCCACTGCCTGCCGTTCCGCCGACGCTGGCACTGGCATTCACCGAGGCACCCTGACCGCTGATGGACAACTGCCCGGCGATTGCGTTCCCCCCATCACCGCCTGATCCACCAACAGATTGAGCAAACAAACCTCTGGAGCTGTCGCCGAAGGTGCTCAGCACAGAGGAATTGCTCACTGTGACGTTGCCACCACTGCCGCCGCGCCCCCCATCACCACCGAGGGTCACTCCAGCGTTGACGCCAGCAAAGTAGCCTCCAGCAACTTGGAAGTTCATGGCACTGCCGCCTGCGCCGCCGCCACCGCCTACCGACTGTGCGTAGAGAGCTGTGGACAGATTCTTGAGCGTGGTGATGCTTGCGCCCGATGACGTCACGCTCACGGAGCTGCCACTGCCCCCACCACTGCCACTGCCTCCAACCGCCGCATTGGCATTTACAGCTGCAGCGCCAACGGATGCGGACGCACTAATCGCGTTACCACCTGAACCACCGCCACCTCCGACGGACTGGGCAAAGATTCCGTAAGAGCGAACCTGCTCGGTTCGAATGATGCTGCCGCTATTCACCGTCACGGCGCCAGCATTTCCGCCCCCTGCCCCGCTTCCGCCAACGGTGGCCCCCACATTGATGCCGGCTCCTCCACCGGAGGCTTGGATGTTCACACTGGTTCCGCCGTTGCCACCACCCCCGCCGATCGACTGGGCGTAAATGCCCGAGGATTGCTCACCAAACGTGGCAATGGTCCCGGACTGGGTGCTGACCGTGACGTTGCCACTGTTCGCTCCGCTTCCACCAGAGCCACCGACCGATCCCCCGAGATTGATCCCCCCGGCGCCACCACCTGAAGTTGCACATTCACGGTGGAGCCGCCTTGTCCACCGCCACCACCGATGGATTGGGCGAGGATCCCTGGAGAGAAGGCGCCCCTGTCGGATTGGCCTTGGATGCCCGTGAAAATATCGGCGTTTTGCAGTGCCAGGTTCACGGTGCCGCTGTTAACACCAGAACCCCCTGCACCACCGATCGCAAAATTGGCGGTAATTCCCCCTCCACCCACAGCGGCTGATCCGGTGGATGCTCGGCCGCCATTGCCACCACCACCACCGATCGACTGAGCCAGGATTCCTGGGGAGAATGAAGTCTCAGCTGCGGTTGCTGTTCGGATGGCTCCGTCGCGATAAGTGAGGTTGACGTCACGCCCAAAACCGCCTTGACCGCCGGAGCCTCCGATGCCAACGGAAACGGCAGCTGACCCCGCTGGGCTAACTGAGATGGCTCCCGAAGTGGCTGAACCACCCGAGCCACCACCACCGCCAACGGACTGGATGATGATTCCAGGTGAGAAGCTCTCAGCTGTGCTGATGTTTCCGGCAATGGTGCCGGTGGCAGTGCCCGCTGATCCGCCTGACGAACCGCTGCCGCCAACTGCAACGCCTACCGAAATCGCTGGAGATGCCGATGCGCTGACAGAGCTACCCCCGGCACCACCACCACCGCCGATGCTGCTGATGCTGACGCCTGGTGAAAATTGTCCAAATGTCGAGATGGTGCCGCTGTAATCGACATCGACGGTGTTTCCGCTACCACCGGCATTGCCACTGCCACCGATGGATGGCGAAACAGCTCCAAGCCCCGCCGAGACACTGACGGAATTACCGCCTGATCCACCGCCGCCTCCAATGCTCGCAGCAGTGAGGCCGGGAGACATGAAGCCATACGTGGTAATCGCTCCACCCGCGTCAACATCGACGGTTCCAGAATTGGCTCCTGTGCCACCGGAGCCGCCAACACTGGTGGAAACGCTGATACCACCGACGGACACTGATGTGGCTGAGCCACCGGAACCACCACCACCACCGATGGACTGGGCGTTAATGCCAGGTGAGAACTCGCCTTTGTCGGGATCGCCTTCAACACCAGTGGTGATCGAAGCGAGGAAGGGAGTGCTCGTGCTCCCGATCGTGACATCGCCTCCAACAGCACCAGAGCCACCGGAACCGCCGACGGAGACGCTTACGGATATGCCGCCTGCAGCAACAGATGTGCTGCTACCACCATTTCCGCCACCCCCACCGATCGATTGAACCAATACGCCTGGAGAGTTCGATCCCTGGGTCGTGATTTCAATGGGTTCAGCTCCGTTGATGCCGAATAAGGAGCTCGACCCGCCAGTTCCTCCAGCAGCACCAGAGCCTCCAACGGACACACTGATGGAGCCGACTGAGTTGGCATTGCCGCCGTTTCCACCACCACCACCGATGGATTGAACAATGGCACCCGGAGCGAACTGACCAGAGGTGCTAATCGAGCCATTCCCCATCAAGGCGGTGGCCGTTCCACCATTGCCGCCGCCGCCGCCTTCGGAACCGAAGGAAATAATGCCGTTACTGGTTCCGCCGGATCCACCACCACCGCCCACGGATTGC
Source organism: Synechococcus sp. MEDNS5 (assembly GCF_014279875.1). NCBI lineage: Bacteria > Bacillati > Cyanobacteriota > Cyanophyceae > Synechococcales > Synechococcaceae > Synechococcus > Synechococcus sp. MEDNS5. Next base: position 276,590 of record NZ_CP047952.1, read on the forward strand.
ACGAGGACACCAGTGGCGAGGTCTCCCCGCGTCGTAATCCTGCCACCACTGAAGGTGAGGTTGGCGTTACCACCAGCACCGCCGTTACCGGCCTCGCCCCCGAGTGTGATGAGTGATGTTTGTGTGCCGATCGAGCCACCACCACCACCAATCGCCTGGACAATGATGCCTTGAGAATTAAGTCCAGAGGTGGTGATGGATCCGCCGGTCATTGAGGCACTTGCTGAACCTGCGCCGCCGCCTATCCCACCTTGTTGAGTTCCAAGGTTGAGTAACGACACGCTCGATGGAACGGCCCCGCCACCGCCGCCAACAGATTGAGCATTGATCCCTGGGGTGCTCCCTCCGGAGGTGGTAATTGCTCCGGAATTGAACGCCGTTACGTCTCCAGCAAGCCCACCGGTGCCCCCAAGCCCGCCGAAAGTAACGAGTACGCCGCCCGAACCTGCGGTGCCGCCCTGCCCGCCAACTGACTGCACCAAGATTCCGGCGCCACCCCGGGTTCCGGATGAGGACACAACGATGTTGCCCTCATTATTGGCTGTCGATACTCCTGAATAACCACCAGTGCCACCTGCACCACCACTGGCAAAAGTCCCGCGACCACCCTTTCCACCAATGCCTCCAGTGTTCTGAGAAAGAACACCAATTGCGCCACCTGATGATCTATTGGTGACGTTAACGGAACCACCTGATTGCACAGTGATGGACGATGTTTGGCCGGTTGAAGACCCTCCAGCTCCGCCAGCCCCACCCCCTGCTAACCCAGCGCCACCGCCGTTGCCGCCATTTCCTGCTATTGCCGAAGACTGCACACTTGCAATCGGATTTCCACTGGACGTGGAAACGGTGATGGAAGCCCCTGAACTGATTGTGACTTGAACATTTCCAGGAGATCCGCCCTGACCCCCAGCTCCACCATTGCCTACAGAAGTGCCGCCAGTACCACCGGCGCCGCCAGTAGATCGAGAACCAACTGTCGAATTGAAAGAACCGGTGACGGTTTGGGTGATCGCTGGACCCTGGCCTCCGGTACCCCCCGTACGCCCGGTGCTGCTCCAAGCGTCATATCCTTGGCTATTGCCAGGTCCACCGGTGCCCTGAAGCAGGGCAGCAGAAGGTGGTGATTGATAACTTCCGGAACTAACCCCAGTCTGGGCCAGCACACTCGTCGTCTTGCCCGCCATTAGTAGGAAGGCAGGAAGAAGCGCTAGAGCTGACGATGTGCGACGGTTCACTTGTCTACCCAACGAAGAGAGACTAAGGGATTTTCTTCCTTGTGAACGAAATTTCTGGAAATCGTGAATAAGCAGTTCGCTTTTTCAACGCATTAAGGTTGATTTGTCTTGTATTTGGACTTCCGGGACTCATTCAATAGCCTTAGAGTTTGTCCTACAAGAAAAAGGCGCAATTCAAGACTAACTATAATTTATCCAATCTCAGTCATTATCTGTTGTTTATATGTTTTTGATCTATGGTTGCTTAAAGTATGACGATTTCTTTGAGTCTTTTTCAGGCTTAAAGCTCAGGCTGCTTCTTCTTTGCTGTTGCTTTCGTTATTCTCGATTGTGGAAATTGGCGCAATACCAGCGTTTTCAACCAATTTGTTCAAGGCAACGGTCAGGGTTTGTTGTGCTGCAGACAACTGACGCATCCGGAAACGATGCTCGTTCAATTCGGTCTCAGAGCGAATGAGGTCGTTGAGAACATTGATGGCTTCTGCTGGCAGTGCATTCATGGGATAGACGCGACCATCGAGAGTCAAGGTCTGCTGATCACTACCAGTGGATTGCTCGCTGACCGCCGTGTTGTCCTGAACGTTCTCGAAATCGCTCATGATGGTTTTGTAGTGTCGGCCGATTGTATGGGTAATTTTGCCGATGGTAAACAACGAATCCAAGGATTGTGATGACTGGGGACAGGATCCCCCTCTTGAAGACCTTGAAAACACGAGTGATGTAGACCGTTTCTCAGCAAATGAACTTGATCGCGTAATTGGCGTGGGGCATGGGGCATGGCAGGCGCCAGTTGCAGATGTCCTTCTCCGCATCCGTACACAGCGACAAAAGCGAGTCGGTCCTCCAGGGCCTTGTGCTCATCGCTGCCATGAATGGTCCAACCATCGTGAAAACTGCAGTCACCAGGCTTGAGGCCAACGGTGGTGAGGTGCGTCCAGCCCCCATTGCTCCATCTGTGTTGATGTTTCACGTAACTGGCTTTCGCGCTTCCGCCATCGAGGAACTGACAGGCGGGAGCTAGAGGTGACCAATATTCCAGGGGTGAATCTCTTTCAGTATGGATCGGACTCAGAGGAATCCAGAGAGTTAGAAATGTGCATCCTTGAACTGGGATGAACATGGCATCCTGGTGCCACGGTGTTCGTTGGCTGCCAGGTTTTTTGAAGTAGGTCTGATCCCGCAACAGCCAGATGCGATCGGTACCAAGGAGATTGGCGGCGAGTTGTGCTGGTTCTTCTTCCAGCAACCAGGTGCTGATTGTGGTTTGTTCTCTCCAGATGTTTTCCCGAAAATCCCACTGTTGGCCATAACTGCGCACACTGTCCTCGAGGCTGGTGCCGCGGCCTTGGCTCTGAGAGTCGGCGTTGTTTTTGGCGATCAAATCAGTGATCACTGCCAATTTTTGAATTGAGCAGAATTCACGCATAATCCCCTGCAAGTTTGCCGAGGTCATGCCACTCCTTGATCAGGCTGCCATTATGTCTGCCCAGAGTGGGATCGGCATGCGAGGGAGCTGGAGCACGTTTTGGCGCGATGGTTCAGAGCTAGCCAATCTCTTTGACACTCTCGCACCGTCTGACTTGCAACGCTCTTTTTTGGCGGGGTTGAGTCCGGTTGAGGCTCCAGCGATTGGGCTTGAGGTTTCGAGGCGAGGGATTCGTCGTAAGCCTCAAATGGCTGTTTTGTTATTGAGTCGACGACTCTTGCGTTGGAGGGCCTTGCTTGCTCCTCTCCTTCAGGCCGATGGCAGCTTTGCTGGTGGCTTGCAACTCACGGATCTCAGTCCTTTCTTCCAATCCCTGCATGGGGAAGACGTTTGGTTTGACCAAGCCACCTGGGTGGAGTACACCCAGCCACCTCGGCGGGGAGCAGGTCAGCCTTTTCTCCTTTTTCGGCGGACAATGCAGCCCTGGTCCGTTGCCCAGATGAAACTGCGATTAAAGCGAATCCATGTTGCATTCCCTGAAACTTTGCGGCAGCGCTTGCCGTTGCCTAGCGTCGATTGGTGGGATGCAGTTGATGCTCTGCCGATTGACGGTTTAGATCAACTTGGCGTGGACTTCAGTGTTGATTCAGGTTGTTGGCGTTTTCTGTTTGGCGTGTCAAAACCTAAAAGTTTGTGTTCGGCTTTGCGATTCCCGGATGATGTGACTCATGCCTTGCAGGGCTGCCCTATTGCATTAGCTCTTGATAGTAGACATCGTCCTGTCGATCGCTACGCCATCGAGGTCTTCCCTCGTTACCGCCAAGAACACACTGTGACTGCCTATCCAGGTGAGGTTCCCGCCGAGCCAGGTCAATGGCCAAGATGGCCTGAGAACCCAGCCTATTTGCCTCCAAAGCGTCTAGCGGCCTTGATGCGGAAAAGCGTGCATGCTCCTGCAGTTGAGTTCGGAGTGCAGACCCTGTCTCTCCGAGGAGGCCTAAGTCATCAAAAGCTGGTTGTGGAGGCTGGTGAATTGGTCGATCACAAGGCTTATCTCGGCGTGATGGTTGCTGCTTCGAGAGCAAAATCGCATGCTTCTTATGGCGGTTCCACATCAAGCAAGAATTCGCCGGCTGTGCATCATGCACTTGACCTTTTAGTTGAGGCAGACAGATGGACGGGGTTTGCCCTCAACCCTGGATCATCGGATCTCTGGGTTCCGTTGGCCTGCCTCACATTGTTGGCGCCTTGGCGCCAACACCCTCGCTTGCGTGGTGCCTACGCGCGTCAGTGCAAGAGCATGAAGGCAATTCTGGACGCACCGGCTCCTGTTGGCTACTGCCAAGCCACACCAGCGGATTCCGATAGTTCGCTGTGGTTGAAACGCTGCCTTGTGGCCCTAGGGCTGCCGTCATCTTCGTCTTTGGATGCTTACCTCGAGGAAGCGTGGCGTCCGCAAGTCGGCATTCGCACTTACGCAACACCTCAGGCTATAGCGGCTTACATTCAGCGGCCAACATCAGCGCTGAATGGCTGGTGCTCGCCTCACGACTGTGTTCTAGCGAATCTCGCGGCTACCCATGAGTTGCCCGATGCCACGCAGGCGTTGGCGTTATTGCGAGGGCGATTGGAATTGAACCAATTCAAGAGCTACTGGTGGCCTTTGGATGGGTTGATGCTCAGCCTTCTCCCTAGAGGAGCTCTCCCGCGGTTTGCTGTTGAGCGCGTGATCGCTCAACAGCTCAGTCCTGCGGTTCGTGCGCAGATGCCTCCAGATCGTGCCGAGGGTTTGTTGATCTTCTCGCGTTCGTTGATGCAACTGGTGCACGGCACCTCGGAGGAGCAACAGATTGCCTTGGCCAAGATAGATCATCTGCTCATTTCGCCGAAAAGCTTCAGCGAGCTGCTGGTGATGCAACTGCCGGATCCGGATTGCTGCGATCCCAGGGGCCAGGAGCGCTGGATCTGGTCTGGAGGAATGGAAGGGGCATTGGCACCAGAGAATCAGGGTTGTTTGGCAGCTGCTTTGCTATTAGCGGCTCAGGTGCGTTCTAGGTAAGCCTGAAAGTCATTCATATCGAATAGGTCGTCAAGCCCTCCTTCCACCAAGAGATCGAGCTCGTCGTCGCTCATGGCCATGATTTGCTCAGCCTGAGCTCTGAGAAGATCTGCAGCTCTCACTTGGAATCCTTGCTGTTCGGCTAGCTTTAAAATTCCAAGCAGGTCGAGCTGACTGAGCTGCTCTTGAAGATTGGGATCCTGCTCAACTTTGGCAAGGAATGATTGAAGATCCTTAACGGCCACGTCAGTACTGGTTCAGGCAATCTCGGGAATTTTGCCATTGCTTCGCTGAAATTCCCATAAGATTGCTCTGCTTTGCCCGATCATCGTGCATATCCATTTTCTGATTCCTTGCTATGGCGGTCAGATTTCGGAAGCTACCTTCACGAGTTTTGTCCGTTTTATCGCACGTGCACCCCAATGGGGCTTGGAGTGGAGCTTGGACACCTTGGTGAACGAAAGCCTGATCCCTCGAGGACGTAATGCATTGGTGGCACGGGCAATGCATAACCCCCGTGCCACTCATTTAATGTTCCTAGATGCAGATATAGGTTTTGATCCGGAATATATCCTGATGCTTCTGCAAGAGGATGTGGATGTGATTGGTGGTGGTTATCCAAAGAAAAGCTTGCCCATCGACTATGTGATCAACCCAATTGTTGGTGGGATTGCTGATGACGTGAAGGCTGAAGTTGAGCGTATTGGGACCGGGTTTTTGCTGCTGAAAAAAAATGTATTCTCGCGAATGGCGAAAGCGATGCCGGAGTTGAAGTATATCGATGACTGCGGGTTAGACCCTTCCATTAATCAACATCTCTATGCCTTTTTCGAATGCGGGCTATTTGGAGAGAAAGTATTTATGAGTGAAGACTGGCTTTTTTGTAATCGTTGGCGATCCCTTGGCGGAAAAATCTTTATTTCCAAGCGTTTCGCCCTCACTCACATAGGGTCATATGCCTTCTCAGAGGCTGCCCAAGCTTCGCTTCTAGCCCGTCTTAGCGCGCAGCTTACGGCTCCAGCTGCAGCGGCTTCCACTTCTCCACTGAGTGCGCCTTCCGCTTCAACATCCAGTTCGACCGAAGGCTCAGCATCGGTCACTCAAGCAAGCGCTACACATGATGCTCCAGCAAAGGTTGCTTCGAAGGCAAAGGCTGCTTCGAAGGCAAAGGCTGCTCCCAAGACGAAGGCTGCTCCCAAGACGAAGGCTGCTCCCAAGACGAAGGCTGCTCCCAAGACGAAGGCTGCTCCCAAGACGACAGCCAAGCCAGCTGCTAATGAGCAATCAGCCTCGAAGCCCACGCGCGCTTCTCGCCGTAAGCCGAAAGACAGCTCACCGGCAAACTGATCGCAGTTGTTTTCCGTTGCCATGACGCAACTGCAAAGCCTGCGCGGCATGGTTGATCTCTTGCCCGGGCAAACCCAGCGCTGGCAGGCGGTGGAATCAATGGCCCGTAGCCATTTTCGGCGGTCGGGGTGCCTCGAGATCCGCACGCCTTTGCTCGAGGTCACTGAGTTGTTTGCCCGTGGCATCGGTGAAGCCACTGATGTGGTGGGTAAGGAGATGTACAGCTTTCAGGATCGTGGTGAGCGCTCTTGCACCCTTAGGCCAGAGGGAACGGCTTCCGTCGTGCGAGCAGCCTTGCAGCATGGCCTTCTTGCCCAAGGCGGTCAGCGGCTGTGGTACGCCGGGCCGATGTTCCGCTATGAGCGGCCTCAGGCAGGTCGTCAGCGTCAGTTTCATCAAATTGGAGTGGAGTGGCTCGGAGTTGCATCACCTGTCAGTGATGCCGAAGTGATCGCTTTGGCTTGGGATTTGCTTGCGGATTGTGGAGTTGAAGGTCTGGCTTTGGAGCTCAACAGCCTGGGCACCCCTGCTGATCGCAAGGCGTATCGCACCACACTTGTGAACTGGCTTGACGCGCGGCGGGAGCATTTGGATGCCGATTCTCAGCAACGTTTGAACACGAATCCCTTGCGCATTCTCGATAGCAAGATCCCCGAAACGCAGTCCCTACTCCAGGACGCCCCGATGTTGGAACAAAGCTTGTGTGATGAGAGCCGGGAGCGTCACCAAGCGGTTATTGAGGCTCTCGATGCTCTAGCAATTCCTTATCAGCTCAATCCTCGTTTGGTGCGTGGTCTGGACTACTACGGCCATACAGCATTTGAAATCACTAGCGATCAACTTGGAGCTCAGGCCACGGTCTGCGGTGGTGGGCGTTACGACGGGCTGGTTGAGCAGCTGGGGGGTGGACCAACGCCCGCCATTGGTTGGGCTTTGGGCATGGAACGTTTGCTGCTGGTCCTGGCGGCGGCAGCAGAGGCCAATCCGTCAGGGAGAGCCTCTCGCTTGGTTCAGCCGGCTGCACCGGATGTGTATGTGGTGAATCGGGGCGATGCCGCGACTCATCAGGCGTTGGTGCTGTGTCGTCGTCTTCGTGGCTTTGGTTTGGTTGTTGAAAGGGATGAATCCGGTTCAGCCTTTGGCAAGCAGTTCAAGCGTGCTGACCGCAGTGGTGCTGCATTTGCCCTCGTGCTGGGCGATGAGGAGGCGGCCCGTGGCGTCGTTCGGTTGAAAGCGCTTCAGGCTGCCTCCGGAGCTGAGACGGCATTCCCCCAGGCGGACTGGAGTCTCAATGATCTCGATGCACTTGTGGCTCAGCTCAGAAAGGGGTGATAGTTCTGGTGCGGCTTCGATCTCAGCCCTTTGAGCAGGGAGTTTTCGCCCATGGCTTTCGATGACTTTTCGCGGCGGTTCGGCGGCGCTCAGGTGATGGGTCCTCGGGGGGCTGCGGTCATCACGCCTTACTACAAAGAATCTTTAGAGGTTCTGGAGCGCTGCCATCGCAGTTGCCTTGCGCAAGAAGGGGACTGGCCTCTCCGCCATGTGATGGTGGCGGATGGCTTTGCTCGGCCGGAAATCGAGGGCTGGGATGTCGAGCACATCAGCTTGGCGAGGGGGCATGGCGATAACGGCAACACGCCCCGTTGCATCGGGGCGATCTCAGCCATTAATCAGGGCTATTGGCCCATTCTTTTTCTAGATGCCGATAACTGGTTCCATCCTTGGCATATCAGCGCTGTGGTGACGCTGCGCCATCGTCATCCCAGTGCCGATGTGTTGGCGATGGGGCGTGAATGTGCCCTCCCTGATGGCACGTTGATTCCAGGGCTGCCTGAGGAAGATTTAGGGCTTCGTCATGTGGATACATCGTCGTATGTGTTTTATCCATCAGCCTTCAGGGTGTTGCCGCTTTGGGGAATGATGCCCCCCTATTTGGGCCCTATTTGCGATCGCTTCATACGGCAGGCAATTGATGACTACGGCTTGGTGATGGCCGGCACCCACCAACCCAGTGTGGTCTTTACAGCCCACTACAGCTGGGGGTATCAGGCGCTTGGTCGCCCTGTGCCTGAAGACGTTCATGACATCGATTGGGGCCGTCTTCGAGCTCAATTCGACCCCGGGGATGTGTATCGCCGAACCGGTCTGCACCTGGCTCTCACCACGCCGGCGAGTGCATCAGGTGCTGCCGGTACTGTTCATCAGGGGTCTAGCCTCAGTGGCCCTCGGCTGTCTCCGATTGCAGAACAGTCCTAGCCGTTGAGGCTCTATCAACACCACCCTTCACCGTATTGCTCGTGCCTTCGATTCGCTCCATTTGCTGCATTGGCGCCGGCTATGTGGGCGGGCCAACCATGGCCGTGATTGCCGACCGCTGCCCCGGCGTGCAGGTGACGGTGGTGGACATCAACCAGGCGCGTATCGACGCCTGGAATGATGCCGACCTCAGCAAGCTGCCGGTGTACGAACCCGGCCTGGATGCCGTGGTGGGCCGTGCCCGGGGCCGCAATCTGCGCTTTTCCACGGCTGTGGATGAGGCCATCGCTGCGGCCGACATGGTGTTCATTTCTGTGAACACCCCCACCAAAACGAAGGGCCTGGGTGCCGGCCAGGCCAGTGATCTGCGCTGGGTTGAGGCCTGTGCTCGCCAGGTGGCCAAGTCCGCCACCGGCCACACGATCGTGGTGGAGAAGAGCACCCTGCCGGTGCGCACCGCTGAAGCGATTAAGGCGATCCTGGCCTCGGCGGAAGCGTCCGGGGGAGATCGCTCCTTCGCCGTTCTCTCCAATCCGGAATTCCTCGCCGAAGGCACCGCCATCCCTGACCTGGAATCACCCGATCGCGTGTTGATCGGCGGCGAGCACCCCGAGGCAATCGATGCCCTGGCCTGCGTGTATAGCCACTGGGTTCCGCAGGAGCGCATTCTCCGCACCAACCTCTGGAGCAGTGAGCTCTCCAAGCTCACCGCCAATGCCTTTCTGGCCCAGCGCATCAGTTCGATCAATTCCGTGGCGGCCCTCTGCGAAGCCACCGGCGCGGATGTGCGCGAGGTGGCCCGGGCGATCGGCACCGACAGCCGCATCGGTCCCAAATTCCTCAATGCCGGCCCTGGCTTCGGGGGCAGCTGCTTTCAGAAGGACATTCTCAATCTGGTGTATCTCTGCCGTCATTTCGGTCTGCCGGATGTGGCCGATTACTGGGAATCGGTGGTGCAGCTCAACACCTGGCAGCAGCACCGGATTGCACGCCTGGTGGTGCAGAAGCTTTTCGGCACCGTGACCGGCAAGCGCCTGGCGATCCTTGGCTTTGCCTTCAAGGCCGACACCAACGACACCCGCGAAGCGCCGGCGATCCGCATCGCCAAGGACCTGCTGGAGGAAGGGGCGCAACTGGCAATCCACGATCCCAAGGTGGAGCCCGAGCAGATCGCCCGCGATCTGAGCCTGCCCGCCAGTGAAGCCCCTAATGCCGAGTCTGGCCCCACCCGAGCCTCTCTCAGCGGCGAGGGCACCTGGTGGCCGAGCGCGTCTGTGGCGGCTGCCCTGGAAGGGGCTGATTCCGTGTTGATTCTCACGGAGTGGAACCAGTACCGGCAGCTCGACTGGACTGATCTTGCCCAGCGCATGCGTCAGCCCGCCTGGGTGTTCGATGCGCGCTCGGTGGTGGATCCCGATCAGGTGCATGCCGCCGGCCTGAAGCTCTGGCGCATCGGCGAGGGCCAACCATGAGCGAGGGAACATCCATGAGCGAGGGAACAGCCATGAGAACCGTTCTGGTGACCGGCGCCGCAGGCTTCATCGGCGCTGATCTCTGTCTGCGCCTGCTGGAGCGGGGCGAGCGGGTGATCGGCATCGACAACCTCAACAGCTACTACGACCCGGCGCTCAAGCGCGCCCGCCTTGCGCGCATCGATGCGGTGGCGGCCACGGCATCGGCCGGTCGTTGGCGCTTTGAACCCCTGGCTCTGGAGGAGGGCGGGGCGCTGATGGACCTGTTTGCCGCTGAGCGGCCCGAGGTGGTGGTGAATCTCGCCGCCCAGGCCGGCGTGCGTTACTCCCTCGAGAATCCTGCCGCTTACATCCAGAGCAATCTGGTGGGCTTCGGCAACATCCTCGAAGGTTGCCGGCATCACGGTGTGGAGAACCTGGTGTATGCCTCCAGCAGTTCGGTATACGGCGGTAACCGCAATCTCCCTTTCCATGAGCGACAGCCGGTGAACCACCCGGTAAGCCTCTATGCGGCCAGCAAGAAGGCCAATGAGCTCATGGCCCACACCTACAGCCATCTTTATGGTCTGCCCGCCACCGGTCTGCGCTTCTTTACCGTCTATGGCCCTTGGGGCCGGCCTGATATGGCGCCGATGTTGTTCGCCAAGGCCATCCTCGCTGGTGAGCCGATCAAAGTGTTCAACCACGGCAAAATGCAGCGCGACTTCACGTACATCGACGACATCGTGGAGGGGGTGCTTCGCTGCTGCGACAAGCCGGCCACCGCCAATCCCGAGTTCGACCCGATGGCGCCCGATCCAGCCACGGCAGCGGCTCCTCATCGCGTGTTCAACATCGGCAACAGCCAGCCCACGGAGCTTCTGCGCTTCATCGAGGTGATGGAGCAGGCACTCGGGCGGGAGGCGATCAAGCAGTTTCAGCCAATGCAGCCGGGGGATGTGGTGGCGACAGCCGCTGATACAGCCGCCCTGGAAGCCTGGGTGGGCTTCAAGCCTTCCACTCCGATCGAAGATGGTGTGGAGCGCTTCGCTTGCTGGTATCGGGAGTTTTACAAGGCTTAGTCGTAAAACCGCTTGCCATCGACTCGTTTCTGGCGATGACGTCGCGCTTCCCGGCGGCTGTATTCGCTCGCGGTCGGGTTGGCCACGGTGGGGTCCACATGGGCTACCTGTTCCCAGAGGTTACGGGGTGCCCAGCGCACCGTGTGCTCTACACGGTCGTGCTTGATGACGTGGCACCATCGTGATGTGCCGCACTGGGGGCAGAACAGCTCCTCGAGCCATTCATTGCTCAGCACCAGTACCGGATAGGCATGGATGATCAGTTGGGCTCGCTTCGCGGACATTCCGCGCTGCTGGAGCTCTTCGGGGCTAAGCAGGTGCAGGAAATACTTTTTGCCGTTGCCCTCGATCCGTTGCTCGGGATGGGCTGGGCAGAACAGTTCGCGACGCTTCGGGCGACGGTTGCGACGGCCAGTGCTCTTTGCGCTGGGAACGGGGCGGCCCTGAGGGACGGCAACCATGGGACCCATGCATCTGGAATCAGCTTATGGGATGGATGAGATCAAAAAAGTGGCCAGAGTGCGCTGATCACCAGAGTTTGAGACCGTAAAAAAAATTCCGCCTGATCACACAGGCGGAAGAAGTGAGTCTGACTTGTCTCGAAAATGATCCAGGGATTCAGGCGGAACCAACACCCGTGTAGGAGCCGTAGAAGAACAGGCCCACCACGAACAGCACAGCCATGCCACCGGCAGTAGCCACGAGCCAGAGGGGCAGGGTGCCTTCAGTCCAGCGGGAACGCCAGGCCACAGCAGGGCGACCATCAGGAAGGCGATCGGGAATGCGGCCGTCAGGAAGACCTGATTTCTTACCACTCATGATTGGAGTCCTCAGTTGAAGAAGTAGCTGGAGAAGAGGATGCCCGTGGTGAACACCACCAACAAGCCGAGATAGAGGCTTGTGCGGTTCAGCTCAACCGGCAGGTTGTTGGGGTTGGGATTGCGCTCCATGGGGATGTCAGGAAGGAATCAACGACGGATGAACTGCATGGCGGCCAGGGCGCCAAGGAAAAACACGGTTGGTACACCCAGGGTGTGAACAGCGAGCCAACGCACCGTGAAGATCGGATAGTTGCGCGGTGTGGATGTGGCGGGGGATTGGGTCATGGTTCAGGCTTTATTGCAGACGGTCGTCGAGTTGAGACTTGCCCTCGTAGCGCTGGCTCACGACCGGAGCTTTGCTTTCGGTGGCCTGGAAGTAGGCGTCAGGACGGGGAGTTCCGAAAGCGTCGTAGGCCAGGCCGGTGGACACAAACAGGAAACCCGCCAAAAAGATGGAGGGCAATGTGATGGCGTGGATCACCCAGTAGCGGATGCTGGTGATGATCTCGAAAAACGGGCGTTCCCCGGTGGAGCCGGCGGCCATGACTTCGGGCGTATCAGCATGGTGATCCTAGGGGTAGGGCTCCGGCCATCGCGGCCGGCGCCTCCCCATGGTTACGAAGCGTTGTCCTCAGCTCACCGCCGTCCAGTGCAGCAGCAAGCCACGCTCCCCGAGGAGAAACGCGTGCTCCTGCCCTTCACTGTCGTCGAAGACGAAGCGATTGAAATTGGTCGGTGCCTGCCGGCTTTCGGGGTCGCGCTCCCAGCTGTCGCCTCCATCACGGCTCACCAGCAGGGTGCCGTTGCCGCCACCGGCCCAGATGGCGCCATCGTTCGACCAGGCCATGTCCATATAGCCGTAGCCGTTGGTGATGGGAATGATTGGCTTGTTCCAGCTCTCAGGGTCCTCAGAGTTGTCATTGAGACGGATCTGAGCGCCCCGGGCCACCATCCAGAGGTTTCCATCCGGCTGGTAGCCAATGCTTTGAAGCCTCTGGCTGCTCACGCGCTGGTGCACCTGCCAAACCTCTTGCCCGGGAATCCAGGTGGCGTAGAAATTGCCCAGGCTGCTCACACTCACGTAGCCGCCGTCAGCACTGCGGCGCAGGTCGCGCACCGCACCTGCTGCATCACTCACCTCCGCTTCCCAACTGCCGCCGCCATCGCGGGTGCGATAAACCGCACCAACGTTGGTGGCCAGTTCAGCGCTGTCAGGTCCCAGGGCGGTGATCAGGTAAGGCTCACCAGGAAGCTTGGTGTCCAGGAACAAGCGGGTCCAGTTCTGGCCGCCATCGGTGGTGTGCATCAGCAGGCCAGGCTGGCCTGCGATCCAGCCGTCCTCACCTTCAAAGGCGATGCTGAGCAGGCGGAAGTTCTCCTCATCGGGGAGATCAAGGCTGCGTTCGTTCCAACTGGAACCACCGTCGTTGGTTTCAAGGATCAAGCGGTTGCTGCCCACCAGAAAGCCGTGATCCGCACTGGTGAAGGCCACATCCAGAGGATTGGCGTCGGTGTTGAGATCCACAACCTGCCAGGGACTGCTCGTGGCCACCGGAACACGGGTGGTGACACAGCCGCCAAGGCCGAAGCCGATGCAGGCCACCAGCACGAGCTGGATCAGGGATTTGAGCAGAGAAGACATGCCGGGCACAGAAAACAACGGGGCGACGCGATCAACGCAGGGAGTACAGCGAAAGGAAAAAGGCAAAGCCGAGAAGCAGGCCACCGAAGATCAGAACATTCTTCTGTCCCGGCGTGAGGCGATTGACGCCCAGGCCGTAGTTGAGGTTCTCCTCGAAGCCACTGGCCTTGGAACGGGGGCCGATGTCGCGGAAGGCGCCGACCCTGCTGCGGCATACCGGGCATCGGAAGCTGGCTGCATCCAGATCTTCAAAGGCGGTGCCGCTGGCGATCGCCAGCTTCTTCACCCCCTCATCGGGGTCGTACACGTAGCCACAACTGCGGCATTCGAAACGGTGCGTGCGCGGATCAGTCGCTTCGGCGAGGGTCTGTTCGGCGGGCGCCTGGGGAGCTCCGGATTCGGCGTCCGCAGCTGCAACGTTGTCTGGGGCCTGTGATTTCTCGCTCACCGTCGCTCATCCGGGCTGCATCACTCTATCGGCGTGATCACGGCAAACGTCAGATGGCGCCTGCAAATGCCAGACTGACCCGCAGATCGGAGCCCCTTGGATGTTTGTGCTTCCGGGATACGACGCCTTCCTCGGCTTTCTGCTGATCGCAGCAGCCGTTCCTGTGCTGGCGTTGGTGACCAACAAACTGCTGGCTCCCCGCAGTCAGGCCGGAGAGCGACAGCTCACTTACGAATCCGGGATGGAGCCTATTGGCGGTGCCTGGATTCAGTTCAACATCCGCTATTACATGTTTGCGCTGGTCTTCGTGATCTTCGATGTGGAGACAGTGTTTCTGTATCCCTGGGCAGTGGCCTTCCACCGCCTGGGCTTGCTGGCGTTCATCGAAGCGCTGATTTTCATCGCCATCCTCGTGGTGGCTCTCGCCTACGCCTGGCGCAAGGGCGCTCTGGAGTGGAGCTGACCCCATGACCTCATCCCCTGATCGTTCTGCCATGGCCGGAGACTCCCCTTCCATTCAGGCGCTGCGCGATCTGCGCGAGGCCAGCTGCGGGCCTGTTGCTGGTGCTGCCGACGGCGTCCCCACGGTGACTCAGGACCTGAGTGAGAACGTGATTCTCACCAGCCTTGATGATCTCCACAACTGGGCCCGCTTGAGCAGCCTCTGGCCGCTTCTCTACGGCACGGCTTGCTGCTTCATTGAATTTGCGGCGTTGCTCGGGTCCCGTTTCGATTTCGATCGTTTCGGGCTTGTGCCTCGCAGCTCACCGCGCCAAGCCGATCTGCTCATCGTGGCTGGCACGGTGACGATGAAAATGGCTCCGGCCCTGGTGCGGCTCTACGAACAGATGCCTGAGCCGAAGTATGTCATTGCCATGGGCGCCTGCACGATCACCGGTGGGATGTTCAGTGCCGATTCCACAACAGCTGTGCGCGGCGTCGACAAGCTCATTCCCGTGGATCTCTACATGCCCGGTTGCCCCCCCCGCCCGGAGGCGATCTTTGATGCGGTGATCAAGCTCAGAAAGAAGGTGGCCAACGAATCCGTTGCCGATCGTCGTCAGCTGAAGCAGACCCACCGGTATTGCACCGTTGCGCACGCGATGACCCCAGTGGAACCCATCGTGACGGGTGCCTATCTTCGTGCTGAAACCCAGGTGGCTGCGCTCAAGCCTGGCGCGGGCCTGCCCATGCCCGCCCTGGAAACCGCGGACGCTGTTCAAACATCTGAGCCCTCATGAGTACCACTCCTGACAAGCAAGTGAATGCTGACGCTCCAGTGGCCGTGGCCCCTGTCCCTGGCCCCGTCAGCCAATGGCTCAGCCAGCAGGGCTTCGAGCATGAGTTGCTTGAGCCCGATCACGTGGGTGTTGAGCAGATCGCTGTTGAGGCTCTGTTTCTGCCAGTGATCGCTGCGGCACTTAAGAGCCATGGGTTTGATTATCTGCAATGCCAGGGCGGCTACGACGAAGGTCCCGGAGAGCGACTGGTGTGCTTCTACCACTTGCTGGCCATGGCGGAAGTCACCGAAGGTGGCGCCGACCAGGTGCGAGAGGTGCGCTTGAAAGTGTTCCTGTCCCGTGAAGGGCAGCCCAGCGTTCCCAGCCTCTATGGGCTCTTCCGAGGTGCCGACTGGCAGGAGCGGGAAACCTTCGACATGTTCGGCATTCAGTTCGAAGGCCATCCCCATCCCAAGCGCCTGCTCATGCCAGAAGATTGGACTGGCTGGCCCCTGCGCAAGGACTACGTGCAACCTGATTTCTACGAAATGCAGGACGCTTACTAGTGAGCCGCTTGCTGGGACGCTGATCCCTGAACATCTTTTTTGTGTTTTCGGTAGAAGCGCATCACAGCCAGTGCCAGGGAACGTGGATCGTGTCGCAGGGTGGCCGTGGGTCTGCTGCCCTGAAGTGGGGCCTCCATCACGTCGTACCCCTCGACGATCAACTGCCGACGGTTGCAGACAACCGGTTCAGCACCTCTGGATCGGTAGTGAGCGATCAAAGGAGAATCCGCGATCGCTTCCTGGGCCAGCACTGCGTCGAACAGCCGCTGATTGATGCCGAGAGAGGCCAACTGCGCTTCGATCGCCCGCAGATGGCCGCTCACATCGAGCCCATCGGTTTCACCGGGCTGGGTCATCAGATTGCAGATGTAAAGCCTTGGAGCACGGCTGCGTTGAATCGCTGTGACCAGTTCGGGCACCAGCAGATTCGGAAGCAGTGAGGTGTACAGGCTCCCTGGTCCCAGCAGGATCAGATCTGCCTGGGAAATGGCCTCCAGAGCTCTCGGGAGAGCCGGTGGTCGCTCCGGCAAACAGCCCAGACGCACAATCGGGCTCGGCGCTTTGCCGATGGCGGATTCCCCCTCGATCCGGCGCCCGTCCTCCAGTTCTGCCCACAGCCGTACATCGGCATTGGTGGCCGGTACCACCTGGCCCTGTACGGCCAGCACGCGGCTCGAGGCGGTGATGGCCGTTTCGAGATTGCCTGTAATCGCTGTCAGTGCCGAGAGAAAGAGGTTGCCGAAGCTGTGGCCTTCCAGTCCTGTTCCCGAGGAGAAGCGGTACTGAAACAGGCGCGTTAACAGCGGCTCTTCGGTGGAAAGGGCAGCCAGACAATTGCGGATGTCGCCCGGTGGTTGAACCCCAAGTTCGCGGCGCAGCACGCCGCTGCTGCCTCCGTCGTCGGCCACCGTGACAATGGCGGTGATATGGCTGCTGTAGCGCTTCAAACCACTGAGCAGGGTGGACAAACCGGTGCCACCGCCGATGGCCACGATGTTCGGTCCGCGGTTCAGCCGGCTCTTGGCGCGTAGAGCATCCACCAGAACGGTGTCTTTTTCAGGAGCAAGAGCCTGTTGGATCGACCCGAAGCTGCGGCTTTGGCCCCAGAGAAGTAGACCGATCCCCAAGAGCAACAGGAGAGGACCCGTGAATCCACGGGGCATTACCCGTGTGATCCAGCCAAGGGCTTCCTGGATGGCCCAGAGAGTCCAGTAAATCGGCTGCAGGTCGGCCCACACGGCTGCGCCGAGCAGAGCCAGCACCAGTCCGATGCCTGAGGTGAGCAGCCAGCGCTTCACCACCAGTCCGGGCTGCAGCCAGCGCATGGCTCTCCGGGAGCGCAGCATCAGATCGCGCTGCCGCTGCGCCTGCATCGCGCGGATGCGTTGACGGTTTCCGCGGCGTGGAGGACTGGTCAAGTGCGATCCGAAGCGAGGGGTTCGCATCCCTTGCAATCAGCAAACTCTACGGAAGCTGGCCCCAATGGCCATCCCCCAATGCCAAACGCGGCAGGATGGTGCAACTTGCCACGCGGCCCCTGATGAGCCGGCCGAGCTCAACCCCAGCATCAACCCAGACGCCCGTGGTGGAGTTGCGCGACCTCACCATGCAATGGGGCCCCCGGCCCGTGCTCGATCGTGTGTCGCTCACCATGAAACCGGGCGAGCGGATTGCTGTTGTCGGTCCCTCCGGTGCCGGTAAATCCACGGTGTTGCGTCTACTAGCCGGTCTGCAGTTGCCAACGGGTGGTGAACTGCGCCTCTTCGGTGAACCGCAGACCTACCTGCGTCTCGACCAGCGCCGCCCCCCGGATGTGCGACTGGTGTTTCAGAACCCTGCTCTGCTGGCGTCTCTCACGGTGGAGGAGAACGTTGGTTTTTTGCTGACACGCCTGGGACGCCTCAATCCAGCCCAGATCAGAGAGCGGGTGCAGCAGTGCCTGGAAGCTGTCGGGCTTCATGAAGTGGCCGACAAGTACCCAGGACAGTTGAGTGGCGGCATGCAGAAACGGGTGAGCTTCGCCCGGGCCCTGATCGATGATCCTGACCGGGAGGAGGGGGCCATGCCCCTGCTTCTCTACGACGAGCCCACCGCCGGCCTGGATCCGGTGGCCTCCACACGGATTGAAGATCTGATCGTGAAAACCACCACCGTGGCCCGTGGCTGTTCGGTGGTGGTGAGTCACGTGCACAGCACGATTGAGCGCTCAGCGGAACGGATCGTGATGCTGTATGGCGGGCGCTTCCAGTGGGATGGAACCGTTGAGGAATACCGCAATTCAGACAATCCTTACGTCGTTCAGTTCAGGACGGGTAATCTGCGCGGACCGATGCAACCCTCCGACCACTAATTCATGCGCCGTAGTGTTCGCGAAGCCCTCGTTGGTTTTTCGCTTGTTGGAGCGATCGCCGGATTTGCAGGCACCATGCTCTGGCTGAGGGGTGTGCGTCTGGGCTCGGAAACCTGGACGGTTCAGGCGGATTTTCAGAATGCCGGTGGTCTGGCTGACCGCTCACCCGTCACCTTCAGGGGAATCACCGTGGGAACGGTGCGATCCATTGAAGTGACTCCTCAGGCGGTGAGGGCCACGCTTGAAATCAACCAAGACGACCTCAAACTTCCTCTGCCGGTTACGGCCACCGTTTCGGAGGCGTCCTTGCTCGGTGGTGACGCCCAGGTTGAACTGAAAACCACGAGTTCAACGCTGATCAAGGATGCTCCATCCCCCAAATCGCGCAGGTGCAAAAACAGTGGGCTGCTGTGCGACGGTGCCACGATTCGCGGCCAGTCGGGATCCAGCCTCACGTCGGTGACCGCCAGTTTGGAGAAACTGCTCGATCAGGCGCAGAAAACCAACCTGATCCCTGAACTGGTGAAATCCACCAAGGAGTTCGGAACGACCAGCCAGGACGCCTCCAAATTCCTCGACACCGCCGACGTGGCAGCCCAAAACGTTGATGCTCTCGTTCAGCAACTGCGCGCTGAGGTCTCCCGTGCCCAGCCCACGATCGATAACCTCAATCGGGCCACAGCCGAAGCCGCCTCTGCGGCAGCCAGCATCAACAATCTCGCCAAGGCGTTTGATAATCCGGAAACGGTGAGTGATCTCAAGCAGACCGTCACAAATGCCAAGGTCCTCACGGCCCGCATCGATGCGGTGGGCGGAGACATCGAACAGCTCACGGATGACCGTCAGTTCATGCAAGGCCTGCGCAGCGTGATGATCGGCCTCGGCGCCTTCTTCGATGAGGTCTACCCGGCCAAGACAGGTACCTCGAACTAGCGGTTCAGGTTCAGGTCACGGAATTGATGGCCTCCATGGCCACCGCTGCGATTGCCTGATCACTGGCTTTCGGAAGCTGGACGTATTTACCCCCAGCCGCTTCCGCCAGATCCTTGCCCATGCCACTGCCGATGAACTTGCGTTCGGTGTCGATCACCAGCAGCTTGAGACCGAGCATCCGGTAGCGACTGGCCACGTCGAGCACTTCCTGCTTGAGATCGGGCTTCTCGTCCCCTTCAAGCTCCGGCTGGCCCAGGGAGGTGCTGAGGGGTACGTTGCCGCGCCCGTCAGTGATGGCCACCACCACCACCTGCCCGAGATCGCCGGTGGCCAGAGCATTGGCGCCGACGCGAGCCGCCTGAGTGAGTCCATGGGCCAGAGGGGAACCGCCGCCGCAGGGCATGGATTCCAGCCGCCGGCGGGCGGCTGTGATTGAGCGGGTGGGGGGCAGCAGCACCTCCGCCTGATCGCCGCGGAAGGGAATCAGGGCCACTTCATCGCGGTTTTCATAGGCCTCGGTGAGCAGCCTGATCACCGCGCCCTTGGCGCTTTGCATCCGGTTGAGAGCCATGGATCCGCTGGCATCCACCAGGAAGATCACCAAGGCTCCTGCTTGACGCTGCAGCAGCTTGGCGCGCAGATCCGCCTCTTCAACGATCACCGTGCGATCCGGTTGGCGTGTCCGGCGTGCTTTTTGATACGGCGCGGCTGCTCGAAGCGTTGCATCGACGGCGATGCGCCGGACGGGACCGCGGGGGAGCATCGGCTTCACATAGCGGCCACGGCTGTCACTGAGCACCACGGAACGGCTGCCACTGTTGCCGCTCTTGCTCTTGGCGGCATTGAACAGCAGCAGGTCGGGATCGATCGCCACCGCCTCCGGATCCAGCATGAACTCTTCCGGCACCGATGGAGGTGCCTCGTCCTGCTCCGAGTCCTCGTCTTCGTCGCTGTTGTCGTCTTCGCTGTCGCTGTCGTCGCTGTTGTCCTCCGGTGGATCGTTATCGTCTTCACCGGATCCCTCGGGTGGGGGAGGCGTGTCGTCATCGTTCTGCTCACCGGAGTCCGGCGGCGGCGGGGTCTGATCGTCCGGTTGCTCGGGCGGTGGCGGTGGCTCCATCTGCTGATCCGGCGGCGGCAGCTGGGAGGCGCGTGGTGCAATCACCAGGGCCACCGCCACCTGCAGGTCGTCGGCCTCCACCTGATCGCGGCCACTGAGGGCCGCATGGGCCTTGGCTACGCGCACGGCATACAACTCGGAGCGATGCCCTTCGACCCCACCGCGGATGGCTTCGGTGACCAGGTATTCGATCTGCTCGCGGCTGATCTGCACATCCGGAAGCCATTGCCGGGCCAGCAGCAGCTGGGTGGCCAGGGCATCGGTGTCCTCCTTCCAGCGCTCCGCGAAGCTGCGGCTGCACTGTCCATGGCTGAGCACCGCGTTGGTGATCTCAACACGCTGCTCAGTGCTTACGAGTTGATCAGCCGAGAGTGCGATCGCGAAGCGATCGAGTAAATGGTCGCGGACGTTGCCTTCCTCTGGGTTGTAAGTGGCAATCAACAGGGGCCGGCAGGGGTGGCTGAGGCTCAGCCCCTCACGTTCCACCCGGTTCTCGCCGGCTCCAACGGCGGCCAAGAGCAGATTGACGATGCCGTCATCCAACAGGTTGAGTTCGTCCACATACAGCACACCCCTATGGGCCTCGGCCAGAAGGCCCGGTTGAAACACAGGGCTGCCACTGCTGAGGGATGCGGTCACGTCCACGGCACCCACGAGGCGGTCTTCCGTGATGCCGAGGGGAACCTGCACGAATGGAGCCGGAATGACCCGTGCCGGTGGATCAGCGCTCAGCTGCTTGCGGCTCGCTGCGTCCCATTCCTCCGGGCGAGTGGGATCGAGGTTGCGCCCTGGGCCTGAGGGAAGACCTGCCGCTTCTGGATCCAGGACTTCGATCGGAGGCAGAAGCGCATGCAGTCCCCGCGCCAGCACTGACTTTCCGGTGCCGCGTCCTCCGGCGATGATCACGCCGCCCAATCCCGGGTCGACGGCTGCCAGCATTAACGCCAGTTTGAGCGTGCCGTGGCCTGTGATCGCTGCCAGGGGGAACGCGCGGTTCGCCTGGTCCTGAGCGGCCGTGCTTCTCACTCCATCGGCAACCCCTCCACCTGAAACCATGAACGTTGTCCGACCCATCGCGTGAGCTCCAGTCTCGCTGATCAGCCCAACGATCTGGCCGTGGCCCTTGGTGGCAATCGTCCAGGTCCTGCCGGTGATCCTCGCCGCACCCTGATCGCTGTCCGCCCCAGGCTCGAGCAGCTGTTGCTGCGCTGGTCTGAGTCAGGTGATGCCTCAAGGCTGGTGTGCTCCTGGTCGCCTCTGCTGATGACCGACCCTGTGGGCGGACCCAGCGGTCAGCCCCCGTATTGCAACGCAGTGGTGCTCCTCAGGGGCGTCCAGCGCGCCTGCAACGCCCGCGATGCCTTGCAGCTACTCGATCAGTTGGATGACCTGGAGCGTGCGTTCGGCCGCGATCGGGCCCGCGAACAGCGCTGGGGACCGCGCACCCTGGATCTTGATCTGCTGTTCTGGGGCGCCTGGCGCCTGGATCATCCGCGCCTAGTGCTTCCCCACCCTCGCCTGCATCTGCGGTCTTTTGTGATGGAGCCTTTGCTGGCTGCCATGGGGGAATCCGTGAACTGGAATGGATGAGAGTCTCTGGATTCATGCGCCATGCTGGGGCACCCTGAGCCCCTGCTCCATGGCACCGCTGCCAGCCCCCGAGCCCTTCGAGCTGCTGGAAACCATCGAGGTGATGCAGGCGCGCAAGATCCGCTTCGAGCGCAATCGCATCAAGTTGCCCCTGGGCGTGGAGGGCACCTTTGGGCTGATCCGGCATCCGGGCGCATCCCTGGCGGTGCCGATCACTGATGCGGGCCGGGTGGTGGTGCTGCGTCAATACCGTTTCGCCGTTCAGGCCCGCCTGTTGGAATTCCCTGCCGGCACCCTGGAGGATGGCGAGGATCCGCTGGAGTCGATGCAGCGCGAACTCGGAGAGGAAGCCGGTTACAGCGCTGCCCGTTGGGATTCCTTGGGTCCGATGTTGCCTTGCCCGGGCTATTCCGATGAGGTGATCCACTGCTTCCTCGCCCGCGAGCTCACCGCTTTGGAACACCCACCAGCTGGTGACGATGATGAGGATTTGGAGGTGTTAGAGATGACGCCGGCTGAGCTCGACGCTGCCCTGGCCTCCGGTGAGGAATGGCTCGATGGCAAGAGTGTCACGGCCTGGTTCCGTGCCAAGCAACTTCTGGATCTGTGATGGCGTCTGCACGCACCCTCTTCTGGCATCGGCGTGACCTGCGACTGGCGGACAACACTGGTCTTCAGGCTGCTGCTGCTCTCGGTCCTGCGCTGACAGGGGTTTATGTCCTCGACCCGGCCATCATCACGCCACCGCCGCAGTTGCCGCCGATGGCCCCGGCGCGGCTGTGGTTCCTGGTGGAGAGCCTGATCGAACTCCAGGAGCGCTGGCGCGAGGCGGGAAGTCGCCTGCTGGTGTTGCAGGGGGATCCGCTCACGTTGCTTCCCCAGCTGGCGGCGCTCTTGGACTGTTTCACCGTGGTGTGGAGCCGGGATGTGGAGCCTTACGCCCGTGAACGTGATCGTGGGGTGGCGAAGGCTCTGCAGGCGGATGGACGCCAGGTGCTTGTGGATTGGGATCAGCTGTTGGTGGCTCCGGAGCTGCTGAAAACCGGCAACGGTGATCCCTATCGCGTGTATGGCCCCTTCCTGCGCAACTGGCGTGGGCAGGTGGAACGCCAGCGTCCCGGCACTGTGGCTGCGCCCACAGCCCTGCAGGATCTGACCGCTGAGCAGCGGCAGGCGATCAGCTCCACGGAGACGGCGCTTGGCCGCCTGTGCGCGGATGGGCAGCAGACGTTGCAGCGCCTGCAAACGGAGCATGGATTCGCCGGTACGGATCTCTGTCCTTGCCGTCCAGGTGAAGCGGCCGCTGCCGATCAGCTGGCGGTCTTTGCGGATGGTCCTCTGCTGGGTTACGAGCCCGATCGCAATTTCCCCGGCACCGTTGGCACCTCCGGCCTGAGTGCCGCACTCAGCGTGGGTACGGTGAGTCCGAGGCAGGCCTGGTGCGCGGCGCAGGCCGCAAAGGATCTGGCCCGCAGTGATGAACAGCGTCAGGCCATCGCCGTGTGGGAACAGGAGCTGGGCTGGCGTGAGTTCTACCAGCAGGCCCTGTTCCATTTCCCAGAGCTGGCTGATGGTCCTTACAGGGAACAGTGGCGCAGATTCCCCTGGGAGAACAACGAGAACTGGTTTGACGTCTGGAAGCAGGGTCAGACCGGTATGCCGATCATTGACGCGGCCATGCGTCAGCTCCAGCAGAGCGGCTGGATGCACAACCGCTGTCGCATGATCGTGGCCTCATTCCTGGTGAAGGACCTGATCTGTGACTGGCGCTGGGGTGAACGGGCCTTCATGGAGCTGGAAGTGGATGGCGATCTGGCTGCCAACAACGGCGGCTGGCAGTGGAGTGCCAGCAGTGGCATGGATCCCAAGCCCCTGCGCATCTTCAATCCCGCTACCCAGGCCTCCAAATTCGATGCCGATGGGGAGTACATCCGCCGCTGGGTGCCGGAGCTGAGGCATGTGTGCACCAAGGATCTACTCAGCGGTGAGATCGGTGCTCTGGAGCGCAGGGGGTATCCGGAACCACTTGTGAATCACAAGATTCAGCAGGCCAAATTCAAAGCGCTCTACGCCACGATTAAAGCCTGAAGCAGGTAGCGATCAGGCTGCAACGCCGCAGGACTGGTCGGCCTTGAAGTCGCGCTGATTCAGCAGGGTTTCGAGCACGGTGATCACCCGGTCTTGTTGTTCCAGGGTGAGTTCGGGGAAAATCGGCAGGCTGAGCACCTCACTGCAGAGCTGTTCGGTGATCGGTAGAGACCCAGGAGCCAGATTCAGATCGCTGTAAGCAGGCTGGCGATGAATGGGGATCGGGTAGTAGATGATCGTGTTCACACCCTGTTGCTGAAGACTCTGCTTGAGCCAGTCGCGGCAGCGGCTGTCGGGAAGTCCATGCTCGTTGCACACCGCCGGGCAACTGCCGCCGCACAGTTCCTGCCCGCTCGCGCAGAGACGGACGCGGATCACGAACTGATTCCAGCCATGGCCCTCGAAAGCGTCTGGCCCAGGAAGCTGCAAACCAGGAAGATCCTGGAGGGCTTCGCTGTAGCGGGCTGCGATGGCAGCACGACGCTCCACCCAGCGACTGAGATGGGGCAGCTTCACATTGAGCACAGCCGCCTGAAGAGCATCGAGCCGGCTGTTGTAACCGAGCTCGGTGTGCAGATAGCGGCGCGGCATGCCGTGCACAGCCAGTTCGCGCATCCGCTGAGCCAGTTCAGGGCTGTGACAGCAAACGGCTCCCCCGTCCCCGGCAGCGCCGAGGTTCTTGGTGGGGAAGAAGCTGAAGCAACCCACATCTCCCCAACTGCCCACGCCCCGTTCGTTCCACTGGGCACCGGTGGCCTGGGCGCAGTCTTCCACCACCCGCAAGCCATGGCGTTCAGCGATGGCCATCAGCCGTGTCATGTCCACCGGCCTGCCGAACAGATGCACCGGCAGCAGTGCACGGGTTCTGGGGGTGATCGCCGCCTCGATGCGGTTCAGGTCGATCAGGTAGGTCGACGGGTCTACGTCCACGAACACCGGCGTGGCGCCCACCGCACTGATCGCCTCAGCCGTGGCAAAAAAACTGAACGATGCGGTGATCACTTCATCGCCGCTGCCGATGCCCAGGCCTCTCAGGGCCAGGACGAGGGCATCCGTACCGCTGTTGCAGCCCACAGCATGAGCTGTACCGACAGCTTCTGCGAAGGAGCGCTCGAACGCCTGGATTTCGGAACCACCGATGTACTGGCCGCTGTGCAGCACCCGAAGCGCTGCGTCATCGAGTTCCTGCCCGAGATCCGCGAGCTGTTGGCTGAGACTGAAGGGTGGCACCTGCATGCAGGGCACCTTAAGCCTGGCTCCCGAACCACGGGGGTTCCTGTCCGGGATGCCATTTGATGTTGCAACCGATCGAGGCATGCTGCTGGCCCTCCAGCGGCTGACCAGCCAGGACGGTATCCATGGCCTTCCTCAGATCACAACCATCGAGGTCTGCCCCGTTCCCCGGCCGACTCCGATCCAGCTGCCCCCGATAGCGCAGAGTCTGCTGCGCGTTGGAATCCGGTGCGAACAGGTAAAACTCCGGCGTGCAGGCGCCGCGAAGATCCCTCGCCAGGCTCTGCTGCTCGTCGAAGAGGTAAGGAAATGTCCAGCCCATGCGTTCGGCCTGCTGGCGAAGGCCTTCAGGTCCGTCCTGGGGGTGGGTGATCACGCTGTTGCTCGAGACGGCGAGCAGCGAGACTCGCTGGCCGTAGTCGCCTTCAAGGCGGCTCAGTTCCGGTTCCACGTGCTTCACAAACGGGCAGTGGGAGCAGATCAGCATCACCAGCACCGGACGCTTCTTCGGCAGGTCGTCGCTCTCCAGGGTTGCGTCAGGGGATTGCTGCGCCAGCGCGCCGCTCACCTTGGGCAAACGGAACGTGGGGAGTGGATGCCCAAGGGGAAGCATCGTGGAGGGAGTGAGCACCATGCGACCTGCCAGAAGCCTGCAGTGTCGCTGATCTTGGTTCAGAATCCTGCAGAACGTTGGTGGGGCGTTGGTGCGCTGGGTTCAGACGGCTCCTGCAGGTTTTGCTGCAATGGCGTTCACCCTGGCGGGGTGTGGTGCATCTCCTGAAGCTTCCTGGGCGGTGTTCCCTCTGCAGCGAAGTGTTCCCCATGACGGGTTAGCGGTGGTCAGCCAGCCCGATGGATTCGGTCTTCACTTGTTCCTGGAAACGGATACCCGTGATCCGGCGGTCTGCAAACCCCGCTGGTTTGCGGATGCCGCTCGTCTCTTCAACGGAAATGGCACGGCTCCGTTCAGTGCTGGCCTGGCTCCGCGTTCGGAGTTTTTTGACGTTGTTCAGCGTGGTTCTGTTCTGAAGGCGCTCCAAGAGGAGTTGAAGGCTTTGTGTGCAGACCGGGCGCCGAAGGCCCGCTGGCAGTGGGTTCAGCCACCCACCAAGGCCTCGGAGGTGGTCCCCGTTGCGCTGCCTGCCTTCGAGCAGGAAGACTTGCTCACCGATCCCGCCGAGGAGCTCAAGCGGGAAGAGGCACTGCTGAAGGACGATGCGTCGTAAACCTAAAAGCCTTCCCAGACCACGGGTTCTGCTTCACGCCAATAACGGCTGAAGCGGCCCAGGCGCGGTGGCCGCGGCAGGCTTACGAAGGGCTCCGGTTCAAGTCGTTCCAGGGGGTATTGGCTCTCAACCCGTGCTGCGATTCCCGCCAGACGGGGATCCACGGGCACGCTGGTGATGATTCCATCGGCCTGATGCCGCTGGGCAAAACTGATCACCTCGGCCGCAACATCGCCCTTTCGCAACGTCACGGCACAGTCGAGGGCGCTCTCGTAGAGAAAGCCCAGACGTTTGCGGCTGATGCCGGCGTTCTCGATCCACTGCGTGTCGAACACGAACAGGGCTGGGGCGTTCGGCCAGGCGAGCCGGGCAGGGTTGCGGGGGCCAAGGGCTTCCTCGTGGATCCAGAGGATTGGATTTTGGAATGGCATGGGGTGATCGGAGACTGGCGGATTGAAGGCTCAGCGCTTCGGTCGGGCGAAGGCGGCGCTGGCACTGCCTCGGGTGTTGCCGTTGCGTCGCCGGCTGAGCACATCCCGGATCGCGGGCTGGGGTGCGAACAGCTGCGACTCCAGCTGGTCGTAACTTCCCTCGAACGGGCAGGTTTGCGCGCTTGGGCAGGTGCTGCAGTACTGCCCGTCGCTGTAGCGCTCCAGGTTGCCGCGGTTGAAGAAGTACGGCTTGTGACTGAAGCAGCTGGCAACCCATTGCCAGCTGAGGTGGTTGCTTGCGGGATCGCCGTCGAGCAAATGCTCCAGGAACCAGTCGGCGCCTGCTTTCCAATGCACCCTGCGCCAGTGCACCAGATAGGCCGCCATCCACATCCGCGCGTGGTTGTGAAGCCAGCCGCTGCTCACCAGCTCTTCTCTGAATCCATCCATGCAGGCCAGCCCCGTGCGGCCTTCGCGCACGTCGTCTGGAAGCTCCCGGCAGTAACTGGCTGGATCGTGGCCGGTCTTCAGCTCCTCCTGGCTCTCGTGGATGGCATCGCCGAGATCGCTCCACATCCGCTGCCAGAAATCACGCCATCCCAGTTCATTGATCAGCTTGCCGCCGTCCTCCCTGCCCTGGCCGCGATCCCGCAGTTGGGCAAACACCACCTCTCTGATCTCCGCCAGGGTGAGGACGCCGTGTCGGATCCAGGGGGACAAGCGGGTGACGGCACCCTTGAGATGGTTGCGGCTGCGGCCATAACGCTTCGCATCCATCCGGCGTAATTGGCTTTCGGCCGCTCGTCGTCCACCTTGGATCCCACTGAGTGGCCCCTGGGCGGTGGGGAATTCGCTAGCCAGGAGTCGATCGAGCGCGCTGCGATCCGGCAGGTCTCGCGGCAGATCCCCTGGCTTTTCAGGCCAGGACAGGGGTGTGACAGGGGGTAAGGGCAGCACCACGGGATCACAGGAACGCCGCCATCCTGTCGATCGCTGCAGACAACTGCGACAGGCTTCTCAGGGCAGGGGTGCGGAATAAGAGAGAATTCCAACACTGTTCAACGTCAGCCGGTCCGATGCTTCTCGATCTCACGGGCAAGAAGATTCTCGTTACCGGCATTGCCAACAACCGATCGATCGCCTGGGGGATCGCTCAGCAGCTCAAAGCCGCAGGGGCTGAGCTGGGCATCACCTATCTCCCTGACGACAAGGGTCGTTTCGAGGCGAAGGTGCGTGAGCTCACCGCACCCCTGGAGCCGTCTCTGTTCCTCCCTTTGAACGTGCAGGATTCGGCCCAGATGGAGGCCGTGTTCAGTGAGATCAAGAGCCAGTGGGGCGTCCTCGACGGACTGGTGCACTGTCTGGCCTTCGCTGGTAAGGAGGAGTTGGTGGGCGACTACAGCGCCACCACGGCTGAAGGCTTCGCCCGTGCCCTGGAGATCAGTGCCTATTCCCTGGCTCCGCTTTGTCGCCATGCCAAGCCCCTGTTCAGTGAAAAGGCAGGGGTCGTCACCCTCACCTATCTCGGCGCTGAGCGGGCCATCCCCAATTACAACGTGATGGGTGTGGCCAAAGCGGCCCTCGAAGCATCCGTGCGCTATCTCTCCGCCGAACTTGGTCCCGAGAAGCAAGTGCGCGTGAATGCCATCAGTGCCGGTCCGATCCGCACCCTGGCCAGTTCGGCCATCGGCGGCATTCTCGACATGATCCACAACGTGGAGGAGAAGGCTCCTCTGCGCCGCACGGTCACGCAGACCGAGGTGGGCAACACGGCGGCTTTCCTCCTCAGCGAGCTCTCCAGCGGGATCTCTGGGCAAACCCTTTACGTGGATGCCGGTTACTGCATCAATGGCATGTGAGCCGGCATGATCAGCGCAGGCGTCCCCGATCCTGAGGCCGATGAGCATGCGTACAGGTGAAATCCACCGGGTCACCGGAGAAACCGATGTGCAGGTGCGCCTGAACCTCGATGGCAGCGGTCAATGCCAGGCCAGCACCGGAGTGTCGTTTCTCGATCACATGCTCCATCAGATCAGCAGCCACGGTCTGATTGATCTGGAGATCAGCGCGCAAGGCGATACGCACATCGATGATCACCACACCAATGAAGATGTGGGCATCGCCGTGGGCCAGGCCCTGGCTCAGGCGCTCGGAGATCGCCGCGGCATTCATCGCTTTGGCCATTTCCTTGCGCCTCTCGATGAGGCCTTGGTGCAGGTGGCGTTGGATTGCTCCGGTCGTCCCCACCTGAGTTACAGCCTCAGCATTCCCAGCCAGAAAATCGGCACCTACGACACTGAGCTGGTGAAGGAGTTCTTCGTGGCTGTGGTGAACAACAGCGGGCTCACCCTGCACATCCGCCAGCTTGATGGCGCCAATTCCCACCACATCGTGGAGGCTTGTTTCAAAGCCTTCGCCAGAGCGCTGCGCCAGGCCACAGAGATCGACCCACGCCGAGCCAATGCGGTGCCAAGCAGTAAGGGGGTGCTGGAACAGGCCGGAATGAATTGAAGCGCGCGCTTCACAGTCCGTTACGAGAGGATGGAAGCAACTGCTTCGTCTTCTGTGACCGTTGCTCCCGCCGTTGACCGTTTCGAACGGTCGGAATGGGCCAGTGCCTTTCGCAATGTGGAGCAGGAGCTCACTGATGTGCCTCTGACCCCGGTGCGCGGCACCATTCCTGCTGAGTTATTGGGAACCCTGTATCGCAACGGTCCCGGTCGGCTCGAGCGCAACGGCCAGCGGGTGCATCACCCATTTGATGGCGATGGGATGATCACGGCCCTTCGCTTTGAAGAGGGTGCGCTTGCCTTGAGCAATCGCTTTGTGCGAACGGTCGGTTGGCAGGAAGAAGAAGCGGCGGGAAAGGTGCTGTATCGCGGTGTGTTCGGCAGCCAGAAGCCCGGTGGGCCCCTGGCGAATGCCTTTGATCTTCGTCTGAAAAACATCGCCAACACCGGGGTGGTGCAGCTGGGTGATCAATTGCTGGCGCTCTGGGAAGCGGCGGAACCACATGCGCTGGATCCCCGCACCCTGGAAACCCATGGCATCAGCCTTCTGGGCGGCGTGCTCAAGAAAGGTGAGGCCTTCAGTGCGCACCCGCGCTTCGATCCCGGCCATCACGATCGTCCGCGCATGGTCACCTTCGGGGTGAAAACCGGACCGCGCAGCACCATCCGCTTGATGGAGTTCGCCACTGAAACCGATGCCGCTGCAGGCATCAAGGCCGGCGATCTTCTCTGTGAACGCAAAGACAGTTTCAACGGCTTCGCCTTTCTGCACGATTTCGCGATCACACCCAACTGGGCGGTGTTCCTTCAGAACGCCATCGCCTTCAATCCTCTGCCGTTTGTACTCGGCCAGAAGGGGGCTGCTCAGTGCCTGCAGTCGAAGCCCGATGGTCAGGCCAAGTTTTGGTTGATTCCCCGCGAAAGTGGTGCCTTTGCAGGGCAGGCGCCACGCATCGTCGATGCCCCGGACGGATTTGTGTTCCATCACCTCAACGCCTGGGAAGACGACGGTGATGTGGTGGTGGAAAGCATCTATTACAGCGACTTCCCTTCTGTTGGCCCGGAGATGGACTTCACCGCGGTGGATTTCGATCTGATCCCAGAAGGTTTGCTGGAGCAATGCCGCATCACCTTGGACAGTGGCGAAGTGCAAACCACTCGCTTAAGCGAACGCTGCTGCGAATTCGCCATGGTGAATCCTGACAAGGAAGGTCTGCCATGCCGTTATGCATGGATGGCTGCCGCCGCCCGTGAGCAGGGCAATGATCCCCTGCAGGTGATCAAGAAGCTGGACCTCCATAGCGGGGAACGCCAGATCTGGAGTGCCGCACCCCATGGTTTCGTCAGTGAACCGCTGATGGTTCCCCGAGCCGGTGCCACCGCTGAGGACGATGGCTGGGTTCTGGAACTGGTCTGGAACGGGGCCCGGGAAGGCTCTGATCTGGTGATTCTCGATGCGTCCGATCTCAGGGAGGTCGCCGTCATCGAGTTGCCTCTGGCGATTCCCCATGGGCTGCACGGCAGCTGGGTTGAGGCCCGATGACCGGGGGGATTTAGACATCACCAAGGCCCTGTCTTCGCCCTCAGTCATGCGCTCTTTGATGTCTGCTGTTCGTGTGCTCGCCGTTCCGATGGCAGTCCTCGGGTCTCCCGCATGGTCACCGTCGGCTCGGGCGCAAGTTCAGGGACCGCGCTGCAGCGGGACCGTGCTGCAGCTGACAGTGCAGGAGCGAGGTGACACGCGCACCGCCCGTTTTCGTTTCACGCTGCGTCTGGAGGCTGAAACCTCCAGCACGGCTGCCGCTCTAGACCAGCTCAATGGTCGTCTCGCGCGTGTGCGCACTGATCTCACGGCGTTGGTGCAAGGCGATCTGAACGTGTCTGCGCCGAGCACAGTCCCCATCCGTCGATCGGAGTCCCCTGATCGCTACCGAGCGTCCACATCCATCAGTGGCTTGGTGAGCCGCAGCAATTACGACACGCTGATTCAGCGGGCCGGCCGGCTGCCCGGGGTTCGCCTCCAGGGCATGACCTCCCTGGCTTCGGCGCAGGGCCAGAAGGAGCTGGAGGAGCGCTTGCTGAAGCGGGCACTGGAGCGTGGTCAGTCGCAGGCGGCGAGCACGGCTTCAGCCCTGGGGCTGTCCCAGGTGCAGTTGTTGCGCATTGATCAGCGCAGTCAGCCCGCGACCCATGGGCTGACGATGGCGGCAACGGCCGTTCCTCGCTTCAGGCCCGGGGAGGCTCCTCCTCCCACCGGGAGTCTGAGGCTCACCCTGGACTACTGCCTGTCTTAAGCCGCGAAGCGCAACCCAACGATCCCTTCACACTGGGGTTGATGTTGCACGCTCGCTGTGCGTGATCGTCTGCTCTGGCTGTTCAGTCTTCTCTTTGTTCTCTGGTTGGTCTGGGTGGAGACCGGCTTTCAGTACTACGAACGGGCGCTCGGTTTGGAGTTGCTTGTACGGCCAGCGGGTCTGGCCCTGATTGCCGGGAGCTTTCTGGTGCCCTACGGGCTCGTGCAGGTTCCCGTGGGGCGACTGATCGATCGGGGGCGGGTTGAGCTCTGGCTGCTTCTTGCCGCGATGGTCGCTGCCAGCTGCAGCGTGGTGTTTGCCCGCAGTGAAACCCTGACTGGATTGTTGCTGTCCCGCATCGGCACCGGGATGGCCTGTGCGGTTGCATTCCCGGCTTCGGCGGTCTTGGCGCGACGCACTTTGCCCGCCAACCGCTTTGCCTTGGCGATGGGATTCACCGATGCTCTGGTTGGTTTGGGGGCTGCGCTCGCTGCGGTGGTTCCCCTGCTTCTGGGCCGCTCAGCCTGGCGTGGTTTGGTGCTGCTGCAGAGCCTTGCGTTGCTGCTGTTGGTGGCATTGCCGGTGTTGCTGTTGAGTGTGTCGAGGCGTTCGCGGGCCAGGGTGGATCGGCTGCCGATCGTCGCTCCTCCGGTGGACGTGCCGCGCTGGAGCCGGGGGGGAGTGCTGCGACTGATTCAGTGCTGCATGCTGTACGCCTGGGGACTGGGGTTTGTGTTCGGAATGGCCCAGTACGGCCTTCTTTCCACCCTGAAGGGATGGTCCAGCCCTTTGATGGAAGGACTCACCCTCACCATGTCCATCGGTTTGATGGTAGGCATGGTCGGCAGTGGGGCTCTCGGTGGCAGGCCCCAGCGACGCGGCCGTGTGCTGCTGCTGGGAACCCTCATCACTCTGTTGTCACTGCTTCTCCTGCTTGCACCTTGGATTCCCCAACCTCTGCTGCAACTGCCGGCGCTCACATTCGGCATCGGCATTGGTTCAGCGGTCTTGGCCTTTCCGATCGCGGAGGCCTCGGCCCCTCCTGGTCAGACGGCGATGACCGTTTCAATCGTCAATACCTGCGGAACCTTGATGGGTGGAGTGATGACGGTGGTGTCAGGGTTAATCCTGCAGGCTTCGCCCCGCGGTGATGTGTCGCTGGTGCTGGTGATTTATGGCGCGCTAGCCCTGTTTGGGGTGGTGATGGCGGGCTGGATCAGCTGGAACTCGGAGCTTGTTGACGCTGCTGCCATTCCTTCCATGCCAGACGCGGTGCCGTCCAAAGAGTGATCAGCACCAGAGGGGTGACCGGAACGGCTGAAATCACAATGAAGGCCTGCAGGGCATTGATGGAAGTGCTGTCACCCAGACTGGTTCCGATGCGCAGCAGCACCAAGGTGAGGCTTCCAATCATCAAGGCCCAGAACAAGCGCAGAAGTGCTGGTGGCTTTCGCTGGGCGCTGACCACCATGGCGGCGGCGTAGCTCATCGAGTCGGCGCTGGTGGCCATGAACAGCACCACCAGGATCAGGCCCACAGGGATCAACAGCCAGGGGAGTGGAAGCTGGCCAAGGATTGCGAGCAAAGCGCCT
Source organism: Synechococcus sp. MEDNS5 (assembly GCF_014279875.1). Taxonomy (NCBI): domain Bacteria; kingdom Bacillati; phylum Cyanobacteriota; class Cyanophyceae; order Synechococcales; family Synechococcaceae; genus Synechococcus; species Synechococcus sp. MEDNS5. Next base: position 309,513 of record NZ_CP047952.1, read on the forward strand.
GCTTCTCCGCTGGCAGCAAGAGGTCCACTGATGGCCCCTGGGTTGCTCAGCTCCAGTTGCATGCCTGTGCCTCCCAGCAGCGTGAACCAGACATTGGTCACGATCGGGCAGAGAATCGCCACCGCCAGCACCAGTTCGCGCAGGGTTCGGCCCCGGCTGACCCCAGCAGTGAACAGCCCCATCAAAGGGGCGTAGCCCAGAAACCAACCCCAGTAGAACACCGTCCAGGCATTCACCCAGTTGTCGGGCCCACGGTTGGGAGCCAGGGCCATCGGCACCAGGTTGCGCACGTAGAGCGTGAAGGAACTGGCGAAGTGTTGAATCAGCCAAAGACCCGGCCCCAGCAGAAGCAAGGCCGCGGCGAGGCCGAGCGTGAGCCACACGTTCACTTCCGAAAGCCACTTGATGCCCCGTTGAATCCCGCTCACCGTGGAGGTGGCGAACACGGCGGTGAGCAGCACCACTACCAGCGACTGCAGGCCTGCGCTGTCGCTAAGGCCCGGCAGCATGCCCGCGGCGTTGCTGAGCTGCAGGGACAGGAAGCCGAGAGGCCCCACCGTGCCGGCAATGGCTGCCACCACAGAGAGTCCGTCGGCGAGGTCTCCAAGAGGACCTTCCACCCACCGTTGGGGGAGCAGTCCCACCAGCAGGGTGCGAGGCCGCAGTGGTTCGCCCCGTTGTTCCTGGATCGAGAGCGTGATCGTGACCGTGGTGGCCACAAGTGCCCAGGCCAGGAACCCCCAGTGCAGGAAGCTCACGGCCAACGAGGGATCGACAGCTGCTGCTGTGGAACCTTTGACGTCGCTGAAGTAAGGCGCTGGCGTGCGGAAGTGGAATAGCGGTTCGGCCGCTGACCAGAACACTCCACCACCGGCCAACAGCGTGCAGATCAGCACGGCGCACCAGTCAAAGAATTTCAGACTTGGCTGGGCGTCGACTCCTCCCAGGCGCAGCCGTCCTACTGGACTGATCGCCATCACCACGGCAATCACGAACAGCAACAGCACCATCCACTGCCACAAGCCGCCAAGGGATCCACTGACGATTGCTTTGCCGGAGCTGGTGAATTGCTGGGCCAGTGTGAGGTCAACGGCCGCCAGCACCAGAAAGGCCAGCAGAGGGCCCGCACCGATCCAAAGGGGCGGGCGACGCCACCATGGCCCTGTTGAAACGGGACCATCGTTGAAATTGGTTTGATCGCTCACGAAAACGCTGTAACGAAGAACTAGCGGGTCGCGCTTCAGGCGCGCACGGCCTCGCGCTGGTGACTCCAACAGGAGAGATCCACGGCCGGTGACTCTCCGCAGGCCAGTTGGGCGAGGGAATCGCCGACAAGTGGAGCGAACTTGAAAGCCTGGCCGGAGCCCCCGGCAAACAGGCTGAGTTTTGGCGTGAGGCGGTCGAGAACGAAGTTCACATCACTCGTCATGGAGTACGGACTCATCACGGTTTCCACCCGTTCCTGCACACCATCAAGTTCGTTGAACAGAAAGCTGTCGAGAAGTTCGACCAGTCGAGCTGGGGGTTCACTGCACATGGCATTGGGTTCAGCGACCCGCAGCTCCTTTGGAGCCCAGTCGATGCCGGCCTTGATGCGCGGCCGTCCATCCGCTGTGCGGCTGAGAACAGGGAATCCGTAGTACAGGCCACCATCGTCGCCGCGTTCCCGTTGGAAGCAGAACCATTGCGGATAGCGATCCGCCAGGGAGGGATCAACGGTGTAGTGCGCCCACAACATCGGCCAGATCTCGAGCTTCGGTGAAAGACCAAGCGGGGCCAGCAACAGATCACTCCAAATACCACACGCGACCACCACCTGATCGGCGGCGATGTGATGACCGTCGGCCAGAGTCACGCCCCCGCCGTTGGCGTCAACCCCTTTTACCGGAGTTTCCTCCAGGAGCTGATGACCCGCCTGTTCCGCTGTGCGCCGCCAGTGGGCGATCACCTTGTCGCTGCGCACCGCCCCGGCGGTGGGCTCGAACAGACCGGTGAAGTCGGGTTTGGGTTTAAGCGGAAACCGTTCGGATATTTGTTTTGCGTTCAGAGCCTCATAGGGAATGTTCTGTTCATCCATCACCCGTCGGGCGCCAGGGATGGACCCCTCGATGGTTTCTTCATCCCAGCTTTCGCCGTAAAACAGCAATCCGTGGGTTTCCCGCAGATGCTGTCCAGCGTGCTGCTCCTCCTCCCGCCAGAGCCGATTGGCTTCCTGGGCCAGGCGGCAGAGCACCGGGTCGGAATACATCTCCCGGAACATGCGGGTTTCGCCGAAGCTGCTGGCCCGTGCATGGGCCAGGGTCTTCGCTTCCAGCAGCACCACATCACGCACTCCCCGCCGAGCAAGAGCTGCTGCACAGCTCAGACCGGCCATGCCGCCACCGACGATCACGACCTCGGCTTGGACAGGCATTGGTGGTTGGCTCATGCCGCGTCTCCGAAACTCAGACCGATCGGATCATTTTCCGGTTCTGCGGCCACTTCCACAAGGGCAGCCCCCACCGATAAGCCCTGATCACGCTGATTGAGATAGTTGGTTGCGCGTTGGCGCACTTCCTGGCGAACGAAGGCATAGACGTCGTTGGCGCCCGCACCGTCCCAGGCATCGGGTGAAAAGCGTTCAATCGAATCAGCGATCACCGCACCGGCATTCACCAGCGGATCTGGGAGTACCCGGATACCGCGCCGGCGCAGGTCGTCCGCGAGCTGGGGCTGCTGGAAGGGGGCGTTCGCCGCTGGCACCACTGCAGCCACCTTCAGGGCGGATGCCATCTCTGCGTTGATCAACCCGGAAATGGAACAGGGGATCAGGAGATCCACCTTGAGCTCCCACCAAGGGCAGTCGCTTGGCAGGGGGGTGGCTCCGGGAAAACTTGCACGCGATCTGTCGAGATCGGCGGTGAACACGGTCCAGCCGTGTTGAACCAGCACGCGAGCCACCGTGCCTCCCACGGCGCCGCAGCCATGCACAAGAGCGCGGCCAGGGGTGGCCTCACTGAGCTCAGCTTCCAGCACGGCTTCAACCGCGCCCAAGGTGCCGTGGGCCGTGGCGGCACTGGCGTCCACCGGACTTCCCACAGCAGCCAGCACATAGGGGGTGAGCGCCATCAGGCGCTCCATGTCTTCCAGGCTGGTGTTGAGGTCACAGCCTGTGATCATGGCGCCATCGAGAGATTCGAGCAGGCTGGCGGTGACGTGGATCAGCTCGTCCTTGACCGCCGCCGGTTCAGCGGCGCGAGCCACGATCTTGCCGCCGGCGAAGCCTGTTCCGTAGAGGTCATGCTTGTGCGTCATCAGTCCAGCCAAACGTTCTCCGTCGGCGATGCACGCTTCGTCGCTTGGATAGTTGAGCAGGCGCAGTCCACCATTGGCGGGGCGCGCGGAGTCTGTGTTCTCAGCGACGACAAACACCGACAGATGATCCGAAACGTGCTCAGCGAGCACCGACACGGTCGGCTTGGTAGGGGTGGTTGTCATCAGGCAACTTTCTCCATCATTTGGTGGTGTTCGACGTAATCAAGGCTCCACTCGCTCGGGTTATCGGCGATGCGTTGCTGGAGGCGCTCATAGACCAGGTCAGCGGCCTTGTCGCCCGCGGCACTGGCGAAGCTGTGTCGACTCCAGCTGCGGATCGTGGCCATCAGGCCCGCCGCGAAGGTGGCCGTGTCGCCATCCTCGTTCCAGCGCCTGCGGTATGGGCACTTCACGTACACCGTGCGTTCATCCACCAGACGCAGACCGTTGCGGTAAGGCGCTGATGATTCATCCTTCAACGGCGCCATGAATTCGTCAGGGGATTTGTAGAAGTTCAGCACCGTGCCGTTGCGGTACTGCTCCTCACTGATCACACCTTCATCGGCCAATCCACGCCAGATCTGATGTAACTGGTCGTGCACATTGCGAGTCTCCCCGCCGTTGTGTCCGAGATAGCGGCCTTCGTTGTCACGTGACAGGTTCACGGTCAGCAGGCGACCACCCGCGATCAGCTCGCGGCTGCGCAGTTCCAGCACGTAGGTCCAGTCTTTGAGAGCCTGGGCTGTGAAGCGTTGTAGAGCATCGGCGTCGCCCGAGGCCAGCACGTGCGTATGGGTGTCGAGCGGGCCGGGTGACTGGCTCAGCCAGTGCATGGCTGTTGCTGAAAAGCCGAAGCTGATGGTGTTGGGGCCGACGGAGGGCTCGTAAAAACTCCGGGCACTCACCAGAACTGTGGGCTTGGGTTCCCTGGGAATCTGCAGAGCCAGATTTTCGGCCAGGGCCACATTGTCGTTGCTTGGCAGGTCGTTGCCGATCAACGTGAGATGAGCTTGCGGCTGATTGGCATGCAGGCGATCGAGGATCTGGTTCCAAAGCCCTACGGCGGTGCCTCCATCGGCTGCTCCGTAATCGATCAGCACGTGGCTGTCAGATACAGGAAGTTGATCCACACAAGTCAGGGCCCAGTCCGAGGCGGCTTCGATGCAGAGGAGAGCGCCTTCGGTCTGCGCGCTGTAACCCGTGGTCATGGCAATGGCCATGGACCTCGTCAGCGACAGCGTTCACGGTACAGGAGTCATCTGTCAGGACTTCGTGACATAGGTCACCACGGTGGCCTCAGGCCTCAAGCAGCAGTTGCCGGAGCTGGGGTTCCAGCAGGGCGAAGGCCCGGCCCCGGTGACCCTGCGCTTTCTTCTCTGGTGGAGCCATCTCGGCAAAGGTGCGTGCGGTGCCATCCACCTCGAAGATCGGGTCATATCCAAAGCCGCCTTCGCCTCTGGGGATCCGCGTGATCTGTCCTTCGCAGCGTCCCTCCACTTCCAGCAACACGCGACCACCAGGAGCGGCCAGGCACAAGGCAGCGCAGAAATGCGCACTTCGGTCGTCGCGATCCTTCAGGGCCTTGAGCAGTCGGCCGATGCGCTCCGGGTCGGTAGGGGCATAGCGGGCGGAATGCACCCCAGGGGCTCCGTCAAGAGCGTCAACGCTCAGGCCTGAGTCGTCTGCAAGGGCCCAGGAGTTGGTGGCGTTGGCGACGGCCACGGCTTTCAAGCGGGCGTTGGCAGCGAATGTCTGACCCGTTTCCTCCACCTCCAGTCCCTCCGGCTGGGCTGTGATCTGCAGGGGAAGGCTGTTCAGCAGGTGTTCGAATTCACGAATCTTGCCGCGATTGCCACTGGCGATCACCAGTGTTCGCAGTGAAGGGCTCATGCTGCCTCCGCGAAGCTGCGGGCCCAGGCGAGCACCTCAGCCACCCGCCCAGCATCCGGAGCCTCGCAGTAGAGGCGCAACAGCGGCTCGGTTCCTGAGAAACGGAGCATCAGCCAATGGCTTGGGCCCAGTCGCAGCTTCACCCCATCGGTGGTGATCACCTCTTGAACGGCGACACCAGCCACCGTTTGCGGTGGCTGGTCCTCTAGCAGTGCCTCGAGGCGGCGGCGCGAGTCCATGTCGGGCAGGCGCAGGTCGAGGCGGTCGTAATGGCAGGCCCCTCCGCAGCGATTCCGCAAGGCTTCGAGCCGCTTTCCCAGAGGCTTGCCGCCTTCCACAAGAGCCTCGAGAACCAGCATCGCTGCGAACAGGGCGTCCCGTTCCGGAAGGTGCATGCCGAAGCCGACGCCGCCGGATTCCTCGCCGCCGATCAAGACATCTCCGCTCAGCATCTCCGCAGCGATGTACTTGAAGCCCACGGGCAGTTCGAGCACGGTTCGACCGAGATCCTCGGCAACCAGACGCATCAGATCAGAGCCACTCACGGTCTTCACGACAGTGCCCGGCAGCTTTCTTGACCCTGCCAGATGGTCGATCAGCAGTGGCATTAACTGCTGGGTACTGCAGAAACAACCGGTTTCATCAACCGCCGCGATCCTGTCGCCATCGCCATCGAACACCAGGCCGACGGCTGGCTCACCTGCCTGCGTGGAGGCCTGCACGGCGGCGATCAGCTGTTCCAGGTGGGGGGCCAGAGGTTCCGGCGGGCACCCTCCGAAGAGTGGATCGCGGACACTGCGGATTTCGGAGACGATCCCTTTCGCCTCTTCACCAAGGAGGTTCTGCACACAGCCGGCGGCGGAGCCGTGCATCGGATCCACGATCACCTTCAGGCCCATGGATTTCAGGCCCTGAGTGATGGCGCTCAGATTGAGCTTGTTGCGAAGGCCCTGGAGATGCTCGTCCCGAGCATCAAAACGGGGCAGGTCGCCAGCCACAGGAACGCTGATTCCACCTGCAGCCAGCCGCTGTTCCACCGCAGCCGTGAATTCACCCTCCACGGAGCCGCCGAAGGGCCCTTTGATCTTCAGGCCCAACCATTCCGGTGGGTTGTGACTGGCGGTGATCACGAGGGCGCCGAGGGCCTGGCGCTGCACCACAGCCCAGCTGCAGGCGGGAGTGGGTACTGCAGTGTTCGTGAGCAAGGGATCCAACCCGGCCCCGCGTACGGCCGCGGCGATCGCCTCGGCCAGCTCAGGAGCGAGAAAGCGCCGGTCGTAACCGATCACAACCGTGCGGCTTTTAAGGCCCTCAGGTGCCTGATAAGCCAGTTCCCGGGCAGCTGCCGCTGCTACTGGAAGGAGCCGCTCCACGGTGATGTCCACCCCGAGAATTCCGCGCCACCCATCGGTTCCGAAACGGATTGGTGCTGCCGTCAGGGGAAGAGGAGCCGACGCCATAAGAAGCCTGCAATGCACTGGATCTAGCAGCCGGCCGCCGTAACGTCGGCCCATGGGTGACACCCGCTCTGCTGACAAGCCGCTCACAGATCGTCTGCTGCGCAGCTGGACCCGCTGTCGCCGGCGTGCCTGGTTGGATCGCCATGGAGACGACCAGTTAAGGCTTTATACGGCCCACCGGACGCTTCAGCTCGATGATCAGCAGCGCAGTTTTGTGGCTCTCATGGCCAAGAAACCTGGCCATGGACTGCAGGCCTGTGAACAGGGAGAGGGTGGTGTGGTGGGATTGCGGCTGCGCTCCACCACCCGGGATGGTCTCGCTGTTGAGGCTCACCCTGCGCTCCTTCAGCGACGAGAGGGGGCCAGCCGTTGGGGACGTTTTGTCTACCGACCTGTTCTGGCAAGGCAGGGGCGACGGCTGACGCGTGAACACAGGCTGCAGCTGGCCCTAGCCGGGCGTCTTCTCGAACGCCTGCAGCAGGCGCCTGTCGCCGACGGCCTTGCCCTGGCTGGCTCCGGCCGGCGCCTCGAGCGGGAAACCGTGCCGCTCGGCGGCGGACTTCAGCATCAGCTGGATGAGTCTCTCTCCAAGCTTGCGGCAGATCTGAGTCGCCCCATTCCGCCGGCTCTGGCGGCGGACCGCCGCAAATGCACATTGTGTTCATGGCGTGGTGTGTGCAATGCCGATGCCGCCCGTGAAGGCCACCTCAGTGAAGTGAGCGGCATCGGTGCCAAACGCAGGGAGATGCTGATGGAGATCGGCATTGATGGCCTGGCGGCTCTGGCCGACGCCGATCCAGAGCGGCTGGCGCTGCAGCTCGAGCGATTCGGTGAGCAGCATGGTGCTGTGGCGGCGCCTCTGGTGGCGCAGGCACGGGCCCAACGCGATGGATGTGCGGAGCCACTGGTTGCACCACCAGCCCTTCCAGAACTGGCTGAAGCGCCTGGGGTGCTGTTGTACGACATCGAATCCGATCCCGATGCCCGCGACGATTTCCTGCATGGATTCGTGCGCTTACCAAGAGCATTGGATGGTCGCTGGGATCTCTCGCTGGCCACTTATCACCCTTTGCTGGCGCTGCAGGAGCACGGGGAGGGTGCTTGTTGGACGCGCCTCCAACGGATGCTGAGGCATTACCCCGATTGGCCCGTGCTCCACTACGGAGAAACCGAATCCCTGGCGCTGCGTCGCATGGCCCAGCGTCAGGGGATGGGGGATGCGGATCAGATGGTGTTGCGACGTCGGCTGGTGGATGTTCACGAGCGATTGCGACGTCATTGGCGTCTGCCGCTGAACAGCTACGGGCTCAAGACCGTGGCGGACTGGCTCGGCTTCCGCTGGGGACAGGCTGGAGTGGATGGTGCCCGAGCACTGCTTTGGTGGCGGCAGTGGCGGGGAACCGGGCAGGGGGACCGGGGCCACGTGCAGGCTCTGCGCTGGATTTTTGCCTACAACCGGGATGACGGCCTGGCGACCTGGGCGGTGGCCGCCTGGTTGTTGGCACAAGACGAAACGGAGCGGAAGGGTTAACGCCCGCTTGGTGGATCTTGAAAGGCGCCGGGACGCTGCAGCGTCAAGGTCAATGGATGGGGCCGGGACTCCGTGGTTTCGCTCTGCAGTTCCTCGGCCTCGAGTGCTTGTCGTCGGATCAGGGCCAGACCACACTGAGGTTCATTCCCGTTTGGATGAGCAACGCTGGTGATGCGTCCGGCTCGTTCACCGTTCAGGGTCAGCCCATCCCCTGGCTTGAGCTCTGCGGCCTCTTGATCTGCGCATTGCCAGCAGCGCAACTGCTGTTTCACCGCACCACGAGATCCCAGTTTGGCCAGGGTTTCTTGGCCCAGATAGCACCCTTTCTCGAGGTTCACCCACGCCGCCAGGCCCAGCTCAAAAGGGTTGGTGTCGCCATTGATCTCTTCGGCACCGAGGGGCCAGCCCTGCCGAAGCCGCCAGCGCTCCAGTTCGGCCGCGGTGCACGCTTGCGTTCGATCCCACGGCGGAGGAGGGTTGGCGTCGTGATCCAGCCAAAGCACGCTCTCCGGACCTGGTGCTTGGCCGCTGCTCAGGTGCTGCAGGCGCCTTTGCTGTCGCGGCGCACCGAGCTTGACGCGGTCAGCCGGGAAGATCACACGATCCAGGCCTTTGGCCAGATGGTCCGGGTTGCCGTTGAGCACCAGCACATCGGCGCCTTGATCGTCGAGGCGGAGCTCCAGCAGCGCCTGCACCCGGCCCGTGGCATTGAGCCAGCACGCCTGAAGCAACTGCCCTGAGGATGCGCCTTCCACCCTGGCGCTTGTCTGGCCGTGCAGGAATCCCGCGCAGCCCGAGCCTTCGAGGCGGATGACGTCAAAGTGCTCGTCCCAGAGAAGGGCTTGTGGTTTCGATCCATCCATCGTCAAGCCGTCAGCTCCTTGGCGCGGGTTGCCACCTGGTCCAGTTTGAACAGGCTGACCAGCTCGAGATCGGCCGCGGCCATCGCGGCGCTGCCCCCTTCCTCACGATCCACAATCGTCACAACCCGTCCCACGCTGTACCCCGCCTCACGAAGCTGCTGCACGGCTTTGATCGATGAGCCACCGGTGGTGACGACATCTTCCAGCACCGTGACGCGGGCGCCTGGCTCGGGCAGAGGTCCCTCGAGCCAGGCTCCAGTGCCATGGCCCTTTGCCTGTTTGCGCACGATCAGGGCATCGAGTGCACGGCCTTGCTGCGCGGCCGCCATCGCCACACCGCTCACCAGGGGATCAGCACCGAGGGTGAGTCCCCCCACCGCCACGGCCTCCTCGTCCACTAGCGCGAGCATCGCCGGACTCAGCAGGGCAAGGCCGCTGCCACTGAGGGCGACGGGCTTGCAGTTCACGTAATGGTCGCTGCTGCGGCCGGAAGCCAGGGTGAAGTGTCCAAACCGATAGGCCTCCCGCGCCAGGCGGTCGAGAAGAACATCGCGATCCATGGATGGGTCGGAACGATCGGTCATGGGGGGCTGGTGCACGGCGAATCCTCTGCCTAGTTTGCGCGCAGAGTTGCTCCCTTCCCGTGGCCAGGCATTGCCTCAGCCCGTTGCTTCTGTTCATTCCTCTGGTGCTGTGTCCCAAAGGGCTGGCCAGGCCGATGGTTTGCACCACCACACTGGAAGCACCTTCGGGGATCTCGGCTTCGGCTCAAGGCGTCGCCCAGCCTGTGGAGGTGACCCGTTGTGGGCCTGTGGAGACCACCGAAGCCCTGATCGAGCGTCGTTTTTACACTTGGACGTCGTCCTATGCCCGAGGGGTCGACCTTCTGCACCAGGTCACTGATCTGTTTGGAATCGCGCTGGCTGGGTCCGATGGACAGCGATTGATGGGTCTGGGATTCCCCGACCAGACCATCATCTGGGACGGATCTGCTCTGCAGAACACCACCCGGATGCTGCTCGAAGAGCAGAGCGCACCGATTCCCTGGCGTACGGTTGATTTGTCCAATGGATTCGGCAGCAGCCTGGCTGAGGAAATGCAGGAGCCCAAGTCCGTGGTGAAGCCGTCACCAGACCCCTTTCCTGCTGTTCGTGCGCTGTGGTAAGACCTCGGTTGCGGGGGTCTAGCAATCTGGTGAATGCAGCGAACTCATAATTCGCCTAAGGCGAGTTCGATCCTCGCGACCCCCATCCCCTTCTCCGAATGCGCCCCTTTCTGCTGATCGCGCTGCTGGTTCTACCGGCTCTGTTTTCAGCGGCCGAGGTGGCACTGCTGAGGCTCCGGCCCAGTCAGGTCCAGGAGTTCAGCGAGCAAGGTCGGCCCGGTGCTCAGGCTTTGCAGAGGCTGCTGCGGCGCTTGCCGACAGCGCTGCTCATGACGCAGTTCGGGACGTCGTTGTCGCTTGTGGCGCTCGGCTGGACGGGGCGGGGCTTCGGTCAGCGCTGGTGGCCCCTGGATATGCCTTCCGGCCGTTGGTGGGACCTGGCCTGGTTCCTTGTGCTGGTGGTGATGGCCACCCTGATCGCTGGGGTGTTGCCTCGGGCCTGGGTGCTCAGTCGCCCCGAACGCGCTGCGCTGCAGCTGGGGCCAGTGCTGGAGGGCGCGATCCGCGCATTGCAGCCCCTTCTCACGCTCCTCAATGGTCTGGCCACGCTTCTTCTGCGACTCGCCGGCCTCAGTCAACGCTGGGGCGCCACCGTTTCGGTGCTGTCGGCCAATGAGCTGGAAACCTTGATCGAAAGCGGCGGCGTGACAGGACTCAAGCCCGATGAGCGCAACATCCTTGAGGGTGTGTTCGCTCTGCGCGATACCCAGGTGCGGGAAGTGATGGTGCCTCGCTCCGGGATGGTCACCCTGCCGGTTGAGGTGCGCTTCGCTGGGCTGATGGAGGCGGTGCATCGCACCCGTCATGCTCGTTTCCCTGTGATTGGTCAATCGCTTGATGACGTTCGTGGTGTTCTTGATCTCAGGCGCCTAGCCGAACCCATCGCTCGAGGAGAACTGAAGGAAGACTCTTCGTTAGAGCCCTACCTGATGCCTGCTGAGACCGTTCTGGAAACCAGCAACCTTGCTGATCTCTTGGCGATCATCCGTTCAGGTCATCCCCTGCTTCTGGTCGTGGATGAACATGGCGGCACCGAGGGACTGGTCACCGCTGCTGATCTCAACGGCGAAATCGTCGGCGATGAGCCTGCCGAGGAGAGCGATGAACCGGATCTTCAGCCGGTGGAAGACCAGCCGGGGACCTGGCTTGTTGCAGGCGATCTGGAGATCTTCGAGCTGAACCGCCAGCTCTCGCTGGATCTGCCAGAGGCCAGCGACCACCACACCCTTGCCGGCTTCCTGCTGGAAAAACTTCAGCACATCCCCTCCCCCGGCGAAGCTCTACGCCATGACGGGGTTCAGTTCGAGATCTTCGCCATGGCGGGACCTCGAATTGTGCGGGTGCGTCTGGTGCTGCTGGATCAGGAGGTCTCCACCGAGGAATCTCCCAATCCAGAAGAGCCGTAATTCCGTTTCGCTAACCGCCGCGTCGATCACCGATAATCAGCGCGTTCGCGCAGGCTCGCTGATGACCGACACCATGGTTCCGGTGAAGGTCGGCGTGATCGGCATCGGCAACATGGGCTGGCACCATGCCCGCGTTCTCAGCCTTCTGAAAGACGCTGATCTGATCGGTGTGGCCGATCCCGATTCCGCCCGTGGGAGTTTGGCCAGGGAGCAGTTCGGATGTCGCTGGTTCGCTGATTACCGCGACATGCTCGCTGAGGTCGAGGCCGTCTGCATTGCTGTGCCGACCCTGCTCCATCACCCCGTGGGTCTGGCTTGTCTGGAAGCCGGTTTGCACGTTCTGATTGAAAAGCCCATCGCTGCAAGTCAGGAGGAGGCCGCTGCTCTGATTGCTGCCGCCAGCAGAGGAGGCCGTCTGCTTCAGGTTGGTCATATTGAGCGCTTCAACCCCGCTTTCCGGGAGCTCACCAAAGTGGTGGCCAATGAGGAGGTTGTGGTGTTGGAAGCACGCCGGCACAGCCCCCATGCCGACCGCGCCAATGATGTGTCTGTGGTTCTGGATCTGATGATTCACGATCTCGACCTTGTGCTGGAACTCGCTGGCTCATCGGTGGTGCATCTGGCTGCGGCAGGTGGTCGCAGCTCGGCAGGCCCGATTGACTACGTGAATGCCACGCTGGGTTTCGACAATGGTGTGGTGGCCAGTCTCACGGCCAGCAAGATGAGTCATCGCAAGATCAGAAGCCTCAGCGCTCACTGCCGCTCGAGTCTGGTGGAGACGGACTTTCTCAATCACAACCTGCACATCCACCGTCGCGCCCATGAGTGGTACTCGGCAGACCACGGTGAACTGCTCTATCGAAACGACGGGTTCATCGAGGAGGTGAGCACCACGTCCATCGAACCCCTCTACGCCGAGCTCGAGCATTTCCTGCAGTGCGTGCGGGGCCGGGAGACACCAGCAGTGGATGGCCAACAGGCTTCCAGGGCTCTGCGGTTGGCTGATCTGATTGAGCAGGCAGTGGAACAACCTGGCGTTGGCATTCCGCTAGATGCGCCGATCTGAGTCGGGTCTCTCTTGCCTCAGGGTTTCAGTTGAGAGTGTCCTGATCGGCGAGCTGACGCAGGGCCTCGATCTGCCAGTGCCTGCAGAGTGCAGGGGATGACCGGTAAAACTGATCCCACGCACTGGCTTTGTGTTGGGCGTAATCAGCCTCGGTCAGGTCGGGGTGGGTGGCGTGCCAGCCAACGCGAACCGCATGGCCGATCACCACGTCCAGAGCGATGTCATCGTCAATCTGGATCCTGGGATTGGCGGTGGCAAAAGCCATCAGTGAGAGCAGGGTTTCCGTGCACAGTTGCCGGTACTCGGGCGCGGTGATTCGGCTCAGAAGATGTTCAACCTGGATCGCGAAGTTGCGTTCGCCGGGAGTTTTCTCCAACAGGAGGGCGCTGGTCAGCCGATTGCGGCGTTCAAGTTTGTCACCAATCACCAGCCCCCGGCAGTGGTGCAGAAGCGACCAGATGCCTGCATAGAACTCCTTGGGGACCTGCTGAAGGGAGCCCAGACGAATGCGATGTTGCAGCCAGTCGTTGCCACCGGGACCGGTTTCAAGTGGTTCCGGCACACTCCATTGCACCTGCCCACGCACATGCAGCAACTCTCGGCGCTGCAAGGCGTCGCGGGCATGGTCGACATCCTCCAACACCGTGCGCAGCCGTTGGCCAAGGCGGTGCGGCGGTTCATCACACACGGCTTCGAAGGCTTCGTCTTGGCTGAGTTGTCGTTCAGTGGCAAGCTCAGACGTGAGCAGCAGCATCAACTGTCCGAGCTGGAAGGTCAGAGAACCTCGGATCATGTCCGGTTCGCGTCGAGCGATTCCGTCGAGCGCCAGCAAGAGTTCCTGCTGCAGCATCCACTCGCGACTATCACTGCCGCTTGTTTGCTCGATCAGGGCTGCAATCGCCTGGCTGGACACGGGAGTACTCAGTCGGGAGGCCTTGGTGTAATTCCGTCCAACCACCACCTGTTTCTGACGGCTGAGCAGGTCGATGAGTGCGTCGTCCAGCTGCGGGTGAATCAGTCCCATGGCACCGGCGCAGCGACGGGCCACGTTCCAGTCCTCCTGCTGAAGCCCCCGTCTGTAAATCTCCTCCAGCAGCGTTTTGATCTCCACCGGAGCACCCTGAGGGCCGCTCAGAACCGCTGCGCTTCCCAGCCTGCGCGTGAGTAACTCCAGCACTTCGGCCTGCTCTCGCAGGGAGTTGCTGGACCAGATGCGCCGCCGCAGCTCCTCCAACGAAGTGTCATCCAGCTCCTGTTCCTGAGCAGCGGTGAGGTCACTCAGATCCGTCGAGGCCCTTAGCAGTTGCCTGGCAGAGGCCGCGGCTGTCAGGCTCGAGGTCCTTGGCGATCCCGGCAGGTCATGCCACTGAGCACGGGTTGCCAGGGTTTCCAGATTGGCGAACTCCACACGAACGTCCTCCACGCAACCACTGCGGAGACGCTCTGTGAGGGCAAGCAGATGGGTGTCACCCCGCTCCAGCAAGGAGGCTTGCACCGGAATCAAGAGCAGGGGTGAGCCAGGCCCCTGCCAGTGCCTCTGCAGCAGATGCAGCTCGTTCACCACACTGTCCACCAGGTGCCTGGGATCGTGACTGAGATAAAACGTTCCCTCTTCAAGAACGGCGGGAAGAAAGGCCAGCTGCCTGTCACCCAGTCGGTAGAGCCTGGCACTGGCAGCAGTCTCAGGCCTTACAGGTGGATGACCGCTCAGGCCGAGAACCTCATCCACGCCAACAGCGCCCAGGTGTTGCCGCAGTGCATCGGAGCTCAGAACCTCGATCCCTGCAGCGTCTGAATCGATCACTGGTAGCCCCAGCTCCTTCAGGCGCAGGGCCACGCTGGAGTCGTTCGGGACGAGGCAGACCAGCACCGATTCGGCGCCAAGAACGCACGGCAGACGTCGACCACAGGGATCGAGGTCTGCCGCCTCGATCAGCCCGTCCATCAGCATCTCCCCGAGCCAGGCCAGGCTCTGCGTCCAAAGCAGGGGGACGTTGTCATTGGCGACCCGTTTCTGGCTCCCGGGCACCTGGCGTTCGTGCTCCAGGGCTTCTGCAGGAACGAGGTAGAGCTCCGGGTAGAGCATCTGCCCATTGCGTTCCACGCGGAGGGCTTCCAGGCGATGGCGCCACTGCCTGGCGTCGTCCCAGCGCTCCTCAAAACAGGCGGTGACCAGTTCATAGGCCAGGAACAGGGGCCACTCCGACTCGACCCCCTCAAACGTGGCTAGTTCATCGCATTCGTAGTGCAGTCGGGTGATGTCTTCCACCACGGTCTGGTGGCCGTCCCGCCGGAAGCGCTTGTACCCGTAGAGGCCGCCCAGTTCCCTGCGGATGCGTCGGGCCGTGCGTTCGACGAGCTCAGGATCCTCGAGAGCCCAGGCGGGATAGCCGATCACCGAAAGGCAGGCGCTGTCCACCTCTTTGCTGGCGGATTCGCGCGGGAGAAGCCCTTGCAGCGCTCGCCGCAGACGCACCACCGCACCAGGGGGGATCAGGACGGTCACGCTGCCATCGCCATGGGCGGCGAAGAGATCCACGCCGTCCAGAGCCTCCAGGGCAGCCTTCGCCATGCCGATCGAGCTGGCATTGCGTTCTGGCAGTCCGTGGTTGCCCTTGTCTCCCCGTTCCCAGATGCCGTAATCGGGGATCTGGTAGGCCCGGGCGACGTAATAAACCAGGTTCTGAATGAAGGCCGCCTCGTGGCGGTTGTGGATCACGGCCAGACCACCGCGACTCAACTGGGCCAGTTGGAGCAGAAAGAGTGATGTGGCATCCAGCTGGAGGTGCCCCCAGCCGTCATCGGGCACCACCGGTTCGCCATTGCGGCTGTCGTACTTGGCATGGAGCGCATCCAGCGGATCCAGGCTTTGCTTGAAGCGTTCAACCTTGTCCGCCTGACGCATCATGGCGCTGAGCAGTCCGCGCATGAGGTCGACCACCCGCTGCTCCAGTTCCCAGCTGCGTTGGCAGGGGCCTAGGAGTTTGCGGTGGGCAATGGCCAATCCCCAAACGCACTGGATCGAATACACGCAGTCGCGAACCCAGGCATCGCCGTAGTTGCCGTGAACGGTGTGGGCCGTGCTCGCAGGAAGCAGTCCGCTGAGAGGGTTCTGCCGTTGCAAGACCACGGCTTCAATGGCGCTGTCCAGGTGCTGCAACTGGACCAGCTTCTCTTGGTGATTCCCGGCAACCGGATGGGACAGAACCATGGCCTTGCGTTCGACCGGATCTAGATTCTCCCTCGGAGCCTTTTCGGAGATGGAAACAATCAGCACTGGCCCGCGAGATCGCCGTCGCTGCCACGTTCTTGGGGTTCCTGTTGACGCTTGCCGCGACGTGGCGGCTTCAGCCATCGGCCTGCATGGAGAGGGTGGGGGTCAGATCGTGACACTCAATGCTGAAATGACGATGCGGGCACGTCAGGACTCAGATCTGGGAGCGGTGATTGCCCAGGCCGACCTGGTGGTTCCGGATGGAGCAGGAGTGGTCTGGGCCTTAGGTCGTCAGGGGGTCAGGGTGCGTCGCAGCCCTGGTATCGAGCTGGCCTGGTCTCTGCTCAGCTATGCCGAAGCTCATGACTGGTCCGTTGCCCTGGTGGGTGGTTCACCCGAGGTGATGGAGCGTTTGAAGACCACGCTGGCTCGGAGCCATCCCCGCTTGAGGTTGCTGATGGCAGAGCACGGATTTCAAGCCTCAGAGGCTTGGCCGGCTCTGGAGTCTCGTCTGCGCGGTCTGCGGCCTGATCTCGTGCTGGTGGCTCTTGGTGTGCCCCGTCAGGAAGTCTGGGCGAAGAGCATGCGTCAGTCCCTTCCGGGGCTCTGGATGGGCGTGGGTGGCAGCTTCGATGTCTGGTCCGGCCTCAAGCAGCGCGCACCGGAGTGGACCAGTCGACTGCAGATGGAATGGCTTTTCAGGCTGCTCCAGGACCCATCACGCTGGCGGCGTTATCTGGTGCTCCCCCAATTCGCTTGGGCTGTGCTTCGAGCGGGCGGTCGTCGGCGTTAACGCGCTTAACGAAAGCCTACGGAGGCCTGCCAAACGAAGGCCAGAAGCAGGAAGAAAACGGGGATGATCGGAAGGATGTCGATCAGTGGGCCGAATGCCTGGTAGGCCTCGGGAAGTTGGGCCAGCAGGTCAAGGGAGAAGGCAGCCATCCCGGCGAACAGTTCGGTCAGTGAGCGGACGCTACCACGTGTGATGGGCCGGTGAGTCGTCGTTCCAGGGACGGAAATCCTCTGCAAAACAGCCTTCGCGAATCGCGCGTTCCATGGCACTGGTGAAGCGGATCAGATGCGTGAGGTTGTGCAGGCTCAGCAGGGTCAGTCCGAGCAGCTCTTCACTGCGGATCAGGTGGTGCAGGTAGGCCCGGGTGTGTTGCTTGCAGGCGATGCAGGGGCACGTGGGGTCGAGCGGTGTGTGGTCGTGCCGGAAGCGGGCGTTGCGGAGGTTCCAGCGTTCCCCGGCCACCATGGCTGTGCCGTGCCGCCCGAGGCGGGTGGGGAGCACGCAGTCGAACAGATCGATTCCATTGGCGACAGCGACGGCCATTTCCTGCAGCGTGCCGATGCCCATCAGGTACCGCGGACGGTCATGAGGCAGCAGGGGCGTGACTTGCCGAACAATGCGGTGCATGTCCTCCACCGGCTCTCCCACGCTGACGCCGCCGATGGCGATGCCCGGGAGGTCGAAGTCGGCGACCGCTCTTGCGCTGGCGTCCCGCAGGTGAGGGAAGCACCCCCCTTGCACGATCCCGAACAAGGCCTGGTCGGTGCGGGTGTGGGAGGCCACGCAACGTTCGAGCCAGGCATGGGTGCGCCGACTGGCCTCCTCCACATCATTTTCCGTGGCTGGGTAAGGGGGGCACTGATCAAACGCCATGGCCACATCCGCGCCCAGGGCCATCTGGATCTCCATCGAGCGTTCCGGCGTCAGCAGGATGCGGCTGCCGTCCCGAGGATTGCGGAAATCAACGCCATGGTCGTCGATGCGATTGAGGTCCCCCAGGCTGAACACCTGGAATCCTCCTGAATCGGTGAGCATCGGGCCCTGCCAGCCCATGAAGCGATGGAGCCCGCCGGCGGCCTCCACCACGGCTTCACCGGGTTGGAGGTGCAGGTGGTAAGTGTTTGAGAGCACCATCTGTGCTCCCGTCGTGACGAGTTGATCGGCTGTCACGCCCTTCACGGTGGCCAGCGTTCCCACGGGCATGAATCGCGGCGTACTCACCGGTCCATGGGGAGTCTGAAAACAACCGCAGCGTGCAGCGGTGTGCCGGCATGTTGCGTTGATCTGGAAGTCGAACATCCGCATCTCCGCTACCCGCATCTCTGCCTAGGTCTTGACCCTACGGTGAGGTCAGATCGCCGATGCTGCCCCCTGAGAATCGCTTCTCTGTTCTGGCTTCGGGATCTAGCCGGTGCCTGGATTTTCTATTCCGTTCTGCCCGCCTGGCCCTGGCCTTCGCCACGGTTTGAGCGCATTGCCCGCTTTGCTCCCTGGATCGGCCTGGTGATCGGTGGCCTTCAGGCGTTGCTCTGGGTCCTGCTCAGTGCCATGAGCTGGTCGGCTGAGAGCTGTGCCTTGATGGTCATCGCCCTGGCAGCCTGGCTCACGGGTGGATTGCATGTCGACGGCCTGATGGACACGGCCGACGGTCTGGCTGCAGGGCAAGAGCGCTGCCTTGAAGCCATGGACGACAGTCGTGTCGGAGCTAGCGGTGTTCTGGCTCTGCTGCTTGTTGTGCTTCTGCAAGCAGGGGCCTTGATCAGGCTGGGGCCATGGGCCCCGATCGCGCTGGTGATGGCTGCTGTGATTGGCAGGATTGCTCCTCTCGGCGCAATGGCATGGTTTCCTTACCTCCGCCAGGGCGGGACTGCGGCCTTTCATCGCCGGCACTGGCGTGGGGCCCAGGACTGGGTGCCGGCCATGATCCTGATCGTGTTGCTCCTCTGCGGCGCGGCCTTGTGGGGGGGCGGTCTCGTTCAGTACTTGGCTCTGGTCTCAGTGGTGGGCCTGGGAGCTGCTTGGCGGGTTGTGGAGTGTCTCGGGAAGCGCCTGGGTGGTCACACCGGAGACACCTACGGAGCCTGTCTGATGTGGGGAGAGACCTTCACTCTGCTGAGTTCAGCGCTGCTCTTTCCTGCGTGGTTGGCGGCAGGCTGAGCAGGAAGGCATTGCCCTGATTCGGCAGACAGGGATCCAGTTCCGCCGGTGATCGCAGGAGTTCGAGCTGTCCTCCCCGTTGCCGGGCAAGCGTCTGTGCCAGGGCGAGACCGAGCCCTGATCCTGCTCGCTCGCTGCTGGTGCTCCCGCGGACCCCTTTCAGAAAAATCCGATCTCGCTCGTTCTCGGGAATGGGCGGGCCCGCATCCCAAACGCACACCCCATGGTCATGCAAGTGCAGGCCCAGGTCACAGCCATTGGGGCTGTAACGAAAGGCGTTCTCCAGCAGGTTGGCCACGATCTCAGCGGCCACGGCATCGGCGGCCGGACGTTGTCTCTGCGTCCAGCTCGGCCATCGCTCCGGTGCTCGCCATAGCCGTCCCTGCAGCGCGGCCGTAGCAGCGGCGCGTTCCACGAGTGGGCTCAACAGGTCGGCGATCGTGAGATCGGGTGCGTCAGCAGGCACAGGTGGTAGCAGCAGTGGGGTGGCGTTCTCCGGCTCAAGCCGCAGGTCCTCCCGGCCGATCCCTTCGAGAGAGCTGACATAGCGATCGAGTTGCGCCTGTTCGCGGATCAGGTTCTCCACCAGTGGTCGTTGCTGGTCATCGGGACCCAGGCGCCGCAGCAACAGCTGGGCGTAGGTCCTCAGGGCTGTGAGCGGATTGCGCAGCTGGTGCACCATCAGCGAAAGCTGCTGACGCTGAACATCCAGCCGGCCATTCAGCCGGTCTTGCTCGAGTTCCAGTCCGCGAATGCAGGCCAGGGTTTCGGCGCAGGTCTGCAGGCGGTCGTCATGGGCTGTGGTTGGCCCGGCTCCTTCGTGCCGTTCAGCCCGCAGCACGCCGAGGAGCATGGATTGATGCCGCAGGGGGTACCAGCGTCGTTCCGGTGCTGCGCTGCGCAGGCTTGGATCCTGGGCGATCGAGTCAGGAAGGGCGACTTCCTGGGGGGACTGGGCGATCAGGGTGAGGCTCGGTGTGGCTCCTTCCTGCCGTTCTGTGAGGTAGAGGGCCAGGCGTTCGGCGGCTCCGTCGCTGGTCAGGGCGTTGAGATGTTGCTGCGCCAGAGCCAGAAACCGATCAGAAAGATGCATCAGCCGGGCGGTGTTCGGAAACTGTCAAAGAGGCGACAGACGCCACTCGCTTGCTAATTCAGAAAAAAGTCTTAAGATCAGATGAACGACCAAAAGCCCATCCTTGTGAAGGTTGGGTTCTGTCGATTGTTGGATCAAGGTTGCGCTTTACGCACGACCAAGGTTACAGCAGAGGTTGATGAATCTTCTGTTGTCGTCAGCAGCCTTGTTGACGAGTGCAACGGTGCGTCTCCATTCACGGAAGCGGTTCGCCAGCTCATTCGTGTTTTGGAGCGCTGAATTCTGGATGCTTGTGATGAGCGTCCTGCGGTATGCGCTGAATTCACGGCTCTTCCCGCTTGTCCATTGTTTTTTCCTTTCTCCCGCTAAGGGTCGACCACAACCATGTCTAAGAAGCGCAAGCGGATCAGCCGCCGCCGTCTCGCCGGCCAACGGGTTCTCGCCCATGTACCGACGTTTCATCTCGAAACCGGCGAGCACAAGCCCGTCACTGCAGCCCGCCGCTTCATCGCGGAGGGCGGACTGGTGCCTCCTGCCCTTCTGAACGTCCGGCGCAACGAGCACACCACGGACCGTTTCTTCTGGGGAGAAAAAGGTCTGTTTAGCGCGCAGTACGCCGAAGAAAATCATTTTCTCTTCCCTTCCTTGCGATTGATTGTCGACAACGTCGGCGAAGAGGTGATCTTCGAGGGCCTCGAGCTTGCCTCCGACGACTGGGAGGAGATGGAGGAATACGAATACGCGTTCGTTTGAGCCGACTGTCTAAGGCGCCTGGCTGATTGGCTTCAGCCAGGACTGCAGGGCCTGAACCATCAGAGGCTGAGTGGTCTCGGGGATGGTGTGCCCTCCTGAAAAAGTGATCAGCTGGCATGTCTCACTCTCGCCGCCCAGCTGTTCGGCCAATTCTGTTTGCGCTTCGACGGGAACGACGTCGTCATCCCGGCCGTGGATGAGCACGACCGGGGGCCGTTCTGTTCGCGGTTGCCAATGGGGGTGGGGATAGGCGCTGCAGGCGATGATCCCTGCCAAAGGGAGTTGACATCCCACATCCAGGGCCATGGCGCCCCCCTGAGAGAAACCCAGCAATACCGTTCTTGAAAGCGGAATCTGCTGTTGATCGATTGCCTCGAGGCGCTCTTTTAACTGGTTCACAGCTTGGGGAACGTCGGCCCATTGCGCTGGAAATAACCCGTACCACTGACGCCCAAAGCCTGCCGGGTGAGGCAACGGTGCGTTCAAGGCCAAGCACTCCAAGGCCAACCCAGAACCTCTGGCGAGGGATTCGCCCAAGGGCATCAGATCACTGGCATCGGCCCCCCAGCCGTGCAGAAGCACCAGACGTATCTGGGGGTGTTCCTCGCTGCAATGGATCAGGAGGTCGTCCATAAAGCTCTTGACCGACTGCTGCGTAGGTTGGCGAAAGGTGTCTCCTCTGTCCTGCTGCCATGGCCCCCACAGCGCTGCTGAGTGTGTCTGACAAGAGTGGTCTGGTGCCACTGGCCAAGACCCTGCTTGAGCGTCACGGGTACCAGCTTCTTTCCAGTGGCGGTACGGCCAAGGTGTTGCAGGAGGCCGGTCTACCGGTCACGCCTGTGGCCGATCACACCGGTGCCCCGGAGATCCTGGGTGGTCGTGTGAAGACGCTCCATCCCCGCATTCATGGCGGAATCCTGGCTCGTCGCGGTGATCCAGAGCATGAAGCGGATCTGCAGGCTCAGCAGATCACGCCGATTGATGTGGTGGTGGTCAATCTTTATCCCTTCCGAGAGACCGTCGCCGATCCCGCTGTGAGCTGGGAGCGGGCGATCGAGAACATCGACATTGGAGGGCCCACGATGGTGCGCTCCGCAGCCAAGAACCATGAACACGTGGCTGTGCTGACCGATCCAGACCAATACGACCGCTTTCTCCAGGACCTGGCTGAATCGGGGGGGACCGTGAGTTCTGCGCTGCGGCGGCGGCTGGCCCTGGAGGCCTTTGCTCACACCGCGGCTTACGACGCTGCGATTACGCGCTGGATGCAGAGCAGGCCAGAGTTGCAGCCTGCCGACGACCCATCAGCATCTCCACTCCCTTGGCTGGAAGCCCTGCCCCTGCGCCAGCGGCTGCGTTACGGCGAGAACCCTCACCAAAGCGCAGCCTGGTACAGCACACCCAAGGCTGGGTGGGGAGGCGCCATTCAGTTGCAGGGGAAGGAGCTGAGCACCAATAACCTTCTCGATCTCGAAGCAGCGCTCGCCACGGTGCGGGAGTTCGGCTATGGCCAGAGTGGGAGCCACCCGGCTGTGCGGCCGGCGGCTGTTGTGGTGAAACACACCAACCCCTGCGGTGTGGCGGTCGCCGATCGAGAAGCGGCCGCCCTGACCCGAGCCCTGGACGGCGATCGTGTCAGCGCCTTCGGGGGCATTGTGGCGGTCAACGGTCGCGTGGATGCCCCCGCTGCCCGTGAACTCACCAGTCTTTTCCTGGAGTGTGTGGTGGCGCCGGAGTATGCGCCCGAGGCCCGGGAGATTCTCGCGTCGAAGGGCAATCTCAGAGTGTTGGAGCTCCCATCCACTGCGATCGATGCTGCCGGGCATGACCATCTGCGCAGCATTTTGGGTGGTCTGCTCGTCCAGGATCTGGATGACCATCCGGTTGCAATGGATGCGTGGACCGTGGCCACTGAGCGGGCTCCCAGTCAGGCTGAGAGCGATGACCTGTGCTTTGCCTGGCAGTTGGTCCGTCATGTCCGCTCCAATGCCATCGTCGTGGCCAAAGAGGGTCAGAGCCTCGGAATCGGTGCGGGGCAGATGAACCGGGTGGGGTCAGCCCGGATTGCCCTCGAGGCGGCAGGGGATCGAGCTCGCGGCGCCGTCCTCGCCAGTGATGGCTTCTTCCCATTCGATGACACGGTGCGATTGGCGGCGCAGCACGGCATCACGGCTGTGATTCATCCGGGAGGCAGCAAGCGTGACGAGGATTCCATCAAGGCATGTGATGAACTCGGGCTGGCGATGCTGCTCACGGGGCGGCGGCACTTCCTGCATTGAGTTCGTGGGTGTCGCTTCTGATGACCTCGGAGTCCTAGCCTCGCGAAAGCTCCCACGCGATGACTTGTGATGACGCTTGCCGCGCTGCCTTTCGCCCTGAGTTTCGTTCACCCACTGATGATGTGGGTGCTGCTTTTGGCGTCTGCCTATGCGATGTATCTGGGGATTAAAGCCAAGAAGACCCGCACGGGAACGCCTGAACAGCGCAAGGCTTTGATCCCTGGAAAGTTCGCTCAGCGTCATTTCCGCTGGGGTGGGCTGCTGCTAGGGCTGATCGTTCTCGGCAGCATCGGTGGCATGGCGGTCACCTATCTGAACAACGACAAGCTGTTCATGGGCCCTCACCTCCTGGCCGGACTGGCCATGACGGCCATGATCGCGGTGGCGGCGTCCCTGTCACCGTTCATGCAGCAAGGCAATGTGATCGCCCGCAAGGCCCATGTCGGTCTCAATATGGGGATGATGACCCTCTTCCTCTGGCAGGCGGTCAGTGGAATGGAAATCGTCAACAAGATCTGGTCGAGTCGCTGACGGCTCGCGAGGCGATTAGAAGGTGGCCCGTCGTCGTGGCGGGCAGGCAAGCCCATGGCTTCCATGGAAGTCTTCCTGCACTTTCCAGGTGAGCCGCCGTGAAATCTGCCTCACGATCTGACGCAGCAGTCGATCACCGCTGGATTGCACCAGGCCATCGGGGAGCATGGTGATCACTTTCGGAAGTGAGATCCAGATGCTGAGATCCAGCTCCCAGCGCACGCAGGTCGCAGGAAGGCCCCGGTCAACGTCGTTGATCAGGGTGAGACCAGCCTGAAAATCAACGTCGTAGAGCGCGGCCAATGCGGGATCCACCGCTGGCAGCGTCACCGTTTCAATGGCATAGCTGCCCTCATGGCCAGGCAGCAGGCGCAAGGCGATGGTTGGCTCCACCTCGAAGCCGAAATTCCCGAACCGCCCAAGGGTCATGACATAAGCCTGGGCGTCAAGAGCCTGTGCCTCCATCGGTGCGGCGCAACGGCGGAACCAATCGTCGTGTCGATCGAGATAGCTGGCTACCACAGCTGAACTGGCGCGCATCTCCATGCAGTCACTGAAGTGGCTGCGATAACAGCGCACCTGTGGATCCTTGCCATGGCAGGTGCGGAGGGAATCGGCTGGTGGTCTCGACAAGAGCAGCACGGATGAGCGTCCCTGGCAGGGGTGATCCCCAAGATGAACCAATGTAAAGCGAGCTGGTCTTCAGTTCCTCTCGCTGAGACTGATTAATTGCTGGATCACGTGTTCCACAACACGATCCGGGGTCGAGGCGCCGGATGTGATGCCCACCGAGACGGATCCTCCCGGCAGGAAGTTCTGTTCGCGGATGAGCTCTTGGCCGAGAGGTTTGTGTTCGATGCTGTTATCGGCACTGATGCGCTCTGGTGTGTCGATATGGAAGGAGCGGATGCCGCGGTTGATGGCGATTTCCTGGAGATGTGTGGTGTTGGAGGAGTTGTAGCCGCCGATCACCACCATCAGGTCGAGGGGTTCATCCACAAGGGAAAACATCGCGTCCTGGCGTTCCTGGGTGGCATCGCAGATGGTGTTAAACGCCAGGAAATGCTCATTGAGTTGCATTGGGCCGAATTTGCTGAGCATGGTGCGTTCAAATAGGCGACCGATCTCTTCGGTTTCCCGTTTGAGCATGGTGGTCTGATTGGCAACGCCGAGTTTTTCAAGATCCTGATCCGGATCGAAGCCCGGGGAGCATGCTTTGGAAAAGCGAGCCATGAAGCTGCTCCGGTCTCCTTTGCCCAGGATGTAATCCGCGACGATCTGCGCTTCCTCAAGGTCAAGAACCACGAGGTAGGTTCCAGCGAAGGAGCTGGTGGCCAGGGTCTCCTCATGCTTCACCTTGCCGTGAATGATTGAGGTGAACGTCTGTTTCTTGTGCTTCTCCACGGTGTTCCAAACCTTGGAGACCCAGGGGCAGGTGGTGTCAACGATGTGGCATCCCCGTTCATTGAGCAGCTGCATCTCCTGAACCGTCGCGCCAAAAGCGGGAAGAATCACGACATCTCCAGAGGTGACACCGGAGAAGTCCTTCACGCCTTGCTCAACGGGGATGAACTGAACGTTCATCTCACGGAGGTGGTCGTTGACTGAAGGGTTGTGAATGATCTCATTGGTGATCCACAAGCGCTCACTGGGGTAGTGCTTCCGGGTTTCATAGGCCATGGCAACAGCGCGCTCCACGCCCCAGCAGAAGCCGAAGTCCTTGGCGAGGCGCACTTGAAGCCGACCATGGTTCAAGCGGTACCCGTTGTCACGAATGGATCCAATCAGGCTGCTTTGGTAGGCCTGCTCCAGGCTTCCGGCCACCTCTTCAGCACGTCCGAACCCTCGGCGGTTGTAGCGGTCGGAATGGTGCAGGGAGCGCTTGAAGGCGTGGGTATCCATGGTCGCGACGACGATGCGATGACTCTATGGGCTGCGGGTCAGGCTTGACTCCCCCCTCTCGAGATGGAACGAACCGGTCCAAAAAAAAGCCCCGGCTTCAGGGCCGAGGCTTTGGATCTTTGAAACCGGAAATCAGTTCCCAGAGGAAGCGAAGTCGGGATAGGCCTCCATGCCGTGCTCACCGATGTCAAGACCCATGGTCTCTTCTTCTTCGCTGACACGAATGCCCCCGAACAGTGCACCGATGATGCTCCAAGCAATCCAGCAGGTCACCAGTGGCCAGATGGCGTAAGCCGCGCAGCCAACAGCTTGGATGCCGAGCTGGGAGAAGCTTCCACTGTTGAAAAGGCCGATGCCGGTTGCACCATCAACACCCCATAGGCCAACCACCAGGGTTCCCCAAATACCGCATACGCCATGAACTGAGAAGGCGCCCACAGGATCATCGATACCTGCGTTGTCGAGGGCTGCGACCGAGAACACCACGATGATGCCGCCGATCAAACCTGCCACCCAGGAGCCAACCATGGTCATATTTCCGCAACCCGCGGTGATGCTCACCAGGCCGGCAAGGATGCCGTTGATGATCATGGTGAGGTCAGGTTTGCCGGAGGTCATGGTGGAAACCACGGTGGCGCCAATGGCTCCACCAGCTGCGGCAAGGGTGGTCGTCACGGCCACGTAAGCAACCGTTTGGTCCATACCCAGCACAGAGCCGGGGTTGAAGCCATACCAGCCGATCCAGAGGATCAAGGCACCGAGTGTGGCGATCGCCATGTTGTGGCCGGGAATGGCTTGAGTTCTGCCATTCACGTACTTGCCGATACGGGGTCCAAGCAGCATGGCGCCAACTAGGCCTGCCCAGGCGCCCACGGAGTGAACGATTGAGGAACCGGCAAAGTCGATGAAACCCAATTTAGCGAGCCAGCCATCACCATTCCACTGCCAGGAGCCGGAAATCGGGTAGATGAAAGCGGTAAGGACCAGCGCAAAGATCACGAATTCACCGAACTTGACCCGTTCAGCAACCAGTCCGGAAACGATGGTTGCAGCAGTTCCTGCGAAAGCAGCCTGAAAGAGGAAATCAACGGATGGAACAAGATCTCCATTCGTGACCATCTCAGGCGTCACCGTGGGATCAAAGAACAGACCAAAAGCGCCGCCTTTGCCGTAGTAAAGAATTCCCTCCCAGAAAGCGCTGCCGTACATCAGCGAGAAGCCGATGAACCAGTAGGCAGTCACCGCAAGGGCGAACACAAAGAGGTTTTTGGCGAGAATGTTGACTGCGTTCTTCTGGCGACACATCCCGGCTTCCACCATGGCGAAGCCGGCGTTCATAAAGATCACCAGAATGGTGGCGATCAGCAACCAAAGGTTGTTGGCGAGGAACGCTGCGTTGAGATCGGGGAGTTCAGCAGCGTGGGCCGACAAGTTGAAGAGGCCGAGTCCCAAGAGGGCTACAGGCACACATGCAAGCCACGTGAGCGAGCGGTTTGTGCGGAAGCCGCGGATGCTTCGTAAAAGGAGCATTGGCCCCTCCAGCAGGCTTGCCTCCTGGAGAGCTTTTCGCCTCCCTGATGGAGAGTTCAAAGCAGTTGTCATGAAAAGAAAGCGGAACTGCAGATCGGACTGTCGTGAAGACCGTCTCGCAGACCTAAGATGTACATCGATGGACACCTGGCAAGTAGCAGTTGTTACTAAACTGCCGATTGCCTCTCTTGGATGGCGCGTTTGCCTCGCCAGAGAATCTTGTCTTTTTCAAATTGGAATGCGCTGGGGACAACTTCCACCCCTTCCGAAAGTGCTTGACGGAAGAGCTCTCCGTAGCGCGGATCAGCGCTGTCACCTGGTGCAAAAGCTGTGACATCCGGTCTGCTGATGCATGGCACCAACACACCTCGAGCTTCAGGCAGCACATGCATCAGTTCCTGCAGGTGCTTTTGGCCGCGTTCGGTGATGGTGTCTGGGAACAGGGCCAAGAGCCCATCGCTCCAGGTGGTGTTTTTGACCTCTAAATAGATCGGCCTCGGATCCTCAGCGTTGGCCTCCGGTGTCAGCAACAGATCGATGCGGCTGCGGCGGTGCTCGCCGTAGGCCACCTCAGCTCGGATTTCAGCGATCGGACCCAGCTGGTCCTCTAGGTGGCCGGCCTCAATCGCTGCCCTGATCAGCCGGTTGGGTAAAGCGGTGTTAATCCCAACCCAACAAGGATTCCCATCAGCACCGAGTACTTCGGCCTGCTCCCAGGTCCAGGCCAGCTTGCGGGTTGGGGAAGGGGCGTGGCGTAGACGCACCCGCTGGCCAGGAATCAACACGCCGGTCATCGGTCCGGTGTTGGCGCAGTGAGCGGTCACGCACGATCCATCCTCCAGCTCGATGTCTGCCAGAAAACGCTTGTAGCGCTTGATCAATATCCCCTCCGTCAGCGGTTCGAATGAGAGGAGAGGGGTGCCGGTCATGGGGGCGGGCAGGTTCTAGCCATGGTGCCTGGAAATCAACCGAGAATTGGAGCAGTAGTGGCGGCTGGCAGCGCTGATGGCGAGATCTCTCAAGCGCATTGCCCTGGTGGTCACCGTTGGGACCCTTGTCAGCAAATTCGGCGGCCTTGTCCGGCAGTTGGTGATCGCGGCAGCGTTCGGCGTAGGCGCTGCCTACGACGCTTACAACTACGCCTATGTGCTTCCCGGTTTTCTGCTCATTCTTCTGGGGGGCATCAACGGGCCCTTTCACAGCGCCATGGTGAGTGTGCTCAGCCGCAGGCCCAGAGATGAAGGCGCCCACATCCTGGCCACCCTGAACACCACGGTGAGTGCTCTGCTGCTGGCGGTCACCCTGGTGCTGGTGATGGCTGCCGGTCCATTGATCACCCTGGTTGGGCCAGGCCTGCCGCCCGAGCTGCATCGCATCGCTGTCGCGCAGTTGCAGGTGATGGCCCCGATGGCCCTGCTCGCCGGTCTGATCGGTCTGGGATTTGGGTCGCTCAATGCCGCCGATGAATTCTGGATTCCAGCGATTTCGCCGCTGATGTCGAGCCTGGCGCTGATTCTCGGTGTCGGCTTGCTCTGGTGGCAGCTTGGTTCCGCCATCGCCCTGCCTGAACATGCCCTCTGGGGAGGGGTGGTGCTGGCCCTGGCCACGCTCTCTGGAGCCATCTTGCAGTGGTTGTTGCAATTGCCGGCCTTGATTCGGCAGCGACTGGCCCGGTTCCAGTTGTCCTGGGACTTTCGTCACCCTGGCGTGCAGGAGGTCTGGCAGGTGATGGGTCCCGCCACCCTGTCCTCCGGAATGCTTCAGATCAATGTGTTTACCGATCTGTTCTTCGCATCGGGGATCCTCGGCGCAGCTGCAGGACTTGGTTACGCCAATCTTCTGGTGCAGACGCCGCTTGGACTGATTTCCAATGCTCTGTTGGTTCCGCTTCTGCCCACGTTCTCCCGGCTCACGGCTCCAGAGGACCGCCCTCAGCTCATCGCCAGGATCCGTCAGGGCCTGATGCTCTCCACCGCCTCGATGCTGCCGTTGGGCGCTTTGTTTCTGGCGTTGGCTGCTCCGATCGTTGCTCTCGTCTACGAGCGCGGTGCCTTTGATGCACAGGCGGCGCAATTGGTCACCGGGCTGTTGATGGCTTACGGAATTGGCATGCCGGCCTATCTCGGCCGCGATGTGCTCGTGCGGGTGTTCTACGCCCTCGGGGACGGCACAACTCCCTTTCGACTGTCGTTGGCCGGTATCGGTCTGAATGTGCTGTTCGACTGGGCCTTGGTTGGGGGGCCCTCCCCCTGGGGACCTCAGCTGCCCTTTGATTTCGGGGCGCCTGGGCTGGTGCTGGCCACGGTGTTGATCAATGCCCTCACCTGTCTGGCGCTGCTTCTTGTGCTCCAGCAACGCTTGGCAGGCCTGCCTCTGCGCAGCTGGGGGTTTGACGCCCTGCGACTTACCGCAGCGGCAGCGCTGGCAGGTTGTGCTGCCTGGGGGCTCAGCACAACGGTGCAATGGCCTTCTGATCTGATCGGCCGTGGGCTCCAGGTGGCTCTCTCCGGAGGCTTCGGCGGGGTTCTGTTTGCGTTGTGCGGGCAGGCGCTCGGGATCGCTGAAGTCGTTGAGATCAATCAGGGGATTGCGCGGCGCTTCAGTCGTCGCTGAGGGTCACGGTTCTGTCGTCGCGCACTTGAATCGGTAACTCGAGCTGTTGCCGGCCTACGAGCTGCGGACCCTGCACCGAAACGATCCTGGCTTCAATTCCGAATTCACGGAAGGCAGTGTCAAGTTCCTGAATCAGGGCCTTCTCCACCTGCGCTTCGGGGTCCACGACCTTGCCGATCAGGCGCTCTCCAAGGCGGCCAATGCGCTGACGCACCACTTCACGTGCGTTGGTGACTTCAATGATCAGCACGCGCGTTCCCAGATCGGGAGCAACCTTATCGGCAGTGGTCCTCAAGAATCTGTTCGAGGTCGGAAAGTTGCGAGGACGGCAACAGCCTCGCTAAGGGCAGCCGACTGCTCCCGCCTCCGATCGGAACCTGGACACGTTCGACAGCCTGGCGAGCGGCGATCTCCGCTCCCTGGTCGACGAGTGCGCTGCATTCGATCGCGAGGGCCTCGGCCAGGCCCGCATCTTTCAGGTACAGGTGCCAACCGGAGACCTGCAGGTACAGACGATCGCCGATGGCCGAGGTCAGATCATGCAGATCAGCGGCATCCATGGTTAGGGCAGGCAGTGGTTATTGCAAGCAGTTAGACAGTCGCATGATGGCTTCACGTCGCCGGGTTGTCTGTATCCAGCTGTGGACGAAGTTTCAGCACCAACGTGAGATGCACAGCCAGTCCTACCAGCCAAAGTCCAGTCAGAACATTGAGATGGCTCCAGGGATGGCGCATCTCTTGCAGAAACCAGAGCCCGCTGTTCACGGCAGCGAACACCATGCCGTGAAGCGTGAGATTCACAACCCGGTTGAAGTGCCGGTAAGTGGGATCAGTGGGGTCAGCAGGTCCGTACCAGCGGATCGGCATGGAGGGAAACCGAAAGGAATGGAAATGATTCTGGCGTGGGGATGTGCCTCAGTTGACGAAGGGCCCCTTCGTGGGGTCAGATAGTGGGACGCCAGCGCTTGTAGCTCAGCGGATTAGAGCATCTGACTACGGATCAGAGGGTCGGGAGTTCGAATCTCTCCAGGCGCGCTGTTAACTGCCTTCGGGCAGTTTTTTTTTGGTTCAGCACTTCTTCTGTTGACCGTTGCCTACCATCCAATCAACGCATCGAGGCAATGCATGGTGGATTTCGAAACCGCTCCGATCAATGCACCACTGGCAGACTCCGACCCTGCGATTGCCCGCCTGATCGATCAGGAGCGCGACCGCCAGGAAACCCATCTTGAGCTGATCGCGTCGGAGAACTTTGCATCGAGCGCCGTGATGGCCGCTCAGGGATCCGTATTGACCAACAAGTACGCGGAAGGCCTGCCGCACAAGCGTTACTACGGCGGTTGTGAGCACGTCGATGCCATCGAGGAACTGGCGATTGAGCGGGCCAAGGAGCTTTTCGGTGCAGCTTGGGCCAACGTTCAGCCTCACAGTGGCGCCCAGGCCAACTTTGCTGTCTTCCTGGCCCTGCTTCAGCCGGGCGACACGATCATGGGTCTGGACCTGTCCCATGGCGGGCACTTGACCCATGGTTCACCGGTGAATGTGAGTGGCAAATGGTTCAACGTTGTCCAGTACGGGGTTGATCGAGAGACCCAGCGGTTGGATATGGAAGCGATCCGTCAGCTGGCCCTCGAGCACAAGCCCAAGCTGATCATTTGTGGGTATTCGGCTTATCCCCGAATCATTGATTTTGCGGCTTTTCGTTCGATTGCCGATGAAGTTGGCGCCTACCTGCTGGCCGATATGGCCCATATCGCAGGCCTGGTGGCAGCCGGCGTCCATCCCAGTCCTGTTCCCCATTGCGATGTGGTGACCACCACAACGCACAAAACCCTGCGCGGTCCCCGCGGTGGTCTGATCCTTTGCAGGGATGCTGATTTTGCCAAGAAGTTCGACAAAGCCGTCTTCCCCGGTACCCAAGGCGGGCCTCTGGAGCATGTGATTGCGGCCAAGGCTGTGGCCTTTGGCGAGGCGCTCCGACCTTCTTTCAAGGCCTACAGCCAGCAGGTGGTGGCCAATGCCCAAGCCCTAGCCGACCGATTGATGGCCCGCGGCATCGATGTGGTGAGCGGAGGCACTGATAACCACGTGGTGCTGCTTGATCTGCGCAGCATCGGTATAACCGGCAAGGTGGCTGATCTCCTGGTGAGCGACGTGCACATCACCGCCAACAAGAACACGGTCCCCTTCGATCCAGAATCTCCGTTCGTGACCAGCGGGCTGCGTTTAGGGACCGCTGCTCTCACCACCCGAGGCTTCGATGCAGATGCGTTCGCTGAGGTGGCTGAGGTGATCGCTGATCGCTTGCTGAATCCTGAGGACGATGCGATTCAATCGCGTTGCCTGGAGCGTGTGGCGAGTCTCTGTCGTCGTTTTCCCCTTTACGCAACGTCGACTGAGCCGGCGCTTGTCTGACTGGTCCAAGCAGGCCTGGATTCCCAATTCAGGTCTGCCTAGATTGGGTGTGACAAGCCCCTTTTCGGGCCGCCCTCTCCGGAGTTTTGCGTGACCATCGCGAGCACTCCTCTCGCAGTCGCTGTTGTGATTTTCCTGGCGGCGGCCTTGGTCACCATGGTGACCGTGCCGCTGGTGCGCCGGCTTGGCCTTCGCCACGGCTTCACCGATGCTCCTGACTCCCGCAAGCAGCACAGCGTGCCGATGGTCCGGCTCGGTGGTGTGGCCATGGTGCTCGGGTTCAGTGTCGCGCTCGGTCTCACGTGGTTGGCCGGTGGTTTCGGCATGCTCACCCCCGCGCGGGATCAGCTGATCTGGACCACGCTTGCGGGGTCTCTGTGTTTCTTCATCATCGGCTTGGCCGATGATCTCTTTTCTCTCTCTCCATGGCCTCGTCTGGCGGGCCAGGTGGCGGTTGCCATGGTGGTCTGGTCCCAGGGCGTGAGGATCGGCGCCATTGACTTGCCTTGGGCATCCAGCACCGCTGACGCTGTTGTGCTTCCGGGCTTGGTGAGCCTGATCGCCACTGTGATCTGGCTTGTGGGCATCACCAACGCGATCAATTGGCTCGATGGACTCGATGGCCTGGCGGCCGGAGTTGCTGGGATCGCGGCCATCGGACTGGTGTCCGTGAGTTTCTCTCTGCATCAGGTCGCTGCTGCGTTCCTGGCGGCAGCGTTGGCTGGAAGTTGTCTTGGTTTCCTCCGGCACAACTTCAATCCTGCTCGGATTTTTATGGGTGATGGGGGGTCATACTTCCTCGGCTTCAGCCTCGCTGCCATCAGCATCGTTGGCCCAGCGAAGGGTCTCACCACGGTGAGTTTGCTGCTGCCTTTGCTCATTCTTTCTTTGCCCCTGGCCGACATGTCGGCCGTGATCATGGGGCGCTTGAGTTCCGGACATTCCCCTTTCTATCCGGACCGTCGCCATCTGCATCACCGGCTTCTGAGAGCGGGGTTCAGCCACCGTCGCACCGTGCTGCTGATCTATGTGTTCACCCAGTGGCTTGCGGCCTTGGCCATGGTGGTGGCCAATGTGGAAATGCGCTTTCTCTGGTTAGGTCTGGCGACGGCCATCCTCGTTGGCACGGTGGTGGTGATGCAGAAGCAGAAACAGGCAGAGCTGGCTCAGGAAGCGGCGGCAGAGGATGCGCTTCCGGGGAACCGGCAATCTTGCTCCTGCGATCACCATGGCTGACGGTGCAAGCCGTGCTGGCGTGGAGATTCTCTGCATCGGCACGGAGCTTTTGCTCGGAAATATCGTGAACGGCAATGCACGCTGGCTTGCCGAGGAGCTGGCTGCTCTGGGTCTGCCTCACTTCCGGCAAATCGTTGTAGGAGACAACCGGGATCGTTTGATCGCTCAGGTGCGGGAGATTTCCTGTCGTTCCAGGGTGTTGATCACCACAGGTGGTTTGGGCCCGACCCCCGATGACCTCACCACCGAAGCGATTGCTGCGGCCTTCGCGACTCCCCTCGAGGAGCGGGCCGATGTCTGGGCTGACATCACGGCCAAGTCACGCAGCCGTGGAAGGGAGCCCAGCCCGGAGACCCGGCGGCAGGCCCTCCTGCCTGTCGGCGCGACGTTGCTTCCCAATCCCACCGGAACGGCGCCGGGGATGATCTGGTCACCCACCGAAGACTTCACGGTGCTCACCTTCCCGGGCGTTCCCAGTGAGATGCGTGCCATGTGGCAAGCCACCGCGGCTCCTTGGTTCAACCAGTCGGGACTCTCCAGTGGCGTGTTTGTCAGCAGGTTGCTTCGCTTCTGGGGAATCGGCGAATCAACCCTGGCCGAACAGGTCAGTGATCTGCTGGATCAGGCCAACCCCACCGTGGCTCCCTACGCCGGCCGCGGCGAGGTGAAGCTGCGCATCACCGCCTGCGCGGCTTCGGAGCCTGAAGCCCGTGAGCTCGTGGATGAGACCGAACGAGATCTCCGGGATCGAACAGGCGATCTCTGTTTCGGTGCCGATGATGATTCACTTGCTTCGGTGGTGCTGAAGCACCTGCGCGTGCGTGGGGAGACCCTGGCTGTGGCGGAATCCTGCACGGGTGGTGGGCTGGGCTCCGAGCTCACCGCAGTCCCTGGTTCTTCGGAGGTCCTGCTCGGCGGCGTGATCGCCTATGCCAATGCAGTGAAGTGTGAGTTGCTGGGTGTTCCCTCCTCCCTCCTGGAAGAAGTCGGCGCTGTCAGTGACCCGGTCGCCCAGGCGATGGCTGAGGGGGTGCGACGGCTGACAGGCAGCGATTGGGCCCTCGCACTCACGGGAATTGCCGGTCCGGGAGGTGGTAGCGATCAGAAACCAGTCGGGCTGGTGCATATCGCTGTGGCAGGACCGGACGGTTGTGAGAGTCACCCCATCCGGCTTGGCTCATCCCGAGGACGGGACTGGATCCGGTTGGTGAGTGCTGGGGAGGCGCTGAACCGCCTGCGGTTGCGCTTGATGGCCATCGAGTCGGGGCGGGGAAGTGAGTCTGTCGACAAGCCGTTAGGGTTGAATGTTCAAGGCTGACCTGGAATGAGCAGCGGGACCCTTTACGACAAGGTTTGGGATCTGCATCGCGTCGCTGATCTTCCTGGTGGATCCACTCAGTTGTTCATCGGCCTGCACCTGATTCATGAGGTGACCAGTCCTCAGGCCTTCGCGGCCCTGGAAGACAAGGGACTTGCTGTGCGCTGTCCTCAGCGCACCGTGGCCACGGTGGATCACATTGTTCCAACCACCAGTCAGGCCAGGCCGTTTGCGGATCCACTCGCAGAGGAGATGCTGAGCACACTGGAGCGAAACTGTGCCAACCACGGCATCACCTTGCATGGTCTTGGCAGTGGTCGCCAGGGAATCGTGCATGTGATTGCGCCGGAGCTCGGTCTCACGCAGCCCGGAATGACAGTGGCCTGTGGTGACTCGCACACGTCCACGCATGGGGCCTTCGGGGCCATCGCCTTCGGGATCGGGACCAGTCAGGTGCGCGACGTCCTCGCCAGCCAGAGCCTGGCGATGAACAAGCTCAAGGTGCGTCGGATCTGGGTGGAGAACACGCTCACCCCTGGGGTGTTCGCCAAGGATTTGATCCTGCACGTGATTCGCTCCCTGGGTGTGAAGGCGGGGGTGGGACATGCCTATGAATTCGCGGGTCCAGCCATCGAGGCGCTGTCGATGGAAGAGCGCATGACCCTCTGCAACATGGCGATTGAAGGGGGTGCGCGCTGCGGTTACGTGAACCCTGATCAGACCACCTTCGACTATCTCCACGGGCGTGCTGAGGCGCCTTCGGCAGAGGCCTGGGACCGGGCGGTGAGCTGGTGGCGATCTCTGGCCTCCGGTGCTGATGCCCGCTTCGACGATGAGGTGCGCTTTGATGCCGCCACCATCGCTCCCACGGTGACCTGGGGCATCACACCCGGTCAGGGAATCGGTGTTGATGAGACCGTGCCCACGCCCGAGCAGCTTGACCCTGCCGATCGTCCCATCGCGGAGGAGGCTTATCGCTATATGGATCTGGCGCCCGGACAGGCGATCGCAGGGGTGCCTGTGGATGTGTGCTTCATCGGCAGTTGCACCAATGGACGGCTCAGTGATTTGCAGGCTGCGGCTGCGGTGGCCAGGGGACATCATGTGGCCTCGGGCATCCGGGCTTTTGTTGTGCCTGGATCTGAACAAGTGGCCCGGGCTGCGGAGGCCGAGGGTCTCGATGCCGTGTTCCGCGAGGCCGGATTTGAATGGCGGGAACCTGGCTGTTCCATGTGTTTAGCCATGAATCCTGATCGGCTGGAGGGGCGTCAGATCAGCGCCAGCTCAAGCAATCGCAATTTCAAGGGCCGGCAGGGTTCGGCCAGCGGCCGAACGCTGCTGATGAGTCCCGCGATGGTTGCTGCCGCCGCCATCACAGGTCAGGTTCGTGATGTGCGGCAGCTGAACTGCATGACTTCCGATGACTGAGACCACTCCTTTCCCGCAAGGTCCAATCCCGATGGTGAGGGGGCGCGCACTCGTGCTGCGCGGCGATGACATCGACACCGATCGGATCATTCCCGCCCGCTTCCTCAAATGCGTCAGTTTCGAGGCTCTCGGAGCACAGGCCTTTGCGGATGATCGCCAGGAGCTGGCCGGTCGCCATCCCTTTGATCAGTCCGTGCACGCCGGGGCCTCGATCCTGGTGGTCAATGACAATTTCGGCTGCGGGTCAAGCCGTGAGCATGCTCCCCAGGCGCTGATGCGCTGGGGGATCAGGGCTCTGGTGGGTGTGAACTTTGCTGAGATCTTTTATGGCAACTGCCTTGCGCTCGGGATTCCCTGTGCCACCGCCTCGTCGCAGCAGATCAGCCTTCTTCAGGATGCTGTGGCCGTGGATCCTTCAGTGAACTGGCTGCTTGATCTCAACGGTCTTACTTTTTCAGCCGGTTCCGTCTCCGAGTCGATCCAGGTGGCCTCGGGTGCTCTCGACATGTTGCGCAGTGGTCAGTGGGATGCCACAAGCCAGTTGGTGGCACGAGATGCCGAACTCACACGCACCATGGAGAACCTTCCTTACCTTCGCGGGTTCTGACGCGGCAGCCGGCTCCAGGATTGTCTATGAATGAGACAGAGGGGCTCAGGTCATGGTGAATCCCAGGTTTTATTCATGGGCAGCTGCATTGTTCACAGCGCTGCTGACACCCTTGGCTCTCCAGGCGGGAACGCCGCAATCCATCAAGGTTGTTCCCTATGGAACGCCGCAGGAGCGATTGCTTCAGCTTGGAGCCTGCACCGGATGCGATCTGCGTGGGCTGAGCCTTCAGGGTGAGCATCTGATTGGTGCGGATCTGCGCGACGCTGATCTACGGGGAGTGGATCTTCGGCAGGCCAATCTCGAAGGGGCCGACCTCAGCGGTGCTCGGCTCGATGGAGCTGATCTGCGCGGAGCACGGCTCAGCAATGCCGACCTCACAGACACAGACCTGCGACGTGCCGACTTGCGCGATGCGGTTGTGATCAATGCCTATGCCCCGAATGTGCGAACGGATGGCATGCGTTTTGCCGGGGCCGACCTCACGGGGAGTCATCTGATCTATGGCGGCGGTCCCGACTGATCTGCAGCGCTTTAGAAGGGGCGACTGTCGAGGGGGTTGGGGAGAGGGTCTGACGAATAGGGAATGAAAGGTCGGCCCGTTCCGGTGAAGTTGAAGTCGTTGAGGCGGAAGCGGAATCCACCGATGCCCTCATAGGGGTTGTAGTAGAAGCCGAGGTCATAACTGCGTCGCTGCCAACGCAGTTCGATGTTCGAATTGATCACATCGCCGTAGAACTCCGAGGCTGGATCGATGTTGAGAGCAACGCCTGCATTCAGAATTAGGGGGCCTGCGATCTGCTGCGTTAGGCCAAATCCAAGGGTGCCGAGATCGATGGCTTGATCGAATTCAAAAGGACTGGATCCCTGCTTCAACGTTCCTCCGCCAACAACAGACAGTTGGGTGTAATCGAGGAAGGGCTTGCTGAAAGTGCCAAGGGTGAGCGTTGGTCCTCCAGTAAGGCTGATGGTGTTCTGGCGGTTGCCGTCGCCGAATGCTGCCAGCGAGGTGTTCACATTGGAACGCAGCTCCAAGCCAGGAACAATCGCCACAGGGCTGTAGCGGTAGGCCGCTTCAGGGGTTAGCGATGCAGGCTTCCCACGCCAAAGTTGGTAGCTGCTGTTGAGCGAGCCGTAGAAGTTGGCCCGCAGGGTGTCGATCAGGTTGGTGCTGGTGAAGCTCTCTGCCTGATAGTTGCCAACCCCAAAGCGCCAGATGTAGTCGTTGCTCAGCTTCCCCCAACGCCAATCACCTTTCTGCTCAGCGAAGGCACCGAGTGCGCTGTAGACATCCGTCTCACCAAGTGATCCGTTCCAGGTTCGATAGCGGTAAGCCCCAAAAACGCGAGCGTTCACGTCGCCGATCCATGGCAATGGAACAGTGCGCTTCGCTGTACCCCAGAAACGACTTCCGTTGCTGAAGTTGCGGGGATTGAAGGTGCTGATTTCGGCCTCAATGTTGGTCGACAATCCCAAAATCTTTGCGTTGAGCTCCGCCTCTAGACCGAAGAGGTCACCGACGGTGTTGTCTTGGGTGACCTCTTCGCTATCGATGGATGATCCAGGCGCCACATAGCTGTTGTTGTCACCATTGATGGCGCGCTGGAGCAAGAATTGAGGCTGGATGTCTAAGACGACATCATTAGAGAACTCAATTGGTCGCAGGTTTCGACCGACGAAGAAGCCGCTGCGGTCTTCATTGTCGATTCCGAAAACCCAACGGTTCTCCACCTCTTCCTGTTTCTGGATTCTCTGTGTTCGAGATACAGGAATCGGCAAACGCTCTTCAACGATCAAGCGATTGCGTTCACTCTTGATCAAGATGTCGCCATTATCTTCTTCTGTTGCCACCACGTTTTCGGCATCAATGCGTGTCTGCGCCGGGGTGAAGGGGTCGTTGGTGAAGGCCATGCGATCGGCGCTCCACCCATCTGGAGTGAGACGGACCCTGGCAGCCTGAATGCGCCAGCGGCTGATTTCTCCTGTGATGAACTGGGTTCGTCCTTTTTTGTTCAGCTGGGCGGGTCTCACTCCGCCGTAGCGATTGGCTGCGAGCACTTCATTATTTCGAGCATTGGCGGATCCACGGTTGCGTTCAAATACGAGACGCTGCTGCAGCTGAATGCTGCTGATGCGCTGATCGATAGCGGCGATCGCTTGTGTTCGCAGACGTTCCTGTTCCCAGAGAGACAGCTTGGAATTTTGTGTTTGGGAGAGGACTGGGGTGGAGGGTGCGTTGGCTGAGGTCGACGGCGCTGGGCGCATGGGGTTGCCGAGCGTGATGTCTTCGAGTTGCTCGTTCAGGGGCTGGGGGGAGACACGCGCGCTGCGTACTGGGTCAGGGCAGCCCAAGGGCGGTGGTGCCTGCGGTGAGATGGCTTCGGGCTTGTCCTGGCCCCAGCGGTAACGGACGCCGATTAGGTAAGCGTTACTTCCTTCCTTTACGCCGCTGTAGGTGCCGAAAGCACCGGATCGGTGGTGGATGCGTCCAACCAGGGAAAGCTCTGGAGAGACGGCTGCCTCCAGTTCAAAGGCGAGGTAATTGAGGAGCTGGGCGAAGTTCTCTCGATAGGTGCGTTCGTAGTTGCTAACTGCGGAGTTGTAACTGATGCCTTCCACAAAGCCGAAGCTCAGCCAAGGTTGAAGCCAGAGGCGAGCTCCGATGCCAATGATGCCCTCGGCGAAAGCTTGATCGGGGGTGTCGGCATTGGGGACGCTCTGGTTGAAGGGGCCTCCTTGCTGTTGGTAAGCCTGGTGGCCAAAGAGATCCGCTTCCAGTTCGATCGCCAGCGGGCCAGCGCGCCAGATGCGCTTCTGCATGCTCACGCCCAGCAGGTACTCCGGACGCAGGCGTCCGTTGAACAGAAAGGTGTCGCCGAAATTGGAATCGATCATCTGCCCGCCCCAGGCGGTGATCGCCCAGGGATGGGGATGCCAATTGGGAATCGGGGGAAGATCTGGCGGACACGCCATACCGACCTGATCATCAGAAGCTTGACGGGGCGCAACCTCAGGCACCAGCCATTCCGGAGAGAGGGGAAGCTCCAAATCCCAGAATGTGCTGTCATCCCCTTGCGGACTCAGTCGCTCTGCGGTGCTGGCCCCAAGGTCGATGTCGAGAGCAGTTGGAAATCCAAGCCCACTGCTTTCCAGCACGGGGAGCCTTCGCTCGGGTGTATCTGAGGGCTGACGTGTTTGCCCTCGGTCGGCATTGCCTGCGGAGGGGAAGGGATTGAAATCAACGGCTGCTGTGTCCAGATCCAAGACGCCGTACACGTCTTCCATTTCTCCGCTGCCTTGGATCAGGCTTAAGCGCAGGGTGCTGGCTTGGAAGTACTGGGCCCCCCTGCGAAAGCGCACACTTCCGCGTGCAAAGAGCGTGTTGAACTCAGCGTCGAATTCGATGCGGTCGGCTTGAAGCACCCCACCGTTGAGGGTGGCCTGCACATCGCCTGTTGCGATAAACAGGTTGCGGCGGGCGTCGAACGACTGGCTGTTCGACCGCAGAAGCAGTTCAGCCGGAGGTTGAATCGCTTGTGGCTGTAGGTCCTGCTGATCACTGGATGTGGCCGACGGATCTGGATCATCCTCAGGGGTCTCTTCGACGAGTACCTCGGCGTTGGACTCAGGAACGATGCCGAAATCCACTAACTCTTCCCCCTCCGCCGCTCCAACAGGAACGATCAGAGCCGAAGCGATGGCCAGCAGACCCGTGATGGTGATTGGCGCCCGGAAGGCTGGCAAACCCGCTCAGCAGTGGCCGGCGATCCTCCCATGGGCAGGAGCATTACAAGCCGTTGGATGACCAGTGATCGGCGTGGACCCGACCGATGGAACTTCAGCGAGTGGTGGTCAATCTTCGAGGTCCTTACGGCTCGGTGTGCGGCTGGGATCGCTCGCGAGGAAGCCGAACACGAAGATCCCGAGGAAAAAGAAGACGACCGAGTAAACGGAGATCTTGAGGGCGAGCATGGAGACCGACCGGCGTCATGGACAGCGTCATCATCTTATGGGTCAAGGATGTGAGTTCACGATGCAGGACCCTCTGCAGCCCCGGCGATTGGCGTGGATTGAAACGTTTCGGTGTCGCAGTCGCCTGGATCTACTGCCCAGGTGGCACCGCTGCGGTGATCATGAGCAACGGCCTGTGCTGACGGAACCCTGGGGGGCAGTCCACCGACCTGACTGGGCTGAGCGGGGGTTGTTGATCTGGCCCAGAGGTGGCGTATGGCTGAACATTGAGCAGGTGATCCGCTGGCCGTCGCACTGGCTTCAAAGCTCACATCAGCAGGAGCGTCTTGTGCTCAGTTGGTGGGCGGATGAGGTCCGGGTCTGGGTTGATGATGTGCTGGTCCACAGCGGTGACCTGTTCGATACCCGCTGCCGTTGGGTTCTGCCGGAGCGTTGGCGCAGCAGTTCAGGACTGCGGGTTCGGCTTGAGCTGCGCAGCCCATGCCATGACGATGGCGCTCTGATCAGCAGCCAGTTGGTGAGGGAGCCGTGTGATCCCCAAGTGGACCCTGACGGTTGCCTCCTGCCGGAGGCGTTGGATCTTCTGCAGCTCAGCCATCCTCCAATCCCTGAGTCGTGGCTCGACTGTGAGCCCAGTTCAGACCGGGCTGTCGCCTTGGTGCAGGCCCATCTGGCAGAGCAGGCTCCCGCCAATGGTGTCTTGCATTGGGTTGGCCATGCCCACCTTGATCTGGCCTGGCTCTGGCCAGTGGCCGACACCTGGCAAGCGGCCGAGCGCACGTTCCGTTCGGCCCTGGCGTTGATGGAGCGCTGGCCGGATCTGCATTTCGCCCATTCCACGCCGGCTCTTTATGCCTGGATGGCCCAGCATCGGCCTGCGCTCTTTGCCCGCATTCAGGAGGCCAGTCGTAAGGGGCGCTGGGAGCCCATCAATGGCCCCTGGGTCGAAACCGACTGCGTTCTGATCAGCACAGCCTCCCTGTGGAGGCAGTTCGACAGCGGCCAACAATTCAGTCGCCAGCACTTCCCTGAATGGAGGCATGACCTGGCCTGGCTGCCTGACAGCTTCGGATTTGGCGCCGGGCTTCCTGCGGTCGCCAACGCCACCGGCGTGCACTGGTTCTGCACCCACAAACTGGCTTGGAACGCGACGAATCCATTCCCCCACAGGTTGTTCCGCTGGCGAGGCCGCGGCTCCGCCGAGGTGATGGCCTTGATGCTTCCTGGGATTGGCACCGATGCCGACCCCGTGGCGATGGGGGCTGAGCAGCTCGCGTTTCAACAGAGCACTGGCATCGACCGGGCGTTGTGGCTTCCCGGTGTGGGAGATCACGGAGGTGGCCCGACGGCCGAGATGCTGGAGCAGCTGCAGCTCTGGCAAGACCATCCTCAGTCTCCGGCCCGTGAAGGCGGCACCGTGCGTGGCTTTCTGCAGCACCTGGAGCCTCTGCGCACGGAATTACCGGTTTGGCGTGATGAGCTCTATCTCGAGCTGCATCGGGGTTGTGCCACCTCTCGCCCTGATCAGAAACGCCACAACCGAACCCTGGAGCGACTGCTGCGGGAAGCCGATCTCGTGGCAGCACTGCTGGGCCGGGAGGGGCAGGACTGGGCCTGGTCGGTCCTGCTCTTTCATCAGTTCCATGACATTCTTCCCGGCACGGCCATCCCAGAGGTGTTTGATCATGCCGAACCGCAGTGGCGCGCCGCCCGTCGCGCGGCTGCGGCTGCCCGTGATGCAGGTCTGAAGCATCTCCTCTCTGGGGACTCATCGGACCATGGCGATGAAAGCTTCGCCCCTGGGCGCTGGGCCTGGTGTGCGCTGCAGCCCCTGCCGCGCTGGTCGCCGCTGGTACGGCTTCCGCGAGGGCAATGGTCCAGCGCCGGTCGGGGGCTGCCGGTTCAGGCGGCAGCTGCCGGCGGTGTCTGGGTGCAGCTGCCTCTCGTCGATGGAGTGAGTGCGGTGCCGCTCGAGCGCTCTGACCATCGTTCCGAGCCTTGTCAGAGCGTCGAGGCTGTGCGCGACCCCGTTCGGGTCACAGCCCTTGAAAGCGGAGGTTGGAGGCTATCTAACGCACAACTCTCCATCGACGTTGGGCCCCGGGGACTGGTCGGTCTGCGGGATGCTGGGGGTTGCGACTGTCTGGCGGCACCGCTGCGCCTGAACCGCTACCGCGATCACGGTGAGTTCTGGGATGCCTGGGATCTTGCCGCTGAGTACCGGAAGCATCCGTTGCCCATGCCAGAGCGCTGGCAGGTGGAGCTGCAGGACTCTGGCCCCTTGGTGGCCCGCGTCACGCTGCGCGGGCAGTTCGGAGTTAGTG
This sequence comes from Synechococcus sp. MEDNS5, assembly GCF_014279875.1. Classification (NCBI taxonomy): domain Bacteria; kingdom Bacillati; phylum Cyanobacteriota; class Cyanophyceae; order Synechococcales; family Synechococcaceae; genus Synechococcus; species Synechococcus sp. MEDNS5. Next base: position 352,353 of record NZ_CP047952.1, read on the forward strand.
CACTTCGACTGGATGTGCTGCTCTGTGCTGACTCTCCCCTCGTGGAGCTGCGCCTCAGTGTTCAGTGGCGCCAGTCCCATGAGGTCTTGCGCCTTGAGTGTCCCCTGCTGAGCCCTGCGGTGCGCTGGGCCTCCGACACCAGCGGTGGTGTGATCGAGCGACCTGCCGTGCCGCGCACACCCATGGAGAGAGCGCGATGGGAGGTGCCTGTGATCTCCTGGTTGGCCAGCGTTTCTGCCGCTCCAGGAGGTGGGCTGGCGCTGTTGCTCAATGGACCTCAGGGTGCTGATGCAGGGTCAGATCACCTCGGGGTGTCCTTGCTCAGAGGTCCAACCTGGCCGGACCCCTCGGCCGATGCCGGCTGGCATCGGCAGCGTGTGGCATTGATGCCGCTGGCCGAGGGATGGATGCGCAACGGTGTGCCTCAGGCGGCCATTCGATTCCGAGAGCCGGGGTGGCATGGCCCTGTGGGCCTACAGGCCCTTTGGCAGGGGCTTCCCGCTGTCCCCGATGGCGTGATCCCCTTGGCCATCAAGCCCTCAACAGCAGACTCGGCGTTGGTGATTCAGCTGCTGAACCCCGGCGCCCAGCGCTTGTGTTGGCACCTCGATGGTGTCTGGGCGATGCCAACGGGGGAGACCAGCATCCAATTGAGGCCCGGTGAACTCAGGGAAGTTCGGTTGGTCCGTCAGTCCTCGTGATCGTCGAAGGGGTCGTCGAGGCGTTTTGAGGGCGGACCGAAGGCTGTGTACACACCGAAACCGGTGAGACCAAGCAAGGCAGCCAGAACGGCGATCGCAACGGACATGGCCGGCGAAGAACTTTCCATCACATCTCTCGACAGGATCGGCCTCTTCCGGGCCGGGACCCCTAGAGTATCTGGACTGAACTACACCCGAGACCCAAGCGCCGTTATGGCTCAACGCACTCGTCTGGGCGATCTGCTCCGTCCCCTTAATTCTGAGTACGGCAAGGTTGTGCCTGGCTGGGGAACCACCCCAGTGATGGGAATTTTCATGGTGCTGTTCCTGGTTTTCTTGCTCGTCATCCTGCAGCTTTATAACCAGTCCCTGATCCTTGAAGGGATCAACGTCAACTGGAATGGGGCTGGCTGATTTCTGCCGGCTCATCCCCCTTTTGGGCGAGGCTCATGAACGTGTTTGGAATCGGCCTTCCTGAGATGGCCGTCATTGGCGCCGTTGCATTGCTTGTGTTCGGTCCGAAGCGCCTTCCTGAGCTCGGCCGCACCCTGGGCAAGACCTTGAAGGGGTTTCAATCCGCTTCCAAGGAATTTGAGCGGGAAATCAACAAAGCCATGGCTGAGCCTGAGGTGCTTCCTGAGGCTTCTGAGCCCACGACGGACACCACGCCGTCGAAAGGCGCCAGCGCTGACTGATCGTGATCAACTCCGGCGACCTCCGATTGGTGGTGGGTCTTGGCAATCCGGGTGACCGTTACGCCTCGACCCGTCACAACGTGGGGTTCATGGTTCTTGAGCAGCTTGCTGCGCGGGAACATGCACGGTTCAGAGCCATGGCCAAGCTCCAGGGTGATCTTGCGGATATCGGCGCCGGCCCCGATCGTTTGCGCCTGTTGATGCCCAAGACCTTCATGAATGAGAGCGGCCGATCGATCCGGTCCACCCTCGACTGGTTTGGTTTGAGCTTGGGACAGGTCATCGTCCTCGTTGATGACATGGACCTGCCTCTGGGACGCCTGCGCTTGCGGGCCCAAGGCAGTGCCGGCGGTCACAACGGCTTGAAAAGCACGATTCAGCATCTCGGCACCCAAGAGTTCGCACGTCTTCGCATTGGTATTGGCGCTCCGGGGCGTTCGCCTGAGGAGCGGCGGGCTCGCACCGTGTCCCATGTGCTGGGGCAGTTCAGCCGTGAGGAAGAGCCTTTGCTGAAGGAGGTGTTAGACGAAGTTCTCGCCGGGCTGGAACGAATCCAGCGTCAGGGATTGGAGAGGGCAGGGAATCACATCAATGCCCTGAATCTCGCCCCTGCTCAGAGTGAGTCGGGTTGATGGCGCCATTGCCCGTCACCACGGCACATCTAAGGGTGCATCGCCAGAGTTTCAGCGACCAGTGTTTGGAAGGTGAGGTTCAGGCCGGTGGCTTTGTCTGGGAGTTTCAGTGGTTCTTCAACCGCGGTGAGCTCAGCGTTGAGCCTTCGCTCGGACGCGCCCTGATCCAGGATGCGTTGCTGCGATTTTTGGTGAGGTCCGATTACCGGCTGGAGGCTGGAGGGGATTACAGCTTCACGGTGAGAGCCAAGTTCTGATGTGGGGGGCTGGCGCAGGCCATTGGAAACGGCAGTTGAGCGCAGATTCGAGTGTCACCAGTGCTGCAACAGCATCGAGATCGCAGGGGGGGATGCGTAGTCCCTCAGGCAGCAGTCGCCGCCAGCCTCTGGGAGGCCAGAGCTCCCAGTAGCGACTCCTTGCCAGAAGGGTGGTGCCGCGTTCGTCAACAATGGTGACCTGCAGATCCGCCGGTAGCTGCTCACGCCAGTGCTCACTGGCTGTGCCGTTGCCCATCACCATGCGAGCAAGAGGGGCCTGCGAGCGCCACTGCTCCAGAGTTTCCAAGACGGAGCCTGTTTGGACGACTTGGCCCTCAAGGACGACTTCCAAATCCGTGTCGACGAGCACGAGCCCGCACTTGCTTCGGCCTGGATCCAGAGCGGCGATGCGGGTCAAGGAGAGTCCTCCGCAGGGGTGGGCTTGAAGCTGCGTTGAAGCCGAATCTCAATCGCCACGGGGTCGGCTGTTTCAGTGCCGCCGAGTGCCACCGCTTCCAGCTCAACCCGTCCGGTGCTGCGATCGATCAGGGTCTGTCCAAGCGCGTTCAGCGCCTGGGAGTCGAATTGCAATCCTTTGCTGATGGATCCGCGCCGTTGAATCTCCGCCAGCGTTGAGGCCAGTAGCAGGTTCAGCCTGTTGCGGACCTGTTCCGCGGATGTTTCTCCGCTGGCCAGGGCGGTCGCCGCAAGCACCTCGCCATCGCGGGTGATGGTGAGGTTCGGCCTGACCTCAGGAAAGGCATACACAACCGTTTCTCCCTGCAGCACGTTGGCGGCCGAGCGCAGCAGCACAACCCACGTGCCTGGTTTGCGGATGGCGTCTTCCAGGCGTTTGATGTCCTGACGGGGCACCAACAGGATCTGCTTATCGGGCGCTTGCCCTGGGAGAACCTGCTGGTAAGCCTGCAAATTGGCCTCTCTCAGCACCTGGTCGATCACCTGGCGCGCCTGGTCAGGACGTTCAAGCTTGAGGGTGGCTGTTGCGAGGGGCTGGCCACTGCTGATGGCCACATTGCCGCGGCGCAGGGCCAGAAGATTGCCTTCCAGCTGTTTCAACTCGGCTTCGCCGGAGCGGATGCGATTGCGCACCGCGGCAAGCTCACGGTCGGTTCTGCGGATTTCGTCGTCGCGTTGGCGAACGTCCTGGCTCAGGCGCAGTCGTTCTGCTTCCAGTCGGCGCGTTTGCTCCTGTAGGGGTTTGAGTGTTTCTCTCAGCTCGTTGGCTTGCTTGCGCGCTTCTTCAAGGCGTCTGCGCGCTTCGATTTCATCCTTGCGCGCTGTCTCGAGTTGTTGTCTGGATTGTCTCTGCGCCGACCGGCTGGACTCCAGGTCCGCCCGGCTGGTGCGCAGCCGGGCCTGGAGGTCATTCAGTTCAAAAAGGCCAACGCGCAACTGCCGACTCACGAGCAGCATCAGGCCCAGGGAGAGGACGCTGATCAGACTGCCGGTGAGCACCGTGATCACCACCGCGGTCTGACGGGGACGCAGGCCGAAGAGGCTCAGCCGAGCCTTGCCCACCCTGGATCCGAGGCGATCCCCCAGGGTCGAGAGCACGCCTCCGAGGACCAGCAATGACAGCAGCAGTAACCAGCCGGTCACAGTGAATTCATTGCAGGGCGTGCAGGTTAAACGCCGCTATCTTCACCCGTCCGACGGTCAGCTGAAGCGTTTGGCCAAGGCGATCGGATCGAGCACTGTGATTTTTTTGCGGTCAATCTCTACAAGTCCCGAATTGCGTAGGTCTCCAAGGAGGCGGGTAATCGTGACCCGGGTGGATCCAATGGCCTCGGCGATGGCTTGGTGCGACAGCCGCAGATCGATCGTGATCCCCTGGTTCCCAGGGATGCCGAAGTCGCGGCAGAGCACCAGCAGAAAACTCACCAGGCGGGACGACATGTCGCGGTGGGTGAGTGTTTCGATCATGGTCTCCGTTTGGAGAATTCGGCTTGAAAGTCCCTGCAGCAAGAGCAGTCCAACCGAGGTGTCGGCTTCGATGGCCTGTCGGACTGATGTGGCGGGAGCCGTGACCATTTCCACTCTCGTGAAGGCTACGGAGTGGTAGAAGCGATCGGAGCGATGGCCGGTCAGCAGAGAAAGCACACCGAACAGGCTGTTCTCTCGGAGCAGCGCCACGGTGATCTCCTCCCCTGACTCGTAGACGCGAGAGAGGCGCACCGCACCTCGGCGGATCAGGTAGACACGCTCGGCGGGATCGCCCGGGAAGAAGATGGTTTTGTTGCGTTCCACCAGCTCCGTGTTGGCGCCATCCAGGTCTCGGATCACCTCCAACAGGGTTCTGCTGGAGGGAGCGGGTGCGTTGGCCAAGCTCACATTGGTGGCTCGACCGGCCTGGGGCACTGTGCGACTGAAGCCGCGGATCACTTCGGGCATGGCCAGCACATCGCTCAGGGGAAGCTAAGAAGTGATCGACTCTCACCCTGTAGCAACGCACACGGTTCGAAGGGCTCAGCGCAGTTGTAGAGCCTCGTTCTGGGCGTCCATGAGCTGCTTCAGCCCAGGTTCCGCTCGGTCGAGGAGCAGGTTCAGTTGCTGCCGGCTGAAGGCTGTTCCTTCCGCTGTTCCCTGCAGTTCCAGCAGGTCACCGCGGTCGTTCATCACCACATTGAGATCAACATCAGCCCTGGAATCCTCGCTGTAATCCAGATCCAGCAGGGCCTCGCCCCCGAGTAGCCCCACCGACACAGCCGCCACCTGGGAGCAGACCGGATTGGTCTGGAGGACCCCCTGCTGCACCAGGGACGCGCAGGCGCGATGCAGGGCCAGCCAGGCTCCGGTGACGGAGGCGGTGCGCGTGCCTGCGTCGGCCTGAATCACATCACAGTCGACCAGCAGGGTGTTCTCTCCCAGCGCCTCCATGGAAAGTGCGGCTCGCAAGCTGCGGCCGATCAGGCGTTGGATTTCCTGGGTGCGTCCAGAGAGCTTGAGCCATTCCCGTCGCTGGCGTTCGGGGGTGGAGCCAGGCAGGAGCCGGTATTCCGCGCTGAGCCAACCGAGGCCCTGATCACGGCGCCAACGCGGTACGCCTTCTTCGCGGCAGACGCTGCAGAGCACAGCGGTTTGGCCGGTGCGAACGATCACGGAGCTGAGGGCGAAGCCCATGGGATCCCATTCGACGGCGAAGGGCCTCAGTTCGGACGCTTGGCGTCCGTCTTTGCGGGAGCTGGTGTTCATGCCTGGCGACGATGGCTTGATTGAGCCTGCCAGTTGGACCGAGACACCATGGGCCGAGACACCATGGATGGTGTCAAAGGGCTTGTGGATCGGATTCGCACCGCTAGATTCAAACTCTGCTGGGCCGTCTGGACACCAGCCCTGACGCCAGCGACCGAGATGACAACCAGCCTGAGCCCCAGCCATCGATCCCGAGACGCCCGCAGTGCGGATCATCGGACGCTGGAGCAAGCCGGTTTGCGCGGACTGCCTGCCCTCGAGCCGAGGCCGCCGTTGCATCTGGTGGCCCAGGAGGGACAGCTGCAGGTTCACACGGCCCCGTACCGTGGCAGTTACGGCACCGTGTTAAGTCAGGCTCTGCGCAGCGCAGGGCTGGGGAGCCGGGTGATGGTTGCCCAGTTCCTTAAAGGCGGTGTTGTGCAGGGGCCTGATGCAGCCGTCACGCTTTGTGATCGCCTCGTCTGGATGCGTCCGGCCGTTCTGGAGTGCCTGTCTCAGCCTGTTGCTCAAGCGGAGCCAGGGGTTGTGGACGCTGTGCAATCCATCTGGAACGCCTGTTCCACGCAGCTGAGACGTGGAGATCTTGATCAGCTGGTGCTCGACGAGCTCGGTCTGGCCATTGCCTACGGCTATCTCGATGAGCAGGAGGTGCTGTGTCGTCTGGAGCAGCGTCCGGCATCGATGGATGTGATCATCACGGGGCCATCCATCCCCGACTCACTGATGGCTCTGGCTGATCAGGTCACGGAATTGCGCAGGGGGTTCTGATGCTGAAAAACGATCGCTGGATCACCGAGCAAGCTGCTCAGGGGATGCTTGAGCCCTTCCAGGCAGGGCTCGTGCGTCATTTGGAGCCTGATCAGAAGTTGCGCCCAGTGTTGAGTTTCGGTTGTTCGTCCTATGGCTATGACCTGCGCCTCTCACCGCAGGAGTTCCTGATCTTCAAGCATGTGCCGGGCACGGTGATGAACCCCAAGCGCTTCAATCCCGCGAACTTGGAGCCCACCGAACTTCATCATGACGAGGACGGTGATTACTTCATCCTTCCGGCCCATTCCTATGGCTTGGGTGTGGCGTTAGAAAAGATGAAAGTGCCGCCCAACATCACAGTGATCTGCCTGGGCAAGAGCACCTATGCCCGCCTGGGCATCATTGTGAATACAACGCCGGCGGAAGCCAGTTGGGAAGGGCACCTCACTCTTGAATTCAGCAACAGTTCAGGCGCTGATTGCCGCATCTATGCCAATGAAGGCATCTGCCAGCTGTTGTTTTTTGAAGGTGATCCCTGCGACACCACCTACAGCGATCGCCAGGGCAAATATCAACACCAGCCTGAGCGGGTAACGCTCGCAAAAGTTTGAAACCTTGCGAGGCGCCCTGACCTCAGGGCGCCAATCGTGCCTTGTGCAGTCGGCTTTTTTCGTACCAGGCCGCGAACTCAGGTGCCCACTGCTGCAGGTGGGGCCACATCAGGTCGCAGAGCTCGCGGATTTCCTGCTGTGCATCGAGCTTGGCGCGCAAGTCCATGAAGTGCAGGAAGGCTCGCAGGCTGAAGCTCACCACGAAGTGCTGGCGGTAGTCAAAGGGAAGAATGCCGCGGGCATGTTCCTCAGCGAAGCCGGCGCGCAGTCGATCCCGATAGCGTTCGGACGCCTGCCGGCAGAGCTGCAGATCCTGCGCCCGCAACGCCTCGCTGTAGGTGTATTTCTTGCCTTGGCGATCGCTGTAATCCCCCACTGGCCTGAGGTAGAAAACATCTTCCAGATCCAGTTCGCCATCGGCAGCTCTGGCAATGCGCTCGCCCGTATAGCGCATGGATTGCACATCGAAGCTCACACCCACCCGATGGGTGCGGGCCTGCTGCATCACCGAGTGGGGAAACCAGCCCACGTTCAGCACGATCTGGGCATGCTCGAGCGGACCGTAGTGGCCTCGCTCGCCGGCGAGTAAACGCTTCACGCAGATCTCGCCGGCTTTGGTTTCGTCAGGCCAGTCGGCGCGGTCTGCAGCCACAAAGCCCTCGCTGTAGTCCTGATGCATGCCGGCATACACGCACTGCTGCGGGTTGGGGGTGGCGGCAATCAGGTCGACGCGGAAGCGGGGATCCATGGTCACGTCGGATTGGGAAAAAAGCGTGTGCTGATCATGGCCGGTCTGCTTAGGAATGGCTGCGTGGGCCGGCGGCCGAGTCCATCGTGGTCGGCTCGGGCATGGGACTGGTACTGCCAACGCCCGTCAGCGTTGGCAAGGCTGCATTCGTTACCAGCGCGGCGGCCAGGGTGTTCAGTTCGCTTTGCGTGCGTCCACCAATCGAGCGCCCTCGCAGCTGTCCATCAGCAGCGAACAGGTTCAGCTGGGGAATGCCAGTCACGTCGTAGCGGTCGGTGAGGTCGAGCCAGCGAGGGTTGTCGATGTTCACGAGGACGACGTCGAGATCGTCGGTGTGTGCGTTTTCCATCGCCAGCATCGCGGGAGCCATCTCCCGGCAGACCTCGCACCAATCGGCGTAGAACTCCAGGATCGTGGGCCGGCCATTGCTCAGTGCAACCTCTGGCGCCAGGGAGCGTCGGGCCAGCTGGTCGAGGGGTGATTCCGCCATCCCTCCGTTGCGCACCAGAAACAGGCTCACGGCTAATGCAATGGCCGACACGAGCAGAAGACCTTTCTGCAGGGGTGTGAGGCTTGAGCTCTCGGGAGTGCCAGTCATCCAGGAGAGGGATCGAGAACCCATCTTGACAGGACAAACCAGCTGCTGTTGCTAGCGTTTAGCCGTGGATCCAGCATCGCTATCCGGTGTCTATCCATCAGGGAACCCCGCCACGCTGATGCCACTCCTGCGCTTTTTGCTGCTGCCCCTCAGAGCTCCTTTGCTTCTGGTGCTCTTCGGTGTGTCGCTGTTCCTCGGTCATCACTGGGCCATACAGGAAACCTGGCTTGCGCAGGCCCATCAGATGAGTGTCCACGTGTTCTGGACGATTGAACTGATTCAGGCCTTTGTTGTTGTGGTGGTCTGCACCATGCCTGATCTGCTGCTGCGACAACTCTCCTTGCTGATGGCCTCCAGTCGGGTGCTCAGCCTTGTGGTCACGCTCACCTTGGTGATCACTGTTGGCTTGTATGTGCTCAGCCTCAGCCTGCTCTCTGATGTGTTGATTCTGGCCTCTGCCACCCTTCTGGCTCGGTTGGATCTCACCCGGATCAAGGTGGTGCCGTCTCCCCAGATCACCGCCTTCTGGCTGTCAGTGATTGTGATCAGCGGAATCTGGATCGGTCACGACCTTCCCAGTCCGGTCTGAGATAGGCCCAGAGATTCCCGAGCACTTTCTTGGTGTACAGCCTCGTTTCCGGATAGGGAATCCGTTCAACCCAAAGCTCCGGATCCCGGGCGAGTTCCTCACTCCGCCAGGAACCAGCTGCTCCCGGCCCAGCGTTGTAACTTGCGGCGGTGAGCCAGGGGTTTCCCTGCCATTCCGTGAGTAACCAGGCCAGGTAACGCGCTCCCAGGGTTGCGTTGCGTCCGGGTTGCCTGAGATCAGCATCGCTGAGAGGGGCTCCTGCCATCTCCGCTGCAGTGGCCGGCATCAGCTGCAACAGGCCCACGGCTCCCACCGGCGATTGCACGCCTGGGGAAAAGCGAGATTCCTGACGGGCGATCGCCAGAAGTAATTCCAAGCGCACCGCTTCCTGCTGCGCTGCGGCGCTGAACTCAGGCAGAAGTGGTCGGGGGTGTTGGCTTTGATGCAGCTGCAGCTGCGTGTCGTCATCGGGAGAGACAAGCCGCAGGTTGGCCCTCCACAGCCGACTCAGGCCCGTCCAGAAGTCCTGCACCCCCAGGCGCAGCCGACCTTCGATGAGCTGGCTCTGCGGGGATGGCTTGGCCGTGGCCTGGCTGCTGCGCCAGGTGTCCCAGGCCTCCTGGCGCAACCCCAGTCTCCAGAGTTGATCCACGAAGCGATCACCGCTGTTCAGAGGGCTCCAGCCCTGACGCTCCCAGGCGTCGTTGTTGGCATTGATGGTCCGGGTTGCAGTGGCAGCCGCTTCCCCGTTCAGTGCGGGCAGATCGCCGCCTCCAAGCCGGGCTTCGGCACGCCAGGTGTAATACCCCGGCGGATAGGCCTTGATCAGGGCCTCCCAGACCCGCTCTGCCTGCTGCTGTTTCCCCAGCTTGGCCAAACTGAAGCCGATCCAGAACTGCTGTCGTGCGGCCAGGGGATCGGGCAGCTTGTTCCCGGGGATGGTCTTCAGAACGCTGAGGGCCTGGTCCCATTGGCCCTCCAGTAATGCGTTGCGGGCCAGATCCCATTGCAGCTGCCAGATCGCGGGGTGATCCGGCCATTGTTTCAGGACCTCCAGGCCGTTTCGGTCGGCGTTCAGGCGTACGCGGGCTGCGGCCACATCCGCTGAACGCTCTTGCAGCTGTAGTGGCAAGGCATCCAACAGCGCCTGATTCGGCCTCAGCGGCTCACTCAGCAGAGCCGCTGCCCTTAAGGCTTCCTCGGATTGAGGATGGGCGTTGGCCAGCTGCAGCAGCATTGCTTCCCCGCGACGTTTCTGGGCTGGGGTTCCGCGCCAAAGGGTGCGGCCGATGATCAGCGCCTGGGGCGGTTGCAGCGGGGTGCCCTGCAGGCAGAGCTCCGAGGCCGTGCCATCCCCGAGTTCGGCCAGGGCAGAGGCAAGGTTGAGCCGTTGCTCTTGAGACAGTCCCGTGCCGGTGATATCCCCACAGGTGCGGCGAATGAGGTTGGCCGCTCCAGGCCAGCGGGGGCCCCAGCGTGCCAGGTGCAAGGCGTTGGCCTGAAGGGTGTCCTGGTTGGCGTCATCGGGGAGTTCTGCAGCCGCCGCGAGGGTGGCGGGATGGGCAGGCTGCTGGGACAGCAACTGTTGTTTCAGTTGCGCGTCGTCGCCCTTGAGGTAGTAGCGGGCATCGGCGCTGGCGGCGCTGGTTGGGAAGCGCTCGAGCAGGCTTTGCCAGCGCTGCTCTGCTTCGACGGGCCGGCCGGCCCGTCGAGCTGCCAGGGCCTGCTGCTTGAGCGCCACGGCCGCCAGGGGCGACGGTCCCCATCCCTGGCCAGCGAGCAGCCGTCGCTGGCGCTCTGGTGAGTCCCGACTGCGACTGGCGAGGAGCAAGGCCGCTTCCCTGCGCTGCAGCGGGTCAATCGACCAGCGATAGCGCGCCCATACCTGCGCGCTCTCCATGCGAGCGGTCACAGGGACGTGACGCTGACGCAGCAGCCGTTGGCCCCCCACGATCGCCATCACCGTGAGAATCGACGTGCCTCCGAGGAGCAGCAGTCCGCGGGTCGGTCCAGCACTCACACACGGTCTTTGAACTGCTGGCATTCTGTTGCCAGTGGCAGGCATTGGATGGGTGCGGATCAGCGCACGCCCCGCCCGGGGCGGCGGCAGCGACTGCGTTGCGCGATCGTCTGCGGTGTGGCCCTTGTGCTGTGGGGGATGCGCTGGCTCTGGCCGTTGCAGTGGCTGCCTGGATGGATGGTGCTTCTGGTTGGCGCCTGGGCGTTGCTGGAACTGGCGGCCATCCTCTTGATTCCGCAGCGCTGGCGTTGAACGCTTGGCGTGCAGCTATTGGCCTGTCCTTGCGCCGAAGTTCTGATGCTGTCGGGCCTTTTAAGGTTCACCCATCAATGAGACTCCATGGCCTCACCTGCATTCCATCCCCTGGATTGTCCTGATCCTGCCCAGGTGAGTTTTGGCACCGATGGCCTGCGTGGCCATGTCGGTACGGCGATCACCTCCACGCTGGCTCTGCAGGTGGGGTTCTGGTGTGGACGGGTTCTCCCCTCTGATGGGCCTGTGCTGATCGGGATGGATTCCCGCACGAGCGGATCCATGCTCGTATCGGCACTCGCGGCCGGTCTCACCGCAGCGGGGCGGGAGGTCTGGACCCTTGGGCTGTGCCCAACCCCGGCAGTGCCGAGCCTGATCCGCCGGTTTGAGGCAGCCGGTGGCTTGATGGTGTCCGCCAGCCATAACCCACCGGAAGACAACGGCATCAAGGTGTTCGGTGCCGATGGCAGCAAGCTCGGCTCTGCGCTTCAGTCGCGCATCGAAGCCGGTTTGCGCGGTCAGGAGCCGCCGTTACCGCAAGCGCATGCGTTCGGGGTGTCACACCAACGGTCTGATCTACTCGATCTCTACCAACAGGATCTTCTCCAAAGCGTGCAGCATCAGCGGCTGGATGGTGTGCCGATTGTTCTGGATCTCTGCTGGGGCTCGGCGACAGCCTGCGGGGCCGCGGTGTTCTCCGAGCTCGGTGCCGATGTCACGGTTCTCCATGGCGAAGCCGATGGGGAGCGGATCAATGTGGGTTGCGGGTCCACCCATCTCGAGCCCCTGCGGCGGGCCGTGCTGGAGCGTGGGGCGACCATGGGTTTCGCCTTTGATGGTGATGCCGACAGGATGCTGGCGGTTGATGGCCGGGGCCGCATCGTCGATGGTGATCATGTGCTCTTCCTATGGGGCTCAGCGCTGCAGGACAGCGGCGTGCTCCCCGACCAGAGGCTGGTGGCCACGGTGATGTCCAATCTCGGTTTTGAGCGGGCCTGGCAGGCGCGTGGCGGGCAGCTTGATCGCACTCCGGTGGGTGATCAGCATGTTCATGCCGCCATGGTCCGCAGTGGTGCGGCGCTCGGCGGCGAGCAATCCGGCCACATTCTTTCCTCAGCCCACGGCTTGTCGGGTGATGGGGTGCTGACGGCCCTGCAGTTGGCCAGCCTTTGCCATGGCCAGGGGATCACCCTGGCCGATTGGTTGGACCGCAGCTTTGAGGCTTACCCCCAGAAGCTGGTGAATGTGCGGGTACCTGATCGGTCACGCCGCAAGGCCTGGGCGGACTGCCAACCACTTGCTGATTTGGTGCAGCAGGCCGAGCGCAGCATGGCGGACGACGGGCGGGTGCTTGTGCGGGCCAGTGGCACCGAGCCACTCCTGCGGGTGATGGTGGAGGCGGCCGATCCCAAGGCCGTTGAGCATTGGACCCAGCGCCTGGCGGACGCGGCGGACAAGCACCTCAATGCGGCGTGAGCTGACAGCAATCGCGGGCCAGGGCCAGAGCGCCATCACAGGCGTCTCCTAGGGGTTGGGTCCAGCGAGCACCTGGTAAGTGCTGCTGCATTGCCTGGTGTACGGCGCCGTTGAATTCCCTGAGATTCAGAAGTGCGCCTCCGTGGGCGCAGAGGTTGGGTTCATTCAGACTCAGCTGTCTGGCCACGGCGCTGGCGGCTTCGGCGAGAGCGAATGCTGATCGATCAAGGATTCTCCGGGCTTCGCGATCTCCCTGGGCGGCGGCTTCATCCACCAGCGGTGCCAGGCGTGCTAGATCGGCAGGCTGATGATCCTGCTGCACCACCAGGGTTTTGAGCGCGTCGGCGGTGCGGCAGCCGAGGCTTTCCCACAGCCTCTGGCGCAGGGGCCCATCGGCCAGACGTCCATCGGCCATGCGCAGGCTCACCTGCAGGCCCTGGTGCCCGAGGTCGAACGCTGAACCTGCGCCATCGAGGCGCCAACCCCAGCCGCCGCAGCGGTGTTCTTCGCCAAGGGTGTTGCGTCCCACCACGATCATTCCCGTTCCACTGATCAGCACGATTCCGGCTTGGTCGGCGAAGGCGCCGCGCAGGGCGGTGCGTTCATCGCCCGTGGCGACGCAGCGCCCCTCGGGGAGGTTCACCACTTCATGCAGCAGTGAGGCTGCGCGGGTCTGCAGAGCTGTGCCGGCTTCCACGCCACTCGCCCCCACGGCCGCCGCAGCCAGTGGAGCCTGGCAGCCATGGGGCCAGGCGGCCTGCAGGCTGGAGCGGATGGCTTCCCGGAAGCGTTCCTCGCCGCCCGAGGCATCCAGATGGCTGACGCCGCTGCCAGTGCCCTCTCCCACCACATGCCAGCCACCCCCAGTCCAGCGACTGAGCCTGCAGCGGCAATGGGTCTGACCAGCATCGAATCCAGCCAGCACGGGGGTGGTGTCCGTGGTGGAGTCAGTCATGCCTTTGGACGGGATTGGCTGAGGGTGGCCAAGCAGAACCATCCACTGATCTGCACTTCAGGCCGGAAGAAGATGGTGTCGGCGGCCCCATGCACGAGCAGCCCGGTGATTGCTGCCAGGCAGCCGATGCAGGGAAGAGCCAGATCAGCATCGGACGCCAGTGCTTTCAAGCCGCTACGCACGCTGGCAAGCGCTAACCCCATACAGGCGATCAGGCCCGGAATGCCTGTTTCCACAAGCAGTTCCAGAGGCACGGAGTAGGCGCTCAGGGCATTGAATTTCGGTTGTTGATACAAGGGGTAGACGCTGTTGAAGGCAGCGTTCCCCGGGCCGATTCCCAACCAGGGGCGGTCTTGGATCATGTCGATCGCAGCCAGCCACACATTGATCCTGAAGTTGTTGGAGCTGTCGCCGCGTCCGGCAAGCAGGCTCATCACCCGGGTGCGGATCGGGTCCACCTGGGTGACGGCCAGTGCCAGCAGCACCCCCCCGGCCCCCAGCAGGGCCAGGGGCACCAATCGCTTCCAGAGTGGGGGCCAGTGGCGAATGGCGCGAAGCACCAGAAGCAGCACCAGGCTGCCCAGGGCCGCCACCAGGGCCAGCCATCCCCCTCGGCTGTAGCTGAAGAGCACCGACGCACTCCCAAGGATGAGGGCAGTCGCCGCAAAAACCCGGCTTCCCCATCCGCGCCAGCGGATGCAGGCCACCAGCGCCAGCGGCAGGATCGGCACCAGGTAGCCCGCCAGCAGATTGGGGTTGCCGAGCGGCCCATAGATCCGGATCGTTCCTTCGGCGACTGAATTCGGGTCAGCCCAGCGGGCCAGCTCTTCGGTGGGGGCATAGAGCTGGCGCAGGGCCAGCACATCGGTGACGAGCGATCCCCCGAGGAGAGCTGCCATCAGCCGATCCCACCATTCCGGCCGCACGGCGAGCAGCTGGCGCATCAAGGCGTAAACCCCCAGGTAGCTGAGCAGTTTCACCAGCCCCTTGAGGGCCGCGGCAGGGACTGGCGAAAAGCCTGTGGCCAGCACGGCGACGCCCAGAAACAGCAGCAGCCAGCCGCTGATTCCACCCAGCCGCTCGGGAGGCTTGGTGAGCGACCACAGCAGCCAGAGAGCACCGCAGGCCAGCACGATCAACCCCAGCCCCGTGCGCGTGACCAGAGGCAGTCCTGCGAGCAGCAGGATCAGCGTGATGCCGGCCAGATTGCTGAGGCGCTTCTGCTGCGTTGCCGAACCGGGGAGACATCCCTGCCAGCGCAGCAACCATGGGGACGGATCTGAAGCCTCAGCCATCCGGGGGGGATGCATCATTGGCGGGATTATCGACCCGTTGCCAAGCAATCTCCAGATCTTCACGATCCGGCAGTGGCTGCTGGTTGCGCCTGTAGAGCACCCGATAGGCAGGGAGACCCAGCTCCTGCACATAGCGTTCCCGTTCCGTAGGCACCGGCAGAGGGTTGTCGGCTCTCCAGGGTTGGGCGTCCTCGGCGGGGCGATCAAAGCATCCGCTCAGCTCAACCAGGGCCACCATCGGGTCGATCACGGCCAGCACGTCACTCTGAACAAACAGCTCCCGACCCGGTTGCAACGTGGCAGCAATGGCCAGCAACAGGGAGGGTTGCAGCACGCGTCGTTTGCGGTGCCGACGCTTAAACCACGGATCCGGAAACTGAATGCTCACCAGCTGCAGGCGATCGTGTGGCAGCGCGGCCATCCATCCTTCCAGGCTGACATTGGCATTGCAGAACAGATAGTGCAGGTTGAGGCGTTCAAGGCGGTCCCGATCGCGCTGGGCGGATCGCACCAGGGGCCGTCTGATTTCTACACCCAGGTGATTGCGATCCGGCCTTATTGCGGCCAGCTCCTGCAGGTAAAGGCCCCGGGCGCAGCCGATGTCCAGATGAATGGGGCGGCTGGGGTCATCAAACAGATGATCCGGCGCAGGCAACTCCAGCGGCAGCTGAAAGAACCGGCTGAGGGGATTGACGTGCTGACGCATCAGGACGGCGAGGACTCGAGCGGTGCATGGCGGAGAAGGCCCCAGCAGGCGGTGTATCCATGCAGATGCGTCGCGCCGCCGAGGGGACCGATCTCGCCGTTGCAGAAACTTCCGGCCATGGGGAGATTCGGCATCACCTCACGGGCGATGCTCACGTCGCCATCAGCGGTTCCGAACAGGCCGCTGCCTCGGCCCAGGCAGGCGAACAGCAGGCCACAGAGCGGATCCTTCTCGGCTGAGGTTGAGTGGCTGGTTTGCAGCAGTTGGCGTGCTTCCTGGCGGGAGGCCTGCGCTTCCCGCAGCTGAAATTGAACGTTCTGCCCCGCGCGAACCCTCTCGGCCACGGCAACGGCTCCATTGCGGGGATCCACACCGATCAGGTTGCGAACCAGGAACGTGCGCTCCTGCTCGTTGTTGCCTGCTGGATCGGACTGTCCGCTGTCGGATGCGAAGCGTTGCAGCTTGGCCAGTGCGGCCCCTGCGGAGAGTTCCTGCCGCTCAACACCCAGAAACAGCGAGTGCTGCACCAGTTCACGATCTTCGGCGCTCAGTCCTGCAAGCACCCGCTGCAGGCAAGCCACGGGGCTGTCGCGCCGGTCGCCATCGCTGAGTTCCAGAAGCACATTGCGCTGGGCCTGCTCAATCGCGAACACCGGACCGATCGGTCGACACCCCTGCGCCACCACAGGGTCGAGAAACCAATCGCCGCCAATGCTGAGGCCAACGGCTCCGGCTGCGACGCCATCGCCGCAGAGCAGGGAGCCATGGGCGGCGTTGTGGGGAATGGCGATTCCGCCGATCTTGTCCACCGCGGGGTAGGCGTAATCCAGACCGCTGATCAGATCATTGATGCCGCTGCACGTGGGATCGATCAACAGCAGAAGTGATCGACTGGATCCCGGCTTCAGGCCCACCCACTCGTGCCAGTGCTGCGCAGCGCCGTCAAGATCCGGAAGGTCGTTGCTGTTGAGTTGCACGCTCTGCAGCTGGGCTCCAGGAAGGTTGAGCAACATCACGCTCAACGCAGGGTTCTGCTCCACTTCATGGGCTTCGTTGTCCGCTGTGGTGCCCACAACACCACCGCCGAGGCATCCCAGCCAGTGGCTGGCGTGAAGACGCTGCTGAAGCAGGGGCAGCAAGCGGGGAAGATCACTGGCGAAGTGACTGGACACGAACACCAGGGCAACGTCGGCAGCGTTGGCCCCGAGGGTGCTGGACACATCCCGAACGGCCTCCTCCATGGATGGCTGATGGGAGAGGGCATGGCGGCAACGCGCTTGGGAACCCGAACTCCGGAACCAGTCGAGAGGATTAAACGGAACCATGAATTGGACCCTACCAATCCTGTGGTCTTGATGGATGGCACTGATAATGACGTGCTGATGTGCCTGGCCGGTGCCTGATCTCACGACCCGAACCCTGGTGTGGCTGACCTACCGCCTGGGCGCCACGATTGCTCTTGGTCTTCCCTTGATCCTGTTGATCTGGGCTGGAGTTCGCCGTGATCCGGCCCTTGTGCGCCTGCTGAGCATCTACTGGAAGGTGGCCAGCCTTCTGGCCATCAGTGTGCTGTTACTCACCGATCAGCGGCCGATCGGCTACGTCACGGCCGTGCTGGCCCCCTTGCTGATGGCTGGATCGGTGTGGTTCTGGGTGGATCTCAACGAGGAACTGGCCGACAGTCCCCCGGGCCGGGCTCTGCCGATGACCGTGCGCATCTGGCGCTGGTCCCTCACGGTGTTTGCGGTTTTCGCCGTTGGCATGTCCGGGTCGGCGCTGGGTTGTGCCCGCGCACTCGAGGCCGCCGAGTGCAAGATCTGGCTCGAAGCTCCCAAGGGGCTGCACCGGGTTGCGGAACGCCTGTTTGATTTCGTGTTCGGCGGCCAGTGGACGGAAGCCGTTGCCGCCTTCATCGGCTATGTGGCTCTTGTGGCCTATGCCGTGGGCCTGTTGCAGTGGCTGCTGGTGCGCTTCCCGCGCCAGGGTCGGGTGGCCGGAGAGTTCTGATGCCGGTGGATGACGACTTGGTGCACGCCTTCGAGGAGCGCACCCGCCAACATCCCGACCGTGTGGTGCGCTTGCGGGGACAGGTTGATGATGAGCCCTTCGAGCTGTTGATTTTTCGCGGCTTCAGCAGCAGCACCACCCATCCCACCTCCTTTGATCCGGATGCCTCCGTCCTGCCCGACGGCACGCGCTTGGATCAAGTGGAAGTGCTGCAGGGCCCGTTGTCGCCAACGGGCGAGATCGTGTTGTCAGGTCCGATGGAGCCTGTTGCTCTGCTGGATGAGGAGCACTGGGTCAAAGCCTCCCAAGCACGCTGACGCAGCGGCCGCAGAGATGGGGATGATCGGCATGCTGGCCCACATCACTCTCGTAATGCCAACAGCGCTCGCATTTGCTGCCGCGGGCCCGGGCGACTTCGATGATCGCAACGTCGTCGTCCTGGTTGGCAAGCAGTTCCGCCCAGGGTTCACCGCCAATCTGCAACTGGGACACCAAAAGCCAATCGCGTAGGCCATCCACCTCGGGATGGCCATGGTTGTTGAGCCACTGCAGAGCGGATTGCAGGCTTGTGCTGTGGGCCTCAAGGCGAACCGATGCCTCCAGAGACGCGCCCAGCTCCTGACGGCTGCGGCAGTCTTCCAGCACCTTGTTCACGGATGCCCGCAGCTCGCGCAGTTGCTGCATCGGTTCGTTCAGGGACGCGTCGCGCCAACTGTCCGGCGCGGTCGGCCACCCGCGTTGGAAGACCGAGGCCTCGTTCACGGCGTAGGGAAGGTTTTGCCAGATGTCTTCGGCCATATGGCAGAGCACAGGCGCAATCAAGCCTGCCAGGCGTTCGATGATCAAGGCCATCACGGTTTGACAGCTGCGCCGGCGCTGGTCGGCGGGAGCGCTCACGTACAGCCGATCTTTGGCGATGTCGAGGTAGAAGTTGGAGAGGTCGGTGACGCAGAAGTTCTGCAGCAGTTGGAAGAAACGGAAAAACTCGTAGCTCTCGAAGGCCTCCGTGATCTCATCCATCACCTCGGCGGTGCGCTGCAGCATCCAGCGGTCCAGCAGCGGCAGGTCGGCCACGGCAATGGCGTCGGTTTCCGGGGTGAAGTCATGCAGGTTGCCGAGCAGGTATCGGCTGGTGTTGCGCACCTTGCGGTACACGTCTGCCAGTTGCCTGAGAATTCCGGCGCCAATCGGCACATCGGCGGAGTAATCCACGGAGCTCACCCAGAGCCGCAGCACATCGGCGCCGTAGGCAGGCTCCTGCTTCTGGTTGTTGCCCCCCTCGATGATCACCATCGGATCGACCACATTGCCGAGGGATTTGCTCATCTTGCGGCCTTTCTCATCGAGGGCGAAACCGTGGGTGAGCACCCGCTTGTAAGGCGCCTTGCCGTTGACGGCGACGGAGGTGAGCAGGGAACTCTGGAACCAACCGCGATGCTGGTCGGATCCCTCCAGGTAGAGGTCAGAGGGATAGTTGAGGGTCTCTCTCTGGCTTGTCACCGCGGCCCAGCTGGATCCGGAGTCAAACCACACATCCATGGTGTCGGTGCCTTTGCGCCATTGATCGGCCTGGTCGGCGTAGGCGGGCGGTAGCAGAGCCGCTTCGTCTTTCTCCCACCAAACATCGCCGCCGTGGGCGGCGATCAGCGTTTCGATGTGGGCCAGGGTGTCGGCGTTGAGCAGCACCTCGCCGTTGCTGCGGTGGTAAAAGACAGGGATCGGCACTCCCCAGGTGCGCTGGCGGGAGATGCACCAGTCCCCCCGCTCCTTCACCATCGCTTCGATCCGGTTACGGCCCGAGGCGGGGGTCCACTGCACTTGATCGATGGCCTCAAGAGCCTGCTTGCGAAAGCCCTCCACCGAGGCGAACCACTGTTCAGTGGCCCGGAAGATCGTGGGCTTTTTGGTGCGCCAGTCGTAGGGATAACGGTGGCCGTAGGCCTCCTGCTTGAGCAGTGCTCCTGCAGTCTCAAGGGCCTCGATGATCGCCGGGTTGGCATCTTTGAGCACGTTCAGGCCTGCAAAGGGGCCGGCTTCCGCGGTGAGGGTGCCGGCTTCATCCACAGGGCAAAGCACGGGCAGGCCGTGCTTCTGGCCGGTGTGGAAGTCGTCGACGCCGTGGCCTGGGGCGGTGTGCACAAGGCCTGTTCCGGATTCGGTGGTGATGTACTCGCCGCCGATCACCACTGGGCTGGTGCGATCCAGCAGCGGATGCCGGTAGGTGAGCCCGGCAAGCTGAGCCCCCTTCACCGTGGCGCGACGCTTGAGGGGGCGCTCCAGGGTTTTGGAGAGCGATTCGATCAGATCGGCTGCCACCACCAGCATTCGGCCGTTGCCATCGTCGACCAGGGCGTAGTCGAGCCGTTCGTTAACCGACACCGCCAGGTTGGCCGGAAGCGTCCAGGGAGTGGTGGTCCAGATCGCCACCTGCAGGGCATCGCCCAGGGGAGCCGCCTCAGTGGGCAGGTCGATGCCATCGCTCTGCAGGGCCTCCCGCAGGGGGGAGGGGACTTCCACCGCTGGAAACGCCACATACACGCTGGGGCTGGTGTGGCCGTCGGGATATTCCAGTTCGGCCTCGGCCAGGGCGGTGCGGGAACTGGGACTCCAGTGCACCGGCTTCAGGCCCCTGTAGATGTGCCCCTTGAGCACCATCTCGCCGAACACCTTGATCTGGGCGGCTTCGTACTCCTTCTGCAGCGTGAGATAAGGCTGCTCCCAATCGGCCCAGATGCCCCAGCGCTGGAAGCCCTTCATCTGGCCATCCACCTGCTTGCGGGCGTAAGCAGCAGCTTTCTTGCGCAGCTTGATCGGCGTCAGCGCCTGGCGCTGTTCCGGATCCATCGACTGCAGCACCTTGAGTTCGATCGGCAGGCCGTGGCAGTCCCAGCCCGGCACGTAGCGCACCTTGCGGCCCCGCAGTACTTGGTATTTGTTGATCACGTCCTTGAGCACCTTGTTCAGGGCATGGCCCATGTGCAGGGCACCGTTGGCGTAGGGAGGCCCGTCGTGGAGGGTGAACGTGGGGCCACTGTTTTGGAGCCCCAGCTGCCCATCAATGCCGTTCTCGCTCCAGAAGGTCTGCAGTTCCGGCTCCCGCTTCACCGCATTGGCACGCATGCCAAAGCCTGTTTGCAGCAGGTTGAGCGTGTCCTTGTAGGAGGGACGTCCCTCGGCGGCGTCGCGGGTCTCCTTGCTCACGTTGGGGCAGCTGCAACCGGAATTATCCGTCTTCGCTGGGTGGGGTTGCGGCTTCTGGATCAGGCGTTCTCGGTTCCGCTGCTTTTTGGGCAGGTGCTTCAGCTTTGGCTGCTTCAGCTTTGCCTGCTGCAGACTCCGGTTCGGGCCTGACCCAGCGCTTGCCTGTGCGGCTGCTGCCTTCAGGGCGGTCAGCGGCTGGCGCTTTGGGCTTGAGGCTGCCCAGGGCCTGGCCGGCATTGCTCAGCAACGTGCTCGATGTTGCGGTGAGCTGCTGCAGGCTGGTGGACCAGCGCTCACTGGATTTCAATCGCTGCTGCTCCTCGGGGCTCAGCTGCTGCCAGCGGGCCTGAGCCACTTCGCTTCCGAGGCGGCTGATCAGCAGCCCTGCGCAAACCACCGCCAGCATCGGTGCTCCCCGGAGGCGGTCGCTGCTGGTCACCAGCACAAGCCCCAGCAGCAGAACCACGGCACCCCACACTCCATCGCGCGGTCTGCTCAGTTCCGTGACCAGAAGCGGAAGCACCAGCACCGCCAGGCCCAACACCAGACAGAGATCTCCTGCAAGGGTGGCCAGCATCACGAGGTCCAGGGGATTTACCCATTCTGGGCTGCTGCCTAAAGTTGCAACCTTGCCCATCTGGCGGAATTGGTAGACGCGCTGGTTTTAGGTACCAGTGGCTTCGGTCGTGGGGGTTCAAGTCCCCCGGTGGGCATCCGTTTTCCTAATTTGGTAGCTCTTAGCAGTCGGCTGACGCTCCTTCGCTGAATGACCCAGGCTTTCGTACAACCTGAAATGCCTGTTGCGGAGGTTCGTTTGCGTTCTGTTCCCAAACAGTTTGTAGACCCTCCTGCGGCCTGGAATCCCACGGTGGGCTTGTTTCTGGGCGGTTATGCCCTGGCTGCGCTCACCATCTGGGGCTGGTTTTCAGCCGGTTGGCCGTTGCCGGTGATGTTGGTCACTGGCTTTCTGGCGTTGCACCTGGAAGGAACCGTGGTTCACGACGCTTGCCATAAATCGGCCCATCCCGTGCCTTGGGTGAATCAATTGATGGGGCATGGGTCGGCGTTGTTGCTGGGTTTCAGTTTTCCGGTTTTCACGCGGGTGCACCTCGAGCACCACGCCCATGTGAACGATCCGAAGAATGATCCCGACCACATCGTGAGCACCTTTGGCCCGCTGTGGTTGATCGCTCCGCGATTTTTCTATCACGAGGTTTTTTTCTTTCAGCGCAAGCTCTGGAAGCGCTGGGAGCTGATGCAGTGGGGCTTCGAGCGTGCCGTGTTCTTCACAATCGTTGCCGCTGCGGTCAGCTTTGATTTCCTGCCATTCATCTTCAACTGCTGGTTCGCGCCGGCCCTGATGGTGGGTGTCACCCTTGGGCTTTTCTTCGACTACCTGCCCCATCGCCCCTTCACGTCCAGGAATCGTTGGACGAACGCCCGGATCTACCCAGGCAGGCTGATGAACTGGCTGATCATGGGTCAGAACTATCACCTCGTGCACCATCTCTGGCCCTCAGTGCCCTGGTTTGAGTACAAGCCCGCCTACGAGGCCACCAAACCCCTCCTGGATGCCAAAGGTTCACCGCAACGGCTTGGAATTTTTGAAACCCGTGCGGATGGCGCCAATTTCCTCTACGACATTCTTGTGGGGGTGCGCAGTCACAAGCACCGCAGAGGGAAGATGCGCCGCGCTGCTCGCTTTATTCCTGGCCGCGCTTTGCAGCGCACTTGGTTGGGCTTTGTGGACCGCATCGCCATCAAAACCCAGCCACGCCGGCCTCACTCTCCCTGACTGATTCGGCCAGGTCTCATTCGGCCAGGATCTTCGGGACACGGAAGAAATCCCCTTCCCGAAGCGGGGCTTGATTCAGCAGATCGTCCCTCACTTCGGTCGCTTCGACGGTGTCCTCACGGGTGACGTTGACCACTTCCACAGCGCGGGTGGTTGCCGGCACTCCTTCGGTATTAACGGCCTGCAGCTGGTCGACATAATCCAGGATCCGCTCCAGCTGACCGGTGTAGGTGGCGATGGTGTCCTCAGGGAGATCGAGCCTGGCCAGATGGGCCACCTTGCGCACGTCGTCGGCCGTG
This sequence comes from Synechococcus sp. MEDNS5, assembly GCF_014279875.1. NCBI lineage: Bacteria > Bacillati > Cyanobacteriota > Cyanophyceae > Synechococcales > Synechococcaceae > Synechococcus > Synechococcus sp. MEDNS5. The sequence continues at coordinate 375,153 of NZ_CP047952.1, forward strand.
ATGTTGCTCATGCGGCGGTGAGGAAAGTGCTGAGATCCTCGCGCAACGCCTCCGCGGCTGTGTTCAGCAGCTCCTGACCATGCTCAGGCTTGGCCAGATAGGGATCGGATCCCATGCGGCCATCGGGGTGACGGCGGCGGAAGTCCTGCGGACCATGAATGGCCCCGCAGGGTGCGGCTTCGGGAAGGGGGCGCTGCTTCTCCTGCAGGCAGCGGTGCAGATGCAAGGTGACGGCGATTTCGCTGGGGGTGGCGTGTTGCCCTTCACGGTCTGCGTAGAGCTCCCTGGCGCGGCGCATCACCGGCCCGGCCATGAACCAGTTAGAGAGCTTGCAGCGCAGTCTGGGGGCCACCTCGAGGCCGCGGCTGGCAGCCGTGCCGTAGGCCTGGGCAAAGGCGGCTCTGGTGGTGGCGATGTTGCCTCCGTGCCCATTCACCACCAGGATCCGCTCGAATCCATGGGTGGCCAGAGAGAGCACAAGATCATGGAGCACCGCCAGGAGCGTGGCGGGTTGAAGGCTCATGGTGCCGGCAAAACCGAGGTGGTGCTCTGCCATGCCGAAGGCTTGCACCGGCGTGACCAGCACACCGCTGCGGCGTCCCAGTTCGAGAGCCACCGCTTCAGCGGTGAGCGCATCGGTGCCGATGGCACCGGTGGGCCCGTGCTGTTCGGTGGAACCCAGGGGGATGATCACGCCTTTGCAGCTCTGCAGGTACCGGTCCACGTCCGGCCAGCTCTGCAGGGCCAGGCGAATGGCATCGGTACTGTCCACCGGGCCGGGGAGCGATGGGGTCATGCCTTGCTGACAACTGCTGTTGATCCTGGCGCTCAGTGGGCGGTGCCGTTGCCGTCGTACTGATCGGTGTTGTAGTACCCACCCCTGGTGCCGAAGAAGAGGGTGGCGATCACGAACAGTCCACTGCCGAAGAGCAGAACCGTACCCAGGTTGAATCCGGAGAGGGCGGCGTCCATCTGATCACATTCGTTTGTCCAAGCCTGGCAGGGATGACTCTGTTGTCATGCCCTGCATGGTGGGATCGTGATCTCCGCCGATCTCACTGCCGGTGCGAGGCACGGCCAACCACTGGCGCAGCCAGCCGGTGATCCAGATGAAGGGCATGGTGTCGATCAGTGCGGCCATGGCCTTGAACAGATAGCCGCTGGCGATGAATGACACCAGCTGCGGAGCCACCGGTTCCCCGGGGCGAACGGGCAGCACGCCGGAGGCGTAGTGGCTGATCAGCACCACAGCGCTGGTGTCCACCAGTTGACTCACCAGGGTTGAGCCGTTGTTGCGCAGCCAGAGCGCCCGTCCGCCGCTGAACTGTTTCCAGAAATGGAAGAGGCGCACGTCCACGAACTGGGCTGTGAGATAGGCCGCCATGGAGGCCAGCACGGAGCCGAACGCCAGTCTCTGAATTTCGAAGAATGTGGAATCCGGAGCGCCTTCAACGCCGGGCAGCAAGCCGCCCAGCCAGAGAATCAGCACGACCCAGCCGTTGAGCAGCAGGCCAACCCACACCACCTGGCCGGCTCTTTTTTCACCCCACAACTCACTGATCAGATCCGTGCATAGGAAGGTGATCGGATACGGCAAGGCGCCAACGGCCACCACGATCGGCCACGACCCGATGTGCCCCAGTTCGAGGAAGCGGGTGAGTCCGAGGATGTTGAGCATCCCCAGAGTGCCGAGGAACAACCCCGCCAGAGTTAAAAAGACAAAGTCGCGGCGTGCCTGGATTGAGGCGTCCATCGCTGCGAGCATGGGGATTGATTGCAGCCTGGCGGCAGTTTGCATCCCTGTCACCACTTCAGCAGGCTTGAATCGATGCGTGGGAAGCATGGCCATTGCTTTATCTGAGTTCTCTTCCCTCTCTCACACCTTCTTCTGTCGCCCTGCCGAGGTGGTTGCCCCTGAGTTGATTGGCTGCCTGCTGGTGAAACGCCAAGAGACTGGTGAGTTGCTTTGGGGCGTGATTGTGGAAACGGAGGCGTATTCCCAGGAGGAGCCCGCCTGCCACGGCTATCGGCGCAGGAGCCCTCAAAACGAAACCCTGTTTGGCGAGCCTGGGCGGTTTTATGTGTATGTGAGTTATGGCATCCACCACTGCGTGAATGTGGTCACCGATCGGGCTGGCTGGGCCAACGGTGTGTTGCTTAGGGCCGTGGCGCTGCCTGGTGAACCTGAGCGTGTGGCGGCGGGGCCTGGGCTGCTGGCCCGTCGCTTCGGGATCGACCGGCAGATGGATGGTTGCTCTGCCTGCAAAGGGAAGGATCTCTGGATTGCCCCGCGTCTTTCAAATCTGCTTGAGCCAGTGCTGTTCACCACCACCCGCATCGGGATTGCCAGAGGCCAGGAGCTGCCATGGCGCTGGTATCTCCAGGCGAGCCGCAGCGTGAGCAAACGGGCCAAGGGAGACCGCAAGCCGCTGCTGGAGGCTGCATACCAGCCCAGTGCCGCCTGGGCGAATGGATCACCTCCCTCTAAACTTCAGCAGAGTGAGCGGACGCCCAGTTGAGCGCGTGGACCCACCGCCACATCCTCGATCTCTCCACCTTCTCCAGGGAGGATTACGCGGCCGTTCTGGAGCTGGCCCATCGGTTCAGCGCGATGCCGGTCACTGGCGCGCGGCGGCTGCCGGCGCTCCAGGGGCGGCTGGTGGCCACCCTCTTCTTTGAACCCAGCACCCGCACCCGCAGCAGCTTTGAGCTGGCAGCCAAGCGGTTGTCTGCCGACGTCTCCAGTTTCTCGCCCTCAAGCAGTTCGCTCAGTAAGGGAGAGTCCCTTCTCGATACGGCACGCACCTATGTCGCCATGGGCGCGGATGTGCTGGTGGTGCGCCACCGCTGCACTGGCGTGCCTAGGCAGTTGGCCGAAGCCCTCGAAGGCACGGGCGAGCGCACCGTTGTGCTCAACGGGGGGGATGGCCTGCACAGCCATCCAAGCCAGGGGCTGCTTGATCTCTACACCTTGGCGCAGCATTTCGATCCCAGTCATCCGCTGCCGGAAGCCCTGCGCGGACGCCGCATCGTGATCGTGGGAGATGTGCTGCATTCCCGGGTGGCGCGCTCCAATCTCTGGGCCCTCACCGCCTGCGGCGCGGATGTGATTCTCTGCGGCCCGCCAAGTTTGGTGCCTGACGCCTTTGCGCAGTTCGTTGCGCAGCCGCCACCTGGCCAATCCTCAGACCCTGTTGCCAACCGGGGAGCGTTGACGGTTGTGCGCAATCTTGATGATGCGCTTGCCGGAGCCGATGCGGTGATGACCCTGCGTCTGCAGAAGGAGCGCATGCGCCAGCACATGCTCACCAGCCTGGATCGCTATCACCGCGATTTCGGGCTCAGCCATGAGCGGCTGCAGGCCTGCCCGGTTGCGATCCCTGTGCTCCACCCAGGCCCAGTGAACCGGGGTGTGGAGATGAGCGGTGCCCTTCTCGATGATCTGAGCGCCAATCGTGTGGAGGATCAGGTGCGCAACGGCATCCCGATCCGCATGGCGCTGCTTTACTTGATGGCGGCTGCGGAGTCACCGCTTTCGCTCTGAGTGGGGAGACCGGACACCTGGTTGGAGTAGTAATCCATCGCGGCCCGTAATGCAGCACCGGGTTCGGCGATCGAAGGGCCCGATCCAGACTGCATTGGGAATGCAGCATCCGGGGCGTCCAGTCCCATGTGCTGACTGGGCATCCCCGTGAGCAGCATCGATGCTCTCGACTGCGACACCACCGCAAAGATCCATTTGATCAACAGGCTGTAACGGTTTTCTCGATCGGGCATGAAGGCGAGGTGCGCGGCAGCCCAGAGCAGCCAGCCGATGCCCCCTTTGAACTTGAAACCGCGTAGATCGGCGACCGCGTCCACCCGGTCGAGCACAGCCATGCTGCCGAAGTCGAACCAGCTGAACGTTGGACGTGATTGTCCACTCTCCATGGCGGCGATGTCTTTGCCAACGAAGCCGCCGGCCTGGGTGGCGGGTCCCGCCATTCCAGGCAGGGGATTGCCGTCCCGGGTGTGCTTGTAGGAGCAGAGGTCGCCAACCACGCGAATTTCCGGGTGCCCTTGCACCGAGAAGTCCGGTTCCACGATCACCCGTCCGCGCCGGTCGGTTTCGCAGCCGATGGCGTCGGCCAATTTCTTCCCGAGATGGGAGGGGCGCACACCGGCTGTCCAGATCACAGTGGCGGCCTGAAGGCGTTGGTCTCCATCGGGTGTGCCCACGGTCACCTCGCCGGGCTGCATCGTCTGCACCCGACCCTTGAAGAGCATTTCCACGCCAAGGGCCTCAAGGGTTTCCTGGGCAGCTTGAGACAGCGCTTCCGGCATCGCCCTCAGCACACGGTCGCCCGGATCCACCAGGATGATGCGAGTGTCAGCCGGATTGAGCTGGCGGAACTCACGGCGCATGGCATTGCGCATCAGTTCCGAGGTGGCGCCTGCCATTTCGCAGCCCGTGGGGCCGCCGCCCACGATCACAACGGTTTGCAGGAAACGACGCGCTTCTGGGTCAGGGGTCTGTTCCGCCTGCTCCATCGCCATCAGCAGCCGCCGGCGGATTTCTTCAGCGTGCTCGAGGATCTTCATCGGTGGCGCGAAGGTGCGCCAGTTTTCATGGCCGAAGAACGTGCTGCCTGAACCGGTGGCAAGAACGAGATAGTCGTAGCCGTAGGCCTTGCCGTTGAAAACGATCTGCTTGCCTTCAGGGTTGATCTGGGTCACTTCACCCAACAGCACCTGCACGTTGCGCTGCCGTCCAACCAGCTGCCGCAGGGGCGTTGCCACATCCCCGCGGGAGACCAGCCCGGTGGCCACCTGGTACAGAAGCGGCTGAAACAGATTGAAGTTGCGTTTGTCGATCAAGCTGATGCGAACGTCGGCATTGGCGAGGGCCTTGCAGGCTCTGACGCCGGCGAAGCCGCCGCCAACAATCACCACGTGGGGGGCGTGGCGCAGGCGTTCTTCAGGGGGCTCTAGCTCGAGGTAGAAACGCTCACCAGCCATGGCCAGAACTTCAGCAGATCTGTCCGTAGGGTATGGATTGAAATTGATTTTGTCCGTGCTCTGTGGCGCACACCAGGGCATCAGAGCAGCTTGAATCCCTCGAGCAGAAGCCCATAGAGAAGACCGATCCGGACCATGTCGAGAAGCTGCCTTCCCAGATGGGTCTGGTGGTCCCGAGCCCAATGACGCCTCACCCGCACCATCACCTCCAGCACGCCCACGGTGAGCATCGATGCCAGCGGATCCATCAAATTCAAAGATCCGGAAATCGCGGCGATTCCGTTGCCCAGCATGAAACTTCCCGTCAAGGCGATCAGGAGCAGGGAGATGCGACGCCAGGGATTAGTCGCCCAATGATCGAGACGGGTCGAGGCCTCACCAAGGCTGCGTTGAAGCCTGGTTGACTGAAGACGGGCGGTCATGAAAGGAGCCGCTCAGAGAAGAGGCAGGGAGGTGCACTGGTGATCCCCATCACCCGACCCAGGCCCTGCCGCCCTTTGTATACACCATTCATGGTGCTTTTGCCTTTATCAAGCGCTACATCTTGGTCTTCCAAGAGAAAAGCCCAGGCTCAGCCTGGGCCGGATGATGGGGTCTGGCGAAGGAAAGCTTGAACTGCACCACTTGGCAAGTGGCGCAGTTGAAATCAGTCGGATTCAGCCTTGGCCTTGCGAGAGCTCTTGCCCTCGAGAAGTTCGAGCAGGGCTTCCATCTGTGCCATCACGCCACGAACCTCGCCGGCTTCCGGGAGAAGGCCGTCTTCCATGACGCCCTGGTGCATTTCCCGCAGTTCCTGGCGGATATAGCGCAGGTGACTCACAACCTGTTCTCGTTTTGACTGAGACATCAACCAAGGGCTTTTCAGCTTCTCTTTTACCGCATGGCCTGCAAAGGCCGACAGTCTGCTCCGGATCAGCGGCGTGCCAGGCCGCCCGCCACAAGGATCAGGATGTAGGTGGGCAATGCCGAGGGCCGCACGGGAATCGATGCCAGAACGGTGCATCCCAACAGCGTCATCAGCAGCGGTCGCATGCTTCTGCGGGTGATGCCAAAAGAGGTCATGGCGAGCGACGAGAGAACTTGGCGCGAGCCTCTTTGTAAAAAGCCTCGTCAATCAGTTGCTGTTTGTGGTCTGTTGCTAACGCTTCGATTTTGCGGCGCACAGCGGGACGAACAAAAAATGGAACTTCGCGAAGCGCCTGTTCAGCCTCGGACGTCCACTTCATCACGCCCATCTCTGTGTCTGCACGTTTGTGTCTGCACGTCTATGTGTACATGGAGGATAGGGGATTCGAACCCCTGACCTCTGCGGTGCGATCGCAGCGCTCTACCAGCTGAGCTAACCCCCCGTGCTTGAAACCTAGCGTCTGTCTTTCGTGCAAGACGCCAGGCACAATGACGGAAGCGTCCACGCTCTGCATGCCGATCACGCCGGAGCGTCTGGCTTCCTTCGATGAAGCGTCGGTGGCCTCCCTGGCCCGTCGCCTGGAAGACGACGACTATCCGACCCCGTTTGCGGGCCTCAGCGACTGGCACCTGTTGCGTGCTCTTGCGATTCACCGTCCTGAGCTCACCCGCCCCTACGTCCACCTGATCGATCAGGAACCCTTCGACGAGGACTGATCCATGGCTGGGCTCCTGCAAGGACGGCGGGTGATTGTTGCGGCCTGCGGAAGCATCGCCGCTGTGAAGACTCCACTGCTGGTGAGTGCGCTTGTCAAGGAGGGAGCTCAGGTCCGCTGCGTGGTCACCAGCAGTGGTTCTCAACTTGTGAGTCCTGTTGCACTCGCGTGTCTCAGTCGCAATGCCTGCCTTCAGGACGCCGATCAATGGGATTCGTCATGCCCGCGGCCCCTGCACATCGAGCTAGCGGAATGGGCCGACCTGGTGATTGTTGCGCCCCTCAGCGCCAGCTCTCTGGCGCGCTGGGTGCATGGTGATGGCGAGGGACTGCTGGCCAGTCTGCTGTTGGCCTGCGAGTGCCCGGTGCTGGCCGCAAGCGCCATGAACACCGCCATGTGGCAACACCCGGCGGTTCAGCGCAACTGGAGCACGCTCCACGACGATCCTCGGGTGCTGCCCCTGGCTCCGCAGGCCGGACTGCTGGCGTGTGACCGCGTCGGCACCGGCCGGATGGCAGCTCCGGAGTGCATCGTGCTGGCTGCCGCCAGCATGCTTCTACAGGCTGACAACGAGGGGAAGCTGCGTTCCGATTGGCGCGGCAAGCATGTGCTGATCAGCGCTGGCCCCACCCAGGAACCGTTGGATTCAGTGCGTCTGATCAGCAACCGCAGCAGCGGGCGTATGGGCGTTCTGCTTGCCCAAGCGGCCCGCTTCCGCGGTGCGGACGTGGATCTGGTGCATGGTCCGCTGACTGTTCCAGAGGCCTGGCTGGAGGGTTTGTACTGTCTGCCGGCGTTCAGTAGCGCCGCCATGGAGGTCTGCCTGTTGGAGCGTCAACCCCGCGCTGATGCCGTGCTGATGTGCGCAGCCGTTGCGGATGTGCGGCGCGAGCGCTTGGACAACTCCTCCAAGCTTCCCAAGGGCGAGCTCATGGAGACGATCGCTCAGGGCTGGGAGCAGGTGCCGGATCTGCTGCAGTTGCTGGGGTCACGACGTCCCTCCCGGCAACGCCTGCTGGGTTTCGCTGCCTTGGCAGGAGACGATGAAACCCTCCTCCAGCGCGGTCGTGAGAAGTTCAAGGCCAAAGGGTGTGACCTGTTGATGGTCAATCCGATTGATCGCCCTGATCAGGGCCTTGACAGCGACCTGAACGGTGGATGGCTTCTCGGGCCAGGTGACCGACAGGAGGCCATTCCCGCTATGCACAAGCTCGCTCTGGCGCACGACCTGCTGGATCGGCTCAGCCAGCTTGGCGATTAGGCCGCCATGTCGGCAGGTCCCTGATCGAGAAGGGCGATGAAGGTTTTCAGTTGCAGCCGAGGGATGTAGGGCCAGCCGCCGCTGCGTTCCAGGGTCTGAAGAAAGCCGAACAACTGCTGGCGGTCTTCCGGAAGGCTGTTGCGAAATGCTCCCTCTTGAACGTCGCGGTGAAGGGCCTCGAGTTCTCTGAGGAAGAGCAGGAGTGCTTCGGGGTCTTCGCGGTGGTTGTCGGCGAGCGCACGAAGCTGCTCCAGCAGGGGTTGAAGCTGAGCCTGAATCATGGAGTCACCGTTGCTCTGCACGCCGATCGCTTCACGTTGTTGAGAGGTTGCGAACCTAGCTGGAGTGGCCGATCAACTTCTGTAGGATCCGCCTCATCGGTGGACATTGTCACCACCCGGCCACTCGGCAACTCTCCCATGCGCTTCCGTCCTTTGCTGGCCCTCGTGCTGGCTTTCTGTCTCACGGTTGTGACCGCCTGCAGCGGCGGTGCTCAAGCCGTTGATCGCTCCAATGTCACCTACGACGACATCCGCAATACGGGTAAGGCCAACGACTGCCCAACCCTTTCAGACTCGGCCCGAGGCTCCATAGCGCTGACTGCGGGTGATGCCTACGAGCTCAGGGGGATCTGCATGCATCCCACGCAGGTGTTCATCAAAGGTGAGCCTGCCAACAAGCGCCAGGAAGCCCAGTTTGTTGAAGGCAAAATTCTCACCCGCTACACCTCCAGCCTTGATGAGGTTTACGGCACGCTCACCGTGGGTGAGGACAGCATCAGTTTCAAGGAAGAGGGTGGAATTGATTTCCAGCCGATCACAGTGCTGATCCCCGGTGGCGAGGAGTTCCCCTTCACGTTCTCCAGCAAGAATCTCGATGCTGTGGCCAATGGTGCCGCCATCACAACCAGCACTGATTTCGAAGGCACCTACCGCACCCCCAGCTACCGCACCAGCAACTTCATTGACCCCAAAGGCCGCGCTCTCACCACGGGTGTCGACTACCCCCAGGGCCTGATCGGCCTCGGTGGCGATTACAAGGAGCTGGAGTCGGAGAACGTCAAGCGCTACATCGACGGTCAGGGCGTGATGAGTCTGTCCATCACCAAGGTTGATCCTGAAACCGGAGAATTCGCTGGCGTGTTCTCAGCCATACAGCCTTCGGATTCCGATATGGGTGGCCGTGAAATCGTTGATGTGAAGATCAACGGCGAGCTCTACGGACGGCTCGAGGAGGCTTGATCGCCGAGGCTCTCGTGCAAAAACTCAGAGAAAGGGGGGCCTGATGCTCCCCTTTTTTGTGATCTGGGAGAATCGCGTCGTCTCACGATCGAGCGAAGGCCCGTCATGACCGCCAGCACCACCTCCACGCAGCCCTCAGACGTGATTGCCCCCTACGGAGGGACTCTGGTGGATCTGATGGTGCCGGAAGCCGATCGGGCTTCTGTGAAAGCCTCGGCAACAACGTGTCTTGAATGCTCTGACCGCAATGCCTGCGATGTGGAGCTTCTCATCGTTGGCGGCTTTTCACCTGAGCGCGGATTTATGCATCAGGCGGACTATGCCGCCGTGGTGGAAGGCCATCGCACCACGTCTGGGCATTTGTTCGGACTCCCAATCGTGATGGATACCGACAGGGAGGATGTGAGCGTCGGAGACAAGGTTCTGCTCACCTACAAGGGCCAGGAGCTGGCTGTTCTCACGGTGGAGGACAAGTGGGAGCCCGACAAGGTGGTTGAAGCCAAGGGCTGCTACGGCACCACATCCCTTGAGCACCCTGCGGTGCGCATGATCGCGACCGAACGCCGTCGTTTTTACCTCGGTGGCTTGATCGAGGGCCTTGAGCTTCCGAAGCGGGTGTTTCCCTGCAAAACCCCTGCGGAAGTGCGTGCCGGGTTGCCTGCTGGTGAGGATGTTGTCGCCTTCCAATGCCGTAATCCCATTCACCGTGCCCACTACGAACTTTTCACCCGTGCTCTCCATGCGCAGAACGTGAGCGAGAACGCCGTGGTGTTGGTGCATCCCACCTGCGGGCCCACCCAACAGGACGACATTCCTGGTGCGGTGCGCTTTCAGACCTATGAACGTCTCGCCGCTGAGGTGGATAACCCGCGCATTCGCTGGGCCTATCTCCCCTATGCCATGCACATGGCCGGGCCCCGCGAAGCCTTGCAGCACATGATCATCCGCCGCAATTACGGCTGTACCCACTTCATCATCGGCCGCGATATGGCTGGCTGTAAGTCGTCCCTCACGGGCGAGGATTTTTACGGCCCTTACGACGCTCAGAATTTCGCCAAGGAATGTGCGCCTGAGCTCACGATGGAGACCGTGCCTTCGCTCAATCTCGTCTACACCGAAGAAGAGGGCTACGTGACGGCCGAACATGCCGAAGCACGTGGCCTGCACGTGAAGAAACTCAGTGGTACGCAGTTCCGCAAGATGCTGCGCAGTGGCGAGGAGATTCCGGAATGGTTCGCATTCCGTAGCGTGGTCGAAGTGCTTCGAGCCTCCTGACCTCTCAGGATCCCATTAACATTCCTTCACCCCAGGCAAAAAACCTTGAACAAGCGCTGGCGCAACGTAGGGCTGTACGTCCTCTTAGTGGTCGTGGTGATCGTGGTCGGAACGGCCTTCCTCGACCGTCCGGATCCCGCAGCAACGGCTCAGAATCTCCGTTACAGCGATTTCGTTGAACAGGTTCAGGAGGATCAGGTCAGTCGGGTTCTGCTCTCGCCCGATCGCGGGACGGCACAGGTTGTGGCAACCGATGGCCGTCGTTCTGAAGTGAATCTGGCTCCAGATAAGGATCTGCTCAAGATGCTCACGGATCACAACGTGGACATCGCTGTGCAACCTTCCAGGCAACCCGGAGCATGGCAGCAGGCTGCTTCGAGCTTGATCTTCCCGCTCCTCCTGCTTGGTGGCCTGTTCTTCCTCTTCCGTCGGGCTCAATCCGGTGGCGGTGGCGGCGGCAACCCCGCCATGAATTTCGGCAAGAGCAAGGCCCGCGTTCAGATGGAGCCTTCCACCCAGATCACCTTCGGAGATGTGGCTGGAATTGAGGGCGCCAAGCTTGAACTCACTGAGGTGGTGGATTTCCTCAAGAACCCCGACCGCTTCACCGCTGTTGGCGCCAAGATCCCCAAGGGTGTATTGCTGGTCGGCCCTCCTGGAACAGGTAAAACGCTGCTCGCCAAGGCGGTGGCAGGTGAGGCCGGCGTTCCGTTCTTCTCCATCTCCGGTTCGGAGTTTGTGGAAATGTTTGTCGGTGTCGGTGCCAGCCGCGTCCGTGATCTGTTTGAGCAGGCCAAGAAAAATGCTCCTTGCATCGTCTTCATCGATGAAATCGATGCGGTGGGCCGCCAGCGTGGAGCTGGCCTTGGTGGTGGCAACGATGAGCGAGAACAAACTCTGAATCAGCTGCTCACCGAAATGGATGGTTTCGAGGGCAATACAGGAATCATCATCGTGGCTGCCACGAACCGTCCTGATGTGCTGGATGCAGCGCTGATGCGTCCTGGTCGTTTCGACCGTCAGGTTGTCGTGGACCGTCCTGATTACGCCGGTCGTCTGCAGATTCTCAATGTTCATGCCCGAGGCAAGACCCTCTCGAAGGACGTCGATCTCGACAAAGTGGCTCGCCGAACCCCTGGTTACACAGGTGCTGATCTCTCCAACCTCCTGAATGAAGCTGCAATTCTTGCGGCCCGCCGGGATCTCAGTGAGGTGAGCAACGACGAAATCAGCGATGCCATCGAACGGGTGATGGCCGGCCCCGAGAAAAAAGATCGTGTGATGAGCGAACGTCGCAAACGTCTGGTGGCTTATCACGAAGCGGGTCATGCTTTGGTTGGGGCGCTGATGCCCGATTACGACCCGGTTCAGAAGATTTCGATCATTCCCCGAGGCAATGCCGGGGGACTGACGTTCTTCACCCCCAGCGAAGAACGGATGGAGTCGGGTCTGTACTCACGTACTTATCTTCAAAATCAGATGGCCGTGGCCCTTGGCGGACGCGTGGCCGAAGAGATCGTCTACGGCGAAGACGAGGTCACCACCGGTGCCTCCAACGATCTTCAGCAGGTGGCCCAGGTGGCTCGTCAGATGGTGACTCGCTTCGGCATGAGCGACAAGCTTGGTCCGGTGGCGCTGGGTCGATCCCAGGGTGGGATGTTCCTGGGTCGGGATATTGCCGCTGAACGTGATTTCTCTGAGGACACTGCTGCCACCATCGACGAGGAGGTCTCTGAGCTTGTGGATGTCGCTTACAAGCGTGCCACCAAGGTGCTCGTGAGCAACCGAAGTGTTCTCGACGAGCTCGCAGACATGCTTGTTGATCTTGAGACGGTCGACGCCGAGCAGCTTCAGGAACTTCTGATTCGCAGTGACGTCCGGGTTGCTGAATACGTCTGATCCATCGGAGCGGCTGATCAGGTCGTTGACCGATCAGCCGCTTCTGGTCGTGATGCGACCGGGATCCAACGACTACCAAAATCCCTTTGAAAGCACCGGCCTTTGCCATCAGCTCGATCAGCTGGTAGCGGCGGGTGTTTTGCATGTTGAGCTCGCCTGGGCGGCCCATCCCCGCTGGCCCTCACTGGTGGAAGCGATCGGGAAGCGTCACCCCAAGCTCAGGCTGGGTGCAGCATCCGTGTCCACACTGCCGGCCCTGCAGGAGGTCGCCGACCTGGGTCTTGGCTATGCCATGTCTCCCCTTCTGGATCCCGAGTTGCAATCCAAGGCCAGAGCGTTGTGCTGTGTTCTGGTGCCAGGGGTGATGACCCCTTCTGAAATTCGATCAGCGCAAGCGCTTGGCTGCAGCCTGGTGAAGCTCTTTCCTGCTTCAGTCTTGGGCGTCGACTATCGGCGTCAGATCTCGGTTCCCATGGGTGAGCTTCCGTTCATGATTGCTGCTGGGGGGTTGCGATGCACCGATCTGGTTCCTTGGTTGGCGGCCGGCTACAACGCCATTGCCCTGGGCCGCACCGTGTTCATCGACGATGCCCTGGATCCCGGCATGACGCCATGGCTGACTGGATGATCTGAGACTCATCTGCTACAGATGAGAGAGATGTTTCTGCACTGATGTCTCAGTTATCCATCAAGTTGAGCGACAAAGCCGATGCTCTTGTCGCCCAGCTTCAAAAAGAGATCTTCAACCGTCGCCGCAAGAAGGTCACTGCCGCAGGGGTTGTGGAAACCCTGGTTGAAAGCGGTGCCCGTTCGCAATCCGATAAGCGGTTCGCGACCTCCTGGGTGAATCTGATCAAGGACATTGAAAAAGCTGCCAAGCTTGCCAATGCCCATGGCAGCAAGCCCGCGTCACTAACCGATGAGGAGTGGGTGATGGTGTTGAGCCATCGCAATCGCGCTGCGTCAGTCAAACCGGCCCGCAAGAAACCGGCGACGGCATCCAAGAAAGCCACGACCTCCAGGTCTGCCAAGGCTGCGTCGAAATCGACCGCCAAGCCAGCAACCGCTAAGCCAGCCGCCGCCAAGAAGCAGGCTTCAGCGAAAACGGCTTCAAAAGCATCGTCAGCGACCGCTGCTAAACCCCGGCCTGCCAAGCGGGCGCGCAAGCGCACGCAGGCATCTGTTGCTTCCGGCACCGTGGCGGGGCGGATGGCCAAGGCCGCAGCCCAGCTGGTCAGTGCCAACGGCATCAATTCGCCGGCCCGCAGCTAAGCGCTGTTGCGAGCCTTCACCACAAACTGCACTGGCCTTGCTGTCTCAGCAGATGATCGGCCAGCACGAGATTCACCATCGCTTCCACCATTGGAACGGCCCTGGGCAGAACGCAGGGGTCGTGTCTCCCTTTGGCGGCAAGGGTGGTGGCTTCGCCACGGTCGTTGATGGTCTGCTGCTCCTTGCGGATCGTTGCGGTTGGTTTGAAGGCCACGCGGATCACGATCGGCTCACCATTGCTGATTCCTCCTTGGATTCCCCCGGAATTGTTGGAGGCCGTGCGCAACCGTCCGTCATCACTGGGGAGAAAAGCGTCATTGTGCTCGCTCCCTTTGAGCAGGGTGCCCGCGAAGCCTGAGCCGATTTCGAAGCCCTTGGTGGCAGGCAGGGACATCACGGCTTTGGCCAGATCCGCTTCCAGCTTGTCGAACACCGGCATCCCCAGGCCGACGGGCGGTCGTCTCACCACGCATTCGATCAGGCCACCGCAGGAGTCACCATCCTGTCCGATCGCTTCGATCCGTTCGATCATCCGATCAGCCATCTCTGCGTCCGGGCAACGCACGATGTTGGCGTCCACCGCGTCACGCGTCACGGTGCTGGCGTCCACCTGGGCCTCCAGATCGTGGATGCGTTTCACCCAAGCCACAACCTCGGTGCCATGGGATCGCTGCAGCATTTGCCGGGCAATGGCTCCAGCCGCCACCCGTCCGATGGTTTCCCGGGCCGACGCTCTCCCGCCACCGCTGCGGGCCTGAATCCCATATTTCGCCTGATAAGTGGCGTCGGCATGGGAGGGGCGGAAAGCGACCTCCACCTCCTTGTAATCCTGCGGACGTTGATCTTTGTTGCGTACCACCATGGCGATCGGTGTGCCAAGGGTGACCCCATCCATCACACCGCTGAGGATCTCCACCTGGTCGGCTTCCTTTCGCGGTGTGGTGATCTTGCTTTGCCCAGGACGTCTGCGATCCAGTTCAGCCTGAATGGCCACCTGGTCTAGTTCCAGTCTTGGCGGGCATCCTTCCAGGATCACCCCCACGCCGCCGCCATGGGACTCGCCGAAGGTGCTGATGCGGAACAGGGTGCCGAAACTGCTGCCCATGGAATGCCATCGATCGCCAAAGCGTAGATGTCAGAGCAGGTCAGGCAGCGCTCCCGGTGGATGCTGAGCCGCGGGTCGCGATCTCAGCATCTCGAAATCTTCGAACTGAAATCCTGGGCCAACGCAGCAGCTCACCAGGCTGTACTGCCCTTCCGTGCGGGCTGCCTGCCAGTGACCCGCCGGAACCGCGTGCAGAGGCTGGTGAAGCGACAGAACGTGTTGAAGGGCTTTGCTGCCATCCGGCGCCAGCGTCCAGAGGCTCAGGGGTGATCCCTGCAGATGGATCCAGATTTCGTCGGCATTGTGCACGGCATGCCAGCAACTTTTGGATTCGGCATCCAGGAGAAAGAGGATGGTGGTGATGCTGCTGCGTTGCGCACCGTCGCTGCGGGTGACCTGTTCCAGGCTGCGGTGCATTTCCCTGTACCAGCCGCCCTCGGGATGGGGGTGCAGATCCCAGTCTTTGATGAGCTGCTCCACCACTTCGCGGGGGGTGTGGTCGGAGGATTGCGTTTGCTTGTCAGGTGTGTCCATCAGTGCAGGGGTTTGCTGAAGCGCATCAGGCCCCAACACAGTCGGCCGGCTTCACCCCCTTCCACCCAGTGGCCGAGGCCAGCATCCATGCGCTCGAGATAGTCGGCGCTAATCGTGCGGTTCAGAAGCTCACGGCGCTGCCTGAGCTCTTCACGTACGCGGCTGTAGTGCCTGATCAGCATGGGAGTCCGATCGTCCCAGTGCGTTCGTTCAAGCCCAGCTGCGTCGCCCCAGTTTTTGTACCGCTCCGGGGAGCCAAGGTCTTGCAGGTGGATCCGCTTCAGGATTGCCGAGAGCGACTCTGCGGGAACGCCATCGGCGGCCATGGGATCGGTCATCACCATCACTCCGCCAGGTTTCAGCAGGCGCGACGCCTCATGCATCACGGTCTGACGGTTGCCGGAGTGCAGGATTGCATCCTGGCTCCAGATCACATCGGCACAGCCATCCGCCAGAGGAACCGATTCGAAGGAGGCGTTGTGAACGGTGATTTTCTGGTCGACACCGGCCTCGCGGTTGAGAAGTCGATGACGATCATTCTCAACGGCGGAAATATTGATGGCTTCGATCCGCACGTTGGGGTGTTGGCAGAGACGGCGAGCGGCGCCCCCGTAGCCGGAGCCGAAATCCACCACAAGGCGCTCAGCTTCACCATCGCTCAGACCATCGCGGCCAATCAGGTCGATCAGGGTGTCGACCGTGCGCCGACTGGCAGTAGCGATCGCTTCATCGGCATCGGCGTAGAGACCGATGTGGATGTCCTCGCCTCCCCAGATGTCGGCATAGAAGTGATCGGCATCGGCGCTGTCGTAGTAACTGGCAGCCGTGGCCGCGGCATCGGAGTAGGGGTTTTGCGTCATGGGGTTTAGATGGCGGTCATATCGGTGTTGAAGAGGTATTCCTTTTCCGCAACGTGCACGTAGAAATCAGGATCGTCGTGGCCACGTTGGTAGTCGCCATAGGTGGTGATGCGTTGGAAGCCCACCTCGCGCATCAGCCTTCTCACGTAGCCATGACGCAGAGGGAACATGTTGAGGTGGTACGTGCTCCCATCGCTGAAGGCGTAGCGGAAGCGCGCGAGTCCGTCATCCACATGCTCAGGACCAACCTCCACATCCTTGCCGCAATACACGTTGCTCTTGCCACTGGTTGAAGTTCCTTCCAGCAGCCTGTCGTAGTTCCGATGGTCGAGAATCAGGATGCCGTTGTGCTTGAGAACGGCGTAGTACTCCGCCAGGGCTTTGCGCCGATCCCTCTCCCGGAACAGATGGGTGAACGAGTTGCCCAGGCAGATCACGGCGTCGTATTCGCCGTGGATGTCGCGGTTCAGGAAACGCCAGTCGGCGTGAACCGTTCGCATCAGCAGGTCTCGACTCCGAGCATTCTTGAAGGCCCGGGCCAGCATGTTCGGGCTCCCATCCACGCTCACCACCTCGAAGCCTTCGCGCAGCAGGCGCACGGAATGAAACCCGGTTCCCGTGGCCACATCCAGCACAGACTTGGCCCCATGCTCCCGCAGCAGTTTCACGAAGAAATCCCCTTCGGCTTCCTCCCGTGCTTGCCAATCGATAAGGCGATCCCAGCGGTCAGCGAACTGCTCGATGTACTCCTGCTGGTAGTGGTCCGTTTCCCTCACGCTTTCGGGGGTCTCGCCGAACCGCTGAGCATCACCGGACTCCGCTGAAGGGTGGCTCTTGGTTGAGGTCATGCCGAATTCGCTCTTGAATGCACTGGAGATGGCAGCGATGCCGCAGATGCTTTGACTGCAGTGCACGCAACACCATTGATGTGAACGATGAACAATATTCTCGCTCCATCTGCAAGCTAACCATGAAGTGCATGGTTGTCAGTGTTCTGGTGCAATCGGTCATTCAGAGATCATGCGCAAATTGGCGAAAAACAAAGGGGCACAGTCGGTTTCAGCAATGCAAAAGTGTGCGTATTTGAGGCTTTTCTGCTGGGATCCTTCATGCCTCTGCCTGTTTTTGCTATAAGGCTCAAGTGGTGCTGGAGGCCTCTGAAGTGAAATCAGAGATCTCTATACATTCTGTTTGGAAAATATTCGGTGGTTCTCCCTCCGACGTGATCCATCAATTGCGCAAGGGCGCAGATCCTGAGCAACTCCACCAGCAACTGGGTGCCAGGGCTGCTCTGCAAGATGTTTGTCTTGACATTCGGGAGGGCGAGATCTTCGTCGTGATGGGCCTGTCTGGCTCGGGGAAGTCCACATTGCTGCGACTGCTCAATGGGTTGATTCGACCGTCCGCTGGTGATGTTTTTGTGCAAGGGCGTTCGCTCGCTGGGTTAACGCCCTCCGAGCTGGCTGAAGTGCGCCGGCGTCAGATGGCCATGGTCTTCCAATCCTTTGCGCTGTTCCCCCATCGGAGCGTTCTCGACAACGCGGCTTTCGGCCTTGAGGTGGCCGGTGTTCCACGCAGAGTCCGGCAATCCCGAGCCATCGAGGCGCTGGAGCGGGTTGGCCTGGGACAGGAATTGCGCAAGCGACCCGCGCAACTCTCCGGAGGTATGCAACAGCGCGTGGGCCTGGCGCGAGCGTTGGCGCTCGATCCCCCGATCCTGCTGATGGATGAGGCATTTTCCGCCCTCGACCCTCTGATTCGCGTCGACATGCAAAATCTGCTGCTCGATCTCCAGGCGGAGCAGCGCCGCACGGTTGTTTTCATTACCCACGACCTTGATGAAGCCATTCGGATCGGTGACCGGATCGCTCTGATGCAAGGGGGGCGACTGCTCCAGTGCGATACGGCCCAGACCCTGCTGCATCAACCCGCCAGCGAGGAGGTTCGCCGTTTTTTCAGGGACGTGGATGTGGCATCGGTGCAGACCGTCGACCGTGTGGCAACGCCAACCAACCGTGAGCTGGTGCTTGAGCACGGCGCCCCCCGACCTGAGCGCTCTCAGAACACGCTGTACGTCGTCAACTCCGAGCGTCGCTTCTTGGGGATAGTCACTGCGCAAAAGGGTTGGCTTGACGCTTCGGAAACCACCGTTTTGCAGTCGGGGACTCGCGTCAAGGACGCAATCCAATCGGTGGCTCTCTGCTCCGATCCAGTGCCGGTGCTGGACTCTGAGCAGCGATTGATCGGTGTGATCAGCGCCCAGCAACTGCTCAGATCGATGGAGGGATTTGGCTCATGACTCTCCTTGCAGCGGCACACCAGGCCGGTTGGCTCGGACAAAGCGTCGATGTCATCGTTGCCTGGCTGCTCGCCAATGCGCAGGGCGCTTTTGATGTGATCAAGGTCTCGGTCCTCGCCGTGGTCTCCTTCACCGAGATGCTTCTGGAAAGTCCTCCGGCCTGGTTGCTCGCCTGGGGTGTGGCCGCGATCGGCCTATGGAGAGTGAGTGGAGGCTTCGCTCTCTTCGTGCTTCTCGGCCTCAACCTTGTGCTCTCCCTCCAGCTCTGGAATGAGATGATCGCCACCCTGGCTCTGGTGATCACGGCCTCGCTGTTGGCTCTCGTGATCGGGTTGCCCCTGGGTATCCTCTCGGCCCGATACCGCTCGGTTTGGCGTCTGGTGAGGCCCTGTCTCGACTTGATGCAGACCATGCCGGCATTCGTTTATCTGATTCCTGCTGTGATGCTGTTCAGCACGGGTGCGGTGCCTTCGATCCTGGCCACCCTGATCTTTTCCATGCCTCCTGTCGTCCGATTGACGCAGCTCGGATTGTCCCAGGTGCCTGCTGATCTGATCGAAGCAGGACGCTCCTTCGGATGCAGTGAACGCCAGCTTCTCTGGAAAGTTCAGATGCCGAGTGCTCTGCCAACGGTGATGACGGGCGTTAATCAAACGATCATGCTGGCTCTGTCCATGGTCGTTATCGCCTCCATGATTGGCGGAGGCGGATTAGGCGATGTGGTGTTGCGTGGCATTCAGCAGCTCGACGTGGGTCTGGGTTTCGAGGGTGGAATCGCTGTTGTGATCCTTGCCGTGATCCTCGACCGTCTCAGTCAGAGCTTCACAGCCCGCGAAGTGCAACCCCTTCGTCAGCGCTGGCGCACGTGGATGTCTCCCTGGAGGTCGTCATGAGTGATCACAACCGCATCCGTCGACGCGCTGTGTTGCTCGGAGGCCTGGGGCTTGCGGGGGCTTCGATGGCCAGCTTGGTGAATCTCAGTCAACCTTCGGTTCGGAAGTCCCAGGTCGCAGGTGCGGAGACTGGAGGTGCACCGCAGCCCATCTCGGCATCGTCAGGATTTACCCTGCGACTGGGCTGGTCTCCCTGGGCTGATGCCGAGGTCATCAGCCTGATCGCTCAGAAAGTGATTCAGCAGGCTTACAACATCGAGGTGGAGAGAGTTCTCGCCGACATCGGCATTCAATACGCCTCAGTTGCTCGCGGCGATCTCGACATGATGCTCATGGCCTGGTTGCCGCTGACCCATCGTGACTACTGGCGACGGGTACGCGACCGCGTGCTCGATTTCGGGTCCATGTATTCCGGCCGTCTGGGCTGGGTGGTTCCCGACTACATCCCGAAGGCTGAGCTCTCATCGATCCAGCAGTTGCGGAACCCTGCCCTGGCCGCTCGTTTTGAGAACCGTGTTCAGGGGATCGATCCCGGTTCAGGCCTGAATCAGGCGTCTGCAGAGGCGCTCAAGAGCTACCAACTCAATGACCTGGACTTGGTGGCGTCGAGCAGTGCGGCGATGACGGCGGTGCTTGACCAGGCCATTCGCAGGCAGCAGTGGGTGATCGTGACCAGCTGGATGCCGCATTGGATGTTCGCCCGCTACAAGTTGCGTTTTCTCGAAGACCCGAAGCGTGTGTTTGGGGGCATTGAGTGGATTCACGCGCTGGGTCGGCCGAGTCTTGATCTTGATGCTCCCGATGTCGCCGACTTCTTGACCCGTTTCCATCTCCCGGATCAGGAGATGTCGGACCTGCTGCTCAAGGCCAATGATCGATCAGCTGAGATTGCTGTGGATGAGTACCTCGACACCCATCCCGCACGCGTTCGCTACTGGACCACCGGCCAGATCGCCGCTGGGTGATCATCAGTCGCGGTGATCAAAGGCTTCTGCGCAGCGGGTGCTGCAGAACCAGACGTTGGTGTCCCCTTGCTTTCGATGGGGTGTGCTGGCAGTGATGGAAACCGTCATTCCGCAGATGGGATCCTTCGCCTGTGCCTTGCCAAGCACGTTGGCTTCAAGAGATGGCGAAAGGTTTGCCTGAACAAGTGATGTCGAGGGGGTGCCACCGCTTTGGTCGAAGTGTTCGGCGCAGTGGTCGGAACAGAACCAGAAGCGCTTTCCGGCCCGTTCGCGCGTGGCGGGAGCATTCACCTTCTCAACTTGCATGCCGCACACTGGATCGACTGCGTATCCGGAACCCCCTCCAAATCGTTCCTTGTGGCGGGCCATCCACCAGGCCGAAAGCAGTCCGGCAAGGGCAACGAGATTGAGCCATGTGGTGCTGTTCCATCCCATGGCCAGGCTCTGCCCAGCGTGCGTTCGGACGCTGGGAATCCATCCAGCGGCATGGAAGAGACCTTCCACGATCAATCCGCTAATTGACATCAGCAGCCACAGGCTGACCATCAGCCGCAAGGCCAGTTTGGGGCCGTAGTACTTCCGATAGATCAGCAACAGCGGCAGGGTGATCAGGTCACCGAAGATGAATGCAATTACGCCTCCAAAGGAGACACCACCAGTCCAAAGGGCAGCGGCCATTGCCACATTGCCCACGGAGCAGACGAAGCTGATCACGGCAATCAAAGGTCCTATGAAGGCGTTCTGGATCGAGGTCCAGATCCCTTGGTTCTGAAGAAACACCACCCTCCAGACCGCATCGGGAATCACGGTGGTCAGCAATCCCGCCACGACGAAGCCGATCAACAGCTCTTTGCGCAACATCGTGATGTCCGCCAGGGTGTATCCAGCTGCATTGGCCCAGGTCGCTGGAGTGCTCAGCTTTCTGCGGAGACCCTCCATTCCCGGTGCAGTCTCACTTGCTTTGTCGGCTGTTGAACCTTCCTGTAGACGTGCCTGTGCTGGTTGGGTAAGGCGTTTGGGAAAAAGCCGTGCCCCCCACCAAGCCAGGAGAACAATCATGATCGGTCCCCCAATGAACTCAGCTGCTGCAAATGGCCAGCCCAGCAGCACGATCAGTACCAAGCCAATCTCAATGACCAGATTGGTGGAGGCCAGCATGAAGACCTGTGCGGTGATGAAGTCAGCACCCTTGGCAAAGAGGTTCTTGCTCATTGCCGAGGCTGCATACGAGCAGGACGATGACAACATCCCCAAGGCCGATGCCCTCACGACAGCTCCAGGCCGGTGGGATCCCATGACGCGTTCCATCCCCGAACGACTGGCACAGGCCTGGACGACTCCGGAGATCCCAAAGCCAAGGGCAAGCGGCCAGAGCGTTGCCCAGAACATCAGCCACCCGGTCCAGAGTCCCTCGGCTATCAGCAGCGGAAGCTCCAGCTGAGCATTCATTGGTGATGAAGTGATTCACCCACTTCATAGACAGGAATGGAAAGTTTTCCTACGTCGTTTGATTTACTTTTGGGATCAGCAGTTGATCTCAGCTTGAGGTGAAGCTGCGAGCGAAGGGAGGCTTCGTCTCCAGGCAATGAACGGAATGATGGTGACTGTCATCAGCACGCCGTAAACAGCAGACGGAAGGCTGAAGCTGTTGAGCTGGCTTTGCATCAGGTCTGGCCCGAGCAACGATCCCACGACGATGCCCACGGTGCCGTTTTGAAATCCCGCTTCGATGGACAAGCTGGTGGTCTGTTCTGTTGGCATCGTCAGAAGATTGCCGAGGCTCAGTCCGATGGCCAGCATCAGCAGATTCAGCGCCAGAAGGGTTGGACCAATCGTCTTCAGGTTGCTCGTAAACACGGACCATTGGCTGATCAGGGTTCCGGCCACGATCAGCACAAACAACAGATTGGCGAGTTGTTCCGCCTTTTGTCTGTTGCGTTTGCAGAAGCCAGGTGCCTGCTGAGCGATCCATACCCCGATCATCACCGGCACGGTGGAGATGGAAAACACCTTGAGACTGAGAGGGAGGATGGATAGCTCGAGGGTTTGGCTCGGAAGCAACAACGGTGCTGTGAGGCTGAGAACCACCGGCAAGGTGAATGCTGTCACCAGGCTTGCCAGCGCTGTGTAGGAGATCGATAGCGCCACGTCTCCGCGGGACAGTCTTGTCATCACATTGGAGGTGATTCCTCCCGGGCAGCAGCTCAGGATCATGACCCCCAAGGCAAGGTCGCCATTCAGTCCGAACAAGCGCAGAAGAGCGAAGGCCACGAGTGGCAGAAGAATGAGCTGAGCCACTGCTCCGCCCATGAGGGCGCGCGGCTGGCCAAGAGCCCTGCTGAAATCAGTCGGTTGGAGCGACAGGCCCAGGCTCAGCATGATCAAAGCCAGGCCGACGGACAGAACGAGTTCGATCAAGGTCGATGGACGCGAAGCGTGAAAGGTGCAGCAGGCTAAACGCCGATGTTTAGGCGCAACAAAAAGCCCCCACTTTGAGGTGAGGGCTTTCCGATTCAACTGACGCTGAATCTTTTGGTAGAGACTTCAGCCTCAGCCGATGGCGGGTGCTTGCAGAGCCACAGGAGTGGACTCAGCAGCTGCCAGGTCGAGGGGGAAGTTGTGAGCGTTGCGCTCGTGCATCACTTCCATGCCGAGGTTGGCGCGGTTCAGCACATCAGCCCAGGTGTTCAGGACGCGGCCCTGACCATCAAGGATGGACTGGTTGAAGTTGAAACCGTTCAGGTTGAAAGCCATGGTGCTGACGCCCAGGGCAGTGAACCAGATGCCGACCACAGGCCAGGCAGCCAGGAAGAAGTGAAGGCTGCGGCTGTTATTGAAGGAGGCGTATTGGAAGATCAGGCGACCGAAGTAACCGTGGGCAGCCACGATGTTGTAGGTCTCTTCCTCTTGACCAAACTTGTAGCCGTAGTTCTGGGACTCGCTCTCGGTGGTTTCACGCACCAGGGAGGAGGTCACCAGGGAGCCGTGCATGGCGGAGAACAGGGAGCCACCGAACACACCTGCGACGCCCATCATGTGGAAGGGGTGCATCAGGATGTTGTGCTCTGCCTGGAACACCAGCATGAAGTTGAAGGTGCCGGAGATGCCCAGGGGCATGCCGTCAGAGAAGGAACCCTGACCGAAGGGGTACACCAGGAACACGGCGGAGGCAGCAGCCACAGGTGCGCTGTAAGCAACGCAGATCCAGGGGCGCATGCCGAGGCGGTAGGAAAGTTCCCACTCGCGGCCCATGTAGCAGAAGATGCCGATCAGGAAGTGGAAGACAACCAGCTGGTAAGGACCGCCGTTGTACAGCCACTCGTCGAGGGAGGCAGCTTCCCAGATGGGATAGAAGTGAAGGCCGATGGCGTTCGAGGAAGGCACAACAGCACCGGAGATGATGTTGTTGCCATAGATCAGGGAGCCGGCGACGGGCTCACGGATGCCGTCGATGTCGACGGGGGGCGCTGCGATGAAAGCAACGATGAAGCAGGTGGTGGCAGCCAGCAGGGTGGGGATCATCAGCACACCGAACCAGCCCACATACAGGCGGTTGTTGGTGGAGGTGACCCACTCGCAGAAGGACTGCCAGCCATTGGCGCCGGAGCGCTGCTGAATGGTGGTGGTCATGAGTACGGAAAAGAAGGCTCAAAAGAGCGGTTACGGAAGGGCAGGAGTGCCCTGCCAAACAGGAGTGTAAAGCAACATTGCGGAAGTTTTCCGTTTCTTTATGAAGTCGTTGTGAAGAAGCGTTGAGCTCCAGCCCGTCTCGCCTCCTGGGGAGTGCTTGTTAGCGTCCATTTTATGGATGATTTCCCGCAGCTGTCAGCGCTCGCAGCCCCGAGCTCAGCCGCCGACGAGCGCGTGTTGTTGGTGCGGCTTCCCTGCAATCCGATCTTTCCGATCGGTCCGATCTACCTGGCAGACCATCTGCACAAGTGCTTCCCAGGTTTGCCCCAGCGCATTCTGGATCTTGCCGCCTTGCCGGTGCTAGACGTTCATCGTGTTCTGCGCATCACGATTGATCAGTTCCAGCCCACGCTGCTGGTGTTCTCCTGGCGAGACATTCAGATCTACGCCCCGGTGGATGGCAGGGGCGGAAATCCTCTTCAGAACTCATTTGAAGTGTTCTATTCGCGGAATCCCGTGAAACGCCTGCACGGTGCTCTGGGTGGTCTGCGCTTGATGACCAGTCACTACGGGGAGCTTCGTCGCAATCAGTTGCTTGTGAAACAGGGGCTGCGTCGGGCGCGTCGCTATCAGCCTCAAGCCAGGGCTGTTCTTGGTGGTGGAGCCGTCAGTGTGTTCTACGAGCAGCTTGGCCGCTCCTTGCCGAAGGGGACCATCGTCTCCATCGGAGAGGGGGAACCTCTTCTTGAAAAGCTATTGAAGGGCCAGAGTCTCGAAGGCGAACGCTGCTTCGTGGTCGGAGCGCCTCCTCGCCCGGGCCTGATCCATGAACAGCCGGAGAGTCGGCCGAAAACGGCTTGCGATTACGACTACATCGCCTCCATCTGGCCCCAACTTGACTGGTATCTCGAGGGCGGCGATTTCTATGTGGGCGTGCAGACCAAGCGGGGCTGCCCCCACAACTGCTGTTACTGCGTTTACACGGTGGTCGAAGGCAAGCAGGTTCGCCTCAATCCTGTGGACGAGGTGGTGAAGGAGATGCGCCAGCTCTATGACCGTGGCGTTAGAGGTTTTTGGTTTACCGACGCCCAGTTCATCCCAGCTCGGCGTTACATCGAAGATGCGAAAGAGTTGCTGCGTGCGATCAAGGCCGAGGGTCTCACTGGCATTCGCTGGGCTGCTTACATCCGTGCCGACAACCTCGACCCCGAGTTGGCCCAGCTCATGGTGGACACGGGCATGAGCTATTTCGAAATCGGCATTACATCAGGTTCCCAGGAGCTCGTTCGCAAAATGCGCATGGGCTACAACCTGCGCACTGTTCTCGACAGTTGCAGAATGCTCGCCAATGCGGGCTTTAAGGATCACGTCTCCGTGAACTATTCGTTCAACGTGATTGATGAGCGCCCCGAGACCATTCGTCAGACCGTGGCTTACCACCGTGAGCTGGAAGCCATCTTCGGCGTTGATCGCGTGGAGCCTGCGATTTTCTTCATCGGCTTGCAACCCCACACCCATCTTGAGCAGTACGGATTCGATCAGGGACTGATCAAGCCTGGCTACAACCCGATGAGCATGATGCCTTGGACGGCACGGAAGCTTCTTTGGAACCCGGAGCCCATGGGCAGCACCTTCGGACGTGTGTGTCTGGAAGCCTTTGACTCCAACCCATCGGATTTCGGGCGAACGGTGATGAGCCTTCTGGAAAGGGATTACGGCGCTTCAAGCCTCAATGAAGCCTTACGGGCTCCGGTTCAGGGGCGCGGCGCTCTTGCTAACGCTGTCAGCTGACGACAAAGCAGAACTGTGAGAGCAGCGATTCCCACCAGGCCTCCCAGGGGGTTGGGATGGGCACCACCAGGTCCGATCAGCCAATGGGGTGCGCTTGGCGAGATCTGAAGCAAGCCTCCCTGGAGAGCGAACCACCCGCCGACGAGTCCGCCGTGCAAGCCGACGCATCCCCAAAGAGAGCCATCATTGAGTCGTCTTTGAACAGCCAGAATCAGGCCGAGCAAGGTCAGTCCCACAAGCAGGCCGACCATGGGAAGAACGCCGAGATTGAATCGGGTATGCACCAAGCTGAAGATCAATGCCTGGGTCACAACCGCGGTACGAGGCCCGGTGTATTGAGAGAGTTCTCCCCAAAGCCATCCCCGGAACAGCAGCTCTTCTGCTAGCCCAACGCCGAAGCACAGTGCCAGAGCATTGAGAGCATCCGCAGCGTTGAGTTCACCAAGCCAGCGTCCCCAGGATCCGAGCAGAAGCGGCAAGCTGATCAAGGTGAGAAGTGCGACCGACTGCAGTAAGCCCGCGACAAGGCATCGACCGGAGGAGGGGGCCTGTCTGCGGCTACGCAAGCCCAGCATCCGCCAGGGATGACGACTGTTCCAGCGTTGTCGGACCCAGCTCGGAAGGATCAGAACAAAGAGCACCAGACTCAAGACGGTGCCGATCAGGCTCAGTCTTGATGCCGTGGTTTCAGGGAGAATGAGCCCCAAAGGCTGCGTCAGGACCCACCCCAGCCCGTAAAGGGCAGGAATCAGAACAACGGTGGCCATCCAGCGCGGACGCGCTTCGAGAAGGGCTTTCCAGGTCTGGACGATGGAATGGAAGATCAGTTTTCCGGTTCGATGGTGCTGGTAAGGCCCTTACCTTTCAGGGTCTCGCAATAGAACTCAGCCGGCTCGAGATCACACACGATCACCAACCCCACGCCCGTGTTGTGCGCTTCGAGCATGACCGCCATCGCGTCCTGTTCGCTCAGCTGCGGCACCACCTGCCTGAGAGTGGACACCACGTACTCCATGGAGTTCACAGGGTCGTTGTGGAGCAGCACCTTGTAACGCGGCGATTGCTTGCGCACGCGCTCAGGGGCTTTGTCCAGCACTGCTGCTCCACCGGGGGTGCTGCTGGGGGTCTCCACGGCCATAACTACCGAGCTCGGCTTGTTTAAATCTAAAGCGATTCGGTACACGTCTGATCAGAGTGCCTTGATCCTGGCCATCGCCGAGTTGACGTTGTCTCGGCTGTTGAAGGCCGAGAGGCGGAAGTAGCCCTCGCCTGCGGCACCGAATCCACTGCCGGGAGTGCCCACCACATTGGCTTTGTGGAGCAAGTGATCGAAGAAGCCCCATGAGTCCATGCCGTCTGGAGTCTTGATCCACACGTACGGCGCGTGCTCACCCCCATAAATTGTGAGGCCCGCCGCACTGAGCTCGCGACGGATGATGGTGGCGTTGTCCATGTAAAAGCTCACGAGACCCTTCACCTCGGCCTGGCCGGCTTCGGAATACACCGCTTCGGCACCGCGTTGGATGATGTAGCTCACGCCGTTGAACTTGGTGCTTTGACGGCGGTTCCACAAGCTCCAAAGCTCCACGGCCTCACCGTTGGCAGCCTTGCCTTTCAGCCCCTTCGGAACGACGGTGAAGGCGCAGCGGGTGCCTGTGAAACCAGCATTCTTGGAGAAGGAGCGGAATTCGATGGCGCAATCACGGGCGCCTTCGATCTCAAAAATCGAATGGGGCAGGCTGGGATCCTGAATGAAGGCCTCGTAGGCCGAATCGAACAGGATCAGAGCATCGTTGGCGCGGGCGTAATCCACCCAGGCCTTCAACTGTTCTTTGGTGGCAACGGCCCCGGTGGGATTGTTAGGGAAGCACAGATAGATCAGATCAACCGGATCCGTGGGGATCTGGGCCGTAAAGCCGTTGTCGGCGCTAATTGGCAGGTAGGTCAGCCCCGCGTAGCGGCCTTCATCGCCCGCCTCACCGGTGCGGCCGGCCATCACGTTGCTGTCGACGTACACCGGATAAACAGGATCGGTGACAGCAACACGATTGCCTTCACCAAGGATGTCGAGGATGTTGCTGCTGTCGCATTTGGATCCGTCGGAGACGAAGATCTCTTCAGCGCTGATGTCGCAGCCGCGGGCCTTGAAATCGTGGGTCGCGATGGCCTCACGCAGCCAGCCGTAGCCCTGCTCGGGGCCGTAGCCATGGAAGCCTTCGGCCGTTCCCATGGCATCGATGGCGGTTTTCATCGCTTCGCGGCAGGCCTGGGGCAGTGGCTCTGTCACATCACCGATACCGAGGCGGATCAGGGCAGCGTCGGGATGGGCGGCACTGAAGGCCTTCACGCGGCGGCCAATTTCTGGGAAGAGATACCCAGCTTTGAGTTTGAGGTAGTTGCCGTTGACCTGAACCACGGGGAAACCGATGTCTGGGGGCATCCTGCTACATACGATGCAGTGAGCCGGGTCGGGACGTCTTGACCGTCTCCGTGAATACAGAGCTCCAGACAGCGCCGTTCGATGAGCTCGTGGATGCGGGCATCAACCGGCCCGCCCGCTACATCGGCCATGAACTTGGTGTCGTCCCCCGGGACTGGGCTGGTGCGCGGGTCCGCTGGGCACTCACCTACCCCGAGGTCTACGAGGTCGGAGCCAGCAATCTCGGGCACATCATTCTCTATTCGATTCTCAATGCCGTTCCAGGTCAGGTCTGTGACCGGGCTTATTTGCCGGCATCCGATCTCGCGCAGCGTCTAAGAGAGAAGGATCAAGCGCTGTTCGGCGTGGAAAGCCGTTGGTCTTTGAATGCCTTCGACATTCTTGGATTCAGCCTCAGCTACGAGCTTGGTGCCACCAACATCTTGGAGATGCTGGCGTTGTGTCAGGTGCCGATCCGCGCGGACGCCCGTGGGGACCTTCCCCTGAATGCCCCAGGAGCTCCGCCGCTGATTTTCGCCGGAGGCCCAACAGCCACAAGCAATCCCGAGCCCTATGCCCCTTTCTTCGATTTCATTGCCCTTGGCGATGGTGAGGAGCTGCTGCCCGAGATCGGATTGGTGGTGGCTGAAGCGAAGGCCGATGGCCTGACCCGCTCACAGCTGCTTCGGGATCTGGCTCAAGTGCCAGGGATCTATGTGCCGTCGCTGTATGAACCGGGTGACGACGGCGTCACCCTGCAGCCCCTTGATCCGGCGCTGCCCCGACGCGTCCTGCGCCGGGTGGCCACACCGATGCCTCACTACGCAATGGGGCTGGTCCCTCACGTGGAGACGGTGCATGACCGACTCACCGTGGAAATTCGGCGCGGCTGCACCCGCGGATGCCGTTTCTGTCAACCGGGGATGCTCACCCGCCCTGCCAGGGATGTTGAACCGGAGGCTGTGATTGAGGCTGTTGAAACCGGCATGGAACGCACCGGTTACAGCGATTTTTCACTGTTGTCTCTCAGCTGCAGCGATTACCTCGCTCTGCCGGCGGTGGGGGTGGAGCTGCGCAACCGCTTGGCCGACCGCAACGTCACACTCCAGCTACCCAGCCAGCGGGTGGACCGCTTCGACGAGGACATCGCTCATATCCTCGGTGGTGCGAGGCAGGCCGGGCTCACCTTCGCGCCTGAGGCCGGTACCCAGCGGTTGCGCGACATCGTGAACAAGGGCCTCACGGATGAGGACCTGGTGCAAGGCATCCGCACGGCCATGCAGAACGGTTACCGCAAGGTGAAGCTCTATTTCATGATCGGGTTGCCGGGAGAGACCGATGCGGATGTGCTCGGCATCGCCGAAACCTGTCGGATGCTCCAGGACTGTTGCCGGGATCTCGGACGCCTCAGTCTCAATATCACGATCAGCAACTTCACTCCGAAGCCACACACGCCGTTTCAGTGGCACAGCGTCTCCACGGAGGAGTTCCTGCGTCGTCAGCAGCTGCTTCGGGAGGCAGGGCGGAGACTGCGTGGGGTGCGGTTCAATTTCACGGATGTCCGCCTCTCGGCCATGGAGGATTTCGTGGGCCGCGGAGACCGCCGCTTGGCTCCGGTGATCGAAGCGGCGTGGCGTGCGGGGGCAGGGATGGATGCCTGGTTCGAGGCTCTTGATCGCACCTATGAGGCCTGGACCGGGGCCATCGCTGCCGCCGGGCTGCAGGGGCGCTATCGAGCCATGGAGCTCGGGAGCTGGAGTGCGGTGGCTGCGCTTGAGCGGCACGATCTGCAGGCGTTCTGCCGTCAGCCGCTTCCGTGGGATCACATCGACAGCGGCATCGAGAAGCAGTGGCTTGCTGGCGATCTCCAGCAAGCGCTCGCCGCCACAGTCGTTCCTGACTGCTCCTTTGATGGCTGCAGCAGCTGCGGGGTCTGTGGCCCTGATCTGGGCCATAACGTTGTGGTGCCGCCTCCATCGATTCCTGAGGCAAAGCCTCAACGGTCTCCGGCCAGCGAGCGCATTTGCAGGATCCGCTTCCGCTTCAGCAAAACCGGAGCCATGGCACTGCTAAGTCACCTCGACCTTGTGCGTCTGTTTGAGAGAGCACTGCGGCGATCGGGGCTGCCGGTGAGCTTCACGGGAGGATTTCATCCCCTTCCCCGCTTGCAGCTCGCACTGGCGCTTCCTCTGGGTGTCGAGGCCGAGGGCGAGTGGATGGATTTGGAATTCACCGACCCTGTGGATCCTCAAGTCGCACAAGAGTCCTGGCAGGCTCGGTTGCCTCCTGGGCTGCGCCTCCTGGCCGCTGAAGAGGTTCCTGTGTCCTCTCCGAGCCTCTCCCAAAGGATTGTGTTCAGCCGCTGGTGTTTCACCCTGAGCGCTCAATCCGTTCAGGCGGATTGCTCCAGAGCCAAGTGGGAGGGTGCGATTGCGGAGATGCTCCGCGCTGATGAACTGATCTGGGAGGACACAGACAAGAAGGGGCGACCTCGGCGGCGTGATGTCAGGGCTCTGCTGAAGACCCTGCACCTGATCTCCGTGGATGCTGCCGATCCACCGCTGTCGGCCCAGCTGGAGTTGATGGCCGCTGTGGATGAACTGGGCCGCAGTCTCAAACCTGCCCAGCTCTGCCACTGGCTGTCTGAGCGACTGGGTGAAGAGCTGACGCTCTCCCGGGTTCGGCGCGTGGAGTTGGGACTCCTGCGGTGCTAGGTTTCGTTCAGGACGTCACATCAAGGGCTTACGCCACAGATTCGTCCCGGTCTTCTTGTCCAGATTCGTTGGAACGAGAGGTCCATCGCCTCTTCTTCAATCTTCGTGTACACGTTGATTGTTCTGAAAGGAGTGATCCACTCCGCATCATTTCGGCCTTCGGGCTTTCAGCTTCAACTCCCTTCCGTGCGGTGCGCTGTTCAGTCCACCGATCGGCTTCTGTCCTGACGGGCGTCGTCAGTTCTGTTTATGCCCCAGCAAATTGTCATCGCTGAACAGCTGCGCATCGCAGCGGTTCTGACCGATGACCGTGTGGATGAGCTGATCGTGGCCCAGGGCCGCTATCAGATTGGTGATGTTTATCTCGGCACAGTTGAAAATGTGCTTCCGGGAATTGATGCCGCTTTCGTCAATATCGGTGAAAGCGAAAAGAACGGTTTCATCCACGTCACCGATCTTGGTCCTCTGCGCCTGAAGAAAGGTGCTGCTGGCATCACCGAATTGCTCGAGCCCCGCCAGAAGGTGCTGGTGCAGGTGATGAAGGAGCCCACCGGCACCAAAGGGCCCAGGCTCACAGGAAATCTGGCTCTGCCAGGGCGTTACCTCGTGCTTCAGCCCAGTGGCCAGGGGGTGAACATCTCCAGGCGGATCAGTTCTGAAGGCGAGCGCAACCGCCTTCGTGCCCTTGGGGTCCTCGTGAAACCACCGGGCGCGGGTTTGCTGATTCGCACCGAAGCCGAAGAGGTGAGCGAAGAACTCCTGATCGATGATCTTGAGTCTCTGCTGCGTCAGTGGGAGGCCATCCAGAAGGCTGCAGAGACGGCATCACCCCCAGTGCTTCTCAATCGCGATGAGGATTTCATCCACCGAATCCTGCGTGATCACATCGACCCAGAACTCAGCCGCGTGGTTGTTGATGATCCGGCAGCCGTGGAGAGAGTCAGCGGATTTCTTGGTGAGGAAGGGGCTCACGTCAGTGTGGAAGCCCACGGTGAGCCTGATGAGCTCCTCGAGCATTTCAAGGTCAATGCGGCGATCCGCGATGCCCTGAAGCCCAGGGTTGACCTTCCTTCGGGCGGGTACGTGATCATCGAACCCACCGAGGCGCTCACGGTTATCGACGTGAACTCGGGATCTTTCACGCGCTCCGCGAATGCCAGAGAAACCGTGCTCTGGACCAACTGTGAGGCCGCTGTTGAAATTGCGCGGCAGCTCAAGCTGCGCAATATCGGCGGCGTGATCATTGTCGATTTCATCGACATGGATTCACGTCGTGATCAGCTTCAGCTCCTGGAGCACTTCACTACGGCGATTCGTGACGATTCGGCCCGTCCTCAGATTGCCCAGCTCACCGAGCTAGGTCTGGTGGAGCTGACCCGTAAGCGTCAAGGTCAAAACATCTACGAATTGTTTGGCCGTGCCTGTCCAAGCTGTGGCGGTCTCGGCCATGTGGCTGTTCTGCCCGGCAAAGATCTTCTCCAGCCCCTCGCGACAGCCACCGGCCTGGTGCGTTCGGCTGCGTCAGCGCGCGCTGAGGTGTCCGCGTCCACGGAGTCAGCCAACGGCAAACGTCGACGGGGTGGCCGCGGACGCTCTCCGGTTAATACGGACACTCCCGTCCTCGAGGAAGGCCTGGAGCCTGGAGTGTCCGGGGAATCGTCGAGTGAAGCCACTGAGCCAGCACCGGTCACACGGCGTCAGGATCCCGAACTGGTGGCTGTTCCCATGGATGATGAACAGGAGAAGGTTTACGGCTGGCTTGGTCTGAACCCTGTTCTGCTTCTGGACCCGCCGCCATCCCAGGACAATCTCCTTGTACGTGTGGTTCGTCCAGGAGAGGATGCGGAAGCCGTTCTTGATGAAGCACGCCAGCAGATGGCGGCCTCATCAGGCCGGCGTCGGCGCCGCGGTGCCCGTGGCAGCCGCGGTGCCGGGAAGAGCATGAATGGCCCCGCCGTGCCCCCCCCAACCTCCGAGCTCGATGTTCAGGCCTCGCCTGCGATGGAGTCGCCGCTGTTGGTGGAGATCACACCCCTTGAGGTGGCTCCAGTGCCAGAGGTGGCCGCTCCTCCTGCTCTTCCTGATGCCGAGCCCTCTCCGGTTCAGGCGCTGCAGGATCCCGATGGCGCAGGGGCTGAAGAGCGGCCCGGTCGTCGTCGGCGGCGCTCATCTGCAACGGCAGGGTGATCGTCGGTGTTGATGAGGTCGGCCGCGGTTGTCTGTTCGGCCCGGTTTTTGCAGCAGCAGTCAGCCTCCCTCACGATGCGGTGGCTGAGCTCACGGCGCTGGGGCTGACTGACAGCAAGGCCCTCTCCGCTAGACGGCGGGTTGATCTGGTTCCCCATATCCAAGCCAAGGCTTCGGCCTGGGCTCTTGGCCAGGGGTCAGCAAGGGAAATCGATGCGCAGGGCATCAGGGTGGCGACGGAATTGGCCATGCTCAGGGCCCTGCAGAAGCTGCCGAAAGAGCCTGAGCTTGTGCTTGTGGATGGCGTTCTGCCCTTGCGCCTCTGGACGGGAGCTCAGCGCACGATTGTGCGAGGCGACAGCCAAGAGGCTTCGATCGCTGGTGCCAGCGTTCTGGCGAAAGTGGCCCGTGACAGGCTGATGTGCCGACTGGCAGAACGGTTTCCTGGTTATGGCCTTGAACGTCATGCCGGCTATGGCACTGCCCAGCACCGCCAGGCCCTGATTGCTTCAGGCCCTACGTCTCTGCATCGGCGGTCCTTTTTAACCCGGTTGCTTCCCAGTGATGGAGTCCCGAGTTGACGGCGTGGTTTGCCCTTCGTTGGCGTGCCGGCACCAGTCTTGAAAGTCGTTGACCAGCTGACGGCCGACTCTGCCTTTGATCGTGATCAGGATGCCGTTGAGGATGGATTCTCCAGTGCTTTCCAGAACCCGCTTGGGGATCAGTCGAAGCAGCGGGGGTTGACTGACATTGACCGCTAGCGTTGCCTGCCCCTGCAGGCCGCGCTCCGTCGCTTCCAGCAAGGCCTCGAGGTTGAGTTGGAAGTCATCAACGAGTCCCAGTCCGTCGAGGGTCGCATCTGTGGCCTTGATGCTGAGGATGCCTTCACTGAGCCCGACGGCCAGGGAAACGACAGGTCGCACCTGCAGTTGAAACACCTGGAGTGTGGTGACTGTGTAGGTGTAGGTCCCTTCGCCTGTTTTCGAGAGCTGACGGGGATCGAGCAGAGCTTTGATCACGCGATCCTTCTCTTGCAGGTAAGCCCCCAGGAGGGCCTTCTGGGCCACAACCGGAAGATCGAGCTTTTGACTGGCGTTGAAGGCCAGAGCCATGGACCTTCCGCTGACGCGGCATGATCCTATCGATGCAAGGGACGGTCTTCATGCCGATGCGTTTGGCCTTTCTGGGGCCAGAGGGAACCTACGGAGAACGGGCAGCGAGGGAGATGCTCACTCTTGAAGACATCCCCGATGGAGAGCTTGTGGCGTGCACTGGATTGCGCGCGGTTGTGGACCATGTGGCCGATGGCCGCTGCGATGGTGCTGTGGTTCCCGTGGAGAACTCAGTGGAGGGGGGCGTGACCGCCAGCCTCGATGCTCTCTGGTCCCATCGGGACCTTTCGATTCGCAGAGCCGTGGTGCTCCCGATTCGTCATGCCCTGCTCAGCAGCGGATCGTTGGATGACATTACGGAGGTGCTCTCCCATCCCCAGGCCTTGGCGCAATGCAGCGGATGGCTTTCCACCAATCTTCCTAGAGCCTTGCAGCTTCCCACCAGCTCAACGGCTGAAGCCGCTCGGATGGTGCGGGGGAGCCGCTTTCGTGCAGCGATCGCTGATCGCGCCGTTGGGGCACGCCTGGAGTTGCAGCAGCTTGCATTCCCGGTGAATGACGTGGCTGCGAACTGCACCCGCTTTCTGCTTCTGAAACGGGGTGAACGGCTGCGGGACGGCGATGTTGCCAGCCTGGCTTTTTCGTTGCATCGCAATGCACCTGGTGCACTGATCGAGGCCCTCCAGGCCATCGCTGGGCTTGGACTGAACATGAATCGAATCGAATCACGACCTTCCAAGAGGGAGCTCGGCGAATATGTGTTTTTTGTGGATGTGGAGCTCCCGAAGGGGATGGCTTCGGTAAGTCTTGATGCACTCGAGTCCCACCTTGAACCGCTCTGTGAGCATCTGGCCCAGTTTGGTGCCTATCCGAGCTCAGATCTGTCCTGAACGTTATCGAGGCGAAACACACCGAACTGCATCATTTCCCGGGCAAAGGCCCAGCGCATCAACAGCAGGGTCGGTGTTTCGCGCAACCCCTGAAGGATGGCCGAGGGGCCGAGTCGCAACACCGCTGCGGGGCGCCGTAGGCCTTCCAGAATTGACTCGTTCCATGAGGGCAAAGTCGCCTGGTTCCAATTGGCCACTGCGATCGGACCTTTGGAATAGGCACTGGTTTCCAGATTGTGTTGCAGCCCACGGATGCTGGCGAATTCAGGGTGCGCCCATTGGGTGAGCAGCTGATGCATCACCCAGCGCTCTTGGCCATTCAAAGGTCCATCCAGCGGGTCACGACGATTCCAATCGGCGACGGCCAGGATTCCACCAGGACGGAGCATGCGCAGCAACTCATCGGCATAACGCTGTTTGTCCGGCATGTGCGGACCGGCTTCAACACTCCAAACAGCGTCAAATCCCCCATCGTTCAGTTCCAGATCCAGGGCATCCATGACGGCGAACCGGCAGGTCATTCCCTCCGGAGTTAGCTCGGTGGCTCGCCGGATCTGCCCTGGGCTGATGCTCACTCCCAGAACGTCAAAGCCGTAATCCCGGGCAAGAATCCTGGCGCTGCCGCCGATGCCGCAACCCACATCCAGCACTTTCGCTCCTGTGGGCAGGCGATCCAGGCCGCTCCAACGAACCAATTCATGGACGAAATCGGCCTTGGCACGACGGAAATCCTTGCTGCGGGGAGGATTTCCGTAGTGACCTAGGTGAACATGCTCGCCCCAAAGGGTTTCAAGAAGTTTGTCCTCCGTCCAGGCGTCGTAAGCCGAAGCAACACTCTCACTGGAGAGGTACGCGCGATTACGCCGAGACCACAGCGCATACCCGCCGGCGATAGCAACCACACCGATCGCGGCTGGTCCGAGAAAAGCGGGCAGGGGCATCAGCCGTCATCCGAATTGGAGGACGACAGAGTGTCCCGCAGGACGGTGCGAGCTGCCAGTTGACGGCGTGTTTCATCCAGCATGCTGAACTCCTGTTCAAGTCTGCTGCGGGTGCTGGTGAGCTCAAGAAGTTCCTGTTGCTGATCGGCAACGGGGCCGCCCAGGTGAGCACCGATCCAGAAGGAGAGCTCCCTGGGGAGATCAGGAAGATCGTCCGGAAGTGCAGTCGGTGAATCGGTGAGTTTGCCAGTGAGCTCGACGACATCCTTCAAGGCAGATGCAACCGATTCCGTCAGGGAGTGGAGCGAATGAATGTCTTCAACTGGATCGTCTTCGATCCAACTGACCATGGCAGAACGGAAGGGCGTGTCACGGGTCACGTTCAGAACCCGGAAGCGCTGCTGGCCAAGTGTGACGATGTTGCTTCGCCCATCCTCACCGGTTTGATGCTGAATCACTTCGGCACAGCAGCCGATGGAGGCCATGCTTTGGCTGCGAGGATCCCACCGGACGACGCCGAAGCGCCTGTCAGTCTCCAGGACGCTTTGGAGCATCATCCGGTAGCGAGATTCAAAGATGTGCAATGGCAGCACATCGCTCGGGAAGAGCACGACGTCCGGCAGAGGGAAAAGAGGAAGTTCTCTGACGGACAGGTCAGCCACGCACGCATCAATCGGGGAATTGATCCTAGGAAGCTGACCGGTTCATCGAGCTGACTTCAAAGCTTCACTTCGATATCAACGCCACTGGGAAGATCCAGCTTCATCAAAGCGTCGATGGTTTTGGCTGAAGGGCTGTAGATGTCGATGATGCGCCGATGGGTGCGGGTCTCGAAGTGTTCACGGGAATCCTTGTCCACGTGAGGGGAACGCAGCACGCAGTAGATCTTGCGCTTGGTGGGGAGGGGGATGGGGCCGATGGCAGTCGCTGCCGTGGTGTCGGCCGTTTCAATGATCTTGTCGCAAGAGAGATCCAGCATGCGGCGATCAAACGCCTTGAGACGGATGCGGATCTTCTGCTGAGCAATGGCAGTTGACATGAAGCGCGATGGAATCTCCTGAGGAGATCACGAGAGGTGGATTGTCGAGGTGCAGTTCAGCTTGTTCGCAAACACTGCTGACTCCATTTCAAAAGATTAGGGGATGAACCGACCGTGGTCGGATCATCCCCGCGTCTGGATGGCTTTAGATCACTCGATGATCTTGGACACCACGCCAGCACCGATGGTGCGGCCGCCTTCACGGATGGCGAAGCGCATGCCGGTTTCCATGGCAACGGGGCAGATCAGCTCACCGGTCATTTGGATATTGTCACCGGGCATCACCATTTCCACGTTGCTGCCGTCTTCCGCGGTGAACGCGGTGATCTGGCCGGTCACGTCCGTTGTACGGATGTAGAACTGCGGGCGATAGCCAGCGAAGAAAGGAGTGTGGCGGCCACCCTCTTCCTTCTTCAATACATACACCTGACCTTCGAACTTGGTGTGAGGGGTGATGGAGCCAGGCTTCACCAGCACCATGCCGCGCTCAATGTCTTCCTTCTGGATGCCGCGCAGCAGCAGGCCGACGTTGTCGCCAGCCATGCCCTCGTCGAGCAGCTTGCGGAACATCTCCACACCGGTGACGGTTGTTTTGCGGGGATCGCGGATGCCGACGATCTCGACTTCTTCGCCTACCTTGACGATGCCGCGCTCGATACGGCCGGTGGCCACGGTTCCACGACCGGTAATGGAGAAAACATCCTCCACAGCCATCAGGAAGGGCTTATCAACCTCGCGCTCGGGCTCAGGGATGTTGGCGTCAACAGCCTCCATCAGTTCCTCGATCTTGGCTTCCCAGTCCGCTTCGCCTTCGATGGCCTTCAGGCCGGAGACCTGAACCACAGGGATGTCGTCGCCGGGGAAGTCGTAGCTGGAGAGAAGCTCGCGGATCTCCATTTCGACCAGCTCGATGATCTCTTCGTCATCGACCATGTCGCACTTGTTCAGTGCAACCACCAGAGCGGGAACGCCCACCTGCTTGGCCAGCAGGATGTGCTCCTTGGTCTGGGCCATGGGGCCGTCAGTGGCGGCGCACACCAGGATGGCGCCATCCATCTGGGCAGCACCGGTGATCATGTTCTTCACGTAGTCCGCGTGACCGGGGCAGTCCACGTGGGCGTAGTGACGGGTATCTGTCTCGTATTCGACGTGAGCGGTGTTGATGGTGATACCGCGCTCACGCTCCTCAGGTGCACCGTCGATGTCGGCGTAATTCTGAACCTGAGCCTGGCCTTTCTTGGCGAGCACGTTGGTGATCGCAGCGGTCAGGGTTGTTTTGCCATGGTCAACGTGGCCAATGGTGCCGATGTTGACGTGAGGCTTGTTCCTTTCAAACTTCTCGCGTGCCATTTTTTGTGAAGAATCGAGGGGGTGAATTAAGGGGGGTTAGAGATCAGGAATTGCCCTGATTCTTGGAGATGATGGCCTCGGCCACGTTGCGAGGAACATCCTCGTAGTGGCTGAATTCCATCGAGAAAATACCCCGACCCTGGGTCATGGATCGGAGTTCGGTGGCGTAGCCGAACATCTCGGCCAGGGGCACCTTGGCCGAGACTTTCGACGTGCCATCGTCAATCGCCTGACCTTCAACCTGACCCCGACGGGAGGACAGGTC
This sequence comes from Synechococcus sp. MEDNS5, assembly GCF_014279875.1. Lineage (NCBI taxonomy): Bacteria > Bacillati > Cyanobacteriota > Cyanophyceae > Synechococcales > Synechococcaceae > Synechococcus > Synechococcus sp. MEDNS5. The sequence continues at coordinate 413,715 of NZ_CP047952.1, forward strand.
GCCGATGACCGAGCCGAGGAAATCCTCGGGAACCTCGACCTCGACCTTCATCATCGGTTCAAGAAGCACAGGATTGCACTTCTTGACGGCATCTTTGAAGGCCATGGAGCCTGCGATCTTGAACGCCATCTCCGAGGAGTCGACGTCGTGATAGGAGCCGTCGACCATCGTGACTTTCACGTCGATCAGCGGGTAACCGGCAATCACGCCGGATTCGCAGGTCTCCTTCATGCCCATTTCAGAGGGCTTGATGTATTCCTTGGGAACAACACCACCAACGATCTTGTTGATGAATTCGAATCCGGATTCCGGCTCACCGGGTTCCATTTCGATCACCACATGACCGTACTGGCCTTTACCTCCGGTCTGGCGGGAGAACTTGCCCTCGCCCCGTGAGGACGCGCGGATTGTCTCCCGGTAGGACACCTGCGGTGCACCGATGTTGGCTTCGACCTTGAACTCCCGAAGCATCCTGTCCACCAGGATCTCCAGATGAAGTTCTCCCATGCCGGCAATCACGGTCTGACCTGTCTCTTGGTCAGTGTTCACGCGGAAAGTGGGGTCTTCTTCTGCCAGAGCCACCAGTGCCTTGGAGAGTTTCTCCATGTCTCCTTTGGTCTTGGGCTCCACGGCCACTGAGATCACCGGTTCAGGAACGAACAGGGTCTCGAGGACAATCGGATCTTCAGCGGAACAAAGGGTGTCTCCGGTGGTGGTGGCCTTGAGGCCAAGCACGGCCCCGAGGTCGCCGGCGCGCAGCTCGTCGACCTCTTCACGATCGTCGGCTTTCAGCACCACCAGACGGGAAATGCGCTCCTTGGAATCCTTCGTGGAGTTCAAGACGTAGCTGCCCTTCTGCAGCACACCGGAGTACATCCGAACAAAGGTGAGTTTGCCGTAAGGATCAGCCATCACCTTGAAGGCGAGTGCACTGAAGGGAGCGCTGTCATCGGAAGGACGAACCGCTTCTTCTCCGCTGGGAAGTAAACCCTGAATCGGGGGAACATCGATCGGAGCCGGAAGGTAGTCGACAACAGCATCGAGAACCAGTTGTACACCCTTGTTCTTGAAGGCAGAGCCACACAGCACGGGCACCAAGCCATGCTTCAGCACGCCCTTGCGGATTCCGGCTTTGAGCTCCTCAACGCTGAGTTCGCCAGTTTCGAGGAACTTCTCGATCAGCGCTTCGTCGGTCTCTGCGACGGCTTCCATGAGGTAGTTGCGCCATTCAGCGACCTGATCCTTCATGTCGTCAGGGACATCCGTCACTTCGATGTTCTGACCAAGGTCATCCTTGTAGATGTGGGCCTTGTTCTCAACCAGATCGATAATGCCGCTTAGATCACCCTCAGCACCGATGGGGAGTTGGATCGGGGCCGCATTGGCTTTGAGTCGATCCTTGATCTGACCGTGAACCTTGAGGAAGTCCGCACCAGTGCGGTCCATCTTGTTCACGAACACCATCCGGGGAACGGAATAGCGATCGGCCTGACGCCAAACGGTTTCTGATTGTGGTTGAACGCCGCCAACAGCACAGAACACAGCGATCACACCATCCAGCACGCGCATGGAGCGCTCCACTTCGATCGTGAAGTCGACGTGCCCAGGGGTGTCGATGATGTTGATGCGGTGGTCGTTCCAGCTCGTGGAAATGGCAGCCGCAGTAATCGTGATGCCACGTTCCCGCTCCTGGGCCATCCAGTCGGTCACGGCGGCGCCATCGTGCACCTCACCGATCTTGTGAACCACACCTGAATAGAACAGGATGCGTTCGGTGGTTGTGGTTTTGCCGGCATCGATGTGAGCGGCAATACCTATATTTCTGACGCGTTCCAGGGGAAAGGCGCGAGCCACAGGAAACTCCGGGGTGGGGCGTTAAAAGGCGGGTGAGACTCTACAGCTCAGCCCCCGGCCGGTGAGGCCGGCAGGGCGACCGCGGATCAGTAGCGGTAGTGGGCGAAGGCTTTGTTGGCCTCGGCCATTTTGTGAGTCTCTTCGCGCTTGCGTACAGCGCTGCCGGCCTCATTGGCCGCATCCATCAGTTCACCGGCCAGCTTCTGGGCCATGCTGCGGCCGTTGCGCGCACGGGAGAAGCTCACCAGCCAGCGCAGGGCCATGGCTGTTCCCCGTTCCTGACGAACTTCCATCGGCACCTGATAGGTGGCACCACCCACGCGACGTGCTCGCACTTCCACGAGGGGGGTGGCATTTTTGACTGCCGTTTCGAACAGCTCGATCGGATCACCACCGGTCCGCTCCCCGATCAAGCCGAAGGCATCGGAAAGGATGCGTTGCGCCGTGGCCTTCTTGCCGTGTTTCATGAGCCTGGCCACGAGCATCGTTGCAAGGCGATTGTTGAACTGAGGATCCGGGAGGACCGGACGCTTGACGGCGGCATTACGGCGTGACATGGACTGTCAGTGGGAGGGAACGATGAGGGGTGGATGGATGGTGGATGAAAACAGGCGATCCAATGGACGGATCGCTCGGTATCACTCCTTGGGCGTCTTGGCGCCGTACTTGGACCGGGACTGTCGGCGATCCTTCACGCCGGCAGTGTCGAGCGTTCCGCGGATGATGTGGTAGCGAACGCCTGGGAGGTCTTTGACACGGCCTCCGCGGATTAACACAACCGAGTGCTCCTGAAGGTTGTGACCGATGCCTCCGATGTACGCCGTCACCTCAAAACCGGATGTAAGGCGCACACGGGCCACCTTGCGAAGAGCAGAATTCGGCTTCTTCGGCGTGGAGGTGTACACACGGGTGCAGACCCCGCGACGCTCAGGGCAGGATTTGAGCGCGGGTGATTTGGTCTTCGCTTTAGAGCTCTGGCGCTCGGTGCGGATTAGTTGCTGAATGGTTGGCATCGACGGTCGGTATGCGGCCGGGGACCCGACCTGGTTCGACAATCCACAACATTACCGGGTCGCCCCCCCCCTGCACCGCTCAGTTGCGGCTGAAAGCACTTCCACAGGCGCAGCAGCGCACCTGATCACTGCTGAGAATCAGGAACCCACCGCCGCTGATGTCGCTTCTGTAGTCGAGGGTGAGTCCTTCAAGCAGCTCGATCTGGGGTTCAGGCGCATGAAGAGTGACTCCGTCAGCCCTTGCGATCGGTCTCCCGGAGAGGTGCCCAGGCTGCAGGCGGATCACGTGCTTTTCGCAGTGTCCGTGCTGCAGATCAAGGTGCATTAGCCCTGGGGTCCCCGCCACGGCAGCCTGGCGACCGAGTTCGGCAGCGGCAGCTGCGGTGATCTGAAGGATTGCGCCCACCGTCGTGCATCAACAGGTGAATTCAGTTTCGCAGCTTTCCCAGTCAGGGTTTGATCAACCCCAAGCCGTTCTGGATCCTCGGCGGTACGCCCCGTCCTGTCATGACGGTCCTGTTGGCGATGAGCATGGTGGTAGAGCTCCCACCGTCGAGATTCAGGGCGTCGCTCAGGCCCAGTTGCTGGAGGGCCAGCGTGGTTTCCAGCAAGGTTGGATCGCTGCCGCTTTGTCCTTCAAGCGTCAGCATCCAGCGGTGCTTTGAGTCTTGCGCCACCACGGTCCGAGGAGCGGCCTGGCCGAGAAATCCTGGGCTGAATCCTTCCTGTCGTCCACGTAGCACCACCTGTCCTTTTTTCAGCAACAGGGGGCCGCCCGCCATGACCTGATGGCGTTCTCCCACCGGGCTTGATGCCCTCAGGCGAATCACGACCTCGTCACCGGGCCTGGCTGGAAGGGGTGCACTGGCGCGAGCCACAACGAGGGATGCGCCTTGGGGAAGAGGAACCCCACGAGCGAGTTCAGTCCGGGAAAACTGATCGGTGACCCGTCCATCGCGGATCAGGATGGCCTGTTCCTCCCCACTGAGAGATCGGTAGATGGGACCCCATGCCCGGGTGTACCGGCTCAAGCCCCGCTGTACGTAGCCGCTGTTCAGAAATCCAAGTCCCCAGCGACGTCCACCGTTCACGCGTATCTCTTGATCGAGGCGAAGCCGGTCGAACAGAAGCGGGCCTGGCCCATCCCAGCCCACGGCTCCACGGTTGAGAATCGGACCGGAAAGCCAGACCCCGTCGAGGCGTACGGCTCCCAGGGGCAGTTGACGCACACGGTTGAAGAAACCGCCGTTGATGGCGGCCAGGGCGTTCGCTGGCTGGGCGAGCTGGTTGAGGAACCGAAGCCCGGTCTGGGCCCTGACAGGGGCCAGTGGACGCAGCAGAAGGCTCTCGTTGCCCAGAGGCCACCCTGCGCGATAGACGCGCAGAGGCTTGACCCCAACCTGCACGGGCCGGATGTCCAGGATCAGCCCCTCGCGAATTGCCTGCTGGATCTCAGGGGTGAAACGTGCCGCCCGAAAAGGCGAGGTGCGAGCCCTCCCACTGATGACCGATCGGCGCTGGGTCCCGTCCATGACGATGCGCCACGGGGCTTTGAGCGTGAAAAAGTCGAGGTCGCCACCTCTGCTCGTCAGTCGCAGGGCCTCTTGGAGCGTCTGCGGGGATAGGCCCAGCCTGCGCAGCAGATTGTTCTGGGATCGGTTGCTCTTCACGCCCAACACCAACCCCTGCTGATCGCGCTGGATCAATGCTGGAGCTGAAAGGTCGAGCACCACGCGGCCAGCTGTGCTTCCACGGCCCTGGCGGATCGAGACAATCCGCGGTGATGCCAGAGAGAGTTCAAGGGTTGTCTCCCGCCGTTGCACCGAGACGCCGATGGCGCGGAACCAGGGCCAGGCATCCACCGCTACCTCGTCCTTCAGGGTGCGTGTCTCGAGATCACTGAGGAGTTGATCACGCCCGAACCATTCGAGCTGCTCACCCGCGGCCGTTGTTGTTCTGCGGAATCCAAGGCGGCCGGTCAGGACGTCTAAGGGCAGCCAGAGTTGATTGGGGGAGTTTCCCTTGCCTGCGATCCAAAGCCAGGCGCTTTTCTGAGAGATCTCACCGACCCTTACTCTGCTGCCGATGCTCTGATCAGCTTGACGCACTTCAGCGACAGGAGCAGGCGGGGGAGGCGGTAACGACATGCGCCAGACGCTAGCCGGGCTGATCAATCCTTAGGATTCGAGACTATCCCGCCTTGGATCGCCGATTCCACTGGTGGTGATTGTCCGAATCCATGAAGGTCATGTCTCATCCCACCGGATCCCTCTGGCCCTACAGCGACAGTGCTGCGCCTGAGGCGGTGGCCGGTGAGAAAGATGCCTGCGGCGTGGGTTTCCTGGCGCAACTGTCCGGTGAGACCAGTCACTGGGTGCTGCAGCAGGCCTTGCGCGGTCTCGGTTGTATGGAGCATCGCGGCGGCTGTGGGGGAGATGGTGATTCCGGCGATGGTGCCGGCGTGCTCTGCCAAATCCCCTGGAGCTATCTGAAGGCGGTCTGGCCCGAGGCGGCGTCGGCCCGTGGGCTCGGGATGATGTTCATGCCTCAGGACCCCGAGAGGCGGGAACTGGCGCGCCAGTTCTGCAATGAGGAAGCCGAGTCCCTCGGCCTGACATCCGCAGGCTGGCGGGTGGTTCCGGTGGATCCATCTGTGTTGGGCCCCATGGCGCGGGACACCGCCCCTGTGATCGAGCAGTGGAGTCTCGCCGGCGGTCCCGATGGTGATGGCTTCGAGGCATTGTTGCTGCGACTGCGTCGTCGGATCGGTGCCCGCGCCCGCAAGACCTGGGGTTTTGAGGGGTCCCGTGACCTGTATGTGGCCTCCCTTAGCAGCCGCACCGTTGTGTACAAGGGCATGGTGCGCTCCGAGGTGTTGGCGCAGTACTTCGCCGATCTGCGTGATCCGCGCTTTGAGGTGAGCTTTGCTGTGTATCACCGCCGCTTCAGCACCAACACCCTGCCGCGCTGGCCTCTGGCTCAGCCGATGCGGCTGCTTGGCCACAACGGTGAAATCAACACGCTGCTGGGCAACCTCAACTGGGCCAAGGCTTCAGAAGCCAGCCTCGCTGACGTTTGGGGTGAAGCCGCGGATGATCTAAACCCCGTGGTGAACCCGGCTTTCAGTGATTCGGCCAACCTCGACGCCACCCTGGAGCTGATGGTGCGCAGCGGTCGCTCAATCACCGACAGCTTGATCACCCTGGTGCCTGAGGCCTTCCGTAACCAGCCGGACCTGGAGGATCGTCCTGAGGTGACGGCGATGTACGAATTCAATGCCGGCATCCAGGAGCCCTGGGACGGTCCAGCCCTGCTGGTGTTTGCTGACGGCAAACGGGTGGGTGCCACCCTGGATCGGAACGGGCTACGACCGGCTCGCTGGTGCACCACCGCCGACGGTTTCGTGATCATGGGATCGGAAACCGGTGTGGTGGATCTCAGCGGCAAGACCGTTGTTCAGAAGGGTCGTCTCGGCCCCGGCCAGATGGTGGCTGTGGATCTGGAGAACGGTCAGCTGCTCGACAACTGGACTGTGAAGGAGGACGCAGCAGGACGCTTCCCCTATGGCGACTGGCTGCAGCAGCACCGCCGCAGCGTGGCGGCCCAACCCTGGGCTCAAGATCGACAGATCGGCGAGCTGGATCTGCTGCGGCTGCAGACCGCCATGGGCTTCACCGCCGAAGACTTCGATCTGGTGATCGAGGACATGGCCGGACTGGGCAAGGAGCCCACCTATTGCATGGGAGACGACATCCCCCTCGCGGTGTTGTCGGACAAACCCCACCTTCTCTACGACTACTTCAAACAGCGCTTCGCCCAGGTCACCAACCCGCCGATTGATCCCCTGCGGGAAAAGCTGGTGATGAGCCTGGAAATGCATCTGGGTGAGCGCCGGCCGGCGCTGAAGCCCCAGCCCGAGGCGGCCGCCGTGATCCATCTGGACACTCCGGTTCTCAATGAAGCCGAACTTGCAGCGATCAGCGAGCAGGGACTCCCCGTCGCAACCCTGTCGACCCAGGTGGCCGTTGAGGCCTGCGCCGGTGGCTTGTCATCGGCCCTTCAAGGGCTGTGTCAGGCGGCTGAGGAAGCTGTGCGCAGCGGTGCCCAGGTGTTGGTGCTCTCCGATCGTGTTGATAGGTCCGGTGCCGCTGCCCAGCTGACCGCCACCAGCGTGGCGATGCCGGCCCTCCTGGCCGTGGGGGCGGTGCATCACCACCTGCTGCGGCAGAAGCTGCGTTTGCGCTGCTCCTTGGTGATCGACACCGCCCAGTGCTGGAGCACCCACCACATGGCCTGCCTGATCGGCTACGGCGCCAGCGCGGTTTGCCCGTGGCTCACCTGGGAGACAACCCGCCACTGGCTCGCCCACCCCAAAACCCAGAAGCGGATCGAGCAGGGCAAGCTGCCCGTTCTAGACGCCGACAAGGTGCAGGCCAATGTGCGCGTTTCCCTGGAAAACGGCCTGCGCAAGATCCTCTCCAAGATCGGCATTTCGCTGCTGGCCAGCTACCACGGTGCCCAGATTTTTGAAGCGATCGGTCTCGGGGCCGATGTGATCGACACCGCGTTCACCGGCACCACCAGCCGTGTGGCGGGCATGACCCTGGCGGAGCTGGCCAATGAAACGCTCTCACTGCATGCCAAGGCCTTCCCGGAGCTCAACCGCAGCAAGCTTGAGTTCATGGGCTTTGTGCAGTACCGCACTGGCGGTGAGTACCACCTCAACAGTCCTGATATGGCCAAGGCTCTGCATAAGGCCGTGGCTGAAGGGCCGGGCTATGACCATTTCTCCACTTACAAAACCCTGCTGGAGAACCGGCCGGTCACAGCCCTGCGGGATCTGCTGGAGTTCAAGCTGGCTCCAACACCGCTGCCCTTGGATCAGGTGGAGAGTGCGGAAAGTCTCTGCAAGCGTTTCTGCACCGGTGGCATGAGCCTCGGTGCTTTGTCGCGGGAAGCCCACGAGGTGCTGGCGGTGGCGATGAACCGCATCGGCGGTAAGAGCAACAGTGGTGAAGGCGGCGAGGACCCGGCCCGTTTCCAGGTTCTTCATGATGTGGACGCCGAAGGCCGCTCGCAGGCCTTCCCGAGCATCGGTGGCCTCCGCAACGGCGACACCGCCTGTTCGGCGATCAAGCAGATCGCTTCCGGACGCTTCGGTGTGACGGCCGAGTACCTGCGTAGCGGCAAGCAATTGGAGATCAAGGTGGCCCAGGGGGCCAAGCCCGGTGAGGGCGGTCAGCTGCCCGGCCCGAAGGTGGATGACTACATCGCCTGGCTTCGCAACAGCAAACCCGGCGTGGCGCTGATCTCACCGCCGCCCCATCACGACATCTATTCGATCGAGGATCTAGCTCAGTTGATTCACGATCTGCACCAGGTGCACCCGAAGGCGCCGGTGAGCGTGAAGCTGGTGGCCGAGATCGGTATCGGCACCATCGCCGCCGGTGTGGCCAAGGCCAATGCAGATGTGATTCAGATTTCCGGCCACGACGGAGGTACCGGGGCCTCGCCGCTGAGTTCGATCAAACATGCCGGAAGCCCCTGGGAGCTGGGTCTCACCGAAGTGCACCGCAGCCTGGTCGAGAACGGCCTGCGGGATCGGGTGCTGCTGCGGGCCGATGGCGGCCTCAAGACCGGCTGGGATGTGGTGATCGCAGCCCTGCTTGGCGCTGAAGAGTATGGCTTCGGCTCAGTGGCGATGATCGCCGAGGGCTGCATCATGGCCCGCGTCTGCCACACCAACAATTGCCCAGTGGGCGTGGCCACCCAGAAGGAGGCCCTGCGCAAGCGCTTCACCGGTGTGCCCGAGCACGTGGTGAATTTCTTCTGGTACGTGGCGGAAGAAGTGCGTCAGCTGCTCAGCCTCCTCGGTGTGGCCAAACTCGAGGACCTGATCGGCCGCAGCGATCTGCTTCAACCCCGTGCGGTGGATCTGGCCAAGACCCAGGGAGTGGATCTCTCCAGCCTGTTAGCACCGATCCAGGGTTCAGAGGACCGTTCCTGGCTGCGCCACAGTGCTGAAGCCCATGGCAATGGGTCGATCCTGGAGGATCAGTTGCTGGCCGATGCCGAGCTGATGGCAGCGGTGGAGAGTCATGGTTCCCTCAGCCGCACGATCGCGATCGTCAACACCGATCGCAGCGTGGGGGCCCGCCTGGCCGGTGAGATTGCCCAGCGCCACGGCAACCGCGGCTTCAGCGGCCAGCTCAACTTCACCTTCCAGGGTGCTGCCGGCCAGAGCTTCGGTGCCTTCCTGGTTCAGGGCATGAACGTGCGCCTGGAGGGGGAAGCCAACGACTATGTGGGCAAGGGCATGAACAGCGGTCGCATCAGCCTTGTGCCGTCTGATGGCTGTGCCAATCCAGGCGATCAGGTGATCCTCGGCAACACCTGCCTCTACGGCGCCACGGGCGGAGAGCTGTTTGCCCTCGGTCGCGCCGGTGAGCGCTTCGGGGTGCGCAACAGCGGGGCCCGCACCGTGGTGGAGGGAGCCGGCGACCACTGCTGTGAATACATGACCGGCGGCGTGGTGGTGGTGCTGGGCAGCACCGGCCGCAACGTGGGTGCAGGCATGACCGGTGGCGTCACCTTCCTGCTGGACGAAGGCGACCGCGTCGCCTCCAGGGTCAATCCTGAGATCGTTGCGGTGTGCAGCCTCACCACCGCGCAGCAGGAGGCCACGCTCAAAGGGCTGCTGGAAGCTCACGTGGTTGCCACTGGCAGCAGCAAGGCCTCAGCGCTGTTGGCCGACTGGGCCGCGGCCAAGGGGCGCTTCAAGGTGCTGATTCCTCCCAGTGAACGGGCGGCGATGGGCCTGGTGGATCAGCAGGCGGTGGCGGCCTGAACAGGCCGTTTCCATGCCTTGGTTTGTCAAACACGAAACCTTCACGGCGGAAACGGCCGCTCTTTCGCTCGAGCGACGGCGGCCCCACCTGGAGGCTCACCGTGCCTGGGTGGCAAGAGAAACCCAGGCGGGTCGGCGGATCCGCAGTGGTTTCCTTGTGGATGAGCGGCGGCGCCCCGGTGGCGGAGGCTTGTTGATCTTTGAGGCTGAGTCCTTCGAGGAGGCGTTGGCCTGGGTGTCGCACGACCCGATGATTCAGGCCGGCTTGGTGGCCTGGACCCTGCAGGAGTGGATCCCCGTCAGCGGGGATGGCTGGCCATGAGCCGCTGCACCTCGCCGGCGTGGTAACTGCTGCGGGTGAGCGGCGTGCTCACCACCTGCAGAAAGCCCAGCTCCTCTTCGCCGATGCGGCGATAGGAGTCGAACTGCTCGGGCGTCACGTAACGATCCACAGCCAGGTGCTTGGGGCCTGGGGAGAGGTACTGGCCGATGGTGACGATGTCCACCCGGTGGGTGCGCAGATCGCGCAGCACCCCGATCACTTCATCGTCGGTTTCACCAAGGCCCACCATCAGCCCCGACTTGCTGTAAGCCCGCGGCCAGTCGTCTCGAACCCGCTGCAGCAGCTCAAGTGAGCGTTCATAAATGCCCTGGGGACGGGCCAGGCGGTACATCCGCGGCACCGTTTCGATGTTGTGGTTGAGCACATGGGGGGCGGCGGCCATCACCGTGGCCAGGGCATCCCAGTTGCCGCAGAAGTCGGGAATCAGCAGCTCGATCGTGGTGAGCGGTGAGCGTTGCTTCACCTGCTCGATGCAGGCCACGAATTGGGAGGCTCCCCCATCCGGCAGGTCGTCGCGGTTCACCGAGGTGATCACCACATGCTTGAGGCCCAAGCGAGCCACCGCTTCACCGAGTCGTTCTGGTTCGGTGGGGTCGAGCGCACGGACGCTCTTGTCGAAGTCGATGTCGCAGTAAGGGCAGGCGCGGGTGCAGCCCGGCCCCATGATCAGAAAGGTGGCGGTGCCGCCGGCGAAGCACTCACCGATGTTGGGGCAGCTGGCCTCCTGGCAGACCGTGTTCAACTTCAGGTCGAGCAGAAGATCGGCAACGGCACCGATGCGCTCCCGCTGCGGCGCTTTCACGCGCAACCACTCGGGTTTCAAGGCGGAGGTCATCTTCTACAGTCGATCCATCGGGATGTAGCGCAGCTTGGTAGCGCACTTCGTTCGGGACGAAGGGGCCGCAGGTTCGAATCCTGTCATCCCGACTGCACGCGATTCCATCAGCTGAGTTCGGCTCCCGGGTACCCCCTCGGTGTCACCATGCGCCCGCCCTCTATGGTGCTGCTGCTGTTGCCGATCACCAGCACCGTGAGCATGTCCACGCTGTTGATGGGCAGAGCATTGAGGCAATGCAGGGTCACCTGCTCTTCCGCGCGGCCCAGCTGACGGGCCATCACCACCGGGGTGTGATCGGGACGATGGCCAAGAAGAATCTCTTGGGCCCGTTGCAGCTGCCAGTCGCGGCCTTTCGATCGAGGGTTATAGAGAGCCACTACGAAGTCACCGGCGGCGGCGGAGTGCAGCCGTTGTTCAATCACAGGCCAGGGCGTGAGCCGATCGCTGAGGCTGATGGTGCAGAAGTCATGCATCAGTGGCGCTCCCGCCCGGGCAGCCGCCAGTTGAAGGGCGGAGAGGCCCGGATGCACCTCGAATAAGGGCCGAGAGCCATCAACCAGCTCCATCCAGAGCTCAAGGGCCAGCCCGGCCATGCCATAAATGCCGCTGTCGCCAGACGACACCAGTGCCACTTTGGCCCCCTGCTGAGCAAGGGACAGAGCCTGCTGGCAACGGTCCCGTTCGCGGGTGAGTTGACCGTCCAGGCGGACCTGATCCTGGCGGCGAAGCGGTTCGAGGAGATCCAAGTAAAGCCCGTATCCCACCCAGACCCCGCAGCGGCTCAACGCGCGGCGGGCATCGGGGGTGAGCAGGCTGAGATCCCCCGGGCCGCTTCCGATGAGATGCAGTTCTCCCCGTTGCGGTGCAAAGGGCAGCGCTGCTTCGGCGATCGCCACGGTGACAGCGCCCTGTTCCTCTGGCCCGGCATGGAGGATGCGTTTGGTCTGCAAGAGCCGGGCATCCTCACCAGCGGCCAGCAGAGCCGCAGCTTCCGCAACGGATGCTGTGCCCATCTCCGCTTCAACCACGGCCGAAGGTGTAGGCACCGGCATTGCCGCGAGGGCTGATGCGCTGAACAGCCGGAATCTCCAGTCGCGTTCCTTTGCCAGGGCGAGCAAAGCCGGCTCATCGCCCTTGGCGTCAATGCTCCCGAAGCCAGCAACAGCCTCGGCGGCCAGCCCTGCGTTCTCCAGTGCTTGATGAACGGCTCGTTCGATCAGGCGATGGCTCGTGTTGCGTTCGCAGCCGAGGCCCAGCCACAAGGTGGCCGGATGCCAGCGACAGGGTGCGGCTTCAATTCCAGGACCAATCGCCAGCTCGGAGGTGCCATCAGGACCTGAGGTGAACGCCAAGGTGCTGGCTGAGGCACAAGCACGCCAGTGTCCGCTGCCGCTGTGCTGCCTCACCGCAATCGGACGTCCCTGGGCCTGGTGGATCATCAACCGGCGCCAGGCATCGGCATCGCCACTGCGCCGAAACCCCCAGATCTCTCCGAAGGAGTCGAGCGGAAGCCGCCCCTGAGTGGCTGCATCACCGGTGATCACAGCGGTGCCTCCCAGCGCTGCTGCGAGTTCCCTGGCCAGTTGTTCTCCTCCGGCTCGATGCCCTCCCAACAGAGGGACTACCTGCAGACCCTGGGCATCGAGCACCAGAACGGCTGGATCGCTCTCCTTGTCTTTGAGAAAAGGTGCAATCAGTCGGGTGACGGCTCCCAGAGCTCCGACCACAATCAGGCGACCGCCCTCGATCCAGTGCGTCTGCAAGAGGTCACTGGCTGTTGCCACCAGAACCGAATCTGGGCAGGGATCGAGGGATGCTGCGGCACCCGGGGACAGCGCAATGCGTTCGCTAAGGCCTTGGTGTGACAGGCGCTGAAGCAGCGGCCATGCGCTCCTTGAGAGTCCGATGGCCAGCGATGCAGCACCAGAGCGTGATGGGGAAGACGTGTCGTTCAGAACTGCAGCCTCGGATGGTCAGCGCTGGGTGCCATCAGCGTTCAACAGCTCCCTTGCTGATCCTCCCAGGCTGCTGGATGGTGCTGCCTGCGGTGTTTGCTGTTGCGGCGGTGGCTCAGGGGCGCTTTGGGCACTGGGGGGTACGTCCTCGGGGGGTGCTTTCTCGGGGGGTGCCTCTTCTGAGGTTGGATTCTCTGCAGCGATGGCTTCCGGGAGGGGGTCTTCCTTAATGGGCTCGACCATGGGCTCGAGCGCGACTGGCTCCTGAACAACTGGTTCCTTAACAACCTGCGGTTCTGTTGCGGGTTTCGGTTCTGGGTCATCAGAGAGCACCGGTTGCTCTGCCTGCTCAGGGGTGGGCGATTCTTCCTTCATGAAAATGTCTCCCAGTAGGCGGGCGATCTGCTCGTCGCTGAGCCGGGATTGCATCCAGACGGGGCGGGATCCCGGCTGATGGGGAATCGCCCGAAGTTGGTTGTTGAAGACAGGGCTCATCGGTTCACCCACGCCATCCAGCAACTCCATCTGAACGCGCCCAGAACCATTGCCGCTTCCCTTGATCCAGAGAGACTCCTGTCGGCCCACCAAGAAACTGTCTCCGTTGACGGAGATCCGCAGCCTCCAGCGACCGTCTCCTTCGCGCAGGTTCTGCAGCGGTGCGTTCCAGATCAGCCAGTCGAGAAGAAGTGGCTCGTCGCTGCCAAGGTCCGCCGGGCTGATCATGGCAAGCCAGGGAGAGTCCGGCGCTGGCTGAGTGCCTGCAAGGCCCTGAAGCTGATCAAAACGCCATTGCAGGCTGGCTCCAGGGGATTTCACCGCTTCGCCCCAGGGCATGGCTGCATAGGCCGAGAAACGATGGCTTCCCGGCGTGAGCGATGGAAGTTGGATCCGCAGGCGCCCGCCGTCAGCCTCGCTGAATCGAAGCGGAGACTGATCATCGATCTGGAGGGCGACATGGGCTCCCAGACCGAGTTCGGGATCTTCAGCCAGGGGCCAGTCACTGACTTCGAGCACCAGGGTGTTTTGGCCCGACTGGAGCACCGTGCCGTCGGCAGGGCTGATCAGCTTCAACTGAGGGTGATGGCCAGAGAGGGCTGTCTGCAGCTGCTGAACTGCGCCCGGAGGAGCCACTTCCTGCAGGCGCCCGGTTGGGGCAGTGGGATTCATGGGATCCGTCGTGGACCCAGTGTCCATGGACCCCATCCGTCCCCATCCCCAGGCTGAGGCCGGCTCTGCGCTCGTGACCAGCAACACAACGCACAGAAGGGCAGTGATCCAGCGGAGGCGGGATTGAAAGCGGCCCGAAGCCGTCATGGGGACAAATTCGAGTTCAGTTCATTCTGAATGCCCATGCCGGAGCCAAGGAGATTTGGGGTTGTTTGTATCACTTAGTGGCCTGCATTGGGCCTTGCGTAAATAGTTTCTTGTGTGATTTGGATCTTTTTGTTGATAGCGAGCTGCGCAAAGATGCCAGGCCCAGACAGGCGCGCGGCCGGATTGAACCTTTGTAACTCCATGGGGACTTCTGTGCATCTGCGCCCCTATGCTTCCGCCAGCGGTCCCCTCTTTGGGGCCCAGCGCTCCAGTGGTGGCCAGGGGTTTGCGCTCCTGGTGCCATTGGCGCCCGGTCGCGGTGACGCTCTGCGGAGCTGCGTCCGGGGCCCCGGTGAACATTTGTTCACCGGAGGGGTGGCCCACCACCTCGATCCCGTCCCTCGAGGAACGACTCGATGACCATCAGCCCACCAGAGCGTGGGAGCACCGCGAAGACTCAGGTCGAGAAGGTTGACAATCCAGCAACCTTTGAGCTGTTCGGCAAGCCCGGACACTTCGACCGTGCTCTCGCGAAAGGTCCCAAAACCACCACATGGGTTTGGAACCTCCACGCCAATGCTCACGATTTCGACAGCCACACGAGTGACCTTGAGGAGGTCTCTCGGAAGATCTTCAGTGCTCACTTCGGCCATCTGGCCGTGATCTTCATCTGGCTGAGCGGTGCCTTCTTCCATGGAGCCCGCTTCTCCAACTTCTCCGGTTGGCTTGCTGACCCCACCCACGTGAAGCCCAGCGCTCAGGTGGTGTGGCCGGTGTTCGGCCAGGAGATCCTCAATGGCGATATGGGTGCCGGTTTCCAGGGCATCCAGATCACCTCAGGCCTCTTCCATGTGTGGCGTGCCTGGGGCATCACCAACGAAACACAGCTGATGTCTCTGGCCATCGGCGCCCTGGTGATGGCCGGCCTGATGCTGAATGCAGGCGTTTTCCACTATCACAAAGCAGCTCCAAAGCTGGAGTGGTTCCAGAATGTTGAGTCGATGCTCAACCACCACCTTGCTGGACTGCTCGGCCTCGGGTCACTGTCCTGGACAGGTCACCTTCTCCATGTGTCCCTGCCCACCACCAAGTTGATGGACGCCATCGACGCCGGCCAGCCGCTGGTGCTCAACGGCAAGACCATCGCTTCTGTGGCGGACATTCCCCTGCCGCATGAATTTTTCAATCAGGATCTGCTGGCGCAGCTCTATCCAGGATTCGGTGCCGGCATCGGTGCTTTCTTCTCGGGTAACTGGGCTGCCTACAGCGATTTCCTCACCTTCAAGGGTGGTCTGAACCCTGTCACCGGCAGCATGTGGATGAGCGACATCGCTCATCACCATCTGGCGATCGCGGTGCTCTTCATCGTGGCCGGTCACATGTACCGCACGAACTGGGGCATCGGTCACTCCATCAAGGAGATCCTCGAAGGTCAGAAGGGCGATCCCCTTCTCTTCCCTGCCACGAAGGGCCATGACGGCCTGTTCGAGTTCATGACCACGAGCTGGCATGCCCAGCTGGCTGTGAACCTCGCCATGCTCGGCTCCCTGAGCATCATCGTGGCTCAGCACATGTATGCGATGCCTCCCTACGCCTACATGTCAATCGACTATCCGACGCAGATCGGCTTGTTCACCCATCACATGTGGATTGGTGGCTTCCTGATCGTTGGTGCCGCAGCGCACGCTGCCATCGCGATGATCCGCGATTACGACCCTGCCAAGCACGTCGACAACGTGCTGGACCGGGTGCTGAAGGCTCGTGACGCCCTGATCAGCCACCTCAACTGGGTGTGCATCTGGCTTGGCTTCCACAGCTTCGGCCTCTACATCCACAACGACACCATGCGTGCCCTGGGACGTCCCCAGGACATGTTCAGCGACTCAGCGATTCAGCTGAAGCCTGTGTTCGCTCAGTGGATTCAGGGTCTGCATGCCGCTGCTGCTGGCAGCACCGCTCCCAATGCCCTTGCGGGTGTGAGCGAGGTGTTCAACGGTTCCGTCGTTGCCGTGGGTGGCAAGGTCGCAGCTGCGCCGATCCCCCTGGGCACCGCCGATTTCATGGTGCACCACATCCACGCCTTCACGATCCACGTGACGGTGTTGATCCTGCTCAAGGGTGTGCTCTACGCCCGTAATTCCCGCCTCATCCCTGACAAGGCCAACCTTGGCTTCCGTTTCCCTTGCGACGGCCCCGGCCGTGGCGGCACCTGCCAGGTGTCTGCATGGGACCACGTGTTCCTGGGTCTGTTCTGGATGTACAACTCCCTGTCCATCGTGATCTTCCACTTCTCTTGGAAGATGCAGAGCGATGTCTGGGGAACGGTGAATGCTGACGGTTCCGTTCAGCACATCACCAACGGCAATTTCGCCAACAGCGCCATCACCATTAATGGCTGGCTGCGTGACTACCTGTGGGCTCAGGCCGCTCAGGTGATCAATAGCTACGGCTCCAACACCAGCGCCTATGGCCTGATGTTCCTCGGTGCCCACTTCGTCTGGGCCTTCAGCCTGATGTTCCTGTTCAGCGGCCGCGGCTACTGGCAGGAGCTGATCGAGTCCATCGTCTGGGCTCACAACAAGCTGAAGGTGGCCCCGGCCATCCAGCCCCGTGCGCTGTCCATCACCCAGGGCCGTGCCGTGGGTGTCGCCCATTACCTCTTGGGCGGCATTGCGACCACATGGGCCTTCTTCCACGCCCACATCCTTGTGGTCGGCTGACCTCTCCTGACCTTTCCCTCTAATGGCAACGAAATTTCCTTCGTTCAGCCAGGGTCTGGCACAGGACCCGACAACCCGCCGCATCTGGTACGGGATCGCCACGGCTCACGACTTCGAGAGCCATGACGGAATGACGGAGGAGAAGCTTTACCAAAAGCTCTTCTCCACCCATTTCGGCCATCTCGCGATCATCGGCCTTTGGGTTTCGGGAAACCTGTTCCACATCGCCTGGCAGGGCAACTTCGAGCAGTGGGTCGCCGACCCTCTGCACGTGCGCCCCATCGCTCACGCAATCTGGGATCCCCACTTCGGGCAGGGCGCCATTGACGCCTTCACCCAAGCGGGTGCCTCCTCCCCGGTGAACATCGCCTATTCGGGCCTGTATCACTGGTTCTACACAATTGGCATGACCACCAATGCCGAGCTGTATCAGGGTTCCATCTTCATGATGATCCTGTCGGCTTGGGCCCTGTTCGCCGGTTGGCTTCACCTTCAGCCCAAGTTCCGCCCGTCCCTGGCTTGGTTCAAAAACGCGGAATCTCGCCTGAACCACCACCTGGCAGTTCTCTTCGGCTTCAGTTCCATTGCCTGGACCGGTCACCTGGTTCACGTGGCGATTCCTGAGTCCCGTGGTCAGCACGTTGGTTGGGACAACTTCCTCAACGTGATGCCCCACCCCGCCGGTCTGGGACCCTTCTTCACTGGCAACTGGGGTGTGTATGCCCAGAATCCCGACACCATGGGCCAGGTGTTCGGTACAGCTGAAGGATCTGGCACCGCGATCCTCACCTTCCTGGGAGGTTTCCACCCTCAGACTGAGGCTCTCTGGCTCACCGATATCGCCCATCACCATCTGGCCATCGGCGTGATCTTCGTGATCGCCGGCCACATGTACCGGACGAATTTCGGAATCGGTCACTCCATCCGCGAGATCCTCGAAGCCCATAACCCTCCCCAGGGCACCCCTGGAGATCTGGGCGCAGGCCACAAGGGTCTCTACGACACCATCAACAACAGCCTGCACTTCCAGCTCGGTCTGGCCCTCGCATCCCTGGGCGTTGTCACCTCCTTGGTGGCCCAGCACATGTATGCGATGCCGTCGTATGCCTTCATCGCGAAGGACTACACAACACAGGCTGCGCTTTACACCCACCACCAGTACATCGCCATCTTCCTGATGTGCGGTGCCTTTGCGCACGGTGCGATCTTCTTCATCCGTGACTACGACCCCGAAGCCAACAAGGACAACGTCCTGGCTCGGATGCTCGAGCACAAAGAAGCGATCATCAGCCACCTGAGCTGGGTGTCCCTCTTCCTCGGTTTCCACACCCTCGGCCTCTACGTTCACAACGACGTGGTCGTGGCCTTTGGAACTCCTGAGAAACAGATCCTGGTGGAGCCAGTCTTCGCTCAGTTCGTTCAGGCCGCCTCCGGTAAGGCGATCTACGGCTTCGATGTTCTGCTCGCCAATACCGGCGGTGTCGCAGCCAATGCCAATGCTGCCTACATGGGTGGCTGGATGGATGCCATCAACGGTGTACGTGGCAGCAATGATCTATTCCTGCCCATCGGCCCTGGTGACTTCCTTGTTCACCATGCCATCGCTCTGGGACTGCACACCACCACTCTGATCCTGGTCAAGGGTGCACTGGATGCCCGTGGTTCCAAGCTGATGCCTGACAAGAAGGACTTCGGCTATTCCTTCCCTTGCGACGGCCCAGGCCGTGGCGGCACCTGCGATATCTCGGCTTGGGACGCCTTCTATCTGGCTGTCTTCTGGGCCTTGAACACCGTGGGTTGGGTCACCTTCTACTGGCATTGGAAGCACCTCGCCATCTGGCAGGGCAACGTGGCTCAGTTCAACGAATCCAGCACTTACCTGATGGGCTGGTTCCGCGATTACCTGTGGCTCAATTCCTCTCAGCTGATCAACGGTTACAACCCGTTTGGCAGCAACAACCTCGCCGTCTGGGCCTGGATGTTCCTGTTCGGTCACCTGGTGTGGGCCACCGGTTTCATGTTCCTGATCTCCTGGCGTGGTTACTGGCAGGAGCTGATCGAGACCATCGTCTGGGCTCATCAGCGCACGCCCCTGGCCAACCTGGTTGGCTGGCGCGACAAGCCAGTGGCACTGTCCATCGTTCAGGCTCGTGTTGTGGGTCTCGCCCACTTCACGATCGGCTACATCCTGACGTACGCCGCATTCCTGATCGCCTCGACCTCTGGCAAATTCGGTTGATCCAACTGAGCTGCCTTTGAAGTCAGCAGTCGTTCCTCGTTTCCTTCCCCGTCCGGTTATTCGGACGGGGTTTTTTATGGCGATCAGCCGCTGAAACGGATGTCGAGCGTGCGCAAATAGGTGTGCAGGCCAGCGTCCTGAATCGGCAGCACATAAGCGTCTGCACCGGATTCGTTGTGATGGGAATGCCAGTAGCCAGGCGGTGTGACAAACGCTGCACCTGGCGCCCAGTCTTCCCGATGCGGGTTGATGATGCACCCCTTTTCATTCAGCTCCGTCCCAATCAGCGTGTAGCAGCCCGGTTCACAGGCCACTGCGAAGTCCAAGGCGATGGACTGATGGCGGTGGGGCATCTGCTCTTGGTTCGCTGGAAGAATGCCGAGCATGGCCCAGAGGGTGTGGCTCACTGTGCGTGACTGGGGAAACGCGCTGTTCCCCAGGAGCACACTGACGCGGTTGGCCTTCGAACCACTGGCGCTGTCAGCAATCTCCGCGAGCTTCTGCTCACTGTCCTGATGGCTGTAGAAGGTGGGTTCGAAGCGAGCTTGGCTGGGCGCCACTCCCAGATGCCTTAGCAGTGGAGCATCGTGCACCCAGTAGATGGCCGCTTTGTCCGAGCTGGCGTGAATGGCGTCGCCGCCCGCCGGCAACACAAGCATGTCGCCTTTGGTCCAGGTGAAGCGTTGACCGCAGGCAGCAGTTTCACCCTGGCCTTCGGCCACGAAGAACAGCTGGCTGGTGGCCACTGCGGATGTTCGCAACTCCCCTTGATCCAGGCGAATGAAGTTGGCGCAGAGGGAGGGGCCAGTGGCTGGACCTGCGCAGCCCAGTGATTCACTCAGATCCAGCGGCAGTACTTCGCTGCCAGGTTCCTGGAAGAAGGCAGGCGAGAAGCTTCGATAGGGCACGAGCTCTGTCAGGCCCTTGCGAATCGGATTGGCCGCTTCTCCGTAGGAAAAGAACTGTGCCTGCTCCGATGAGGCGCATCGTTCGGTTGCACTGCTCACCATGCGCTCGTCACCCAAGTCTTAAAAAGAGACCCACCTTACGGATCAGTGGTTCGGGCATCGGTATGCACCGCGTCATGTTTTCGTTGAGGCTCAGTCACGTTTCTGCGGCTCTCGGACGCTGAACTAAGGCATCCCTGCTTTTCCCTCGGGCCAAGACCATGCCAACGCTGCCCCCCCGCCTCGAACTCGTGTTGCTTCTTTCTGCCGCAGCGACTGGTTACAACCTCACGATGCAGATCCTGCCCAGTCAGCGCATCGACCTTGCGCAATTAGAGGCCGAAGAGCGCATTCAGGCTTCAGAGGCCTCTCGCCCAACTCAATCTGCGTCTGCTGCGAGAGCCTCCGTGAGCAGGAATTCCACACCAGCTGTCGTGATGGATGTGGCCGTTGTGAACAAACGAGGGATCTGTGCTGTGCCTGCGACAGGTGGTCCCGCCCTGAACGACCAGTTTGAACCCTGTTAACCATCCAGCTCCGGCATGGATGGGCCCACGCCGCGCCAGCGCTTGAGCTGTAGGTAGATCGCCGGGATTACGAACAGGGACAGCAGAGTGGACACCAGCAATCCACTGAAGACCACTGTTCCGATGCTGATCCTGCTGGCTGACCCGCTTCCGCTGGCCAGAAGCAGGGGCAGGAAGCCTGCGAGCGACGTGACTGCTGTGAGCAGGATCGGTCGCATCCGATTGATGGCCGCTTCCTCAATCGCCTCAAGCAGGGGGATGCCTTGCTCGAGGCGTTGATTGGCGAATTCCACAATCAGGATGCCATTCTTTGCTGCCAAGCTCACCAGAACGAGCAGACCCATCTGGGCATAGACATCCAGCGTGAGACCCCGAAGCTTCAAGCCGATCAAGGCACCGAGCAAGGCCATGGGCACGGTGAGCAGGATGATCAGTGGGTCGAGGAAACTTTCGTAAAGCCCTGCCAACAGCAGATACACAACCGTGAGGCCCAGGGCAAACAGCACCCAGGTCACCGATTCAGCCCGGGTCTCTTCTTTGGCCAGTCCTGTGAAGGTGAGAGCCAGATTGGTTCCGCCGGTGCGATCGCTTAGGGCTTGGAGTGAATCGATGGCCTGTCCGCTGCTCACAGCGTCGGTCGGCACGGCGGTGATGCTGATTGAGCGGTTCTGGTTGTAGTGGGTGATGCTGTTGGCCCCGGAATCCCGTTTCAGCGTCACAACGTTGGCGACCGACACCAACTCACCGCTGCGATTGCGCACCATCAGGCTTGTCAGGTCCCCTGGAGTGCTGCGATCGGATCCCTCGAGCTGAACGTAGATACTGCGGATCTGCCCGCCTTCAAACGTGTCATCGATGTAGCGGCCGCCGATGGCCGTTCCGATGTCGCGAAGGGTCGGGCCTACCGGCAAGTCGAGCGCTGCCATCTGGCTTCTGTCGATCTCCAAACGCCATCGCGGTGAACTGGCATCAAACCGGGTGCTCACCCGCTGGAAGAGGCCGGACTCCTGTGCTGATCGAATGAACCGCTGGGCCTGGGCTTCGAATTCTTGAAGACTCAGCTGGCCACCACTGCGGTCCAGCAGTTCCAACTGCAGACCTGATTCGCTGCTGAATCCCCGCACCGTGGGGGGTGTGGTGACAATCACCCTCGCTTCCGTAATTTGTTGCTTGAGGGCCTTGTTCAGGCGTTTCTTCAGAGCCTCGCTGCTGTTCTCGCGTCCCGGTCGTTCCTTGAGGGGGGCCAGACGCAGGTAGAACGCTCCCCGGTCTTCTCCGCTCTGACCGAACGAACGGCCGGCATAGAAATTGCCACTGCGGATCAGTGGCTCCTCTGCGATCACCTGACGGATCCGTTCCATGACCGCTTCGGTGCGCTCAAGGCTGGCGCCTTCAGGCAGGGTGAAATACCCCCGCACTTGGCCCTGATCTTCATTGGGAATGAAGGAGGTAGGAATCGTGGCCAGTCCGATGCCCGTGAGCATCAAACCCGTGAGGATCAGGCCCAGAACGATGCGACCGCGAGGGAGCCAGAGCGCCAGGGCTCGGCCATACCAGCTCTGCAGACGACGCATCCCATGACGCAGCCTCTGGCTGATGCGTTTCACAGGCCCGGGTAAGCGGCCGCTCCCTGAACTGAGCACTCGGGCACAGGCCATGGGGGTGAAGGTGAGGGCGTTGAAGGTTGAGAACAGGATGGCTCCGCTGATGGCCAGAGCAATCGGTTGGTAGAGGCGACCGATGGATCCTGGGATGAGCAGCACAGGCAGGAAGACAGCGGCCAGCACGAGGGAGGTCGCCACGACGGCCCCAGCGAGCTCGGCCATGGCGTCTTCAGCGGCACCCTGCGGCTCAGCTCCCTCTTCGATGCGCCCTGCGATGTCCTCGCTCACCACGATGGCGTCGTCGACCACGATTCCGGTGGCGAGAACCAGTCCGAACAGAATCAGGCTGTTGAGATTCGATCCGCTCAGCCTTACCACCACGAGGCTGCCGATCAGGGCGACAGGCACTGCGATGCCAGGGATCAGTGCCAGTCGCCAACGCCCAAGGAACAGCACCAGCACCACCAGTACGAGCACTACCGCATCTCGGAGAGTGCCGGTGGTGCGATCCAGGTTGGCCTGCACGGTTTCGGCGACATCCACGATCACCTGCATGCTCAGGCTTGGAGGAAAATTGCTCTCCAGGCCCTTGAGCGCGTCCATCACAGCGCCACTCACTTCAAGGGCGTTGGCACCGTCCCGCTGGAAAATGCCCACTGCGACAGAGCTGTTCCCTTCAAGGTTCAGGGTGCTGCTGCCGTAACTGCGCTGGCCCAGTTGGACCCGTCCAACATCCTTCAGGCGAACGAGACCACCCGTCTCAGTGCGTTTGACCACCATGGTCTCGAAGTCAGCCTGACTGCGAAGACGTCCCTCCGCATCGATGGGCAGGCTGAACAGTTGTCCGGCTGGAGCTGGGGCTTCTCCCAGGCTGCCAACTGCAGCAAGAACATTTTGCTCGGCCAGCGCTGCGGTGATGTCGCTGGTGGAGAGGTTGAACTGCTCCAGACGATTGGGATCAAGCCAGAGTCGGAAGGCCAGTTCGCTGCTGCCGAACACGCGGATGTCGCCGACGCCAGGCGTTGCCCTGAGCGCTTCTCGCAGGTTTTGATCCAGCCAGCCGCCGATAAAGATCGGTTCGTAAAGGCCCGGTGGTGCGCTGAACCCCAGGATCAGCAGCAGGTCATCGGTGGAACGGTTCACGTTCAGGCCCTGGCGAGTCACGGCCTGGGGAAGCCGACGGCTGGCCAGGTTCACCTCGTTCTGAACCTTGATCGCATTCAGTTCGGGATCGCCTGATTCGAAGCGCAGGCTGAGGCTGGCGCCGCCCTGACGACTGCTGGACGTCATGCTTTCGAGTCCTTCCAGCCCATTGAGCTGTTTTTCAAGAACGGCCGTGACGCTTTGCTCCACCACCTCCGGACTTGCAGCCGGGAAGGAGGCGCTCACTCTCACACGCGTTGGTGCCAGTTGGGGTAAGTCTTCAAGGCCGAGGCCCACCAGTGCCACAGAGCCCGCCAGCAGCACAAGCAAGCTGCAGACGATGGTAAACACAGGCCGCCGCAGGAACGGCTGGGAGATGGACCGCAAGGCGGCAGTGGCTCAGTAGCGCCAAGATCCTGACAGCAGAAAGCCCCGAATGCGCCATTCAGGAACATTCGGGGCCTTGTGGTTTCTGAAGGGAGCTCCGGTTAAACCGGGTCAGTTCACGCTCCAGACTCCGCCAGCGATGTTCACGAGAGGGGCGACGAGGGCTGTGCCGGTGAGGAACCAGGCGAACGCAGCGCCACCACAGCCTCCGAGCCAGAAGCCACTGGCAAACTCAGCCCAACCAGCTTTGGTGAACAGGTCGGCGGGAGGATTGTCGATCGTGGCATCAGCAGGCTGCACGTTGGGGCCATTGCCTGCGGTTCCATAGATGGAGAGGCACACCGTCAGGATGGACACCAGACCAATGGTGGCCAGCAATCCAGCGGTTGTGGAGTATTCGGTGAGTCGCAGGGGGCCGCAGATCGTGAACGGGCCATACAGAAAGAAGCCGTGGGCCATGCCCACTTCCAAGCCGCGACGGTTGGGTGAGAGGGCAGGTCTGTAAGCAGGAAGAGCGTTGAGGAAGGCCTTGGCGAAATAGCTGCTGTTCACCGGGGTGGCCAGGTTGCCGACTGTGGGGTCGGCCACGGGGGTCACGGTCATGGATTTAATAGCGATTGAGGTGCGGAGCGCTGAAGCGGTCTGAAGGGCACGCGGCCAATCAATCAGTGGCTTCGATCACGTTGAACAGCAGAGCCATGGCCACAGCTGGGCCCATGATCCCCACGAGGGGAACAAACACTGAGGGCATCCAGGCAGCGACAAATTCTCCGGTCATGGCAGCGGCCAAAAGGTCCGCCAGTACTGTAGTGAGTGCCTTTCTGTCGGTCTCGCGCCGACGGCAACGGCGACATAAAAGTTCAATCCCTGCGGCGTCAGTCGCGCAAGCTCCATGACTCAGCTTCTTGCCGGTGGTGCAGCGTTCGTGCTGGTGGTTGTGCTCTGGTTGCTTGGACGTCGTCCAAGCAAGACTCTCCTGCGCAGCACCGATGCGGGCTCGGTGGCAGCGATCAACCGGGCCCAGCTCGGCCTCGTTCGAAGCGACGCCTCCGCATTGCCCGAGTCCTCAACCGCCGCTGAAGCGTCGGAGGTTTCTGCCGCCCAGGTCTTTGCCCTGCCTGTGGGGACCGCGGCGCGACTGGCTCTGGCAAAGGAGCTTCGTCAGGCCATGGATCAGGGCGGACCGGAGCAGCGTCTTGCGGCCGTCGAGCGTGCAGGACTCTGGGGGCATCGCTCGGTGCTGCCTGTGCTCCGCCGGGGCCTGCGTGATTCGGATCGTCGCGTTGTGCTGGCCGCCGCCGCCGGTATCGAGCGGCAGCGTGGTGCAACCCGTCCCAGTCTTTCTCAGTCGGCCCGGCCACCTCGCAACGTCGCCCGAATGCGGTAGATCGGACGCCCCTGGCTTTCGTGATAAGTGCGGATCAGCAGTTCCGCCAGCAGCCCGAAGCAGAACAGTTGAATGCCGGCCAACCCAAGCACCACCGCAAGGATCAGCAGTGGCCGGGTGCCGATGTCATCGCCCATCAGCTTGATCACCAGGAGATAGGAGCTTGCAATCAGGCTCAGGAGAATCGCAATCAGACCCCCAAATCCGAAGACGTACATCGGGCGCGTCAGAAACCGCTTCATGAACCACACCGTGAGCAGGTCCATGAGCACCCGGAAGGTGCGGTCAATGCCGTACTTGCTTGTGCCGTACTGGCGGGCTCGGTGATTCACCTTCACTTCTGTGATGCGTGCCCCCTCGATGAAGGCCAGCGCCGGCAGGAACCGGTGAAGCTCTCCGTAGAGACGCATGTCGGCGAGCACATCGCGGTCGTAGGCCTTCAGTGAACAGCCATAGTCATGCAGGCGCACACCCGTGACGCGCCCGATGATCCGATTGGCGATTCTGGAGGGAAGCTTGCGTTGCAGCTCGGCGTCCTGACGATCGTGGCGCCAGCCACTCACCAGGTCATAGCCCTCGCGTTGCTTGGCCAGCAGTCGGGGGATATCGGCAGGATCGTTCTGAAGGTCGCCATCCAAACTCACGATGACCTTGCCTTGCGCGACGTCGAAGCCCGCTGCCATTGCAGCTGTCTGGCCGTAGTTCTTGCGCAGGAGCACTCCTACGAGCTCCGGCACGTCTGCGCCGATCTGTTCGAGAACAGCAGCCGTTGCATCGGTTGACCCATCGTTGACCAACACCAGTTCAAAGTGCTCTCCGGTCGGACGCAGCGCTGTGAGGAGCTGCTCGACCAGTTCCGGCAGACTCTCCTCCTCGTTGTAGAGGGGCACTACGACCGAAAGGTCAAGCCCTGCCATGGGGTTCAATCTCGTGTGGCAGCAACTTAATCGGCGCTTGGATCCCTTTTGCTCAGGGCAGGCGGGTGCCGTCGTGACATCGCATGATCCGACCAGCCCCACGCAGTTCGGCTCTGTAATGACTGGCAACAGGGTGTCGGTCATTGGGATGGAGGCTGTCGATGCCGATGCCATTGCGTCCATGCTCCCGTCCTGAGCTGTGCAGGTAGCGGCCGCGCTCGAGGTGGATGGCTACGTGCGTACAGCGTTGTGGTCGGCCGAAAAAAATCAGATCACCAGGTCGCAGTAGTTGGTCATTGCCGGGCCGAACCGCGACGGGTTCGCAGAAGCGTTCCTGCTGGTAAGCGTCTCTGGGGAGCCAGATGCCGGCACTGGCGAAGGCACACTGCACCAACCCCGAGCAGTCGAGATCAGGGCCCAGCGTTCCGCCCCAGAGGTACACATTCGGGCGAGCAGCAGCAACCTTGAGCCATGCGAGGACCGCAGGTATCCGCGCCGCGATCGCGTCACTCGTCAACAGTCGGGGCCTGGGGGATGTCGTTGAGCGTGCTTGCCCTGCGAGATCGGCCACATTCAGCCAGCAGCGGTAGCCGTCCTCGAGCAATTGCACCCGAATGCGGGTGCCGCCCGGCTTGTTCACAGAGCTGATCACGCGGAATCTCCGGCCCGCCGCTGCCTGGGTTGCAAGGCTTTCACCAGCGGCTCGGGAGTACCCGTTGAGGCCCTTGAGCAGTTGCCAGCAGCTCCCTGGGGTGATCAGATCCGGAGCCAACGGAGTCCCTAAGGTCGGCATTAACGAAAGCCCGTGCTATGGCGTTCTACCGTCCCGAGCCGACGATGCAGGAGCATCTGGCTGCTCTGATCGATCGACTCGCCGCCGATGGCCGCCCCGGACTGCATGATCGGATCGCTGTGACCTGGGTGCGTTACGACCAGTCATCACCAGTAACGGGCAGTGGCTGCGGGGCGTCTTGGGCGGATCAGAAACTCATTTATCCCGCCAGCGTGGTGAAGCTGATTTATGCAGTGGCAGCAGAGCACTGGCTTGAGAGAGATTTTCTTCTTGACAGTGAGGAATTCCGCCGCGCTTTGCTCGACATGCTGGCTGACTCCAGCAACGATGCCACTGGGTTGGTTGTGGATCTTCTGACCGGCACCACCAGCGGGCCCGCCTTGCGTTCTCCGGCATGGGAGCAGTGGCAGCAACAGCGGCTGGCCGTGAATCGGTGGCTCTGGGATTTGGGATGGCCCGAACTGGACCGAGTGAATTGTTGCCAGAAAACTTGGGGAGAGGGGCCTTATGGCCGCGAAAAGGCTTTCTACGGCGAGACCAACGCCAATCGCAATGCTTTATGCACTGCAGCGGTGGGACGCATGCTGGAGGCGGTGATGACGGACGGTGTGCTGTCTCCACCTGCTTGTCAGCGCCTGAGGACTCGCCTGCTCCGCTCCCTGAATCAGGAGGCGAGAGCGGCAGATCCTGAGAATCAGGTCGATGGATTTCTCGGAGAAGGGTTGCCTGCAGGCAGCACGCTTTGGAGCAAGGCCGGTTGGATGAGCCAGGCGCGCCACGATGCCGCCTGGTGGTGTTTGAACAATGAACCACCAAGCCTGCTGGTGGTGTTCAGCGAAGGTGCCGAGCTGGCAAAAGACGAAGCTCTGCTTCCCGCCGTCGCTAACAATCTGGCGCTCTTCGCAACCAGCGATTGATCACGTTTAATTCAACGGAGAGGGAGGGATTCGAACCCTCGACAGAAGTTGCCTCCTGTAACTCCTTAGCAGGGAGCCGCTTTCAACCACTCAGCCACCTCTCCAGCAGCCCGCCCACCCTATCAAGGGGTCGTCCCTTCAGACCACCACTCGGGGCAGTCGATGCTTGAAGCTGCAGAGCACTTCCCATGGGATCGAATCGGACAGCTCGGCCCAGTCCTGGGGAGGAATCACCGCGTCACCGTCCGATCCAAGCAGGGTCACCACATCGCCCACATCCAGGGTTGGGTGGTCGGTGGCATCCACCATCAGTTGATCCATGGTGATCGCACCCACCTGCGGTAGGCGTTGGCCGGCGTGGAGCACCTCGATCTGGCCCGAGAGACAACGGCTCACGCCATCGGCATAGCCGATGCCCACCACGGCCAATCGGCTGGGACGGCTGGTGATGAAACGGTGGCCGTAACTCACGCCCACTCCCGCAGGTACGTCGCGGATCAGACTCACCCGGGCCTTCACCCCCATCGCAGGTTCTAGACACACGCTCTGGTTCAGGTGTTCACTGGGCGCATGGCCGTACAAAGCCAGGCCCACACGCACCTGGTCATGGTGGAGAGAGCGGTCGCGCAGCGTTCCGGCTGAATTGGCGAGATGGAGTTGAAGGTTGTCGCTGCGATGGGAGCGTGTGACCGCGACAAAGCGTTCCTGCTGCAATCGGGTGATGCGCTCAGCCTCACCCGAGGGGCCTCCATCGGCCAGGGCTAGATGGCTGTAAACCCCACGGAGCATCAGCTGGTCAAGTTGCTGGATGGCCTCGGTGAGACGGCCGCCGTCCTGCCAATCGCAACCGAGGCGCGTCATGCCGGTGTCCAGCTTGAGCTGAACGGAGAAGCGTCTGCCGCTGCCACTCGCGAGGTTCTGGCAGAGCAGAGCTTCACGCATGCTGCTCAAGGTGGGCATCAATTGCCAGTGCAAGCAAGCCCGCAGCTCCTCCGCCTGGATCAGATTGCCGAGCACCAGCACGGGCAGTTCGAGCCCTGCTCGCCGCAGCTCAATTCCCTCTTGAAGCGTGGCCACGCCGAGGCTGGTGGCTCCTCCACAAATGGCTGCTCTGGCAACCGTTTCAGCGCCGTGTCCGTAGCCGTCGGCTTTGACAACCGCCATCAGTGCAGAGCCAGGATTCAGAATCCCTCGCAGTGCTCGCGCATTGTTTTCTATCGCCTGAGCGGAGACTTCCATCCAGGCCCGTTGGCGAGGGTCGGATCCTTTCTGGTTCTCGAGCCCTGCAGATTGTGGGTTGTCGACGAACAGCTCGGACATGGACTTGAGGTAGTGAGGGTCACAAAGTGTTCGTTGTGACCCCGTTAGCATGCCTTTTAATCTGGGAGCTTGCATGAGCCAGGTTCTCGTTCTCAATGCGTCCTACGAGCCCCTCAATATCACCACCTGGCGTAGGGCCTTGGTTATGATGCTCAAGGGCAAGGCTGAGAGCCTTGAGCATGATCCTGACCGGCTTGTACGCAGTGATTTGCATGTTCCAACCGTGATCCGGTTGAGGCAATTCGTGCGTGTTCCGTTCCGTCAGGTTCCCTTGACCCGCCGCAATGTGTTTCAGAGAGACAATCACACCTGTCAGTACTGCGGCGCCAAGGAGAATCTCTCGATTGATCACGTGATGCCTCGCAGTCGTGGCGGCGGCGACAGCTGGGACAACGTGACCACAGCCTGCATGCGCTGCAATGTTCGAAAAGGGAATCGCACGCCCCAGGAAGCAGTGATGCCTCTGCGGAAAATACCAAGAAGACCGCTGAGCAGTCTCAGTTTTGATGCCGTCCGTCAGATCGATTCTGGTCGGCACAGTGAGTGGGCCAAATATGTGATCGGCGCCTGATTTAGTCGTCTGACTGACGACTGAGCGCTTCGAGTTTGCTGCGCTGTTCCTCAGCGATACAGGCACCGATGACATCCTCCATTTGTCCCTGGAGCACCGGATCAAGGCTGAAGTTCCGGCCCAGGCGGTGATCCGTGACCCTGTTGTCTTTGGCGTTGTAGGTGCGGATCTTTTCACTGCGATCGCCTGTGCCCACTTGCGCGCGTCGTGCTGAGCTTTCCCGGGCGTTGGCTTCCGCCAGCTGGCGTTCGTAGAGCTTGGCCCGCAGAATCTCCATCGCCCGCTCCCGGTTCTGGAGCTGAGATCGCTCCTGGGTGCAAAACACTCGGATTCCGCTGGGGCGATGCATTAAATCCACGGCGGTTTCGACTTTGTTGACGTTTTGCCCCCCGGCTCCGCCGGAACGTGCAGTGCTGATCTCCAAATCGGCGGGTTCGATCTGGACTTCAACAGGGTCGGCCTCTGGCATCACGGCCACGGTGGCTGTGGATGTATGAACGCGCCCCTGCGATTCTGTGGCTGGGACACGCTGCACCCTGTGAACTCCAGCTTCAAATTTCAGTTCGCTGAACACCGAATCTCCTTTCACCGAGAGGATCAGCTCCTTGAAGCCTCCAAGGTCGGCTTCACTGGCACTCACGGGTTGAACCGTCCAGCCGCGCCGGCTGCTGAAGCGTTCGTACATCCGTGCCAGATCTCCAGCCCAGAGGCAGGCTTCATCGCCGCCGGCTCCGGCACGGATCTCCAGCATCACACTGCGTTCGTCCCGGTGATCTCTCGGCAGCAGTGCCAGGGTGAGCCGCTGAATCAGGGCCTCATGGCGCGTGTCCAGCTCCTCCAACTCCAGTTGCGCGAGGTTGGCCATTTCCTGATCACCACGGCTATCGCGTAGGAGCTCCCTGGCCTGTTCCCGCTCGGCCTGCACCGATTGCAGGCTGGTGTAATCGTTCACCAAGGGTTCGAGTCTGGATCGTTCCCGAGCGATTGATTGCAGACGCGTGGGATCGGAGGCCACGTCTGGATCCGCCAGTTGGCGTTCCAGGTTGTGGAAACTGTTGCGTGCCGCCTCAAGGCGACTGATCAAGGTCGATGGATCCATTCCCTCAGACACGGAGTTGATGCCTGGTCTGCAACGAACGATGGTGGGTCAACAAAAACCCCCGAAGGCAGACGCAACCCTGCCTTCGGGGGAAAGACCATGGCAAGACAGTGCTCAGGCTTCAGCTTTGTCGTCGGCTTTATTGCCGGCTTTCTTGTCTTCGGCAGCTTTGCCAACTCCGCCCATTCCGTATTTGCGCATGAAGCGATCCACACGCCCCTCGGTATCGAGGATTTTTTGCGTGCCTGTGAAGAATGGGTGGTTGCCGCTCCACACATCAACGTGGATTTCAGGCTGCGTGGAGCCGGTGGTCATCACCACTTCTCCGTTGCAGATCACCTTGGCATCGGGATACCAGGTGGGATGGATTTCGGGCTTGGGCATGACAGAAATCAGCGCTTGGAGAATTGGGGAGCTTTACGGGCTTTCTTGAGGCCGTACTTGCGACGTTCCTTGGCCCGTGGATCTCGGCTGAGATGACCTTCGGTCTTCAGGGGCTTGCGGTTGTCAGCTGAAAGCTCACACAAGGCGCGAGCGGCGCCTTGCTTGATGGCATCAGCCTGACCGGTCAGACCACCTCCACGCACATTCACCAGAACGTCGTACTCCGTGAGGAGACCCAACGTCTGCAGTGGGGCGCGAACCGCAGCCAGATAGGCGGGGTTGTAGTTGAGGTAATTATCGCCGGGGCGACCGTTGATGGTGATGGTGCCGTCTCCTGGCACGAGGCGCACGCGGGCCACAGAGGTTTTGCGGCGGCCGGTACCCCAGTAAACGACTGAATTCGTGGTGCTCATTGGGCAGTAGCGGCGGGATCGAGCTGCAGGGGCTGGGGCTGCTGGGCGGCGTGCGGATGCTCGGCACCCTTGTACACCTTCAATTTGCGGAACATCTGCCGACCCAGGGCGTTGTGGGGAAGCATGCCTTTGATGGCCTTCTCCACGATCCGCTCGGGCAGGCGCTCCTGAAGGTGCGCGAAGGTTTCGACCTTCATGCCTCCGGGACGACCGGAGTGGCGGCGGTACAGCTTTTGTTGAGGCTTGTTGCCGCTCACCCGGATCTTGTCAGCGTTCACCACGACCACGAAATCACCGGTGTCGAGGTGAGGGGTGAAACTGGCTTTGTTCTTGCCGCGGAGCACGGAAGCTACCTCGGTTGCCAGTCGGCCGAGGGTTTGATTCTCAGCGTCCACCAGATACCACTGGCGGTCGATTGAATCGATGGAAGGGACAGAGGTCTTGTTCATCGCGCCGGCATGCCGGTTCTGATATGCCCCGTCGCGAGCGACGAAGCTGGGCAGGGAGCGTTGGTTACGCCGTGGCGTTCCAACCAGAGCTCAAAGATCGACTCTACCTTGTCGCCGTAACCCCATCCTCTCAATGTGGGTGGGTGTGGTGCGGTTCAGGTGCTGAATCGCCAGCCCGGAGGATCCGGAGGCGGATCTTCCGATGCCAGACAAAAAGTCGGTTGGCAATCATACCAGCCGCCTTTGCTGAAGATGGTGTCTTCGTAGCCTGCTCTGAGCAGGCACAGGCCCTGAGGTGGGGCCCCGTCTCTCACCTCTTCGCGCCGTCGTTCCCGCCAGCGGCGCTCGAACTGTTCCGGGGTCAGTCGATGTTCACCAACGGCGACCAGTTGCCCCATTAACAGGCGCACCATTCCATAGAGGAACCCGCTGGCCTGAATCTCCAGGTCAATCAGATCGCCACGCCGTTGAACGGAGACATCCTGAATGGTGGTTCGAGAGTGAGCTCTGCGGCTTCCAGCGCGCTGGAAAGCTGCAAAGTCATGACTGCCGAGCATTCCCTCCAAGGCCTCAGCCATTGCTTGGTCATCAAGACGCGCTTTGTAGCGATGCCAGCTCCAGGGTGCGAGAAAGAGATTGGGTCTGCGGCCGTTGTAGAGGGTGTAGCGATAGCGCCGGTAGGTGGCCGAGTAGCAGGCATGCCACGAGAGAGGTCGTTCCACGGCCTCGCGGACCCTGATGCTGGCGGGTAGCCGGCCATTCAATGCTGGAGCCCAGCGACTGGCAGGAATCGGGCCGCTGCTGTCGAAATGCACCACCTGTCCGGCCGCGTGCACGCCGGCGTCAGTGCGGCCAGCGGCGACGGCATGGACTGGACGATGGGGGTCGAGATCTGCGATGGCCTGTTCAAGCACGCCCTGCACGCTTGTGCCCTGACGTTGCCGCTGCCAGCCACAAAAAAACGACCCCGCGTATTGGAGGCTGAGAGCAATCCGCTGAGGGGGATCGGCTTCAGGTCCGGGTCGGGGGTCGTGAATCGTGCTCTGATCCGAAGGGTTCAGACCAACTCAATGATGGCCATCTCGGCATTGTCGCCACGGCGGCGGACCGTGCGGGTGATCCGGGTGTAACCGCCCTTGCGATCGCTGTAGCGGTCGGGGGCTTTTTCAAAGAGAGCATGCACGAGCTGCTTGTCGTACACGTAGCCGAGCACCCTTCGGCGAGACGCCAGGCTGCCCTCTTTTGCCAAGGTGATCATCCGCTCGGCTTCATCCCTCAGGGCCTTGGCACGAGCCTTGGTTGTCGTAACCCTGCCTTCGCGGATAAGCTGCGTGGTCAGGCCACGCAACATGGCTTTGCGTTGGTCAGCTGGGCGGCCCAGCTGAGGAACTCGACATTGGTGACGCATGGTTCGGGTGAGGTCTGGGAATGGAGTGAGAAACGATCAGGCGCTGGTGCGACTTTGGGGGATCTGGATGCCGATGCGCTCGAGGGCCTCGATCACTTCGTCAGCAGACTTGGATCCGAAGTTCTTGATTTCCAGCAGATCCTCATAGCTGAAGCCCATGAGATCGGAAACCGAATTCACTTGAGCTCGCTTCAGGCAGTTGTAAGCACGAACCGAGAGGTTAAGTTCCTCGAGAGGAATCTGAGCCTCAGCCGTGGGCTCGGGTTCGGCGCTGACCTCTTCGACCATGGTGACAGTGGCCAGTGGCTGAAACAGCTCGATCAGCTGATTGGCAGCCTCTGCAATGGCATCGTCTGGGGTGATGGATCCATCGGTCACCACCTCCATGCGCAGACGCTCTCGGGCGGATCCGCCTTCGGCAACGGCCGTCTCGTCGATGGTGAAGTTCACCCGATGCACCGGCATGAACACGGCATCGATCTGCAGAAGGTCGATGGCACTGGTGTCTTCGTTGTGGCGATCCACCGGCCTGTAGCCGATGCCCCGCTCCACATGCACCTCGAGCTCGAGGCTGTAACCATCGCTAACGGTGGCGATGGCACGCTCTCCGTCCACCACCTGGACCTGAGATGAGAACTGCAGGTCTCGGGCCTTCACGGTTGCAGGTCCGGCGACCACCAAGCGTCCGATTTCCAGCTCGCTCGTGCGACTGTTCACCGTGATCTGCTTGCAGTTCAGGAGAATGTCGAGAACATCCTCGCGAACTCCTGGGATGGTGGCGTATTCGTGATTGACACCGGCAATCCTCACGGCAGTGACTGCTGTGCCCTCGAGGTTGCCCATCAGCACACGCCGCAGGGAGTTGCCAAGGGTCGTGGCCTGACCACGCTCCAAGGGGCCGATGAGAAACACACCGGTTTGCGAGCGATCGTCAGCGATCTGATGCTCGATACGGTCGATCTGGTATTGCAACACGGTCTGAGGCGGGGGGAGAGAGGGACCTGAACGGAAACGTGTGGATCAGACGCGGCGACGCTTGGCACGGCGGCAGCCGTTGTGGGGCAACGGCGTGACGTCCCTGATCAGGGTGATCTCCAGGCCGGCGACCTGAAGAGCACGAATGGCGGTTTCCCGCCCGGAGCCGGGGCCACGAACGAGAACTTCGATCTGGCGCATCCCCTGATCGAGTGCGCGACGGGCCGCGGCTTCGGCTGCGGTCTGCGCTGCGAAGGGTGTGCCTTTTCGGGCACCCTTGAAACCGCTGGCGCCAGCCGACGACCAGGAGATGACCTCACCGGTGGTGTCGGTAATCGAGACGATCGTGTTATTGAACGTGCTCTGGATATGGGCGACGCCGTTGGGGACGTTGCGCTTGGCCTTCTTCGGGCCGGATTTCTTGACGGTCTTGGCCATGGGCCTGGGGGTGATGGGAGCTGGAGGAACGGAGCGATCCGAACGAGCGCGGGAGGCTTACTTCTTCTTACCGGCCACGGTCTTACGGGCGCCGCGACGGGTTCGGGCGTTGGTGCGGGTCCGCTGGCCGCGAACCGGCAGGCTCATGCGGTGACGGCGGCCACGCAAACAGCCGATGTCCTGCAGACGCTTGAGGGCCATGCCCTCCTGCCGGCGCAGATCACCCTCGATCGTGAAGGCTTCGGTGGCACCACGCAGTTTCTGCACGTCACCATCCTCGAGATCCTTGACGCGGATGTCGGGATTGACCCCGGTCTTGGAGAGGATGGTTTTGGCCCGGGTAAGGCCGATTCCGTAGATGTAGGTGAGGGCGACTTCGATCCGCTTGTCGCGGGGAATGTCGACACCAGCAATCCGTGCCACTGAGCTAATAATCGAGGGGGACAGTTGCCGCCTTAGGCGGCGAATGGGCGATCAGAATTCCAGACGACGGGCGTTCAGCCCTGACGCTGCTTGTGCTTAGGGTTCTCGCAGATCACCATGACGCGGCCATGGCGACGAATCACCCGGCACTTGTCGCACATTTTCTTGACCGAGGCGCGCACCTTCATTGGGTGTGGCTCTCCAAAATTCCAAACAGCTAACCTACCACAGTGGGTCAAGCCAGACTTGCTTCAAGTCTTGTCGTGATGGCTTCCACGCTGCCCTGGGCATCAACCGCGATCAAGAGTCCCTTGCTTCGGTAGTAGTCGATCAAAGGAGCGGTCTGCTCCCGATACACCTCGAGACGATTGCGGATCACGGACTCGTTGTCGTCCGCTCGACCCCGGCCTAGAAGTCGTTCGACGAGTACCTCGTCGTCGAGTTCCAGCAGGACAACTGTTTCGATGCTTTGCTGTAGTTCTCCGAGCAGAGGCTCCAATGCCTCAGCTTGAGCAACGTTTCTAGGAAAGCCGTCGAGCAGCCAGCCCTGACCGTTCAGCGCCGTGAGCTGGGAACGGACGATGGCGAGAACCAGGTCGTCGCTGACGAGTTCGCCGCGGTTCATGACCGCTTCCGCCTCCTTGCCAAGGGAGCTGCCTGCTGACACCTCCGAGCGCAGCAGGTCGCCGGTGGAGAGATGGCGAAGCCCGTGGGTGTCGCAGAGGCGTGAAGCCTGGGTACCCTTGCCGGCCCCTGGTGGGCCGATGAACAGCAGACGTTGCTTCATGGTGTCAATGGGATGGGGCAGGAGTTAAGGCAATGGGACGGCACGATTTCGTGCCTGACTCGTTCCTAAAGCGTTACGAGATAGTGCTCTTGCTATTCGCGAACCATTCCTTCGTAGCGCTGGGAGATCACGTAGGTCTGCACCTGTTTGGCGGTGTCGATGGCGACGCCGACCAGGATCAACAGTGATGTTGCGCCCAGTCCTTGGAATGTGGTGACGCTGGTGGCGCGCTCGACGGCGGAGGGAATGATGGCCACAGCCCCAAGGAATAAGCCGCCGAGCAGGGTGAGTCGATTTTTCACACCCTCGAGATAGCTGGCTGTGGCGCTCCCGGGGCGGACCCCTGGGATGGCGACCCCACCACGTTTGAGATTGGTAGCGACCTCAGTCGGATTAAAGGTGAGCGAGGCGTAGAAGTAGGAGAATCCCAGGATCAACGAGAAAAACAGCAGTGCGTAAGGCCAAGGGTTGGATGCACTCGGATTCAATGCGCTCGCTGCGGTGATCAGCAGAGGGTTTTGACTGAAATTGGCGATTGTGATCGGCAGAAAGATCAGCGC
Source organism: Synechococcus sp. MEDNS5 (assembly GCF_014279875.1). Classification (NCBI taxonomy): domain Bacteria; kingdom Bacillati; phylum Cyanobacteriota; class Cyanophyceae; order Synechococcales; family Synechococcaceae; genus Synechococcus; species Synechococcus sp. MEDNS5. The sequence goes on from NZ_CP047952.1 coordinate 450,287, forward strand.
AGAAGCGAAAATGATCGGCATCACGCCACCTGCATTCAGCTTGAGAGGCAGATAGCTCTGACGGTTTGGCAAGAGGGCTGATCCTCCAACCTGACGCTTGGCACTCACGATCGGAAGCCGCCTGGCTCCTTCCTGAACGAAGATGATTCCAACGATCGTGACCAGAAACACCAGCACGAGAACGATGATTCCAAACACGTCGTTACGGTCGCCGGTTTGGGCCTTTTCGATCGTGGAGCCAAGAGCCTGAGGCAGGGTGGCCACGATGTTGAGAAAGATCACCAAGGAGGCTCCTTGGCCGATCCCACGCTCGGTGATCACTTCGCTGATCCACATCACAATCATCGACCCGGTCACCAAGGCCAGAGCTGTCTGAGTAATGAAGACGCTGTCTGACAGTCCTTCAAGCGCGTAGGGACGGAGAATCACTGCGAAGATCACGCTCTGAATTAGTCCCCAGCCCAGCGCCACGTAGCGGGTGATCTGGGCGATTTTGCGTCGACCGGCTTCTCCCTCATTTTTCTGCAGGTCTTCGAGTTGGGGCAGAGACGCTGTCAGCAGCTGCAGGATGATCGAAGCGTTAATGAAAGGGAGAATTCCGAGGGCAAAGATTCCCAGCGTGGAGATACCTCCACCTGTGAAGATGTCGAGGAAGCCAATCAACTGCCCTCCCTGTTGAATGAACTGCTGGAAGGCCACACGGTCGATCCCTGGCATGGGGATGTAGATGCCGAGGCGCACCAACATCAGCAAACCCAGAGTGGTGAGAACCCGGCCGCGCAGCTCCGGATTCTGCACCAGTTGGGTGATGACTTCAGCGGCACTGGGGTTGCGTCCCCGACTGACGAGCATGAAACAGAGAGCGTGGGTTTGGGCTTGATGCAGGAAAGCCGTCCGTGGATCGAAATCCTGCGGACGGCTCAGACCTTAGAGCTGGGCGGCATGACCTTGAAGGGTCTCACTCAGGAAGTTCGCAGGTTCCACCGGCGGCTTCGATCTTGGTGCGGGCTGATGCCGTGAAGGCGGCAGCCTGAACCGTGAGTTTGGCCTTCAGTTCTCCATTCCCCAAAATTTTCAAGGGATGCTTGGGGCTTGTGACGATGCCGTCCTTCACCAACGAGTCGAGATTGACTGTGCTGCCTGCCTTGAGGTCATTCAGGGCCGACACATTCACCACAGTGAACTGCTTGGGGTTCACTAGGGGAAAGTGCTTCAGCTTCGGGACTCGGCGGTACAGGGGCATCTGGCCGCCCTCGAAGCCAGGGCGCGTTGGCCGGCCCGAGCGGGACTTCTGACCGCGCATGCCGAAGCCGCAGCTTGCGCCTTGGCCAGCGGCAATGCCGCGACCTTTGCGCAGTTTGCGGCGACGGGCGCCTTTGTTGGATTTGAGGGATTCGAGTCGGAGAGTCATGGGAATCAGGAGTAGATCTGCTCGAGGGAGATCCCCCGTTCCTTGGCGGTCTCCTTGTGGGTGCGGAGACTGTCCAGAGCCACCATGGCGGCTCGCGCGTTGTTAAGGGGAGTCTTGCTGCCCAGGCGCTTGGCCAGCACGTTCTTGATGCCGGCGAGCTCAAGAACCGTGCGGATCGAGCCGCCGGCGATCACACCCGTGCCGGGAGCGGCGGGGCGGATCAGCACGCTGGCGGCTCCATCACGCCCGTTGGAGAGGGTGGGAATTGAGTTGTGGCGAGTGAGCGGCACTTTCACGAGGTGCTTTTTGCCATCGGCAACGCCCTTGCGGACGGCCCCGATCACATCACCGGCCTTGCCGACGCCGACACCCACCTGTCCACGCTCGTTTCCGACGACGACGATGGCGCGGAAACTCATTTTCTTACCACCTTTAACGGTCTTGGAGACCCGGCGGATCTGAACCACGCGCTCCTGCCATTCGGAGTCGCGCTCCTGGTTGCGGCGGTCACCGCGACGGCCACCACGACGGTCTCCGCGGTCACTGCGTCCACCGCCGCCGCGGCGCTGCTCCTGCTGTCCTTCGGCGGCTGCCGGGACATCAGCCGCCGATGGGATGTCGTTTGGGTTGGTCTGAGGGTTGGAATCGGTCATGTTGAGAGCAGGATCAGAACTGAAGGCCCGCTTCCCGGGCGGCGTCGGCGAGGGCTTTCACCCGGCCGTGATACAGGTTGCCGCCACGATCGAAGACCACCTGTTGGATGCCCTTGGCCAGGGCGCGTTTGGCGACGAGCTCGCCAACGACGATGGAAGCATCGCAGGTGCTCCCTGTGTCCTTGAGGCTCGTGCGCACGTCCTTGTCAAGCGTCGATGCCGAGCAGAGCGTGCTCTGGGCCGCATCGTCGATGACCTGGGCGTAGATGTGGCTGTTGGAGCGAAACACAGCCAACCGGGGACGATCGGCGGTGCCGCTGAGATGGCGACGCAGGCGCCGGTGGCGCTTCTGGGTCTGTTGTTTGCGAGAGATGGTCGACATGGTGGGTTATGCGGAGGAGTGTCTGGCGGGGAATTACTTCTTGCCTGACTTGCCTGCCTTGCGCAGGATGCGCTCGCCCGCGTACTTGATGCCTTTGCCCTTGTAGGGCTCAGGCGGACGGATGGCGCGGATCTTGGCCGCCTCATTGCCCACCAGCTCCTTGTCGGTGCCGGAGACAGTGACGTTGGTGTTGTTTTCAACCGCGAAGGTGATGCCTTCAGGGGCCAGCATCTCCACTGGGTGGCTGTAGCCGGCACTCACCACAAGGGTTTTGCCTTTGACTTGAGCCCTGGAGCCAACGCCCACGATTTCCAGTTTTTTGGAATACCCGTTGCTGACGCCTTCAATCATGTTGGCCACCAGGGTGCGGCACAGTCCGTGACGCTCTCTGGAGAGGCGCTTCTCGCTGGTGGGGGTCACCACAATGGTGTTGTCCACCTGATTCACGCTTACACCGTCGGGGAGCGTGCGCTTCAGTTCGCCTTTCGGTCCTTTCACGGTGACCGCGAGTCCGTCAAGACTCACACTCACCTTGTCGGGAATGGGGATGGGGTTTTTACCGATACGTGACATGGTTCTGGCTCCGGATCAATAGACGTAGCAGAGCACTTCACCGCCGACGCCCTGCTTGCGGGCGTCGCGATCGCTCATCACACCCTTGGAGGTGGAGATGATGGCCACCCCCAGTCCACCGAGGACTTTGGGTAGTCCGCGGGTGTTCTTGTAGATGCGCAAACCGGGCTTGCTCACCCGTTGCATGGAGCGGATCGTGGGCAGTCGATGCTTGCCGCTGTACTTCAGTTCCAGCACCAGATTGGCGTGGACTCCTTCGCCTTCTTCGCTGATCTCAGCGATGAAACCCTCCTGCTGCAGCACCTTGGCGATGCTGCGGGACATTCGGGATGCGGGGACTTTGGTGTTCTGGTGACGTTTCTCACTCGCATTACGAATGCGGGTGAGCATGTCGGAAATAGGGTCGTGGTTGGCCATGGTGGTTTCCGAGGAGGGCTCAGTTGCTGCGGAATGGCATTCCCATCTCGCGGAGGAGGGCCCGGCCCTCTTCATCCGTGCGGGCAGTGGTCACGATGGTGATGTCCATGCCCCTGATGGCATCGATCTTGTCGAAGGAGATTTCAGGGAAGATGATCTGCTCTCTCACCCCCAGGGTGTAGTTGCCCCGACCGTCGAAGCTCTTGGGGCTCACGCCTCTGAAGTCGCGGATTCGGGGGAGCGCCAGGTTGATGAGTCGCTCAAGGAACGCATACATGCGTTCGCCACGAAGGGTGACGGCACAACCGATCGGCATGCCTTGGCGGATTTTGAAACCGGCGATGGCTTTCTTGGCGCGGGTCACCACCACTTTTTGGCCGGTGATTTGAGCCAGCTCGTTCACGGAGGCCTCAAGGGACTTCGCGTTCTGGGCGGCTTCGCCAAGTCCTCGGTTGACGGTGACTTTCACCACCTTGGGGACTTCGTGGATGTTGGAGAGACTCAGGTCTTTCAGCAATTTGGGCTGAATGGTCTCCCGATAGCGCTGTTTCAGTGACATGGCTGGGGGATGGGACTTCTGGGCTTGGTCAGAAGGAGGGTCGGGGTGATCAGTCGATCACCTCGCCTGTTTTCTTGAGACGGCGCTTCTTGCTGCCGTCTTTCTCGGTGATCAGCTCGACTCGGCTGGCCACCTTTTTTGTGGTGGAGTAGAGCATCACGTTGGAGGCATGCAGTGATGCCTCTTCGGTGACGATCCGCCCGCTCTCACCTTCCTGGGTGGGCTTCACGTGGCGCGTGCGCATGTTCACGCCTTCCACGATCACGCGGTTTTCATTGGGCAGAGTGCGCAGCACTTCTCCGGTCTTGCCCTTGTCCTTGCCGGCAATGACCTGAACGGTATCGCCTTTGCGCAGACGCATTTTGATGCGCTGGGTCGGTGCGGATTGGGATGTTGCAGCGGCCATGATCAGATCACCTCCGGAGCGAGGGACACGATTTTGGTGAAGTTGCGCTCGCGGAGCTCACGGGCAACGGGACCGAAGACGCGGGTGCCCTTGGGATTTTTGTCGTCGTTGATGATCACGGCGGCGTTGTCGTCGAACCGGATGGAATTTCCGGTGTCGCGACGCAGGGTCGCCTTGGTGCGAACCACCACAGCCTTGACCACATCAGACTTTTTCACGCCCATGTTGGGCATGGCGTCTTTCACGGCGGCGACAATGACATCACCAACGTGGGCGTAGCGACGGTTCGTGCCCAGCACACGAATGCACTGGATGCGCTTGGCGCCACTGTTATCGGCGACGGTGAGGAACGATTCCTGCTGGATCATTTTTGACCCTCCTCAGCCTTGGGGCTGTTGCTGAGCACTTCGGCAACGGCCCAGCGCTTGTGGCGGCTGAGCGGACGTGTTTCGGTGATGCGAACCCTGTCTCCGACGCGAACACTGTTGTTCTCGTCGTGAGCTTTGTAGCGGGTGGTGCGGCTCACCGTCTTTTGATAGATGGGATGTGGGAAGCGGTTTTCCACCGCCACCACCACCGTTTTGTCCATCTTGTCGCTGACGACGGTGCCGACCCTTTCCTTGAGTGCCATGGGAATGAAGCGGGGGATCAGGAGGCGGTGGAGCTTTGACGCTCCTTCTGCACCGTCAGCAGCTGAGCCAGCTTGATGCGGCTCTGCTTAAAACGGTGGGTGTTGCCCAGCTGCCGGGTGGCTTGCTGGAAGCGCAGATCGAACAGTTCACGGCGAAGACCGTTGATCTGTTCAGTGATGTCTGCGTCGGAGAGCTGACGCAGTTCGGAAGCGTTGGGACGTGCCATGGTCAGGACTCCACGGTGGCGGCAGCAGCGGCCGGAGCGTTCGCACCGGTGGACTGCTCCTGTTCATCGAGGCTGATGAACTTGGTTTTCACAGGGAGCTTGTATTGCGCCAGGCGCATGGCTTCCCGTGCGATTTCAGGGGTGATTTCGTCACCACCCATTTCGAAAAGAATCCGACCGGGTTTGATCACAGCGACCCAGAATTCCGGGTTGCCCTTACCGGAACCCATGCGGGTTTCGGCGGGTCGCATGGTGACCGGCTTGTCCGGGAAAATTCGGATCCAGATCTTGCCGCCACGCTTGACGTAGCGGGTCATGGCACGACGGCTGGCCTCGATCTGACGCGAGGTGATCCAGCCACATTCTTGTGCCTGCAGGGCGAACTGGCCGAAAGCAATGGTGTTGCCACGGGTGGCGACACCGCGCATACGGCCGCGTTGCTGCTTGCGGAATTTGACGCGTTTTGGACTCAGCATGGTTCAGGCCTCCTGTTCACCCCTCGTTGGAGCGGTCTTCGAACTGTTGGGGCCTGCGGCCGGCCCGACGCCGAGGGGTTGCCCCCACAGGCAGTTGCTGCTGGGCTTCATCCCCCAGCACTTCGCCCTTGAACACCCAAACCTTGATGCCCAGCACGCCGTAGGTCGTGCTGGCCACCTTGGTGGCGTAGTCGATGTCAGCGCGCAGGGTGTGAAGGGGAACACGCCCTTCGCGGGTCCACTCGGTCCGGGCAATCTCGGCACCGTTGAGGCGACCGGACACCTGGATCTTGAGGCCGAGAACACCAGCCCGTTGGGCTCGCTGCACGGCCATGCGGATTGTGCGGCGGAAGGCCACCCGCTTTTCCAGTTGTTGGGCGATGTATTCGGCCAACAGGAATGCGTCGGCATCGACCCGTTCCACTTCAACCACGTTGATCCGAACCTGACGATTTGGATCACCAACAGTTTTTTGGATGCCGGAGCGAAGATCCTCAATGCCGCTGCCTTGGCGACCCACCAACACGCCGGGACGTGCGGTTTTGAGCTCCACTTCGAGCTGATCGGCCTTGCGGGCGATCAGGACATCACTGATGCCGGCGGAGCCGTACTTCTTGTGGATGAACTTGCGGATCCGATCATCCTCTTGGAGGAGGGTCGGATAACTTTTGCTGGAGGCGTACCAGCGGGACCGGTGCTCCTGGGTGATCCCCAGGCGTAAGCCGGTTGGATGGATTTTGTGTCCCATCAGTCGGTGTGCTCGGGGGTCAGGAGTCGGTCTGGGATGCCACAGCAATGCTGATGTGACAGGTCTGCTTTTTGATCGCGTAGGCGCGACCCTGGGCGCGGGGCCGATAGCGCTTCATGGAGGGGCCCATATCGGCGCTGGCCTGGGAGATCACCAGGGTGGAAGGGTCAAGGCCGAGGTTGTGCTCGGCGTTGGCCACTGCGGAACGCAGCACCTTGGTGATCGGGCCGGTGGAGCGATAGGGCATGAACTCGAGCATGATCAGCGCATCGCGGTAAGTGCGTCCGCGGATCTGATCGAGCACCCGCCGCACCTTGGACACGGAGCCGCGGATGAAGCGGCCGTGGGCTAGCGCGGTGGTTGCCGTTGGGGATGACGTTGTCATGGACTCAGCGGCCTCCTTTCTTGTCTTTGATGTGGCCCTTGAAGGTGCGGGTCGGAGCGAATTCGCCCAGCTTGTGACCGACCATCTGCTCGGTCACGAAGACCGGCACGTGGGTTTTGCCGTTATGCACGGCAATGGTGTGACCGATCATCATCGGCAGAATCGTGGAGGCCCTGGACCACGTCTTGATCACCGACTTGTCGTCGGCGGCATTTTGCTTTTCAACCTTGCGAAGAAGGCTGTCAGCGATGAAAGGGCCTTTTTTAAGTGAACGTCCCATGGCGGATTAAGCGAACAGCAAAACAGTGATGAACATCAGGAGTCGCGTCCGCCACGGCTCCGCTTGGACGTCTTGCGACGCTTCCGGAGGACGAACTTGTTACTCGGCTTGTTGCGCTTGCGGGTCTTCAGACCAAGGGCAGGTTTGCCCCAGGGCGTTACGGGACCAGAGCGGCCGATGGGTGCCCGACCCTCACCACCACCATGGGGGTGGTCGCAAGGGTTCATCACACTGCCTCGCACCTGGGGACGACGTCCCAGCCAGCGGCGACGACCGGCCTTGCCGAGGCTGGTGTTGCGAATTTCGGAGTTACCGACTTCGCCCAGGGTGGCGTAGCACTCACGACGGACCAGGCGCACTTCAGTGGAGGGCAGCTTGAGGGCGACGTAGTCGCCTTCCTTTGCCATCACCTGGGCGCTGGCACCGGCCGTGCGCACCATCTGGCCTCCGCGTCCGGCATACAGCTCGACGCAATGCACACTCGAACCGAGCGGCACGGAGGAGAGCGGCATGGCATTGCCGTCCTCGATCGGGGCATCAGGCCCTGAAATCACGGTTTGTCCGATCGTGACACCAGCAGGGGCAAGGATGTAGCGCTTCTCGCCATCGGTGTAGAAGAGCAGTGCCAACCGCGCATTGCGGTGTGGGTCGTAATGGATGGCCGCCACTTTGGCGGGCACACCGTGCTTGTTGCGTCGGAAATCAACGACGCGGTACTGCCGCTTGTGGCCACCGCCGCGATGGCGGCAGGTGATCACGCCGCGGTTGTTGCGTCCCTTGCGGCGGTGCTTGGACACCACAAGCGAGCGTTCCGGCTTGCGGCCGGTGACTTCACTGAAGTCTGTGACCACCCGGGTGCGGGTTCCGGGGGTGTAGGGGCGGAAAGTGCGAATTGCCATGACGTTTCAGACCCCTCAGGACTCAGGGAAGAGTTGGATGGAGTTGCCTTCGGCGAGGCGCACCACGGCCTTTTTCACCTGCGCACGCTTGCCGGCGAAACGGCCGACCCGACGGCTGCGGCGAGGAGGGTTCATGGTGCTGATGCCGGTGACCTTGACATCGAAGAGTTGCTCAACAGCAGCCTTGATGTCTGGTTTGGCAGCTCGGTGATCCACCTCGAAGGTGTACTGGTTGAGTTCCAGCGCACGGGTGGCTTTTTCTGTGATCAGCGGCCGGCGGATCACATCCGCCAGGCGTCCGGTGAAGCGCTCAGTCATCGCCGTAAACCTCCTGGATGGTTGCGAGAGCCTCTTCCCCCAGCACCAGCGCGTTGGCATGGAGCAGGTCGAAGACGTTGAGTTGGTTGGCTGCAATCAGCTTCACCTTCTCGAGGTTGCGGACGGAACGACGCAGCACGTCCGAGGGGTTCCCCACCACGATCAATACTTTGGAATCGGCTTCGATGCCCAGGCGTCCGAGGGCATCGGTGATTTCCCGAGTCTTCGGAGCTTCCAGTGATGCTCCGAAATCCTTGACCACCGTGACGTCGTCGATGCGTGCCATCAGCGCGGTGCGCAGTGCCAAGCGACGCTCCTTGCGGTTCATCGCGAGGTTGTAGCTGCGGGGCTTCGGTCCGAACACGATGCCGCCACCGGGACGGAGAGGCGTACGGATCGAACCCTGACGGGCCCGGCCTGTGCCTTTCTGTTTGTAAGGCTTGCGACCGCCACCGCGAACTTCGGCCCGGGTCAGGGTGCTTGCGGTGCCCTGACGGCTGTGGGCCTGCTGACGCAGAACCGCACGGTGCATCAGATCAAGGGCTGTGGTCTCTTTGGCGACCTTCAGGTCGAGGGAGGCCTTGCCGGTTTCCTTGCCCTGCCAGTCGCGGACTACACAGTTAGCCATCACTTACCTCCTTTGGCGGGCTTGGCACCCACGCGATTGGCGGGGCGGATGTTGAGCAGCGCTCCGGGCTTGCCAGGAACGGAGCCCTTCACCACCAACAGATTGCGATCACTGTCCACTCTGAGGATGGTGAGCCCTCTCGTGGTGATCTTCTTGCCGCCGTAACGCCCAGCCATGCGCTTGCCGGGGTAGATGCGACCCGGCGTTGTACCAGCGCCGGTGGAGCCTGGTTCACGGTGATTTTTGGAACCGTGCGTCATCGGACCGCGACTGAAGCCATGACGCTTCTGGTAACCGGCAAAGCCGCGTCCCATCGTGTCGCCGCTGACGTCAACCTTCTGGCCGGCTTCGAAGTCACCCACGGTGACTGAACCGCCGAGTTCCAGGCCGTTGACGTCGTCAACGCGGTACTCACTGAGGTGACGGAGTACACCTTCGCCGGATTTGGCGAGGTGCCCCTTGGCTGGTTTGTTGACCAGCTTTTCGCGGGTGTCCCCGAAGCCGATCTGAACGGCGATGTAGCCGTCCGTTTCTGTTGTTTTGAGTTGGGTGATCCGGCAAGGACCCGCCTCGATCAGAGTGACCGGGACGGCTTTGCCTTGCTCGTCGAAGAGCTGGGACATACCCAGCTTCTTCCCAAGGATGCCGATGGACATGGGAGGTAGTGACGCCAGCGTGGACAACCCCGCTCGTGCATCCGAAGGTGCAGGAACGGTGGCCAAGTGGGGGCTGATCGAAGTGACGCAGTCGTGGCCGAAGCGACAGGCACCATGAGGGCCGGAACGATTCGGAATGGAGCTAGCGAGCGAATCAGCTGGCTGGGACTTGACCGATCGGATGGATCGGTAGTTTCCCGGCAGCAGAACAATCGGAATCGTTTTGCTGCTCTGGCCTGGGACCCGGCGCACTCGCCGGATCTGCTCTTGGAACTGGAGGCCCGGCTAGCGGACGGTCACAGTTCTTCAGAGCAAACAAAAACACTACACCAGCGAGTGTCTGCTTTCGTTCATCCCTGATCAGCTGCCAGACTCCCTTCCATCTGAGATGGACTCATGCCGCTGCTGCTTTCAGGTCGGGGTTTCCGCCGTGAGCTGGAGTCCGTGGGATGCATGGCTGTTCATGCCCCTCTCGAGGGAGGAGCTGAGACGCGCCTGCTCCGGCGCCTGCGCGCGGCTGGCTATCGCACCCACTTGAGTTCCGCTCGCGGACTTGGCGATCCTGAGGTGTTCCTGTTTCAGAAACACGGGGTGCGCCCGCCCCATCTGGGTCACCAGAGCGTCGGACGCGGTGCTGCCGTTGGAGAGGTTCAGGAAGTGATGCCCCAGCTCGGGGAAGCTCTACTTGGTGAGAAGCCTGTCTTGCTCTGGTTGCTGGAAGGCCAGGTTCTGTCCCGCTCCGAACTTCTTACGCTCTGCGATCTCTGCCGAAGAGAGCCCCGACTCAAGATTGTTGTGGAAATGGGAGGAGCAAGGAGTTTGCGCTGGCAGCCAATGACTCAGCTGCTCGGGGCCTGATCGTTTCTCTGCCACGGCGTGCCGGTCTCACTGGCGATGAAGCGCTTCGTCAGGGGTGCTGGGTCAAGTTGATATGTGGTGCCAGCAATCAGGATCTGGCCTCGATCAGCGACCTGTGTGCTGTGTATGCCGCTGCGGGAGTGCACTGCGTGGATGTCGCGGCCGATGCGGCGGTGGTTCATGCGGCTCGCCTCGGCTTGAACTGGGCCCGCCAGCGCACCGGATCCTCACCCTGGTTGATGGTCAGCGTTAGTGATGGATCCGATGTGCATTTTCGCAAGGCTGTCTTTGACCCAGCGCTGTGCCCCCCCGACTGCCCGAGGCCTTGTGAACGGGTCTGCCCCGCCGGCGCCATCACTGCGGACAGAGGCGTTGAAGCCAGCGTCTGTTATGGATGTGGGCGCTGTCTTCCTGCCTGTCCCCAGCAGCTCATCCACGCCGAGGAGCACCAGGTTGGACTCGAGGGTTTGAGTCAATTGCTGCAGGAGCTGCAGCCGGATGCTCTGGAAATTCACACGGCACCGGAGCGAAGCGCTGCTTTCGAACGCACGCTGCTTGCGGTGGCCGCATCCCGTGTGCCCCTGCGTCGCTTGGCTGTCAGCTGTGGGATGGAGGGCCATGGCGTTACCCCAGCTGTTCTGGCTAGGGAGCTCTGGCATCGTCATGGCGCCCTGCGTCGACAGGGGATGCGACCCCTCTGGCAGTTGGATGGCCGGCCGATGAGCGGGGATGTAGGGGCTGGGACGGCCCGTGCCGCCCTGCGGCTCTGGCAGCAGCTGCGCACGATCGCTCCTCCAGGACCACTGCAGCTGGCAGGAGGCACCAATGACGTGACGATCAGCCTTCTGCAAACACTGGATTCATCATCAGAAGCTCGACCCTCAGGAGTGGCGTTTGGCGGGATGGCTCGGGCGCTCCTCCAGCCCCTGCTCCTCGAGGCGGAGTCTCGTCAGACCTCGCTGCGGGACTGGCCCACGGGTTGGGAGGAAGCTGTGACGCTGGCACGTTCTCTCGTTGCACCCTGGTTGCAGAGGCTCTGAGCCGGCCTCACTGCATGGCCTCTCCCTGCTAGAAGGCGATCGGGACCTGACGGTTGGCGGGTTGATACGGACATGAGCACCGAGCGCATCACCGATGACCTGCAGCGACTTTTGTCGCTTTTGCCCGCAACGGTGTGTCAGGTCTTGGAACAGGACGATCACAGCGATCAGTTGCTCGAAGTGGTGCTGGATCTCGGAAGGCTTCCCGAGGCCCGTTATCCAGGACGCTCCCTGGCCTTGGGCGAACGCAGCCTCGAGCGCAAAGACCTGGAGGAGATGGTGAACCGCCTTGGACAATTCGGTGCGGATAATCGGGCCGGCATCGAACGCACGCTTCACCGCATCAGCGCCATTCGCAATCGACGCGGTGATGTGGTGGGGCTCACCTGCAGGGTGGGGCGTGCTGTTTTTGGCACGGTCGCCATGGTGAGGGATCTGCTGGACAGTGAGCAATCTCTGCTGCTGATGGGGCGGCCGGGTGTGGGAAAGACCACAGCTTTGCGCGAGATCGCCAGGGTGCTTGCGGATGACCTGGGGAAACGGGTTGTGGTGATCGACACCAGCAACGAAATCGCCGGTGATGGTGACATTCCTCATCCGGCGATCGGCAGGGCGCGGCGCATGCAGGTTGCGCGCCCTGAGCTGCAGCACCAGGTGATGATCGAAGCCGTTGAGAATCACATGCCCGAGGTCATCGTGATCGATGAAATCGGCACCGAGCTTGAGGCGCAGGCTGCGCGCACCATCGCCGAGAGGGGGGTGATGCTGGTGGCCACGGCCCACGGAAACGCACTCACCAATCTCATCAAGAATCCAACCCTCTGTGATCTGGTGGGCGGAATTGAATCGGTCACCCTCGGGGATGAGGAGGCTCGGCGGCGGCGTAGCCAGAAGACAGTCCTGGAGCGGGCCGCTGAGCCGACGTTCCCGATCGCGATTGAGATGCACAGCCGTCATCGCTGGGCTGTTCATGACGATGTGGCCCGAACGGTTGATTTGCTCTTGAGGGGGCAGACCCCGAGGCCTCAGGAACGCGAATTGACAGAGGATGGGGGCGTACGGCTCGTGGACGCTGTTGTCCCGAAGTCCTTGCGGGCTCCGCAAAAGCGACCAGCTCTTGCCGTTGTTCCCATGCCGGATCCGGTGGCTGCACCGGTGCGGGATTCCCAGTTCAGAGAAGAGGAGGCGGAGGCGGTCCGCGATCCGGAAACGCTTCAGATTCTTTGCTGCGGACTCAGCCGTCAACGCCTTGAAGAAGCCGTCCGATGTCATCGCTGGCCCGTTCAGGCTGTGAATGATCTCTCAGCCGCTGATGTTCTGCTCAGCGTGCGTCAGGGTCTTGGTCGCCAGCCGGATCTTCGTCGTCAGGCAAGGGATGCCGGAGTCCCCATTCTGGTGATCAAGTCCGACTCTTTGCCTCAGGTTGAGCGGGCTCTAGAGCGCCTGCTCAGTCGCCGCTCACGCGATTGCGACCAACCTCCGTTGCTGACGTCCGGGTCGGAACCAGGGCGCGCTGATGCGCTTGCAGCCCTCGAGGAGTGTCGGTTGGCTGTCGAACAGGTTGTGATGCCGGAGGGACGGCCTGTGGAGCTGCTGCCCCGCAGTGAAGTAGTGCTGCAGATGCAGGCTGATCTGGTGGCGCGCTACAGGCTGCGCAGTGATGTGTACGGGCCTTCTGATCAGCGTCGGCTCAGGGTTTTCCCACCTTGAACAAGGCTCTCCTGACACGGACGGATTGACGAAGTGTTGGCTGCTGTGCGTAACTATCTGGACGCCGGACGACCGCGGATCGCGGGTTCTGCCGGAACATTGGGCCGTCGCCAAGCGGTAAGGCAGCGGGTTTTGGTCTCGCCATTCCTAGGTTCGAATCCTAGCGGCCCAGTTTTTTAAGGATTCCAGTGTTGTCCTGTGAACTCCTTGTCTTCGACTTCGACGGTGTGATCGTCGATGGTATGGACGAGTACTGGTGGAGTGCTCGCCGTGCCGCGTTGAGCCTCTGCCCCGGGGCCGCACTGCCAGAAGCCATTCCCGATGGGTTTCGCGCTCTGCGTCCCTGGATTCACCATGGCTGGGAGATGGTGCTGATCGCGTCGCTGTTCTCTGAACCCAGTCGGTCGCTGATGACGGGTGATCTTGATGGGGTGATCAGTGATTACAGCGCGTTCTGTTCCGAAGGCCTTTCCCGGTTCGGCTGGACCCCGAGTCTCCTGCAGGAGCGGCTTGAGCATGTCCGCCGTGAGGCTGTCCTGACGGATCGGATTGGCTGGCTGGCGATGCATCGGCCCTATCCAGGGGTGCCGGAACGCCTCGCGTCTTTGGACGATGAAGGAGTGGCCTGGGCGGTGCTCACCACCAAAGGCAAAGCCTTCACTGCAGAATTGCTGGCTTCGATGGGCCTGGCACCCGCGCGATTGGATGGACGGGAGTCGGGACCCAAGCCCGAGGTCTTGCTCAGTCTCAGTCGGGACTGGCATTTGATGGGATTCATCGAGGACCGCAAGGCGACCCTGGAAACGGTGCGCGGCACAGAGGGTCTCGAGGACCTGCCTTGCTGGCTGGCCTCATGGGGATATCTGAAGCCGGATGACCCCGCGACCCTCCCCGACGGTGTGTCGCTACTCAGTCCGGAATGCTTCGCAGGGGCCTTGGCGAGCTGGAACTGATTCGTTAACGTACATCTGTACTACGTGTGACGGATGGTTCGTGATGGGGCACTGGATGCATTGTCCGGTGTCTGTTCCCGGGACAGCGGCGGTTCCGCCGCCGTCCTGATCAGCTGCCGCCGACGCCCTTTAGCTCCTTAACTGTTTAAGCCATGCCAGTCGAAGTGAAATCCTCCCAGTCCTCCGGTGGAGATGTCCGCCCCGGTGAGCGTGATCAGGCGCTCAATCTCGTGCTCGGGCAGATCGAGCGCAATTTCGGGAAGGGGTCGATCATGCGTCTTGGAGACGCCTCCCGCATGCGGGTGGAGACCATCTCCACCGGAGCACTCACTCTCGACCTTGCCTTGGGGGGTGGTTATCCGAAAGGACGTGTTGTGGAGGTGTATGGGCCGGAAAGCTCCGGTAAAACCACGCTGACGTTGCATGCCATCGCTGAGGTGCAGCGGCGGGGAGGTGTGGCGGCCTTCGTGGATGCCGAGCATGCCCTCGATCCCGTTTACGCCGCTTCGCTCGGTGTCGATATCGAGAATCTGTTGGTGTCGCAGCCCGACACCGGTGAAATGGCCCTGGAGATCGTCGATCAGCTCGTGCGCTCTGCTGCCGTTGACATCGTTGTGGTGGACTCGGTCGCGGCGCTGACGCCCCGAGCCGAGATCGAAGGAGAAATGGGTGATCTGGCGGTGGGCTCCCAGGCGCGTCTGATGAGTCAGGCCATGCGCAAGATCACAGGCAACATCGGAAAATCCGGTTGCACCGTGATTTTCCTCAACCAGTTGCGTCTGAAAATCGGTGTGACCTATGGCAATCCGGAAACAACTACCGGTGGTAACGCCCTCAAGTTCTATGCATCGGTGCGCCTCGATATTCGCCGGATTCAGACGCTGAAGCGCGGCACCGAGGAGTACGGGATCCGGGCGAAGGTGAAGGTCGCCAAAAACAAGGTGGCTCCGCCCTTCCGAATCGCTGAATTCGACATTCTTTTCGGTCGTGGCATCAGCACGCTGGGATGCTTGTTGGATTTGGCGGAAGAAACAGGCGTCGTGACCCGCAAAGGAGCCTGGTACAGCTACGAAGGCGACAACATTGGCCAGGGCCGGGACAACACCATTGGCTGGCTGGAGCAGAACCCTGAGGCCAAAGACACAATCGAGACGTTGGTTCGTCAGAAGCTCACCGAGGGCTCGGAGGTGACGTCTAACTCCATGCGGCCTCTTGCTGCCGCCGCCCGATCGGCTGCAACCAAGCCTGCCGATAAGGCTTCTAACGGTCAGGCGGATGTCAAGACCAAAGGGGCTGCCTGACCGCTGCCCCCCTTGGCTCAGGCTTGAATCGAGCAGGAAGAGCCGCGTTGACTGCGGCTCTCCTGGAGATTGTCGGCAATGCGCTGAAGTTCCTGGATCGCTTCAGCACCTTCGAACTTCACCAATTCGCGTCCGTTGCGCGACTCAACCCAGCTGATGCCGAAGTCGGACACGAGAAATCGCACCATGTGCTGATCGCCGAGCTCAGCGACAAATGAGGCTCCAGATCCATCACGACCGTCGTCGCAGACGTAGCAGGTTGCTGTAACGCCAAGCTTCTGAAGGCTCTTGGCGAGAGCCTGAAGGCTCATCACCAGATCCTTAACAACAGTTCGATATTGCTCTGACAAACGCAAAAACACTTCGATCTCCCGACGCTTGGGGAAATTCTAAAGGTTTTCTATTGATTTGGCCGAGTCTCTGGTTCTTGGCTCTTTCAGGGTGTGTCTGCAAGGGTCCACCAGCCCGCTGCAGGACCAACAAATCGCACCACCACCCAGAACACAACCAACGCTCCGATTCCGATCCAAGCGCCGCGTGTGGTGATTGAAACGAACTGCGAGGCCTGGCTTCGGGTCAGGGGCAACCACTCAATGAAGCGCTCGGCATCCTTGGGATTGGTTTTCTGCTGACGGGGCGGCAGGCCCTGGCTGGCGCGACGGCGGGCTTCTCCCATGGTTGTTCTATCCCTAAGACCAGCCTAGGGGTGTCCTTCAGTCCGGTCGAAGCCGTTGCAGTGAACTCCAAGGCTCCAGTGCTTGGAACACTTGCTCCCCCCAGCTTCGGCTTCGCACCCGACCATCCAGAATGGCCAGACGGCCGCCACTGCGCCTGAGGGGGGCAATGGCGGGAATCAGGATGGCCAACGCCTCTGGCAGAAGCAGGTCTCTGAACCAGTCGCGACCTTGTTTTTTCAAAACTTTCACACGCGCAGCCGTGAGTGGATCTTCCAGGCTCGCGATCGGCAGCAGAGCTGTGATGAGCTGATCCGGTTCCGGCAGGGTTGGTTGATGCGTCATCCACCAGCTCCAACTGGTGCAGATCACGCCATTGGGTTTGTCGCAAGCACGATCCAGGGTCACCCTGCTGCCGAATTCCGCCGCCAGTTCGCTGGCCAGTCTCTGGAGCAGGGCTGTGTCATTCGCAAGAACCACCGTCAGACCTGAGCGGCCAAGGATGAGACGCCGGCATTGATCGAGCAGATGGCTGGCGTAGATCTCCGTGTTGGGCAGGGGTTGCCTGCGGGGGGCGTAGATCGGGATCGGTTCGCTGCGTGGCGGCTCGCGTAGATCGATCCGGATGACGGGATCGTCACGGTCGGGAGGTGTTGGATTGGAGGATCTGCGGCATCCCCCATCGCCATGAATCAGGGTCCAGGGCCGAGTGCTGAACAGGCCTTGGATTTCCTCAAGGGGCTCCAGGGGCTGAAGCGTCCATTGCCACTGCAGGTGTTCATGGTCGAGTCGGGCCCAGCTCGCCCAGGTGTCCATCGCCATGGTTGTGAGCTGACACCAGGGTTCCGGCGCCTGGCCTGTCAGTTGCAGTAGATCGCGGATGCTGGTCAGGGCGCTGTCCGGCATGGAGAGCTGGCGGCACTTGCCGGAACCACGGGCGAATAGTTGCCGGCTCAAGCGTTCGTGCAGGTCCAGAAGTCCCTGGCCAGTGGCAGGAAAGGCGGTTCTGAGCTCTTCCCAATGGCGCGCCTCGAGCTGCACGGCCATGGCGTCCCGGAGTCGTGTGGCCAGATGCTCTGCCTCTGGAATCACCAGGTGGTCGTCATGCCGGAGGTGCCCGAGGCGGTACGCCGTGATCAGCTGGCTGGGAGTGAGCAGCCACAATTGATCGCTCGTGGGTGGATGAACACTGCTCCAGCATCCGAGCCGTAGGTCGCTCTGGAGCAGGCGGGGACGCTCCAGGCTGAGAAAGCGCTGCCGTTGCTGCGGATCCAGCACCAGAACGGTGTTGCGGCTCTGGAGGCAGAGGGGAACGAGCAGGGCAAGCCACCAGCGTTCATCGCTGCCGGCAGAGAGCTGGATGCTGGTTTGATCGCGGCGGCGCAGGCTACGGCCCACCAGCCGACTCAACGTCAGTTGATGCTCCCACTGTCCGGCATCCGCACGGAGCAGATGCTTCAGCTGCTGATGGGCCTGAACTTCCAGCATCGGGTAACCCTACGGAGCCCTCTGATCAGGAATGGTTCAACCTGACCATGCCTGCTTTGTTGAGAGGTGAAGCAACATGGTGGCCTTGGCTGGGTAGGCATGGGCGAGGAGCGGAGCACTGGGCTGGAGGCTCTCGGAAAAGTTGGTGTGGTTGGCCTCGGTCTGATCGGTGGCTCGATCGCTCTCGACCTTCGTCAGCAGGGTGTGTCGGTCACCGGGCTTGTGCATCGCGACAGCACAGCGGCTCGTGCCATGCAGCGGGGGTTGGTGGACGAAGTCAGTTGCGATTCCTCCTGCCTCAGCGACTGCAACACCGTGATCCTGGCCCTTCCGATCGAAGCGCTGCTGAAGCCTGAGCCACAGTTGGTCGAGGCATTACCGGTCAATGCCGTTGTGACGGATGTGGGGTCCGTGAAAGGGGCGGTGCTTGAGGTCTGGCGCCACCGTCACCCTCGTTTCGTGGCGACCCATCCCATGGCAGGAACGGATCAGTCCGGTGTCGATGCAGGTTTACCTGGATTGTTCCGAGGCCGTCCGTGGGTGGCGACGCCTGAGCCGTCGACCGATCCCCAGGCCTTGGCCAGCGTGAAGGTGTTGGCTGAAGGGCTTGGAAGCGAGTGGATCACAGCGGATGCTGCCTGCCACGACCAGGCCGTGGCTCTGGTCTCCCACCTGCCGGTGATGGTGAGCGCTGCTTTGTTGAGGGCGGCAGGAGACGAACGGGATCCAAGGGTTCAGGATCTCGCCCGGCGTCTGGCTTCCAGCGGTTTTGCTGACACCACCCGTGTTGGCGGGGGCAACCCTGCCCTGGGTACGGCGATGGCGTGCCGCAACACGGCAGCCCTGCTCAAGGCATTGGCCGCTTATCGCTGGAGCCTTGAACAGCTGGAGGAGGCAATTCTCAGTGGTCACTGGGCTCAGCTCGAAAATGAATTGCACAAGACCAGCGCCCTGCGTCCAGGGTTTGTCGAAAAGGGACCCGATCCGCTCAGTTCGCCAGAGTGAGCGTTCGGCCTCGTTCCTCCACCAGCTGACTGCAAGCCATCAGGGCCGACAGCGTCACTCCGGCGGTCCCCTCGCCGGGGTGAATCGAATCACCGCAGAGCCAAAGCTTGCTGATCGGACTGCGACTGGCCAGACCGAATGGACCGAAGCGATCCGGACTTTGTCCCAGACCGCCCACAACACCCTTCGGGCGACCTGTCCAGTAGGCGAAGCCACGGGGGGTGGACAGCTCGGTGTGGAGCCAGGCCTCGGCAGGAAGCGTCAGGGCGTGTTCAACGCCGCGGCGCATTTGCTCCAGCACAGCTTGTTTGCGTTTCTGGTAGTCCTCTTCCGGAAGGTCATGCCAACCCTCAGGGGTGGTGAACACGCTGGCGATCACCGTGGCCTCGCCGGCCGGGGCACGGCCATCTCCATCCCTGCTGATCGAGAGGAAGAGGGACCCTGGCGTGTCCCAATCGCACTGCAGATGGCCTGGACAGGCTTCAGGAAGATCGCGTCGGTTCACCGCTCCGTAGAACACCAGTGCCCCACTGGGAGCGTGAAGGGTTTGGAGCCGGCGGCGATAGGACTGGCCGAGAACGTTCTTGTCTGGAATCAACGAGGGCAAGCACTGAGGCGGAAGACTGCACACCACATCGGCTGCTTGCAAGGACCGTCGCTCACCTCCTGGCAGCTCCATCTGCACGGTCCAGCCGCCGCTGGTTCGGTTTCGCTCCAGCAAGACGGCGCGATGGCGTAGGAGTACCTCGGCGCCATCCCGCTGAAGGGAGGTCAGGAGATGGTGGCTGAGGCACTGCATGGAACCCTGCAGGTGCCAGAGGCCAAGGGGTGCCTGGCACATTTGCAAAACGGTGGCTCCGTAGAGCGCCGCCGTTTGATCGGCCGGCTGCTGGGAATAGAGCCTGAGCTGCAGGTCGAGAAAACGGCGCAGGCGATGGTTGCTTCCGCAGCCGCAGAGCCTCTGAAGATCGGCAACGGTGAGAAGACTGAGAGGTGCCGTGGCGAGATTGCCGAGTGTGAGTGCTTTGAGCGTTCTGCTCAGATCCCAGCCTGAACGCACAGGCAGTACGGGGTCGGCTGCGGCGAATTGCCAGTTCTGGCGATGAATCCAGCTGCACAGCTCCCAGAACCGCTCCGTTCCAGGGAATTGGCGCGCCCGTTCCTCCAACCAGCGTTGGGGGTCATGCCAGAGGTGGATGGGGGGTGACCCGTCATTCAGATTCACCACACAGCCTGGATCGAGGCGTTCCGCGGCAGGAGGCTCCAGGCCGAGATGGCGAAACAGTCGGGCATGGCTTCCGCCCGGTTCAAGACCTGCCACCTGTGTGGCGCCGACATCGAAGGTGTAGCGCCCCCGCTTGAAGGTTCCAGCGCAGCCTCCGAGCTGGTGGTGGGCCTCCAAGAGGGTCACTGACAACCCTTCGCGAGCCAGCAAGGCCGCTGCAGTGAGGCCGGCAATGCCGCCTCCAATCACAATCGCGTCCCTGGAGCTGTCCATGCCGGCATGCTGGCAGCTGCTTTCTGGTGCGTGTGGATGCGGGATCAGCTCGAGCAGATCCTTTCCAAGGAACAAGACCTGCTGCGGGGACGGTGCGTGAGGTCGATCGGACCTGTCGGCGGTGGTGAGCTCGGAGCCTGTTGGAGAGCAGACCTCAGTGACGGCAGCGCTTGGTTTCTCAAGATCTCCGATCCTGCCCTTCTTGAGGCTGAGCAACGGGGGCTGCGGTCCCTGCGCCGGTGGGCTGATGCCAACCTTGTTGAGGTTGTGGATGTGCTGGCGTGGATCCCCCTCGAGTATCGGGGGGTTCTGGTGCTCCCTTGGTGGGAGATGGGGAATGGCGATCAGTTCAACCTCGGCAGAGGTCTGGCCCGTTTGCACAGGAGGTCGTCGCTGAACGGTCCTTCACGGTTTGGTTGGGACCATGACGGCTTCATCGGTCTCGGCCCCCAGCCGGCCGGATGGTGTGATGACTGGGGTGAGGCCTTTGTTGAGCTGCGTTTGAAGCCTCAGCTGCGCTTGGCTGAGGCCTGGTCGTTGCATGAGAATCACTTCTCCTCTCTTCTTGCTCCGCTGGCCCAGTGGCTTGGCGAACATGGTCCCGACCCCTGTTTGGTGCATGGGGATCTCTGGGCGGGCAATGCCGGCGTGCTGGCCGATGGACGGGGGCTACTGATCGACCCTGCCAGCTGGTGGGCGGATCGCGAGGTCGATCTCGCCATGACGCAACTCTTCGGCGGATTTTCTCACCGTTTTCTCGACGGTTACAACCTTGAGTGGCCGCTGCCGGAAGGCGCTGAGCAACGAGTGGAGGCTCTGAATCTTTATCACCTGCTCAATCACGCCAATTTGTTCGGCGGCGGCTATCAAGCTCGTTGCCGCCAAGTGATCGATCGGCTACGAAAGACGCTTCTGTAAGGAATCGGAGGGGGACTTGACCTCCCTCCGTAAACATCAACCGAGGTATTCCTTGCGGAGTGTCTGGATGCGGGTGACGAGGGCTGAGCGCTTCTCACTGGTGGTGAGGTTTTTCCAACTCCACTGGCCGACAACAACCACGCCCAGAAGTTCCAGCAGGCCTGGTACGACGGGAAGCAGATTGATGGTGTCGAGAATGCCCTTGATCAAGATCTGGGCAACGATCACCGCGGCGAAAATTCCTACAACCTTGCCGATACGACCGGCCTGGCCCCAATCGACTTTGTCGAGGGTCTCATTCACTTTGCCGAGAATGTCCTTGTATCGCTCAGCAAAATCGACGCTCTCACCAGCTGGGGCAGCATTCGTGACGTCGGTGTCATTCACCTGGGTGGTGCTTTCGTCGCTCATGACGCCTTGGCATGGATCTAATGCTCGCTGACCTTATCGACAAGCCTCCGCAAATGCCATGGCGACTGTGCTTCGATCGGGATTGCCTGATCGTTTTGCGGAAATCGCTTCATGCAGTGACGCCGGAGGAGGGGTGCGCCCTGCTGCTGGGGGACTCCGGTCCTGAGCCGAGAGTGCGCGTGGTTTGGCCCTGCTGCAATGTCTGGCGTCCAGGCCTTCAGGGTCTTGAGGAGCAACCGGGCCGCGGCAGTGGCGTTCCTCCTTCACGCCAGACGCGGTTCGCTCTCGCTCCGCTCGAGCAGATTGCTGCGCACCGCTGGGCGCGTCGCCGGGGACTCCATGTTTTGGGGAACGCCCATTCTCATCCGGGAGGTGAGCCACATCCCAGCAGGAACGACAGACGTTGGGCTGCTGCGGATGGGGTGGTGGTGATCGACGCTGGTTCTGGTGGCCTGGCGGGATGGTGGATGGAGCGATCCCGCCCAAGACCTGGTTCCGATCCCGCCAGTGCTGCCAAGGTCCACCCCCTTCCCCTCGTGGATCCTGATGGTGCATCGTTGGATAGCACTGGCGTGAGTGCGATCAACAGTCATTGCCGCCCCCTTCGATGACGGATCAGCGTCAATTGTCTGAACTCAGCTCACAAGAACGGGGGCGGTACGCCCGCCACCTCACGCTGCCGGAACTTGGACTCGCCGGTCAGAGGCGTCTGAAGGCTGCCTCGGTGCTCTGTATCGGCGCTGGAGGCCTCGGTTCCCCGCTTCTCCTCTATTTAGCTGCTGCCGGGATCGGCCGACTCGGCATTGTGGACGATGACCGCGTCGATCTCAGCAATCTTCAGCGGCAGGTGATCCACGGCCAGGATTCTGTCGGTGAGGTCAAAACCTCTTCAGCCAGCAAAAGGATTGGGGATCTCAATGGGCACTGTCAGGTGGAGGAGCATCCATGCAGGCTGACGGCGGAGAACGCTCTTCAGTTGATTGAGGGCTACGACCTTGTTGTGGATGGTTCGGATAATTTCCCGACCCGATATCTGATCAGCGACGCCTGCGTGATGCTCGGCAGACCGTTCATTTATGGATCCGTCCAGCGTTTTGAAGGCCAGGTCTCGGTGTTCAACCAAGGGCCACACTCTCCCGATTACCGCGACCTCGTGCCTCAGCCGCCTCCACGGGACCTTGTGCCATCTTGCGCCGATGGCGGTGTGATGGGTGTGATGCCCGGATTGATCGGTCTCCTTCAGGCGACTGAAGCGATCAAGGTGATCACCGGTCTCGGTGACACCCTCGACGGGCGTTTGCTTTTGGTTGACAGCCTCAGCATGCGTTTCAGGGAGCTGCGCCTCGAACGCCGGCCTCATCGGCCCCCTATTGAACATCTGGAGAACTACGAGCAGTTCTGTAATCCTGGGGGTCCTGTTGAGGACGAGGAGTTCCAGGGAATGAACAGCATCTCAGTGCGTGAGCTCAAGGCGTTGCTCGATGAGAGAACCGATCTTGTGCTCCTGGATGTTCGGCAGCAGGCTGAGGCTGATGTGGCGGTGATTCAGGGATCCCAGCTGATTCCTCTGGCCTCTATCGAATCGGGTGACGCGATCGAGCGGATCCGTTCGCTCGCGACCGGTCGAACTGTTTACGTGCATTGCAAACTGGGTGGTCGATCAGCCAAGGCCGTCGACCTGTTGACGAGCTTCGGAATCCAGGCGGTGAATGTGACAGGAGGAATCGACGCCTGGAGCCAGGAGGTGGATGCCTCGGTGCCCCGTTATTGACCTTTAGTAATCAACCCCGCGTTTCAGATCAACGCCCTGCTCGGCGTAATGCTTGTGGCAGACCATCTCCGAGTGGACACTCGCGAGGTCGAAATAGGCCGGTGGATGTTTGCAACGGCCGGTGATGATCACCTCTGTTTCTGCAGGCTTGCGAAGCAGGGCCTGCACGATCGGCTCGACCGGCAGAAGCTCGAGATCAACGGTGGGATTGAGTTCATCGAGGATCACCGTTTTGTAAAGCCCGCTGGCGATTGCTGCACGGGCGATTTCCCAGGCCCTCTCTGCTTCCACGTAATCGATCGGCTGCTGCTGACCGCGCCAGACGATGGCGTCGCGGCCCGAACGCAAGTGATCCACCAGATGTGGATAGCTCTCGCGCAATGCTGCGATGGCGGCATCCTCGGTGTAACCGCTGCCCCCTTTCAGCCACTGAAGAATGAGCACTCGGTGACTCTTGTCCTGGCTGATGCCGCGTCCGATGGCCTGCAGTGCTTTGCCGAGGGCGCTGGTGGATTTGCCCTTGCCTTCACCCGTGTAGATCTCAATCCCTCCTGGTGTGGTGAAGGGCACCACAGGCTGGTTGTCATCTGAGGGCCGACGGTGGGCACGCATCTCAGAATGCAAGTCAGCGATTTGGATCAGAGGCCTGGGTGCACCACGGCCGGTCACGATGATCTCCATTCCCTCCGGGCGGGAGGAGAGAGCTTGCACTACATCGTTGATCTCGAGAAGGCCGAGATCCAGAACGGGATTGAGCTCGTCGAGCACCACGACGGAATACAGAGCGCTGGCAATGGCGCCACGGGCAATGTCCCAGCCCCTTTGTGCCTCCTGCTGATCGAAGCGTGTGGCTTCTTCGGCATTGAAGTAATCGGCGCGGCCCGTGCGGACCTGATCGATCAGATGGGGAAAACCCTGTTGCAGGGCCTCGATGGCAGCGTCTTCGTCATAAGCCCGTCCAGGTCCCTTCAGAAATCGCAGCAGCAGCACCCGCGTGCGGCGCTGCTCGCAGATACCCAGGCCGATCGTGCGCAGCACAACCCCCAGGGCCGCCTGACTTTTGCCCTTGCCGTCGCCGTCATAGACGTGCAACTGGCCGAGGCTGCGCTCCCTGCTGTCCGCCGCTGTGACGATGCCGATGCCCCGGTTGCTACGCCGGCGCGCACCGTCTGAGGTATCGGATGAGCGTGTTGCGTCCATCGACGTTTAGGAGATGGCGCTGCGTACGATCGGAGCATACTGAGATTCCTGTGTTCTTCAGTGGCCGAAACGCGCTTCCGTCCGCTGGAATCATTGCCTCGGGGCGACGAGGATCGCCTTGAGGCTCTGCGCGGCCTGTTGCGATCAGCCGGAAGCGTTTGTGTGGCCTACTCAGGCGGAGTGGACAGCACCCTTGTGGCGGCCATTGCTTGTGAACAATTGGGTGAGTCCGCCTTTGCCGTGACGGGTGTGTCTCCATCGCTTGCCCCTCATCTATTAGACGAGGCGCGACTCCAGGCCCGCTGGCTTGCGATCCGTCACCTGGAGGTGGGAACCAGCGAATTGGATGATCCGAACTACAGCTCGAATCCGATCGATCGCTGCTTCGCTTGCAAGCGGGAACTGCATCACCACCTCAAAGACATCGCCAGAGCCGCTGAAGGCGCAGTGGTTGTAGACGGGGTGAATCTCGATGACCTCGGAGACCATCGGCCCGGGATTGAAGCGGCCCGTCAGGCCGGTGTGCGATCGCCACTGGCCGAGCTGCAGATCGACAAAGCCACCATCAGGCGACTCTCCAAAGCCCTTGGTTTTCCCTGGTGGGATAAACCGGCCCAACCCTGTCTCGCCTCGCGATTCCCTTACGGGGAGGTGATCACGCACCAAAGACTGCGGCTGGTCGGAGCGGCGGAATCCTCGTTGATGGCCAGGGGATTTCCGCGCGTGCGCGTCCGCTGTCAAGGGCTTGCGGCTCGGATTGAAGTGCCTTCCAGCAAGCTCGGCGATTTTCTCAATGAGCCGATGCGCAGCGAACTGGTTCAGGAGTTCTTAGCCCTGGGGTTCACATCGGTCAGCGTTGATCTTGAGGGGCTGGTGAGTGGAAAGCTCAATCGCATGTCGACCATGCGCTGAGGATTCCAGGCACCAACATTCGGTCAATGGGAAGGCCTTAATGGGGAGACCAACCTGGCGTCCGCTCTGCTTCCGCCACAGCTGCCGGGGTTTCCCGTAAGAAGCTGCGTAGCGCATGGTTCATGGCCTTGAGTTCATCGCAGAGGTGCTGGCAAGCCTTCTCGGGCATGGTGTGATCGCCGCACGTGAAGACATCCACAGCTGCATACCCGGTTTCAGGCCAGGTGTGGATGGAGATGTGAGATTCCGCCAGAAGAGCCAGTCCAGTGACGCCTTGTGGTTCGAATCGATGGGTGATGAGGTTGAGAAGAGTGGCACCAGCACGTTTCGCAGCGGTCGTGATGGTGGTTCTCAAAAAAGCTTCGTCGTCGAGCTTGGTTTTGTCGCAATCGTAAAGCTCGAGAATGCAGTGCTTGCCCACCATGTCGGTGTCACTGGCAATCGGGGCACTGGCAGGGGTGCGGGTTTGAGCGTCGTCCCATCCCGGGTTGGGATGCAGGCATGACAGGGTCTGCTCCATCAGGATGCAAAAGAAAACAGTCATCCACTTTAGCTGTATCTCAACCGTTTCTCAAATGATCAGCATTGAGAATCTGTGAGCGTTGCCGCCATTCGCCCTCAAAGGCGTTGAGATGGGTGGCACTCACAAGACACTGATGGCTGTCACCCACCGCTTCCAGCAAGGCCAGTTGTCGCTGCGGATCCAATTCCGCCAGCACATCGTCCAGCAGCAGGAGCGGTGGATGGCCGCAGAGCTCTCCCACCAGTTCCAGTTCCGCCAGTTTCAGCGCCAGAACAAGGGTGCGCTGTTGACCTGATGACCCGAAGCGACGGGCGATGGTGCCATTCAGCAGCATGTCGATCTCGTCCCGATGGGGGCCGACTCGGCAGCTGCCGAGCCGTTCCTCCTCACAGCGTTGGCGGTGCAGCTGCTGTTCGATCGCCAGTCGCCAGGGCTCTTCGGCCTCCTCCCCTTCCAAAACGCTCCCTGGGCTGTAGCGGAGCTCCAATTGTTCATGGCCCTGGCTCAAGCGTGACTGCCAGGCCGCTGCCAGGGGTTCGAGCCGCGACAGAGCCCGGCGTCGGCGCCGGTGAATTCGTGTGCAGACCAGAGCCATCTGAATGTCGAAGCTGTCCAGGAGCGCTTGGTGTTCGATGCTTGTTCCTCCGCCCCCTCGTCTCCAGAACTGGCTGCGCTGGCGCAGGAGGCGGTTGTACCGTCCGATCAACTCGGCATAGATCGGCTCCAGTTGCAACACGACCCGATCGAGCCAGTGGCGTCTTAGGGCCGGTTCTCCCCGCACAAGATGAAGATCCAGGGCACTGAAGCCCACACAGCGCAGGGGCCCAATCAGATCCATCTGACGCTGCAGCACCTTGCCGTTGCGTCGTGCCTGACGGCCACCGCGGCGGCGGAGCTCCAGCTCAACTTCGATGTCGTCAACGCAGGAGGCCTTCAACAGAGCTCTTGAAGCGTTCCAGTGGATCAGATCCGCATCCTGACTGCTGCGGTGAGAGCGCAAACTCCCCAGGAGTTCCACTGATTCCAGCAGGTTGGATTTGCCGATGCCGTTGCTGCCGATCACCAGCAAACGCGGCGCTTCGATCTCCAGCTGCAGGTGGCAGTGGTTGCGGAACGCCTGCAGTTCAAGCCGGAGAAGCCGAATCGGTCCGGGTGCGACGTGTCGCTAAGGTAACCAAATCGTGGTTGTTCTCCCAACTGCCGCGTGGGCATGTAGCTCAGTTGGATAGAGCATCAGATTCCGGTTCTGAGGGTCGGGGGTTCGAGTCCCTCCATGCTCGTGTTTCGTCAGGCTCCACCAGGGCTCGGAGCCTTAACCCCATGGTTCGGATTCCCCCTGGATCGAGGATGTATCCATGGGTTTTCAGAGCGGTTAGGGCCTGGGGAGGTGCCGAAATCGAAATACTGCAGCCCGGAAGATCTCTGCGCAGAACCGCGAGGGAACGGTGAACAAGAACGTCAAGCAGATGGACTTGATCCGGCCCTGGCCGCGCTGCGAGGTTCCAGAGGTTGGCATTCAGAGCCTGATCGGTTGTGGTGCGTACAAACCCAGCAAGCGCATGATCGTTGTCCAGGATGGTCATGACCCAGAGACTGCGGCTTAGGGCGAGTGACCAGCGCTCCTCTGGATGGACCTGGTCACCGCAAGCCTTAAGCAGCGCATTGATGCTGGCTCCATCAGGGATGTGGTCAATTTTTAGGGAATAACCCTCCTTGAGGGATGGCGCTGCGGGTTGTCTGCGGAAGGGAAGCAATGCCAATCACCCGGTGTTGCGCATGCCTGCGGCGATGCCATTGATCGTGAGAAGGGCACCACGAAGCAGTTCGCTGCGGCTGTAGGTGCGACCGTCGCCGTCGCTGGGAGATTCGCTCATCGGTGGTTGGCGATTCTGGTCCCGTAAACGGCGCAGCAGGGCGACCTGAAGAAATCCCAACGGCACGATGGTGCGGTTGCGCAAATCAACAGAGAGCTGAAGGGCTGGATCTGCGTCCAGCAGTCGCTCTTGCCCTGTGATCTCCAGAACAAGGCGGCGGGTAAGGCTGTATTCCTCGGCGATGGTCTTGTAGATGCCGTCGAACGCTTCGCGGTGATCGGCACTCCCCAGGCTGGTCACGTAGTGACGGGCCAGATCCAGATCCACCTTGGAAAGGGTCATCTCCACCTTGGAGATGAGCATCCTGAAGAAGGGCCATCGTTGGTGGAGGGTCCGCAGCAATGACATCTGATCGGGGTCGTTCTCAAGCTCTTCGTGCAGGGCTGTGCCCACACCAAACCAGCTGGGAAGCAGAAAGCGGCTTTGGGTCCAGCCAAACACCCAGGGAATTGCCCGCAGGCTGGAGAGATCGCGCGTTCCGGTTTTGCGCCGGGCCGGCCGGCTGGAGATCTGAAGCTTGCTGATCTCCTCGATCGGCGTCACCTGCTCGAAGAAAGCGACCAGATCTGGGTTGTCGTGCACCAAAGCGCGGTAGTGGCGCCGGGAGCAGCGGGCCAGTCGAGCCATCAAATCGTTCCAGCTGGGGGTGGCATCCAGTTGGTTCGTGACCAGGCTGTTCTGCACGACCGCGGTGGTCATGGTTTCGAGGTTGTAGAGAGCCAGCTCAGGGAGGCTGTACTTCGAGGCGAGGACTTCCCCTTGCTCCGTGATCTTGATGCGTCCCTGGAGCGTGCCACTGGGCTGAGCGAGAATCGCCTGGTAAGCAGGTCCCCCTCCTCTGCCGACTGAACCGCCGCGTCCGTGGAACAGCCTCAGGGCTAGGCCGTTCCTTGCCGCCAGGTCCTGGAGGGCAATCTGTGCTTTATGGATCTCCCAATTGCTGGAGAGGAAGCCCGAATCCTTGTTGCTGTCGGAATACCCGAGCATCAGCTCTTGCAGGGGTTGGCCTTGGCTGCCAACTCTGGGAAGCAGGTTGCGATAAAGAGGGTTCTGGAACAGCTGTTCCATCACCTCTGGAGCTCTCTGCAGATCCTCCACGGTTTCGAAGAGAGGAACGACCAGAAGGTCGGCATGGCCTGCAGAAGGTTCCACAAGCCCCGCCTCCTTCGCCAGGAGAAGCACTTCGAGCAGGTCCGAAACGCTGTGACTCATTGAGATCACATAGGTTCGGCAAATGCGACTGCCAAATTCATCCTGGAGGCGATGCAGCGTCCGGAAGACATCAACAGTTTCTTCTGTAGTGGGTGACCAGCTCACGGAGGGTGGGATCAAGGGGCGGCGGGTTTGCAGCTCCTGAAGCAGCCAGTTCACGCGTTCCTGTTCATTCAGATCTCCATAGGCCTGGTCGGGGTTGAGATAGCGGCTCACTTCATCCAGAGCATCGCTGTGGCGAGTGCTCTCCTGACGGATGTCCAGGCCGGCAAGGCAAAAACCGAAAATATGCACCTGGGTGAGCAGGGTGTCGAGGGGCTCGCAGGTGAGGTCTGTACTGACCAAACTCGTGCGAATCAGTTCAAGGTCACTGCGGAACTCGGCCACGGAGCCGTAGTGAAGCGATTCACTTTGAGGTCCTTCGGGGTTGGAGCTCACCAGTCCATCCGCTGGAGCCCGCCAGCCGGCGTCCGCCAGCTGCTGATTGCGGATCTGGGTGAGGCGCAGCCGCTCAAGCACAAAACTCAGCTTGAGTCGGTAAGGCTCCAGGCGATAGCGGGTGGCACGCTCTTCGTAGACCTCGGGGAACCGCAACCGATCCATTTCCAGAGATTCAAGGAGTGGAGCACTGACCTGGCTCCACTGCATCGAGATGCTCAGCTGGTCTCGAAGCCCCTGGACCGCGCTCACATAGCGCTCCAGCATCAGCTGGCGCTGATAGCAGGCCGTTCGCCAGGTGATGTCAGTCGTGACTGAGGGATTGCCATCGCGATCGGATCCAACCCAGGAACCGAAGGTGCAGAAGGATGACGGCGGCAGTTGAACATCCGGGTAGCTACAAGCCAGTGCCGAGGAGAGTCGCCGGCGCAGCTGGGGCATGGCATCGAAGAGCACCTGCTGGAAGTAGTGCAGGGCGTAATCAACCTCATCGAGAACCGATGGTTTGAACTGGTGCAGCTCATCAGTGCGCCACCACAGCCTGATTTCCTCTTCCAGTTGAAGGCGGATGGTTCCAGCTTCAAAGGCGTTGGATTCAGTTTTGGTTTCAAGCTGCTGCAGCAGGCTCGCGACCCGCCGCTGCTTATGGCGGACCGTGTGACGGACGATCTCGGTGGGGTGGGCGGTGAAGACCAGGCGGATATCGAGCTCCTGCAGCAGGGTTTCCAGCTGGGCAGGGGGAACGTTCAATCGGCGCAGGCGTTCAAAAAGTTCCCGGAAGGTTGCCGGTTCCGTTTGTGTGGCCAGGGGCGGTGCGAACGGGTTGATCTGTTCCGCCATGTCCTGCGAGCGGACGATGCTCTCCAGGTATCCGTCTTCCTCGATGCGTTGCTCGAGGATGTTCACCAATTGGAAATAGAGCGAAAAAGCCCGGGCCGCAGCGATGGCTTCCGACAGGTCCATGTCCCTGATCAGCGACACCAAAGCGTCACTGCTGATTGCGTTTCCGTCAGGGAGGACCGGGTCGCTGAGTTGTTTCATGCGGAGCAGGCGCTCCGCCTGCTCCGCTGGGCACTCGCTGCGAAGAACAGTCTGCCAAAGGTCCTCGACCAGGGCCAGTCGCTGCTGCAGGAGCTGTCCACCGACGGGAGCCTCGCTGACCGCAGCCCTGGGCTGTTCGCTCTCAGGAGTGACTGCGGAGGAGGAGGACATTGAAGACCCGCCGGGATCGGAAACCGTCATGATCATCCCAAAGCATGATGGCCGGGTGCGGAAACAAGTGGGGATTCCTCCGCTTCCATCGCCCTGATGCTGTTGCTGAGCACGGTTTGGATCGTGCCACCATCACGAATACTGGCCAGCCAGCGCATCGCCTGATTCCCCTGATCGAGGATGGTGGCCAGGGGCTGAAGCCGTTCGCTCAGGTGGAGTTCCGCTGCCAAAGGCTCCACGGATTCGATCAACATCAGCAGCCAGTCTCTGCACTGCAGTGGCCGGCCGTCTTCCCAGTGATGGAGGGTGGCCTCGAGGCTTGTCTGGGCTGCTGCCCGGTCATTGTCCAGGCTGAGCTGCTCGAGGTCGTCCAGGTTCAACGAGCTCCTGGTCATGGGGTCGTGAGCGGAGGGGGCACGGAGGATCTGCTGAACTCTGAGTTCGAGCAAGGTGGTGATCGCCAGCAGATGGGCTGGATCGGTGATCAGATCACAGATGCGCAGCTCCAGCCGATTGAGTTGATGAGGCCGCTCAGGACCGTTGGGGCGCACGGATGTCCAGAGATGGCGCACGTTATGCATTGTCCCCGCTGCGATTTGCTCCTCTGTCCAGCGAATGAAGTGCTGATGATCGACGAACAACGGGACGCGAGCAGGCGTGAGGGGGAACTGCAGCCAGCGCTGGGAATGGGCTCCGGTGACCTCGCCATTGAGAAATGGGGAACTGGCACTGAGGGCGAGCATCAGTGCCGCCTCACATCGAACCAGGCGTAAAGCCTGGAACAGTGCCTCTGGATTTTCGATGCCGAGGTTGATATGGATGCTGGCTGTCACCACATCCGTGCCGTAGGTGGCTTCAATCAGATCGTGGTACGGATTCTTGGGATCGGACCGTTCAAACCGTGTTGCATCTCCCAAACTGAGAGTGCTGCCGGGAAGCAAGGTCAAGTCCCGCGACTGAAGCCATGTCCGCAGGGTGCGTCGTGGCGAGAGCAGAGCCTCCGTGAGCGGTCCATAGTCCGATTCTGGAGCTGTGACGTATTCGAGGTTGCGGTGATCCGGCTCCGTGACGAAGCCTTCGAGTTCTTGTTTGGCGGTGGCTGCAATCCCGACGTTGCGACCATCGCGTCGACCGGTGAACAGTTCGACCTCAAAGCCTTTGAGCAAATGATCCTTGGTCATGACCCGGTGCCCTCAAGGCAGGCCAGTGCGGTCAGCATGCCTCGGGCTTTATTCAGGGTTTCCTGGTATTCAGCCTCAGGTTTGGAGTCCGCGACGATGCCTGCGCCCGCCTGAACCTGCAGGGTCCAACTGCCGTCATGGTTGGGCCTGACGACCATCGTGCGGATGGTGATGGCGGTGTTCAAAGCGCCCGCCAGATCCACCGACCCATACACACCGGAGTAGGGGCCGCGAGGGTCGGGTTCAAGCTCATTAATCAGTTGCATCGCCCTGATCTTGGGAGCTCCGCTCACTGTGCCAGCAGGAAAGGACGCCATCAGCAGATCCCAGATGTCGTTTCCCGGAGCCAGTCGACCCTCCACCTCACTGACGATGTGCATGACATGGGAGTAGCGCTCGATCACCATCAGCTCGCGGACTGCCACTGACCCGGGAACACAGACGCGGCCGAGGTCGTTGCGACCGAGATCGACAAGCATCACGTGTTCGGCTCGCTCCTTTGGATCGGCGAGCAGCTCCGCTTCCAGGCTCCGATCCTCAAGTTCATTGCTTCCCCGAGGCCTTGTTCCTGCAATCGGCCGCAGCACAGCGCGGATACCCCCTTGGTCAGGTTCGGCCTTAACCATCACTTCAGGACTGGATCCGATCAGCTGCCAGTCGCCAAAGTCGAAGAACGCCATGTATGGCGATGGATTCACCATGCGCAGACTCCGGTAGAGATCGAGGGGTGGGTGGCGGATCTCCGTGCTGAGTCTCTGGCTGATCACCAGTTGAAAGGCATCTCCGGCGGCGATGTGGTCCCTGGCCTTGAGAACCGCCTGCTGAAAGTCATCCTGGGTTCGATTGCTGGATGTCGATGGAGTGTCCCCTCGGCTGGGTGTCCAGTTGAGCGGGCGCACAGGGGGGAGTGGCTCGGCCATCGTCTGCTTCAGGGCCTGAATGCGCTCGATCGCATTAGTCCACGCTGCCTCTGGGTCGGTAGAAGCGTTGTGTTCTCCGGAGAGGTCGGCATAGGCCACGGCCGTGATCAGGCGTTTCACCTGATCGAAAATGAGGATGCTGTCCATCAGCATCCACAGTCCTTCCGGTGGCCCATCCCCATCATTCGAATGGACTGGCACCGAAGGCTCGATCCAGCGGATTAGTTCATAGCCCCACATTCCGTAGAGCTGGCCGAGCGGAGGCAGTCCGGAGAGGGTCGCCGGTTTGTAGGGCGTAAGGCAGTCGCGAAGGGTCTCGAAGGGATTGCCTGAAAACGTCTCTCGCAGCCCATCCCTCCAGATCCGTTGCTGCTGGTTGTGCCTGGCAGAGAGTGTCCAGAGCGGATTGCAAGCCACCACACTCCAACGCCCCAGGGTTTCGCCGCCCTCGACGGATTCGAGCAAAACTCCCGGGGGATGTCCCTCGCCCACTTTCAACCAGGTGGTGAGGGGTGTTTCCAGATCTGCCGGCCAGCTGCTGGCCACAGGAATCAACGTGGAGCCTGATGCAACGGCTTCCAGGAATGCGGTGCGGTCGGGTGTGAGCATGAACAGAGATGTCGAACCGACCGCGAGCCATCATGCCGGTCGGGCCGAC
This sequence comes from Synechococcus sp. MEDNS5, assembly GCF_014279875.1. Taxonomy (NCBI): domain Bacteria; kingdom Bacillati; phylum Cyanobacteriota; class Cyanophyceae; order Synechococcales; family Synechococcaceae; genus Synechococcus; species Synechococcus sp. MEDNS5. The sequence goes on from NZ_CP047952.1 coordinate 483,693, forward strand.
CGGGGGGATGGGTCAAGCTTTTCAGCTGATCAAGCGTCGAAGGTGTTGCGTCCGCTGAACTTGATGTTGGCCGGATTGGTGTTCTGACCGATGCGGCGTGGATTGTGTCCCACCATGGCCCGACCTTCGTTGACCTTTTCAGGGAACACGCCATCGCTGGGATGGAGATACTCAGTGTCACCACCGGGGAAAATCCGATAGATCTTGTAGTCCTCGATCCGGGGCTTGAACTTGGTCCGCAGCTGGGTGCCGAGCGCCAGGCACTGCTCCTTGCGGGCGAAATACATGATGTTTTCACCGGCGTTCATCATGGCTGCGCCTCCGGTGGGAAGTTCGAAGGCCTGAGCGCTATTGCTCGTCCAGGTGATCGCGTACTTCTCTTCTGTTTCAGCAGAGTTGAGAAGACCTCCGGTGCTGCCGATGAACTGGGGAAGCTGTCCGTTCAACGCCGTTGCTGTCATGGCTGTCCTCGCGAAATCGGCATGCCTTTACGGCTGGAAAGTAGCACCGTGATTCGGCCCTGATCGCCCTACAGGCCTGGAAACTTCACACCCGTCAACATTGTTCGGCGATTGGGAAGAACACAGTGAGTCCCCGGTCCCGACGTTGGGTCACTCGCCCCCCGAGGCTTTCCAGCAACCGTCGGGTCGCAGTTTGGCTGAGCTGCAGACTGCCGGTGTCGGTGTTCCAGCTGAGAACCGGCCCCAAGCGTTCCTGCGGCATCGGATCGATCGTCTGGGCCGCGATCTGTTCTGGGGTGCGGGAAATGAGTTGGAGTTTGAGGCGAGCTCCTGCGGGTTCCAGGGTCAGAAGCAGCTTGCTTCCGGGAGGAAGGCTGCGGCTGCAGCGATCCACCAGGCCCCCAAGCATCGGCTCCAGTCGGCTGGGATCGCTCAGCACGAAGGGCATGCAGTCGGCAACGGTCATCGCGAAGCCCACCCCTCTGCGTTTGAGTTGCTGCGTCCAGATGGGGGACAGCAGTCGCAACATCGCTCCCAGATCGGTTCGGGCCAACGGTGATGGACCTTCGGGTTGCCTCTGCAGTTCCGCCGCTTGAAAGATCAGCCCGAAGCGATCGATCTGCTCGCTGCATTCGGTGTCAATCTGCTGAAGACGCTCCATCGCTTTCTCGGGAAGGTCGCGGCGGCGCAGGAGCGAGCGGATCAGCGTGCGGATGGTCGCCAGGGGGGTTCTCACCTCATGGGCGATCGCTTCGAGCAGAGAGAGTTCGGCATCAATTTCGCCTGAGGCGTGCGATGGAGGAGCGTCCTGGGGCGTTTCGTGGGCGGTTTGAAGCGTCACGGTGGGAGCCATCGACGCCAGCCTCTGGGCGAGGTCTGGCCAAAATTGAAGTGCCAGATCCCCGCTGCTCTGAAGCGGGCCGAGGTCGTTCAGCGCCCGATGAAGAACCTCGGCCTGTGCCGGATCATCCTCTTTGAGCCTTTGCTCCACCAGTCTCAATACCCCAGTCAGAAGGCTGGGCTCGCTGCGCATTAAAAGCCTGCGCTGGCCTTCATGGCCCTGCAGCGCCAGTGCGACTTGCAGTTTGGTGGTGATCACCAGCAGGAAAGGATCTTGGCTGTCCTCGGCATGCAGGGTCATGCGCTGGAATCGGTGGCTGAGGAGGGGCTCCTCTGCCACACCCGTCGGTGCGCTGATCAGGTCAGAAGGCAGCAGTGAGCTGCCCTGAAGCTCGTTGAGAAGCGTCAGGGCTTCAGGTGCCCATACCCAGCCTCGGTATCGCTGCAGTAGCTCGGGTGCGTAGAGGGCCGGTAGGGGAGCAGCGATCCATACTCCTTCCAAGCTGGAGTGATCGCTAAGCAACCGTTGCTGTAGAACCTCGAGCGCTCCCCACCAGAGACGCCGAGCATGGGCGTCATCTGCCTTGCCTGCAGGCACTCCTTCGGCCATCAGGCGGTGGATTGAATGCAGTGGCGTGCTGGTGTCCGTCAACGGACCAAGGCGCGCCGTGAGCGGCGAGCCACCGAAAGACACAGCCCCAGAGCGATGAAATTCACGACCATGGCGCTACGTCCGTAACTCAGGAAAGGCAAGGGGATACCGGTGACGGGGCCCAGGCCGATGGTCATGAAGATGTTCACCACCACCTGGAACATCAGCATGGTGGCGACTCCGATGACCACCAGAGATTCGAAATCCGAGCGTGCCCTCCCAGCCACCTGCAGGAGCCTCCACATCAGCAGCATGAAGCCCACCACGACGAGAGCTGTGCCGAGAAATCCGGTTTCCTCTCCCAGCGCGCTGAAGATGAAATCAGTGTGTTGTTCAGGGATGAATCGCAATTTGGTGAGTTGTCCCTGGAGGAGTCCGGTGCCGAACAGTCCTCCTGACCCAATGCCCACCGTGCTCTGGAGCAGGTGGTAGCCGCCACCCAAGGGGTCCTTTGTGGGATCGAGAAAGAGCACCAAACGATCGCGCTGGTAGTCCTGCAATCCGTTCTGCCAGAGCCAGGGAGTGATTAACGCCGAGGCCCCTTGTACCAGGGAGACAAGGGCAAGGGCCACCCGTTTCCAAGGCAGGGATCGGTAGGCGATCGCAAGGGTCAGGGGAATCCAGGCGGCCAATCCCCAGGGAAAGAGGCCGGCCAGCAACGCTGTCATCAGCGGTGAGAGCAGCAGGAGCAACCACTCAAATGGCATTCCAGACCAATAGAGCATCGTGAGCAGCAGAGCTCCGAAGACCAGAGAGGTGCCGAGATCTGGCTGGATGAAAACCAAGAGCCAAGGAAGTGAAATCACGGCGAGTGGTCGGAGAAGATCCACTGGTCGTTCCACCGGGTGGCGATCCAGCACTGCGGCCAGCAGCAGGATGGCGGCCAGCTTGGCGAACTCTGATGGCTGCACATGCACGCCGCCGATGCTGATCCAGCGCTGGGCGCCAAGAGCGGTTGTGCCGATCATCCGCACCGCCACAAGGCTGATCACCGTTGCTCCATAGATCGGAATCAGCAAGGGTTTGAGCCTCAGCATCGACAGTCGCGCGAGCAGGAGCGCAATCCCGATTCCCACCCCTGCGGTGATCCAGTGTTGATACCAGTTGGCGTAGTTGGCTTGGCGCTGCGTGCTGGCGATCAGGAGACCGGCCACGGCAATCATGGCGAGCGGGATACCCCAGAGAATCCAGTCGCGATCACGGGTTCGGCGGCGCCGGCTCCCAGACTGCGAGAAAAGCTTTTGTCCGCTGCGGCCCAGTCCGGTCAGCATGATCAGCGGCCGGACTGCACCACTGGCGAGAGTCGGTCGGCCAGCTCGATGAACTGCCTGGCACTGATGGAGTCCGGCTGGGCCAGTGTGATCGGCTGGCCCAGATCGCCTCCTGCCTGCAGCTGCATCTCCATGGGGATCTCCGCCAGCAGGGGAACGTCGAAGGCATCCGCAAGGGTTTTGCCTCCACCAGACCCGAACAGGGCGTAACGCTTTTCAGGTTGATCCGGAGGGATGAACGCGCTCATGTTCTCGACAACGCCGAGCACCTGGATTCCCATCTGGCGGAACATGGCCAGTCCCCGACGGGCGTCCTGCAACGCCACCTGCTGAGGGGTTGTCACGATCACGACGCCTGCCATGGGAACGGCCTGCGCGAGTGACAGCTGGGCATCGCCGGTCCCTGGTGGAAGGTCCACGACCAGCACATCCCGTTCACCCCAATTCACTTGATAAAGAAACTGACGGATGATCCCGTTAAGCATTGGACCTCGCCAGATCACCGGCTGGTTTTCTTCAATCAAGAGCCCCATCGACACCATGGCCACACCACAGGTCTCGATCGGCTGCATGCACTGGTTCTCGCCGCTGCCGCTGACCTCGGGGGTACGGTCGGCCACTCCCAACATGGTGGGTGCATTGGGGCCGTAGATATCAGCATCCAGCAGTCCCACCCGCAGTCCCTGGCTGGCGAAGGCGCAGGCCAGATTGACGGCCACGGTGCTCTTGCCGACACCACCCTTGCCGCTGCTCACGGCGATCACATGGTGCACCCCAGGAATGGCCTGACGTTCAGCTGCCTGGCCATGACCTGCCTGACCGATCCCACCCTGGGATGGGGGCTGTCCCACCTCGATCTGCACTTCATCAATCCCCTCGAGTCCCAGCAGACGGGCGCGTGCGTCGTTGACGATTCGCTCGCGCTGGCCCTGGGCAAAGCCGGGCAGATTCAGACGGATCACAGCGCGCGGTGGAGAGATTCGCACCTGATCAAGCCAGCCGAGGTCCAGAAGTGAGCGGTCGCTACCTGCATCACGGAGGTCGCTGAGCGCCTGAGTGGCCTGTTCCGCTGAGGTCATCCGTCCCGTTCGTTGGGATGGATCCTAGGGGCGCTTCCCATAACAGTCCTTCACACCTTCTTGTCGGGAGAGGCACTGGGCTGAAATGGTCAAAAGCTCTCCATCTCTGCCAACCATGATCCGTTCCCTGTTCAAGCGTTGGAAGGGGCAGCCACCGGAGGAAAGTTTGGTGTCAAGCACCTCCGAGAGGCCCGGGGAACGCCCTCCAGCCAACTCGCGTGAGCGCGCGCGGGCGCTTGTGATGGCACTTCAGGATGAAATCTGTGCTGGCCTGGAACAGATCGATGGGTCTGGTCGCTTCCAAGAGGAGAGCTGGAAGCGGCCTGAAGGAGGTGGCGGTCGTTCCAGGGTGATGCGTGAAGGCCGGATCTTTGAGCAGGGCGGGGTGAATTTCTCCGAGGTTCAGGGTGAGGAGCTTCCTCCTTCCATCCTCAAACAGCGGCCTGAGGCCAAGGGGCATCCGTGGTTCGCCACTGGAACATCCATGGTTCTGCATCCCCGGAACCCTTTTGTGCCAACGGTTCATCTCAACTACCGCTACTTCGAGGCCGGTCCGGTGTGGTGGTTCGGAGGCGGTGCCGATCTCACTCCCTTCTATCCCTTCCTGGAGGATGCCCGTCTCTTCCACCGCACCCATCAAGAGGCGTGCGATTCGGTGGATCAGCGTCTTTATCAGGTGTTCAAGCCCTGGTGTGATGAGTACTTCTTCCTCAAGCACCGTCAGGAAACCCGGGGAGTGGGAGGCATCTTCTACGACTACCAGGATGGTTCCGGACGTCTCTACCGGGGGCAGGATCCTGAGGGGCCTGCAGCGCGTAAGGCTTCGGAGATCGGCGCGGTGCCCTTGAGCTGGGAACAGCTTTTTGCACTGGCTGGCGCCAACGGACGGGCGTTTTTGCCTGCTTACGCGCCCATCATTGAGAGACGGAATGGGTTGTCCTATGGAGACCGTGAGCGCCAGTTCCAGTTGTATCGCCGGGGTCGTTATGTGGAGTTCAATCTGGTTTGGGATCGCGGCACGATCTTTGGATTGCAAACGAACGGACGCACCGAATCCATCCTGATGTCGCTCCCGCCACTGGCCCGGTGGGAGTACGCCTACCAGCCTGCTCCGGGATCAAGAGAAGCGTTGCTCACCGATCTCTTCACCCGTCCTCAGGACTGGTTTGGTGATTCTTCCCTCGAGGATCGCTGCCGCCCCCATCAAGCTGTGAACTGAGAGTGGGGGGTGGAGCGTTGAGCCCCTGCTCGAGGGCCTCAATGATGCGGTGGGCCAGCGCTTCAATGACAGCGTCCTGGCTGGATGGATCTCGCAGTCGGGCTTCGAGGTTTCCTTCCAGTTTGCCAATCTCCAGGATGCTGATCCCCCGTCTTGGTGCACCGAGGCCTCCTCGAAACTGCAGGGGGTAGCGACCGAAGTTCAGGGCCAGGCTTTCATCGATGCGGCTGGGTTCCCGTCTCAGGCTTGGAATCAGACCGGAACCGTACCCGTCAGGGCCGTAGGCATCGAAGTGGATTTCAAGGGCATAACCACCCGCATCGTGGTGGCGGCGACCGACTGACCAGTTGGTGCGTGGGTCGTTTTCATCAAGGATCGTGAGGGCATTCGGTTCGTAACCACTGATGTTGAGGGCGCGTGCCTGCCCTTGGCGAACCAACGCATCGCGGATCTTTCGGTTCCAGAACAGCTCGTCGCGCATTCTTGGATCCATGGGTCTGGCTCCGCGGCGGTCAACGGCGGCTCCCGAGGTGCCTGCTCCCTCAATGCCCTGAGAGTCGGCATGGCCTGCAAGAAGCAGGATCCGCACACCCTGGCGTTCACGGCGACGCCCGACCCAGTTTGCATCGAGTGGGACCTGAGGCCCAGTGAGAAGGTCGTCGCCAGACCGGCGCGGTGCGTCCGCCGCTGTCGCCAGGCCGAGCAGAAGAAGCAGCCCTGTGATGTTCAGACCTGCTGGCAGCAGCAATGGCCGGAGCTTCACGATCAGATCGGAGACGAGAGCAGGGCGCCATCACTGGCCAGCTGCAGTGGGCCGCCCAGGGCGAGTTCAAGTGCGATCAGCTCATCGCGATGGGCTTGCAGCCGCAGGGTGCTGCCTTCGCTTGCTTCGGTTTCGACAAGACGAATTTGCAGGCCCTCTTCCCGCTGAGCTCTCCGGGTGTAAACCCATCCCGCCAAGGGGCCGAGGCTGGCGATCAACAAGGGCCACCAGCCAAGCCCAGCGTTCACTTGGCGGATGACGAGTCCCAGGCTGCCAGCTCCCACCGTGCCGAGAACGGACAACAGAATCGCAAGCGCAGAACTGCTCTCGACGCGGCCGCGGTATTCCAGCAGGCAGCGGTCGGCATCACCTCCATGGCGATTCCAGCCCCGCTGCTTGAGCCACTGATCAAGACCCTCAAGCACTTCCAGTGGTGGGCGGGGTGAATGCACCTCCACAATGGTTGTTCGGTCTTTGCTGGCGGCACGGAGAAAGAAGATCAGGCCGATCCCCAGCAGGAGGGTGAGGAGCAGGGTGGAGGTCTGAGGCGAGGGCATCGGTAGCCGCCAAGGGCACTGAAGACCGTTCTAAGTGGTGATTGGGGCGTGCTCGTGGAGCCAGCGCGTCCAGGGCTTCATCAGGCGCTCAGCCTGATCGCGGGCGTCCTGATGCAGGTGGAGCATGCGACGGGGTCGGCCCCTGCTGGGACAGCGTTTTGTATAGCAATCGAGCATCTCCTGGCGTTCCAGGAAGTCAACAGCTTGATGCAGAACCGTTTCTGAGAGACGCAGTTGGGGATGGTCGTGCTGGAGTCGCTGGAGCAGGCCCGATGGATAGCTGTCGTTTTGCAGAAGACAGGCCAGAACCCAGCAGACTGCGAGCTCAAGATCCAGAAACTGCGGCGGTGGCTGCTGGAAGTAATCCTCGATGTCGGCCAGGCAGGCGCGCATGGGTTTGCGATGGGAGAGCATGAGACGCTGCTGTCTCATTTTTGTCTAGCTCAGTCTCATTCTGATTTTCAAGCGGCGGGAGGAAGTTCATCCCTCAAGCCGTCAGAGTGGTGGATGTTCCGCCTGTTTCAAGTGGTCAGCCATGGCTGAGATCCCCAGCGAGCCCCATGCCTTCGTTGTTCTCGATGGCGATTTAAACGAGGAGTGGTCGGAGCGCTACGCAGGGGCGACAGCTCTGGCTGTGGATACCGAAGCCATGGGGTTGATTCATGGTCGCGATCGGCTCTGCCTCGTTCAGATCTGTGATGACAAGGATCAGGTGTCCTGCATTCGGATTGCCCTGGGGCAGTCGGAAGCTCCCCGCCTCAAAGCGCTGATGGAAGCCGCGGCGATCGAGAAGGTTTTCCATTTCGCACGGTTCGATGTCGCAGCACTAGCTACTGGGCTGGGTATCAGAGTGAATCCTCTCTTTTGCACGAAGGTCGGCAGCCGTCTGGCTCGCACTTACACCCCGCGCCACGGTTTGAAGGATCTGGTGATGGAGCTTGTGGGAGTCGAACTTGATAAACAAGCTCAAAGCAGTGATTGGGGTCGGGTTGATGAACTCACCGATGTTCAACTGGCTTATGCAGCCAATGATGCCCGTTACCTGCTCCCCGCTCGGAGGCAGTTAGAGGTCATGTTGCGCCGTGAAGGGCGCTGGGAGCTGGCTCAGAGCTGCTTCCAGTGCATTCCCGTGATGTCGGATCTCGATCGCTTCCGTTTCGTCAATACCTTCGAGCACTGATCCCTTGTCTTGGCTCAGCCCTCAGCGATTGGCTCAGTCCTCGAGCATGAAGTGCTGATCGATGGGTTGAGCCTCCAGCAACTGATCGAGTGCTTCTCCCGAGGTGGCTTCGTCCTTGGCCTGATCAAGCAGTTTGGATGCAACCTGAAGACGGGCTGGGAGGTCTTTCGCGCCTGATCGTGCCGCTTCGTGTTCCACTCTCCGTCGCGCTGCGGACTGGCTGATGCTGAGGCAGCTCGCCAGTTCCGCGCACAGTCTCAGATAGTTGTGATCCTGGATCGCTGCCATGGCGGAGAGGGAGGGCAGAACTGCCTCTGTGATGCAATCAGTATCAACCTCCGGGGGCGAGCACGCGGATTACGGCGCGGGCGATCGCTTCGCTTCCTCCAGGAGAGCCCATGCGCTGCCGCCCCCGCTGCCCGAGCTCCTGGCGTCTCGCGTGGTTCTCGAGCAGGGCTGTGAGTTGTTGAGACAATTCGAATTCGTTCGCGCAAACCTGCACAGCACCACCAAGGAGACGGCTCTGCCGTGAGGCGAAGCCACGGGTGAACTGCGGCCCGGGACCTGGAAGAGACAGAGCCGGTTTTCCGAGGCCGACGAGCTGTTCTGTGGCTGTGCCGGCAGTGGCGACACCCACCTCAGCCCAGGAAGCCCAGCGTTCAAACCGACCGCTCCCAAGGAGCAGCAGCAAGGGGCCTCGGACCCAGCACTGGTCTGCATGCAAGCTGCTGCTGGGGGGAGGGCAGCGTCGGAACCCCAATTGCTGCAGGGTGTCGACCAGATCTGATTCTGTGGGTGTTGATCCAAGGGCTGCCATGACAGCGAGAGGCACCGGGCTCGGAAGGCGGATGAGGCAGTTCAACAAACGCCTGAAGTTTCGAAGGGCCTCTGGCATCCGGCTGCCGCAAAGCAGGAGAATCCGCCGGCATCGCTCGAGTGCGAGGGGAGGGGTGCTCTCCATCAGCCCATCCATCATTGGATTGCCAGGTGCCATGGCCCTGACGCCATGACGGCGTAGTCCTCGGGCTGTAAGCCGGTCACGCATCACCACGAGCCGGCATCGGCGCGCTCGCATCAAGCTCCATTCCCATGGATCCCACTCGCTGCCCTTCAGGGCGTGATAACGGTCGCTGAAGCTCGAGCCTGGGCCGCTGCTCCAGGTGTAATCACTTTTTGGAGTGCCAACGAATCCGAAGGGTCGGCCGCTTGTCCAGGCCATCAGAAGAGGAAGAAGATCGCCAACGGCAAGGATTCCTGACACTGATGTGCGTTCCTGTCTCAGGCAGACCCATTGCTTCATGCTGATCATCGGCAGCCCTCCCAGGAGATCAGCGAGGAGACCACGCAGGCTCTGGTTGCTGAATCCCCCGCTTGGCAAGCGAGCCGAGGGGCCGACGCGCTCCAGCCATCCCTGATCAACAGCCTGCTGAAAGCAGCGACCCTCACCCACCAGAGGCATGGCCTTCAGACGCCACTGCGGTTCAAGTCGGTGAAGAGCCTCAAGAATGCGCAGGGCGATCAGATCCTCACCATGACCGTTGCTGATCACCAGCAGTGCCTGGGATGCCTCGCTGATACGATCCGTTGATGGGGAGGAAAGGCCCCGGACGGCGGCATGGCCAAGTGGTAAGGCAGAGGATTGCAAATCCTTTATCCCCAGTTCGAATCTGGGTGCCGCCTTTGAATGCATCGCGTCGATCGACGGTTCACAGCTTGGCCTGCGCATCGAGCTGTTCTCCTGTGACCACATCGACTTTGCAGCGAATCTGCCGTGCTTCCAGCTTGCAGTGCCCCTCTTTCGCAGGCCATGCCTTGGGAACTCCCTCGGCGATGCCGTCAGCGTCGAAGGCCGCTTCAGCAACACTGCTCACAGTGCCGCTCCAGGTTGTGCCAGACAGGCGGCAACGTCCTAGGTGACAGCTGAGTGGTGAGTCCTGTCCGTTTGTGGTGGTGACAAACGTGAGGCTTCGGCTTGACCCCCTCACCGGCCCGCGGCCGATGAAACGAACGCCTAGAACCGTGGCTGACCGCCCATCAATCTGAACAACGCGGCAACCACCAGAGTCGCCTTCAGACAGCGTGTATCGGCAGTCATTGCTCGTGGTTTCGAAACGACCAACGAACGGCTCTGCATGCCCAGGATGAAGATGAAAAAGGCTGACCATCAGGCCCAGGGCGATCCAGTGGCTCCCTTGTCCTCGGTTTGCCATTCCCCGCATCGGGACAGATCTCACAGGTCAGTACTCACTGTCAGCTACACACATTCCCAGGCAACGGATGCCATTGCTGGCTGTGCGACCGCAGTGATTGCACAGTACGGGGTCCTGATCTCCACCGCCCGCTGCAGAAGAAGGTGGTTGCTCCTCACTGGATTGCGGCTTCCTTTCTGCTGGGTGGGACGTCATCGCCAGGACCGGTCTGAGGCGATCATGGCGTGCAGTGATCCGAGGCGGTGTGACGGGAATCGGTTTCGGAACCTGGGCCTGGGGGAATCAGCTGCTCTGGGGATACAACCCTGACCTTGACGACTTGATTCTGGAGTCGACGTTCCAGCAAGCGGTTGCAGGGGGGCTTTGTCTGGTCGACACCGCTGATTCCTATGGAACCGGAGTCCTCAATGGCCGCAGTGAGGAACTGCTGGGGCACTTCCTCACTGCGATGAAGCCAGAGGACCGCGCCCAGCTCACCGTGGCCACCAAACTGGCCCCTTTCCCCTGGCGACTCGGACGGCGCGGGCTGGTGAAGGCATTTCTCGCCAGCCAGCGGCGACTGCAAGGCTGTATGGATCGGGTCCAGTTGCACTGGAGCACGGCCCGTTATGCCCCCTGGCAAGAGCGTCCCCTTCTCGATGGGTTGGCAGATCTTGTGGAGCAGGGAGCTGTCAGGGAGATCGGCGTGTCCAATGTCGGTCCTCGTCGCCTCACCCTCTTGCATCGTTATCTCAAGGACCGTGGAATCCCGCTCACCAGCATCCAGGTTCAGTTCTCCCTACTGGCCCCCAAGCCGCGTCTCCCTGGAGGTGTCCTGGAGATCAGCAGGGATCTCGGGGTTGAAGTGCTTGCCTACAGCCCCCTCGCTCTTGGTGTTCTCGCCAGGGAGCCAGGTTGGACTCCCCAGGGGCTGACGTTGTTGCGACGTGGATTGTTCCTTCGTCTGCTGCCGGCATCGGAGTCCTTGCGCCAGACCATGGTTTCGATCGCCGAAGCCCGAGGGGTTACACAGGTGCAGGTGGCTCTGAACTGGTGCCGATCCCATGGCGCTTGTCCGATCCCTGGGTTGAGACGACCCAGCCAGGTGATCGATGCCCAGCAGGCACTGTTGTGGTCGCTGTCGGCCGATGAACGAATGCGCTTGGACGAGACCAGCGCCGCGATGTCGGTGAGGATGCCTGAAAATCCGTTTCAGAGTGCCTGATCGGTCGGTTCAGGATCAGGACTCACCACGACCGGCAGGGATGCGTTCGAGGAAGGCAAGGAGACCACTTTGAGGTCAGGTTTGGGAGGGGCGACCTGGGATTCAGCCGATTGTTCACAGGCGGAGAGGGCTTCCTGCAGCAGTGAATCAAACGTGGCGCCAGGCAGGCGGTGCCTGGCGATCTCCAGGAATGTGCGGGGGAGCGACTCAGCTGCTGCGCTGCGGACGGCTGGGTTGTCTTTCCGTTGCTGTTGCTCCTCCTCGATGGCTCTGAGGAAGCGATGGGTGACGTCCCGCTTCGTGCAGGCTTTGATCAGGGTGTCCCTGTCTCCCTGAAGGGTCTCGAGCTCCGCGATCCGTCGCTCCAGGCTGACCAAAACTTCAGATGCCTCTTTGCTGATGTTGGCTAGCTGGCCATCCGACAGGAAGGGCATGTCAGCAACGAAAACCTTCCCGTGATCTTTCAGTGCCAGAAAGGTCGGTCGTGGTCCACCTTGGCGGTGCATTGTCTGCCTGTCATGACCATTAAGAGCTGGTCGGCGTGGTGGAGTGGGTCCTGCCGAAGTACGGCGCCGGGTTGTGCGCTGAGGTCTTTCAAAGGGCATTGGTATTAAGACGTATTTGACGTCGCGTCGATCGGTTCAAGCCCGATCTGTCTGTGTTGACAATAACGAGTTAAGCGAGGGTTGGTGCTTCACATCACATTGGATGTGACAACGGATCTCGCTGTGTTCATCAGGCGGGTAGTCCGAGCACCGGCGCCTCCTGTGGCCCAGTGGCTGGGATCACCTGGCCGATCACCCAGCTCTCAAAACCGCTGTCTTTGCAGAGGGTTCGAGTGCCAGCCACCTCCGACTCCGGAAGGATCAGGCAGTAACCGATCCCCAGGTTGAAGGTGTGCCAAAGGTCCCGTTCCTGAAGATCCCCTTGGGTTTTCAACCAATTGAAGAGCTCTGGGCGCGGCCAGCTGTTCTGATCAACACTGGCTCTCAATCCTTCCGGTAAAGCGCGGGGCAGGTTCTCAGGAATCCCGCCTCCTGTGATGTGAGCCATGGCGTGAATGGGAGTGCCTGCCGCCAGAAGAGTTCTGATGAGGGATCCATAGAGATGGGTGGGTTTCAGCAGTGCGTCAATCACGCCTGTTTGTTCCGGCCCGAAACGGGAGACGGCCCCTGCATCGCAGCGCTCCAGAATCTTGCGAACCAGGCTGAATCCGTTGCTGTGAACGCCGCTACTGGCAATTCCCAGGATGGAATCGCCGGCTTGTACACGGTGGCCATCAATCAGGTTGTCCTCCTCCACCACGGCAACACAAAAACCTGCAAGGTCATAACGGCCTTGTGGGTAGAAGCCAGGCATCTCCGCCGTTTCTCCCCCCAGCAGGGCACACCCGCTTTGGCGGCAACCATCGGCAATACCCTCCACGACCTCAGCCATGGCGTCCGGGCTCAGAGCCCCTGTGGCCATGTAGTCGAGAAAGAACAGTGGTTCGGCGCCGCTGGTGATCACGTCGTTGACACACATGGCAACGAGATCAAGTCCCACGTTGTGGTGGCTGTTGTGTTCCTGAGCGAGCTCCAGTTTGGTGCCGACTCCGTCTGTTCCGGATACGAGGAGTGGCTTGCGCAGGCCCTCAGGCAACCGAATCAGGCCTCCAAAGCCGCCGAGCCCACCCACGACTTCGGGGCGATGGGTGGCCTCCACGCTGGTTCGGATCCGGTCCACAAAGGCCCTGCCGGCTTCCACGTCGACACCGGCGGATCGGTAGTCCATCAATTGGTTGGGAACTGATGCGATCCTCCCTCCTCGTGGGGCACGCCGGGGGCTTAGCCGGCTGTGCCGATCAAGGCATCGACCTGGCCTCGATCAGCTTTGCTTGTAAGGGCCATAGCCCTGGCTGATCTTTGTGGTCTGCTCATTGCGCTTCGGAAGCCTGTGACGGCGAGGGATAGCAGCGCTGTCGCGAAGGTCCTCTTCTCGGATTCCAAGACCGCGGTGGAGACCAGTGAAGGGTGGGTATTTATACGGTTGCTTCATCTAAAAGCGGCTGCTGTCACCGAGCAATTCAGCGTTTCCCCGATATGCAACGTCATTGGTTCCTTACAGCCCTCATCACGGGCATTGCCGCGTCAGGGGCTGCGCTGTATCCGGTGATTGCCAGAGACCTCGAGGGGTTCGACTTCGTCGACCCCCTCGACCTTGTTCTTCCTGCTGAAGAAGCCACTGCTGTGGAACCAACTCCAGCCAGCCTTGAGTTGGAGACCTCCCTCGCCGAGCCGGTTGCTCCTGAACCGGTCGCTCCTGCAGAACCGCCCAAGTCAGTGGGACCTGTCGTTGTCTCCACGCATTCCGGCGAGGCCAGCTGGTACGGGCCTGGGTTTTACGGAAATCGCACAGCCAGTGGAGAAGTCTTCCGCCCCGGCACCATGACGGCGGCTCATCGCTCACTTCCATTTGGAACCAAGGTGCGGGTGACCAATCTTTGGAACGGCCGCAAAGCTGTGGTGCGCATTAACGACCGCGGACCATTCGTCGGCCATCGCGTGATTGATTTGGGCCATGGTGCGGCCAGGCATCTCGGGCTCACGTCAAGCGGTGTGGCCCAGGTGAAGCTCGAGGTTCTGCGCTGAGCCTTCAGATCCTCAGGACGGCTTCGGAGTTTCGCTCCTGGCGTTTGGCCTGCCAGGCCCCCATTGCCTTTGTTCCCACCATGGGGGGGCTTCACCAGGGGCATGCCCGTTTGATCGGCGCGGCGGTGAAGGACCAAGGCTCGATGGGCCCCGTCCTGGTCAGCACATTCATCAATCCATTGCAGTTCGGAGTGGATGAAGACTTCGATCGTTATCCACGCACCTTTGAGGCTGACTGCACGCTCACCGAACAAGCGGGAGCGAAAGCATTGTGGTCTCCGGATGAGAGGCAGGTGTACCCCTATGGCGACAGTGAGGGATGGCGCCTACAGGCGCCTGCCCGCCTGACGGCCCATCTCTGTGGTCCCTGGCGCCCAGGCCATTTTGATGGTGTCGTCACGGTCGTGATGCGGTTGCTGGGGTTGGTGCGTCCCTGTCAACTTTGGTTGGGTGAAAAGGACTGGCAGCAACTCACGATCCTGCGGCATCTGGTCAACGACTTCGGCCTGACCGTGAGGGTGAGAGGGTGTGCCACCGTCAGGGAGTCCGATGGGTTGGCTGCCAGTTCCCGCAACCGTTATCTGAGCGTTGCGGAGCGAACCAAGGCCTCTGTATTCAGTTCGGCGCTGTGCTCCGCCGCTCGTGCTTGTTCCAGAGGCCTCGTTGATGGGGCTTTCGAGCATGCCGCTTTGCACCAGCAATTCAGGGAGGCGGGCCTTGAGGTGGAGTATGTAGAGACCGTGGATCCCGTCACGCTTCAGCCCGCGCCGCCCGGTCGTTCGATTCGACTGCTGGCTGCGTCGGTCCGTTGTGGCGCAACCCGCCTGATCGATCACGTTTTCGTTATGACCCGTTCGCCCATCGTCGCCATCGACGGTCCTGCTGGCGCTGGCAAAAGCACGGTGACCCGTGCGTTTGCAGAACGGATGGGACTTCTGTACCTCGATACCGGAGCCATGTATCGAGCCGTCACCTGGTGGGTGCAGAAGAACGGCGCCGATCCCAGCAGTGCTCCAGCGGTGGAAGCCTTGCTCGAGGAGCTGGAGGTGGATCTATCACCGTTGAAGGATGGTGTGCAGACCGTTCGCGTGAATGGTCGTGACATCACCGATGCGATCCGCGATCCCGAGGTCACAGGCTCGGTGTCGCTGGTGGCTGCGCATCCCTGCGTCCGAGCCTTGCTCACGCGGCAGCAGCAGCGGCTTGGGGAGCGAGGTGGCCTTGTGGCCGAAGGCCGGGACATCGGCACCGCCGTGTTCCCCGATGCTGATGTAAAGGTGTTTCTGACCGCGTCCCCTGAAGAACGAGCCCGGCGTCGGGCCAAGGATCTTGAGGCACGGGGGCACGCCGTGCCCGAGCTCTCTGAGCTGGAAGCTCAGATCGTGGAGCGGGACCGTTTGGACAGCACCCGTGAGGTGGCTCCACTGGTCCAGGCGGACGATGCCACTGAATTGATCACCGATGGGATGTCGATCGAAGCTGTGATTGATGCACTCGAGGATTTGTTTCGCTTCCGGGTTGCTGAGGAGGTCTGGCCTACGCCGGAGGGCTGAGTTCTTCGAGCAAAGCCTCACAGGCATCCTCGAGAAGATCGAGCACGTGCTCAAAGCCTGCGTCGCCTCCGTAATACGGATCTGGAACCTCGGCTTCGCTGTAGCGGCGGCCGTAGCTGAGCATCGGTTGAATGCGCGCCGTGGCCCTCGCGCCGGCTTCCCGAGCAAGACCGTTCACGGCATTGAGATTGTCCTGATCCATCGTCAGCACTAGATCGAACGTTTCAAGATCGTTCAGATCGATCTGCCGGGCTCGGCTGGGCAGCTGTATGCCACGGCGATTGGCCGCGGCCTGCATGCGTCGGTCGGCAGGATTTCCCACATGCCAGCTGCCTGTTCCGGCGGAATCCACGACGAACTGATCCTCGAGCCCACGCGTCTTGATGAGGTGGAGAAACACTCCTTCTGCAGCGGGGGATCGGCAGATGTTGCCGAGACAGACGAACAACAGCTTCTGAGTCATTCGAGGTTCAGGCGTTGCAGGGCCAGCTCGGCCCGATGGCGCACCACCCTGGCATCCTCAGCATCGGAAGCCAGGTTTTGCAACATGGCGACGGCCTGATCGGCGATGGAGGGATCAACAGCCGCATTGCTTAGGCGCTGTTCCAGCCCGAACGCTGCGGCGTAACGCACGACCCATTCGTCGTCTTGCGCGGCTTTCAGAAGCCCTTGCATGCAGCGTTGCAATTGCTGGTCTTTGAAACTGGGATCAATCTCTAAATCCGCCAGGCCGCGAGTTGCTGAGCGCCGCACGCTTGGTGCGATATCAGCGTTGAGGGCATGTTCGAGAAGATCGAGACCCCGTGGATCGCGAAGGGCGGAAAGGACTTTCACCACCCAGGCCCGTGCACCGTAATTACGGGCATCCAGGCTCACCAGCAAAGTCGGCACGATGTCCCGACCCAGCTGGATCAGTCCTTGGGTTGCCACCCCAGCCACGGCTGGATTGTTGAAGCCCAGCACTTTCACCAGTGTCCCGGCTGCCTCGGGATCACCCAAGGCGCACACAGCGCGCGTGGCCTCCACCAAGTCGGGGGTGCTGGTGGCGCGATCCAACGCCTGGATCGCCTCTCTCAGGGCAGACGAGGTCATCAGAGGAGGGCATCCATCACATCGAGCACTTGCGGGTCTCCGCTCGTCTCCGCCAGCCTCTTCAACGCCACCAGTTTGAGGCTGGGCTCCACGGCGGCAGCCCGAATCATCGGCACGGCCGCCGTCCATCCGGCAGCACCAAGATCCAGTAGAGCTCCGCGCCGCACCAGGGGGTCGGGATGCAGCAACAGCTGCGTCAGTTGCTCTCCCCAGCACGAGTCACCTGTGAGTTGCAGCAACGCCCGGCAGGCTGCTGAACAAATCAATGGACGCTGATGCCGCGTGAAGGGTTGGATCGTCGCCAGGGTCGCTGCATCCTTGATGCCGATGTCCCCGAGAGCTTCCAACAGTGCTTCGCAGGGTTCCTGCAGTAAGGGGCTCGAGGGCTGTTCGCGTCCGGCTCCTTCGACGCCACTGGCCAACAGGGAACGGATGGTCTCTGCGGCCGCGTGGCTGCCCATGGTGCCAAGGCTGCGTGCTGCCTCCTCCCGCACGCTGTAGTCCTTGGAGTGCAAGCGATCCAGCAAGGCACCATCCGTGCGTTCGTCCTTCAGCAGGCCCATGGCACGGATCGCGTTGAGGGCAACGCCTCGCCGGTTTGGATCAACGGGGCTGTTGTCGAGAGCTCCAAGGGTGGCTAGGAGCAACGGAACGGCATCGGGATGACGGCTGCGCATTTTCCCCAGCCACCAGGCGGCGTAGTACTGCGCCGAGGGGTCCTCCGTTTGACGGAGATTTTCGATCACCTGCGATTCAGTGAGGGGTTCCATCACATCCAGGCTGATGCAAGGTCTGCTGACCAGCTCTGGGTTCTCTGAAACCGAAAGGGTCCTGCGACGGAGCCCCAGCAGCGCTCATTTGTGATTGGGTCATGGCCGCGATCGAGGGTCTGAAGCGACTC
The DNA here is from genome assembly GCF_014279875.1 of Synechococcus sp. MEDNS5. Lineage (NCBI taxonomy): Bacteria > Bacillati > Cyanobacteriota > Cyanophyceae > Synechococcales > Synechococcaceae > Synechococcus > Synechococcus sp. MEDNS5. The sequence continues at coordinate 501,305 of NZ_CP047952.1, forward strand.
TCCCTGCAGGTGGAAGCTGCTCACCAGCACCGTGTCTTTTCCATTGCGTCTCACGATGCATTGGCACCCAGGCTCCATGGCGCCGTGGTAACCGTCCTCCTGTTCCAGCACCTGATAGTGGCATTGCTCCAGGTTGATGAGATCCGTGGCCTGAATGGACTGGCGGAGGTCGGGATGGAATGTTGCGCCCGCAAAGCGTGAGGGGTCCCGGAAGGTGTGGTTCCACAATTTGATGGCACCGGAGGGTTGCTCCTCGGCGCGAATCATCCGCAGGCGGTAGGGGGTGTCGGGGGCCACCGCGTAGGTCTGCTCCAGCAGGATGGATCCTGGAGTGAGCTGTGGAAGAGGCCGGTACCTCAAAAAAATATGGGCGTAGAAGGGGGGATTGTCGAAGGCTTGCTGCTGGTTGCTGTACTCGCCGCAGAGCAGGTTCAGAAAGCGCCGAACATTGGGATTGATCACAGCGCTTCGGTAGGGCCTGGTGCAGAACAATAAAAAAAGCCCCCTCTGTGGGGGGCTTTTGTCGCATCGGGGCTCGATCAGATCAGAGCGTTGATGGCGTAATCGATGTAGCTGTTGGCTTCGGTGGCGGCATCGCCACTGAGGCCATGGTTGGACTTGATGTACTTCAGTGCTTCCACATACCAGGAGGGGGAGAGCTCGAAAGTGCGGTTGATTTCGTCCAGACCAGCGATGAGGTAGTCGTCCATGGGCCCCGTGCCACCGGCCACCAGGCAGTAGGTGATCATGCGCAGGTAGTAGCCCACGTCACGGGAGCACTTGGCCTTGCCTTCGGGAGTGGTTGAGTAGTTGGACCCCTCCATCTGGGTGGTGTAGGGGAACTTGGTGTAAACAGCCTGGGCAGCACCATTCACGAGGGCATCAGCCTTGGCGGTGAGGGCCTTGGCGGCCTCCAGGCTGGCTGCGGCACGGTTGAAGCGACCGGATGCGGCCTGAACTTCGGTGTTGCTGAGAAAGCGTCCCTGGGAGTCAGCTGCAGAAACAGCTTCAGTAAGAGGGGTCTTCATGATTCGTCAGGAGAATTGCTTGTGTCGGGAGTTCAGGGGCTCGATCAGGCCACAGCGGAGGCTGCACGGTCGAAGTAGGTGCCGATTTCGCTGCTCAGGGAGGCGCAGTCGCCAGCTGTGATTCCAGCCCGGTCGTTCACGAGCGCCAGAGCTGCTTCCTTCATCAGATTCACGCCAGCAGCAACGGAGGCTCCGGGAGTGCCGAGGGCGAGGTAGGTCTCGCGCAGTCCATTTAGGCAGCGATCTTCGAGAACCGATGCGTCACCAGCGAAACTTGCGTAGGTGACATAGCGAAGGATGATCTCCATGTCGCGCAGGCAAGCAGCCATGCGACGGGAGGTGTAAGCATTGCCGCCGGGAGCGATCAGTGCGGGCTGCTGAGCGAACAGCTGGCGTGCGGCCGAAGCAACGATGGTGGAAGCGTTGCTGGAGATGCGATTCACAGCATCCAGACGCTTGTTGCTGTCAGAAACCATCGCCGCGAGGGCATCGATTTCGCTGGCACTGATGAACTGGCCCCGGGCGTCTGCCTGGGCGACAACCTTGGTGAAGGCGTCGAACATGAGTTAACTCCTTGGATCTTGATTTGAAGATTAGGAATCTTCAGGGCTGAATGGGGACGGCCGGGAAGCTGTGCCCATCCCGTCGCAAGCGATTCTGACCAACACAACGGAAGCCCTCCGAAAGCTGTTCATAATGCTTAACTCCCTTGCTGCATCAAGGGAGTTGCTGAGGCTTCCTCAAGGTCAAACAGCACGCCGTGAATGTAAGACTCTGTCCATTCGCTCCCGTAGAACCGCGTCAACATGCCGCGTGCCGGATCTTTTTCGGCACGGTATCTCGTGTAGCGCTTCTGGCCTGATAAAAGTTTGGCTGCACGATCGTCATTCACGGGTTGAGCCTCATCCACCAGCTTGAGGTAGAGCTGCAAATATTCCCTAAAAGCCGGACGGATCACTTGTTCAATCAACGCGTCGCCTTCTTGTCCGAGAGGGATGCGGGTCCAAAGAAAAGCCGGTGAGAAATACGGCTTGGCTTCGTCTGGGATGGGGCCGCCATCAGGTAGCTCGGCTTGCCAGCGCTCGAACACTGGGATCAGTTGCTCCCACACGGACTGAGTGTGATCGGGATCAGTCTTGTCAACCGGCTGCAGATCCAGAGCGAGCAAATGACCGTTGGGAAGCGTTACCAGATCGGCTCCGAAGAACGGCAGGTCGAACCGGCAGCTGGGGTTGATCACAAAATTGAGGACTGACGCAGCCATGCCTGCTTCAACGCAGGCACAACGCACCTGCCGCAATTTGTCAGTGGAACAGGCCCAGGTAGCGGTGGTGACTGGAACGGGTTTTGCCTTTGATCCTGTGCTGCCATCCTTTTGCAGAAACGTTTCCGCTACTGGATAGGGAGATAGGTTGAAAGGCTTGAGTGCAGCAATGGCTTCATCGAGAAAGGGCTGCCATCGCCATCCCGGAATCTGAACGGGATCAAGGCTCGACGCGCGGAGATCAATGCTCATGCGGGCTGACTGGCGGGGAAAAGGAATTCGTGCAGGAACCGGTCAGACCACTCCTTGCCGAAATGGCTGGTGAACAATCCATGGGCAGGATCACGCTCGGCGCTGTACACGTCGTAGGCGTTCTGAAGCCGTTCCACATCTCCAGGTGAGATTGAGGATGGTTCCTTGGAAGCCTCATCGTGTAAACCCCAATAGGCTTTCAAAAAGGCGCTGAAGGCTTTTGGCAGTGACCTGTCAGCCTCTTCAGAACCTCCACGGCAAAAAAGTAGCCATGATGAGAAGTATTGATTCGGATCGAAAGATCGCATCGTTTCTTCTCCGTTTAGATCCGGGAAACGAGCATTCAGATCTTTCAGACCATCAAAATGACGATCGAGATAGTCTTTATCTTGAACCAGTGGTTGAAAATCAAGAACCGCAACTAGCTTTTGACGTGCGCCAAACCAGAGCAGATCAACACCCATCAAAGGATGGTCCAAATCGAAATCGGGATATGCGACTGAATTCAGAACTTGAAGGCTGTCACCTGCATCAAGTCGGGTGACGCGCCAGCGACGAAAACCTGGAACCTGCCAAAGCCAGCTTTGGATGGTGCTTGAGCCCTTCTGGGATTGATTGTGTTCCAGCCCGGCCGGAACTTCAACTGATATGCCACCGCGGGCTTGAATTCCTGTTTGTAATTCCTCAAGGAACGGATCAAACATGATGGTTAAGCTCCAATGGATGCAGTCGAACGAGCGATCTGCCTGGCATGCTCAGATATGGCATTGATATCAGCATCTGTTGGACAGCGAAATTCAGTGCAGTAGGTAGTCATTGCGACACCATCCAAGCATTGGACAGAACTGACACGCATTCGGATCTGATCAGTCACAAACCAGCATCGTTCAATTCCAATATTCGTGTCATATCTTGTAGTGATCGTCAACACGCCATCTTCGGCAAAAACGTAAGTGCTCAATACCGCCTGCTTTTCAACATATCCTACATCTCGTAGTAAGAAACCCTTTCGAGCATTATCTCGGTTGGGTACATCGATCACAACAGCCGCATAATCTTCGTTGCGGACTCCTTTTTTAATATTACTTTCCCACCAAAATCTAGCTCCACCAGTGCTGTCGATCATATTGATGTTTAGGGCTTCGCAAATGCTGCGAACTGCCGGATCATCATTTTTAAATGGTTCGATAACAAGATTAGAATCTGCTGCTTCATCATCCTGGTGATCCAAATGATGAACAGCACGTCGGTTCAACCAGGTCCCACGGCTTGCTTCGAAAAAATCCACCATCGTCATTGGTGGATATGACTGGAGTGGAAACATTAGGTTGAACTTGCGGAGCTGAGGTGTTGAGACTGTGAACCAATCCTTCTAATAAAATTCAAGATTTAGACTGCTGAGAATCTCTTTGTGCAACAAGTTGTGACATAACTTCGTCAAGACGCTGCAGCTCTTCGTGCTCAGCGACTGTCGAATCAATTTTTTTCTGCGAGAGGCGCAGCTTCTTTCCAAGTCCGACCACATCCTTAAAAAGTCTCTCTCGGTATGCAGATAGTTCGTCAATGGACTCCTGCAATTCCTCAATGCTGGGCAGATCAGAGGCTGTTTGATCCATGAAATGCTGACTGTCTCTGAAATTTTAAACCTTCTACCTGTCTGCCTTGGCTCCGTAGGGCCTCGTCTCTGACGCACGACATGGACCGACCGGCTTGGAAGCCTTGATGGCCGACGGTCTTGCCGGTAGTCGTTGACTCGTGCCCCAAGGTGACAAACTCTTGCGTGACCGCGTCTGTTTTGGAACCCAGCCGGGAACCGGGGTTTAGCGTGGCTGGGCGCATCTTCCCCCTTTGGGCCTCCAGTCTTAGCGGCTAGTTCCCAAGGCGGTTTCCGAAGCACCGCATCCCCAAAAAACTGTCTGGCCCCCAATGCTCGACGCATTTTCCCGCACAGTCGTCAGCGCTGACGCCAAAACTGCACCTGTTGGTGGTAGCGAGCTCGCTAGCCTCCGTTCTTATGTGCAGGATGGCAACAAGCGTTTGGACGCTGTTAACGCCATCACTTCCAACGCCTATTGCATCGTTTCGGATGCGGTCACAGGCATGATCTGCGAAAACACCGGTCTGATCCAGGCCGGTGGCAACTGCTATCCCACTCGTCGCATGGCCGCATGCCTGCGTGATGGTGAGATCGTTCTTCGCTACATCAGCTACGCCCTGCTGGCTGGCGACGCTTCCGTGCTGGATGACCGTTGCCTCAATGGTCTGAAAGAGACCTACATCGCTCTGGGTGTTCCCACTCAGTCTGCAGCTCGCGCTGTCGCGATCATGAAATCCGCAGCAACGGCTCTGATCGGACAAACCAACACCCCTGCTAGCGGTGGCGCAAAGTACCGCAAGATGGAAACCACACAGGGCGATTGCTCTGCACTGGTGTCTGAAGCAGGTTCTTACTTCGATCGCGTGATCGGGGCAATCAGCTGATCTGCGGCTGAATTCGTCTTCTTCTTTCCTTCTCAGCACCCTTATCTAAGGATCTCAAATGAAATCCGTCGTCACCACTGTTGTGACCGCTGCTGATGCAGCCGGTCGCTTCCCTTCCCAGAACGACCTCGAAGCCGTTCAGGGCAATATCCAGCGTGCAGCTGCTCGCCTTGAGGCTGCTGAAAAGCTGGCCGCTGGCCTCGATAACGTGACTCGTGAAGCAGGCGACGCCTGCTTTAACAAGTACGCCTACCTGAAGCAGCCCGGTGAAGCCGGTGACAGCCAGGTGAAGATCGACAAGTGCTATCGCGATCTTGGTCACTACCTGCGTCTGATCAACTACTGCCTCATTGTTGGTGGTACTGGTCCTCTGGACGAGTGGGGTATTGCTGGTGCTCGTGAGGTGTATCGCACCCTTGGTCTTCCAACCAACGCATACATCGAAGCTCTCACTTACACACGTGATCGTGCATGTGCACCTCGTGATATGAGCGCTCAGGCTCTCAACGAATTCAAGAGCTATCTCGATTACGCCATCAACGCCCTGTCTTGAACTGGCAACGGCTGTGAGAGAGAGGGGGGCGATAAGCCCCCCCCTTTTTTTGATGACTGCAGGCTTCTCAGATTGAATCGCGGCTATGTAGTTGTTCCGTTAAGATTGAATGGACAAGTCTTTTCCAATGACGACATTTATTCTTTCTCATAACCTGCAGGTTCAATCTAAAGATGTCCCTCCCTTTGAAACTCAAGTTCTCGCTGACGGTATAGTCTCGAATTCTTCGGCAATTATTTCTGCAACAGTCATTCAACATCCTCATTGGATCATTGAATTGACTTCAAACTTGCCTCCCAACGATATGGCAGTGGAGTTGGTCAAGTCTTGGAAGCAATTGAGGTCTAAACTTGGACAAAGTGTAGATCATGTCATACTGGCGCTTGGTGGGCGCAAAGATTCTTTGGCTGCTCCAGGTGCACCGCTTCAAGAAGGTTTCTGGGGCGTAGATGTTGTGGAAACCCACGATGAAAAGGCTTTCCTGCAAGCCATTAATTGGGATGCACTTAAGTCCAATCGCCCTGAAGATGGTGTTTTCGAGATCTCCTCAAATAATTGATTAGGACGATTTGCGACGACCTCTGCGGCGTTTGCCCTTTTGTTTAGATTCATCACTCGTTCCGACTACATCGGTTTTCATATTTTTGGTCAGGTTCGGAAACTGAGCACTCATTTTCCCAATTAAGGTCTGCGACTTATCTTTTGAACCTCCTGTTGTTCCCTTCCTTGTTGTTGTTGAATGAAGGTGAGCGGCGCTGATCTGAGTGATTGCTGCATGGGAATTTTTGGCGGCTTTCATCCATTGGCTCATAAACCGACTGTCTAGACTTATATGTCTCTGTTTCGAAGTTCTCGAGCCTGGCAACATTGCAGCAGAAACGTTGAGCAAACGACCGGAGAATGGCCCCATTTCCCTCTTGCAGACCTTATGATAATACTTTAAATCTAAATGCTGAGAAGTGGCCCAATGCTTTTCTTATTGTTGTTTAAGAACGCTTGATAATTGGGCGTGTAGAATTTAATTGATATTAGTCTTTCTTTTATGTCGGGCTTGTTTGACAATATTCACCCTGAGTTGGACCAGGCTGGTGCTATCGAGATCTTGGCTACAGAGTTCCAAGATCTTGAAAGCGACAGTGACTACTATATGGCCATTGCGCACTTGGTCAATTTTCCTAGTCAGTTGGCAAATGAAGCATTGCTGAATTTTCTTGGCAGGGTGTCGACTGAGTCTGCTGTCCTTCTTGCTCAACGAAAAGCTGTAGAAGTTCTTGCCCGGCTAGGGGTGACGCAAGCTCAGGAGAAAATTGCCAGTTTTCTTGATAGTTCGGATATCTATATGGTCGAAAATGCTGCCTGGGCACTGGCACAAATAGGCTGCCAAGATCAATCTGTTCATCAGCGCTTAATACAATTGTTGCATGATTCAAGACAGAATCAACGGGTTTTAATTCAAAGTTTGTCTCAACTCTCCGTCTTTACAGCACTTTCGTCGATTGCTCCCTTAATGGATCATGAAAAGTCTTCTGTGTGCGGTGCTGCAATTGCGGCCACAATTCACTTGTCAGGAGATAGGACACGTCTCGCTGATTTGGCTGATCATTTGTACGTTCCTAATCAGATGGATCGTCAGTCGGCAGTTCAAGATGTAATCGATGCTGGTGGGATTGAACTCATGTCGAGTTTGCTTCAGGCACCCATTTCACCAGCGTTTCGAATGAGAGCTGTTCGTGCTCTTGTCGACCGATCGTCAGGTGAGCAGTTGAAAAATAGTGCTCTTTCGGCTGTTGACCAGGTCCTTCGCGATGACCCCAGGCTGATCACGGTGCTTCATCACTATGGAGACCCCCTACCGACTCAGCTGCTTGTCGAAGGTCTGTTTCATCCTGATTTCAGTCGCTGCTATTTGTCGATGCAAACCCTGCTGGATCGTGATCCAGATGAAGTCTGGACCCATGTCTGGGCGAGTTGGCATAAGAAAGCCCATAACGACTATGGAGCGCACTATTTCATGATGCATCTATTTGGTCTCATAAGGAATTGGAGTCATGAGGCCCTTGCGTCTATTCACGATATCCTGTCGGATGCTATTCGAGATAGACGTCCACAATTCAGGAAATCTCCATCTGCTGCGTTGTTGTCTTTTGCCATCTTATTTCCTGGGCAGTGCGACCACTTCTTGAATGATGGTTTGACTACCGTAATGCAACCATTTTGGGATTTCCGTTATACATCGCTTCTACTACTTCAATCTCCCGAGTTGAGTCAAATCCGGTCTCAAAATCTTGAAGTAGTCAGTAATTTGTCTGAATCGGATCCAGATTATTTTGTTCGTTGGAAAGCGCACTCGATTCTCCAATATACATAGTGCATGTATGAGACGTCTGCGTCTGTTTTCGGTTGATCACCAGTGCTAAAATAATTTATCAATTCAGGCTTTCTGTGAGCGATAATCAGTCTGTGCCTTCCATTGATTCCCTATTCGAGGATCTTAGGCATCCCAACCCTAGGATCCAAGAAGAAGCCAGTTTAATTCTTTCGGAGCACTATCAGGAAGAAGCCTTGCCTATATTATTGGAACTATTCTGTCATCAAGATCCCAAAGTGTACAGAGCAGCAGTTAAGGGAATTGGTTTTTTTGGGAGTTCTGCATTCGATCCTTTGATCGAACTTTATGCAACAACTGAGAATCAAACTGCAAGGCGTTGTTGCCCGAAAGCATTCGTTCAATTGTTCAAGAATTTTCCTGATCAACCGTTTCCTGATTCAGTCATAGAAATGTTGGAACAAGCGATTAATGACACAGACATGGTAGTCGTACAAGGAGCTCTGATGTGTCTTGGTCAAATCGGTAAGCAACAGTTCAAGTCTGAAGAGGCAATTAAACTACTCGCAAAATCTCTCAGCAGTGAAAATGTGGCTTTGATCTTTAGTGCATCTCAGGCTCTTGCTGATATCCCGCATCCCATGGCGGAGGTCGCTTTGCATGCACTTCAAGATAATAATGACGATCCGCTGATTCAGGAAGCAGCTCAGTCTGCATTGGCGCGACTTCAAGATCTACTCAATTCAAGGAGTTAAAACCTTTTCTTTATCCAGTCACTGCTTTTACTCCTTCGTAATAGCCTCCAGCGCGAAAATCAAAACGCTCAACTTTGTCCTCTTTGGTACATGTTGTTTGTGAATAATGCAGCAGTGTGCTGAATCCCTCGGGTACCATTTTTGGGCATAACCTTCCCACATCGTTGGCGAATGGGCAGAAATACACACCTGCCCACCGATTCAGGAAACGCCCTTTTATTTCATCCGAAAAGATAAACCCATGTTGATCAGCAAGCTTGAGGATTTCCTCGGGATCAGCTTCTTGAAAAAGAGCTCTGAACGGTAAATTTTCTTCCAGGACCTGAAGAAAGCGTATGAACTCAGCGCGCGACATAAAAGATCACCTATATGTTCAAATTTTATCAGCATCTATCCGCTTTTTACCAGGATCACTGAAAATGCTCCGCTAACTTTACAAGAGAGAACTTGGGGTATTTGAGGTATCCTTGGAATTCTTCAGTGCCCTTCTGTGCATTGTTTTGACCCTAGCTTCTCACAAATTTCTGCTTAGTATGTTGATGGCGACATCAAATACTGCTTGAACTGACTCGTCATCTTCTGTTGCCTTTGCCTTCTCTATGCTTTCTACAGAGTTAAATGCTTCAAGCTTCATCAGTGCCATCGCCGTGTTTTTTCGTACCTGCGTGTCTTTGTCGATCAGTTTCCTTGTCAGCATATGTTCAACATCTTCGGCATCACATGATTTTCCGATAAGTGTTACAGCTTCTGCTCTAACGTCTGGTGAGCAGTCATCTAAAGCTCTGAACACTCTATTTTTTGCACGATGATCGTCACTCTTTTGTATTTGATCTCCTAGGGCTGAAATTGCAGCTACGCGAACTTCAGTCACGTCTGACTCTGCAGCCTCGAGTAATGCCTCAGGTGCTTTGGCGCCGATGAAACTAAGCGCAAGATTAATCAAGCCCACCTGAAATGGTGTGCAGTCTGGATTTTTCAGGATCCCAAGTAATGAGTCCATAGCGTCGGGTCCAATCGTTGCCATTGCTCCAGCAGATGACCCGAGGACAACTGGATCACTGTCTTCTAAAAAAGCTTCGAGGAGATAAGGCAGAGCCTCCTTACTTCCAATCAAATTGAGTGTTTTGGCTGATGCTCTTCTGACGACTACATTTTGGTGTTGGCGAAGAGCTTCACAAAGAATGGGTAGAGCCTCGTCTCCTACTGCGCCAAGGCTTTTTGCAAAGGTTAGTCGTAGGGCTCCTCTAGCATCACCAAGGCCAGCAACCATTTTCTTGAGAGACTCTGCATCAGACCCAGGTCTCTCACCATCACTTAATTTTAAACTTAGTTCGTTGGCGAGTTGAAGCGCTTCTTCTTCGGTGAGCTGACTGTCGCTGAGTGACGAGACATTAGAGAAATCCTGGAGCACTGTGGGCATCGCACAATCTTCATATCAATCTAATCGATTACGGTTGTTGTACTGTTGATTCCTTGAAGCTTTTTCGCCCACGAGCTCTTGGACAAAAAAAAGCTCCCTTTTGAAAGGGAGCTGGTCATCACACACTTGAGTGTTGAATTCTGACCATTAGACCATTTTGGGTCGGTCAGAAGTGGATTCCGAAGGGGCGGAATGCGACGTAGTCTGTCTGCTTAGGAGGCTGATGACCGCTGTACTGCTGTTGAGGCAGCTTTGGAGCAGGCTTGGTAAGTGCAAAATAGTTAAATGTCACAGGTTTAATCGCGCTGCTCGCTGCTAAGGCGAGTGGTGAAACGGTGCGGCTCCGGGATCCCTGAGCGTTGTCACTAACTGCTACTTTGGTGCTGGCAAGCTCCCTCATCATGTTGAAGGAGGACGTCATCATTCCGGCATAAGAATCAGTAGTCCGCACGTATGGGACGATATCCGAACCGAAGACCTCGGCATATTCTGCCCCATCCGTCAGGCTATCGATGAGAGCATCAAATCCCTGTTCGGCCTGCAGCTTAATGCTGGCCTGAATTTCTGCCTGATTAAGTGGAGCTCGCCCTAAGAGATGTTTGAAGTTCAGTTCGATCCCTCGCTGGGGCGCGACTGCGTGGAAGTAATTTTTTTTGTAAAAAGGAGATTTGGCCAGACCATTGACGAAGTCACGTACCGTTATTTCTCCATTCATGAGGCGTGCTTCCAGTGAGGTGCAACGCTCATTTTCCGTTGGAGGTAGGTTCCCGTAAACCTGGCGATAGCTATCGCGGATTGTGCGCTCCAACGCCGCACTATCATTGGGGTGATACTCATCGAAGACCGAACCGAATGGACACTCACTGTGGAGTCGAGGGCCGATTCCGAGACCCATAGATGAGCAAGTGTTCCGCTTAAACTCTGCAATCGAACCTGCCACCGTTCGGGCAACAGTATTCATTCCAGCTTTGCTGGAGGTGGAATACGAAGCGGATTTGGTTCGATTTGCTGCAGACATACCTGCAGGAGTAGTTTGTGTGGTGAGCATGATAAGGATTTGGAGGTGATTGATGATGTCGAGACCTTCAAGTATTCTGATCGCTCTCGAATTGAGGCGGTACTTGACAGAACAGCGGGAGGATCCTTAGTGGTTTAAGGTTTGAAACAGGTTTTACAAGTTTCTGCATTCAACCACTCGAGCAATCATCGACAATAATTGCGATAGATTTAACTTTGGCTGGCTGATTGTCTTTTTTGGGGGGGTTGGCGCCGATCGATCTAATGTCGCTATCGAGTCGTTGAGTTTCTTTCCTTCGCAGGAAGTTTTCTCGCATACTGCTAAAAAAAGGGGGTGAGCTATTTGCTCACCCCCTGAGACGACTAGTCGTAAATACCAATCCGTTAAGGACTGATAATCAGCCCAGGGAGTTGATAACGTAGTCGAGCAGCTGGTTGTAAGCGGTCAGTGCTTGAGCACTCATGTCGCGAGGAGCGCAACCGCGGGAACGCAGGTGGGAGAAACCAGCAACGTAGGTTCCAGCGTCGATGCTGAGTGCTTTGTACACTTCCTTCTGACCGTTGATGGCTAGCTCATCCAGGGGGCCGGTGCCGCCGGTGACCAGGCAGTAGTTGATCAGGCGCAGGTAGTGAACGAAGTCACGCTTGCACTTCTCTTTGCCCTCGGTGGCGCACTTGCGGGGCTGACGGCCGGTAGCTCCGTTGGGGTACTGGTTATACACAGCATCGACAGCTTCCTGAGCAACTTGGTCGTAGTTACCGGCCAGTTTCTCAGCAGCTTCCAGACGAGCAGCAGCACGCTGGATGGAGCCCTGGACGGACTCCATGTCGGAGGCAGAGGGGAAGCGGGAAGCGCTGTCGGCTGCTCCGACGACGGTGGTGATGACGGACTTCATGATGAAAAAGGGGGGTGTTCAGATGTGCAGAAATTCAATCTCTGGCTCAGCTGATAGCGCTGATCACCATGTCGAAATAGCTGGCAGCTTCGCCGGCGATGTTGGAGCAATCTCCAGTGGTCACAGGCATCTTTTTGGGCTGGCTGTTGGTGTTGGTAATCAGGGCACCAGCAGCGGCCTTCATGATGGCCACGGCACGGGAGGCGGAACCTGTGGGAACACCCAGTGCAGCGTAGGTTTCACGCAGTCCGTTCAGGCAGCGGTCCTGGAGAACAGAAGCATCACCAGCCAGCAGGGCGTAGGAGACGTAACGCAGAACGATCTCACCATCGCGCAGGCAAGCAGCCATCTTGCGGTTGGTGTAAACGCCACCGTTGGGGGCGGTCAGACCGGTGTTCTCGCAGCAGATGCCTGCAACGGCGTCGGAAACGATGCAGCTAGCGTTGGAAGTGATGGCGTTAACAGCGTCGAGGCGCTTGTTGCCATCGGCAATGAAGGACTTCAGAGAGGCCAGTTCGCCGCCGCCGATGAAAGAGCCGCTGGAATCGGCTGAGACAGCTGCCCTGGAGAATGCGTCGAGCATGGGTTGGGGAATACGTTGTTTGGGGAGATGCATTCCGCATCAAGATGGACAGTAACCCTGCTTTTTTTGCCTAACTCCCAGACAAGCGTGTCAGGACACACAAGTTGACAAAAGAAAAATCGGTAACACCACGACATCATTTGACCTGGTTGTTACTGAAGCAGACACTAATCATGACAACTGTTTAAGTACCTGCCTGCAGGTCCACTTCAGTGGTAGCCAGTTAGCTGAGACTGAAAGCTCCTCGAGGAGGGGCTTCTGATCAGTCAGCCTCAATCTCAGGCAACCCCAGGCTGCTGCAATCCTCGATTTTGTGTACTGAGGGATCGTTTCGGCCAGAGCTAGGCAGATCAAGTCACTCCTTTCGGACAAGCCTTGAAGGCTGATGACTGATGTTAAGTAATAGTGAGTAACATAGTCGCTCCATAATTTTTGTTTAATTTCATTAATTAATTCCATTCTGCTTCGTTTGTCCATATTCATTAGGCTCAAAGCACCACCGTATTGACGTGCTTCGTCTCGGTGTTGAAGATTATTTTCGATTTCAATTGCGTCAACAGGGCAGACCCACTCTTGTCTGAGCTTTAAATGTTGTGGGTTGTCTTGCAAAAGTTGCGTTATTAATTCTGAATATTCATCAGGAACGTGACATGTTTTGTTGGGATCGACGAGCTGGAAAGCGCTTCTTGCCCGTAATGACATGGACACAGGTGCCGTAACCAGTGCCTCCAATCTTGTGACATCACCAGCATCGCCAAGGTCAATGACGGCGGATCGGCGTCGACCAGCGATGGGATCGATCAGCTGGGGAACCAGATCATCTAGACCGGAGGTCTCTTTGTGCACTCTTGCTAAATATGCTTTGGCTGCACCGCAGACGAGCGGATTCTGATCGTTCGCGAGTGGGCGTATTGCCTCTTCTGCCTTGTTGATTTCCAGCCTGCAAAAGGCCTGGATGACTGCTCGCTTTTGGATATCTTCCCCAGCGAGTGCCTTGATCAAGCTTCTCTGATCGCTTTCTGTTAGTGGTGCACCAATTTTTGTGATGGCGTCAACAGCGTTAATGACTGCAGCCTCATCTGTGCAAGACAGTGAGCGAAACAGAGTAGGTAATGCCCTAGTGCTTTTTCTGCGGCCTAGGGCGTCAATGGCTTTTCGTCGTGTGATTCGGTCAAACAGATGTTCCGGACTTAATTCTGCTGCCTTAATGAGGACATCAAGGGATTCCTCAGTGTCGCTAGCTCCCAACCTCGTCGCAGCCATATATTTGTCGACAGGTCGATCCAATGTCTCTGGGTCGGCCAGAATCACAGACATGGCACGATCTTCTGTCAATCCTTCAACCAAGTTGTCGAAACGCTCTGGCATAGTTTTATTTGCTCGGGTGAATTGATAAAGGTGACAAAGGCAGTCTTCGATTTCCTGAATAATTTTAGAGCTTATGTTCCACGATTATTGTTTATACGCAAGGAAATATTTACTTTAGGATTCAATATTTAAACTTTAACTTACTCCATCCATGAGTGCTGTCGGCTCAGACTGCTGTTGCTGTAATAAAATGCAAAGACCTGTTTTTGGTACTATTCGATCGGTTCGTCGCAACACGATGCCTGTGTCCCCTGAGCGTGAGCAAGCGCTCTCTGAATTCGTCGCTGCCGTTCAAGCACGGGAGGATGTCCAATCCGAGTTGAACGAGATCACAACTATCGATCAGTTGAAAACAATCGTCGACTCTATTGAACCAGCATTGACTGGTGCTGCATTGATACCTTACGAACAGGCAACAAGTCCTCCAAAGATCACCATTGATTCTGGTGTTCTAGAAAAGAATATTCCATGGCGTCTTTTGCGTTGTCCTGGGGGGCCATTAGTGCTTCAAATGATTTGTACAAGTGTCAACTTTGCTTTGTGGATTGAAAGTTGTTGAGAATGAATCCACCTCCGATTAAAGAATTCATCCAGGCTGTTGTGTATGACCATTCAATTGCCACTGGTCTGAAGGCTTGTGAGACTGACCAGGATATTATTGATTATGCAGCTTCCAAGGGATTTATTTTTTCATCGAGTGAATGGCAGCTATATCTTGCTTTGGATCGTAAGACTTTGAGTGATGCAGAATTGGCAAAGATTCTTGTCGTACCTGTTGAGCATTGGTCCTGGGCATTTCGGAAGGTTGCCTCATGGCGTGCCATGCTCATGGATGGAATTTGATCTACAATGTGATTATCTCTATTGAGCAGTCTTTGGTATGACGGATTCCTCCTCTAACGTAAAGCAAGATTTATCTTTGGAATCATTCATTACAATGGTTCGCCAGGATCCTGATCTCAAAGCTGAAATCAAGGCAGCCCTCAATCAAGATGACGTGATCGCAATTGCTGCATCTAAGGGATATCAATTCGATTCCACGACTATTTTAAGAAGGTGGAGCAAGCACACTGACTTTACTCAGGATACTTGGATGGGATGGTTTGACGAGTGAGCCTCAATTGTCAAGAAGATATCTCAGAGTACCTTGTTGTTTTGCTTCCCTTTTTGGCCCAGTATGTCACCAAAGCCTCGCCGCCAGGTCGTGGAACACTAGCAGTTGCTTGCAGGATCTTGAATGATCGTCTAGGTCCCATTGGCCAGTTTCCAATGGCTTTTACAGTTCTAATTCTCCCCCCCATGGCTCTAATGCAAGTCTCGAACTTGTCTAATTGAGTTTGATCAACAGTTTCAAAAATAAAGTCGCTTCCAACACAGATTAAATGTTGTGAACGTATCCAGGTTTTCATTTGTTTGTCATAATCAACCATTGTTCAGGTTTTAAGCTCGAGCCATTCGTTAGTGACTTCATTCGAAAAACTTGCGATTTTTTCGAATCGCAGCATCCCATGCTCTGATCCCCAGACTTGCACATTGTTCTCTGGATCAAATCCACGATCCCGACTAATCCAGGAGGTTTGATTGAATTCAACTTCACTGACAAGATAAGTCAATTTTCCGTCCCTTGGAATTAGACAACTTTTCCCGGGTTCAACATTGCCAACGAAGTGTCCAGGTGATATGGATCTGAAATGCATGGCACAACCGCAGCGCCTCTTCAATGATTCTGAATGCAGTTCGTCCAAAAGTTCGGGATTGCGTCCAGCGCCGGCAAGTCGGCGAGGATTATCAAAGGCAAAATTCTCCATTACAAACAAGTTCTGATCTAGTACTAGCCGATGTATCCCTTGCCGGTAGGGATCCCACGGAGCATAGTCATAGCATTGCTCAGAATAAAAGCCTGGTCCTTTAAAGATGCGCCATGGTAATGGTCGGAAAACAATATTGATTCGTGCGTAATCCTTTGGATTTTCTTGTGCTTGATTAATGTTATCGAATGTGCCTGCAAGAGTCTTGGCAAAGTCTGCAATTGCTGTATAGTTTCTCATATATATCTCTAGGCCTTAATTCGTCTGACTTCAGAGGCAAATGAGGTTTGCAGAACTCCTGAGCCTGCAGATGTCTTCAATACAGATGATCTGCACCGAACATTGTCTGAAACAAACCAGATTCTTTCCTCTGCTATTGATTGCTCATAATGCGTTGTAAGCAAGAATGTGCCATCGTCTAAAAACTGGTATGTCGACTCTGCTAATTCGGATTCAGCATACCCCACACTTCTGATCAAGATGCCAGAATAGTCATTTTTTTTCAGTGGGATGATCAGGCACGAGCCTGATGAAACTTGAGATGGATCTTCGGGCTCCCAGTCACTTTCGGCTGACCATTCCATCCTGAATGGCGCGACTATGTCGGAGCTATGTCCTTGGTTAGAAGTTGCGGTTGAGAGTAAATCCTGAACAGCAGAATCGCATTTCTCGATGGATTCAATGCTTACTTCGCTAAGAACGTCTTCAAATTGTTGAAAAGCTAGAGAATGGCCTGATCTCATGGAACGCCATTTACCCACACTTTGAGCAACAAATTGCTCAATCGTCATACTTTTTAATATTGTGCTCATCCAGCGGCTGGCGATTGCTATGCATCATGTTAACCATTGAGTCGATCATCATCGACATGGCCATTGGTGCGGCAGCTACTGATTGCTGAAAAGCTGTGTTCTGAGTCGGTTGTTCTCTTGAAAATGGGCGAAGAATTGGCATTGGGAAAAACCGTTTTTAGATTTGGATCTGGTGATTGCGTTCTTGAGGGTCGCCTTTGTATGACCACTCGGCAATCATGACTGATTTGCCTGTCTGGATTGTGGAAAAAGCGCTAAGGATTAAGCCTTCGCAATAGAAAGGATCTTTCCGCCTTGGGAGAGGATCGAGCGAATCGTTGCCGACATGGAGGTCTGGTTGACCACCGATTTCTGTACAGCGCGCCGATTGGCTCCAACCTGGCGGCGTGACGTCCAATTGATCGTTAAGGAGTTGGCGTTTCCGACACTCTTGCGATCAACCACGTCTGGTGAGTTGCCTGAGCAAAGGCTTTGCAGCAACTTGGACTGGCGATCAGCACTGTCGTATCCGGCGTAACCGGCATCAACAACCCTTGATCGGGTGTAGTTCAGGGTTCGTCCTCCTACCATGCTTTCTGAGGCTCGGTTGTATGGGACCTGATCGACTCCGAAGGCTGATAAATATTCTTCGCTGTAAACATAGCTTGCCATCTCGGCTTCAAATCCTTCGTCTTGCAGCAGCCTCACATGATTCATTAGCTCGACCTGATCATGAGGAGGACGGCCAAGAAGATGCTTGAAATTAAGTTCAACAAACTGATAGGGACTATTGGTCTCAAAGAACAGTTTTTTGTAGGTGTCAGACTGAGCGAGGGCCATAACAAATCCCTGGACGGTGAGATCACCATTCATGAATAGTGCTTCAATGGAGCTATTGACATCAAGCTCCATCAGGTGTCGGTTTCCGAAGACCTGGCGATACGTTTGTTGAATGACCTCAGCAGCATGACTGGTATCAACGTTGGGTTGTGAAGCAAGAGTTGTGGGCTCAGTCATGTTGCTGGAATGGGTATGAAATCTATAAGGGCCGCTTGAGGTTGCGGCCCCCTATGGCAGGACTAGATCTGCTCTTACATCACCTCAGTGATGGAGACAATTTTGCCTCCACGTGCATGGATGTACTTCATTTGGCTGGACATGTCCTTGCCGGAGACGAGATAAGTGTTTCCCGCGGTGCGCTGACGTGAACGAGCTGCCTGGGTTGCTACGACAATCCGGAAGCGCTTCTTCGTGGGATCAGGAGCGCCGGACTGTGTTCCAGTTCGGTTGATTCGCGTCGTCGTAGCACTCCAGCCACTTGGAACCATTCCTGTGGCGACGGAGGTGACAAGAGAGGAGCTGCTCAGGACCGTGTCACTAGCTGCGAAGCCTTCTGCCAGGCTCAGATGTCGATTGAAGGCAACCTGGGAGCGGCCGTTTTCGGTGAGGATCCTGGCGTATGGAATGGTGTCTTCACCAAAGATGCTCTGATACTCCACGCTGTCGACGTAGCTGCAGATTTCAGCTTCATAACCACCTTCGGCGAGGATCTTGGTGTGTTCGCTGATCTCCGCTTGAGACTGTGGGGCTCTACCGAGGAAATGTTTGAAATTCAGCTCGATGAATCGATAAGGAGCGTTGGTTTCGAAGAATCGCCGCTTGTATTCAGCTGAAAGGCCGACAGCCCGCACAAATTCACGGGTGCTCAAATAACCATCAATGAACTTGCTTTCTGCCGACAGAGCGCGTTCAAACTCCATCAGGTGGGGGTTACCCATGACCTGTTTGTATGCAGAGCGAATCAGGGCATTGAGCTGATCCGGGCTGTCTCCTGGGCAACGCTGAAATGTTTCCTGCTCACGCTGACCAAGACCGAAGGTGACGTATGCGTCGCCGCGAAGCGGAGCGGAGTCATTGCCACTGGTGATGCCAGGAGCTTTGCTGCTGAAACGACCAGAAGTGAAGCTTGCGGAGGGACGCACGCCCACGGCCTGACTCGGGACGCTGATCCGAGGAGCGATGCCGGAGGCCAGGCTTCTGGTTAGCGCTGGGCTTCCTCCACGGGCACTATCACTGCCGGCGAAACTCTTCTCGAGAGCTGCCAGCATCGGGAATGCAGCAGTCGAGAGGTCTGCAGGAGAACTCCAAGAGCGGGCATAAGGCACAACATCGCTTCCAAATACCTCGAGGTATTCAGCTGAATCGACGATGCTGTCGATGAGGGCTCCCTGCCCCTGTTCTGCCTGCAGGGTGATCATGGCAGAAATCTCAGCCTGAGTTTCCGGAGCGCGCCCTAGAAGATGTTTGACATTCAGTTCAACACCCCGCTGTGGAGCAACGCTGTTGAAGAACCGGCTCTTGTAAAAGCTTGACTTTGCCAGACCTCTTATGAAATCACGCACGGTCAGACGGCCGTCCCTGAGCTGAGCCTCAAGTTCTGTGCACCGCTCAAAATTCATGACATGAGCGTTCCCGAAGACCTGTCGGTACGACGCTGAAATGACTGTCTCTAGAGCACCATTGTCCTCCGGGCTGTAGCACTCGCTTGTGACACGGTGAGGGCAGTCGGCGTGACTACGGGGCCCCACCCCGATCGCCATTTGATCGCAGGATTGCTTCTTGAACTCCCCAATAGTCAGGGCCGGCTTCTGACCAGCTTGGCCTTTGCGCTGGAAGCTGACTGGATCTCCCCACTTCGTGGTTGCTCCAAAGCCGAGTGATGTTTGATTGCTGGCCATTGTTCAGGTGAGATTTTGAAGTGGTCTGGTGTACGTGATTTCAGTGAGGGGAGCTTCAGGTCACCGGTGTGATGCTGGCGATCTTTCCTCCTTCGCGGTGGATGCGTTTGAACTGCTCCGAGAGCTTGTCGAACGGCACGTAGAAGACCCGGTTGCTGCGGGTGTAGCGGGAGATCCGACGAACGTTGTTGGCGCTGTAGGCGGTGACCTCCACGCGATACGTGAGGCCTTGCTCGCCTGCGCCGACCCCCAGGCGAGTTGGTGCATCCTGCAGATTTGGGGAAGGACGGAAGCTCCATCCCAAGGACTCGGTTGAAGACGGTGGAACCACGGGGATGGCACGGTTCTGGTATGCAGAACCACCGAGCTTGCTGCTGATGCCAGCAAGGTCTCCTTTCAGACTGCTGCTGCTATTGCCTCGCAACAGTTGAAAGCTCCAGGTGAATTCCTGCATGGTTCCACAGCTTTCGGTTTTCCAACCCCGTTGAAAGGGCACCGTCCATTCCCCGAAAGCGTTCTGATACTCATCAGAGTCCACGAAGCTGTCGATGTCGGCGTCGTATCCACTGCTGTCAAGCCGCTCAGAATGACCACGCATTTCCTCAAAGTCGGCGGGCGCACGACCCAGTAGGTGACGGAAGGCCAACTCGATGTAGCGGTAGCGTGCGCAGCTTTCAAAGAAGCGACTGCGATACAGGTCGCTCTTGGCTATGCGGCGAACCAGTTCACGGACGCTGATCTCTCCAAGCTTGAACTGAGATTCAGCGACAACCTGACGCTCGCTGTCCATGACATAAGCATTGCCAAGAACCTGCTTGTACACCGCCCGAATGATCTGTTCTTTTCGGGCATCGTCATCGCCAGGGATCAGCTCGAATGGTGCCTCACTCTCTTCCGAGAAGCGTTCGACCCCTAGAAGTGAGGCAGGTCCAAAGGGCATGGATGCTCTGACGTTTCGCCATGCAATGCTCCGTCAGAAGCGTTCTGACAGAACGTGTTCTTTATAAACCTCAATCAAGTGTGTTCACGTGTTGCGTGGAGTGACCCTTTTGCCAAATTCCCTCGCCCCCAAGCAGTTGTGGGTTAGGGCTTTGTGGCTGTAGGTGGGCAGGCCGGGGCTAATCTGCCCTGGCAGCCCGTAACGATTCAAGGCTGTCACGTGTTGTAGAGCGTGTTATTGGGTTCCAGCAATCGAGTTCTTCAACTGATCGGGACAACAGAGCATCGATCTGAGTGCCCAGCCCTGTGCAGAGGGAAAAATCGGCGCCTCTGATCGACTCGACTGTTTCTAGAACAGCTCCTTCCAAGTCAGCGCCGCGAAGATCAGCCATGTCGAGTTCGCAGGTGCCGAATCGTGTCCCGCGGCACATTGCTCCCCGCATGGTGGACGACCGGAGATCTGAACCGGCCAGTGAAACGCCATCAAGTATCGCTCCGCTTAAGTCAGCTCCACTCAGATAGCTGCCAAGCAGCATGCTTCCCCGCAGATCCATGCCTCGCAGGTCGGAGCTGTTGAGATAGACACCGTTGAGCTTGGCGCCGGGCCCAACAGCTCCACTGTTGCTCAAGTCGAAACCAACAGGTACGACGGTTTGGCTGTCATAGCGAGCTAGGCGGAGATCCGCGCCATCAAGTTGGCAATGACTGAGATCTGTGCCTCGTAAATCGCAGCGACAAAGCTTTGCTCCGCGTAAATCGAGTCCGCCCAGCTCGATCCCGTGCCAGTCAGCACCTCTTGCATCAACGGGTACTAGAGGTGAACCGTTTGGCAAGAGATTTTCCGGTGCCGTCCACTCACGCAGGTTGAGGGGTGCAGATCCGGTGGTGGACATGTCAACTTTTCGCCATTGCCAAAGCGATCGTAAGGACCACCCGTCCCAGTTCAAATACTCCTACCAGGGCAAGTCCAAGCCAGATCCTTAGCGCGAAGGCCGGAGGCTGGCCGTTGACCCAGGCCGCGGAGGTCTTCAGCTGTTGCATCTGAGCGGCTTGATCGCTTGGGGCCCGATCCTGCAGTGCATCCCGCCAACCGGCCCCGTAGCGCGGGAACTGTTGGTAAATCGGCGTTTCACCGAGGGCCCGTCCGGGGAGCAGCCTCGATCGTTGCTGCGGCACGAGGTCATAGCCGAAGCTGTCCATGTACTCGCTGCTGTCCAGCAGGGCTTCAACGAATGCTGTGAAACCCTTCTCCCCGATCACAATCGACCAGCTGATGCGTTCGCACTCGCCGTGAACGGAGCGCCCAAGGACGCGTCCAACCAGCTGATCGACCAAGCGGTAATTGCTGCTGCAGGCGACGTAGCCCTCCTGAAACCGTCTGGAGAGCAGCAGGCCACGAATGAAGTCACGCATTGTGATGCTGCCATCGCGCATCTGGGATTCAAGGGCTTCGTCCCGATCACGCTTCATGGCGTGAAAGAAAATCTGCCGGTAAGCCTGTTCGATCTGAACACTGCGGTCGCTTCGGCTTGGATTAACGGTGCGTAGCTCCTGAGGCTTTAGCCCTCCCAAATCGCCGACCCTGCAGTTCATGGTTGTTAGGGGATAACTGAGTTGGGGGGATGCCATAGGTACAAATCACCAGTTACGGGCGCCATTTTTCCCATGGTTTGGGGGTGCACTTCAGAAACTTTTGGTCTCGTCATGATGTTGAGAAATACGAACCATCCTGCTGATGTGCAGGAGGGTTTCACTCAGGGCTGTTGTTTCTTGCTTGGCATCCGCTGCATCAGCTTGGGTCTTGCAGAGTTCCGCCAGCTCATCGAGGAGCGTCAACAGAGCTGGGACGGGAACGTCGAGATAGGCGTAGAGCTCTGCAAGAGCATGCATTCCACTGGCATTGGTGATGGCCGTTCGCTGCAGTGCCACGCCGTAGAAGCTGATCCGCAGAAACTGAAAGCAGTCGTTCCAGCAGGCCTGCGCCCGCTCTTCGGGGTGGAGGCCGCCACCGGGTCGCGTCAGCTGAGGTAGCTGGCTCAAAAGAGTGTGTCGTGCCTGGTTCACCAGGTCTTCGGTCTGGTTCTGGAGCTGGATCAGAGCTTTTGCGTTCACGCCAGACCAAGCGCACAGTTGTTCGAGTTCACCGAGGTGGAGAAGTCTTTTGTCTTGATTGGCGCGAATCAAGATGACGAGAAGGTTTTTGGGAACGCCATCCAAGCTCCCTGGATCAAACACGCGTGCTCGTCGAGCAAGCTCAACAATCCGCTGCTGATCCCAACCGTTCACTGCGATTCGCTGGCGACTGGCTTGCTTGGAAGAATCGGGGAGGCCGTTAGCCAGCCGTGGCGCTCGAGATAGAACGCCCAGGTCACCTCCCCTGCGAGGCCTGGGCAGTGTTCCGGTACCGCCTCAGCAAGGGATGGCTCGACTCCGAGTGTTTGAAGCAGGTTCACGATCGCTTCGGCTTGGTCAATCGAGGTGTTGCGAATTGCGGCCCCAACAACCCAGGTCAGTTGCGTGGCTTCCAGGGCGCAGGAGCTGCTTTCGCACGCCAAAAGAATATTCCCTGGTTCATCGATCAAGAGGAGTGTGTCTTGCCAAAGGGTTCGATCATCTGGCTTCACATTGATGCGCAGAACCCCTCCCCCGATGCTGTATCGACGCTCCATCTCCGGTGCGAGCTCCGCTGTGAGCGAGCGGATGATGGTCGCAGATGATGCTGTCATCGGTCCTCCCCTTTGCCAGTCACAGTACCGCTGTTGTTCTTGAAGTACGTGTCCTGTTGATTAGGACGCTTTGCGCCGGGATCGGTGCTGGTTGAGATCTCCTTGCTGGACAACATCTTCACGATCGATACGATCCACGAAGAATGCATTGTCCTTACTTCTTATGACCTCTGGTGATGCCTCCTTGGCCACGGTGCAGCAGCTCAGTCGACAGCTCCATGCCGTGAGTGAGATTGCAGAATCCCTCACGCTTCGGTTGCTCTCGCTGGAACAGCGAATCCAGCAACTTGAGGTTGAAGCCGACCACCCAACGGCGAACGACGAGGAGAGTCAACAGCTGCTCACGCAGAGCAGTGACCGGCTGCGTCATCTGCATGGGTTGCTGACAGAGGAGCCTTCCGCGCCTGATCTTCGGCTTGTTGAAGCTTCCGAAGAGCCGGTCGACGAAACGGTGTACGTGGATGATCCCCAGCTGGATCATGCAGAAATAGACCCTGTAGTCGAAGAAAATATTGAAGATTCAGCTGTTGATCAAGAACAGATTGATCTGCTCAGTGCCTGAGGCGATCAAGCCCCTGATTCAGCCATTAAGATCAAGCAACCTCACACGAAATCTGGCGACCTGCCGTGCCTGTTGGGGGCTGGACTGGATGAATGGATGATCATCAAAGGTTTTGATCACCGTTTCAATTTGCTCATCAAGATCGAGCCCAGAAAGCAACCCTCTGCCATGACAATCTTTCCATGCAGGATCGAATGCCATAGCAAAGCCGTCGGCATTGTTGAACTGACGATCGTCATTGACAGGAAAACGTATCAACGAACGATTGGCGGAATGCCAGGACCCAGATTTGAACTGGGGACACGGCGATTTTCAGTCGCCTGCTCTACCAACTGAGCTATCCCGGCGCGTTGTCTGCGCGACATGGAGATCTTAAATCACCGTGTGCGTCCAAGGGGCGTTCTGCCGAGGCAGATCACTCCACTCACCTTCACTCCCTGGTCGTTCAGGGCGTCCATTGCAGCCTGGGCCGTGGCTCCACTGGTGAGAATGTCATCCACGAGCCAGAGTTCCAGCGGTTCCCCTTCGGGATTGCGCACAGATCGGGGGACCGGCACCCCAGGTTCTACAGCAAAGCTGCCCCGTTGATTCGCCATCCTCTGCTGGCGGTTGAGATGGTGCTGGCCGACGGTCGGCCGTGAACGCTTCAGCAGCGATCGGGTGCTCCGCTGCAGGGACCGACAGATCATCAAGGGCAGTGGATTGCTTCTGGATTCAGTTTTCCAGCCGGGAATGGGAACCAGAACGGCATCGTTGGGCAGCGTTGCACCGAGGCCTTCGGTGAGTGCACAAAGAAGACGGGTGTCCGGATGGCGCCGCAGTTGCAGGATGAGTTGCCGCAGCTCTCCGTCGTACCAACCCGCCGCCGTCCAGCGGTAGGGATGGATGCCATGCAAACCTCGCGCAGGAAGGGCGAAGTGTTGCCAGCACGCTCTGCAGAACGGTCCCTGACGAGGACAACGTTCAATCTCCCTTTTGCAGCAGGGGCAGCAGGCCGTGGTGAGCAGATCCTTCAGGCAATCCTTGAGGGGAGTCAGCAATGCATGCTCTTCAGCGCTGTTCTCAGGATTCCCCTCTGGTCACAGGCGCTGGCATGGCCCGAAGCATGGCCACCAGGGTTCTGTGCGCATCTTCGCTGTCAGTGAGCACATGGTCGAAGGGGATGCGCACGGCCTGGTTGTTCACTTCCAAGGTCATCGCGTCAGCTGTGACCTCTTTCATCGTTGCCGCTGTTGCGGATGAAACCCCGCCGTAATGGTGGGCATAGCGCAGTACGGCATCGCTGTGGTCGTCATTCATATGACGGCAGATGCGGTCGCTGACTTCAGGGGTGAGAGGGTCGGCAGCCATGGGGATCAAGAGCGGTCAAGGTGTTTCAACCGAAGCGCTGCCAAAGCAACAGCGCCAGGCGGAAGCCGCTGAACCCCACGTAGCCCGCGAGAACCAGGAACAGACCCACAGCCAGGACGTCACGCAGTCGGTTGGGCAAGGGTTCAGAGAAGCTCAACCAATTCTCACTCGGAATGGTTCGCCGCAGGGGACTTTTGTTGCAGAGCGGTGAGCGCCAGACGGGCGACTCCTGCAGCCGGGGGGGTGGTGCAGCTGCGAATCGGCAGTCCCAGCATTCGCTCGCGCAGGCGTCGCCATTGCGGGTTTCTGGCGCCACCTCCCAAGGTCACGAGCTTTTTGGGTGCCGGAGCTCCGAGTTGCTGCAAGCGTTGCCACCCATCCCGTTCGATTTTGCTGAGCCCTTCAAGCAGTCCATGGAGATAGAGCGAATCACTGACGGGGCGAGGCGTGAGCACGGGTTCCTGAGTCGGATCATCCACGGGGAAGCGCTCTCCCCGGCAAGCCAGCGGTCGTAGATCGAGCCCGCTGGACCTTTCGGGATCGATCTGACGGCTTAGTTCCGCTAAGTCGATGCCTGGGAATATCTGACGAAGCACGGCTCCTCCACTGTTCGACGCTCCTCCTCCAAGCCATCGGCCACCCACCCGATGGGTGGAGGTGCCGGCTCCAGGCCTGAGTGGCTCATCCATGAAGCGCTTGATCACAAGGGTGCTGCCCAGCACGGTGATGCCCTCATCGTCTGCTGCATCGGCCGTCAGCACCGCAGCGTTGGCATCCGTGGTGCCGGCGACCACGATCAGGTCATCGGGTAGGTCGAGGTCTCTGGAGCGTTGCCTTGAAAGCGTTCCCAGAGGCGATCCGCTCGGGCGGATGTCGGGCAACGACGCCATCCACGCTTCTCCGTGAAAACTTTCCGGCCAGCACTGGCGTTGCAACAGCCAGCCCAGCCGGATGTTGTTGCCTTCTTCTCCCCAGCGCCAGTCCTGGAGAAGCCACCCATGCAGCCAATCGGCCTGGTGTCTCAGCAAGACAGGCTGCGGATGTTGTTGCAGCAACCTCAGAGCACGGGCCAAGCTGCTGCTTGAGCTGCAGGCAGGACCGTCCTCGGTGATCAGATCACGCACGTGCTCGATCTGTTCCGGACAGGCCTGGTGGTAAGGCAGTGCATCGCCAAGTGGATCCCCCTGATGGGTGCATGCGAGCAGCGTGCCGGAGGTTCCATCCACAGCGAGAGCCCCCAGCTGCCTGCGGAGCGGCGTGGGGATGGATGGGATGAGTTCTTCCAGAGCCCGAATCCAGTCACACGGTGCATGCAGACCCTGGCGGTAGCCGGTCGCGGCGCTGAACAGCAGCGACCGGCCGGCATCGATCACGGCGATCCGCACACCACTTGTTCCCAGGTCGATGCCGAGGGCAAGCGGCGTGTTCGCCATGGTGTTAACGCCTGTGATCAGAGGGTGTTGCCCTGTTGAAGACGGCTGGCTTCAGCCTGAAGCAGGGTTGATGCTTTGCTCTCGACATCTTCCCAGGGCAGCTTGAGGTCGGGACGGCCGAAGTGGCCATAGGCAGCGGTGTCGCGGTAGAAGCGTCCTCCGCTCAAAGAGGGCATTTCACGCAATTTGAACTGCTGGATGATGGCTCCCGGACGCAGATCAAAGTGCTGTTGCACCAATTCGGTGAGTTCAGCATTCGAAACTTTGCCGGTTCCGAAGGACTCCACCAGGATCGAGACCGGCTTGGCCACCCCGATGGCATAGCTGAGCTGCACTTCAGCGCGTTGAGCAAGTCCAGCAGCCACAAGGCATTTGGCCACGTAGCGGGCTGCATAAGCTGCCGAACGGTCCACTTTTGTGGGGTCTTTGCCAGAGAAGGCACCACCGCCGTGACGGGCATAACCCCCGTAGGTGTCCACGATGATTTTTCGGCCTGTGAGTCCAGCGTCACCCTGGGGGCCACCCACTACGAACTTGCCTGTGGGATTCACCAGGTAGCGCGTGGAGTCTTTCAAAGGCTTCAGCGGAAGATCGGCCGTTGCAGGTTCCACCACATGGGTCCAGAGGTCGTCGCTGATGCGTTCACGAACCTGCTGTTCGTCAGTCATTCCAGCCACCTCAGCGGTGTGCTGCGTTGAGATCAGGATCGTGTCGATGGCAACGGGTTTGTCGTTCTCATAAACCACGCTCACCTGGGTTTTGCCGTCTGGAAGCAGATAATCCAGGGTGCCGTTGTGACGTACTTCGGCCAACCGCCGGGACAGTCGGTGCGCCAGGCTGATGGGTAACGGCATCAGCTCAGGGGTTTCGTTGCAGGCGTAGCCGAACATGATTCCCTGATCGCCGGCGCCGACCTTGTCGAGAGGATCTCCCTCGTGGTCGTCGGCTTCATCAACACCTTGGGCGATATCGGGAGACTGTTGATCGAGTGCGACGAGAACGGCACAGCTGTTGGCATCGAATCCGCCGGCCCTTGCACCGCTGTAACCGATCTCTCGAATGACATCACGAACCAGGTGGATGAAGTCAACCTGGGCTTTTGAGGTCACTTCACCCGTGATCATGCAAAGCCCGGTATTCACCACCGTTTCACAGGCCACTCGGCTGCTGCTGTCTTGGGCCAGCAGGGCGTCGAGAACGGCGTCACTCACCTGATCACAGATTTTGTCGGGGTGTCCTTCTGTAACCGATTCGGAGGTGAAGACGTAGCGACTCATACCGGGCTGATGAATTCGTCGGACTGTAAAGCGTGGAGTTCCCGCATCAAGGTCGTCCTGATGGCTGGACCACGGTGAGGTCTTGCCAGTGATGAATCAGATGGTCATGAGCCGTGAGATCAGGGGAGCGATGCCAACCTGCCACGTAGCCAATGGCGGCCCCGATCCCCGCACGCTTGGCCATCAACAGATCGGTGTCAGCATCACCGATCAGAGCGCAGCGATCGACCGATAGGTTGAGCTGTGCACACAGGGCGTGGACCGCAGCTGGATCTGGTTTGCAGGGCAAGCAGTCAGCACTCCATACCGCCGCAAATAGGTCGGTGAGATTGTGATGCCTCAGAAACCTTTGGATGCCATCGGTGGTGTCATTGCTGATCACGGCACAGATCACACCGGCGTCCTTCAGCGATCGAAGCATGGTGGAGGCTGCCGGCAACATGGAGACGGAATGTCCATGGGGATGTAGTGCATGCCACTGGACATCAACACGATCAAAGATGTCCTCTGCCAGTAATAAGGCCTTGGGCCAACCCAGAGCCATTTGTGCGAACACAGTGGCTGTGCTCAGGATGTTGTGCTGCCTGGAAGCCACAGCCAAGGGTCCGTCGGGAAGCACCCCATCCTGGTTGCGTCCATAGGTGCGAACCAGCAACGCTTCCAGCTCGTTGATGTCCTCGCTCGAGGCGCCCTGAGCTGCGAACTGACGCCTGGCTTCTGCGATCCGGGCATCAGCCAGGATCTTGAGCTGAGGCTCGCTATGCGAAAGGGTGCCGTCCTTGTCGAACAGCACCCCATCGATGGGACCAATGCGATGGCCCCGGAGGTTGAAATGAGCCAAGGGGGCTCAGCAACTCAGACCATCATCGAGCCCAGGGGCTCTTCGCCTTCCTCGGCTTGTTCAAGCAACATCTGCTTGTAACGGGCCGCCATCTCTTCGGCCTTATCGAACACTTTCTGAGGGTCGGTGAGCATGTCACCCGGCTCAGGCTCAAGGGCTTTGGTCGACAGCGAGATGCGTCCACGCTCGGCATCGAGGTCGATGATCATCACCTTCATCTGATCATTCACATTGAGCACTGAGTGGGGTGTCTCAATATGTTCGTGGCTGATCTCCGAGATGTGAAGCAGGCCGCTGACCCCGCCGATGTCGATGAAAGCGCCGTAAGGCTTGATGCCGCGAACGGTTCCCACCACAACTTCGCCCACTTCCAGGCGATTCATCTTCCTCTCCACCAGCGCGCGACGGTGGCTGAGCACGAGGCGATTGCGCTCTTCGTCGACTTCGAGAAATTTGAGTGGAAGGAAATCGGCAACGAGTTCTTCCTTGGGCTTTCTGGTGCTGATGTGGGACCCGGGGATGAATCCACGCAGACCTTCCACACGCACCAAGGCACCACCGCGGTTGGTGGCAAACACCTCGGAGTAGATCGTGGCGTCTTCTTTCTGGAGTTGACGAACCCGTTCCCAGGCACGCTGGTATTCGATTCGGCGGATGGAAAGTGAGAGCTGACCGTCTTCGTTCTCCTCACTCATGATGAAGAACTCGCGAATCTCGCCTGGCTGAAGCACATCGCTCAACCCTTCCACCCGGTTGATCGAAACCTCTTGAAGAGGCATGAAGGCGGCAGTTTTCGCGCCGATGTCGATCATGGCGCCCTTCGATTCCAGGGCAAACACCGTGCCGTTCACGATGTCGCCTGGCTTGAAGTTGTAGTCGTACTTACTGAGGAGGGCCGCAAACTCATCCAGAGTGAAGCCGGCGTTGTCCATGTCCCGGTTTGCGGCACGACTGCTCGGGTCGTCGGCGGTGGGGATGTCGTCGGGGATGCTGAGATCCTCATCCGTGCCGAAATCAGCCTGGTCGGCAACTTCCGCTGCTGCTTCGGGCACGTTTGTGAGGGCTTCAGCTGTTTCCACAGCAGGATCCTGAACGGGATCAGTGGAGGTGACAGTCATGGAGGGTTGGCGGTCTGCCCAGTGAGCAGAGCGAAGGAAACTGTTCCAGGCCCGCCGACCTGGTTCAGGCAATCTCTCACTTTACAGAGTGAAGCCGCGGCCTTTTAAACCAGTGCTTCCAGGGGTGTCTTGGAGGCGTTGATCCCTTCGAGCGTGGCCACGAAATCGCTGACGCCACTGAATTGCCTGTAAACCGAGGCAAAGCGGACATAAGCAACTTCGCTCAGTTCCTTGAGCTGCTCGAGCACCAGTTCGCCGATGTCATGGCTTGAAACTTCTCGACCACTACGTTGCTGCAAGGTCAGTTCCAGTTCATCCACAATTGTTTCGAGCCGCTCTGGGGCTAGTCCTGTTTTTTCGCACGCACGGCTAAGTCCGTGGAGAAGCTTGGAGCGACTGAATGTTTCGCGGTTGCCGTTCCGTTTGATCACGGTGATCGGTACGGTCTCGACGCGTTCGTAGGTGGTGAAGCGGAACTCACAGTTCAAGCATTCCCTGCGACGTCGCACACTGCGACCCCCATCCGCTGCTCGTGACTCGAGCACGCGGCTGTCTGTGTTTTGGCAGGAAGGGCACTGCACGCCCGCATACACGAATGTGCACTAATCATACGGTTTGCGTCCAGGGGTGAACACACCAGCGGTGATTTCCCTCGAAAAACATAAAAAACCCCGCCATTTGGCGGGGTTTGAAGGACTACTTGCCGATCTTCGGTGGATCGCGGAAGGCGATGGCGAAGAAAAGGGTGGCAATCGCAAGGGTGAGGATGAGGATGTAAGCAAAGCTTTCCATCGGATGACTCCTGGAGGGCGATTAGCTGAGCGGGGTGCCTGCCGGTGGCACATAGCCATCGGGCAGACGACGGGTGGAGCGGTCTCCCAGTTTCTGGAAGAGGCCAAATTCCACCTGTTCACCGAGGTCTGGATCGATACCGGCAAACACATCGCGGTACAGGGTACGAGCACCGTGCCAGATATGGCCGAAGAAGAACAGCAGCGCAAAGGTTGCGTGGCCGAAGGTGAACCAGCCGCGGGGTGAACTGCGGAACGTTCCGTCGGAGTTGTAGGTCTCGCGATCAAATTCGAACGCTTCACCCAGTTGTGACTTTCGGGCCAGACGCTTCACCTCAGCAGGATCGGTGAAGGTTTGACCATCCAGGGCACCACCAAACACTGTTGCAGTGATGCCTTGTTGTTCGAAGGAGTATTTCGCTTCAGCGCGGCGGAAGGGAATGTCTCCACGAACGATTCCATCACTGTCTTCAAGGATGACGGGGAAGTTCTCGAAGAAGTTGGGAAGACGCCTGACCTGCAATTCCCGACCTTCTTTGTCGGTGAAGGAGATATGGCCGAGCCACCCGGTGGGAAGACCGTCGCCATTCACCATCGGGCCGACACGGAACAGACCGCCCTTGGCAGGGCTGTTGCCGACGTAGTCGTAGAAAGCGAGCTTTTCAGGAATCGAAGCGTACGCCTCTGATGCGGTTGCGCCTTGATCCATCGCAGTTTGAACGCGACGGTTGATCTCCGTCTTGAAATAGTTCTGATCCCACTGGTAACGAGTGGGACCAAACAACTCAATTGGGGTGGCAGCTGCTCCGTACCACATGGTTCCGGCAACGATGAATGCAGCGAAGAAAACAGCTGCAATGGCACTGGCAAGCACCGTTTCGATGTTGCCCATTCGCAGCGCTTTGTAAAGGCGCTCGGGGGGACGGGTCGTGATGTGGAAAATTCCAGCGATGATGCCAACGATTCCGGCGGCAATGTGGTGAGCAACAATGCCCCCCGGATTGAAGGGATTGAATCCTTCAGGACCCCATGAAGGTTGCACTGGTTCGAGGTGACCAGTGATGCCGTAAGGGTCAGAGATCCACATTCCAGGCCCGAATACACCAGTGAGGTGGAAGGCTCCGAAACCGAAGCAACCAAGACCAGCGAGGAGGAGGTGAATACCGAAAATCTTGGGGAGATCGAGAGCAGGCTCCCCTGTGCGGGGGTCTTGCCAGATCTCGAGGTCCCAGTAGGTCCAGTGCCAAATGGCAGCCAGCATCAGCAGGCCGCTGAACACGATGTGGGCGGCGGCAACTCCTTCGAAGCTCCAGAAACCTGGATCGACTCCGGTGGCGCCGGTGATACTCCAACCACCCCAGCTGTCGGTCACGCCGAGGCGTGCCATGAAGGGCATCACGAACATGCCCTGACGCCACATTGGGTTCAGGACAGGATCGGACGGATCGAAGATGGCAAGTTCATAAAGGGCCATCGAGCCGGCCCAGCCGGCAACGAGGGCAGTGTGCATGAGGTGCACGGCCAAGAGGCGGCCGGGGTCGTTGATGACGACGGTGTGCACCCGATACCAGGGCAATCCCATGGGTCAGGTTCGGGGGAACGGAGCTGCAATGGCAGCCAGACCTGGCGATCGTAAGGCGTCCATCTCAGTGTGCGCGTGCCCTTGTCGCGAGCTGCAACGTCTGGAATTGGCATGGCGAGATTGGCGCTGCCCCCTCGTGGCTGTTTTCATCCCGGTTCGAATGGCTTGGCCGAGTCTCAGCAGGGGGGTTACAAATCGCAACTTCAGGCTCCAGAGTGTTGGGGCTTTGGCGCTGTCCTGCGTCGCTTCCGGGAGATTCCATGCCTGTGATCCGGTTTGTGCGCGAAGGTCGCGATGTTGAGTGCTATCCCGGCGAGAACCTCCGCGATGTGGCCCTCAGGGAGGGCATTCAGCTCTATGGCTTGAAAGGCCAGCTGGGGAACTGTGGTGGATGTGGGCAGTGCATCACCTGTTTTGTCGAGGTCAAGGGGGATCAGTCGGCCGCCAACTCCCTCTCCGTTCGCACGGCTGTGGAGGACGCCAAGCTCCGCCGCCGGCCTGAAAGCTGGAGACTCGCCTGCCAGGCTCTTGTGGAACGTTCTGTTGTGATTCTCACGAGGCCGCAGGTGTCGATGGGCGATCAGCGCCGACGCATTGAGGCGGCTCTCGGTGCACCCCTGCCGCAAGGCCCCACGGCATGGCCTGTGGTGGAAAGCGGTGAGGATGACGACGAAGAGGCAGGAGATGATGAGGTTGTTCATAATCAGTCATCCACCGACGCTCCTGCTACACCCGGTGACGAGCCGTGATGGGTTCGCGTCGAACCCTTCCGAGCGGTGATACGTTCCATCAGATTCTCGATCGTTCATGGAAACCAACGACCTCGGTTTCGTGGCCAGCCTGCTTTTTGTGCTTGTGCCAACCGTTTTCTTGATCATTCTCTTCATCCAAACCAACAGCAAGGAGGGTTGATTCCCCCTCCCTGTTGGTTTGGACTCAGCGCCGCTCTGGTTCGCGTACAAGCAGCACAGGGGCGGGGGCATGCACTCTGATGTAGTCACTGACAGATCCCCCTAGCAACTTGTCGAGATCAACGAGTCCCCTTGCCACGAGAGGGCGTCGATCTTGCGAAGCCAACACCACGAGATCGGCTTGGATTTTCTCTGCTGCCTGGCACACACCCTTGCCCACATCCGCATCCGTGACATGGAGTGGGGTAAGAGTGACTCCGAGTATCCGCGCCTTTTGAACGGCCTGATCAAGCAGGGTGTCGCTGGTCCCGGATGCCCCTCGCGATGGGGTTGGTTCTGAGCGCGAAACGTGCACACCTGTGAGTTGTCCGCCAGGAATTTCTCTCACCATCTCGCAGGCCAGCCTGAGGGCGTCGTCTCCAACGCCAGTTCCGTCGATCGTCACCAAGACGCGATTGATGTGTCTCACATAGAGGTCGTCACGAACCAGGAGCATGGGGCGCGTGGACAGCTGAAAAACGTACTGGCTGGCGCTATTGCCAAGGATCGATTGCAAGCGTCCCAGGCCGCGGGAGCCCATCACGATCAGATCCGCATCCAGCTCATCAGCCACCGTGAGAACGGTCTGTTTGGCGTCTCCCTGGCGGATGATCGAGTTCACGTCACCCGGGTTGAGGCCAAGCTTTTCAATAGCCTTGGCCAACAGGCTGCCGGCCGTGGTCCAGTGCTGGTCTGAATTGTCCTTGCTCTGTTCGGAAACCACATGCAGCAAGTTCACTCTCGCTGTCTGACAAGCGGGCAGGTCTCGCAGCATGCGGACCATCTCTTCCACGTGGCCTTTGCCGGAGTCGGCGATCAACAGGTTCTTGAACACTGCATTGCTTCAGACATGCAGCAGCCTATGGCTGTTTCATTGGTGCTCTTCGATGGTGAATGAGAGCGTTACGGCGAGTCCATTCCGCCTTGTTAAGCGTGTGCTTCCTCAGCACACGGATCACGGTGGCGTGATGTGGCATGGGGGCTACGTGGCTTGGCTGGAGGAGGCCAGGGTTGAGGCGCTCTGTGCCATTGGCTTCCCTTATGAGCGCTTTGTCGCGGCAGGGCTGGAAATGCCTGTGGTGCGTCTCGACATCCGCTACAGAGAGGCCTTGAGGCTCGGCGATGAGGTTTTGCTGGAGTCATGGCCGAAGCCGCGTCATGGCGTGCGCTGGCCCTGGACAACGTGCGTGATGCGATCTGGCGTCTGTGCGGTTGAAGCCAGGGTTGACTTGGCGCTTGTTCAAGTACAAGGCGCTCGGAAGGTCTTGCGACACCCTCCCGCGGAGGTGGCGGAAGTTTTCGAAGCATTGACAGGCAGCAAGCGAACGCATTGAAATCAGTACACATGTACTTATTGCTGGTGTTGGATCGCTCTTGGTGGTGGGTTTGGTCGGGTTGTCCTGGAATTGGGTCTACGCGTATGCAGCAGCTCGCGGGCTTGTCTTGCGAGATGGATTGTGGATTGGGTGATCTCTGGGATTGGCCTCTCTCCAGGTTTCGTGATGTTCTTGGCTGGCCCGAGTCATTGATTCGTTCGCTGGCGCGTTACCGCCAAGCGTGTCGATCGCCAGGCAGTGTCGCGGTTCCAGACCATGTTCTGCTGCCGATGGACGCATGCTGGCCAGAGTCCCTAAGCGGTCTCGATCGCCCGCCTCTCTCATTGCAGTGGTGTGGTCGCCGTGATCTTTGGCCCCTGCTCTCCAGTCGTCAGGCCGTGGCTGTGATTGGTACCCGTCGACCGTCGGCCCATGGACTGAGAATGGCGGAGGCGCTCGGGCGGTCCCTCTCCTTGGCTGGGTGGCCAGTGGTGAGTGGGCTGGCAGAAGGCATTGATGCTGCCGTTCATCGGGCCTGTGTTCGATCCAGAGGTGTGCCCGTTGGGGTCCTCGGTACTCCTTTGCACAGGGTCTATCCCCAGGACCATCGTGGGTTGCAGCAGTCCGTCGCAGAGATCGGGCTTCTCTTCACGGAGCTCAGGGATGACGCCGGGGTGCGAAGGTCGACGTTTGCCCTCAGGAATCGGTTGCTGGTGGCTGTCGCCAGGGCAGTGGTGATCGTGGAGTGTCCCAAGGCCAGTGGTGCTTTGCATTCCGCTGCCATTGCCCAGTCGATTGGGCTACCGCTCTGGGTGGTTCCAGGTGATGCCATGCGTCACTCTGCGCAGGGCAGTAATGCACTCCTGCAAGGGAAGGCTTCCGCTCTGGTTGATCCCAGGGCGTTCATCCATGCGCTGGGAACCGGCCCTGTCCCCTGTCAGGACTCGATGGTCAGCCCCACGGCATTGAAACCATCGACAGAGAAGCTCCTCCAGCAGGTGAATGACGGTGCCACTCTTGAGCAGATGGCAAAGCGTCTTCAGGAGGATCCTCAGCACATCGCCAAGAACTTGATGCAATTAGAGCTTGAAGGCGTCGTGACAGCGATGCCTGGCCTGCGCTGGCGCTCCCTCTAGCTTCTGCCCATGCAAAAACCGCGTTGCTCAGGGCAGGACCTGCTCGCTTGGCGCCGATCCCAGCTTGCCCAGGGGGGGCGGGCTGTTGATTTCGACTGGCTGCTGATGATGCAGGGCGATCTGAGCTGGGCTGCATTGCAGAAGATGCGAATCCTGCCGGAATCAAGCGTTCAGCTCGCTGCATCCTTCAACGAGCTGGAATCGTTGTGGCATCGACATGTCAAGGAGCATGTTCCTCTTCAGCATCTGGTGGGACGGTGTCCATGGCGTGATGTGGAGTTGCAGGTCAGCCCAGCAGCGCTAATTCCCCGCC
Organism: Synechococcus sp. MEDNS5; assembly: GCF_014279875.1. Classification (NCBI taxonomy): domain Bacteria; kingdom Bacillati; phylum Cyanobacteriota; class Cyanophyceae; order Synechococcales; family Synechococcaceae; genus Synechococcus; species Synechococcus sp. MEDNS5. The sequence continues at coordinate 536,919 of NZ_CP047952.1, forward strand.
AGGAGACTGAGCTGCTGATTGATCTGGCTCTGCAATGCTTGAAGCTCTCGGATCCAGATGCTTGTTCTGAGAGAGGTGTCTGGGCTGATCTCGGTACCGGAAGTGGTGCCCTGGCTGTCGCTCTCGCCCGATCCCTGCCCCGCTGGGAAGGGCATGCTGTCGATCTCAGCGCCGAGGCCCTTGAGCTGGCGCGTGTGAATCTGCGATCACTCGCGCCCTCGCCTTGCTGCAGGCTGCACGTGGGCAGCTGGTGGGAGCCCTTGCGTCTTTTGTGGGGCAACTTGCATCTGGTGCTTTCGAATCCTCCTTACATCCCGCGCGCTCAGTTGGTTGGTCTCGAGCCGGTGGTTCGCGACCATGAACCTCATCTCGCCCTCTCGGGTGGCGATGACGGGTTGGACAGCTGTCGAGCGATCATTGATGAAGCACCAAGGGCTCTGGCTCCAGGGGGATGGCTTTTGCTGGAGCATCACCATGACCAGAGCGAGGCTGTTCTGTTGCTGCTGCGCAATGCAGGTCTTGATGCTGTTCAGGCCCGTCCCGACCTTCAGGGTGTGATGCGCTTTGCCCTGGCACGGCGTCCCTTGCGAGGGTGAGAACTTTCCAGGCGATGGTCATGACGCCTTTGGATGCACAACTGAAGGCAGTCGATGAGATTGCCAGTCACCTTCTTGGCGGGGGCGCTGCACTCCTGCCTACAGATACGCTGCCGGCGTTGGCGTGTTCTCCTCCCTCTGCGGCCAAGATCTGGACATTGAAACAACGCCCGCAGGACAAACCGTTGATCCTGATGGCGGCAGAGGTCAGCGATCTTCTCGACCTCACCACTGACAGCGCGAGGGTGGATGCTCTGCCTCTGGTCGACCGTTATTGGCCTGGGCCGCTCACGCTGGTTCTGCCTGCCGAGGGGGCGCTGATGAACCACCTCAATCCGGGTCAAGACACGCTTGGCATGAGGATTCCTGCCTGTGCCGTGACCCGATCTCTCCTGGCTCGGTGTGGTCCTTTGGCCACATCGAGTGCCAACCGATCGGGCGCAACTCCAAATTGCAGCGCTGAGCAGGCGGCCGCGGCTTTCCCTGATCTTCCCTTGCTTGGCCCTTTGCCGTGGCCCCAACCATCGGGTCTGGCCAGCACCGTTCTGAAGTGGACATCTCCGGGGTGCTGGCAGATGCTGCGTCAGGGCGCTGTGATGGTTCCAGACGGCAGCGCCTAACGCGATGATCTGGTTAATAGCGCTCGTGCTGTTTCTCCAGACGGCCTTTCACTGGCTTCTTGAGCCGGTGATTCGTCTTTTCACCCCGGTGTTCGAGCTCAACGTGCTGCCCTGGTTGTTCGCGTTCACAGGGCTGTGGCTCCTTGCCGGGCACCGCGATCGCGATCACCCTTGAAGGATCCATCCCCTTTGGAAGCCGGCTAACGGATTTGAACCGATGACCTTCGCTTTACAAAAGCGCTGCTCTACCGCTGAGCTAAGCCGGCATGGGAGGAAGTTTACCGATGGGTTGACCGTGGGGCTCTGTTGTCTGGTTCAGCCACCAGAGAACCAGTTCCAATCGCGAGCGGCAGCCTGTTTTCAAGAGCGCATGGCTGATATGACTCTCGATGGTTCGGATGCTGACCATCAAGGTCTCTGCCATGGCCTTGTTTGACATGCCATGGAGAAGAAGCTGAATCACGCCGATCTCGGCCTGGGTGAGGTTGGGTGAATTGACCATGCCGTTGGGTCTCGCTGCCGCGAGGATTCCACGGTCAACCGCCAGGTTTCGTCGAGGCCATGGATCGCCTGATCGGCAGATTGGCCACAAGGGCTGTCACGCGATCTTCGGTTTCAAGAGTGACATCACCCTCTTCAAGGTCGATATCCACGTATTTGGCCACGACCTCGAAAATTTCCCGGCGCATCTGATCCAACAGCTCGGGACTCAGATCGCTGCGATCGTGAGCCAGCACGAGCTGGAGGCGTTCTCTGGCCGTGGTCGCACTGGCCGGCTGGCGACCAAGAATTCGATCCAGAAGGTCCTGAAGTGTCATGGCGTTCAGAAGATCTTGGTTTGCATCAGTCGGCGAACCTTGGCACGCAGTCCTGTTCGCCCTTCCCGTGCTGGATCCATCAGCGGCACGTCCTCACCTTGAAGGCGTCGGGCGATGTTCGTGTAAGCCCTCGCTGCAGGAGACGCGCTGCCGTTGAGTGTGAGCGGCTCACCTCGATTCGTGCTCACAATCACCTGCTCATCTTCGAGAACGAGGCCCAGCAGTGGAAGCGCAAGGATGTCGGTGACATCGTCCACAGCAAGCATCTCTTGGTTGGCCATCATCCGGGGGCGAACCCGGTTGAGCACGAGCTGCACGGGGGTGACCCCTCGCGTGTTCAGGAGACCGATCACGCGATCTGCATCCCGCACCGCGGACACCTCGGGAGTGGTGATCACGATGGCTTCCTTGGCCGCGGCCGCAGCATTCTTGAATCCGTCTTCGATGCCTGCAGGACAGTCGATAAGGACGTAATCGAAGCGTTCGGAGAGCATGCCGACGATGGCCTGCATGTCCTCTGGTTTCAGCCACTCGAGCATGCGTGGGTTGCCGGCGGGAAGCAAGGCAAGATTCGGCTCCTGCTTGTGCTTCACCAAGGCTTGGTCCAGGCGGCATGTTTCAGCCAGCACTTCCTGGGCTGTGTACACGATCCGGTTTTCGAGGCCGAGGAGCAGGTCAAGGTTTCGCAGTCCAAAATCAGCATCCAGCACCACAGTGCGTGCACCCTGCCTGGAGAGTGCGATGCCGAGATTGGCAGTGAGCGTTGTTTTGCCAACGCCTCCTTTGCCTGAGCAGATCAGGATCGTTCGCGAAATCGTCACGGGGTCCCGGTTGGTGCGGTCACATTAATGGCTTCAATCGGCTGAAAAACTTTTCCGTTGATTCGCTTGATCATCCAGGAACGGAGGCTGGGCCGGTTCGATGGCGATGTCGCCATCGCGGATGCATGCTTGTTCAGCTTGTCCGGGCATCGGGGGCTCTTCCGGGCCTCTGGCGACAAGATCGGCAATGCGCAGCTGTAACGGCCTCAGCTGCAGCGCAACGATGCGTGCTAATGGGTTACCAGCGGCCCCGGCATGGGCGCGTCCGCGCAGGCGCCCCCAGATGTAAACGTCGCCATTCGCTGTGACAGACGCTCCTGGGTTCACATCCCCGATGACCAGCGCATGCCCCTCGCTGCTGAGGTGATCCCCTGATCGAAGCGTTCCTCGGTGAATCCGCAGGTCTCCGCGCCTGTCACTGGTTTCGGTTTCTCCGGTCTCTCCGCCAGTTTCTGCCATCGGCCGGCGGCTTGTCGGCAGACCAAGGGCAGCGGCTCCGATCTGTGTTGTGGGGCAGTGGGTGATGACCTGCTGCACCGTGTAACCCTCGTGCTCGAGAGCGTCCATCAGTTCAGTGAGCTCTCGACAACCCATCGACCAGTCACCCATGTCGAGGACGATCGATCCCGCCGGCACAGTCTCTCGCTGGTCTGGAAGCCACTGATGCCAGTGACAGCTCCGGTGGGGCGGGAGAATCAGGACACGTCGGGCCGGCGAAGGGGACGCAGCTTTCATGGCCAGACGTTACCCCCTTCAGAGAGGCGAGACCTCCTGTCTCACCCTGGTCTTCAGCTCGGCAGCAATCTCCCGGGGGTGGATCAACCAGGCCGATTCCGCGGGCGTGGCCAAGCTGCTCACGAGTGCCGACTCCTGCTCAAGGGCCTGCAGGCTGTGCCCATCCCAAAGCCGGAGCCCTCCTCGGTAGGGGTGATAGCCGTGGAGCTGGTGTTGCCGAAGCCCGCAGCAGAGGGTGGGGTCCAGTCCGACTGATTCCGACATCGTCCGTGCAGCAGCAAGCAGTTCCAGACGATCGGAGGTGTTGAGTGAGCTCACATCCAGGGCTTTCAGCAGCCTGCGATTGAGAAAGCGATCGCAGAGGCTTGCCAGGGGGGCAGGGGCTTCAGCCTGCCAGCGCTGCAGGTGGTAGCCGATGCGAAGGTCGTCATTGGCGAGGTAGCTGTCGAGATCAAGGCGTTCGGTTTCCCACAGCCAACGGTGAATCGTGGAATCCGCCCAAATGCGGTCTGGACCGAGATGGCGGGCCTCCTGAATGAGACGCTCCAGTAGCCAGTTGCACATCACGTTCAGCCGGTGGTTGTAAACGCTGCGGTACATCAGGTTGCGAACCACCAGGTAGTGCTCCACCGCCATCAATCCCTTTGGGTGAATGGCCAGCTCTCCATCAGGGGCAAGCGTGATAGCCGCAAGAATGCGATCGAGGTCAAGCTGCCCATACCGGGCACCGGTGCTGTAGCTGTCCCTCAGGAGGTAGTCGAGGCGATCACAATCCAGCTGGCTGCTGACCAGGGATTTGATCACCCCGCGTTCCGTATGGCCATGTTCGAGGAGATCCGCAACCGCATCAGCGGTACCTGAGGCGTAATTCTCCAGGGAATCCCGGATCTGAGGATGCTCCCGGATCACCCGCGCTGACCACTGCTCGTGGTGGGTGCCGAACATCTCTTCACCGGTGTGGCTCAGTGGGGCATGCCCTAGGTCGTGCAGCAGAGCGGCCCCGTAGAGAACACCCCGTTGCTGCTCCAGTGATGGATCCAGCATTTTGAGCTTCTCCATCGCCCGCCTCGCAATGGAAAACACCCCAAGGGAATGGGTGAATCGACTCGACTCGGCTCCATGGAATGTGAGAAAGGCAGGTCCGAGCTGCCGGATTCGGCGCAACCGTTGAAATGGTGATGAGTCCACCAGCGAGAGCACCATGGCTTCCGCTGGATCTCTCGCATCGAGGCTGATGCCTCGATGCAGTGGGTCGTGGTAAGTGCGGGAGCCCATTCAGGTTGGTTCCGATGCCACGTCCGTGCTGTCCAGAGGCTGGGTCTGATCGCTCGGATGCTCCTGTTCGATCAGTGCCTGAAGCACTCGTTCGGCATCATTCAGCCAGCGATCGCCTTCTCCTCCGGGGTTGAGAGGCTCCGGTTGATCCAGGATCCGGTCGGGTTGGATGCCTTGCCCTTGGATGTCCCGTCCGCTTGGGGTGACGTAACCCGCCACCGTGACAGCCAGACCACTTCCATCGCTCAGGTTGGTGAGGGTCTGAATCAGTCCCTTGCCGAATGTGTTCTCTCCAAGCAGAAGAGACCGACCGTCATCCTGGAGTGCGCCAGCCAGGATTTCGCTAGCGCTTGCGGTCCCACTGTTGACCAGGGTCACCATTGGCCCGCTGTACAGCTCCCCAGGACCAGCCTGAATGGGGTCGGCGATTCCGTCGCGATTGCGTGTTTCCACGATCGGCTCCTGATCCAGGAACACATCAGCCACTGCTAGTCCGGCGCTCACCAACCCACCAGAGTTGTTCCGGAGATCCAGCACGAGCCCCTCAACGTTCTTGTCGGACAGCTCTTCAAGAGCTTCTCTCACCTGGGAAGGAACGCCTTCACTGAACTGAGTGATGCGCAGGTAGCCGAGGGTGTGAGCATCACTGCGCAGGCGGCGTGTTCTCACAGGCCGGAGGTCGATGGTTCGCCTTTCAAGACTGATCTCTTTGGGTTCTCCCAGAGGAGGCATCAACGTCACCAACACCTGGCTGCCCACAGCTCCCCGAAGGCGAGCTGCAGTCGCTTCCAGTCCGAGAGCGTCAACACCTTCGCCATCCACTGCGAGGATCTCTGTTCCGCTGACAACACCGGCATCGGCCGCAGGTGAGCCCTCCAGAGGGGCAATCACCACAATGGAGTCCCCGTCAGGTGGATGTCCGAGCTGCAATCCCACCCCGCTGAGGCTTCCCTCGTTGCTGGCTTTCATCACGCTGTAGTCGTCAGGCCTGAGCAACCGGGTGTAAGGGTCATTCAGCGGCTGCAGCATGGTTTCGATGGCGCTGTAGGCCTGCTCACTGGTTTCGATGGTTTTTTCCAGTGCTTTCTGACGCAGCCGCTTCCAGCGGATGGTTTCGAACGTCTCGGGATCGACATAGCTCTGATTCACAAGACGCCAGCTCTCCACCACCAGCTGCTGTGCGTCATTGAGAGCGAGGGCCTGAGGAGCGGTCAGCAGGCTGATCAACACGCCGATGAACAGCCCAAATGCAAGGCGGTGCAACAGATCTGACCAGCTGTTAACAGTCGGCAACATTGGCTTCATTCTTGCGCGCCTCCCAGAGTGTCGTCGGTAGACTCTCGCAATCCAAGCCCATAACTGCATGGCGAACTCCTCACCCGTCTACGACTGGTTCCAGGAACGTCTTGAAATTCAGGACATTGCTGACGACATCAGCAGCAAGTACGTACCCCCTCACGTCAACATTTTTTATTGCCTGGGTGGCATCACGTTGGTTTGCTTCCTGATCCAGTTCGCCACTGGGTTCGCGATGACCTTCTATTACAAGCCCACTGTTGCTGAGGCCTACAGCTCGGTTCAGTACCTCATGACTGACGTGAGCTTCGGATGGTTGATCCGTTCGGTGCATCGCTGGAGCGCCTCGATGATGGTGCTGATGCTGATCTTGCATGTCTTCCGTGTGTACCTCACCGGAGGCTTCAAGCGCCCCCGCGAGCTCACTTGGGTGACTGGCGTGACGATGGCTGTGATCACCGTCTCCTTCGGAGTGACTGGTTACTCCCTTCCCTGGGATCAGGTTGGCTACTGGGCCGTGAAGATCGTGTCCGGTGTTCCGGCTGCCATCCCTGTGGTGGGAGATTTCATGGTTGAACTTCTCCGCGGTGGTGAGAGTGTGGGGCAGTCCACGTTGACCCGCTTTTACAGCCTTCACACCTTCGTGATGCCTTGGCTGCTTGCGGTGTTCATGCTCATGCATTTCCTGATGATCCGGAAGCAGGGCATTTCTGGTCCGTTGTGATCCGTTTCAGTCTCTGATCGTTTCTGATCAGAAAACTCAGGTCTGTCTAAGGTTTTTTCATCTTCTGCCGTTCCATGCACATTCTCAAGAAGCCGGATCTATCAGATCCCAAGATGCGTGCCAAGCTCGCCAAGGGCATGGGGCATAACTATTACGGAGAGCCGGCCTGGCCGAATGATCTCCTTTATATCTTTCCTGTCGTCATCCTCGGAACCATTGCCTGCGTCGTGGGTCTTGCAGTCCTCGACCCCGCAATGCTGGGTGATAAAGCTGATCCATTTGCCACTCCTCTGGAAATTCTTCCTGAGTGGTACCTGTATCCGGTCTTCCAGATCCTGCGTGTGGTTCCCAACAAGCTGCTTGGAATCGCTCTGCAAACTTTGGTTCCTTTAGGGTTGATGCTCGTTCCTTTCATCGAGAGCTTCAATAAGTTTCAGAACCCCTTCCGCCGTCCTGTGGCCATGGCTGTGTTCTTATTTGGAACTTTCACCACGATCTATCTAGGCATTGGTGCTGCTATGCCGATCGACAAATCCCTCACCCTCGGACTGTTCTGATTATTTGAACGTTTGAGTCTGCTTCAAAGCCCGGTCGAAGACCGGGCTTTTTTGTGAGTGCCATCACAGTCTGGGTTTTATCGGTTGATTCAGATGCCTGGTTTAGCGCTTGTCATCTTGATCTTGGTCTTCTTGGCGATCATCCTGCGTGGGTTCATCCCAGGTCTCCCATCGATTTCAGTGTTGATGGCACTGGGTGCCGTGCTGGTGATCGTGAGTGGCGAGATCAGTCTGTTCAATGCTTTCAAAGCGATCAATCTGGATGTGATCCTCTATCTCTTCGGTGTTTTTGTTCTCTCTCAGGCACTTGAAGACAGCGGCACGCTTGCGCAGCTGGGGACCTTTGTTTGGGGGCGTGCCCAGACGGCTTCAGTTTTGCTCGTGTTGGTGGTGGTGGTCGGTGGTTTGAGCGCCTCGCTGTTAACAAACGACACGGCGGCGATTCTTGGTGTCCCCTTGTTGCTTGCACTCACCACACACAACCAATTGCCGAGCCAACCGTTCCTGTTGGCGTTTGCTTACGCCCTATCGATCGGCAGTGTGATGAGTCCGATCGGCAATCCCCAGAATCTGCTCATCGCCACCCAGGGTGATTTGAATCGACCCTTTGAGACGTTTCTTGGTGGATTGTTTTGGCCAACCCTTTTGTGCCTGGGTTTGGTGCTCCTCGTGCTGTGGATCCGCTTTGGGCGCCTGTTAGCCAATCATCGGGTGATCCCTGTCACCAGTGGGCCTGTGGATCGCGCTCTTTCACGCCTCTGTTGGGCTGGATTGGTGCTTCTGCTGTTGGGCATCGGCCTCAAGCTGGTTTTGATTCGCGCTGGTGGTCTGTTTGATTTGCCCTTCGCGGTGATCGGACTTATTGCCGGTGCGCCAGTGCTTCTGTTTAGTCGACGACGACTGAGCACGCTCCAACGCATGGACTGGAGCACGCTCCTCTTTTTTGTGGGATTGTTTGTGCTGACTCAGGCAGTCTGGAACTCCGGGGTGTTTCAGTCCCTGCTTGAGCGCACACACGTTGATGTGCGCGGCATTCCACAGATTGTTCTGATCAGCAGCGTGGTCAGCCAATTGATTTCCAACGTTCCTCTGGTTGAGCTTTATCTTCCGCTCTTGAATCAAGGGCCCGAGAGCCCTTCCCAGCTTTTGGCACTGGCGGCTGGTAGTACCGCCGCGGGGACGTTGTCCGTGTTTGGCGCAGCCAGCAACATCATTATTCTTCAGTCGGCTGAGCAACGGGGCAGTAAGGCGTTCTCAATCATTGAATTCACGCTGATTGGGCTCCCACTGGGCTTGGCTTGTCTGGCGGTTTATGGGTTGTGGCTCGTATGACTCTCGTGCGAGTCCGGATCCGGAACAGCTCCCTCATCGAGGTCGAGCAAGAGAACATCATCGGGATTAACCCGTAAAAAATGATGGAGGAGGAGAAAGCCAACGATGGTCCAGGTCTGATAGGTCCTTGATTGCTGTCCGACCCAGGTGCCCGTTGGACCATCGAAGTATTCAGCCCATTGTTGCCGGGGCAACTGGTTGAGATGACTCCAGTAGCACTCTTCGAGCAATGCTTTCATCTGCCCCATGAGCAACACATCAGCATGGGGGTGGCGGCGCTCATGTAGCAGGATGGAACTGCCGAAAAACCAGAGAAGGCTGGGCCAGTGCCCACCGTTGTGGTAGCTCCAGGGCCAGTTTTTGGGGTCGGATCCGGTTTTGTTCTGCCATTCCAGGCTTTCCATCGGGGGATGGCAGATGCGCATCGGCATTTCGGCCATCAGGTGATCACGGTTGTGCAGCGTCAGTCGAAACAGAGCGCGCTGTTGCGGAGCCGTGAGCAGTCCGAACAAACAGCCCAGTGAGTTGCCCAGGCTGTAGAAGCGGAAGTCGGGTCGGCCCGTGCGTATGTTTCCGATCAGGTACCCACCGCGGTTTTCAAGCCAGTCCTGTAGCCAGTCGGGGATCACCTGAGGCTGAACATTGAATTCGTTTTGGTGCTGGTTGTCTCCGTACTGTTCCGTAGGCCGTCGCCTCAGCACCTGCATGGTTTTGCTTGTGACCCAGTAGTGCTTGAGCAGAAACTGCCGCAGGTCATGAACCCACTGCCGGGTCAGAACAAGCCGTTGATCCAGCAGTCGGCTGCTTTGATGTTTTCGCCCCAGCTCCATGAGCTGGGCACAGCAGCGCAGTGAGCCATAAAGGAGAACTTCCACTTCAAGCGGAGCTCCCCAAACGTCCATCGGACGGTCAATCATGAAGGCACAGTCCGGCACGAACAGAACCGGTGTGCCTTCAAAGGTTGGGTGCAGTACAAGGTCGAGCAGCAGTTGCACCCCGCGTTGAACTGCTTGGCTGGAGGCGAAGTCCTCGTCACCACTGGACTTCACATACATCCAGCACAGCACGGGCCACCAAAGACTGGCGTCAACAGATGTGATGCGACCAATGGAGCGCTGTCCGTAGTCAGCGATCAGTTGACCGTTCTCTTCGACGAAGCTTGTGGGGAAAACCCCTCGGGTTTGATACGTGGTGCTTTGTAGATCAAGGCAGAGACTCAGGAACTGCTTGACGATGTCGAAGCGTTTCTGCGTGAGCAGGTAGACCATCACCGGCACGTTGTCGCGCAGGAAGATTTCGCCATAGTTGAGGGCTTCGTCGTGCCGTGGGTGCTCGAGGGCCGCGACGCTTCCAGCGAGCTGCCCGCGCACAGGAATCAGCGTGCGTTCGAAATGCTCGCGGGCTTTGAGAACGACCTGATCCTCTTTGGAACTCGGGCGCACCCTCTGGTTCTGTTGGCTGAACCGTCCGGCCATGGTTCTCCTCCGGAGATCCCCGAAACCTAGTGATGACTTCTGTTCTCGCCAGTGGAAGCAAGTCTTGAGATGCCTTTTGTAAAGGTGTTGTTGCGTTGAAGGGGTGAGGAGGTGTTATGGTTATGGACTGCGCGGGGGCTGAGGCCCGAAGCGCAGCTTTTAGATGCTTAGAGCGAGAGCTTGTAGTGTTTGGAAGTGCTTACAAGGCCAAAGGGGAGCGATCCCACGGTGTTGTAAGTTTCACAAGCGGCCGCGAGGCTGCACCGCCAACCGCTCTTGAAAGGGAGTGCGATGGCAGAACCTGGACAACTGAAAAGTTTAGGAACTGACGCTTTCATTGCGTTTGTTACTGATGAATCAACTGCGAGGTTGAGGAGTGAGTGATGAATGAAAGAGCGATGAAGGTGTGAGGTCCCGTCAACAATTATTCGTTGCAAAGAAGCATTGCGCTTACAGCTTGAGAGTTTTCACGAGCTTTGGAGTTGTCGGTGTGCGCAATGTGGAGCAACAACCGGATCTGAGATCCTGGAAAGTCATAGATAGAGAAATCTAGATGTGCACTCTTAAGAACCCTTTCTGTGTCAGCGGAAGGAGGCCTCAACTATTACCAGTATGTCTGAGTAGTGGGTGACGCAAATCAAGTTGAGATAGCGCGAGTTATCGAGAGGACTTGATCTACAACGGAGAGTTTGATCCTGGCTCAGGATGAACGCTGGCGGCGTGCTTAACACATGCAAGTCGAACGAACCTTCGGGTTAGTGGCGGACGGGTGAGTAACGCGTGGGAATCTGCCCTCAGGAGGGGGATAACGGCTGGAAACGGCCGCTAATACCCCATATGCCGAGAGGTGAAATGAATTTCGCCTGAGGATGAGCCCGCGTCTGATTAGCTAGTTGGTGAGGTAAGAGCTCACCAAGGCATCGATCAGTAGCTGGTCTGAGAGGATGATCAGCCACACTGGGACTGAGACACGGCCCAGACTCCTACGGGAGGCAGCAGTGGGGAATTTTCCGCAATGGGCGAAAGCCTGACGGAGCAACGCCGCGTGAGGGATGAAGGCCTCTGGGCTGTAAACCTCTTTTCTCAAGGAAGAAGATCTGACGGTACTTGAGGAATAAGCCACGGCTAATTCCGTGCCAGCAGCCGCGGTAATACGGGAGTGGCAAGCGTTATCCGGAATTATTGGGCGTAAAGCGTCCGCAGGCGGCCCTTCAAGTCTGCTGTTAAAACGTGGAGCTTAACTCCATCATGGCAGTGGAAACTGTTGGGCTTGAGTGTGGTAGGGGCAGAGGGAATTCCCGGTGTAGCGGTGAAATGCGTAGATATCGGGAAGAACACCAGTGGCGAAGGCGCTCTGCTGGGCCATAACTGACGCTCATGGACGAAAGCCAGGGGAGCGAAAGGGATTAGATACCCCTGTAGTCCTGGCCGTAAACGATGAACACTAGGTGTCGGGGGAATCGACCCCCTCGGTGTCGTAGCCAACGCGTTAAGTGTTCCGCCTGGGGAGTACGCACGCAAGTGTGAAACTCAAAGGAATTGACGGGGGCCCGCACAAGCGGTGGAGTATGTGGTTTAATTCGATGCAACGCGAAGAACCTTACCAGGGTTTGACATCCTGCGAACCTCTTGGAAACGAGAGGGTGCCTTCGGGAACGCAGTGACAGGTGGTGCATGGCTGTCGTCAGCTCGTGTCGTGAGATGTTGGGTTAAGTCCCGCAACGAGCGCAACCCACGTCTTTAGTTGCCAGCATTTAGTTGGGCACTCTAGAGAGACCGCCGGTGATAAACCGGAGGAAGGTGTGGATGACGTCAAGTCATCATGCCCCTTACATCCTGGGCTACACACGTACTACAATGCTACGGACAAAGAGCAGCAAGTTCGCGAGGACAAGCAAATCTCATAAACCGTGGCTCAGTTCAGATCGTAGGCTGCAACTCGCCTACGTGAAGGAGGAATCGCTAGTAATCGCAGGTCAGCATACTGCGGTGAATACGTTCCCGGGCCTTGTACACACCGCCCGTCACACCATGGAAGTTGGCCACGCCCGAAGCCGTTACTCCAACCCTTGTGGAGGAGGACGTCGAAGGTGGGGCTGATGACTGGGGTGAAGTCGTAACAAGGTAGCCGTACCGGAAGGTGCGGCTGGATCACCTCCTAACAGGGAGACAAACAACGATTTTGATGTCTGAGTGTTTTTATTCTTAGGCCGAAATCCTGTCACCTTAGGTCGATCGGTACCTCAGCTTTGAAGCCATCAAGTTTGCAGCGATGCAAGTGAGGATGGTGGAGATTTTTAGTTCCTAAACTTTGTCTAGGTCACACCCCTGAAGGGATGAGACTCCTGGGCCATTAGCTCAGGTGGTTAGAGCGCACCCCTGATAAGGGTGAGGTCCCTGGTTCAAGTCCAGGATGGCCCATTCGGTGTTGGGGGTTTAGCTCAGTTGGTAGAGCGCCTGCTTTGCAAGCAGGATGTCAGGAGTTCGAGTCTCCTAACCTCCACTGACCGAACTGTATCCCCATCTCCAAAAGGAATTGGAGTATGAGTTCGATTGGAGTGTGATTTTAGACGTGTCCGCTGGATGACCCCAGCTTCCTGTCATTCCAAATGAAAGCAAAGAGAGTTTTGCTTGTTGTGTTTGGTTGATAAGATGCTGGGCTCAAGTCAAATGATCAAGCAATTGATGGTTTGATTTGAAGTTCTAGCAGAACCTTGACAACTGCATAGGTAAGTCTGGAAAGAATAAAGCATCTCATGGATGATGCGATGACTCTAGATAATGATCCGAAAGGATGATTAAAAGGAGTGATTGCGAATTCTATAGAGCAAGAGCCGAGACTCCATCACGTTCTTTTGATTGTGTCGAGCAATCAAGAGTTTGATTCTTGATTCAGCAATGAATCAGGGAAAATCTGTTTCAACGACAGCAAGCGTGTTGGAGATTATATGGTCAAGCTACAAAGAGCTCACGGCGGATACCTTGGCACACAGAGGCGATGAAGGACGTGGTTACCTGCGATAAGTCTCGGGGAGCTGGAAACACGCTTTGATCCGGGAATTTCCGAATGGGGCAACCCCTAGAACGGCCAGCTGAATCCATAGGCTGGCGCGAGCCAACCCAGCGAACTGAAACATCTTAGTAGCTGGAGGAAAGGAAAGTAAAAACGACTCCCTAAGTAGCGGCGAGCGAACGGGGAAGAGCCTAAACCGACAGTTTCGACTGTCGGGGTTGTGGGACAGCAATGTGGATCAGGAATGTTAGTGGAAGTGTTTGAAAGACACGCCACAGAAGGTGAAAGCCCCGTACACGAAAACTGAACTGACCTAGCTGTATCCCGAGTAGCACGGAGCACGTGAAATTCCGTGTGAATCCGCGAGGACCACCTCGTAAGGCTAAGTACTCCTGTGTGACCGATAGCGAAACAGTACCGCGAGGGAAAGGTGAAAAGAACCCCGGGAGGGGAGTGAAATAGAACATGAAACCGTGAGCTTACAAGCAATGGGAGCCCTACTCATAGGGTGACCGTGTGCCTGTTGAAGAATGAGCCGGCGACTTATAGGCACTGGCGGGTTAAACCGGAAATGGTGGAGCCATAGCGAAAGCGAGTCTGAATAGGGCGTTTGTCAGTGTTTATAGACCCGAACCCGGGTGATCTAACCATGGCCAGGATGAAGCTTGGGTGATACCAAGTGGAGGTCCGAACCGACTGATGTTGAAAAATCAGCGGATGAGCTGTGGTTAGGGGTGAAATGCCAATCGAACCCGGAGCTAGCTGGTTCTCCCCGAAATACGTTGAGGCGTAGCGTCTCGTGCTCCAGCAGGGGGGTAAAGCCACCATTTCGGTGCGGGCTGCGAGAGCGGTACCAAATCGAGATGAACTCTGAATACCCTGTGTGTAGCGAGGCAGTCAGACTGTGGGGGATAAGCTCCATGGTCGAGAGGGAAACAGCCCAGACCGCCAGCTAAGGTCCCCAAATCAACACTAAGTGATAAAGGAGGTGGGATTGCCCAGACAACCAGGAGGTTTGCCTAGAAGCAGCCATCCTCAAAGGAGTGCGTAATAGCTCACTGGTCGAGCGATCCTGCGCCGAAAATGAACGGGGCTAAGTGTTGTACCGAAGCTGCGGATTTATGGTAGGGGAGCGTTCTATGTGGGGCGAAGCGTTAGCGTGAGCGGGCGTGGACTGCATAGAAGTGAGAATGTCGGCTTGAGTAGCGAAAACATGGGTGAGAATCCCATGCACCGAAACCCTAAGGGTTCCTCCGGCAGGCTCGTCCGCGGAGGGTTAGTCTGGACCTAAGGCGAGGCCGAAAGGCGTAGTCGATGGATAACAGGTCAACATTCCTGTACCGGTTATGTTTTGGGAAGAGGGACGGAGAAGGCTAGCCAAGCCAGATGTTGGTTACTGGTTCAAGCGTTCGAGGCGTTGAGGAGCGGAGAAAACGTTCCGAGCTGAGGCGTGAGTACGAGCTGCTACGGCAGCGAAGTTGGTGATGTCATGCTTCCAAGAAAAGCTCTATACCCGTTAAGGCATAACTGCCAGTACCCGAAACCGACACAGGTGGGGTGGTAGAGAATACCGAGGTGCGCGAGGTAACTCTCTCTAAGGAACTCGGCAAAATGGCCCCGTAACTTCGGGAGAAGGGGTGCCACCGCAAGGTGGTCGCAGTGAAGAGGCCCTGGCGACTGTTTACCAAAAACACAGGTCTCCGCTAAGTCGCAAGACGATGTATGGGGGCTGACGCCTGCCCAGTGCCGGAAGGTTAAGGAAGCCGGTCAGCGTAAGCGAAGCTGGCGACTGAAGCCCCGGTGAACGGCGGCCGTAACTATAACGGTCCTAAGGTAGCGAAATTCCTTGTCGGGTAAGTTCCGACCCGCACGAAAGGCGTAACGATCAGGGCGCTGTCTCGGAGAGAGGCTCGGCGAAATAGAATTGTCTGTGAAGATGCGGACTACATACACCCGGACAGAAAGACCCTATGAAGCTTTACTGTAGCTTGGTATTGTGCCCGGGCTCTGAATGCGCAGGATAGGTGGGAGACGTTGAACCAGTGCTTGCGGGTGCTGGTGAGTCAATGGTGAGATACCACTCTTTCAGAGCTAGGGTTCTAACGTTCACCCGTTATCCGGGGAGCGGACAGTATCAGGTGGGCAGTTTGACTGGGGCGGTCGCCTCCTAAAAGGTAACGGAGGCGCGCAAAGGTTTCCTCAGGCTGGTTGGAAATCAGCCGACGAGTGCAAAAGCAGAAGGAAGCTTGACTGTGAGACCTACAAGTCGAACAGGGACGAAAGTCGGCTTTAGTGATCCGACGGTTCTGAGTGGAAGGGCCGTCGCTCAACGGATAAAAGTTACTCTAGGGATAACAGGCTGATCTCCCCCAAGAGTTCACATCGACGGGGAGGTTTGGCACCTCGATGTCGGCTCATCGCAACCTGGGGCTGAAGTCGGTCCCAAGGGTTGGGCTGTTCGCCCATTAAAGCGGTACGCGAGCTGGGTTCAGAACGTCGTGAGACAGTTCGGTCCATATCCGGTGTATGCGTAGGAATATTGAGAGGATTTCTCCCTAGTACGAGAGGACCGGGAGGAACGCACCTCTGGTGTACCAGTTATCGTGCCAACGGTAAACGCTGGGTAGCCATGTGCGGAGTGGATAACCGCTGAAAGCATCTAAGTGGGAAGCCCACCTCAAGATGAGTATTCCCATGGGGTAACCCAGTAAGGTCACGGGAAGAACACCCGTTGATAGGCTCTACGTCGAAGTCCAGTAATGGATGCAGCGGAGGAGTACTAATAGACCGAGGGCTTGACCATTAATTTGGCTCTTGTCTGAGGCAAGTTTTATTCAGACAGACACGTTATGTGAAGCGAGAGCTTTGTGTAATGACCTATGCAGTTCTCAGGGTTCAATCCTTGGGAATGAAACTATCCTGGTGTCCATGGCGCTGTGGAACCACTCCGATCCATCTCGAACTCGGTTGTGAAACGCAGCAGCGGCGACGATATTTGGGGGGTAGCCCCCTGAGAAAATAGCTCGATGCCAGGTAAAACATTCCAAACGAAGAAAGCCACCCATGCGGGTGGCTTTTTTTGTGGCTTCTTTCGGCACAAGGATCAGAGAAAGATCAGAGATTGATTTCGCTCAGATTGTGGATCACTCTGTGCACCCCGCCGTCGCGGAATGGATTGCCTACGCGGAGGCAGAATCGGGTCTCCATTCCTGAAGCCAATGCTGCGTCGCATTCTCCAGGATGATCACTGACAAAAAGAATTGATGCTGGCCTAATTTCAATGGTTTGGCTGATTGCTCTGTAGCTATCCGCATTGAGCTTTGGGCCTGTTCGGGTGTCGAACCATTGGCTGAACTGATCAGTGATGTCTCCACCGGTTGTATAGGAATACAGTAATTGTTGTGCTTTAACGCTTCCTGATGAGTAAACAGCAAGCATTATCTCTTGCTGTTTCCATGCATTGAGTGTTGGGATCACATCAGCGTATAAAGGGGATTGCAGTTCGCCTGAGGTATAGCCTTGCTCCCAAATGATTCCCTGCAGCTCTTTTAAGGCTGTCGATTTTCGATCGCATTGAATGAGATGGTCGAGGTACTGAGAAATTTCCTCGGGGGTTGGTGTGTTCTGATCGGTTGCCTGAAGCAAGAGTGCTTGGCTTGTGGGATCGGTGTCTTGCTTCCATTCGCTGATGGCTTCTTGCATCGCAGCCGACACACCGGGTTTGCGGTTTGGTGTGCAGATCGTCTGTGAAAGTTGCCGTCGGGCAAAGGGAAACAGCGTCTGCGATACGAAGGTGACAGGGCATGTCGTCCCTTCGATATCAAGAACAATGGCCTTAATCACAGAGTCTTGTTGAGTAGTGTTTGTCTCCACGAAATTTCGAGTAGGAATTCAATGATTTCAGTATGCCGTTGGGCCTGAAAAAGATCATCACCCCATGCATACATGCCATGTCCTGCGACCAGTAGGCCTGAGGGTGCATCCTCTATATATTGGCTTGCTTGTTCGCTAAGGCGTTTTAAGTTCTGATCGTTCTCGATTATTGGCAGCTCAACTGATGTGTCATGGGTGCTGATGCCAGCCAGCCCTTTGAGCATTTCCCAGCCTTCCAGTTTCAGGTGACCTGATGCCTGATGCAATCTGGAAAGAAGCGTTCCATTGCATGAATGGGTGTGCAGAACTGCCCCTGCTGAGCATTGTTTGATGATTTGCAGATGCATCAATGTTTCTGCACTGGCTCTCCCTTCGCCATGGACAACCTCTCCGTGGTCATTGACTTCAATCAGATCGGTTGCTTCTACGGATCCCTTGTCCACACCGCTGGGTGCCATTAAGAGTCTCAACGGATCCTGCTCACAGACAACACTGAAATTGCCGCCGGTGCCGTCACACCACCCACGGTTGTGCAAGTTGTGAATGGTTTTGATTAATTGCTGTTTGTGATCGTCCTTTCGCATGGTTTAACTCTGGCAGACAGAGCACCAATGGGTGCTGCGTCCCCCCAGCCGTTTGCGTTCGATTGGTTTGCCACAGACCAGGCATGGCTGACCTGTTCGTCGATAGACCGATGCTTGGCCTCCATAGTTGCCATTCACCCCCTCGAGGTCCCGAAAATCGCTGAAGGTGGTGCCTCCGGCTCCAATGCTGATCTCGAGAACGTGCACAAGGCTCGTGCATAGCCGCTCGAGTTCAGAGAGGTTGAGTTCACCAGCCTTGCGCTGCGGAGAGATACCTGATGCAAAGAGGCTTTCGTCGGCATAGATATTGCCTGCCCCAGCAACGATGGCTTGATCCAGAAGGGCGGCCTTGATCGAACGGGTCGATCCTTTCAGTTTTTGTTGCAGGTACGCTGCATTGAAGCTATCGCTGAAGGGTTCCGGTCCAAGTCGTTGCAGGCCCGTGATAACAGAGTCGACGGGAACATTTTGGGGCACAAACCACATCTCTCCGAAGCTGCGCATGTCCACAAAGCGCAGTTCATGGCCCTGGCGATTCCAGAGGCGAACACGCGTATGACGGCAGGGATCCGATTGTGTTGGATGCCATTGGAACTGGCCTGTCATGCGTAGATGAACGCCCCAAACGCCATTGTCGGTTCCTGTCACCGGCTCGTGCAGTTGCGCCATGAGGTATTTACCTCGACGGCTCCACTCACCTACTTTCTGCCCTTGTAATCCAAGGCGCAAAGCTTGGGGACCTCCCGGACTCGCGACTGCCCGATCACGGAGGACTTCAACGTCGTGAATGACAAACGACTGAAGACGGCTCGCCAGGCCCCGGCGAACCGTCTCTACTTCCGGAAGTTCCGGCAACGGACTCAGGCCGGTTCGAGTTCCGACTCGGCAAAGTTGTTCGTGTTGATGCCGCCCTCGGAACCTGAGATGCCGTTGTAGTTCACCTGCTCAAATCGCACTACCACCGGATAGCGGATGCCAGAAGTGTCGATGGAGGCCACCTTGCCGACTTCGTTGTACCAGTAGGACTCAGGGCGCTTGATGCGCACCATGTCACCGCGGGAGATCGCCATCGCTGCGCTGAAACTGGGATGCAAGAGGAGCGTATCTCGCGGCTGGCACCCCGGGAACTGAGCGTCACACAATGTCGTCCCACGGTTAGGCCTGTTGTGTCGGATGCCGTGGCAGCATCCAACCTCTGCTGTGATCCGGTTCGTGTTGCCCTCGTCCCCTGAATCTCCAATGTTGGAGCTCGATCTGCCCGATCCGGAGCAGGACGACATCAGCACCATGGAGTTTCTGGCCAGGCTGGAGGAGGCATGGACGATCTGTGACAAGTTCGACCTTCAGACCGAGATCTGGCGTGGGCGGATTCTCAAGGCTGTCCGTGATCGCGAGAAGCGCGGAGGTGAGGGGCGTGGTGCCGGTTTTCTGCAGTGGCTTAGAGAGCAAGAGATCAGCAAGACACGGGCTTACGGCCTGATCCAACTGGCGGAATCGGCCGAACAGATGCTTGGAGACGGCGTTTTAGAGCCAACAAGCGTCAATCAGTTTTCGAAGAGAGCCTTCATGGAGACCTCTCTGGCTGAACCGGAGGTGCAGCTGATGATCTCGGAGGCAGCCAATGAAGGACAGGAGATCACCCGGAAGCAGGTGCGACGGTTGGCTGATGAGTTCACTGCAGCGACGAGCCCCCTGCTGCCAGAGGAGATCCGTGAAAGGACCCAGCAGAACCTTCTTCCTCCGAAGGCTGTGGCGCCTCTGGTGAGGGAACTCTCCAAACTTCCCGAGCCCCAGCAAGAGGATCTGCGCAAGGTGCTTCGCGACGAGCCAGAGCTTGATCGCATCAAAGATGTCACCCATACGGCGCGATGGATCACCAAGGCCACTGAATCGGGAGAGGCCGTGCGTGCTTTTCAACAGGGTGAACTGGATCTTGAGAAGGCCATGCAGGAGGCCCAGAGGCTTGATGCGCTTGGACTCCTTGCGGATGCCGTCGGTCAGGCCCATGCCCTGGAATCCGCCGTGCTCAAGCTGCATACCTCTTGGCGGCGACTCGGTGGTCTTCAGGAGCGACTCTGGGTGGAGAGCGGAAGCAGCACGCCCTATTTGAGGGATGTGCTCTCAGCTCTGCAGAGTCTCAGTGGAGCCACCATGCGCGTGTCCCTGGGGGAACTGGCTGGTGGAAAGCGAGTTCGCCTGCAACTGGTCGAGGAATCACCAGATCAACTGGACCCACCTGTTCTCTAGATCTGGCGCTCGTTATGGTGGGCACACCACCTGTGGTGTGTCGTGGATTTGCTTCAGACGACGCTGCAGCGTTATTACGGATGGTCATCCTTCCGATCGGGCCAGCGTCCTGTCGTGGAGAGCCTTCTTGCCGGCAAGGATTGCCTGGCGGTGCTCCCAACCGGCGGTGGTAAGTCTCTCTGCTATCAACTGCCGGCCCTTGTGCGCGCAGGCTTGGTGGTGGTGATCTCTCCGCTAGTGGCCCTGATGGAGGATCAAGTGCTTCAACTTCGCCGCCGAGGGATTGAGGCGGCCTGTTTGCATGGCGGAATTGAGCCCGGGCAGCGTCGCCGCATCCTCGAGCAGATCGATGCAGGAACCCTCAGACTTCTTTACCTGGCTCCGGAGCGGCTACAGGGGGAAGCGACCCGCTCTCTGCTGCAGGAACAGGCGGCGTCTGGTCAGCTGGTTGCGCTGGCTGTGGATGAAGCCCATTGCATCAGCGCCTGGGGGCATGACTTCCGTCCGGATTACCGACGCCTCGGGCAGCTGAGGGATCTCTGCCCAGGCGTGCCGATGGTGGCGCTCAGCGCCACAGCAGCCCCTCGCGTTCGCGCCGACATCCTTCGCTTGTTGCATCTTCGCCGGCCGCTGATTCAGGTGGGATCAGCTCGTCGACGCAATCTGCACTACGCCATGCGCAGGCGTGTGAAAGATCCTCTCCAGGAGGTGGTTGCGGCTATCCAAAAAGCCAGGGGCGCTTCCCTGATCTACGCCCGGACGCGTCGCTCCGTGGAGCACTGGACCGAGAGGCTGCGCTCAACCGGTATCGAGGCCATCGCTTACCACGCTGGTCTTGAACCGGACGTGCGACTGCGGGCTCTTGAGCATTTTCTGGGCAGCAACGATCCTGTGCTTGTGGCCACGGTCGCCTTCGGCATGGGAGTGGATCGCGCTGATGTGGGGTTGGTCCTTCACCTCGATCTACCGAGCACCCCGGAGGGGTATCTCCAGGAATCGGGTCGCGCCGGTCGTGATGGATTGCCAGCCAACTGCTTGGTTCTCTTCTCCCCTGCTGATCGCACGAGCCTCGGCTGGGCGATGCAAGCCACCCTGCGCCGGTCGCAGGCTCAAGACTCTGCAGATGAAGCCCATCGGGTTGCACTGGCCCAGCGACAGTTGCGCCGCATGGAGGCTGTGGCTGAGGGGGAGGGATGCCGCGAGCAAGCACTGCTGCTCTCGGTTGGTGAGTTGGTGCCTCCGTGCGGTCGCTGCGATCGCTGCCAGATGGAGTGTCGCCGGGAAAACTGGTCGGATGAAGCGCAGATCCTGTTGGAAAAGCTCGCTGAGGAACGCGGAACGGATGCCAGACGTTTGAGTGATGCCTTGAATAGTGAAGAGGGGCAATCAGCCCACTGGGGTTGGCTCGCCCGACGTCTGGTTCAGGAAGAGCTGATTCAGGAGAGTGATGATGGAAGCCAGCGCCTCTACATCAGGGAAAGCGGACGACGCTTCATGCATCGTCCATGGCCGCTTCACTACGCAGCCTGATCCTTAGATCAGCCCTTCGAGGACTTGCAGCGGTCTTTCAAGAGGTCGCGTTCGAAGGCTGACTGGGGTGCGATCCACGTCTTCCAGCTGCCATTGGCGCCCGTTACGTTGATCTTTCCAGCAGAGCAGTTCACCGCCACATAAAGGGACTGTCCATCGCTGTTCAACGTGGGTGCGACCTCGCTGCCTCCCATTAACTGCCAGTTTCCCCAGTCCACCTGAAGGGGGCCGTAGGTCTTCCACTCCGCTTTGTTCGGTTGGATGGCAGGTTCTGTTTTTGTTGTGTTGGCCTTCGCAGTGATGACCGGCTTGGCCTTGGCTGTTGGTTGGGGCTGAGGCCTTGGTTGCGCTTTCGTCTCAGGAACTGCTGCCGTATGGGGTTGAGTTTCACTGGCTCGAAGCATCAGCTTGGTGCCCACGGTCACCTGGTTGGGATCAGCAATGGAATTGACGCTCACCAAGGAAGCCACAGGGATTTCGTAGGCCTTGGCGATCTGCGTCAGGGTCTGGCCGCGGGCCACGGTGTGGCTTGTGGCATTGGGATTAGCCTTCACCGGTACAGGTTTGAGCTTGGGTTTGGCAGCTGTTTTCGGTTTCGGTAGTACTGCGTTGCTGGGAAGTTTCAGTGTCTGGCCTTGTTCCACATGATCGGCACTGGCGAGGCCGTTTAGTGCCATTAGCTGGCGCTCACTCACGCGGTACTGAAGCGCGATCGCACCAAGCGTGTCTCCGGATCGCACCGTATGCCGGCCTTTTCCAGCTGTGACGCCTGCGGCTGCACCGCTTGGAAGACGCAGGGTCTGACCCGCTTCCACGTGGTTGGAGTCGCGAAGTCCGTTCACACGCATCAAGCTGCCGACGGACACCCCGTAGCGAGCAGCGATATCGGAGAGGGTGTCACCAGCTCTCACCGTCACGTTCGCTGCGCCCGATGGAAGGGGTGACAGGGCGATGAGGGCGAGGAGTGCTAACAGGGTGCGGCGCATACATCTCCGACTGCTGGGCGAACCATAAGGTGCCTTCCGCGGGACGCCAGCCCTGCTTCATCGGCTCGTCAGGGAAAATCAGCTCAAAAGGCGACGGAATGTTTCTGGCTTCAGTATGTAGGGGGGATATCGCTGCGGTAAATCGAGCCAGAACGGCCGTTTCAGCACCGATCGTTCATGCGAAAACGTGCGGAATCCGGCCTCGCCGTGATGGGATCCCATGCCACTGGCCCCTACGCCTCCGAAGGCCAGGCCTGGAACCCCAGCCTGGAGGATGACATCGTTAAAACAGACGGTTCCAGAGCTCGTGGAGCGCAGCAGGCGTTGTTGCTCGCCCTGATCACCTCCGAACAGGTAAATGGCGAGAGGTTTGTTCTGACCTTGCATGCGGGTGATGGCATGGTTGACATCAGGAATTTCAATCATCGGCAAAAGAGGACCGAAGAGTTCATCGGCCATCAGCGGGTCGGTGTCGTCATCGATGCTGATCAGCGTTGGAGCAATCCTGCGGCGGGTTTCATCGCATTCCCCTCCAAGTAGGACGCGTCCTTCGGCCTGTGCAGTTTTGAGCAAGCCCGCCAAGCGTCCGTAGTGACGCTCTGAAATCAGTGACGCCAAGTGCTCTGATTCCAGTGGATTCGCGCCATAGAGCGCCCGCCGCTGATCGGCCATGGCCTGAAGAAGTGGGTCTCTCAGGCTTTGTTCCACCAGGAGGTGATCGGGAGCCACACAGGCTTGTCCGGCATTGAATCCCTTCCCCCAGATCAGTCGCCGTGCTGTGACCTCCAGATCGGCTCCTTGGATCACCACCGCAGGGTTCTTGCCCCCCAGTTCCAGGGTCACGGGCGTGAGATTGGCCGCCGCTCCTTCAAGCACTTTGGCGCCAATCCGCCCCCCTCCGGTGAAAAAGATGTGGTCAAACCGGAGCCTGACCAGATCCGCTGCCACCCGGGCATCCCCGTTCACGACCCGGACCACATCGCTTGGAAAGTGGAGAGGCACCAGTTGTTCAATCAGTTCTGCGGTTGCCTGTGCCTGCTCGGACGGCTTGATCACGGCTGTATTCCCTGCGGCCAATGCGCTGACCAAAGGCCAGAACGTGAGACTGAAGGGCAGATTCCAGGGGCCGATCAGAAGCACGCAGCCAAGCGGTTCGCGGATCAGCTGGGCGCGTCCGGGCTGTTGCACGAGCGGGACCCGGACCGATTGAGGGCGCATCCATCGGCGCAGGTTCCGCCGGGCCAGCTTCAATTCCTGCAGCAGGGACACCACCTCGGCCATCCCCTCGAGGGGAGGTTTGGCCAGATCTTGATGGAGCGCCTCTAACACCTCCTGCTCGTGGTCGCAGACCAGGGCATGGAGGCGATCCAGCTGAAGCCGTCTCCAGGCTTCCGTGCGGGTTGTCCCTTCCACCACAGGGGCGCGTAACTCTTCAAGATCCCTTGCTGAGAAGGGATTGGTCCCGGCGAACTGAACCATCACGCTTCCCTGCGACCGTTGCATGTTTGCAGGTCTTCCCTTGCATCCATTGCGAAGGGGATGACGGAAGCCTCTGTCGTCATTACTACGGAGTGAGAAAGCATCAGCCGGATGCCGAAGCAGCAGCCGTGGTGGAACGGCGCAGTGATCTATCAACTGATCGTGCGCAGCTATGCCGATGGCAACGGCGATGGCGTGGGAGATCTGCAGGGGCTGGCGAATCGGTTGCCCTATCTGCGCTGGCTTGGGGTGGAAGCAATCTGGCTCACTCCGGTTTATCCATCTCCTCTCCAGGACGGTGGGTATGACATCACTGATTTCAAGGCGATCCATCCAGATCTGGGTGATCTGGCGGCCTTTCATCGTTTTCTCACTGCAGCCCATGGGCATGGGTTGAAGGTGGTGATGGATCTGGTGCTGAATCACACCAGCACGCTTCACCCCTGGTTTCAGAGGGCTCGCTGGGCCGCGCAGGGAACGCCTGAACGGGAGGTGTACGTCTGGAGCGACGACCCTCATCGCTACGCAGATGCACCCGTGCTGTTCCGCCATTTCGAATCCTCTAACTGGGAATGGGATGAGGTGGCAGGGCAGTACTACCTCCACCGTTTCCTGCGTCATCAGCCCGACCTCAACTACGCCAATCCCCTGGTGCAGGACGAGATGCTCGAGGTGGTGGACTTCTGGATTGAGCGCGGTGTTGATGGTTTCCGCTTGGATGCGGTGCCCTTTCTGTGTGAAGAGGAGAATTCACGCTGTGAGGGCTTGCCGGAAACGCATGCCTTTCTGAAGCGGTTGCGTGAGCGGGTGGATTCCCATGGCCGCGATGTTCTGCTGCTGGCTGAGGCGATCCAACCCGTGCAGGAGGCTGCGCCTTACCTCGCGGACGATGAACTGCATGGTGCGTTCAATTTCGTTCTCACGGCCCATTTATTCGCAGCCATTGCCAGCGGGTCCACAGAGCATCTGCGTCAGTGTCTTCAGGATGCCCAGGACGCCGTGTGTGGCTGCCGCTGGGCCTTACCCCTGCGCAACCACGACGAGCTCTGGCTTGGAGATGGTCATCTGATTCCCGAGGAGGTGATCCAGATCATTCGTGCCGGGCTTCATCAGGGCCAGGGCCACTGGCTCAACTGGGGGATCAATCGCCGCCTCGCGCCTTTGCTCAACGGAGACCCCGGTTCGAACCGTGTGTTGCACGGACTGCTCTACAGCCTGCCGGGGATGCCCTGCCTCTATTACGGCGATGAGCTCGGGATGGGGGACTGGCCCGGCTTGAGAGACAGGGATCCCAACCGCACGCCCATGGCCTGGACACCAGCCCGGAATGGAGGTTTCTCGTCGGCCCCTGACCCCCTGCTCGTGTTGCCACCGATCACAGCGCCTGGGTACGACTACCGGGTGGTGAATGTGGAGGTGCAGAAACAACTCCCTGGTTCACTGCTCAACTGGCACCGGCGCATGCTCACCTGCCGTCGGTTGTTGCCGGCGTTGCGCCATGGCGATTTCGAGCTGCTCCCCAGCGCTCATCCCAGCGTGATCAGCTACGTGCGCTGTGATGGAAGGATGACGGTGCTTGTTGCGGCCAATCTCTCTGCGGCAGGATCTTCCTTACAACTCGATCTCAGCCGCTGGGAGGGAGAGCGGACCCGTGAGGTGATGTGGGGGTGTGAGTATCCCGCTGCCTCCGCAGATTGGTTTGTGTATCTGCCGGCCCACGGCTTCAACTGGTGGTTGCTGGGCGAGGTTGAAGAGCAGAACGACGCGTTGCAAGAAAGCTGAAGGGCGCGAGGGGCCCGCGCTCAGCGGGACAGATCCAGGCGGCCCTCAGCATCAGCACTGCTGTGGCCAGCCTGAGCCAGGAGTTCGCTCACCTCCGGGCGCAGTCGCTCGGCATCCTGCTGGTCCACCATGGCCAGGCGTGTGCGGCGGCAGAGCACATCAGTGACCCCTCGCGCATGCTCATGGGTGATCGCATGCCGCAGCTCGCCGCGGCAGACAGGAATCACATCACTGAGCGGTTGTCGGTCGTCGTCCGACCAGCTCGAGACCCACTGTTGTGCTGCAAGCCCATGGTTGCCCAGGAGATGGGCGATCTGCTGCGGGCGCTGAGGCGTGTCCGGCAACAGTGATTCAAGAGAGGTTGCCTGGCTCTGGAGCAGAGCAGGCGTTTGCAGGGGATCTGGGGCGCTGCCGATCAAAGGCAACATTCCAGGCGCTTTGAGGGTGTGCCCGAGCTGCTGCTCTACCGCTTGGAGGGTGTCGATGGCCATGGGCCGGCAAGTGGTCCACTTGCCTCCCATCACACTCACCAGTCCACAGGCCAGGGTTTCCACCTCGTGTTCGCGCACAACCCGGCTGCTGTTCACATCGGCACCTGCCGGCTTCAGTAGAGGGCGTCCCCCGGCCCAGCAGCTGCCCACGTCGATGTTGTTGAGGGCAGGAAACCAGTGCTGCACGTAATCCAGCAAGTAACTCACTTCGCCTTCTGATGGAGAGGAGGCCTGCTCCTGGGGGCAGGGGGTGTCGGTGGTGCCCACCAGGGTTCGCCCGAAGAACGGAAGCATGAACAGCACCCGCCCGTCATCGGTGGACGGCAGCAGCAGGCCAATTCCCTCCGGGCAAAGGGTTTGCTTGAGCACGAGGTGAATGCCCCGGCTGGTGAGCATCCTCTCCTCGCAGGAGGGATCCGCCATCCTCCGGATCGTGTCGGAGTGGATCCCAGTGGCATTCACCACAACCCTTGCCTGCCAATGCTCTGTCTGACCGCCCTCGCTTTCGCTGATCGCTCCGCAGAGCCTGCCGCGGCTGTCGGTTTCCAGGGCCACGACCCGCGTGCGGGTGCGCACGACCGCGCCTGCTTGTTCCGCGGTGAGTGCCATCAGGAGGTTGAGGCGCGCGTCATCAAACTGCCCATCGCTGTAGGCCACACCCCGGGTGATGTCGTCTCGAAGGGCGGGAAGGGCGTGGCGTAGCTGTTGGCTTGAAAGCAGGCGACTGCTGCCAATGCCTGAGCGGCCTGAGAGTGCGTCGTATAGGCCCAGCCCGAGGCGGTAGTAGGCCTGGCCAATCACTCCGCCTGTGGGCAGGGCCAGTTCGAGGCGTTTGGCCAGAAACGGAGCTTGCTGGAGCCAGTGTCCCCGCTCCAGCAAGGCTTCCCTGACCAACCGCAGCTGCGCCGTGTCGGCGGTTTTGAACGCAAGCTCGAGGTAACGAACCCCGCCGTGCAGCAGCTTGGTGCTGCGGCAACTGGTGCCTCCTCCCAGGTCATGGCTCTCCAGCAAGGCCACACGCAGGCCGCGGCGCACGCCCTCGTAGGCAACGCAGGCACCGCTGGCGCCTCCGCCGATTACCAGTAGATCGAAGCACGTGTCATTCATGCCAGTGGAGGCTCCGTGAAACGGCGTCATCCCACCGTCGCAACCAAGTCTGTCGCTGATCAAGATCAAGGCGAGGCATGAACAGTTGGGTGTTCTGCTGACGCTGGGGAAGAAGGACCTGAAGGTCGGGAACGACGTCGCACTGAAGGCCTGCGAGCAAGGCGACGCCCCTTGCGGTGCTTTCCAGCTGTGAGGGGCGTCGCACCTGCAGCCCTGTGCTGTCGGCCTGGGCCTGGAGAAGGGGATCCGAGGCGGCTGCACCGCCATCGACGGCCAGTTCTCCCAGCCCATGGCCGATGGCGTCCTCGGCCAGTCGAACCAACCCCGCCACGGAGAGGGCGATTCCCTCGAGCGCGGCACGGGCGATGTGCCCCCGTCGGCTGTCGCGGGTGAGCCCAATCAGCAGCCCGCGTGCCTGGGGATCCCAATGGGGTGTGCCCCAGCCTGTGAAGGCCGGTACGAGCATCACCCCCGCGGCGTTTTCAACACTGAGGGCGAGACGGTTCACCTCATCAGCTGTGGAAATGATCTCCAAACCATCGCGGAGCCACTGCACGACGGTGCCGGCATTGAAAAGGCTGCCCTCCAGGCAGTAGGTGGGAGTGCCCTGGTCATCGGTCCAGCCGAGGGTGCTCAGCAGCCCCGCGTCACTGCGCTTGATCTCGGTCCCGGTGTTGATCACCAGGAAGGCACCGGTTCCATAGGTGCATTTGGCTTCTCCTGGTTCCAGGCAGAGTTGTCCGAGGGTTGCAGCCTGCTGGTCGCCAAGGAGTGCACAGATCGGCACTCCGGCGAAGGGGCAGTCGCTGGCGATCGCTCCGAAGTCACCGCGGCAGGGCACCAGATCGGGTAGGGCGCTGGTGGGGAGTCCAATGTGATCACAAAACGCCGGCACCCATTGGCGCTGTTCCAGATCCATGAGCAGGGTGCGACTGGCATTGCTCATGTCGGAGCAGTGGCTCTTTGATCCGCTCAGGTGCCACAGCAGCCAGCTCTCCACCGTCCCGAAGCAGAGGTCTCCCTGGGCTGCCGCGCTGGAGGCGGCGTCGTGGTGCTGGAGCAGCCAGTGGATCTTGCTGGCGCTGAAATAGGGGTCGAGCATCAGGCCAGTGCGGGTCCTCCAGTCCCGTTCCATACCGGCCTTTTTCCAGGCTGCGCAGACATCGGCTGTGCGGCCGTCCTGCCAGACCAGGGCTGGTCCGCAGGGAGAGCCATCGCTGCGGCGCCAAAGGACGGTGGTCTCGCGCTGATTGGTGATGCCGCAGGCCACCACCGCCTGGCGTTGCTCTGCGCTGATCGTCTGCTCCAGACGCGCCATGGCCTGGCGCTGACTGGCCCAGATCTCCATGGGCGCCTGTTCGACCCAGCCATCAGCGGGGTAGTGAATGTTCAGGGGCGCAGAGGCGCTGGCCACCGCCTGCCCCTGCGCATCAAAAAGAACGGCGCGTGAACTGCTGGTGCCTTGATCCAGTGCCAGCAGGAGGGGTGGATTATCCATGGCACTCCTGTTTCTCAAGTGCTAGCGGTGGTGATGCTCGGCTGCAAAGACCATGCTTCGGGATGTCTCAACGGCGAGCACACCCGCTTGGGTGTCTGGAGCCGTGGTGTATCAGATTTTTCCCGATCGATTCCGGCGCAGCGGAAGGGTGAAGGCGCAATCCAGCCTCGCCTTGCAGCCCTGGGGAAGCGATCCCCAGTTGCAGGGATTTCATGGCGGCGATCTTTATGGGGTGATCGAGGGGCTGGATCACCTGCAGAGCATGGGCGTGACCTGTCTGTATCTCACCCCTGTGTTCAGCTCAGCGGCCAATCACCGCTATCACGCCTACGACTATTTCCAGGTGGATCCCCTTCTGGGGGGGGATGCGGCTTTGGATGCCCTGATCGAAGCGCTGCATGGCCGGGGCATGCGCCTCATCCTCGATGGCGTGTTCAATCACTGCGGCCGCGGCTTCTGGGCTTTTCACCATCTGCTGGAGAACGGTCCTTTGTCCCCTTACCGGGACTGGTTCACGGTGCATCGGTGGCCCTTGATCCCCTATCCCCATAAGGGGCAGTCCTGCGGCTACAGCTGCTGGTGGAACGATCCAGCGCTACCCAAGTTCAATCACGCCAATCCAGCGGTTCATGACCACCTGCTGTCGGCGGCACGGCATTGGCTTGAACGCGGTATCGATGGCTGGCGCCTGGATGTGCCGGATGAGGTTCCCCATGGGTTCTGGGTCGATTTCCGCCGCATGGTGAAGGACGTCAATCCGGACGCATGGATTGTTGGAGAGATCTGGGGAGACGCCCGTCCCTGGTTGCAAGGCGATCAGTTTGATGGCGTGATGAATTACCGCCTGGGCTGGAGCAGCCTGTGCTGGGCTGCGGCCGGAGAGCTGCAGGTTGGATTTGAGAACCCTCTTTACCCCCTGCGTCCACTGGCGACGGAGGAGCTGCTGGCGATTTGGCGCCAGACTTCGGATTGGTATGAGCCGCAGGTGAATGCCAGTCAGCTCAACCTGCTCGACAGTCATGACGTGCCCAGGGCCGCCCATACCCTGTGTGGTGATCGGGCGGCGTTGTTGCTGGCCCTGTTGCTGCTGGTGCTGCAACCCGGTGCGCCATGCCTCTACTACGGCACCGAGGCGGGGTTGGCCGGTGGGCCGGAACCGGCCTGCCGGGAGGGCTTTCCCTGGACGGCTCCCTATTTGGAGGACCTGCGGGGGCCGATCCGAGAGCTGTTGGCTTTGCGCTCGCGACTCCCGAATCGGGCCATGTCCTGGCGTTGGCAGGCGCGGGGGACGGATGTTCTGATCGGTGGGGCGGATGGGGTTGTCGTGCTCGTCAATCGAAGCCGCAAGACGGGATGTTCGCTTGAAGGTTTGGAGCTGCAGGCGGGGGCCGTGTCTAACCCCTGGTTGATTCTCGGGCGCTACGACTCGACAGTGAAATGGCTTGACTGTCAATCTGCGCTGGTCTGGCACCAGCTGGGTCAGTCGAGCAGGATGCACTGATTGTCCAGGATCAGCCAGCCCCATGGGCGGTTGGACGATCGCGATTGGCTTTTAGACATCCGCACGAGCTAGTGGGGTCAGCCTGATCTCGGGATAGCGCTCCTGAAGGGCTTCCAGGCGGGTGCGAAGGTCATGGGCAAGGGCCTGGATCGTCGGATGCTGGCGCTGTTCACGCTGCACCACCAACACCTCACCCGATGCAAAGGTCAGTTCAAAAGGCAGGGAAACCAGCGACTCGTTGCATGCCGCCTGGCTGAGGCAATGGCCGTAGCCGATCGTCACGTCTGTAACGCTGCGGCCTTCCCAGAGTTCCTTGCGATAGCGCGTCATCCGCACTGGGCTGTTCCACAGCCCGATGGCTCTGAGCTGCTTCTCAGTGGTGGGATAGACGCCATTGGGTAAGGCGAGGCTCGGAAAGGCTTGCAGATCTTCAATGCTGAGGGATGGTCTGTTCACCAGGGGGTGATCGGCGCGCACCAGCAGCTGGAGCGGCATTGTGCAGAGCGGAAGGATGCAGAGATCGGGATCCTCGGGATCCGGTTGCTCGGGCAGCCCGCAGATCCAGGCATCACAGATCCGCTCACGGAGCAAGGTCAGATTCGGCTCAACTCCTACCAGGTTGGAAAGCCCAGCGATCCAGCCGCTGGGCTCGGGATCACAGAGCAGGGGCAGGGTCCAGTAGCTGGCTTCTAAACGCAGCGGTCGCAACCCTTGGAGGCGCGCTGCTTGGTGAACCCTGCGCTCCATCTTGAGCAGGGTCCGATCGCCTTGGATCACCCATTCCTGCTCTTCCTTTTTAAGCGTGACGCCGAAGCTGCTGGCGCATCGTTGCTGACGGCGACTCACCGATGACTGGTCCAAATTCAGTCGGTGGGCAACCTCCCGTCCAGAACGCAGCCAGACCAGGCCGTCCATGCAGGCGAGGGTGTCGAGATCAACCATGACTGGGTGCCGCTGCCATCGGTTGGATGGAAGCCCTTGTCGAGACTTGAACTCGAGACCTCTCCCTTACCAAGGGAGTGCTCTACCGCTGAGCTACAAGGGCATGTGGTGGATGGGCCGGGTTGGATTTGAACCAACGTAGGCAGAGCCAGCGGATTTACAGTCCGCCCCCATTAACCACTCGGGCACCGACCCGAACCACACCGGATGAACTTACCAGCTCACATGACTGGGGTGGTCGATACGATCAGGGGCCAGCGTTCCTGCGGGTGATGCGTCTGCTGCTGCTCAACGGCCCCAACATCAATCTTCTGGGGCAGCGGGAACCAGGCCTTTACGGGCACCAGACGCTTTCAGACATTGAAACGCGCTTGAGGGATCGGGCCACAGCGGCTGAGGTTCAACTGGAAACGTTTCAAAGCAATTTTGAGGGTGCTCTGGTGGAACGGGTCCATCAGGCGATGGGCTCGGTGGACGGAATCCTGATCAATGCCGGTGCTTACACCCACACCTCGATCGCCCTGCGCGATGCTCTGCTGGGGGTTGCGATTCCTTTTGTGGAAGTGCATTTGAGCAATATCCATGCACGCGAGACGTTCCGTCATCACTCCTATCTCGCCGACCGTGCCTTGGGCGTGGTGTGTGGTTTCGGCGCCTTCAGCTACGACATGGCTTTTGACGGCTTGGTGAATCACCTCATAAGGGCAAAGGCATGAGCATCGCCAGTACAACGCTGGGCCGTTCAGGCCCATCGATAGCCTCGATCCGCTGGTTGGCAGCTTCCACGAGCGACCGCTGGGTTGAGCAGGCCAACGCAAGGCCCATGGAGGTGTTGATTGACCATGCCCACTGCGAACGCAAGGCCGCGGGTTCCGCGGTTCAGTTGATGTTCCGGTATCTCTGTGAACCGGGTCTGGGCGAAGTTCTCAGCCCTTTGGCGCGGGAAGAGCTGGAGCATTTCGAGCAGGTGCTTGCGCTGCTCAAATCCAGGGGGCGCTATTTGGAACCGCTCCGTTCTCCTGCCTACGGAGCCCTTCTCGCCAAGCAGGTTCGACGGGGAGAGCCCGAGCGCATGCTGGATTCCTTTCTGATCGCAGGCTTGATTGAAGCCCGAAGCCACGAACGCATGGCGTTGCTGGCCCAAAACAGTCCTGACCCGGGGCTTCGAGAGCTCTACGGCAGCCTTTTAAAAAGTGAAGCGCGTCACTTCGGTCTCTATTGGGTGCTGTGTGAGCAGCGCTATTCGCGTGATGTGATCATTCCCAGGCTGGAGCAGCTGGCAGCGGCAGAGGTTGATGCACTGAGAGGAGAGTTGAGCTGTCCTGAGGACGTGCGCATGCATTCAGTTGGTGTGATCGCATAATCCCTGCAAGCTTGAACGAATTTGTTGAGATTTAGAAAAATGTGCTGCCGGTGATCCAAGCCTGAAACGGCGCCCTGGCTCCTTCCAGAAGTGCCAAATAGCTCGTGCTGAAGATGCCGGCAAAGGTGATGCAAACTCCGATTGCAATCAGCAGTTCGTAGAGATTCTGGGTGCTCTCGGTTACAGGACTTGGAAGGGTGCGACGACGAGCCATGGAATCTCCTATGCCTCTTTGTTATGAACATCATTCCTCGGCTGCGCCGTTGAAACGAGTGAATGTCAATAAGTCATTACCTTGTGAAGGCCTATGAACCAACAGCATTTCAACTTTGCGAGAGATGAAGATTGCTGTGGATTGTTGTCGTGATTGTTGAGTCTTTTTGTGCCCACTGGTCGCTTCATGGTGGAGGGCTCAGCAGGCACTCTTGCTTCCAGCCCTCAAAAGGCGAGACCGCCCGCCTTGAAACGTTTCGCCACGCGAGTCCAAAAGAAGTCTGAAGAGATGCGCCAGTGGTTGAGTGGCAGTTCTAGGATTGACCCAATTGTTGTTGGTTGCCAGGTGTCTGACCCCGTAACGGCTGTAGCCGACTCCCTGCAAGCGCTGCGCAATGGCACCACCGACGAGCAGTGGGATGGCTTGAAAGCCAACCCCTTGGTGCGCGATTTGATCAGTCGATGTGCCGACCTTGAGGCAGCCTGGCTGATCAGCGATCAACCAGCTGTTGATGGGGTTTGCACCCGTCGAGGCAAAGTGCAGAGGTCTTCGGTGGACGCCCGTTTGCTTCTTGCCGCCTAAGGCGGACCAAGAGAAATCAAGAAGACCCCGGGTGGCGTTGTTGCCTTGCAGCAGTGCTCTTCTTAGAGCAAAGATTTTCTATTGCATTGGCTCAGCGCTTTTGAGCGTTGGATACCGTTCAGCGATCGGATCGCCTGTGAAGTTGGCGACCCAGCCGCTTGGATTGTTGAACAAGCGGATCGCGCAGAAGTAAGGCTTTTCGCCCATGTCGAACCAGTGCCGGGTTCCAGCCGGCACGCTGATCCAATCGTTGGTTTCGCACATCACCTGAAGCACTTCCTTGTCGATATGCAGGCAAAACAGGCCACGTCCTTCCACGAACAGGCGCACTTCGTCCTCAGCGTGAGTGTGTTCGCTTAGGAATTTCTGGCGTAAGGCTTCTCGATCTGGATGATTCGGCTGCATCCGGATGGCATCAACGGTGGGGTAATCACCGAGGGCCTGGATTCGTTGGATCTCCTCGGTATATGTCGAGAGAATTGCGTTCTGATCAGCATTATGCGCCAGCTCCGCCCTGCTCGCGCACCGATCGAAAGCAATGCCCCGCAGGTTTAGTTCCTGTTGGATGCGAGCCGGATCGTTCGTGCTGAAAACCGGCTCGCCTGCCTGCGCGGAATAGATGCTCAGCTCACTCATGGCTAGGAACCTGTCTGGGGTGCAGTCGACGCTGTTGTTTCAGCATGCTGGACCGGTTGCCGTCATTTCCCCAACGTTGCTCAATCATTCAGGGTCATCGTCGACGTGCCTCACACTTGTGGGTGTAGGCCCCGGAGATCCGGAGCTGCTCACGATTGCTGCTCTGCGGGCCATGGAGCTTGCAGATGTGGTGGCTTATCCGGTAGGCCGGGAGGGAGGCACGGGGATGGCGCTCACCATTGCCGAGCGTTGGCTGAAGCCTGAACAGCAGCGGTTGCCGCTGTTGTTCCCGATGGTGGCGGAAGCGCTCCCCCGAGTTGATGCCTGGCGCCGTGCTGCCGATCAGCTGGCTCAGCTGGTCGGTGAGGGTTCCAAGGTCGTCCTTCTCTGTGAGGGCGATGTCTCCCTGTTCGCGACCGGTAGTTACGTGCAGCTGGCCCTGCGTGAACGGCATCCTGATCTCCCTTTCAGGCTTGTTCCCGGCATCCCTGCGGTGTGTGCTGCTGCAGCTGCCGCACCCGCGCTGGGCCTGGACCTTCCGCTTGCTTTTCAACAGGAAGGCTTTCTCATGCGTCCTTGTCCCGATTCCATTCGTCCACTGGAGAACCTTCTCCAGATGGCTGAAGAGAACCAAACTGTGCTCGGCCTGATCAAAGTGGGGCAGCGCTGGCCCTGGGTCCGCACCGTTCTGCAACGGCGGAACCTTCTCGAACAGGCTGTGTTTGCCCAGCGGGTGGGTTGGCCTGACCAGTGGATTTCCCGCGCTGCCGAGGTATCAAAAGACACGAAACCCTATTTTTCTCTTCTGCTCATCCGACAGTCCTGGCCCCAGGTGTTGCCCTGAACGAATCTCTTCTTTTGCTGACTCCTTTGCAGTGGCTGGCGCTGGCGCATCCAGTGCTGATCATTTTGTTCGTGTATCCCGTGATCGGTGCCACCATCCGCCTCGGCATCCTGGCCAGGGAGCGGCGGCTCCAGATCAATTCCATCGCTGCCACGGTTCCCGTTGAGCATGCGGAGCACGGCCGTTGGGCCACCGGTGGGTTGCTGGTAGCCGTATTGCTCGCGTTCACCCACGCCTTGGCTTCTGGGCAGGCGAGTGTGGCCCTTTGGGGAACGGCGGCTGTTGCTGTCGTTGTGGCTGCTGGGTCATTTGTGGTTCTGTTGCGCTCCAGGCGTCTGGTGCCAAAGCTGATCGGTGCCTGGGGCTGCTGGCTGATGCTTCTTTTGATTGCTCTGCAACCTCTCCCAGGTGCTGGCGAGGCATTCGGGGAGACCACGATCTGGCACTCCCATACCTGGGGTGGACTGCTTCTTCTGGCGCTGCTGCTGCTCACCATGGCTGTGCAGAGGGAAATTGCTGCACGGCTTTGGCTGCGCCGGATGCATGTGCTGGTGAACGTGTTGGTGGCTTTGCTCTTGGCCACGCAGGCGATCAGCGGCACCCGCGACCTTCTGTTGCGTTAGGCCCGCGCTTCAACCAGCACGGCTGCCCGAAGCGTTGACTTCAGCCTGCTGCATCAGGCAGCGTTGAAAGGGGCGTCTCGATGGTGCAGTGAACAGCCTTGTGAGCAGGGCTCCAAGGGCTTTCCACTCCGGAGGGGCCATGCGATCGCGCCAGCAGTTCGGACGGCAGAACAGCCAGCGGATCAGCTGCTTGTGCTCCACGGCGTTCAAGGGGCCCCAGCAGACCGCCAATCGCTGTCCTCTCGCCATCTCCAGTTGCACCGGCAAGGGGGGCACCTCCTTGCACCAGCCAAGACTGGTGCTTGCCACCAGGGGTGTTGTTTCTTCGTGCAGTTGCAGCTCCGCTCCGCTTTCACTGATGGCCTTGAGGGTGCAGGCATAACGATGACCTCCATCGTCTTGCAGCCATGCTGAGGTTTCGATGGCCTGCCAGGGTGACGGATCCTGAGATGGGGGGTCCCAGCAAGCGCGCAGAGCGATGACGAGGCTCAGCAAGTTGAGCACAGCCCACAGAAGGCCGAGAGGGCGACCGTCGAATGCGGCGGAATCCAGAGCACTTTGCGGTTTGAGCAGACCGTTGAGATTGAACAGGTTGAGGGCCAGCAAGGCCAACAGGGGTAGCGAGAGTTGCAAGCTCCAGCTGCCCCGGTCGCGCCGCTGGTGTTTCGGAGTCACCCTGAACCCACCGATGCGTCCCATCAAATTGGCCAGCACGGTCACTGTGAGCGGAACGGTGAGAACCCAGCCCGTGAGTTCGCTCAAAAACGCGGTGCGCGATCCCCGGTTCAACCAGCCTACCCCCATCAGGAGCGTCGCCCAGAGCGGTAACAGCAGCCTGACGGCATCGTCGGCGGTGATCAGGATTGGCACAGTCCCGAGCAGTCCGTAGCTCAAGGGCATGAGCATCAGCACCAGACGCGGCAGGTTGTTGACCCAGTGCACTACGCCCTCGAGATACGCCACCCTTTGCCAGGGCGTGAGGCCGGCTCCGCGCAGAGGCCCTTCCGGTAGCCGCAGGCTTTGCAATGTGCCGCTTGCCCAGCGCTGCCGCTGGCGCACGAAGTCCGCCATGGTTTCTGCGGCCAGCCCGGCGCTCAGCTTTTGTTGCAGATAAAGGAGGCTCCAGCCCTTGCGTCGGAGGTTGATTCCGGTGACGAAATCCTCTGAGATCGCCTTTTCCACAAAACCACCCACGGAGTCCAGCGCAGAGCGGCGGGCCAGGAATGCCGTGCCGGCGCAGACCACCGCTCCCCAGCCGTCACGCACCGGTTCAATCCAGCGGTAAAAGCTTTCCTCATCCGAAAGCAACCAGCGTTCCATCCCCAGATTCCGCATCACGGGATCGGCGTTGATGAAGGTTTGGGGTGTCTGCAGAAGCCCCACCTTGGGATCCAAAAGAAAGCCGATGCTGTTCTCGAGAAACGTGGTCTGTGGGATGAAATCAGCGTCGAAGACGGCCACGAGCTCCCCTCGGCACCGGCGCAGACCATGGTTCAGATTCCCCGCTTTGGCGGAGGTGCGGACCGGTCGATGCACATAGGTGCAGCCTTGGCGTGATGCCAGGGACTTCACCTCCCGGCGTCCGCTGTCATCCAGGACCCACACACGGGTGTGGGGGTAGGTCTGGTTGCAACAGCCGATCAGCGTTCTTTCCAGAACATTGATCGGTTCGCCGAAGGTGGGCACGAGGATGTCCACCGTTGGGGTCCAGGGGCTTTGCCGCCATTGCTCCCGCAGCTGATGCATGGCTGGACGGCGGTCGGGGAAGCGACGCCAAGCGAGCAGAAGCGGCACCATTCCGCTGAGCAGCAGCCAGGCTTCGGCGGCCAGCAGCAGAAGGCTCAGGGTTGTGCTCAGTGGGGTGCTCAGATTCAGGCTTGCGCTGACCCGCCAGAGCAGATAACGCAGGGTGAAGAAACCGATCAGAACAATCAGGCTGCGCCTGCGCCAGATCGGGCTCAATTGCTCCGGAGTTCTGCTCAGCCAGGCGGGCCAGATCAGGACGAGCAGCGGTAGCCAGCTCATGCCAGTTGGTCCTGCTTCCGGCGCAGCAAGCTGAGGGCTTGATCTGGAGTGGGTGCTCGCATCAGTTGCTGGCGAAATTGGGAAGCTCCACTGAATCCTGTGCAGGTCCAGCTCATGTGTTTCCTGGCGATCAGCAGACCGTGATCGCCGCGAGCGGCCACGAGCGCTTGGAGCTGGTCGGCAGCGAGCATGAGTCGTTCGCTCACTCCAGGGGTGGGGGGGACCGGCAAGCCTTTCAGCGCGGCGTCGATCTGACCGACGAGCCAGGGAGCACCCATGGTTCCCCGGCCGACCATCACACCGTCAGCGCCGGTGAGATCAAGGCACTCGCGGGCATCCTCTGGGCTGAACACATCGCCATTGGCGATCACAGGAATGCTCAGGGTGCGTTTCACTGCTGCGATTGCCTCCCAGTCGGCGCGACCGCTGAACCGTTGTTCCCGGGTGCGGCCATGCAGGGTGAGTAACTGAGCCCCGGCGGCTTCGAGCCTGCGGCACCAGGCCATGGCCGCGGCGTGGCTGTCTGCACCCTGGGGATCACTGCACCATCCAAGGCGGGTCTTCACGGTGACGGGGATGCCGACGGCGGCAACCACGGCCTCCACGATTGAGCAGGCCAGGTCGGGATCACGGATCAGGCCGCTGCCCCCGCCTTTTCGGGCGATCTTGCGCACAGGGCAGCCCATATTGATGTCGATCAGAAAAGCACCGGCAGCTTCAGCCCGCCGCGCCGCATCAGCCATCGACTCAGGCCTGTGATCAAAGAGTTGGACGGCGATTGGCCCTGCTTCCTGCTGGAGCTCCTCCACCTTTCCGCGGCCATGACCCAGTTCGAGGCTGGTGGCATTGACCATTTCGGTGAAGAGCAGCGCATCACGGCTCCAACGGCGCACCAGGGCCCGGAAAATTTTGTCGCTGACGCCGGCAAGCGGTGATTGCAGCACTCTGCTTGTGAGAACACGACAGTGGCGACGGCCGCTCAGATGCAAATCCGAATGCAGGTTCGGGGGCATCGGACGTGATCTAATTCGTCTCATTCTGGCCAATCCGCGCAGTCGATCGGCTCAGGCAACCGACTCATCCAGCCCCAGCCGTTGCCGGCTGCGACGCGCCTGGGACTCGATCGCATTTCGCAACCAAGCTTGGGTCGACCAGTCCTCCTGAGTCGCCAGTCGTTCCACTTCCTGCATGAGGTCGAGGGGCAGCTGGAGATTCACACTCTGAATGCTGTGAGGGCTTGCTGGGCCTCCTTTAGGAATCGCGTCCAGATCGAGCACCTGAACTTTGAGCACCTGCAGTCGGCTGCCAGGACGGGGATGGCGCCGTCGCACCTGACGGATGGAGAGCCTCACCCTGCTTCCCATGCGAATGCGCTGGACGGCGCTGCGGCTCAGGGGGTGATCGCGGCGATCGGAGAACACCGGCGCGCTGCTCCCGTTTTCGGCACTGAAGCTGAAGGTGACGAGCCCCTTCTCGTTCCAGGGTGTGCTGGCGGCTTGATCTGAATCACGCGATGCCAGCAGGCGGACATGATCGCGCTTGGCTGCTTTCATCACCTCTCTGGGCAGGCGGAAGACCAGCCTCTGAAGATGCGCGTTCCCATGAAGGGTCGTGGAGTCCTCGAGAGAGGTGTCGAACACATACATCTCTCGAAGGTAATGGACTCTTTAAGGGACCGCCAGGGCGATCGGCTCGCGTCTTTGGGGGAGTTTTAGGGTCGATTCCATGGAGTCCCTGTCTTGGCCTCTGAGCCGATCGCTTCTGGAGGCCGTGCTTTCGGATCGTCTCAGTGACCGCTTGGTCGCTGCGCTGGTCTGGGAGCGTCTGGGATACCGGCAGCAGTCCGGAGGGGGCGGTCCCTGGTTGGCCGGGCCTCAAACTCCGGAGGCCTGGCGCGATGCATTTCCCGAAGCTCCTGAGGTCGTGGCCACCCGGCCGGCGTCGGTGGCCTTGACCCGGTCGATTCCGCGAGAACACAAGCAGCTCCTCAAGGAGCAGCTTCACTTCGCTGGCTATCGCATTGGTGAGCTGTACCCCCGCAGAACACGTCGGGCGACAGTCGTGAGTTGGTTGCTGGCCTGGCTCGCCGACAAGGGGGGTGAGCTGCCTTCGGCCGGTCCTCTTCCCGAACTGCGCGATCCCCCCGAGAACCCCGTGCAGGGGCATCCGGGGGACCCGCCGGTGGGCTGAGCTCAACCCTGAATGATCACCTTCGTTCCCTTGCGGGTGTTGTCAAAAAGCCATCGGGCCTGGGCCGTGGGCATGCGCACGCAGCCGTTGCTGCGGGGCACGCCGAAGGACTGGCCGGCATCCTCTTGCCAGGGGGCACCGTGCATGCAGATCAGTTCGTTGGCGGTGATGCACATGGCGTAAGGAACGCCTGGCGCCACGTAATTGCGCCCGCGCATGGTCACGGAGCGGTATTTCGTGATCACCGAGGCGTGTCCAGTGGGCGTGGGTGTGGAGGCTTTCCCCGTGCTCACTGGGATCACCCGCACGATGTTGTCTTGGGTGTCCAGGACGGTGAGCTTCTGGTCAGAGAGGTCCACAACCAGGGTGGCGATGAGGTCCAGCATGGTGATGTGACAGCGGCGGCACTGCACCATCGGTAGCTGTCTTGTTTGAGTCTCATTAGTCTTCCTTGGAAAGAATTCCCATTCGTCCGTTGTCCGCGGAGCGCGTCATGGTGCCTCTGTACTGTCAAGACAGTGTTTGCATCGGTCTGACTTGGCGCGTCCCGTCGTCGCGATCATCGGGCGCCCCAACGTTGGCAAGTCCACGCTGGTGAACCGTCTCTGCCACAGCAGAGAGGCGATTGTGCACGATCAGCCCGGTGTGACCCGTGACCGCACCTATCAGGACGGTTACTGGAGTGACAGGGAATTCAAGGTGGTGGACACCGGCGGGCTGGTCTTTGATGACGACAGCGAGTTCCTGCCTGAGATCCGCGAGCAGGCTGCTCTTGCCCTGGAGGAGGCCAGTGTCGCCCTGGTGATTGTCGATGGTCAGCAGGGGGTGACAGCCTCGGATGAAGCCATCGCTGAATTTCTGCGCGGCCAGCGTTGCCCCGCTCTGCTCGCCGTGAATAAATGCGAGTCGCCGGAGCAGGGACTTGCGATGGCCGCTGAGTTCTGGAGCCTTGGCCTCGGAGAGCCCTACCCGATCTCTGCGATTCACGGCGCTGGGACCGCTGAGCTGCTGGATCAGGTGCTCACTTACCTGCCACCGAAGTCCGAGGAGGGTGACAGCGAAGAGCCGATTCAGCTCGCCATCATCGGCCGCCCGAATGTGGGCAAGTCGAGCTTGCTGAACGCCATCTGCGGTGAGCAACGGGCGATCGTGAGCCCGATTCGCGGCACGACCCGCGACACCATCGATACCAGTCTCGTGCGCGAGAACAGGCCTTGGCGCCTGGTCGACACGGCGGGCATTCGTCGCCGTCGCAGTGTCAGTTACGGCCCTGAATTCTTCGGGATCAACCGCAGCTTCAAAGCGATCGAGCGCAGTGATGTTTGCGTGCTTGTCATCGATGCTCTGGACGGCGTCACAGAGCAGGATCAACGGCTTGCTGGTCGTATCGAGGAAGACGGACGAGCCTGTGTGGTGGTGGTGAATAAATGGGATGCCGTGGAAAAGGACAGCCACACCATGACGGCCATGGAGAAGGAGCTCAGAGCCAAGCTCTACTTCTTGGACTGGGCTCCCATGCTGTTCACCTCAGCGCTGACAGGCCAGCGAGTGGACAGCATCTTTGCCTTGGCCGCTCTGGCTGTGGAGCAGCACCGCCGGAGGGTCAGCACGTCTGTGGTGAATGAGGTGCTGAAAGAGGCCTTGAGCTGGCGCAGCCCGCCCACCACCCGGGGCGGGCGCCAGGGCCGCCTTTACTACGGCACTCAAGTCGCCAGCCGTCCCCCCAGCTTCACCTTGTTCGTGAACGAACCCAAGTTGTTTGGGGATACTTATCGCCGCTACGTGGAGCGACAAATTCGCGAGGGTCTCGGCTTTGATGGCACCCCGTTGAAGTTGTTCTGGCGGGGCAAGCAGCAGCGCGATGCCGAACGTGACCTTGCCCGTCAGCAGAACCGCCAGGGCTGAGGGGCATGGACTGGCTGCGGCAGATACCGATTGGGCAATACGTGGATGGGCAGGAGGGATGGCTGCGTCGTCTTGATCCCAGGCTCAAATTTGCCTGGGTGCTGATGTTTCTGCTCACTCCTGTGCTCGCGGGGCCGATCTGGAGGGTCGGTCTGGTAATCGGGCTGCTTCTGGTCACTGGGTTGAGCGGTTTGCCGCCGAGACTGTGGTGGCGTTCCCTGCTTTTTCTTTCAGCGTTGGGATGTGGCGTCGGTCTGTTGGCCATGCTGCTGCCCACCGGAGACCCTGGGGCCTCGCTGAATTTGCGCTCAGCCCGCGAGGTGCCCGGACTGCTGCTGCAGGCACCGTCCTGGGAATTGCTGCGCCTTGGTCCCCTCCAGCTTGGACCGCTCCAGCTCGGTCCATTGGTGGTGGACCGGCGATCAGCCGAGCTCGGCTTGAACAGCGCGACGCTGATTGTGACGGTGGTCCACAGCGTGAATCTCATGCTGCTCTCGACTCCGAGTGAAGATCTGATGTGGGCTCTGCGTTGGTGGCTGACTCCGCTCACTTGGCTGGGGGTGCCGATGGACAGGCTCAGTTTTCAACTCTTGCTCGCTCTTCGGTTTCTGCCGCTGGTGCAGGAGGAGTTGCAGAACTTGCTGCGCTCCCTGGCGAGCCGTGCTGTGAATCTCCGCCG
Source organism: Synechococcus sp. MEDNS5 (assembly GCF_014279875.1). NCBI lineage: Bacteria > Bacillati > Cyanobacteriota > Cyanophyceae > Synechococcales > Synechococcaceae > Synechococcus > Synechococcus sp. MEDNS5. Next base: position 579,262 of record NZ_CP047952.1, read on the forward strand.
TCTCGGCTTCAAGGCATCCTTTGGTCTCGTGCTTGCTGTTGGGGAACGGCTGTTGGCCAACATCCTGCTGCGAGCAGAACAGGGCGCTGAGGCGCTTCTTGCACGCGGTGGTGTCTGGTTGCCAGCGGAGGCTTTTCGGCCTGTTCCCGTGTCCGCTGCCGCAGGCCAGCGTGCTCTCAATTGGTTGTCTGCGGCGGCACTGCTTCTGGTGATCGGACTGCGTGGCAGGTACGGTGCCCTTTGATAAATGCAAGTGAGTCCTGTGAGCGCTGAGGGTTATCTGAATCACCCCACGTTCGGAATGCTGTACAGGGTGACTCCGGCTGGAGATGGCCGTGATGTGTATGCAACGCTCTACGCGCAGAGAATGTTTTTCCTGGTCACGTTGCAACCGCGGGGTGCTCAGTTTGAGGTGATCCCTTATCTGGATGCGCGTCATCACGCGGAACTGAATCTGGCGAGGCGTCGCCGGGAAGGGGCCGCAGACCTTGAGAGTTGGAAACAATTGTTTGATCAGACCTTCATCTGAATCGCTTGAGGGGGCCGCACCGGTGACGTCTATCCAGAGCCGCTGGCAGCAGCTGTCGTCGGTGTTGCCAAGTGAGGTGAATCTCTTGGCCGTAAGCAAGGGCCATCCGGCCGACGCGATTCGAGATCTGGTGGCATGCGGTCAGCTGGATTTCGGCGAAAGTCGTGTGCAGGAGGCTCTTCCAAAGCAAGAAGCTTTGCGTGATCTTCCTCAGATTCGTTGGCACTTCATCGGTCGTCTCCAGGCCAACAAAGTGCGAGCCGTGGTGAAAGCCTTCAGCTGGATCCACTCCATTGATTCGCTTGCCCTGGCGCAGCGCACCTCGCGCATTGCCCTAGAAGAACAACAACGGCCCACTGCACTTCTCCAGGTGAAGCTGAGGGACGATCCAGCCAAGGGGGGCTGGGAGATTGATGCCCTGAAGGATGCCTGGCCTGAGCTTCAGATGCTGGAGGGCCTTCAGATCTCAGGGCTGATGACGATGGCCCCAATGGGAGTTGCGGCCGAAGACCGCGCAGAGCTGTTCAGGGAGTGCCGTGATCTGGCTGATGCCCTCGGACTTCAGCATTGTTCGATGGGGATGAGTGGAGATTGGCGCGAGGCCTCTGCCGCAGGGGCGACCTGGGTGCGCCTGGGTTCTGTGCTGTTCGGTCCTCGTCAGTCCCCGACATGACGCGTCAATCGATCCGGACACGCTTGCTCACAACTCCATGGAGCGCTATCCAGGGTCAAGGTTCCGCAGTTTCCCGGTGTCGCTGATTTCTCGCCTTCGTGCTGTTGTCGCAGGAGATGACTATCTCGACGGCGATTACGACGACCTCGACTATGACGCGGGGGAGCACGACGACAGCCCTCAGGCCATGGCGTCGGCATCCAGTGCCCTCGCTCCCCTCGATGCTGCAAATCCTTTTGAGATGGACCAAGCATTCTCGAGTTCCAATGTGATCGGGATGCCCGGAATCAGCTCCAGTGCTGCCGAAGTGTCACTGATGGAGCCCAGAAGCTTCGATGAGATGCCCCGTGCGATTCAGGCCCTGCGCGAGCGCAAGACCGTGATTCTCAACCTCACGATGATGGAGCCTGATCAGGCCCAGCGTGCGGTGGATTTCGTGGCAGGTGGCACCTTCGCTATCGACGGTCATCAGGAACGCGTCGGCGAAAGCATTTTTCTGTTCGCTCCCAGCTGTGTCACGGTGACCAATTCAGCCCACGAAGAAGCCACCACGCCCACCGTCGTGACGAAGGACGTGGAGCAGGCGTCCGCAGAGGCCAGCGTCGCTCCGGCGCCTGCCTGGGCTGCCCCCGGTGCCGCAGCGCTCTGATCCTGATCCGTGAGCTTTGCCGTTGGTGTGATCGGCATGGGGCGCATGGCTCAGGCCCTGGTTCGTCCTTTGGTTGAAAGCGGTGCCCTTCGGGGTTCTGAATTGATTGCAGTGGTAGGTCGTGAGCCGTCAGTAGCTCGGCTCAAGCCTGAACTGCCCTCTGAAATCACAGTGATTTCCGGTAGCGATCCTCGTGTTCATGAAGCATGGCAAGCCTCGGTTCAGCTTCTGGCTGTCAAGCCGCAGCAGCTGGATCAGGTCGCAGTAACCGCCGGCAACACTCCTTCAGGTGAGGCACCGCTGCTGATTTCTGTGTTGGCCGGAGTCACCTTGGCACGATTGCAGAGCACATTTCCAGGCAGGGTTTGCGTGCGCGCTGTTCCCAACACCCCGTGTCTGGTGGCTGAAGGGTTGTGTGGGCTCGCTTGGGGGCGTGATGTGTCGCCAGAGCAAAAAGCGTGGGTGCGAAGGATGTTCGAGCCTGTCAGTGAAGTGCTCGAGTTGCCGGAATCGCAACTTGATGCCTTCCTCGCGCTCACCTCATCCGGACCGGCTTACGTGGCGTTGATGGCCGAGGCGATGGCGGATGGAGCCGTGGCTGCCGGTCTGCCCCGTGTTCTCGCCCATCATCTGGCCCATCGCACCCTGGCGGGCACTGCGGCCCTTCTGCAGGAGCAGGAGCTTCATCCCGGTCAGCTCAAAGACATGGTGGCGTCCCCAGGGGGCACGACCATCGCTGCGCTCCGCGTTTTGGAAAAGGCTGGATTGCGTTCAGCTTTGATCGAGGCCGTGATGGCAGCTACCGAGCGGGGACGCGCTCTTCGTTAAGCGGCCATCGGTTCGTGTCGCATCACATCGGCGTACAGGCGCTCGAGGGCATCGATGTTGCTCTGCATGGTGTAACGCTCGAGGACGCGCTCTCGAGCTTGTCGACCCAGTTCGCGGGTGAGCACGGGTTGATCTCTGAGCACGGGAAGCAGCGTTCGCAGCTGTGTGGTCACCCCCTGGGTGCTCAGCACGATGCCTGCTCCGCCAGCCAGGACCTCGCCGTCAGCACCGGCATCCGTGGCCACACAGGCGCAACCACTTGCCATGGCTTCCAGAAGCGCAAGGGAAAGGCCCTCAACCAGTGAGGGGAGCACAAACACCTCAGCCGACTGCAGCAAGGCCACTCGGGTTGCCAGATCAGCTTCGTAGCCCCACCAGAGCACGTCATTGCTGCTGTAGGTGTTCTGAAGGGTCGCGTGGAGCGGACCGTCACCAACGATGACCAGATGGCACCCTTGCGGTTTCACAAGCCTCCACGCCCTCAGTAGGGCTTCCACGTTCTTCTCGGTGGCCACTCGCCCCATGTAAAGGAACATTCGCTTGTCGCCGATGCGTGCACGCACGGACCGCAGAGGGCTGCCGATGGTGGAGAGGGGCATATCGGCCGGTCGCCAGCAGTCAGGGTCGACGCCGTTGGGAATCACTGCAAGCCGTTCCTCGCGAACGCCCAGCCGGGCCAGCACCTCGGCCTGCAGATCGGAAAACACAATGACCCTGTCGTACTTGGCCAAAGAAGGGGCGTAGAGCTGATAGGTGAGTTGCTGGGTCCCAGCGGTGAGATTGCGCAGTCCGGCATCAAACGGCGGGTGGAAGGTGCCCACCAGCGGAACCCCCAGTTGCTGGCAGAGGTCAGGGAGTCGGAAGTCGAGCGGCGACAACGTGAGGCTGGCGTGGACCAGATCGGGCTGGAGACGCTCCAAGGATTCCCTCAGCTCCCGTTGTGCCCCCGGTGAAGGAATGGTGTAAACCTGCGATTTCACCAGATACGGCAGGCTGACGTCTGGATCGTTTGCCAGCAGCGACGTATCGCTGCCGGGGGCCCCGGGGTTGGCGAAATGGATAAAACTGATCTGGTGACCACGCGCTCTCAGCGCTTCCGTGGTGCTGAGGCCGTAGGTGACGTTCCCGCAGAACGGAGATTTTTTGCCGAGCCAGGCGATATGCCTCACCGCACCGTTCCAGCGCTGGCTCTGAAGTTAGCAGCGTTGCCACGGACGCTCGATCACCGCTGCGATTAGAGCGAAAGCTGCAAGCACCCAAAGCACCGGAAGCAGTCCGATGCTGCTCACCAGGGCTCCGGCCAAGACAAGGGGAAGGCTGAGGGCGATGTTGATCAGGTTGTTTTGCAGACCAAACACCCTGCCGCGCTGGGATTCAGGCGTGTCCTCCTGAATGGTGGTCTGCGCAGGGATCGCGACCAGAGCTGCACCGAGCCCGAGAAGACCGCAAAGCCCGAGGGTGTAACCAAGGTTTCCGCGAAGCTGCCCCAGAAGCACCAGGCTCCAGGTGATTGCCCCAAGGCCTGCTGCTGCCAAGCGGCGACGACTAAAGCTATGGCCCATCTGGGCGACCACCACCGCTCCGATGGCCATCCCTAGACCACTCATCGCCAGCAGGGATCCGAAACCGGTGGGCCCTAGCCCCTGGATGGCCGAAGCCAGGCTGATCGCCAGCACGTAGAGCGCTGCCAGCAGGCTGTAAAGCAAGACCAGATGAACCATGGCGGTTCGCACGGATGGTCGTTCACGCAACACCTGCAGACCGGCCACGATCTCCCGCCAGACCGACTCACCGCCTTGGGATCGTGGCTGTTCGCGCATCCGGATCGTGCTGAGACAGAGGGCCGCCATTCCGTAACAGAACGGCAGGAGCAGGAACTCGCCCCCACGCAGCCCCACCAGCTGAAAGAGGTGGTTCAATCCGCGGAGGATCGGATCGCCAAGGGCGAATCCCACGATCGTGGCGCCCATGCTGGTGGCTTGATACAGCGAATTCGCTGCCAGCAGGTGTTCTTTGGGCACAAGCAGGGGGATGGCTGCCTGTTCCGCTGGCGCGAAGAACTGGGTGAGCACGGATTCCAGGAAGGTCATCACCAGCAGGGCCCAGTAGCCCCAACTGAGGCCAAGCCAGTGCGGTCCAGGAAGCAGAAAGAGCGGAGTGAAGAGCACAAGCAGGGCGCGCAGTCCATTGGAGGCAACCATCACGCGCCGTTTTGGCCAGCGGTCCACCCACACCCCTGCCACTGATCCCAGAACCATCGCTGGGATGGTGTTGGCCACGTAGACGCCAGTTGCCAGGAGCGTGATTCGCTGGGCTCGGGTCTCGAAATCCATGCGAATGGCCGAGGCGATCTCCGCCAGGGCCCCATTCTCCTGTGGGGTGCTCGTCACCCAGTACTGGGCGATGAGGTACACCATCAGCACGATGTAGAACTTGTCGGCCAGCTGGGAGAAGATCTGGCCGATCCAGAGGCGGCGGAACCCCTCGAAACGCACCACGGCCTGCAGGCCACGGGGACCTTCCGGATTCCCCCCGGTGGGAAGTGTCGGTTCCGGGTTGTTCAGGGAGGATCCGCTCAAGGGTCCTGGTCAAGTCGGCTCATGATCGCTCAAAGGAGCAGCGCTCAGGCAGTCGCGCACCATTGCCAGGGAGCGCACCGGCCGGGGCAGGTGGGTGCGGCACCAGCACTCCAGCACCGCAAGCAGCTTCAGCCAGACCGGTCGCGGTCCGAGGAGATCCCCGTTGCTGCGGCGAGGCAAGTCGGCTCGGGGCAGGCGCTGCAGCAGAGCGAGCTCCGAGGGATTCAGCTGGAGTCTGGCTCCAGCCAAGGCCCCGATGGCCAGTCCTTCCTCCGGCAGGACGCTGCATCGCCACTCCCACTGACCAATCGGTGGTGTCAAGGTCTCCCCGCTGCGACAGCAGGCCTGAAGAGGCAGCCCATAGCCCCCAAGCGCGAGCAGATGCACTCCCGCCTGCACCACGTTCGCCAGGCAGAGATCAGCTTCTTCCCCTGGAGTGCGGCTGAGGCTGTCCAGGCGGTCGAGATGGATCAGCACCGCATCGAGCAGGCCAGGAACGGGATCATCCGAGCTCACCAGGGCGATCGCCAGCTCTGCGAGTGCTTGGGCTGAGGCCAGGGTGTCCAGGCGCTGGCCCAAGCCGTTGTAGCTGCGCAGCACCCGAAGCTGACGGACCCGCGCCAGGCCGCGGCGACCGACCACCTGAAGGTCCAGGCAGGTCAGTGGCACGGCAGCGGCCAGGCTGCTGCGGGGTCTTCTGGCGCCTGGAACCGCCAGTCGAATCACGCCGACGTCGTCGCTCAGAAGCGTGAGCAGCCGGTCATGCTCACCGAGGGGACCCACCTTGAGGGCCAGTCCCTGCAAACGTCTGTCGCCACTCATCCCGGATGCCGTAAGGCCTGCACCAGGGCAGGGCCGTGGCCTGTCCCAAGGGCCGTAGCGCCGGCCTCGACCAGGTCGAGGGCATGGTCCAGGGTTTTGATGCCACCGACGGCCTTGAGACCGCAGCGTCCACCCGTCAGCTGACGCAATTGCTTCACCTGTTCCGTGGTGACCGCGCCGCCGAAGCCATTGCCCGCCTGCAGCGCGGCCGCTCCAGCATCGAGAGCCGCTTCGGCTCCAAGAGCCAACTGCTCTGGCGAGAGCTGATTCACATCCATGACCACGGTCATGGGTAAATCGAGAGAGGCGATCGCGGCCAATTCTTCGGCATAAACATTGGGCTGTCCGTTCACCAGCGCTGCCAGGTTGGGGGTGACATCGAGGGCATCGGCGCCTTCGGCGGCAGCCCATTCCGCCTGGGATTGTTTTAAGTCGGCCGGAAGAGCACCGAATGGGAAGGCCACAGCGGCAATCAGCTTCACCGGCCCGCTTCCACCGAGACGTTGGCGGATGGTCTGAAGGTGAATCAGGCAGGCCCCCACGCCACCGAAGCCGTACTGACGGGACGCGTCACAGAGGCTCAGCAGGTCGTCCTCAAGCAGCAGGGGGTTGAGGAGAGCTTGATGAATCAAGGGGGGCAGGTCCGGAAGGTCCTGCCGGCGCGCTGGCGCGGTCATCACAAGGGACAGGCAAAGCAGTCAATGGGTCGTTGTTCAGCCGCGCGCCTCGATCACGCCATAACCACCGTGGTTCCGGCGGTAGATCACCTGCAGCTCGCCGCTGCCGCTGTCGCGGAACACATAAAAGTCGTGATCGATCAGATCGAGCTGCTGCCTGGCCTGTTCCAGGGTCATCGGTGGCATAGCGAAATATTTGCGGCGCACCCCTGGGCTGGGCAATTGCACCTCCTTGCCGTCGAGGAGGGACTCGACGACGGCTTCGTTGTCGAGCACCGCTTCCGTTGTGGGGGTTTCGCTGGCCTTGTGGCCGTGGCTGTGGTGATGGTCGCTGTGGCGATCTTTGTAACGCCTCAGCTGGCGAGCGAGTTTGCTGGCCACCAGGTCGATGCTGGCGTAGAGGTTTTCACTGCGTTCCTGGGCACGGATCACCGTTCCGTTGGCGAACACAGTCACCTCCGCTGTTTGCTGCGGGACCCGTGGATTCCGGGCCACGGAGAGATGCACATCCGCCTCTTTCACGAGATCGCCGAAATTGTGAATCGCCCTGTCGAGCTTGGTTTCGGTGTAGTCGCGCAGTGCAGGTGTCACATCCAAGTTGCGACCATGGATCAACAGCTTCATGGCATCCCTCCGGTGCCTCGTCCTATCGGCAACCTAGAGACGACGACCGATTCCGGAACAGGGTCTGCGGCATTTCTTTTCCAGCCGGCGCACCTGGTGCCTTTTGCACAGGCCTGGGCTTGGCAGCGCTGTTGGCAGGAGCGCTTGTTGAAAGAGTCTGAGGGCCTCGATTCTTCGCAGGCAGGAGCCGTTTGGCTGCTGCAGCATCCTCCCTGTTACACCCTGGGGCGTGGTGCATCGGAAGCTCACCTCCTCTTCGATCCTGAGCACCCCCCTGCCCCTCTGCACCGCATCGATCGCGGCGGGGAGGTCACCCATCACAGTCCCGGTCAACTTGTGATTTATCCGGTGCTGGATCTCCACCGCCACCGCATGGATCTGCATTGGTACTTGCGTCAGCTGGAGCATGTGGTGATCGATGTGCTGGCTGAGCTCGGTCTCAAAGGCGAGCGATTCCCCGGACTCACAGGGGTCTGGCTCGATCAGTGCAAGGTGGCGGCCATCGGTGTGGGGTGCAGGCGCTGGATCACCCAACACGGGGTTGCTCTAAATGTGTGTTGCGCCATGGAGGGGTTTGAGGCTGTTGTTCCCTGCGGCATCGCCGGGCGGGCCGTGGGACGTCTCAGCGATTGGATTCCCGGCTTGAGCGTCTCTGAGGTGCAACCCCTTGTTTGTGAGGCGTTGGCAGCACGGTTCGGCCTGCGCTGGAAGGACACTCCGAGCACGGCGATTGCCGAAGGTCGAGGTTGGTGATAGGGCTGGGCGACTGCGTTTCACTCCTGTGACTGCCACCGCACACGCTTCCTGGCGCCCAACCCCGCGCGAGCAGGCTGCCCTGGCCCGTCAGCAACACGTTCAGAGTTTTGGGCGTGTTGATCAACTCTGGCCGTGGCTCTCCGATCACCACGGCGAGGTGCTCGCCGTGGATGCTCCCCATGCAACCCATCCCGAGCGCTTCAGCTACAGGGAGCTGGCCGACCGGATCAGCCTGGCAGCGGCTGCCTTCCGCAGGATCGGCGTCACGGCGGGGGATGTGGTGAGCCTGTTTGCAGAAAACAGCCCCCGATGGCTAGTGGCCGATCAGGGGCTGATGCGGGCGGGTGCCATCGATGCGGTACGGGGTGCGGCGGCACCTGTGGAAGAGCTTCGCTACATCCTCGAAGATTCAGGTTCGGTTGCTTTGGTGGTGCAAAACGCCGAGCTGCTGCAACGGCTCGAACTGTCGGCGTCATGGCGAGAGCAACTGCGCTTTGTGCTGGTTCTGGAGGGAGAAGCACCGGATGGTGCCCTCTCCTTCGATGCCTTTTTGGCACTTGGCGCGTCGGCCTCGGCGCCGGACCCACTGCTCGGCAGGGACCGGGCTTCCGCGACCGGCACCATTGCCACACTCCTCTACACAAGCGGCACCACCGGGCGGCCCAAGGGCGTGCCCCTCAGTCACGCCAACTTGCTCCACCAGATGCGCAGCCTGGCCTGTGTCGCTCGCCCCGAAGCAGGTGATCCAGTGCTGAGCGTGCTGCCGATCTGGCATGCCTACGAACGCAGCGCCGAGTACTACTTCTTTTCCTGCGCTTGCTCGCAGAGTTACACCACGATCAAGCAGCTCAAACGGGATTTGCCCCGGGTTCGACCTGTGGTGATGGTCACGGTGCCTCGGCTCTGGGAGGCCGTTCAGGCTGGTTTTGACGATGTTTTGAAAACGTTCCCTCCCGCGCGCCAGCGGCTGCTGAAAGCAGCACTGGCCAACAGTGCCGCCTATGCACTGGCACGTCGCCGCAGTCGCAATCTGATGCTGGACCCCGTGCGCAAGCGGGAACGTGTCATCGCTGCTGCCGAGGCCTCGAGCCGCTGGCCGGCCCATGCCCTGGCTTCCCGTCTGATCTGGCCCAAGGTGCGACTTCAGCTCAGTGGTGGTTCCCTGCGCTTTCCGATCAACGGTGGCGGTGCCATCGCTCCCCACGTGGATTCCTTCTTCGAAGCGGTGGGCATTGAACTGCTTGTGGGGTATGGCCTCACGGAAACCAGCCCGGTGGTGAGCTGCCGGCGTCCTTGGCGCAACATCCGAGGTAGCTCAGGGCTGCCCATGCCTGAAACGGAGTTTCGGATCGTCGACGCCGAAACCCGGTTGCCTCTCGGCTATCGCCAGCGGGGGGGCGTGCAGGTGCGTGGCCCCCAGGTGATGGGGGGCTATCTCGGCAAACCCGAGGCCACAGCCAAGGTGCTGGATGCTGAGGGTTGGTTTGACACCGGTGATCTGGGTCTGCTGCTCCCGGATGGGTCGGTGGTGCTCACCGGCCGTGCCAAGGACACGATTGTTCTCAGCAGTGGCGAGAACATCGAGCCGGGCCCCCTGGAGGAAACCCTGGTGGCCAGTCCTCTGATCGAGCAGGTGATGCTCGTGGGACAGGACGAACGTCAGCTGGGGGCCCTGGTTGTGCCTCGTGTCGAGGCGATGCGTGCCTGGGCCTGTGATCAGATCGCTGACCCTGGGGAGGATCTGGGCGGGTCTCCAGGAGATCCAGGCTTGAGGCGGCTGCTTCGCGGAGAGCTCAACCGTGTGCTGAGTGAACGGGTGGGCGCTCGGGGGGATGAGCGCCTTGTGGGTGTGGCACTGGTGGATCCGTTCTCGATCGACAACGGATTGCTGACGCAGACGCTCAAACAGCGGCGCGATCGGATCACTGCGCGGGATTCCGAGGCGATTGAAGCGCTATACGGGCGCTGAGCGCTGGCTCGGCTGCTTGGCTTGACCATCGGCCGTTGGGCTGAGACGCTTGGCGCTTCTTCCTGGCTCCCATGTCCGACGGCACCACCCTGTCGATCAAGCGCTCCATCACCGTCCGTGCTGTGGTTACACCGGCTTGGAAGGAGGAAGCCGAGCGCGAATTGAGCACGGCGATCGCCACCACCGACCAGCAGCTGGCTCAATTGGAGCAGGAGGGTCAGCAGGTTGTTGACGACATTCGCAGCCAAAGCTCCAACCCTTTGGATCCCAGGGTTCAGGAGCAGGTCGCGCAGGTGCAGCAGCAGGTGGCAGCCAAGCGCGCAGAGATCGAAGAGCAGAAGCGCAACCTGCTGCAGCAGCAATCTCAGGTGCGTGAGCTAGAGATGGAACAGATCGTGGAACAAGGCCAGCTGGAAAGCTTCTGCGATGTGCAGGTGGGAGACAACCTCGTCAGCAAGATGCAGGTGGCTGTTGTGGTGCGCGACGGGGTGATTGAGTCGATCGAGCAGGGTTGATCCAGTGAACGGGCCGCGGTCTGCTGGCCCGTAAAATCCCCGTCTACCCAGTCCATCCGGAGACGGCTTTGGCGACCCACGACATCTTCATGCCTGCCCTCAGCTCCACCATGACGGAGGGCAAGATTGTGGAGTGGCTCAAGAAGCCAGGTGAAAAGGTTGCCCGGGGTGAGTCCGTTCTCGTCGTTGAGTCGGACAAGGCCGACATGGATGTGGAGTCGTTCAACGACGGGTTTCTGGCTGCTGTGCTGATGCCTGCGGGCAGCACGGCACCGGTGGGGGAAACCATTGGACTGATTGTGGAATCAGAGGCGGAAATTGCGGAGGCGCAAGCCAAGACACCGTCCGGTGCTGCTGCGGCTCCGGCCAGTGCACCTCCGAAAGCGGCACCACCGGCGCCCACTCCAGCTCCACCCGCTCCGGTTTCGGTCTCCGCTCCGGCTCCCGCTCCGGCTCCCCAGGTCCCGCCAGCCCCTGCGGCGACGCCCTCACCAGCACCGACAGGGACCGGGCGCCTGATCGTCAGTCCGCGTGCCAAGAAACTCGCCGCCCAGATGGGTGTGGATTTGTCTTCTGTGCGTGGAAGTGGCCCCAACGGTCGCATCCAAGCGGAGGACGTTGAGCGGGCCGCTGGCCGGCCGGTGAGTCCGCCCCGAGTGGGTGAAGGCACAGCCCCCGCCGTTGCGCCTGGGGGTTCTGTGCCTGTTCCGCCGAGTGCTCCCGCTGGAAACAGCTTCGGGCGCCCCGGGGAGACGGTGCCCTTCAACACCCTGCAAGCTGCGGTGAACCGCAATATGGAGGCCAGTCTGGCTGTGCCCAGCTTTCGGGTGGGTTACACCATCACCACCGACAAGCTCGATGCCTTCTACAAACAGGTCAAACCCAAGGGCGTGACAATGACAGCCCTTTTGGCCAAGGCGGTGGCGGTCACGCTGGCGCGCCATCCCCAGGTGAACGCCGCCACAACCCAGGCAGGGATGGCCTACCCCGCGGATGTGAATGTGGCGGTGGCCGTGGCGATGGAAGACGGTGGATTGATCACGCCCGTGCTGCGTCAGGCCGATCGCATCGACCTCTATGAACTCTCCCGTCAGTGGGGTGATCTGGTGAAACGGTCCCGCAGCAAGCAGCTGCAGCCCGAGGAATACAGCACAGGCACGTTCACCCTCTCGAACCTCGGGATGTTCGGTGTGGATCGCTTTGATGCCATCCTTCCTCCCGGCACCGGTGCGATCCTTGCGGTCGCGGCCTCTCGGCCAACGGTGGTGGCTGGAAAAGACGGTTCGATCGCGGTGAAGCGCCAGATGCAAGTGAACCTCACGGCGGATCACCGGGTGATCTACGGAGCTGATGGAGCCGCCTTCCTCAAGGATTTAGCTGAGCTGATCGAGACGCGTCCTGAAAGCCTGGCTCTCTGAGCCTGGCTCCAGGTTCTGTGCCATCAGCGCAAGCGGTCTGAATTGAAGAGTTTTGCCACTCTTGAAATGGCTTGGCTGGACGCGTGTCCGTCTCAATTTTTTCCCGTTTGATCGGTCGCCCTCTGCCGCGTTCGAGCGGTGATGACGAGCGACTGCCACGCATTCAGGCACTACCGATTCTTTCGTCGGATGCGTTGTCGTCGGTGGCCTACGCCACAGAAGCAGCGCTCGGCATCCTGATCCTCGGCGGGAGTGCGGTTCTGCGCCTGTCGGTGCCAATCACCCTGGCGATCATCGCTCTGATCGCCATTGTGGTGCTGTCTTACCGCCAGGCCATTGCGGCCTATCCCAATGGTGGTGGGTCCTATGTGGTGGCGCGGGACAACCTTGGCCGCAATGTGGGCCTGGTGGCCGCCGCTGCGCTGCTGATCGACTACACCCTCACAGCGGCCGTGAGCTTGATGGCTGGCACCCAGGCGCTGTCGTCCCTCGCTCCCAGCCTTCTGCCTTACGAAGTGCCGATTGCCCTGGTCCTGCTGGTGCTGGTGGGTTGGGCCAATCTGCGGGGCGTGAAAGAGGCAGGCCGTGTGTTTGCGGTACCCACGTATGTGTTCGTGGTGATGATCGCCCTGCTCACCGTTGGAGGCCTGAAGGACCTCACCTTTCACCATGGCTGGACACCCGATGCACCCCCGCTCACTGCCGGGCTGGAGCCCATCGGCTTGTTTCTGATCCTTCGTGCTTTCAGTTCGGGATGTTCAGCGATGACCGGCATCGAGGCCATCGCCAACGGCGTGAAGGTCTTTCGGGAGCCAGCTGCCCAGAATGCGCGCAAGACGCTCCTGGTGATGGGACTTCTCCTCTCCGCCATGTTTTTTGCGGTGAGTGGAATGGGGTTCATGTACGGGATCGCTCCCAATCCCGACATCACGGTTCTCGCCCAGATCGGCCAGCGCGTGTTTGGCTCCGGAAGTGTCCTGTTCTGGGTTCTTCAGATCGCCACGCTGCTGATTCTTGTGCTGGCGGCCAACACGGCGTTTGCCGGATTCCCCAGGCTGGCGGCCATGTTGGCGGAAGACCGTTGCCTGCCATTGCAGATGAGCTGGCAGGGCGACCGCCTGGTTTATCAGAACGGAATCGGTGTGCTGCTGGGCATCACCGCCGCGATCATCCTGGTTTGTCGCGGCGACACCACGGTTGCTGTGAACCTGTATGCCCTCGGGGTGTTCAGCGCTTTCACCCTCTCGCAGCTTGGCCTCGTGCGGCGTTGGTGGCGGCTGCGGGGTGAGGGGTGGCAGGGACGCATGGCGATGAACGCCCTGGGTTCATTCACCACCTTCGTGGTGCTGCTGGTGATCGTGGTGAGCAAATTTGACGAGGGCGCCTGGACGGTGGTGATTGCCATTCCCTTGCTTGTGTGGGGGCTGGCCGGAATCAGAGGCCGTTACCGGGAGGTGTATGAGGCCATCGCGCCGGACGAGGCCATGAGCCCACTCCAGGTGATCCCAAGGGATCCTCCCCTCGGCCACCACGCCATCGTCTGGTTGGCTGCATTGAGCCGCCCATCGTTTGAAGCCGTGCGTTACGCCTGCTCCTTTGCCGATTCGGTCACGGCCGTGATCGTGCTGGCGAACCCTGAGCAGGCTGGTCCGATCAGTTCAGCCTGGGATCGCTACGCCGGACGTGAGACCGGAGCATTGGAACTGGTTCTCCTGGAGAGTCCGTTCAGTTCGCTTCTCGATCCGTTCTGCGATTTCGTCAAAGAAACGGAGCGATTGCGACCGGAGTGCATCACCACCGTGGTCATGCCGGTGGCCATCCCGCGCGACCGACTTGATGCCATGTTGCTGAATCAGCGGGCCCGCAACCTTTTTGCTGCGCTGTCCAATGATCACAGCCGGGTGTTTTCGATTGTTCGTTATTTCATTCAAAAGCAGTCATCCGGGGCGTCGTCCTGACCCTCAGGCACGATGGACGGATGATCAAATCAGAGTGTGGCTGATCCCAGGGATCTTCAGCTGAGTGCCTACGACTACCAGCTTCCTGATGCGCGGATTGCTCAGAGGCCGGTCGAGCCGCGCCATGCCGCGAAATTGCTATTGGTTCCTCCCCTGAAGGAGCCGTCTTCGCAGGTGCGGCATGGGACGGTCTGGGATTGGCAGAACGAACTTCAGAACGGTGATCTGCTGGTGGTGAATGACACCCGGGTGCTGCAGGCCCGCTTGCGGTTGAGGCGTTCAGGTGGCGGACTGGGGGAATTGCTGGTGTTGGAGCCGAGGGGAGAGGGGCGCTGGTTGTGTCTGGCACGCCCTGGCAAGAAGTTGCGGCCCGGTGATCAGGTTTGGCTTGAGGCGCTCGAACAGGATCCGCTGCCCCTTCAGGTTCTGGCGAGCGATCCAGCCAGTGGCGGACGCATTGTGCAATTCCCGCCGGCCTTTGCTGACGCCATCGCGATCGAGGCCCTGCTGCAGCGTTATGGAGAAGTTCCGCTTCCGCCCTACATCACCTGCCACGACGACTCCGATCAGGAGCGTTATCAGACGCGCTATGCATCACGTCCAGGGGCTGTGGCCGCACCAACCGCTGGCCTGCATCTCAGTGATGATCTTCTGCAGGCAATCCGCGAGCGTGGCGTGCAGATGTCCACAGTGACCCTTCACGTGGGGCTGGGGACCTTCCGGCCCGTGGAAACTGAGGATCTGCGCGAACTCAGCCTGCACAGTGAATGGGTGGAGGTGTCTTCGGAGCTCGTGGCTGCTGTGGAGGCCTGCCGCCAACGTGGTGGGCGGGTGATTGCTGTGGGCACAACGAGTGTGCGGGCTCTGGAGGGGGCTGCTGCAGCTGGCGGTGGACGCCTGCAACCTCTCAAAGGGCCGGTGGACCTGGTGATCCAGCCCGGTTACCGATTCAAGGTGGTGGATGGATTGCTCACCAATTTCCACCTTCCCAAAAGCTCCCTGCTCCTTCTGGTGAGTGCCCTGATTGGGAGAGAGCGGCTGCTGGATCTGTATGAGCTTGCGATGGCAAGCGACTATCGCTTTTATTCCTACGGGGATGCGATGTGGATCGCACCGGGAGCGGTGCTCATGGAGGCCCGCCCCAGGTGATGAGTTCGATCAGACAGCTACAGGCTGTTCGATGATGCCGGTGGGCACATCCGCGAACATCACGGACGACAGGTAACGCTCGGCCAGGTCGGGCAAGACGACCACGATGGTTTTGCCGGCGTACTCATCTTTCTCCGCCAGACGAATGGCCGCGGCTGCAGCGGCACCGCAGGAAATTCCCACCAGCAGACCCTCCTCTTTGGCGAGGCGCAGAGCCATGTCAATGGACTCCTCGTTCGTCACCTGCTCGACCTTGTCGACCACGGAGAGATCGAGGTTCTTGGGAATGAAACCAGCACCGATGCCCTGGATCTTGTGGGGGCCAGGCTTGATCTCCTCGCCATTGAGGGTCTGGGTGATCACGGGGCTGTGGCTGGGCTCCACGGCCACGGACTCGATCGCCTTGCCAGCCTCATTTTTGATGTAACGGGATACGCCGGTGATCGTGCCGCCGGTGCCGACGCCGGCCACCAGCACATCGATGGCTCCATCGCAATCGTTCCAGATCTCAGGCCCTGTGGTTTTGAAGTGGATTTCAGGGTTGGCAGGATTCTCAAACTGCCCGGGCATGAAGTATTTGGCTGGGTCGGTAGCGGCGATTTCCTTGGCCTTGGCAATGGCACCGGGCATGCCCTTGGCGGCCTCGGTGAGCACAAGCTCTGCGCCGAGCACGGCCATCACCCGACGACGTTCGATGGACATCGACTCGGGCATGGTGAGCACGAGCTTGTATCCGCGCGCTGCGGCGGTAAAGGCCAGGGCAATGCCGGTGTTGCCGGAGGTGGGTTCCACGATCACCTTGCCTTCGGTGAGATCCCCACGCTTTTCGGCGTCCCAGATCATGTTGGCGCCGATGCGGCACTTCACGCTGTAGGCAGGGTTGCGACCCTCAACCTTGGCGAGCACGGTGGCTTTGCAGCCCTTGGTGACGTGATTGAGACGCACCAGCGGCGTGTTGCCGATGGCCTGGCTGTTGTCGGCGTAAACGCGTGACATGTCGGTGAAGGCGTTTCTAGTCCGCCAATTTTAAAGAGCTCATCACGTCTTGATTGCTGCTGTTAAGAGGATCTTCAGGTCAGGCCGAAAGGGCCCGATCGAAACGGCTCCAGAGTTCGTCGTGATCTTCTAGTCCCACAGACACCCGCAGCAGGTGTGAGGGAACCCCGCAAGTCTCGGCCCAGGGCAATTCCCCGTAATGGGCCAGCAGCACGTAGGGGCAGACCAGGGTGAATGCGGTGCCGAGACTGGGTCCTTTGCAAACCTGCAGGGCGTCGTAGACCCGTGCTGCCTTCTCAGCTCCTTCTTTCAGCGTGAACGACAGCAGGCAACCATGGCCTCCCTCGGAACGGCGAAGCCTGTTGAATCTCTCGCAGCGTTCCGGATGGAACACCTGGGCGACGGCGGGATGCTGCTGAAGCTTTGCCGCCAGTGACTGAGTGTTGGCATTGAGCTTGGCAACACGCTCGGCTACATCGCGGCTGCCCTGTTCCAGGACGATGGCGTCGGCGCCTGCGAGATCCGCAACGGCCTGAGCTGATGCCTTGCTCCGGGCCCAGCTCTCCCACCAGGGGGAAAATGGACTGATCACCAGGCTCCCTGCCATCACATCGCCCCGTCCCGCAAAGCTTTTGGTGAGGGAGCTGAACACCAGATCCGCATGGGGGAGCGCATTGATGTTGAGTCCCGAGCCGATCGTGTCATCGGCGATCACCGGGATCCCCCGTTCGTGGGCCAACGCTGCAATGTCGGGCAGATTCACGCAGCGAAGCAAAGGGTTGCTCGGCAGTTCCACCACGATGGCTCCCGGTTGGAGGCGATCCAAGGCCGTCTTCACTTGTGAGGGTGCGTCGTCGAGGAGCAGCTCTGCTCCGCTGAAGACCTCCTGGGGCAGCTTGAGCACATCCACATAGGGAAAGCCGATCTGCAGCACCGGCCGCCCGGGATGGAGGACTTCGATGCGTTGAAGCGCCCGGTGCAGTGCCGCCATCCCGGAGGGATGCAGGCTGATAGCGCTCTCTTGGCAGCCGTAGATCCCAGCCAGGCGTTGAATCAGCGTGTTCAGGGCCGCCTTGGCGATCGCCGCATCAGGCGAAGCCTCCTCGCCCAGGGCGATGGCCGCCAGGCGCGACGATGCACCCAGGCCCGTGTGTTGCCAGAAGGCTTTCGCGGCCATCGTCCTGATCGGATCGGCGACCAGGCAGGGCACTCCCCGCACCGTTTGGATCGTGCTGAAGCCGTCCGGGGCCTTTCGTTGGCAATGGTTCGCGGCTGCTTTGGCCGCGGCTTCACTGGGATAGGGCCAACTGCTGAATCCAGTTGACGACGCCCAGCCAGATTCCTTCAGTGCCAGATCCGCCAGTTCCCTGACCAGTGGATGCAGTCCGAAGCGCGGGTAAACAGCGCGAAGCGCCGCACGGCACGAGGGCTCGTTCTCCTCGTAGGAGATCACGTCGCTCCAGCGGGGCAGCGCGACGGAAACCGCATGGATGGCATCCGGCAGGGGATGGCCGAGGTCGTGCCCCTGCCAGCAGGGATCCTCCAACAGGTTGCGCGGACTCATCACAGCGTCGCTAGTGCCTGATCGAGATCTGAAATCAGGTCGGCGACGTCTTCACAGCCAACTGACAAACGGATCAACCCGTCGGTGATGCCCAGCTTGCTCTTGACTTCAGGGGACACAGCTGCGTGGGTCATGGTGGCGGGGTGGCAGATCAAGCTCTCCACGCCCCCCAAGCTTTCCGCCATGGTGAACCAGCGCAGTGCCTTGCATACCGCATAGGCCTGTTCTCGGCTGGTCTCTAGACCGATGGTCACAATGGCTCCACCGCCGTGCATCTGTCTAAGGGCTACAGCCTGCTGGGGATGGTCAGAGCGATGGGGATAGCGGGTCCATTCCACCTGGGGGTGGTCGGCCAGATGGTCGGCCAGTGCAGCCGCGTTTTCGATCTGTTGGCGCAGCCGCAGTGGCAGGGTTTTGATGCCGCGGGTGATCAACCAGCAGTCAAAGGGAGACGGCATCAGGCCCAGAGCCTTCTGGGCGAACACCATGCGCTCATGCCATTCAGGGGCATCTGTGCAGACGGCACCTCCGAGGGCATCGGAATGCCCGTTGATGTATTTGGTGGTGCTGGTGAGCGAGAGCGTGGCACCCAGCTGTAAAGGGCGCTGCACCAGGGCTGTGGCGAAGGTGTTGTCGACCACAACAGGCACCTCAACGCTGCGGGCTGCGCTGCAGACCGCTTCTAGATCAATCACCTTGAGCAGCGGGTTGGTTGGGCTCTCTAGCCAAATCATGGCGGGCTGGAGCTCGGTGATTGCTGTTAGTGATGAGGAATCTGTGAAATCCACCCATTCAGTACGCACGCCGAATTTGGCGAAAACCTGTTCGAACAAACGCACGGTGCAGCCGTAGAGGTTCTCCTCGCACAGCACCAGGTCTCCCTGTTGGAGGGTGGAGGCGATGGCTGTGATCGCACTCACCCCCGAGCCGAACACGGTGGCGTGGTCGCACCGTTCCACCGAGGCCAGCACACCTTCAAGAATGCGGAAATTGGGGTTGCCTGAACGGGTGTAGTCAAAGCCTCCGGGATTGCCATGGGCGAAGGTGGAGGTGGCGTAAATCGGCGGCATCACCGTGCCGGTGTCATCCGCGAAGCTCTCGCCGTGATGGATGGCACGGGTGGCATCAGCGGGTGCGATCGCGGGATGCTGCAAGGGGTGACTCCGCTCAGCTTGTAAGGCTAGGAAATGGTCTTTGCGAACCCATTAGGGTCAGGCCCCGTGTTCAGGCGTCATCGTGACTGAGAACCCTTTGCAGTCCCAGAAAGACGAGTGGAGAGATCACGTTCTCAGCGAAATCGTTTCTTTTTTGAGCGAGAACAAAGAAGCAATTCACTCTCGCTATTTCGAACAACGAGAGGGCAAGCTTTCTCGCGAATTCATTGAAGAGGCAGGGTTGATGGATTTTGAACTTGCGATCACCTTCCTCGAAGATAAGCCGAAAGGTTTTGGTTTAGGTCTTGGTTTCTTTAAGGCCAATCTCATTCGCTGACCAATGAAATCAACGCTTGAGTGATTGTTTTGCGGAGACGAGTTGCAGCGTCTCATTGTCCCAAAGGATGAGCGAGAAGCAGTCCCAGAGCTGATCTAGCCGGAGCCTCTTGACTCCTTCAAAATTGTTTTGTCGGTCTTCGTGGCAATGGCGGAGGCGATAGTTGGGAATCCTTTCTGACAGGTGGTGAACGTGGTGATAAGCGATATCGGCGGTAAACCAGTTAAGAATAGGAGGCATGATAAGAAACGATGAACCATCGATAGCTCCTTTGAAATAACTCCAATGATCTTCGTCACTCGCATAAGAGCCAGGAAAGTTGTGCTGAACAAAGAAGACAGCAATCATGATTGCTGCGCTTGTGCTCATGATTAAGGTGTAAAGAATCCAGAAGTGCCAATATCCGATTGCGCTTCCTATCCACCACCACGCGAGCGAGATGCAAATGGTATTGGCAAGTGTGTCGTAAACCTCTTCTTTTGTGTAGAAGAAGCTGGATTTGTGATCGTTGATAAATGTAAATGGATTGAATAACTTTCTGTTAGAAATTTTTCGAAACCCATCAATGATTCCATTGGCCATCAATTCAATAAACCCCAAAAGCAATGCCACTCTTGGCTTGATCACTAAGTAGTAAAAGCCTCCAGGGAAAAGAGTTAATGGGTGGCGCAGTGCTTGATAGAGGAGCTGAGAATTCTTGCTCTTTTTCTCGTATTCGAGACGCGTCGTTAAAGCCGACGGGCCTCTGTATCGATTCCAATTGCCATTGTGTTTGTGGTGGAAGGCATGGCCTCTTGACCAGGGGTGGTGCGGCATTGCATGGAAAATGCTCAGTAAGAATGCGGCAGAGCGATTAGCAGTTTTAGACTTGAATAAGCTGTGATGACCGCAGTCATGCATTAATGAGAAGCTTCTGCTTAAAAATAAAATGATTAAGGCGAACAGAGCTGGCGTTAATATCAACGACAACACGTTTAGCTGTTCGGTGGTTTTAGCGATCGCAATGCAGCACAGGACTAAGGGAACGGCTGTATTGATAATCTGCCATGAGGCAATTCTGTTGTCACTTGCCATGTAAGGCTTGATATTTAAATCAATGCGCCTTAGTGGTGTTGATGGCAAAGTTTTGGTGACGGCGCTGGTCAAGGGGATTGCCTTCGTTGGTCAATGGTGTGGCGCGAATCATTCGGAGAACTTTTTTGTAGGGAGGTCGTGCCGAACGATGGAGCTAATGGTAAAAATCAATTCAACATGGCGCGAAATTTCACGGTCTCGCCATTGTGTCACTGACCTTAGTGGATTTTGTGAATGGTTGACCCATCTGTGCTCCCTGGAAAGCTGAGAGCCCTGACCTATTCAGAGATGATGAATGGTGGTCGCGCGCAGATGGATGAGCAAGCTTACGAGCGAGAGCTCGAACTGAAACAACGCGAAGCGACCCTTGAGCACCAGGTCAGCCATCTGGAGCAATCTCTCAAAAGTGCCGAGTCGTTGCGCTGAATCGGGCAAGATCAAAAAAAAACTCCTGCCCGCCAACAGTCGTGGGAGCAGGAGGAGTGCCAGGCTCTTGGAGTGGCTCCAAAAGCCAGTTGGTGAGTGCAGGTCAGACCTTTCTGGAGTAATACTCCACCACCAGCAGTTCGTTGATTTCCAGGGCGACCCACTCGCGTTCGCAGCGGCCCACCACCTTGGCGTTGAGCTTGGGCTTGTCGAGTTCCAGGTGCGGGGGCACGTTGGCCAGTCCTGGAAATTCCAGGTTGCCTTCAGCCAGTTGCTTGCTGCACTTGCGCTCACGGATGGCGATCACATCGCCGGGCTTGCACTGGTAGCTGGCGATGTCGGTGACACGACCATTCACAGTCACGTGTCCGTGGTTCACCAGCTGACGGGCGCCGGGGACGGTGGGTCCAAAGCCAAGGCGGAAGCAGACATTGTCGAGACGGTTCTCGAGCAGCTTGAGCAGGTTGGTTCCAGTGGAACCCTCCTGGGCGCGCGCTTTCTTCACGTAGCGCACGAGCTGACGCTCGGAGACTCCGTAGTTGAAGCGAAGCTTTTGCTTTTCTTCGAGACGGATCGCGTATTCAGAGCGCTTGCGACGGGCTTGGCCGTGCTGACCGGGGGGATAGGACCGCTTTGCGGCCTTCCGGGTGAGACCGGGGAGGTCTCCCAAGCGCCGCGTGATCCTCAGACGAGGGCCGCGGTAACGAGACATAGGGGAAGGAATGGTTGGACCTTCGCGCCGTTGGCACGCCATGCTGAACGCAGTGTCAGCATCGCGATCAACATGCACGAATCAGCCATCTTATCTGGCGATCGGAACACCTTCTTTGCGGGGCGCATCAATCGTGCGCTCGCTCAGGTGATGTTGACCCTGATTGGCTTCTACCGCCGCTGGTTTTCGCCGCTGCTCGGCCCTCGCTGCCGCTTCATCCCGAGCTGCAGCGCTTACGGGCTCGAGGCGATTCAGCGACATGGTCCCTGGCGGGGCGGCTGGCTCACGTTGCGCAGAGTCAGCCGTTGCCACCCTCTCACCCCCTGCGGGTGTGACCCCGTACCGGATTGATCGGCTTGTGGTTCACCCTTCCATGCTTCATGTGTTGACGCTCTACAGCCGCCAGGGCTGCTGTCTGTGTGAAGGGCTTGAGCAGCGGCTTCATGCCCTTGACCTCACAGCTCTTGAGCCTCCCCTTGCTCTGCAGGTGGTGGATATTGATGCCCCTGGGGTGGAACCTGGTCTGAAGGCTCGTTATGACCTCGAGGTTCCAGTTCTGGCTCTGAACAGCAGCCCCTTGCCGCGGGTGTCTCCTCGTCTTTCCGGGGAGGGACTGTTCAGCTGGTTGCAACGGGTCTGCGCCAGCGCTGCAGGATCGGTCTAGAACGATCTCTCATTCAGGGATTGGTGATGACGCAGACGCTCCATGCCCTGCTCAATTCTGTGGGTTTGCCTGTGCCTGCTGGGGTGGCGAATGCAACGGTGACAGCACTCACCTGTGATTCTCGCTGTGTTGGCAAGGGCAGCCTGTTCATTGGCCTGCCTGGAGAACGGGTTGATGGAGGCAGCTTCTGGCCACAAGCGCTGGCGGATGGTGCTGCTGCAGTTCTGATCGGTGAACAGGCTGCCGCTGAGCATCCACCCGGCCCTGGAGACTGCGTTCTCGTGGTGCCAGATCCCGTGGCCTTTTGGGCTGGTGAGTTGGCGTCGGCCTTCTGGCAGCGGCCCTCCATGCGTATGGAGTTGATCGGTGTGACCGGCACCAATGGCAAAACCACCACCACCCACCTAATTGAACATCTCAGCCAGGCTTGCGGTCGGCCTGCTGCTTTGTTTGGAACCCTGGTGAATCGATGGCCCGGCCACAGCCTCACCGCCACGCACACCACAGCGGCGGCCGATCGCTTGCAGGCTCAGCTGGCGGAAGCCCTGGAAAGGGGAACCCAGGTGGCAGCCATGGAAGTCAGCTCCCATGCCCTCGATCAGCAGCGCGTGGCGGGATGTCGCTTCTCGGGAGCCGTCTTCACCAATCTCACCCAGGACCATCTCGACTACCACCCGTCGATGGAGGCTTATTTCGAGGCCAAGGCCCTGTTGTTCGCCTCGCCCTATCTGGTGGGTGAGGGGCCCAGGGCGGTGGTGAACGTGGATGATCCCTGGGGCCGGCAGCTGGCGGATCGGTTGGGTGAGCGAGCCTGGCGATGCAGTCTTGAGCACGAAGCTGATTTGACCATGGGCGACTTGCGCATGACGTCCAATGGCGTGGATGGATTGCTTGTCACGCCTCTGGGTGAAGGCCGGTTCCACTCACCGCTGGTGGGACGCTTCAATCTGATGAATCTTCTGCAAGCTGTGGGTGCCCTGCTCCAGCAGGGATTGCCCTTGGCACTGCTGTTGCGCTCTCTTCCTTCCTTCCGCGGCGTGCCAGGGCGGATGGAACGGGTTGTTGTGACTGGCTCAGCCGCAGAGGATCATCCCGCCGTGCTTGTGGACTATGCCCACACACCAGATGGTTTGCGCAACGCACTGGAGGCCTGTCGTCCCTTTGTGAGGGGGCAGTTGATCTGCGTGTTCGGCTGCGGCGGTGATCGCGACCGGGGCAAGCGACCGCAGATGGCGGCCATCGCTGCTGAGCTGGCGGACCGGGTGGTGGTGACCTCTGATAACCCGCGAACGGAGGATCCAGGCCAGATTCTTGAGGATGTGGTGGAGGGTCTACCCGCCGTTGCCGAGCGTCAGGTTGAGGTGGATCGTGCCAAGGCCATTGCCTTGGCGATCGCGCAGGCGCGCTGCGGTGATCTGGTTCTGATCGCCGGCAAAGGGCATGAGGACTACCAGATTCTCGGCACCGAAAAAGTGCATTTCGATGATCGGGAAGAGGCAGAGCAAGCTTTGCGCCACTGGCGGTGAGATCGCTTTTCAGATCAGCGTGTCCACAACACGCAGGCATGGAAGCCGGCCGATCAGCAACCCAATGCTGACTGCAAATCCCATCACGAGCAGCAGCACATAGAGACGGAAGAACTGGGTTTCTGAGGCCTTCAGGAAAAATCGTTTTCCAGCAAGGCTGCCAGCCAGGGTGACTGGAATCAAGAAGAAGCCGGCGGTCGCGTTGATGGGAGTGAGCAGTCCCAGGCTGATCAGAGGGATCAGCTTGAGGATGTTCTGCACCAGCATGTAACTCAGCTGGGCAGGCACAAAGGTCCCTCGGTTCAGCCCGTGGCGCAGAAAGTAGAGCGTCATCAGCGGGCTGCCGGTGTTGCTCACGGTTTGGCTGATACCCACCGCGGATCCCATCAGCACGAGGCCGCTGGCGCGGGGGGCTCCAGCTCCTCCGCCGAGGTGCGCCAGCCTGTCCCTTAGGACCAACAGCAGGCCATACACCAGACAGAGCAAAGCCACGAGCAGTTCGAGGCGCCGGTGCACCTCGGCTTCCTCCCCGCTGGAGACCAGGCCCCAGAGGATTAGCCCGCCAATAGCAGTTCCGATCGCTGCGCTGGGTAAGAGGGGCAGGAGCAGAGTGCGTCGCGCTCCCGCGCGATGTTGCCAAACACCGAGCAGGGCTGCTGGAAGCATCAGTAGCGCCACAACGGCGACACCGTTCACAGCGCCGATGGCGAAGACCATCAGGGGTGAGGCGATGAATCCTCCGGTGCCCAGGCCACTGCGGCCGAATCCCATCAGAAAGGCTGAAAGGATCGCGAGAACGACGGCGAGCCACGGGATGGGCTGGCTGACGAAGGGTTCCAGCAATGGATCAGCCCATTCGGACCAAAGCTAGCAATGAACGCTTGCGTCACTTTGGCGTTACGTTGCTAACGCGTTGACGTGGCAGATTGCGTTGACGAGGGTCTGCAGGTCGTTGTCGTTGCTGCACACGTGGGTGCAGGCTCTCAGGCAGCTCGGATCGGCGAGGTCGCGAGCCAGGCATCCCGTTCTTTGGGGAAAGGCGAAGACTCCAGGAATGGAGTGAGCCCAAGGAGATCACGCCAAGCGGGCACTGATCGTTCCCAGTTCTCCTCCCAGCGCACAGCCAGCAGTGGCTGATGCCAGTCTTGAGCCAAGATGATTCCAAAACGCAGGGCTCGCCAGATCAAGTCGTGCTCCTCTGGTTGCAGTAGTCCATGGGTCATCCAGGCGCCGACGACAGCAACGGCTCCAGCATTGCGGTAGCGGCAGGCGTAGAAACTGGCTGTCACCATTTCCCCGGCAGTGCTGTCGGGGACTCCGAGGATGAGATGGTGTAGATCATGGGTGCGTCGAAGGCGTTCTGCCAGGTACTGCCAGGGTTGATCTCCTTGATTCGAGCTGGGCGGTAGATCATTCAGCCCCTCTGCATCAAATCGGCGTTGAAGGCAAGCCCCCAGGCTGTCGGGTGGCATCCGGCGGCGCTGCTCTGCCTCAGGCCAAGCTGGTTGGTATCGCTCCGCGGCGATTTTGATGTGGTGTGAGTCGAGAGCCAGCGCTTCAAAACTGCTGCGGGCGAGCGGGGTTCCATCAACGACCTGCAGCAATCGGAACACATGGGTGCTGAGATGCTCTGGATCACGAGCGCTCTGCAGCAGGCCCACTGCAGCACGGAAAGCAGCGGCTCTAAGTTCTGTTCTCTTCACGTCAGTTTTGATTCAAAAGTTCTCGCCTGAAGTGCCAGTTCGGATCGAAGCGATTTCCATAGCCAGTCGCCCTTGGTGGATTTCTTGCTTCGAATGATGCCGCGGATGGCGTTACTCAACTGGGCCGATTACTTGGCGCATGGCGTTGACGAGTTCCTGCAGGTCGTCGTCATTGCTGCACACATGCGTGCAGGCTCTCAGGCAGCTCGGATCGGCGAGGTCGCGGATCCAGATGCCTTGATCTCCCAGTCGTTTCACCACCCGCGCCGGTTGCAGCGCAGTGGCTGTCTGGTCGAGCGCAAAACTCACCAATCCTGCAGCGGGAGGGCCATCGAGCAGAGGCATCACCCCGGGAACGGCCGCGAGCTCTTGCCAGAGACGCTCACTGAGAAGGCGAATGCGTTCCAGGCGCTGGCCTGGTCCCCCCTCCTGTTCCAGCAGATCCAGGGAACAGCGCAGCCCTGCCATCAGCGGTACACAACTGGTGGCCACTTCGAATCTGCGGCTGTCGGCGTGGAAAGGATGGGGATCGTCGAGGGACGCTCGGGTTTCATCGCGCAGGCTCCGCCATCCGATCAAGGTTGGCTTGGACTCCTGGAGCACACGCTCTGACAGAGCGACCCCGCCAAGTCCCTCAGGGCCGCAGGCCCATTTGTGACCTGTAAAGGCATAGATGTCTGCGGCGGCAGCGGCCTCATCAACTGGTATTTGGCCCACACTTTGGGCTGCATCCACCAAGAGAAATGGTTTGGCAGGGTGCTGTTGAAGTTGGGCGGCGACGGCGGCGATCGGCATCCGCTGTCCGGTGTTCCAGAGCAGATGGGAGAGCACCACCAGGCGGGTTTTTGAGGTGAGCTGCTGCTCGAGGGCCTCCAGCACGGCCGTGTCGGTCTGGTCCTGATCGTTGCGCCCTCCCCGCAGATGCTTCACGGGAAGCTCATTCACGCTGAGGCCCATCCGGCGGGCGAGTTCCAGGCAGGCTGCCACCACACCGGGATGCTCACAGTCGCCGATCAGGATGTGATCGCCTTCGCTGATGGGTAGTCCCCATAGCGGCAGAACGCAGCCACTGGTTACGTTTTCACTTAAGGCCAAGCGATGGGGAGGGACGCCGCAAAGCATGGCCAGCTGCGCCCGCGTGCTGTTCACCTCGGCGCTGACGTAGGGCCAGACATCCGTGGTGAACGGACCCAGCTGCTGCATCCGTTTCCAGCTGGCCGTGATCGCATCTAAGGAGGGATCGGGCAAGGGTCCTTGCCCCCCGTAGTTGAAATAGGTCTTGCCGCTTAGGGCTG
Source organism: Synechococcus sp. MEDNS5 (assembly GCF_014279875.1). Lineage (NCBI taxonomy): Bacteria > Bacillati > Cyanobacteriota > Cyanophyceae > Synechococcales > Synechococcaceae > Synechococcus > Synechococcus sp. MEDNS5. Next base: position 605,859 of record NZ_CP047952.1, read on the forward strand.
GGCAGAGGTCTCTCAGCATGCGTTCAGGAGAGGGGGGATGGATGGGGCGGTTCAGGCTCATGATCGCGAACCTCCTCTTCAGCTCGCATCGCGGAGCTGCCGGGTGCAGGAGATGGTGCAGTCTCTGTCGTTGAGGTCGCAAAGGCTGATGCAGTTGAAGTAGATCTCCACGGCATCCCAGGTGGCTTCGCGGTCTTTTTGATTCACCATGACTTGCACCGACCTGATCAGATGGCACTGACTTTGGTTCATGACAAGCTCCGCTGACTGCTTCCAGCTTCCTCCTGTTGAAGGGTGAGAACGCGCAAGGCAATCAGCGGATTCCCACCCGGTGGATGTGCTCAATCCATGGCTACGTTGCCGCTGTGGAGAGATCGCCATGACGACCGTCGACTGGCTCGGCATCCTTCACCCCGCGTTGGCGGTGGTGATCATCTATCCCTTGATCGGGATGGTGGTGCGATTGGCGATCCAGACCCGGGCACGACGGTTGCAAACGCTGAAGTGTCCTCCCACCGTGGGCCGCGAACACAGTGATCTGGGCCGCTGGCTGGCGGTGGGTGTTGTGATGCTGGTGCTCGTGGCCCTCACCGTGGCGATTGCGACTGATCAACCCTTGATGGCCTTTCAGGGCGGAGCCGCGAGGGCTGCGCAGTTGCTGCTGGTGCTTGCTGGCACCCTTGCGGGATTGGCGGCGCTGTGGGTGTCCAAGGCGCCGGGGCTGCGGCTCGCGTTCGTGCTGATCACCTGGGCCGGGGTCCTGGGCCTGGGCGCGCAGCCTGAGGTCTGGCGGCTGTCCGACGATCCCTTGTCGCCAGCCTTCTGGCAGTCCCATTACTGGTCAGGTGTGGCTGTGGTGGGTCTGATGCTGTTTTCTCTCGGTGCCCAGCCAGAGATTCAGCGTGACCTGCGCCTGCGGCGGTTGCATGTCACCGCCAATGTGCTGGCGGCTGTGTTGTTCGTGGTGCAAGGCATCACCGGAACAAGGGATTTGCTCGAAATCCCCCTGAGCTGGCAGAAGGCAACGATCTATTCCTGCAACTTCAACACGCGCACCTGTCCGCCGCCGGCCTCAACACAGCCGCCTGTGATCAGTCCTTGATCAGGGGCGGCACCCGGTGATCGCAGGTTGCCCCCGCTGACTCTGCAAGGTCAGGGTTCCAGGGCATGGGTTCGATCAACCCGAAGTCCTCCAGCACCTTGAAGCCCCCTTTGGCGTCGGCCTGGGCCAAGAGAGACCGCTTCCTCAGATGAAGGCTGGAACTCACCTGAAGATCACCCTGGGGTGCAGTGAAACGGCTGCCGATGAGCGACTGGCGCACAGCGTCGGTTTCGAGGCTGCCGGAGGTCTCCACCGCCTGAGCCCAAAGGTGCACCAGGCTGTAGCCAGCCTCTGCCGGGTCGTTGATCACGCGGTGGTAGCCGTAGCGTCGCCGGAAGCGTTGCGCGAAAGCGGTGGATTCCGGCGTCTTCAGGCTCTCGAAATAACTCCAGCTTGCGTAACTGCCGGCGATATTGCGTCCTCCGATCGCGATGGCCTCTTCTTCCGATACGGAAAGGCTGAGCACCTTGAGTTCAGAACGCTGATTCAATCCTTGTTTTTGCAGGGCCTGGAAGAAAGCGATATTGCTGTCGCCGTTGAGGGTATTCACCACGACAACCGGACCTGCGTTGAGAGCGGCTTGAATCTCTGCGATCAGCGGTTCAACAGCTGCACTCCCCAGCGGCAGGTAGCGCTCTTGAAGCACACGCGCTTGTGCGCGCGCTGCCTGAGCGCGGATGATGCGATTGGCTGTTCTCGGGTAGACGTAATCCGAGCCGATCAGCAGCAGCCGTTTGCTGTGATTGTCCAGCATCCATTTCAGGGCCGGTTCGGATTGCTGGTTGGGAACCGATCCTCCATACACCACAACAGGAGAGCACTCCTGTCCCTCGTATTGCACTGGGTAGAACAGAAGCTTGTTGTTGGTCTCCATCACTGGAACCATGGCTTTGCGGCTGGCGGAGGTCCATCCACCGAAGATCGCCACCACCTTGTCTTCGTTCAGCAGTCGTTGTGCCTTGCGAGCGAACTCGGCGGGTTCAGACATGCCGTCTTCTTCAATGGCCTCAACCAGCACCGCCCGGCCGTTGAGCCTGAGGCCGCCAGCGGCATTGATCTCTTCGATCGCCAGACGCTCCGCCTCGGCCACCGTGGCTTCAGAGAGCGCCATGGTGCCGGTGCGCGAGTGCAGGATGCCAACGCGGATTGTGGCTGTGTGCTGCGGCTCATTACGGTGCCCGCAGCTGAGGAGCAACAGCGAGCCCAGCAGGCTGACCAGGCTTGAAAGGCTCTTCCGCGTCGCAGTCGCGATTCCCTGGTTCATCGTCTTCCCCAGCTGATCACCGCGGTCAGCACCAGCAGGCCCAGGGAGAGGTACTGAAAGCGCGTGTCGGCTTGATTGATCCGCCGCATGGTGCTGGCCTTCTGCTCATCCGGTGCAGCCACGTAGGTGTTGTACCCCCACGTGAACAACCCGAACAGAGCCATGGCAATCAGATAGCTCGTTGTGAAGAGATCATCGAGGAAGGTGGTGTAAGGAAGCTTCGGCAAGGAGGAGTGGTACGACTGCTGCAGAAAAATCAGGGTGAGCAGGGCCGTTGACGGAATGGCAAGGCGTACATCGGAGAGGGTTCCCTCCACCGATGGCGCCATCAGCACGATCGAATTGATGATCATCAGGGGGATGATCCAGTTCACAATCCCTGGCCACAGATTCGACTGATAAATCACTTCCAAGCGCACCTGGCTGAGCTGGGGGCGATACCAGGTGCCCAGGCTGTTGGAGCTCCGGCGTAGAAATGGTTTGAAACTGGCGCCCTGAAGCTGGTAGCCGCTGAGGGAGCCCAGTTCCCCCACGAGATTGTCGTTGGAGGGAGCAGGCAGCAGACGCAGATCGGCGTATTTCTGGGAGGTCCAGAGGGGTTCGAGCTCGATGATGATCGGCACCTTCAGCACATCGAAGGGATCTCTTCGGAAGTCCACCGCATCGTCGTAGAACCGACTCGAGAAGCGGAAGAGCAGCTGATGTCGTCCTCCCGAGAGCTCCCGCGGCCCTGCAGCGGATGGCTCAAAGGTGGAGTCCCATGTCTCAATGCGATTGGTCAGTGAAATCAGATCGGCTGGCTCAGTGTCGTAACGCTCAAGTAGCTCCTCCACCTCGGGGAGCCACTCCAACCAGATTTCACCGTCGGCTGTGAAGGTGCGCGAGTTGAGATTGAGTTCGTAGATCTTGTCGAGATGAATACCCGCATAGATGAACGGGTGTTTGGCGATGAGCTCCTCGGAGGGCTGGACGGCCTCCAGACCTGCGGTGCCTTCCATCTCCTCCTGCATCGCGTCAGGGTGAATCGTTTCCGCACTCGGGCCGCGATCAACGATGGCGCGTGTGCCCAAAAGCAGAGTGATTGCCAGAACCGAGGCAATGAGCAGAAACCTGAAGCGTTTTGAGATGGTCCGGCGCATTCGTCCCCTGGCGTTCACCCTTTAGAGCACTTGCACCACTTCGCTCACCTCGGGAATGGACTCGCGCATTTTGCGTTCGATGCCCATCTTCAGCGTCATGGTGCTGCTGGGGCAGCTGCCGCAGGCTCCTTGAAGACGCACCTTCACCACTGGCCCGTCAATCTCAACCACTTCCACGTTGCCACCGTCAGCCATTAGGAAGGGGCGAAGCTCGTCGAGCACCTTCTCCACGTTTTCGCTGGTCAGCGGCATCGTTTCGGAGCTCATGGCCGGATTCAAGACGTTCAGACCCAGCGTAGGCATGCGCCCGTCGAGGTTGATCCATACGCTTGGAGAAGGGTGACTCTGTGCTGTGGACCGATACGACGCTGTGCTGGTGGGTGCCGGGATCATGAGTGCCACCCTGGCATCGCTTCTGCATGCCCTGGACCCAAGGCTCAGGCTGCTGATGGTGGAAGGCTTGGAGGCCCCAGCGCTGGAAAGCAGCGCCGCGGCGAACAACGCCGGCACCGGCCATGCGGCCAACTGCGAACTCAATTACACCCCCCAGCGCGATGACGGATCAGTCGCGACGGACAAGGCCCTGGCGATCAATGCGTCGTTTGAACGCAGTCTTGAGTTCTGGGCCTCACTGGCGGAGCTGGGATCCCTTCAACCCAATCGTTTTCTGCATCGTGTTCCCCACCTGAGCTTCGTGTGGGGCGAGCAGGATGTGGCGTTTCTGCGGCAGCGGCACCGCCAACTCAGTGCTTTGCCGGCGTTTGCAGCGATGGAGTGGAGCACGGATGCCAGTGAGATCGCCGAATGGATTCCGCTGATGATGGCAGGACGGAATGGGCATGAGCCCCTCGCTGCCACGCGTGTTCAGCGAGGGATGGATGTGGATTTCGGCAGCCTGACGCAGATGCTGCTGGCACCCCTACAGAATGCAGGAGCTTTGGACGTGCTGTTCGGCACCCGTGTGCAGAGGCTCAGGCGCAGCCGCACCCAACAGATGACGTCTGGTGATTGGCAGATGGATCTGCGCAGTCCCTCCGGCGGCCGTCATGTGAGGGCTCCATTTGTGTTCCTGGGTGCAGGAGGCGGTGCCTTGCCGCTGCTTCAGAGCAGTGGGATTTCCGAGGCTGCCGACTTTGCTGGGTTTCCTGTGAGCGGCCAATGGTTGGTCTGCCAGCAACCGGAACTTGTGGATCATCACTTCGCCAAGGTGTACGGGAAAGCCAAGGTGGGAGCACCACCGATGTCGGTTCCCCATCTCGACACCCGCTGGATTGATGGGAAAAGGTCGTTGCTGTTCGGTCCCTATGCCGGCTTCAGCAGCAAGTTCCTCAAGACGGGCTCGCTGTTGGATCTGCCGAAGTCGGTTCGCATCAGCAATCTGCAGCCCATGCTTCAAGTGGGAGTGAACAACCTCCCCTTGGTGAACTACCTGATCACGCAGCTGCGCCAAAGCCGCACCGATCGCATGGATGCCCTTCGGGATTTCCTTCCGCAAGCCAGGGAGCAGGACTGGACTCTTTCCGTGGCCGGTCAGCGTGTGCAGATCATCAAGCGAACGCCTGAAGGCGGTCGCCTGCAGATGGGAACCGAAGTGGTGAGCTCCGCGGATGGCTCTTTGGCTGCCCTGCTCGGAGCCTCCCCGGGGGCCAGCACGTCAGTGTCGATCATGCTCACCGTGCTTGAGCGTTGTTTCTCAGAGCCACTGGCGACAGCCGCCTGGCAAGAGCGCCTCAGGGCACTGATCCCCTCCTTCGGCCAAGACCTCAACGCGGATGGAGACGCTCTGCGCCGAACCCGTGAGCGCAGCGATGCGCTTCTCGGCTTAGCTGGCTGATCCATCCTTTCGCTGCTGGGCACGCTGCTTCACCAGCCCGGCGACCAGGGCCAGGGCGAACACCCCGAGCAGGGCTGCGCCCAGGAGAAGCTTGCCGCCGCCGAGAATCCCCGCCCCAAGTGCCACGATCGGGGCATCACTGAGCAGCACACTCACCAGCAAGGGCAAGGAAAAGGCACGCCAGCTGGTGCCACCGAGGCCAGCGGCATAACTCACAAAATCAAACAGACCCGTCATCAGAAGACCCGTGAGTAAAAACGGGTTTCCCTCCAATTGATTCCGACTGAATCCTTCCACCTTGGCCATGGCCTTGTCTCCGACAAGACGTTTGATCGGCCCCCTGCCATATCTGCGCGCCAACAGAAAAGCGCTTTGGCAGAACAGAAGATCTGCGATCACGATGGCGATGAAGCCGGTCTGAAAGCCCAGGAGAGCGCCGGCCAGTAGGGAGTAAGCCGTGCTCGGCAAGGCCGGCAGCAGGATGCTGACTCCGCGGAGCAACACGATGCCGACTGGAGCCCAGACTCCCAGGCGTTCCACCTGGTTGCGCAGCGGCTCAAGTCCGTGCACCTGGATCAGGTGAAACAGCACAGCGAGTCCGGCGACGCTCGCAGCGATCAGCAGGAATCGGCGAAGGCGAAGCATGGGCTGGTGACGCATTTCACACCATCGAAGTTCCCACAGGGAGTGTGATGTCTGTGCATCGATCGGCGTCACTGCAACGCTGTTTTCAGCCTTTGGTCAGGGGAGACGACAGATTCACAATCAGCACACCCGCTGTGATCAGCCCCATCCCGATCAGCTGACCTCCTGTGGGGACCTGTCGGTAGGCCACCACGCCAATCAGCACGATCGCCACAATGCCGATTCCGCTCCAGAGGGCGTAGCTGATGCCCATGGGAATCGTCTTCACCACCCGTGACATCAGCGTCATCGAAAGTCCATAGGCTGTGAGCACCACCAGGGTTGGCCATGGACGGCTGAATCCGTCCGACACCTTCAGGCAGGAGGTGCCGATCACCTCAGCGCCGATGGCGAGCAGCAACAGAGCCCAGGGGGAGAGGGACGGCATGGAATCGGATCGCTTCGTTTCAGTGTGCCGATCCAGCCCCCGTAGGATCACCGCGCTGAATGCCGTCTCCAATGGCCAATCTCGACCAGGCTCCCAGCCGCAGCATGCCCAATCTGTTGCATGTGCTCCCGGCCTTCGCCGACGAATCTGAGCTGCGTCTGAACACGATCGTGGAACTCAACTCCAACACGATCAACAAGTACGAGCTGATCACAGAAACCGGTCATCTGAAGCTGGATCGCGTTGGTTATTCTTCGCTGGCTTATCCCTTCGCCTATGGCTGCATTCCTCGCACCTGGGATGAGGATGGCGATCCACTTGATATTGAAATCGTCAACGTCACCGAGCCGCTGATCCCCGGATCAATCGTTGAGGCCCGCATCATCGGCATCATGACGTTTGATGATGGTGGTGAAGTCGACGACAAAGTGATCGCTGTGCTGGCTGACGACAAGCGCATGGATCACATCAAGAGCTTCGAGGATCTTGGTGATCACTGGAAAAAGGAAACCACCTATTACTGGGAGCACTACAAAGATCTCAAGAAGCCAGGAACCTGCACGGTGAACGGATTCTTCGGCACCGAGAAGGCCGTTGAGATCATTAAGACCTGTGAGGCCAGGTACATGGCAGAGATCGATCCCAAGCTCGTTGACTGAGTCGGCTTGAGGCTCTGAGACCTCTGAGATCCCCCACATCCTTGATGCCGCTCGCGAAAGCGTGAGCGGCATTTTTTGGGTTTGATCGTTCTTAGGGTTTGATCAGCAAGGGGCCGGGAGTGGCTGGGATGTTGTACGTCGCCCTCAACTCCGCAACGGGTTGATCGGCGACCGTCCAGAAATCAAGGTCTTGAATGAGATTGACGGAGCAGGCCAAGCCTTTTTCATATCCAGCCATCGCCGCATCAGGAATGAATTGACCAGTTTTCGGAGGGATGATGCTGTTACTCGTGCTGAAAGCCTTGCCGAGGTGGAAGTCGAGAATCACCTCCAGCAGGGATTCAAATCCGAATCCGTCAGTGAATAGACCTGCCTGAAAGGCCGCCACATTCATCTCTCCAGCACTGTCTGTGTTGAATCCGCCCAGGATGTGGCAGCAGTCGTGATTCACCAGAAGCTCTGAGGTGCTCTTGTGCTCCCCTGGTAAGGCCCAGCCGCGGTCTCGGTACCAGTGAAAGAACGTGTGGCCGAGAGTTCCCTCATCGAACGTGCTGAGAGTGGCATACCTGCTGGCGATGGACGCATCCCCGATGGCCTGATGGACGGCCGTGATGACGCCGCGAACGAAGCGAGAGGGAGTGTCCAGTCCTAAAAATTCACCCATGCTTCTGCGCCCGTAGTCGAGAAGCAAGCGTCTGAGATGGTTGTCTCTCACCTGGTGCAGGTCTTGCAGAGTCTGAGGGGCGATTTCGAGGAATGATGCGAAATCGTCCACAACGCCCACCATGCGTGGATCCACGTTCATGTCCACATAGGGAATAAGCACGAGGATTTGAATCAGCTGTTCCCGCTTGCTTCGATCCGTGATCAGCGCGGGGTAATCGGGAGGATGGCGAATCTCAAGGCTTTCGAGATCCACTGAGGAATGCAGAACATGGCGCTGAATGGCCTCCATCATCTCCAGCGTGATCGACTCCAGTGAAAGCACGCCTCCCGCTGTTCCAACGGTTTTGATCGCCTGCAGAAAGAGTCGCGCTTCCGCGTCCGTCCACTGAAGTTGCTGGGGCATTGATCGGAATCGGGTCCCCCGATCTAGCACCCAGGTTTTGGATGACGTTGTCATTGCGGTGACCAGCTGTTCGGTTTCTTCAGAAAGTCCTCCGATGGTTGACGGTTTTTGCTCTGACCGATGAATAGCTTGAGACCAGTAAGTCTTGAGTGTCTCGAGATGAAACACTTCTGTTTCAGGCGGGGAGCCTGCTCTGTTGCTGCTGTCACTGCTGTTCTCCTGGGCAGTGCAGCTCCCGGTACGGCCTCGATGGCGCTTGCTCCGGTCGCTGAGGACACGCATATTCATCTCGATCTGAGACAGCGGCGCATCAGCGTGATCCGCAACGGTCAACGCATCGGACCTTGGCCTGTGGCCATTGGCGACCCAAAGACTCCCACTCCGACGGGTGTCTTCCAGGTTGAGAACAAGCGGGTGAATCCCCAGTACGAAAGCACCAAGTCAGGTCGCATTCATCCGGTGACTGGACCCTCCAGTCCCCTGGGCCATCGCTGGATTGGTTTTCTTCAGCAGGGGCCCAACCAATTCGGGATTCATGGAACCCCCTGGCCCCATTGGGTGAAGATCCGGGCGGCAGTCTCCAATGGGTGCGTGCGCATGCTCAACGCCCATGTGCAAAAGCTCTATGAACTTGTGGATGTGGGCACCCCAGTGAAGATCACCCGCTGATGCCCAGCTCCCTCAACACAGGGAAGCCTGCGCGTAAACCAGTGAAAATCATCTGCACCGCGATTGAGGTGAGAAGAAGCCCCATGATCTTGGTGAGCACTTGAAGCGCTGACGCACTGATCTTGGAGGAGAGCATCTCCCCCGCTTCGAAGATCAGATACACCACGGCGGTTAGTGCCAGCACCACCACACTCAGTCCAATTTTGCCGCCCATGCTGGCTGCATTGGGGTCTGCGATCACCACTGTGAGTGTGCCTGGGCCTGCCAACAGAGGGATGCCGAGGGGCACAATCCCTTTCACCGCGGAGTTCTGATCCCGTTCGATGGACTCTGGATCATGGTGAACCTTTGATGGTTCTGAGCGCAGCATGGAGAGGCCGATCAGAACCACGATCAGCCCGCCGGCCACCTGGAATGCCGAGCGTGAAATTCCGAAAAATCCAAGTAGGTCGTTGCCCAGCCAGGTGGCCAGCATCAGGCTGATTAAAAACGTGATCGCACTGCTGCGAGCAATGGCGCGATCTTTGCGCCTGTTCCCATCCGTAAACGACAGGTAGATCGGCAGATTGCCGATGGGGTTCGAGATCGTGAAGATGCCAACAGCTGTGTGCAGAAGAGACATGGTCAGGCTTCGGGGCGCACCGCGGCAAAGATCTCCTGAAGGATCTCTCCCGCACCGCGGGATTTCAAGTCTGCAGCCAGGGCTCGGCCGATGGCTTCAGGATCGGTGAGGCTTCCGCGGCGCTCGTCACGGATCAGGCGTTGGCCATCCAGGCTGGCCACCATGCCGGTGAGGATCAGTTCCTGTCCATCGATGCGGCTGTTCACCCCAATCGGAACCTGGCATCCACCCTCCAGTTCGCGTAGGAAAGCCCGTTCGGCCAGGCAGCGCCCGGCTGTGGGCGCATGCTCAAGAACCTGAATGAGCTTCAGCACCTCAGGCCGATCACAGACGCACTCAATTCCGAGAGCACCCTGCCCCACAGCGTGAAGAGAGATGTGGCCAGGGATGATCTGGTGGATGCGGTCCCCGAATCCCAGCCGGCTCAGGCCAGCGGCCGCGAGAATCAGGCAGTCGTATTGCCCCGCATCGAGTTTCTCGAGGCGAGTGATCACATTCCCGCGCACATCCTTGAACTGGAGATGGGGGAAGTGATGGCGCAGCTGGGCCAGTCTGCGCAGAGAGCTTGTGCCCACCACCGAGCCTTCAGGAAGGGTTTCCAGGGTGTGGTCCGCGTTTTTGCTGTTGACTACGAGGGCGTCCGCGGGATCCTCTCTTTCGGTGATGCATCCCAGCATCAGCCCCTCAGGAAGGTTGGTGGGCAGATCCTTCAGGGAATGGACGGCAATCTCCGCCCTGCCCACGAGCATCTGTGCTTCGAGTTCTTTGGTGAACAGGCCCTTGTCGCCAATCTTGGCGAGGGCCACATCGAGAATCTTGTCGCCCTGGGTGGCCATCGCCTCAACTGAGATCGCCAAGCCGGGATGTGCCGACTCCAGTTCTGCCTTCACCCAGTTGGTTTGAACCATGGCCAGCTGGCTGCGGCGGGATGCAATGCGCAGGTGCTCGAGAGCCATGGACATTTCAAAACGATGGGTCACCCTACGAAGCCAACGGATCCAAACCCCCTCAGCTTGAAGAGAGTGACACGGAATGAATGCGGTGGATTCCATCGCAGCCGTTGCCTCTTCGCGCGTTGCTGACCATCCATCTGCCTGCGACGGCAGCCCAGGAAGCGCACGAGTCGGCCTACCATCGATTCCTATCGATTGGGTTTCATGCCAGGACCTGTCGTCAACGGTGTGAAAGTGGGACGTTCCGCATCCGGTGAAGCTGCCTCTCAAGTGGCTGAAGCCCTTCCATTTCTGCCAGTTCTCAGTGAGGGAACGATCCGCGTGGTGTTACTCACCAGTGGGCATTTGGTCGTGGCGCGTCTCCGGCAGACCACCGACCCTGATGGTGATAGTGCTTATCAATTGATTCGCCCCCTACGCCTGGTCGGGGACCTCGATGGGGATGAATGGTCCCTGCATCCATTTCTGGCGGGGCTGACACCGCAACGCAACATCGTGATGCTGAAGGCAGCAGTAGCCGCAGTGCTTGAGCCCGAAGCCAGAATTCTTCAGGTGTACACCCGCTCCACGAATCAGGAATGCCCGCCATCAGAAACCCCGGTTGAGCGGTTGAAAAAAGCTTTCCAGGAATTCACCGACAGCATTGAGCCTGGTTGAACCAACATTGAAAAGAGCCATTAAGAGCCTTTTTGCTCTCGTTGAAAGACAGTTCTTTCTGGCTCATTAATCAAGCGACTGACACCGTTTTGGTCTGTGATGCCAGTCCAATTCAGGTTTATCTATTTGATGTATTCCTTGAGAACTCCGTTGCGGTTCGGGTGGCGCAGCTTGCGCAGGGCCTTGGCTTCAATCTGGCGGATGCGTTCGCGGGTGACATCGAAGATCTGTCCGATCTCCTCAAGGGTCTTCATGCGACCGTCATCGAGGCCATAGCGAAGCCGCAGCACATCCCGTTCCCGTGGGCTCAGGGTGGCGAGGACGCCTTCAAGGTCTTCCCTGAGCAGGTTCTTGGCGACATCCTGCTCTGGATTCTCGATGTCGGCTTCAATGAAGTCGCCAAGGCGCGAATCTTCCTCCTTGCCGATCGGTGTCTCCAAAGAAATAGGCAGCTGGGCGCTCTTGGCAATGAACCGCAGCTTTTCGATGGTCATCTCCATCGATTCGGCGATTTCTTCTTCTGTGGGCTTGCGGCCGAATTCCTGACTCAGAACTTTGGTGGTCTTCTTGATCCGCGAGATTGTCTCGTAGAGGTGAACAGGAAGTCGGATCGTGCGGCTCTGGTCGGCAATGGCGCGCGTGATTGCCTGGCGAATCCACCACGTGGCGTAGGTGGAGAATTTGTAACCCTTTTCGTGATCAAACTTTTCCGCGGCTCGGATCAGACCCAGGCTGCCCTCCTGAATCAGGTCCTGGAAGCTCAGGCCCCGGTTCATGTATTTCTTGGCAATCGATACCACCAGCCTCAGGTTGGATTGCACCATCTTTTCCTTGGCTCTGCGGCCCAACATCAGTCGCCGGCGGAAGCGAATGAGTGGCATTTCCACCAGAGCAGCCCATTCCTTGTTGTCGGGAAGCTTGCCGTTGTCGCTTTCAAACTGAGCTGCGAGTTCCTCGAGATGGAGGAGGTCGGCAATCTTTCGGGCCAGTTCGATTTCTTCATCGGGGCGTAGGAGCCGGATGCGACCGATTTCCTGGAGGTACACGCGAATGGAGTCTTCGGTGTAAACACCTTTGGGCCCCACCTTGATGCTGGCGAGAACCTTGGCTTTGGCGTCTGCTTTGGCTTTTTCTTCTTTGCCAGCGGTTGCAGCATCAAGGGCTGCCTTAGTGGTCTCCGCACCCTTGCCTGAGGCTTTGGCCAGCAGCTGATCAGCTGCTGCATTGAGATCGACCGCAGCGGGGGCAGCCGTCTTGCTGCGGCTGCTGGTTTTTGCAGTTTTGGTTGTCTTCGCGGCGGGTTTGGCCTTGCTGCTCTTAGGTGACGACGAAGCCGCTTTGCTCTTGGGCTTGGCCTTGGCTTTAACAGTCAACTCCTTGGGTTGGCCGTTGGCATCGGCCACCATTACGATCGCTGGGGATGTCGTGGCGTCAGCCTGAGCTGACTTGCTCGCAGCAGGGCTCATGGGAATCAGGCGAAGAACTTCAATGTCGAACTTGCAACTGTGGCGGCTGAGCAGAGCTCAGAAACGCTTCACTGTGTTTTGATCTCCCCTTTGCTCAGGGGCAGACAACACGAGACAGTGATCAAGGTCAGGGTGATGGGTCGGGTTGATGCAGGGCTGTCAGGGGCTTTCTCAGACCGGTGAGCCGACAGGTAAACCGTGGCTCGAGCTTCGTGTCTTCCCACTGGACGGAACTCTGCAGTGTTCCGACAACAGCTTGTGAGCTGTCCAACAAAACCATCTTAAGAAAAAACATGTGATGTCTGCAACCCCCGAGGAATCCTTTCAATCGGAAGGTGTTGCATGCCCGATGCAGGTGGTGGATGTCTGGCTTGAGGCTGGTCGGGAGGGGCGGACGTTCACCTATGCGGACCATCGCCGACTGGGGGTATCCCTTGGTGATCTTGTCGTGGTGCGTCTGCGCGGTCGGCGTCTGCAGGGGTTGGTGACAGCATCCCGTTCTTTGTGCGACGACGACGAGCAGGAGCGATCCCATCACCTTCAGCCCGTGGAGGCCTTGCTCCAGCAGGCTGCCGTGGACTCTGAATGGCAGGCCTGGCTCAACGCCATGGCGGCCTCCTTGCATACCAGTTCCTTCAGGATGCTCAAAGCAGCCCTGCCACCAGGCTGGCTGGGGCAGCGGGCCAAGCCCCCTGCATCCGGTCGAAAGCTGTGGTGGATCGCTCTCCTGCCCGCAGGCGTTGTGCCTCCGCCTCGATCCGCTCGTCAGCAAGCCTTGCTGGACTGTCTGAAGGCTGCTGGTGGGGGAGCTTGGCAACGGGATCTCCTCAACCAGGGGTTTCACGCCGGGATGGTGCAGTCACTGCATTCCAAGGGATACGTACGTCGAGAGCAGCGGCTTGCTTCGGCCTCCGAGCCCTTTAACGAGCGCCATGGCGCTCGTTGCGATCAAGACGAGCTGGAACCACCACGCAACCTCACCGTGGAGCAGCAGGCTGCGCTCGAACGTTTTCAGGAGTTGCCTGAGGGCGGCGGTCTTCTCCTGTGGGGAATCACTGGCTCAGGCAAAACAGAGGTGTATCTGCAGTTGGCGGCCGCGGAGATCGTCCGTGGTCGTCATTGCCTTCTTCTCACTCCTGAAATTGGCTTGATTCCCCAGTTGGCGGACCGCTGTCGCAACCGTTTCGGCCGGCGAGTGCTCGAATACCACAGCGGTTGCAGCGATGGGGAGAGGGTGCGCTGCTGGCGTCGCTGCCTTGAAGCGGAGGAGCCTCTGGTGGTGGTTGGAACGCGCTCAGCGATCTTTCTCCCCTTGCGTCCCCTCGGTCTTGTGGTGCTCGATGAAGAGCACGACAGTTCCTACAAGCAGGAATCCCCGATGCCCTGCTATCACGCACGCAATCTTGCTCTCGATCGGATTCGCCGTCAGGGAGGACGACTTCTGCTTGGTAGTGCCACCCCCTCTTTGGAGTCCTGGAGTCGGCTGAAGCCGAAGGGCCCCCTTGAACTGGCCAGGCTTTCCTCCCGGATCTCCCGGCAATCCCTGCCCCCGGTTCGCGTCATCGACATGCGCCACGAGCTTGCGGAAGGCCATAAGCAGCTCATCAGTCGCGCTCTGATGGACCGGTTGGCGGCCCTTCCTGCCAAGGGAGAACAGGCTGTCGTTTTGGTTCCGCGCCGCGGCTACAGCACATTTCTCAGCTGCCGCAGCTGCGGTGAGGTGGTGATGTGTCCTCATTGCGATGTCGCCATGACCGTTCATGGAAGCCGTTCTCAGCAGCAGTGGCTTCGCTGTCATTGGTGTGACCATCGCGCTGCTGTGACAGACCACTGCACAGCCTGCGGTTCCTCTGCTTTCAAGCCGTTCGGTGCGGGTACGCAAAGGGTGATGGAGCGCTTGTCCGAGGAGCTGGAAGGGCTGCGCCTGCTCCGATTCGATCGCGACACAACAGGAGGGCGCGACGGTCATCGGCGCCTGTTGGCCCGTTTTGCCGACGGTGAAGCTGATGTTCTGGTAGGGACCCAGATGCTCGCCAAGGGAATGGATCTGCCCCAGGTCACCCTGGCTGCGGTGCTCGCGGCTGATGGCCTTCTGCACCGCCCTGATCTGCGGGCCGGTGAGCACTCTCTGCAGCTCATGCTCCAACTGGCTGGGAGGGCAGGCCGTGGAGAGAAACCTGGTGAAGTGCTTGTGCAGACCTACAGCCCGGATCACCCGGTGATCCAGCATCTGATCGATGGCCGCTATGAACGGTTTCTCGATGAGGAATCGACGCTCAGACAGCAGGCGGGATTGGTTCCCTACGCGCGAGCCTGTCTGCTGCGATTGGCGGGGCGTTCCGCAGCCGCCACAGCGACTGCCGGAACTCTTCTGGCTGAACAACTTCGCCCTCTTTGCGTCGCTGCCGGGTGGCAGCTGCTTGGACCAGCGCCAGCGCCGGTCGCCCGTGTGGCAGGGCGCAGCCGCTGGCAGCTGTTGCTGCACGGCCCGCCGGAGTCGCCCATCCCTCTGCCTAAGGGCTCGGACCTTTGGGATGGGTTGCCCAAGGATGTGACCCTCTCTGTGGATCCCGATCCACTTCAGCTCTGATGTCAGGAAGGGAGCTGCGGGTATCCAAAGCCCAGGGATTGCCGGATCGACTGCAGCAGGGTGCTGACCAGCAGAAGCCCCAGGATCACGAGGCTGCCGAGGCCGAGGCGGCTCCATTGCCATCGGTGCAATTCCAGATGGTTCACTTCCCCCTGGACCAGGGACCAAACGATGCGTTGGTCCTCGAGACGCGCCGGGATCGGCACGCTGCTCACGTGACGCAGGTCGGTGCCTGGGCTAATGGTCACCGACAGGGAATCGTTGGGAAGGGAGGCGATCTCCGTTAGATCCAGGTTCAGGGTCAGGTCCTGCTGCACGCCGACCAACCAGTTCCGTTCGTGCATGCTGAGATCGGGTGGTGGCAGCGACAGTCCTGCGAAGCGTCCCGCGCGTTCAACGGTGTCGGCCATCAACCTTGCGGCCGCGTCAGCATTCATAGGCCGACTGGTGAGATTGAGTTTTCCATCGCGCAGGAAGGTCTGAGTCCAGTTCGGCTCCTGATCGCGCATCGCTGCTCGGAAATTGCTCTGCCAGGGCAGTGTGTGGCCGCTCAGGCTGTTGATGTGCCAAGACATCTCAAGGCGGTCCGGGCCCACCAGATCCAGGTCCGCCCGGATCTGCATGCAGCCTCCCAGAAGAAGGGTGAGACCCACGAGCACCACGAGCACCACCGCGGCAAACCCTGCCGATGGACCTGGGGTTGGCCCTGTTGGTGGTGGTGGTGGCGGAGTCGGTTGCCGACGACGTCGGCTGATGCGTGGACGCTGGCCCATGCGTGGCGTCATCTCGAGGGTGGGGAGCTGCATCGACCAGCGCGCAGGCCGTTCCAGGCTGGGTGCCTCCAGCACATTCAGAAGCTGTTTGGCCCGATTGCGTAGGTCTGGGTCTTTACAGCGAGTGAGAAGCCTGCAGGTGCTGATCGCGCGTCGCTCTTCTCCTTGCCCCATCCATGCTGTGACCATCAGCATGCGGATCATCGCCCCCTCGGGTTCGCTGATGGGGTGAGTGGATGCCAACGGTTCCAGAAGACGAAGGCACCGGCCATAGTCACCCCGATCCAGTGCCTGCTGCGCTTCTGCCAGGCCGATGGTCATGGTTCAGCTGCGTCCCAGCACCATGGTGCCGATTCCAGCATCTGTGAACACCTCCAGGAGCAACGCATGGGGGACCCTGCCATCCAAGATGTGCGCTGCGGAGACACCCTGGGCGAGTGCACGGATGCAGCATTCGGTTTTCGGGGTCATGCCACCGGCAACGATGCCGTCGTCGATCAGCTGCCGGGCCTCCGATAGCTTGAGCTGTCGGATCAGCGACTCCGGTGATTCCCGATCTCTGAGAATGCCTGGAGTATCGGTGAGCAGGATCAGCTTTTCGGCCTCCAATGCCGCTGCCAGCTCGCCAGCGACGGTGTCAGCGTTGATGTTGTGCGCGACCCCCTCACGATTGGCGGCAACACTGGAGATCACCGGTACATAGCCACGATCCAGAAGGGGCTCGAGCACATCCGGGTTGACGCGGGCTACATCGCCCACCAGCCCATGGCTGCCGTCGCCCCAGGAGCGGGCTTCCACCAGGCTGCCGTCGCTTCCACTTAGGCCGACCGCCTTGGCTCCGAGGCGATTCAGTCCATTCACAATCTGTTTGTTGACCCGGCCCACCAGAACCATTTCCACTACATCCATCGTCGATGGATCAGTGACTCGCAAGCCCTCGCGGAATTCAGGTGCAATGTCGAGCCGTTTCAACCAATGGTTGATCTCAGGTCCTCCGCCGTGAACAACCACCGGTTGCACACCCACGCTGCGCAAGAGGGCGAGATCCCTGAACACAGCAGTCTGCAGTTCGGCATGAGCCATGGCCGCGCCGCCGTACTTCACCACGATCCGTCGCCCGGCGAATCGCTGGATATACGGAAGGGCTTCGCTCAGGACGGAAACCCTGAGAGCGTCATCCATCGCTTCGTGATCAGGACTCACCATGCTCGCCCGCCGAGGAGGCGCCTGCCGGCAGAAGGGTGAGATCGAGGCTGTCCCCGTCGAGTGGCGTGATGGTTGCAGTAAGACCTTTGGCGAAGAATCGACCGAGACGATCCCTGCGCTCTTGCCAGCGCTCGAGCGGGACCGCCTCGCAGGCAAAGCGCATGCGCAGGCCATAACCGCACTCACCGTGGAGCTCCTCGATCTCAAGGAGCTGAGGAGGGCGATCCTCGTCCCAGAGTTTCAACGCCTCAAGAGAGCTCTCTAGATGGGCTTTTTGACCGTATCTCCAGCGCGTCACATCGCCGAGCAGTTTGCCGAGTTCAGGGGCTGCAGCCTCCCTTTCCTGCCGTAGCTGGTTCTTGGGAACAACCCGTCTGGCGGGCGGCAGTTCCGATGACTTCAGGGCCAATCCTCCGAGCAGGATCGGGATTCCATAGAAAATTGTGGGGAGGCTGAGGTTGGCGTTGCCTGTGCTGTAGGCCACTGCACCGACCACCGTGAGCACGCCTCCGGCAACAGTGACCAAACTTCCCGGTGAAAGCAGATCCTTCATTCGCCCTCGACAGTGGCGACATTCTGCCGGCGTGGGGGCCAGGATGGGCTGATCACGGATCACTCCGATGGAGAGCACTACACCCCCGGAAACCTCTTCGCCGCCCGAGGAGGCTGCGTCGGAGCTCATCCAACAGCTGGAGCAAGACAGAGCCTGGCTGCTTGAGCAGATCGATCGTGGGCGCTGGTCCGAGTTTCGATTGGACCTGGCCGCATTGGAACGCGAACTCGGTCAGCTGCTCCGCAGAGCCGCGGAGCAGCGACCGGCCGATGGGTAATCAGAAGGGAATGTCGTCGGTATCAGGCACCAGTGGAGCGCTGTTCCACTGAGCAGCAGGTTCTGCAGCAGGAGGCTGGGAGGCTGCTTGCCGGGGCGTGACCGGTTGAGAGGCTTGCTGGGCCTGCGGTGCGGATGGTGCTGCCTGCATTCCAGACGGTGTTGCGCCAACTGCATGCAGGCGTGACAAGGTGAATTCGGCCCTTTTCTCTTTGGTGCCGTCTTGCCGGGGAACAGTGTTCATCCGGAGACGGCCCTCGATCACCAGCCGTTGCCCCACCTGCACGCGGTTCTGGAGGTCTTGGGCAAGGTTGCCCCACCCCACAACTTTCAGTTGCCCGCGGGGATCATCCGGTCGAAGAGCATCGAAGCCCACGTCCATTTCGGCGATCGGAGTTTGATTGTCCTGGGTGTAACGGAGGGTGGGAGCCTGGAGCACATCCACTTCCAGAACGCAGTGATTCATCCTCGATCGATGCGGTGAGCGCCATCCTGATGCACCGACGTACGAATCGCCAGATCCACGTTCTTGTGTTCGCAGGCACCGGCGAGGGCCCTGCGCTGGTTGCGGCCCTCGCGCAAGCAGGCTGGGGCGTCAGCGTCAGCGTTGTCACGGAATCCGCGGCCCACGCGTACCGATTCGCAGACCTTAGGGATCTGCATGTGGGTTCGTTCCCTTCATTCGAGGATCTCCGCGCCCATTGCCTGACCCACGCTGTTGATGCGGTGGTGGATGCGACCCATCCCTTCGCGCTCACGATCAGCGCTCAGCTGCAGCAGGTGTGCATGGCCCAGTCTTTGTTCCTCGTGCGATTTGAACGTCCGGGATGGACCGGAGACCGGGCGTCCCTGCTCAGCGGGGTGCATGCACTCGCCCATCAGCCCCTGCAGGGTCACAGGGTGCTGCTGGCTTTGGGCGCCAGACATCTGGCGGCGGCCACGCAGGCCGGCCGGGCTGCTGGTGCAATCGTGAAAGCTCGGGTTTTGCCGACGCCTGCGGCGATCCGGCTCGCGGGAGCCGCGGGTCTCTCCGGAGAGGATCTGGCGGTGCTGCGACCCCTGAGCGGAATTCGCCCAGGGGCTGTTGAGGCCGCTCTCTGCCGCCGCTGGGCCATTACCGACGTGCTCTGCAGGCAGTCAGGAGGTGCGGCTGATGCGCTGTGGAGCGCTCTCGCCGAGTCGGTCGGATTTCATTTGTGGAAATTGAAGCGGCCTTCCCCCCCAGAGACTGTCCCTGTCGTTCAGAGCACGCAAGAGCTCCTCACGTCTTTGGATGGCTTGTCGGTTTAGCTCAGGTGCTGGGCAACCAAGTCCTTGAGCGACACCTGGGAACGCGGCCCGAGCTGGGTCACCACCTGTCCAGCACAGATGGAACCGATCTGTCCACAGGCCTCCAACGCAAGTCCCTGGGTGTACCCATGCAGAAAGCCGCCGGCGTAGAGGTCGCCAGCGCCTGTGGTGTCGATCAGATCTCCCAGTGCATAGGAAGGAATGTCCCAGCGCTGGTCACCACTGAGCACCACAGACCCCCGCTCGCTGCGGGTGAGTGCGGCCACACTGCAGCAGCCTTTGACCTGCGCGAGTGCGGAGTCGAAATCATCCGTGCTGTACAGCGATGTGAGTTCACTCTCATTGGCGAACAGCACATCCACATGGCCGTTCACCAGGTCGAGGAAGCTGTCGCGGTGTCGGTCGACGCAGAAGCCATCGGACAGGGAGAGTGCGACCTGGCCGCCTTCTCCTTTGCAGGCTTCCGCTGCAGCGATGAAGGCTCGCTTCGCAGCCGGACTATCCCAGAGGTATCCCTCGAGGTAAAGCACTTTTGTTTGCTTCACCATCGACAGATCCAGGTCATCCGGCTCGAGCTGCGTGGATGCACCCAGAAACGTACACATGGTGCGTTCGGCATCTGGGGTGACGTAGATCAAGCAGCGTGCGGTGGTGGAGCCGCTGGTGGCGGCTGGTGTGTCAAATCGGGCTCCCACGGCGCGGATGTCGTGGCTGAAGATCGATCCGAGTTGGTCAT
Organism: Synechococcus sp. MEDNS5; assembly: GCF_014279875.1. Classification (NCBI taxonomy): domain Bacteria; kingdom Bacillati; phylum Cyanobacteriota; class Cyanophyceae; order Synechococcales; family Synechococcaceae; genus Synechococcus; species Synechococcus sp. MEDNS5. The sequence continues at coordinate 625,789 of NZ_CP047952.1, forward strand.
CCCGCACCCGTCCGATGAATCCGACTTGGCCGCCGAGTTGGGCAATGCCCACCATCGTGTTGGCCACCGAGCCACCGGAGGTCTCCAATCCTGGACCGCTGGCGCTGTAGAGCGCTTCTGCCTGCTGCTCATCGATCAGGGCCATGCCGCCTTTTTGAAGGCCCTGTTGCTCGAGAAACGCGTCATCGGTCTGTACGAGCACATCAACGATGGCGTTGCCGATCCCCACCACGTCAAACGTGGTGGAGGAGTTGGCGAATCGTGATGTGCTCATGGGGGCAGGACGGGTGAACTGGGGCAGTCTCGCTGTTCGTGGCCCCCTCGTTGCTGCACGCCCTGGTTGATCAGGCGCTCAACAGGGCCCGTTTCGGTCCGTGAATCGGATCTTCCACCACGATGGTCTGATCGCGGCTGGCACCGAGGGACACGATGGCGATGGGAACTTCCATCAGGTCGGCGAGGAAGCGCAGATAGGCCATGGCTTTCTCAGGCAGATCGTCCAGGTGGCGACAGTCCGCGGTGGAACATTGCCACCCCGGCAGCGTTTCGTAGATCGGCTTGCAGCGGGCGAATGCCTCAGAACAACTTGGGAAGTGATCGATGCGTTCGCCATCGAGTTCGTAGGCCACGCAGACCTGGAGGGCATCGATCTCATCGAGCACGTCCAGTTTGGTGACCGCAAGGCAATCGAGACCGTTGACTTCGACGGCATAGCGTCCGATGACGCCATCAAACCAGCCACAGCGGCGACGCCGCCCAGTGGTGGTGCCAAATTCACCACCGCGGTCGCAGAGGTGATCGTTGAGGCTGCCGTCGAGTTCGGTGGGGAAGGGTCCTTCTCCCACCCGGGTGGTGTAAGCCTTGGCGACGCCGATCACGCGATCGATCAGCGTTGGTCCAACACCTGCACCGATGCAGGCTCCTCCGGACACTGGGTTGGAGGAGGTGACGTAGGGATAGGTGCCGTGATCCAGATCGAGGAGTGTTCCCTGAGCACCTTCGAAAAGGATGTTTTTCCTGTTGCGGGCAGCTCCGTGGATGGCCCGGGAGCAATCCACAACATGGGGTGCCAAACGCTGGCCGTAGTCCAGATACTCGGCGATCACCTCTTCGGCGTTGAGGGGATCCATGCCATAGATGGTTTGCAGGAGCTGATTCTTCTCCTGCAGCGGTCCTTCGAGGCGATCCCTCAGCCGTTGTTCATCGAGCAGATCGATGACCCGGATGCCGCTTCTCTGCGACTTATCCGCATAGGTCGGACCGATGCCCCTACCGGTGGTCCCGATTCTGCGGTCGCCCCGTTGGCGTTCCATCGCCTGATCCAGCAGACGGTGATACGGCATCGTGACGTGGGCTGTCGATGCCAGCTGCAGGCCTGAGATGTCGATGTCGTTTTTGATGAGCATGTCGAGCTCACCGAGCATCACCCGCGGATCCACAACGGTTCCCGATCCGATCAGACAGATCGTGTCTGGATAGAGGATCCCGGAGGGAATCAGGTGGAGCTTCAGGACCTGACCATCAACAACGATGGTGTGCCCGGCGTTGACGCCGCCCTGATAACGCACCACTACATCCGCGGAACGACTCAGAAGGTCGGTGATCTTTCCTTTTCCCTCGTCACCCCACTGAGCACCGATGACGACAACGTTGGCCAAAGACTCGGCGGCCCGAAGCCGCGGTTCTGCACAATCCGTAAGTCTCTCAGACTTACCCGCCGGGGGTCAAAGAGACTTCGGATTCTGTGATGGAGGCCGATCGGCCGTTGTGTCAGGTTCCGCGAAGAGCCGCTTTTTCCGCCTTGGTGAGCTCTTTCTCAACGCGCGTTTTCAGAGCATCCGGCACAGGACGATTGGTGTAAGTGTTGTAGTGACCCTGCAGTGAATTGAGCGCTGTCTGCATCGTTGTGAATGAGCTCAATCCGTTCACCTGAGGCCTGGGACGGTACCGGGACATGTAGTCATTAATGAGGTCGTGGGCTTCATGCTCGGAGTTCTGCAGCCCCTCTGCGTCGGAAGGCAGCGCCAGGGTGTTCTGAAGCATGTGGACCACAGCCACGGTGTCTTCGACGTAATCCCCGGAAAGCAACGAGGTGGTGCTGTCACCACAGGCGGTGAGCAGAAGAGAGAGTCCGAGGCAGAGCGACAGGGTGAGGCTCGTGAGATGTCGGCCCAGGCGGGTCAGCGCGGCGTGCATGGCTTGGAGGATTTGCGGAACTTTAATGGGGGTCAGATCCCGGGTTGCAGGGGGGTGAGGATCGAATCCTGCACCTGTCGGAAGGCCTCTTGATGGTTCATCGATGTGGAACTGCGTGCAGACCGCTCAACCACCTCAACCTTCCCATCTCCAGCATCCCTGCCCACCACGATTCTCCAGGGAATGCCGATGAGGTCAGCATCTTTGAATTTCACGCCGGCCCGCTCATCACGATCATCCAGCAAGGCATCGATTCCGGCGTCTAAGAACGACTGATACAGACCTTCTCCCAGGGCGACCTGGGTTGCATCCTGGATCTTGGCAATGACCACGATCACTTGAAATGGGGCAATACCCACAGGCCAGCAAATGCCCGCATCGTCGTGGTGTTGTTCCACAGCAGCCTGGGCAAGCCTGGAGATGCCGATGCCGTAGCAACCCATCAGCAGCGCCTCCTGCCGGCCCTCACTGTTGGTGAACCGAGCATCAAGGGCTTCTGAATATTTTCTCCCGAGTTGAAAGATATGCCCCACTTCAATCCCCCGGCATTCCGAAAGGGTCTGGGCAGGATCGTGAACACACCGCTCTCCGGCATGCGCTGTCCTCAGGTCTGCTCTGATCTGCTCCGGTATCGCCTCCCAGGTGCGGCCCCAGTGGTGTTGATCCCTGCTATTGGCTCCACAGACGAATCGCGGCAAATCGACTGCCGTTGCATCGGCTAGTCGCAGAAAATGGCTCTGCCAGGAGCGGCATCCTTTCAGGGCCGTGTCGCTGAGATCGGGGCCAATGGATCCAAAAGGAAGCTCTGATAGCCCCTGCTGGCGAAGCTGATTTTCGGAGATGGGACTGATCTCAAGAACCGTGGCATCAAGCGATCGACTGACCGCATTCGCCAGCTTCACATCATTGAGAACCTGATCTCCCCGCAGGCTGACCAGGGTCGGCTGCTCCCGTCCGTCGTCGAGGCGGGCGAGCAGTACGAGCACTTTCACGGTCTGGGTAGGGTCCAAACCATTAGCTGCACAAAGCTGTTCGATTGAGGCCTGATCAGGTGTCTCGATCATTCGCTCTGCACCGGCCTCGAGCGGTTGGGCCACGGAGGGCAACGACGTTGCTTTCTCCTGATTCGCCGCGTACAGGCCATCGCTGCTGGTGAGAATCAGATCCTCGCCAGCTTCGGCGGTCACCATGTATTCCTGGGATGCGGCGCCGCCGATGGCGCCGCTGTCGGCGTCTACGGCCACGGCCTCGAGTCCACACCTCTTGAAGATCCGCGAATAGGCCGCAGCCATCGCCTGATAGGTGCCTTCGAGGTCGTCCTGGTTGGCGTGGAACGAATAGGCATCTTTCATGATGAATTCCCTCCCGCGCATCAAGCCGAAGCGAGGACGGATCTCATCCCTGAATTTGGTCTGGATCTGATAAAGCGTGACCGGCAGTTGCCTGTAGGAGCGGAGCAGGTCCCCTGCCAGTTCGGTGATGACCTCTTCATGGGTCGGGCCGAGGCCCAGTTGACGGTTCTGTCGATCCTCAAGGTGAAACATGATTCCCTCCCCAGCGGTGTAGCCCTGCCAGCGGCCGCTTCTTTCCCAGAGATCAGCAGGCTGGAGCTGGGGGAGAAGAGTCTCGAGAGCCCCAAGACTGTTCAGCTCGTCGCGCACGATCGCATTGATCTTGCGAAGCACCCTCCACATCATCGGCAAATAGGCATAGATGCCTGAGCCGATTCGACGGATGTATCCCCCTCGCACAAGTAATTGATGGGAGGGGATTTCTGCGTCAGCAGGGACGTCCCTCAGCGTCACCAGCATCAGGCGGGAGACGCGCATGACATCCAAACAAAAGAACCCGGGAAAGTTATCACCGCTGATAAAACGGTCGATCCGAGAAGTGTCCCTTTGGCTGTGATCGTTGCTGGCATCACGAGTCTCAGCTGCTATGTTCAGCCAATTCCAAGCCGTCCCAGAGCCGTCTCATGTTTCCTCGTCCGCTTGATGGTTCAGTAACTTCTGCGGCCGTTTCAGCTGGATTGAGTGGAGATATTGGGGCTGTCCTTTCTCAGTCGGATTCATTGGTGGGAATTGATGATGTGCAGAAGTCGCTGAACCGTTCACGAGCTTCTGTGTACCGCTATACAAATACTGATCCTCGTAATCTCAATCCTCCCTTTAATCCCAGAAAGCTCAATCCTGAATATCGAAGCGATCAAAAGGATCCGTTGCTGTTTCACCCCAACGAGGTTGCGCGCTTCGCCAAAGATGTGCTCAGGATTAAAGAGGTCACCGTTGAAGTGCTGAATTCACCGTCAACGGCAACCCAGCAGGTTCTCGCTGCAATTCTCGAGGAGCTGCGTCTCATCAGGTCTCAGTTGGATGGCATTCCTGCGGCTCCATCGGATCTGGCTTCCAGGCGTGACCGTCAGGACCGACCCGCTGCATAGGCCGCCTAAAAGTGCCAGAATGAGTTTGGCAAATTTTTTGTTAGTGCCAATCCCGGTCGAAGGCTCCGATCTTCGATTCAGCCCTTGCGCTGAAGCCGGTTGTCCCTGTATCCCCCTGAATGGATCCTGAGCCTGTCTTCGAGAGCACCCCAGCGTCCAGTCCGCTGGTGGCCATCCCTTTGCTCGCTCTCCTGGGATTCACGCTTGCTTTAACTGGGCTCGGTATTCCGATGGCGGCGGTTTTGAGCGACCGACCATCATCAAAGTCTTCCTTTGTCACGAAGAGCAATGGATCTCAGGGCTCTTTCCCCATCTCCTTCTCCAGGACTGGTCAATCTGTTGGTGGAGATTCCAGCAGGAAGTCGCAATAAGTACGAATATTTTGAAGACTGTGGAGTGATGGCTCTTGATCGGGTGCTCCACTCGTCAGTGCGTTATCCCTTCGACTACGGATTCATCCCAAACACCTTGGCAGACGATGGATCTCCCCTCGATGCCATGGTGATTATGGAAGAACCCACATTTGCGGGATGTCTGATTCAGGCCCGACCGATTGGGGTTCTGGACATGCACGACATGGGGCATTACGACGGAAAAATCCTGTGTGTGCCGGTGGCTGATCCCCGCCAAGCGAAGATCCACAGCATTCATCAAATTGCCCCCAATCAGCTGGAGGACGTGGCTGAGTTCTTCCGCACGTACAAAAACATGGAAGGACGGGTCACGGAAATCGGTGGTTGGAGGGATTCGGAGGCTGTGCAGCCCTTGCTTCAGGCCTGCATCAAGGCAGCAGAGCGCTGAATTGAAGGTGACGTTCGAGCAAAGTTTGGCTGCTGGCTCCCGCCGAGTCCCCTGCTGCTTGTAAGTTGGTTCGCGCCAAGCCTGTGATCGACCGTGCCCACCATCCGTTTTGAGCAGGAAGGCCAGCAGGTCGGTTGTATCGAGGGTGCCAATCTGCGCAAAGCGGCCCTTGATGCAGGGATCAATCCCTACAAGGGGCTCAATAATCTCAATAACTGCGGGGGTGTGGGCCAGTGCGGCACCTGTGTTGTCGAAGTGCTGGAGGGATCCCAGAACCTCTCACCCCGCAGCGATGTTGAAGAGGTTTATCTCTCCGACCGTCCGGCCAACTACCGCCTCAGCTGCCGTACGAGCGTCAATGGAGATGTCACGATCCGCACCCGCCCTGATGACGGAGTCGGTAAAGGCTCCAATAGCCTTCTTGGCGCTGTGAAGAGTCTTCTTGGTCGCTGATCAGGGCCATGGCGCTTCTGAAGGTTTACAGCTACTCACGCTGTTCAACATGCAGAAAAGCTTTGGCATGGCTTGACTCCCACGGAATCGATGCTGATGTCGTCGACATCACCGTCGTGCCTCCTGACCGAAAGACCCTTATGGACGCTCTCCAGCAGTTCGGGCAGGTGAAGCCTTTGTTCAATACGAGCGGTCAGAGCTACAGGGCCCTGGGCGCCGCTGTCGTGAAAGCCATGACAGACGACGAAGCCATCGACGCACTTGCTGCGGATGGAAAGCTGATCAAGCGCCCCTTCGTGTGTACTGCTGATGCCTTCCTTGTTGGATTCAAGCCTGAGGTTTGGGCGGAAGCGTTTCTGAGCTGAAGTTCAGTCCATCCAGCTCCGTGATCAGCTCATCGACGTCTTTCTGAAGACGCAGCTGGCTCATGCTCGATCTCTTGAGATCCTCAAGGAAAATGGCGATGAGCTCTTGGCTGCGTTCGAGTACCGCGCCTGTCTCAAGTTTGTGGGCCAATTCTTCCCAGAAGCGATCCGCTGTCTCCACCCCAAGACTTTCAAACACTGGGTCTTTCTGGCCGAGCCGATCTCCAGCATTGCGCGACAGATTCAAAAGCGAGTCGACCAGACCGGCAGACAGCGTCTGGCTCAATTTCTGTTCGGCATTGTCAACTCCCGGAAGTGTTCTCAGGGCACCTGGAAACGCTGCTTCCTCCAGATTGCGCCGCAAAATATGGCCGACTAGGGCAACCAGCTGGGGGCGCAGGGCAGGGCCCACTTGGATGAGAATGAGTGGTAACCAGAGCCTGAGAAGTTCGGCAAGTTCTGGTTCCCCCTCCTCGACAACACTCTGATGGGTGCACAACCGCCGAATCTTTTCAGGTAAACGGGGTGATCTCACCACGTCCTGCACGGTGTCCAGGATCCGGAGGGTGATCACTTCAAAGAGCTCGATGGCGAGAACAGCCACGACGCCGCGACTGATCACAGCCCGCAATGGCTCCAGTTGAATCAGTCCGGAATTGGACAGACGCTCAGTGACTGGAATGATGCGCAGCAATCTCCAGAAAGGAATCAATAGCGGTAGATCAATCCAGCGGCGGAGCAGTGCGTCACGCCATGTGATTCCCGGGTAACGCCGTTTCAGGCGAAAGCTGCGGATCAGGATGTCGAGAAGGAACAGGATCTGGAAGGGGGTATCGATTTGCCAGGAGCGATCGATCGCCTGTCCGTTCTCATCAGTTCCGCGCCAGTAATTGGTCGCGGCCAGTGGAAGGATGCTCTTGGTCCAGAAGCGCCTTTCCTCTTCCCAGTTCTCTTCCGAGAGGTGGTCGTCTCCCAGGAGATGGGCGGCAGCCTGTTTCGCCGAATCCATGCCTGCTCTGGAGCGGAGGCGGTTCTTGAGCTTCTCGAGGGTGCCCGCCTTCCCCGAGCTCACGAAGGGATTTTCGTCGATCAGTTGGCTGTTTCGAACCACCATCTCGAGGCGGAGCTGCCGGACCTCTTGGTTGCCGATCCCTTTTGTGGCCGCGGCTTTTTCCAGACGCCGGAAATGTTTGATGTAACTCTGCGTGTCCCGATGGGGTTCGATTCCCTTGACCTTGTCGTACGCCGGCGTGATGTCTGGCAGCCATGGGAGAGGAATCGCCAGGTTGATCGTGGGCAGCGGAAACAGGATTCGCTGGAGCCAGAAATTCCGCAGCGGAACGTAGGTCACATCAAAGATGACCCAGGCGAGATTGATCGCAGCGATTGTTGCGATAACCCTGTCCCAGCCAAGCCAGAAGCGCCTGGCAGCGCTGGGGCGCACGCCTTGCCAGCGGGGTCTGACCATGGCTCCTCCATCGCGAAATGAGGCTAGGAGCTCATCGTTCCACGCCTATCTTGGAATTCTTCAGGCCATAGGTTCCCGTTGCCCAACGTGCAGCACGACCCATCGTCATCGGGTCCCGATTCCTCAGCACCCTCCCGTTCCCATCCCTTCTGGGATTTCTGGGGCCCTGTTCTGTTCACGCTGGCCCTTTATTTCGGCATCCGTCACTTCGTTGCTGAAGCACGCTTCATTCCTTCAGGGTCCATGCTCCCTGGCCTGCAGATTCAGGACCGGTTGTTGGTGGAAAAACTCACCTATGGCGGAAGGAGCCCCCAGCGCGGCGAGATCGTGGTGTTCAACTCGCCCCATGCGTTCGACCCTGCTCTCAAATCAGCCGCGTCCCCCTCTGCGTTGCGCTGTGCATTGGTGAGTTTTCCATTGGTCGGCCTGATCCCAGGACTAGGGCATCCCGCCTGTGACGCCTACATCAAACGTGTCGTCGCTGTTGGTGGGGATCGGGTTGTGGTCAATCCCCGTGGAGAGGTGTCTGTCAACGGCAAGGCGTTGAACGAGCCCTATGTCACCAAGTTCTGCCCCCTGGATGACCAGGGCATGAGTCTCTGCCGCACCCTCAACGTGACGGTTCCTGAGGGACATGTGCTGGCACTCGGGGATAACCGCAGTAACAGCTGGGATGGTCGTTACTGGCCAGGAGGTCCTTTCCTGCCGGAGGACCAGATCATCGGCCGAGCGTTCTGGCGTTTCTGGCCCCTCAATAGGCTCGGTTCGCTGGGGTCCTAAGCCCGCAATGCGTCACCTGGCCCCGCAGCGCCTTGCCCTGGAGAGGCACATTGGCGGTGCAGGGACCCATCGGGTCGGAACGTAAGGGCGTCCAAGGGAGCTCTGGATCAAATAGCAGCCAGCGGTTGCTGCCCACTGCCAGGCATTCTTCCCTTAACCCCAGCAAGTTGGATGGCCCGAAGCTGACGACCTGCCAAAGCTGCTCAGGGGACCAACCTTCTTCCACCACCAGGGTATGCCAAAGGGTCGGCAGGACCAAGTGATGTCCGGAGACCCCTCGAGATCGCTGATCGGGCGGCAAGAGGCATTCCTCGTCGTCTAGTGGCGTGGCCTGAACGGCGACGGCCTGAATCAGGTTTTCCGCCAGTCCCCTGATCAAAGCCTTGCGATCCGATCGTGACCCCAGGGATGGGTCCACAAACCATGTGGATGCGGTGGCGCTGCTCTTACAGGAATCAGCCACCACATGCCACCAGTTCACGGTGGCTTTCGGGCGTAATGGCATCTGTTGCAGCAGCTCTACAGCGTCGGCGGTGGAGAGTGCCATCAGGACCAGCCGGCGGTCTGGGTGACACTGCTGGAGTTGCCCAAGCTGGCTGAGGGGCAATGTCTCACTGCTCACTGGGTCCGAAGGCCATCCGGCCCTCAAGGCGTTCACTCCCTCCCGCAGGAGCCCCTCTCCCCGCAGCGCTAAATCCAGTGCTGGGATCAGCACCGGCGCTGCGTTCATGTCTCCAAGCGTCAGGGCGCGATCCAGAAGAGCAATCGGTGGCATGGATCTGCCGTCACTGAGGCCGATGGCTCCTGCTTCCAGCAGATCGGCATGGGCCGTTAACTCCACCCCGGAGCTCCCGCTGCTGAAACCTCCCCAGAGGTGAACGTTGACATCGCAGTCGTTCCGCTGAAATCCCTGCAGCTGATCTGGATGCTCCCGTGGACCATGCAATGTTCCAGGGAGCAGGGCGAGCTGGCCGAAGCCGGCCGATCCAGCAGTTCGCAGCAAACTCACCAAGGTTTCTCCCCTGCCGTGGAACGGCTCTGGGAGTTCAGAGTGACAATCCACCAGGCAAGGAGCCAGAAGCTGATGGCCGGCGTCTTGTGGTTCCAGTGCCTCGGATCGGCCCATTCGGCGGGCTTCGTCCCCAAAGGCTTCAAGGCGCCGGTTCCTGATCAGAACGGCCGATTGTTTCTCGACAGCCTGACCCGGTCCGCCCAGGACCTGGACCGGATCCAGCAGCATTGATGCATCCATCAGGTTCAGAGTGCTCCGGCAGCCGTTCTGTCCAGAACCCCTCCGAGATGGGAGGTGAGGTTCAGGCAAGCAACAACCGCAGGCTGCCCTGCTTCTGTGGGCATGTCGACCACGGTGACACCTCCATTTCCCTGTTTGACGGCCCAGATGTCGCCAGGACTCAGGCCGAGGAGCGAACAGAGAATGGTTTTGTTCACCGCATCGTGCGCGACCACGAGAGCGGTTTCAGACCGATCCAGGGATTCCGCAATCGTGTTCCAGCTGCGGACCGAGCGTTCCCAAACATCCTGGATGGTCTCTCCCTCTGGCATCTGCACCGTTTCAGGCGTGCGTTTCCATTCATCAAGAAGTTCAGCCCATTCGGCCCTGATCTCTGATTCCAGCTTCCCTTCCCAGAGTCCATGGCCGATCTCAACCAGTCCGCTGGTCACCGTCAGCGGCACTCCAGGATGGGAGCGCAGAATTCCTTCGGCGGTCTGTCGCGGTCTAGACATCGCGCTGCTGTAAGCACGCTGAATCGACACGGTTTCCAGAAAGGCCCGTGCTGCTTCGGCTTGAGCGTGACCATTGCTGTTGAGGGGGATGTCGATCTGTCCCTGAAAGCGCCCATCACGGTTCCAGTTTGTTTCCCCGTGCCGAACCAGAATCATCCTTGAACCGGTGCCCTTGGGGGGGATCGGTGGATTGAGATGCGCCGTGCTGTTCAGGCACTCGATCTGAACCTGGTGGTCACTCCCCTGAGGAATGAGATTGAAGACAGACAAAGAGGCGTTGTCGAGCCGCAACCGGCGGAAGCCTCCCGCAGGGTTGCCCAGCAATGTTGTGATCAGGCAGCGCAGGATGGCGTTATGCCCAACCAGCAGCACTGTGTCGTTGCCGTGAACAGGATGACGAGCCAGCAGTGCGTCCAGAAACTGGCTGGCCTGTTGCATCAGTTCCGGCAGCGGCCGGTAGCGGGTGCCGTCGTTGCGGGTCAGCTCCAGCTGCTCGGGATGACTCCTCCAGGCTGCGTACTCCTCTGGAAAACGTTCGGCTCGTTCCGCTGCCGTGAGGCCGCTCCAGGGTTCCAGATCAATTTCAAGCAGACCGTCATCGAAGCATGGCTCAAGCGCATCGTTCCGTGCTGCCAGAACTCCTGCAGTGGTTGATGCAGCCCGTTGGAGCGGAGAGCTGTACACCGCCGTGATCGGTACGTCCGCGAGGGCCGTGCCGGTGCGGCGTGCCTGGTCCACGCCTGTTTCAGTCAGCGTAGAGAGGTCATCCCGCCCCTGGATTCTGCGCTCCACATTGAAGCTGCTGAGTCCGTGGCGAACGAGGAGAAGACGCAGGGTCACGGCTTCGTGCGTGCAGGGCGCCGCCATCGTATGAGTGAGCCCCGGTTTGCTCTGGCCTCGCCCGCTGCACCCGTTACCCACCAGAATCGCATCGAGTTGCCTGCGGCGTGTTGACCAGCCCACCTGTCGGACGTCCATCGGCTGACCGGTTTTTGAAGGTGTTTCTGGCCTTCGTCTCACTGGTTCTGGCCACCTTGGTGTGGATCCTGGGATTGGTAGACAGCTTTGGAAAGCCATCCGTTGCTCCGGCTTTGTCGTTGGAGCAGCAAGAGCTGTCCCTTTTGGCCCAGTCAAAGGTTCCAGAACCGCTTCAACCGCTGGTGGTCGGCGATGACCCTGCTGCGGCCCTGCTGCGCACCCTGCGCGATACCCCGCTCGACCGATTGGATGATCGCCAGATTCTTTTGTTCACGGCCCTGGAACAAGAGGAGGACTACAAGCAAAGCCTTCGCCAGGTGACCGTTGGCCAACCGCAACTCATCCCGCTCCAACAGGCGCTGACTGGGACCAATGCTCCTGAGCTGGAACGATCCGAATTGCTGGCTCTGGCGCCGGATCCCCTGACCCGAAGCGTTGTGTGCAGTGCCCTGGGCGGCCCACCCAGTGACTGCGTGGATCCAGCTCCGGCCTCCGCAGCAGCACGCCGGCTGATCTTCAGCGAAGTTTTCCCACTGGCGGCCCTGATTCTTGGAGGCCTGCTCCTGCTTAGGCACGGCTGGCAGCTGCTGGGTCGCAGGTTGCCGCCCTGGCCGCCGCTCGTGTCGGCCCCCCTCGGCCCCCTCGACATGGTTCTGCTGGTGGCCGGTGGCTTCGTTGTTTTGGGCGAGGTGCTGGTTCCACTGTTGATTGCCCCATTCACTGGCTGGCTGAGCCGCGATCTGTCTCCTGCGCTGATGCAAGGAGTCACAGTCTTCTTCGGTTATGTCGCTCTCGCGGTTCCGCCTCTGCTCATCCTTCGCCAGCAGTTATCGCAGTGCGATCAAGAGGCGCTCCCTCCGGGTGGGTGGCTGCAATGGCAGGCGCGTCCCATCCCCTTGGCTTTTCTCCAGGGTGGGAGGGGATGGCTGATGGTGATGCCACCGGTGGTGATGAGCGGCTGGCTCGTGAGTCGATGGATCGGGGAACAGGGGGGGAGCAACCCGCTGCTGGAGATTGTGCTGAACAGCCGAGACCCTTTGGCATTGGCCCTGCTGGCCATCACCGCTGTTGTGCTGGCTCCGCTGTTTGAGGAAACGATCTTCCGAGGGGTCTTGCTGCCGGTTTTGGGACGATCCCTCGGGCGTTCCGGCAGTGTGGTGGTTAGCGCACTGGTGTTCGCGATTGCTCACCTGAGCATTGGCGAACTTCCTCCATTGCTGGTTCTCGGCCTCGGATTGGCCTTGCTCAGGCTGAGTACGGGGCGCCTGTTCCCATGCGTGGTGATGCATGCGCTCTGGAATGGCGTGACATTTCTCAATCTCTTGCTGCTTGGGGGTTGAGCAAAGCCCCAGTGTTGATCAAGGTTTCAGCCTTGCGGCTCCCCTCTGTAGGTGGTTCACTGGCGCATTGCTGAACCTCAGCCGTGGTCGCGGTTCCCCAACCCCAGCCGGTGTCCCCGCAGCGGTCGTCCAGTGCCGGAACCTTTGAGGTCATCCAAGGCTCACTGTCGGCCCGTCGTGCTGCCCGTCATTCCCCTCTGCTGGCCGGACTGCATCGCGCTGCCGATGGCGGACTTCTCGGGGTTTTCGCCGCCGTTCTCGTGCTCAGTGGCCTGACTCTTCACTGGCAGCATCGCTGGACGATGGCGTTTCAGCAGCTTGAGTTGACCCGGACTCTCTCCCATCGGCTCACAGACTCGACTGCGATGCTCGAACGGCATTTGTTGGAACGCTCCAAGGTCCCCGGACGCATGGTGCCCACCACCGTGGCCAATCTTCTGTATCTCGATCGACCCGGCACGGTTTCGTCCCAGGACGCCCCCGATCATCTGGCCATGCTGGGCTCCCTCATGGAGCGTCCGATCAAGAACGGTTATTGATTCATGGGTCGCTCGCCTGCCGCAGGACGGCCGAAAAAGATCTCTGCCCGTCGGCGCGTTGTGCCCCTTGAACAGATTCCCGCCACACGGATGCGCTGGGTGTTCGCCCTGCTGTGCTTCGGGCTGGTCGGCCTGATGGGCCGGATGGCCTGGCTGCAGATGTTCCAGGCTTCGGAGCTTGAAGCACGCGCCAGATCCGTGCAGACCCAGCGCACCCAGCCACTCGGGACCCGTCGGCCGATCATCGATCGGACGGGACGGCTCATCGCTCTCGATGAGGAGCGCTATCGCCTGTGGCTGCACCCTCGCTATTTCAATCTCCCAGGCGATGATCCGGCCCTCATTCGTCCATCAGTGGATGTTGCTGACCGTTTGGCCCCGCTCCTGTCCCTGAGCTCGGCTGAGATTCTCAAGCGGATTGGCAACCGGCCCTCCGGTATCAAGCTTCTGGATGGACTTGATCCGGAAACGGCTGCTGCTGTTCGAGGGGCTGGAATCAGTGGTGTCGATCTGGAGTCCTATCCCCATCGGGTGTATCCCCAGGGTGATCTGTTCGCCAATGTGGTGGGGTTCCTCAATCAGGAGCGCGTCCCCCAGGCCGGCCTGGAACAGAGCCGCCATGACGATCTCCAGCGTCATGAGCAGGCCCGCAGCCTCCGTCGTGGTGCTGATGGAACCCCATTGCCGGACAACCTTGATGCCGGCGTTTTCTTCGGAGATGACCTCCGACTTCAGCTCACTCTTGACGCCCGCCTGCAGGCTCTGGCTGCAAAGGCTCTGGCCTCACAGGTGAAGCAATGGAAGGCGAAGAAAGGGGTTGCCATCGTGATGGATGTCACCAACGGTGAGTTGCTGGCTCTCGCCTCAGCTCCTACCTACGACCCAAACCGTTATTGGGACTTTTCTGCGAGCCGATTCAGGGAATGGTCTGTGCAAGACCTCTATGAGCCGGGTTCCACCTTCAAGCCCATCAATTTGGCCCTTGCGCTTCAAGAGGGTGCGATCAAAGCTGATGGTCAGGTGCATGACAACGGCACCCTCACCATTGGTGGATGGCCGATCAACAATCACGATCGCCAGGCCAATGGAGTGATTGATTACGCCACGGTTCTGCAAGTTTCCAGCAATGTGGGAATGGTGCAGGCGATGCGTCGTCTACCGGCCGATCGCTATTGGGACTTGCTCAGTCGGTTGCGTCTCGATGCCCGTCCCGACACCGATCTGCCAGGGGCTGTAGCCGGTCAGCTCAAGTCGAAAGAACAATTCACCAGGCAAGCGATTGAGCCTGCCACCGCATCCTTCGGCCAGGGATTTTCACTCACGCCGCTCAAGCTTGTGCAACTGCATGCGCTGCTGGCAAACGGAGGCCGGCTTGTCAGTCCCCATATCACCAGGGGATTGCGCACTGGTGATGCCCTTGCGCCTGCCGGAACGCGCCAAGGCCAGCAACTGCTCAGGCCCGAGGTGACCCGCACGGTGCTCGCCTGGATGGAGTCTGTCGTGGAGAAGGGCAGCGGCAAGGGAGCGCGAACTCCTGGGTATCGGATCGGAGGCAAGACAGGAACCGCGCAGAAAGCGCTCAATGGTGTGTACGTCCCTGGCGCCTTGATTTGCAGTTTTGTTGCCACGCTTCCAATCGACGATCCGCGTTATGTCGTGCTGGTCGTCGTGGATGAGCCTCAAGGTGGCAATGCCTACGGTTCAACGGTGGCATTGCCCGTTGCTAAATCCATCATCGACGGTCTCCTTGTGATCGAGAAGATCCCTCCGAGTACGGCCCAATCCCAGAATTTGAGCCTTCAGGGCTGATTCTTTTCATCACAGCCTGTGCAGAGGAATACCTCCACGGATGCCACTCCGAAAAACGTGGCTACGTTGCGCACATCAAGACTTTCAGCGCTATGGCCAGTCTGCTCGAGCAGCTCTCTGCGATGACCGTTGTGGTCGCAGACACAGGGGATCTGGAGGCAATCCGCAAGTTCACTCCAAGGGATGCCACGACCAACCCTTCCTTGATCCTGGCGGCAGCCCAGATTCCCGCGTATCAGAATCTGATCGATGAATCTCTGCGGTGCTCTCGGCGACTGATTGGCGACAACGCACCGGTGGAACAGGTTGTGCGTGAAGCGCTTGATGAAATCAGCGTGATCTTCGGCAAAGAAATTCTCAAGATCGTTCCCCGGCGTGTCTCCACCGAGGTCGATGCCCGTCTCAGTTTTGACACCGACGCCACGATCGAAAAAGGGCGCAAGTTAATTCGCCTTTATAACGATGCAGGCATCAGCAATGATCGTGTGCTGATCAAGATTGCTTCTACCTGGGAAGGTATCAAAGCTGCTGAAGTGCTCGAGCAAGAGGGGATTCACTGCAACCTCACGCTCCTGTTTGGTTTCGGTCAGGCGGTTGCCTGTGCCGAGGCAGGTGTGACCCTGATTTCACCCTTCGTCGGTCGCATTCTGGATTGGTATAAAGCAGATACCGGTCGCGATTCTTACCCCGGTCCCGAGGATCCAGGTGTACTGTCTGTGACCCGGATCTTCAATTACTTCAAAACCTACGGCTACAAAACTGAGGTGATGGGGGCCAGCTTCCGTAACATTGATGAAATCACTGAGCTCGCTGGCTGCGATCTGCTGACCATTTCACCCAAGCTTCTTGATCAGCTGCGAGAGAGCCAAGCCACTCTCTCCCGCAAACTCGACGGTGAGAATCCCTCCAGCAGCGAAGCTCAGATCCATGTGGACCGTGAGCAGTTCGAAGCCATGATGAAGATTGACCGCATGGCCACCGACAAACTTGCTGAGGGCATCAAGGGATTCAGCAAAGCAATCGAAACACTTGAGAGCATGCTGGCCCACCGGTTGGCTGAACTCGAAGGTGGTGAGGCTTTTGGCCATGCCGTTCAGGAAATCTTTCTGCTCAATGACATGAACGGTGATGGCTGCATCACCCGTGATGAGTGGCTCGGAAGCGATGCGGTGTTCGATGCGTTGGACTTGGATCACGATGGACTTCTCACACCAGAGGACGTCCGCAGGGGATTCGGTGCAGCTCTTGCCCTCACAACCGCCTAAGTCTGCGAGTCCATTACCGGCTCTTGATCTGCGCCAATCACAATCCAATTAGTTCCATCAGCTGACGTGAACGCTCTCGACACCATGCGTGCCCTCGCTCAGAAGAGCGAGGTGCACACGTTCAATTCCGGCGACATCATTTTTAAAGCTGATGATCCCGGGTCTTCGATGTTTGGGGTCCTCGAAGGTTCAGTGCGTTTGTCTTGGCAGAACGACGACGGTCACAAGGGATACGAGCTCATTGAGGCCGGCAACGTATTTGGAGCCGGCGCTCTGGTGATGGATGGTCACCGTCGCCTCGGGACGGCGCAGGCGGAAGGCCCCTGCCGCCTGATTGAGATGAACAGGGAGAAGTTTCTGTTTGCCGTCCAAGAAGCGCCGATGTTCGCCATCGAGCTGTTGGCTTCTGTGGATTCGCGTCTTCGCGATCTGAAGATTACGTCTGTCAGCTGACCGGATTTTCTAAGGTCTGCGGAATGAAGCCGGCTTTGGCCGTGATCCATGACCCTTCAGCTGGTCTGGTTCAAACGTGATCTGAGACTGGTGGATCACCAGCCTCTGGCCAGAGCTCGGGCCAGGGGCCCGGTTTTGCCTCTTTACATCGTTGAACCTGAACTCTGGTGTCAACCGGATTGCTCTGCCAGGCAATGGGAGTTCTGCCGTGAATCCCTTCAGGATCTCCAGGAGGCCTGTGCCGCTCTAGGCCAGCCGCTGATCATCCGCAGCGGCGATGCCGTGGATGTGCTGGAACGCGCCTGGCGTCAACTCGGCGTATCGGCACTCTGGAGCCATGAGGAAACAGGCAATGCCTGGACCTTTGCCCGTGACCGTCGAGTGGCTGCATGGGCGAGGGAACGGGGCATCCCTTGGCATGAATTGCCCCAGTTCGGGGTGGTCAGGCGGTTACGCACGCGCAGGGGTTGGGCTCGCCGCTGGGAGGAGCGTATGGGGGAGGCCATCACCCCGGCACCCACTGGCTTGACGCCCCTGCCTGGCATCGCTCCCGGAGACCTGCCCACCAGCGATTCCCTGGCTCTGCGGTCTGATCCTTGCCCACACCGTCAGCTTGGCGGCAGGCGGTTGGCCCTTCAGGAGCTTGATGATTTCCTTGCGCATCGGGTGCAGCGCTACTGCCGTTCCATCTCCAGTCCGAATCTGGCCTTCAATGGCTGCTCGAGACTTTCCGCTTACATCACCTGGGGCTGCCTCTCCATGCGCGAGGTGCTGCAACGCAGTCGTGAACTCCAAGGCCGTGGGGTGAGCAGCTTCAGCTCGAGGCTGCACTGGCATTGCCACTTCATCCAGAAACTGGAAGATCAACCTCCGATCGAATGGGAGGACTTTCACCCTTTCATGCGCGGCATCCGTTCTCTGGATGACGACCGCTTTGCGGCCTGGGCCGAGGGCAAAACGGGTGTTCCCTTCGTGGATGCCTGCATGCGGGCTCTGCGAGCGCATGGCTGGATCAACTTCCGCATGCGTGCCATGTTGATGTCTTTCGCCAGTTACAACCTCTGGCTTCCCTGGCGGGATTCAGGTTTGCATCTGGCCAGACAGTTCGTGGATTACGAGCCAGGAATTCATTGGAGTCAGTGCCAGATGCAGTCGGGCAGCACCTCCATCAACACAATCCGCATCTATAACCCGATCAAGCAGGGGCTTGATCACGACCCTGATGGGAGTTTTATCCGCCGCTGGTGTCCGGAACTCGAGGATGTTCCTGCGGTGCATTTGCACGAACCCTGGTCTCTCGGCGGTGCCAGGCCGATGCCGATTGTTGATTGCGCTCTTTCAGCGCGTGAAGCCAAAGAGCGCATTTTTGAGATTCGCCGTTCCGCAGGATTTGATCGCCATGCGGATGCGATACAGCATCGCCATGGATCCCGACGTTCAGGTCTGCCCTCGACCAGGCGGAGACGACCGAGGCGGAAGACCACTGACCCTGGTGTTGAACAACTGGTGCTGGATCTTTAGCCCCGCTGCAGCAGAAGGCGACGGATCACTCGCTGGGCGATATCTCCATAGCCCATCTCACCAGAGAGGATCTGGGCAATTCTTCGAGGAGCCGTGGGACGCTTGATCCCCAGTTGGTACCCCACCCCGGGGAAGCGATAGAACACTTGGGCAATGCGGCGGCCCCACGCCATGGAGTCACCCCAGCGGCGACGCATCACCGTGGAGTAGTCCGCAAGGGTCTCTACCTCATTGTTGAGCCAGCGGTCGAGACATGTCGCGGCCTCACATCCGCTCATCAGAGCCGGTCGCAATCCCTCCGCCAGAAAGGGATCACACAGTGATGCTGCATCGCCGACAGCCACTATCCCATCGCTGTGCAGCGGACTGTGGCCATTCCAGACCCTCAGTGCCGCCTGTTGGCGGAGCCCTGAATCAGCGGGGAAACCAAGATCAGGAAGCAAGGCGTTGAGAACAGTCTCTGCATCCATGGGATCCCGGCCGATGAATGTGCCCACTCCCACATTGATGCCTCCATTCAGGGGGAAAGCCCAGGCGAAACCGTGGTGGACAAGACCGAATTCGAAGCGGGCGACACCAGGGTTGAGTGTTCCAAGCCCCTCCAGACGGACGGAGAGTGTGCTGGCGAGATGGAGATCTCGGGGCCCAAGGCCGAACTGACCCGACCAGGGCGACGCCGAACCATCTGCAATCACCACCGCTTTGGTCTTCAACGTGATGCCGCAGTCACTGCGGATCATCCACTGACCATCCTCACGGCCGATCTGCTGCACCAGAAATGGGCAGTGGAGCGTGGCTCCGGCCTCCTGGGCCTTCTCCAGTAGCAATCCATCGAGACGTTCGCGTCTCACAATCCAGAACGGTGCCTCTCCTGGAAGCTCAGCAACAACCGGATCGTCCAGGCACCAGCTGAAGTCCACCTGGCGGATCACATCATCGACCGCTGGGCTGAGATCGAAGGGAAACCACTGCCGAACCGATGACGCCATGCCGCCACCGCAGGGTTTGACACGTCGTCCCTCGACGGCTTCCAAAACGGACACGCGATGCCCGGCATTGGCAAGATGAAAGGCTGCTGCTGAGCCGGCTGCCCCGGCTCCGATCACAGCGACGTCGTAGACGCTCACACCTTCAGGATGTCGGCTTCCTTTTTGGCGAGATGCTTTTCCAGTTCGGCGATGAACTGATCAGTTAACTTCTGGATCTCATCCTGTTGATCACGGCTCTGGTCTTCGGAAAAGTCACCATCCTTCTCCTGCTTCTTGATCTTGTCGATCGCATCTCTGCGCAGATTGCGCAAAGCCACTTTGCCCTCTTCGGCATATTTGGAGGCCAGTTTGCAGAATTCCTTGCGGCGTTCTTCCGTCAGCGGGGGAACGTTGATGCGGATCACCTTGCCGTCGTTGTTTGGCGTAAAACCAAGCTCGCTCATGGCGATCGCTTTTTCGATCGAGGCGAGTGCACTGATGTCGAACGGCTGTATCTGAATTGTCTGAGAATCCGGGGTTGAGAGGGTGGCTAGAGATTTCAATGGCGTGTCTGCCCCGTAGTACTCCACGCTGATGCGGTCGAGAAGAGAGGAATTGGCTCGACCGGTTCGGATGGTGTTGAAGTTGCGCTGGGTGGCTTCCACCGACTTGCGCATGCTGGATTCGAGATCGGATTGAGACATGACGATGACTAGTTACTGATGCGAGAACCGATGGGCTCACCTGCCACGGCGCGGCCGATGTTGCCGGCTTCGAACAGATTGAAGACCACGATGGGGATGTTGTTGTCTTTGCAGAGGGCTATGGCAGTGCTGTCCATTACCGCCAACTCACCGCTGAGAACCTGCTGGAAGGTCAGTGCGTCGTAGCGCACTGCATCAGCATGTTTATGGGGGTCTTTGTCGTAGACCCCATCCACCTTGGTGGCCTTGAAAACCACATCTGCTCCGATCTCTGCAGCCCTTAAGGCTGCGGTGGTATCGGTGGTGAAGAAGGGGTTCCCGCAACCTGCGCCGAAGACCACCACACGCCCTTTCTCGAGGTGTCGAATGGCCCGCCTGCGGATGTAAGGCTCGGCAACTTCTTGCATTTCGATGGCTGTCTGCACCCTGGTGGGGATGCCTGCTCGCTCGAGGCCATCTTGCAAGGTGATGGCATTCATCACAGTGGCGAGCATCCCCACGTAATCCGCCGTGGCCCGATCCATGCCCGCGGCCGACCCTTTGAGCCCTCGGAAAATGTTGCCACCTCCAACCACGATCGCCAGCTGGGTGCCGCTGGCTACAACACCGGCCACGTCACGGGCGATCGCCTGAACAATGGCTGGATCGATCCCGTAGCCCTGGTCCCCCATCAGCGCTTCTCCGCTGAGTTTCAGGAGTGCGCGCGCGTAGGCCATTCATCCACTTGATCCTTTTGACAGTAGCAAGCGAGATCGGACGGTCCCATTACTGGCGCCATGGTGCCTTAGCCGCTTGGATGGGGAAACGACAGGGATTCCATGGCTGAGGTGAACGGCGCGCGCAGTTCGGTGATGGCCCGTCTGACCCTTTCGGCCCTTGATCGTGCCAGCCAGGATCCTTCCTGCTGGCGTGACCCCCTGGTTCACCGCGCACTGCTGGTGAGTGGATTGTCAGTGCTGACAGCAGCGATGGGGCTGTTGCGGAGCGATCTCGACCGATAGTGATCTCTAAAACTCAATACCCGTCTGCGCTTTGACGCCCTGCTCGCGAAACGGGTGGTGAATCAGGGTCATTTCTGTGACCAGATCGGCTGCTTCCACAAGCTCTGCAGGGGCTCCGCGTCCCGTCACGGCCACGTGGGTCAGCGCGGGCCGCTCCCTTAACCCATTAATGACGGTGTCTGCATCGATGTAGCCCAGCTTCAGAGCCACATTCAATTCATCGAGCAGCACCAGCTTTACCGCTTCATCCCGCAGATACTCCAGGGCTGTCTGCCAGGCCGTTTCCACCAGCTGCTGATCCCGTTCCCGGTCCTGGGTCTCCCAGGTGAAGCCTTCGCCAAGCGCATGCCAGCTCACCTGGTCTCCGAACGCTTTCAGCGCTCGTGCTTCTCCTGGTTCCCAGCCCCCCTTGATGAACTGCACGATGGCCACCCGTTCACCATGACCGACCGTGCGCAAGACGAGACCCAGTCCTGCGGTTGTTTTCCCCTTGCCCTGGCCCGTGAACACGAGAATCAGACCCTTTTCCTTGTTGCGTTCTTCCACCCGCTGCTTCTGGACCTGCTGGCGTCGCTCCATGCGTTTGCGATAACCGGCATCGTCTGGTTCAGGCGCAAGCTTCCCGCCCATGCCCAGCTCCGCTGCCGATTGATCGAGATCGTTCGTACTCATGGCTGTTCGGTTTGGAATGGCTGTTCGGTTTGGAATGGCTGTTCGGTTTGGATAGGACGCATGGCGGTGATCCGCTGCAGTGCCTGCCCTGCGAGAAGCTCCTGCTTCACAGATGTGAAACCAAGCCGTTGCAGTTCGGAGGGCAGATCGTCCTCCAGCATGGCTGTCGCGGTGTCCGTTTCAAACAGCTCACAAAAGATCTGCTGAGGCAGTCGCAGCCAGGGGCCAGCTGGATGTAAATCCACCACCACCAGCCAACCGCCGGGTTGGAGCAGGCGTAGAGCACTGCTTAACACCATTGCCCTCTCACGGCGTGGAAACTCATGCAGGGCGACGCTCAGCTGGATGGCGCTGAAACTCTCGGAACGCATTGGGGGGTCCTCGGCAAGGCCCTCCACGCGTTGGAGCATCGGGTGGCGAGTCGCGGCCAGCTGCAAGGCACGACGGGAGACATCGAGACCCGTTACGGCAAAGCCTGCAGCGAGCCAGGGGGCGGCTGCCTCGCCGCTGCCGCAACAGAGATCCAGCACGGCAGCTCCAGTTTGGAGATGCGGTTGGAGGGCTTCAAGGCCTAAGCCTCGGAGTTTCTCCATACCGCCCACGCTCAGGGACGACACTGCCGTGACCGCGTCGTATATCCAGCGATAGCGATAGGCCAGGGGGCGGAGGAATGACGACATCAGGGAAGGGGGGTCAGGCTCGATGACGGGCTAAGGCCGCATCCACCGCCTGCTGCTGATCACGGCGGGTGATCCAGTGGTGATAGGTGCGCGTGTGAATCGCCACCGAGTGGCCCATCATCCTGGCGGCAACGGTGTCCGGTAGGCCGATATGAATGGTGCGCACCGCCCAGGCATGACGCAGGTCGTAAGGGGTGATCGGCAGTGCATAACGGCGGAACTGCTCGCTCACCCGACGCCCCACCTGCTGCAGGGTGGTCCGACGGAGGTCGGTGCGGATCGCCGGCAGCGCTTTCGGGTTGTCGGCCAGCTCTTGAAGCCCGAAGCGCTCGACCCACTCGGGGTGGAACGGCCAGCTCTGGTGCTCGCCTGTTTTTGTGGTGGGCAGGACCCGCAGCACCCGATCTCCGCCCTCGGCCAACGCGGAACAATCGCAGAAGAACACTTCATGGTTGCGAAGCCCGTAGGTGGCCATCAGGCCGTAGGCCAGGCGCCAGCTTGGATTCGGGATGGTGAGTGCGGCTTCGAGAATTTGGCGGTCTGTGGGTAGCTGGCGGAACCGGGCCCGGTGCAAGCCATAACCGCCTGCTTCTTCGCGCCAGTCATCAGGCAGCGGAATCTCCAGGAAACGGGCCAGGGCCGCAAGCGCTGTGGCGCATTGCTGGCGACTGCGGCTGCCGTCCTCATAGCTCATGAGAGTCTGCATCAGCAGATCGGCGCTGATGGTGTCGCCATCGCACTGATTCGACAGACGGCGCAGGTAAGGAAGGTAGGCACCGCTCCAGGTTGTGCGACTGCCAGATGGAGAGCGGCGACGCCTGGGATCTGAGAAAAAGGCTTTTTCGAAACGCTTCAAGGCAGCGTTAACCGCGTGGGTCGGCTCGAGTGCGTTGGCACCGCTTCGGCGGGATGACCAGGCTGACCAGTCAAAGCACCCCTGATCGATCTGCAGTCGAACCAGGGATGCGGCATTGAGGGCATGGTCGAGTCCAGCCGGGTCGGCCTTGACGCCAAGGCTGATGCGCTGAAGTTTTGTCTGGTCTGGATCCAAACGCAACGGCAGTACGCCGCGTAGGTTCAAACGGCAGCCGCGTTGCTCGATTCGCAGTTTCGATCCCTGCGCCGCCAATCGTGTATTAGCGGAAACCAGCGCCTTCTCGAACTCCATAAATGTGTCGTCGACGCCAAGGATCGCGTTAATGGTCGCTACGCTCAACCCCCTGAACCGGTGTGATTGCTATGTCCCGCGTCGGCGTCGTACTGCTGAATCTTGGTGGGCCCGAGCGCATACAGGACGTAGGCCCCTTCCTGTTCAACCTCTTCGCTGACCCGGAGATCATCCGGTTGCCCATCCCAGCGCTGCAGAAGCCCTTGGCCTGGTTGATCAGCACCCTGCGTAGCGGGAAGTCCCAGGAGGCCTACCGCTCCATCGGCGGAGGGTCACCGCTGCGGCGGATCACAGAGCAGCAGGCCAGAGAACTTCAGAGTTTGTTGCGTCAGCGCGGAATCGATGCCACCAGCTACGTGGCCATGCGCTACTGGCATCCCTTCACTGAGTCCGCCGTTGCCGATATCAAAGCTGATGGCATGGATGAGGTGGTGGTTCTTCCTCTTTATCCACATTTTTCCATCAGCACGAGTGGTTCCAGCTTTCGCGAGCTTCAGAGGCTGAGGCAGGGAGACGCGTCCTTCGAAAAGCTACCGATCCGATGCATCCGCAGTTGGTTTGATCACCCGGGTTATGTGCGGGCGATGGCTGAGTTGATCGCCGAGGAAGTGCGTGAGAGCGATGACCCCACCAAGGCGCATGTGTTTTTTAGCGCCCATGGTGTTCCCAAGAGTTATGTGGAGGAAGCCGGAGATCCTTATCAGACGGAGATTGAATCCTGCACGGATTTGATCATGAAGGCGTTAGGCGAGCTGATGGGTCATGAGAATCCTTTCACCCTCGCCTATCAAAGCCGGGTTGGCCCGGTGGAATGGCTCAAGCCTTACACCGAGGAGGCGCTTGAGAAACTCGGCAAGGCCAAGATCAACGACCTGGTTGTGGTGCCGATCAGTTTTGTCAGTGAGCACATCGAAACCCTGGAGGAGATCGATATTGAGTATCGAGAGTTGGCCACGGAAGCTGGCGTGGTGAATTTCCGGCGTGTCCGCGCCCTCGACACCTATCCGCCTTTCATCGAAGGGTTGGCTGATCTCGTCACGACCAGTTTGGAAGGTCCTGAAATCAGCCTTGATGCTGCGGCTGAGCTGCCTACGAAGGTCAAGCTTTATCCCCAGGAGAAGTGGGAATGGGGTTGGAACAACAGCTCTGAAGTTTGGAACGGTCGCCTGGCAATGCTTGGATTCTCCGCGTTCCTTTTCGAGCTGATCAGTGGCCATGGACCGCTGCATGCCCTCGGTCTTCTCTAAGGCTCGCCACAGAGCAGTTCCTACGTTGGGCAGGACGGGCGGTGGAACCTTAATCTTGAAGACCAGTATGTCGTGATGCCGCTGTGACGCTGACCTCCGCTCCCAAGGTCGAAACAGCGTCCGGGAAGGGAGATGGCTGCCGTCTGACCGGTGCCCATGCCCTGATGGATGCGTTGCGTCGCCATGGAGTCGACACGATCTTCGGCTATCCAGGCGGGGCCATCCTCCCCATCTATGACGCTCTTCATGTGGCGGAAAGCGAGGGGTGGCTGCGCCACGTGCTCGTTCGGCATGAGCAGGGTGGAACCCATGCCGCCGATGCCTATGCGCGGGCAACCGGTCGCGTCGGCGTTTGTTTCGGTACCTCAGGACCTGGCGCAACCAACCTCGTCACCGGCATCGCCACGGCGCAGATGGACTCCGTTCCGATGGTGGTGATCACCGGGCAGGTCCCCCGAACGGCGATCGGCACCGACGCCTTTCAGGAAACCGACATCTTCGGAATCACCCTGCCGATCGTGAAGCATTCCTGGGTGGTTCGCGACCCTGCGGATCTTGCTTCGGTGGTCGCCCAGGCCTTTTACATCGCTGCCTCCGGGCGTCCAGGTCCGGTGCTGATCGATATCCCCAAGGATGTCGGACAGGAGGAGTTCGACTACGTGCCCGTGGAGCCGGGCACGGTGATTCCTGCTGGTTTCAGAGCCACTCCCCCTCCGGATCTTGCCGCTGTTGCTGACGCACTTGCGCTGATCAAAACGGCCAACCGTCCCTTGTTGTACGTGGGTGGTGGGGCCGTCGCCGCCTCAGCCCACGACAGTCTGAGGGTGCTGGCTGAGCGCTATCAGCTCCCTGTGACCACAACACTCATGGGGAAGGGGGCCTTTGATGAGAATCACCCCCTAGCGCTGGGCATGCTCGGCATGCACGGCACCGCCTACGCCAATTTCGCCGTCACCGATTGTGACCTGCTGATCGCGGTGGGAGCGCGTTTCGATGACCGCGTGACCGGCAAACTCGACACCTTCGCCCCCCGGGCACGGGTGATCCACTTTGAGATCGACCCTGCTGAAATCGGCAAGAACAGGCGAGCGGATGTGGCGGTTCTCGGGGACGTTGGGGCCAGCTTGGCCGCACTCGTTGAACTCAGCCTGCAACAGAGTCCTGAACCGCGCACTGCAGCCTGGCTCGAACGTATCAAGGACTGGAAACAGCGCTACCCCTTGACCATTCCCCCGGCTGAGGGATCGATCTACCCCCAAGAGGTGCTTCTGGCGGTCAGAGATCTGGCGTCCGATGCCATCGTTACAACCGATGTGGGGCAGCATCAGATGTGGGCTGCCCAGTACCTGCGTAACGGGCCTCGAGGCTGGATCAGTAGCGCCGGACTGGGAACGATGGGATTTGGCATGCCTGCGGCACTGGGTGCCCAGGTGGCTTGTCCCGATCGGAGGGTCGTGTGCATCGCAGGCGATGCCAGTGTGCTGATGAACATTCAGGAACTTGGGACCCTCGCGCAGTACGACCTGCCCGTGAAAGTGGTGATCGTGAATAATCACTGGCAGGGCATGGTCCGCCAGTGGCAGGAAAGTTTCTATGAGGAGCGGTATTCAGCCTCCGACATGCTGAAAGGAATGCCGGATTTCGAGATGCTGGCGCGCTCCTTTGGCGTTGAGGGAATGAAGATTGTGGAGCGTGCCGAGCTCAAGTCGGGACTGGCGGCAGCCCTTGCCTCGCCTCACCCCACGCTTGTGGATGTGCATGTTCGACGTGGAGAAAATTGCTATCCGATGGTGCCTCCTGGTTGCAGCAATGCTCAGATGGTGGGTCTTCCTTCGCACCCGGAACTGGCCATGGATCCCAAACGCAACTGCCCTGCCTGCGGTGCCGTCACCTCCAGTGATCACCGCTTTTGCCCTTCTTGTGGCAGCGCTCTGTGATGGCGCGTCAAGTTCTGGGGGTTGCACTGGCGCTGATGCTGCTTGTGGTTCAACCCTTGCTCACCCAGGCTGCTGAAGTCCTTCAGGTCCGAGAAGCCACGCTTCTTCAGGTCGGTGATCGCAACCGCAACTACAGCGTTCGTCTGGCCTGTATTGAAGTGTCGCCGGAGGACCAGCAACAGGCCGTCGATTGGTTACGCCAGACCCTTCCCCGTCGCCGTCGCGTCAATCTCCGTCCGGAGGGAAGCTCCGATGGTCTCCTCCTTGCGCGTGTGACGCCGATCGGTGCCGAACAGGATCTGGGCGCTGCTCTGGTGAATGAGGGCCTGGCCCATACAACCTGTCCCCCCGCTTGAGATGGCGCAAAACCGAATTGCCTCCGGCATCGTGATGGTCCCTTGCTTTCTGCTCGGATCAGCATTTTTGAGTACGGCGATCTGGGGTGATGCCGCCTCCGGCAATCGACCGCTCGCGGTGGGTATGGGAGCTCTGCTGGTTCTGGCAGGTGGTCTCGCTCTGCTGATTCAGGGGGATCGTCCAGACACGCAGCAGGATCCTGTGACAAAACCCGACGACCCAGTCTGAAATCTCTAACTTCAGAACCTGGGGGCGTCTGGCCATGACCCATTCTTCTGAAGCACCTTCAAAGGTCCCTGCATCGGATCAACCTCTTGCGATGTCTCGCCTTAAGGAGGGTCTTGCTGGTCAGTTTCGTGTTGCCCGCTCCCTGCAATCCGGCTTTGTTCTGCTGGCCACGCTGATCGGTTGCCAGGCCCTGTCTGCCAGTGCCTCGCCGCGATCCACCGTGGTTGCCATTGCCCACGGTGATGGGGCCGGCATGAGTGCTGAATTCATGGGCGGCTTTGCTCTTGGTCTGGATCAAGTCAGAGCTTGTGGCGTGGATCCTGCCTCTGTGGACTGGTTGTCCATTGCTCCAGGAGATGATCCATCGGCTCTTCTTGGCCAACAGGTGTCTGTTTTGGTGGCCCCTTTTTCCGCTGACCTGGCCATCTATTCCCAGCTCGCCAGCCAGCGCAAACTTGGAGTTCTCCTCCCATATCAGCGTGGAGAATCCCTCGAGAGCCTCGCTGAACTCGATCCTGAAGGACGTCTCCATCCGGTTGTTCCGCCTTATCAGCAGGATCTGAATCAACTGGTCGATGACCTTCTCGACCAGGGCATTCGACGGGTGATGCTGGTGGCCGATCCAACGGATCGGAGTGCCGATCAAGCGGAGCGATTTGTGTCCGCCTTCCAGGGAGAAGGCGGAATCGTGGACTCGTACGAACCATCCCTGGTACAGACGGTGAACCCAGGCGATGCGGCTGCACTGGAACGATTGGTCAACGATGTGGCCTGGAAGGGACCTCAGGCCATCGTTTTGGCCGCAGCCCATAACAGTGCCTTGGCCGAGCAACTTGATCAGGCCCAGTCCTCAGGCCGTTTCGGACAACGACCCGAGGCCCTGCTTCGGGTCTGGTTGCTGCCCCATCACCGCGTTCAGGATCTCTCCGAACGGTCTTGGCCGCAGTTGATTCTCGATCAGCCAGCCCATGGCCCCGGTTGGGCTGACTTTGCTTCCATCTATCGCCGTTCACGTGGAGAGCAGCCCACGCTGCTGGCGGGGTCTGGATTTGATACGGCTCGGTTGATGGCCCTGTCTTCTCTGACACCCCCACCGGTCTCGACGGAGGGAACGAGGGATCCACTGGGTTGGCTGGACCCCGATCAGGAGCCGAAACCCCTTTGCGAAGCCATTGAGGATCGTCTAAGCGGAAAACCTGTGCGTCTGATCGGTGCCGCGAGCGATCTGATGCAGCGTCCCGGCCAACCACCTTCTGGGCAGGCCACCACCCGTCGGATCCCCGGTCGGTAGGTTTTCAAGAGGGACGACCCGGGAGAGCGGACTTGTGCTGAGGCTGAGCGAGCTTCGTCTGGAGCTTGATCACACGGAGGAGGATCTGGAACGGGCCGTTCTTCGCTGCCTGAAAATTCCACGGGATCGCCTGCTCGAGCGCCATCTGGTGAAACGCAGCATCGATGCTCGGCGTCGCGATCGGATTCGCCTGATCTACAGCGTGGACGTGCAGGTGCGTGGAGAGGATGCTCTCCTGCGTCGGTGTGCTCAGGATCGCCGGGTCCGTCGCAGCCCCGATGAGCGCTATCACTACGTCACGCAGGCTCCACCTTCCCCTGAAACGGGTGGGCAGCATCGCCCTGTTGTGATCGGAGCTGGCCCATGCGGCTATTTCGCGGCCCTTCTGCTGGCTCAGATGGGCTTTCGGCCTCTGCTGCTGGAGCGGGGGCAGCCAGTGAAGCAGCGCAGTGCCGATACATTCGGCTTCTGGCGAAGAACCTCGGCGTTTCAGCCGGAATCCAATGCGCAGTTCGGAGAAGGGGGGGCAGGAACCTTCTCCGATGGAAAGCTCTACAGCCAGGTGAGTGATCCTGCCCACTACGGCAGGAAGGTGCTGGAGGAACTTGTCGCCTGTGGTGCCAACCGAGAGATCCTCACGCTGCACCGTCCCCATGTCGGTACTTTCAAGCTCGCCACAGTGGTGAGGGGATTGCGAGCACGGATTGAAGCGCTGGGCGGTGAAGTGCGCTTCGGAAGCAGGGTTGATGCACTGGAGATCGAACCAGGATCGTCCTCGGCAAAGAAACCATTGCAGCTCTCCGGTGTGAGGCTGTCCGATGGCACGCATCTGGCTTGCGACCAGTTGGTACTGGCGCCAGGACATTCGGCCAGAGACACCTTCGAGATGCTCGAACGGGTCGGTGTTGCATTGGAACGCAAACCCTTTGCCATCGGCGTTCGCATCGAACACCCGCAGGCGCTGATCGATCGTGCTCGCTGGGGTGACTGCGCCGGTCATCCGCTGCTCGGTGCCGCCGAGTACAAGCTGGTGCATCACGCCGGCAATGGCCGTTGCGTCTACAGCTTCTGCATGTGCCCCGGCGGATTTGTGGTGGGAGCAACCTCTGAGCCAGGCCGTGTTGTGACGAACGGCATGAGCCAACACTCCCGCAATGAGCGCAACGCCAACAGTGGACTCGTCATCCCGGTCTCGGAGGATGACCTGGAGCCCCATGAACGTTTCCAGGGGGATCCTCTGGCAGGCATGGCGTTTCAACGCGTGCTTGAAGGCCGGGCCTTCGAGCTGGGAGGAGGCGATTACAGCGCCCCCATCCAGCGTTTGGAGGACCTGCTCGAGGGTCGTGCATCAACGAGAGTGGGCTCTGTGGCACCGTCGTATCAGCCAGGTGTGCGTCCTGCCGACCTCGCTGACCTGCTGCCAGCTTCGATGATTGCTGCGCTTAGGGAGGCCCTGCGGGTTTTTGCGAAGCAACTCTCCGGCTACGACCACCCCGATGCCGTGCTCACGGCCATCGAAACGCGCACATCGTCTCCACTGCGCATCCCGCGCGATCAAGCGTTGGAGTCGATCAACGTTCAGGGTTTGACTCCCGCCGGTGAAGGGGCAGGGTTCGCAGGGGGGATCCTGTCGGCTGCCATTGACGGAATCCGGGCGGCTGAAGCTGTGGCCTTGCGCCTCTTGGAGCAACCCTCGGACTGATTGTGGCCGGGCTCAGGCCGCGGCCTGAGCGACGATGCCACTCCACTGAACCGCCTTCACCTGATCCCGGCGCCAGGAATGAAACAGGTCGGCTTCGCCGACTGTGCAGAGAGGGCACAAGCTGATCCTGTCAGCTTGCAGGCCCCAGTTCACCAGCTGGGAGAAGGCGGCCCTGCGGATGTCGAGGCGACAGCGACCGTCCTCGGGATCCTCACGAATGATTCCGTTCTGTTCCAGCTCCTGGAAGGATGCCTGCTGACCCCCTAACGATGCTCCAACCTTCTCAGCCACAGCCTCCTCAACCTGATAAAGCGCTCCGCTCACGGCAGGACCCATCGCAACCAGGAGGCGGTTCCTACGGGCACCCAGGGCTTCCAGTTGAGAGACCGCTTCTGGAAGAATCCGGCTGGCCACCCCTCGCCATCCGGCGTGACATGCCGAGGCGTGACCGCTGTCCGGATCGGCAATCAGTACAGGCGTGCAGTCAGCACCGCAGACCCAGAGACTTTGCCCGCCTTGATCGCTCACCAGCCCATCGGCCTCAGGCCAGGGGGATTCAGTTGCTTTGGAGGCTGGCAGAACGACGTTGCCATGCACTTGCTGAGGACGGTGCACACTGGCGCCCGCCGAGAGGTAACCGGCGAGCTCGTCAGGTCCCCGGCCCTGCCAGCGACGGGTAAAAAAACCATGTTCAAACCCTGCTGCGTGCAGGAGGTCAGAGGTGAGGTAGTACCCCCCATAACAGCCGACCCACGTCCACTGCTCGAGGGCATTGAAGCAGCGGTCGTTGGTTTGGATTGGATCCACGTTCAGCCCTCGGGTTGATCCCTGAGCATCCAGAACCCGTCAAACCGCTGGCTGTCGGGCGTGGTCTGCACGGAGATGAACTGAAGGCCGCGGGACCTGCTGATGGAGTCCATCAGGGCGTCACGGCACTGATCGGCCTCCGCCTGGCCTAGATCGCTGACTAGCCAACTGTCATCCTGCCCGGCGTCAAGGATCAGTTGCTGGGCATTCACTCGCAGCCGGACGGGCTCCAAGCCTCCCAGCCAGCCAGCCAGAGCAAGGGCGCGGGTTTGGCTGAAGAGGCGAAGGCCTGGGACCGGCAGCTCAGGATCCATCGCCTCTGGAATCGGTAGGAGACCGTTGAATCCCATGGGCCACTCGCCGGCTTCACGAAGACTTCCCAGCGGCAGGGCTGCCCAACCCCAGGCGTCTCCCCGGACGGCCTCAGGCAAGGGCAATGGAGGGGTGGCAATCGGTACGGGAGGTGGAGCGAGCGGGCCAGCCATGAATCCCTCATCGAATGGATAGAGATCGCGTTCCCGTTCCTCCAACCAGTCGAGCAATGCATAAGTTCTTCGGCTTGGAATCATTTCCAGGCCGAGCTCGCTGGCAGCGCGCTGCACCATCGTGCGCATCGCGCTGCGCCACGTGCGCAATCGTCTTGGCGGCATCCACCCTTGTTCGTTGGCGGTGTCCAAGGCTTCGCGAAGAGCTGAAGCCAACCATGTGGAGTTCACATCACCAGCAGGACAGCGTTTTTCAAAGCGAAAACAGTCCGGAGCTGACGGGGTGGGAGTGCTGGTGACCAGCAGTTCCCATCGCTTTTTGCCATCAGCTTCAAGAATGGGTCTCGAATAGAAGTCCAGTTCCCAGTCAGCCTGTTTCGGCGCCGAGGATCGTTCTCCGTTGTTCCCGGCTGTCTGTGGAGCGGTGATCATCCAGCTGACTGTTCCTGCTGCCTGAGGACGTTACGAGCCCTGTTGGCACGATCGGCAGCTTCGGCCATCACGGTGTCGCGATTGATCAAGAGCTCTCCGGGCTGTCCTTCGAGCATGGCGGTGTTGAGGGCGATCCGTCCCCGTCCGGGGTCGAGCTCGGTGATGAGCGCTTTGACGGTGTCGCCTTGGTCGAAGACCTCTCGGAGTGATCGCAGGCTGCCGCCGGTGATCATCGACTGGTGGAGGAGTCCGCTGATGCCTCCGAGATCGATGAACAGTCCGTAGGGCTTGACAGCAGCCACATGGCCCTCCACCAGCTGGCCGACTTCCAGTTCGGCGAAACGGGCTGCCGTTGCGGCTTTTTTCTCCGAAAGCACAAGCTTTCGGGTTTCGGAATTGACCTCGAGGAAGGCGACACCCAAGGACTTGCCAACGAGAGCTTCGTGGTTCTCGCCCTCTTGAAGCTGAGATCGGGGAATGAAGCCACGTAGGCCCTCCAGATCACAGGTGACGCCCCCGCGGTTGAAACCACTCACCTTCACCTGCACTACTTTGCCCTCCTTCTCAAGCTGCTTCACCTTGTCCCAGCTCTTACGCAGTGCCAGGGCTCTGCAGCTGATGGTGACCATGCCATCGGCATTCTGTTCTCGTGTCACCAGGACTTCGATCTCTAAGCCTTTCGGGAAACGCTCCTTGAGGTTCGTGATCACGCCAAGGCCGCATTCACTTTTGGGCATGAAGCCAGGTGCTTTGCCGCCGATGTCGACGTAAACACCATCGCTTTCCATCCCGATCACCGTTCCTGTAACCACATCGCCCGTGGTGCCGACGGGCTCGTTCTCGTCAAGGGCAGCCAGGAAGGCATCCTCGTCAAAATCGAAATCATCCACACTTCGCTGCAGTCCCCCAGGGGCCTGCGGCATCTCTGCAGGCTTCCGACGCGAATCCGATCCACCCATGAGATCGGCCATGGTCATCCCGCCGAAATCGTCATCATCGGTTGAACGGCGCACCTCCGGCTCTGCTGAGCGGGGAGCTGCTGGCGCGGCTAACTGGGGCGGGGGTGCAAGGGATGTGCCGGCCTCGAGGGCCGCCTGTTCGAGTTGTTCAGCTCTCGCTGCTGCAGCATTCGCCGCGGCTCTTGCTTCTTCGGCATCACGGCGCAGACGGTCCTGCTCCTCTCGCTTGCTGATATGCATGACCTGCAAGGGCTTTTTCGGCGGCTGCGCCGAGGGAGTCGTTGCCTTGCGGGGTTCTGAGGGTGAATTCTGACGTTCTGTGCCGGCCATGGGACCTGTCGTCCTTGATCGGTCAGTTTGACAGGAGATGGTGAAGAGTCGATGGAGTGCTCGGACTCCCGCAGATCGCGACGCCTGGATCACCTGCATTGGCCTGATGCAGCGTCACGGCTGCGCGACCCCCGTTCAACGCTGGTCTGGCCATTCGGAGCGCTGGAACAGCACGGCCCTCAGCTGCCGCTCGCGACGGATGCTCTCTTCGCGGAGCGGATCCTTTCCCGTGTCTTGGAGACGCTCCCCGACGCGTGGCCGATCTGGGCGCTCCCCCCTCAGTCGATCGGTCTCTCCCCGGAACACCGAGGGTTTCCTGGCACCTTGAGCCTGAGTGCCGATCTTTTGATTCGCCTTGTTGTGGAGGTGGGCGAGCAGCTGGCAGCCCAGGGTGTGAAGCGACTTGTGCTCTTCAATGCCCATGGCGGGCAGATTGGATTGCTGCAAACCGCGGCCAGGGAGCTGGCGGCCCGAGCTCCATCGATGGCTGTGTTGCCTTGCTTTCTCTGGAGTGGTGTCGAGGGGCTCGAGACCCTGATCCCCAGCCAGGAGCTGCAGAACGGATTGCACGCAGGGCTGGCAGAAACCAGTCTGATGCTGGCCCTCGCTCCCGAACTCGTCGGACCGGAGCGTCCCTGCGACGGTCTCCAATCCGCCCTACCCCCTCCGGACGGGTGGAGCCTCGAGGGGGCCGCCCCCTATGCCTGGTTCACAGCCGACATCAGCAACAGCGGAGTTGTCGGAGACAGTCGCGGAGCCGACGCCTCGCTCGGGCAACGTCTGAACATCGCCCTCATGGAGCATTGGAGCAGCCTTTTCAGCAGTCTGATGGTCTCCGACTGGCCCCCTGCCGCCGACGCCAGGCGTGTGAGAGGACCATCAACCATGCATCCATAACGGGTGGCTCTGGTTACAGTCGGTCGCATTGAATAATTCGGAAAGATCCATGCCGACCCCTGTCACCTCCGAGGTCGCCGTTCTCGACGAGCAGGCTGGATCCACCCAGGCTCTCCCCGACTTCTCCAGCGAGGCCTACAAGGATGCGTATAGCCGTATCAACGCGATCGTGATCGAAGGCGAGCAGGAGGCTCATGACAACTACATTTCCCTCGGCACGCTGATCCCCGATCAGGCCGATGAACTGGCTCGACTGGCCAGGATGGAGATGAAGCACATGAAGGGCTTCACGTCTTGCGGTCGCAACCTTGGTGTGGAGGCGGATATGCCCTTCGCTAAGGACTTCTTCGCGCCCCTTCATGGCAATTTTCAGGCTGCTTTGAACGAGGGGAAGGTGGTGACCTGTCTTCTGATTCAGGCGTTGTTGATTGAAGCCTTTGCTATCTCCGCTTATCACATCTATATCCCTGTAGCCGACCCATTTGCCCGCAAGATCACCGAGGGTGTGGTGAAGGATGAATACACCCATCTCAACTACGGACAGGAGTGGCTCAAAGCCAACTTCGAAGCAAGCCGCGAAGAATTGATGGAAGCCAACAAGGTGAACCTGCCACTGATTCGCTCAATGCTCGAGCAAGTGGCAGCCGATGCCGCAGTTCTCAAGATGGAAAAGGAAGATCTCATCGAAGATTTCCTGATCGCTTACCAAGAGGCACTGGAACAGATTGGTTTCACTTCCAGGGACATTGCCCGGATGGCTGCTGCGGCTCTCGCGGTCTGAACCAAGATCCCTTGATCCTGTCCGGTTCGCCCACAGGCACGTTATGCAGAACACGTGCCGACGTGGGACGATGATCGATCAGCGCACCATTGGGTGCGGTTCTGTTCAATGCGTTTACACACGACCGTCGGTGGCACATGTTTGGTCTGATCGGACATTCCACAAGTTTTGAAGCCGCCAGGCGAAAGGCTTCCGAACTTGGGTTCGATCACATTGCTGAGGGTGACCTCGATGTGTGGTGCAGCGCCCCGCCTCAGCTTGTGGAGCACGTCGAAGTCACCAGCGCCACAGGTCGGACGATTCAGGGTGCCTACATCGATTCCTGCTTCGTGCCGGAAATGTTGAGCCGTTTCAAAACGGCACGCCGCAAGGTGCTCAATGCCATGGAGCTCGCTCAGAAAAAGGGGATCGACATCACAGCGCTTGGCGGATTCACGTCGATCATCTTCGAGAACTTCAACCTGTTGCAGCACCAGCACGTGCGCAGCACAACCCTGGCTTGGGAGCGCTTTACCACCGGCAATACCCATACGGCCTGGGTGATCTGCCGCCAGGTTGAAAACAATGCTCCTTCTCTGGGCATCGATCTCAAAAAGGCCTCTGTGGCTGTTGTGGGAGCAACCGGGGATATCGGCAGTGCCGTGTGCCGTTGGCTCTCCTCCCGGACCGGGGTGGCTGAACTGTTGCTCGTGGCCCGGCAACAGCAACCGCTTGAAGATCTCCGCGAAGAGCTGGGCGGAGGCCGGATTCTCAGTCTCGAAGACGCGCTACCGGAAGCTGATGTCGTGGTTTGGGTCGCCAGCATGCCTCGCACCCTCGAGATCGACACGTCAAGGCTGAAAACTCCTTGTTTGATGATCGATGGCGGCTACCCCAAAAACCTTGATGCCCGTGTGGCTGCCAAAGGGATTCACGTTCTGAAGGGTGGGATTGTTGAATTTTTCACTGACATCGGATGGTCGATGATGGAAATCGCCGAGATGGAAAAACCTCAGCGTCAAATGTTTGCCTGCTTCGCCGAAGCGATGCTGCTCGAGTTTGAGTCGCATCACACCAACTTCAGCTGGGGACGGAACAACATCACGTTGGAGAAAATGGATTTCATTGGTGGGGCCTCCGTCCGCCACGGGTTCACCACCCTCAATCTGCAGGGCCTTCCTCAGGCTGCAGCTGCCTGACCTCACTCTCTTGATTCGCCATGCCACGCCGTCCGCTGCTTGAGTTTGAGAAACCCCTGGTCGAACTCGAGCAGCAGATTGAACAGATCCGCCAGCGCGCGCGCGACTCAGAGGTTGACGTCACTCCTCAGCTCCACCAGCTCGAAACGTTGGCTGCACGCCGCCGTGAGGAGATTTTCAAATCGCTGACGCCAGCTCAAAAAATACAAGTGGCGCGTCATCCCCACCGCCCCAGCACTCTGGATTACATCCAGATGCTCTGCGACGACTGGGTCGAGCTTCATGGTGACCGGCGGGGCAGTGACGATCAGGCTTTGATCGGAGGCATTGGCCGCTTGGGCGATCGCGCCGTGATGCTGATCGGACATCAGAAGGGACGGGACACGAAAGAGAATGTGGCGCGGAATTTCGGAATGGCCACCCCTGGCGGCTATCGAAAGGCTCTCCGCCTGATGGATCATGCCAACCGCTTTGAACTGCCGATCCTTTCGTTCATTGATACTCCAGGGGCCTATGCCGGTCTGCTGGCTGAAGAGCAGGGGCAAGGGGAAGCGATCGCGGTGAATCTGCGTGAGATGTTCCGATTCAGGGTGCCCATCATTGCCACTGTGATCGGAGAAGGCGGCTCCGGCGGTGCTTTGGGAATTGGCGTCGCCGACAGGCTGCTGATGTTCGAGCACAGCGTCTACACAGTTGCGAGTCCCGAGGCCTGCGCATCCATCCTCTGGCGTGATGCAGGCAAAGCCTCCGAAGCGGCTTCGGCTCTCAAGATCACGGGGCCGGACCTGCTCAGCCTCGGTGTGGTTGATGAGGTGCTCCCTGAGCCGGTCGGCGGTAATAACTTGGCTCCACTGGAGGCTGGCGAGATCTTGAAGGAGGCTCTAACCCGCAATCTTGAGGTTCTTCTGAGGCTCTCCCAGGAGGATCTCAAAGAGCAGCGCTACGGCAAGTTCCGGGCCATGGGGCAATTTCTCGATGGCCTATCACCGGAAGTCTTTGAGGCTGGGTAGGGTATCTCGGCTCGCACGGATTCATTGCCTTCCGTACTGATTACAGGTGCATCCCGCGGGATTGGTCAAGCTGCGGCGAAAGCCTTTGCTGCCGCTGGATGGGATCTCCTTCTGGTTTCTCGAAGTGAGGCAGCTCTTCAGTCTCTCAAGGCTGAGCTGTCGGCTAGCGGTTCCCGAGTGGCCTATCGAGCCATCGACCTCACAGATCCCTCGCTGATCGCTTCGGGCCTCGAGGAGCTCCTCAACCAGGGTCTTCGCCCTTCTGTTCTGATCAATAATGCAGGTGCTGCCTGGACAGGAGACTTGCTCGCCATGCCGCTTGATCGCTGGGAGTGGCTGATGCAGCTCAATCTCACCAGCGTTTTTCAGGTCTGTGCTGCGGTTGTTCCAGCCATGCGTCCCGCTGGCGGACTGGTCATCAATGTGAGCAGTCATGCGGCACGAAACGCCTTTCCTGGTTGGGGGGCTTATTGCACGGTCAAAGCTGCTCTTGCCAGCTTCACCCGTTGCTTGGCTGAGGAGGAGCGAGACAACGGGATCCGCGCCTGCACGCTCACGCTTGGAGCAGTGGATACGTCACTGTGGGATTCCCCTACGGTCGACAGCACTTTCGACCGCCGTGCCATGCTTCCCGTAACTAAGGCAGCTGCCGCACTCCTGCATCTTGCACAGCAACCTGCCACTCAGGTCATCGAAGACCTCACTCTGATGCCGGCCACCGGCGCTTTCTGATCACTGCTCGATATGACTTCCACCCTTCCTGTCTCCACCAACGGCAACGGATCCGTGTCTCAGAACGGAAAACTCTCTGAGCTGGAGTCCCGTGTTTCTGAGCGTATCCGAGCGCGATTAAGGGAACGGGATGTGTCGTTCCTCGCCAATGACAACGTGGCAGACCATCTCCTTCCCGGTGAACTCGATGCGTTGCAGGTTGAGGTGGCGGACCGCGTCCGAGATCTTCTCAATGCTCTTGTGATCGACATCGAGAACGATCACAACACCGCTGAGACAGCCGAGCGGGTTGCGAAAATGTATTTACACGAAGTCTTCAAGGGCCGTTATCATCAACAGCCCAAAGTGGCCAGCTTCCCTAATGTGAAGAAGCTGGATGAGATCTATACGGTTGGACCTATCACAGTGCGTTCGGCTTGTTCTCACCATTTGGTGCCCATCATGGGCAACTGCTGGATTGGTATCAAGCCCGGAGAGAGAGTAATTGGTCTCTCTAAGTTCACTCGTGTTGCCGATTGGGTGTTTTCAAGGCCTCACATCCAGGAAGAGGCGGTGATGATTCTTGCAGACGAAATTGAGCGACTTTGTAAACCGCAGGGTCTTGGGATCATCATTAAAGCTCAGCACTACTGCATGAAGTGGCGGGGCGTCAAAGAACCCCAGACCAGCATGGTCAATTCAGTAGTGCGTGGTGATTTTCGTCATGACCCCAGCCTGAAGCAGGAGTTTTTCGAGCTTGTGCGACAGCAGGAGGCCCTGCTGAGTACTTGAGGCGCTTGCTGTTCACTCGCTTTCGTGGCTTAGTTGTCGACTGGTCCGAGCACATTGCTCGATATCCGTTGCACCTTCCCATCGGAGGTACGCACAACGAGAACGGCCATTAACTGATCCCCACGGTCACTGGGACCGACGCGGTAGGTGCTCTCAGTGACGTTATCGACCAGCTGCCAATTTCCCTGGTTGTTTCGTCGATACCAATGGATGTGGACTTCCTCGAAGCCTCCACCTTGAAGCTTCAACTTAGCCTTGATCAGCTGACCTTCTTTGGCTTCGCCGATCAGTTCAAAGCGTTTTAGTCCTTCGATGGCTTGTTCCAGGTGACCTTCGGTCTGCACATCACGGTTGATCTGACCTTCCAAAACCTTGATTTGCTGCTGGGGATCGGCGGTGAGTCCTGGAACGCACTGCAGGCTTCCGTTTTCGAGCCGGCAACCAGGAAGCAGCCCCTGTGCTGACGTTCCCACCGGTAGTCCTGTCATCAAGACCAGGAGCAGGGGTGAGAGCCGAATCATGAAGCTGTAGTGAACAGAGATTCAAGCTATCCGAGCCTGCAAGCTCTGTCTTCAAGAGATTGCACAAGTGCACGCACGCGCTCGAGATCTTTCACTCCAGGGCTGATCTCCAACCGACTGGAGGCATCAAGGCCGAAGGGATGAACCCTGTCGAGCTTCGGCACCCATTCCGCACAGATTCCGCCGGCAAGCCACCAGGGAGCTCCCCCCGCTAGGTGCGTTTGCACGCGGTCAAGCCAGATCGGGTTCAGCTGGTGCCCTGTTCCCCCCAGCTGCTTGGAGCTCCAGGCATCAATAAGCAGTGCATCCACCTGATGGGTGTAGCGGTGAATCGCCTCGAGATCCGCATCATCACGGAGGCGCAAGGCCTTCCACCAACGGATGCTCGGATGTTTGGCGCGGAGTTCCGCGCAGCGTGCTTCCGATTCCTGGCCATGAAGCTGAACCACCGATGGCGTTCCCTGGCCGCTCAACACGTCATCAAGTTCGTTGTCGGCGGGATCCGCAGCAACCCAGACGCGCTCAACGTTCGATTGAGACGTCAACCTGGCATATATCTCCCTCCGCTTCTTGGAAGAGACGCAGCGTGGTGTTCCAGGCACTCCGATCACCCCGATGGCCTGCACTCCCATCGAAGCGATGGCGCAAGCTTGCGTGCTGTCGGTCAGACCGCAGATCTTGAGGTGCAGGGCTTTACCCACCATGGCGAGAAGCGACGATCGCAATCCTTTCTAGGATCATGGAATTGATGGCGACCGGCTTTGCCGGCGAATCTCTTGGGTGATGGTTGGCAACTGATGCGTATCGGTGGCATCCCACTGCGGGTCCATCCCAGCTGGTTCGTTGTTTTGGTTCTCTTCACCCTGGCCTTCCAGAGTGAAGTGGCTCAGCTTCCCGAAGCGCAAGGGCTTGTTTGGGCCAGCTGGTTGACGGGTTTCCTGACCGCTCTTCTGCTGTTTGTCTCCGTTTTGTTGCATGAGCTGGGACATTCGGTGATGGCGATCCGCGAAGGGGTCAAGGTCAGCAGCATCACCCTGTTCCTTCTCGGTGGTGTTGCCAGAGTTGAAAAGGAATGCCCCACGCCGATGGGGGCCTTTCGGGTCGCTGCGGCAGGCCCAGCCGTGAGTCTCCTTCTTGCTGCAGCTCTGCTGGCAAGCATGCAGGCAGCCGGATCTGTGAATCCGCTGCTGGGAAATCTGGTCGCAAAGCTCGGTTGGCTCAACCTCATCCTTGCCCTATTCAACCTGCTGCCTGGTTTGCCTCTCGATGGTGGTCTGATCCTTAAGGCCCTTGTTTGGCAGTGGACCGGCAGTCAACGCAAAGGCATCCAGGTGGCAACGGCCAGCGGACGTTTCCTGTCGCTTTTGGCGATGGTGATTGGGTTTTGGTTGATCTTCAAAAGCGCTGTTTGGCCAGGCCTCTGGTTGGTGATGCTCGGCTGGTTCGGGATGGGGGCTTCCCGAAGCCAAACCCAAACCCTCGCTTTGCAGCAGGTTCTTCAGAACGAAACTGTCGGCAAGACGGCGTCCCGTCGTTTTCGTGTTGTTGAAGCCGATCAGCCTCTTCGCACGCTGAGTCAGATGAGGCTTGGGGCTGTGGGGACAGATGATCCCCGACTTTCCGACTGGGTTCTGGTTTGCAGGAACGGTCGATGGGTCGGATTCATCACCGATCAACCCCTCAAAGACCTCCCCGTACAGCAATGGGATCGGCAGACGATCAGCGATCATCTGCAGCCTTTGGACCGCTTGCCGTCCATCCAACAGTCATCGCCTCTTTGGAAGGCGGTCCTCGCTCTGGAGAAGAGTGATCAGGGGCGTTTGCTTGTGCTGGGCCCCGCAGGTCTCCCTGATGGCACCCTTGATCGCAGTGAGCTTGGTGAGGCCGTGCTTCGTGGGTTGGCCGTGAAGCTTCCTGATGCAATGTTGGAAAGCTCGAGGCGGGACAACACCTACCCTCTTGGTCTGCCCCTGCTGCAAGTGGTCAACAGCATGCAGGCGTCAGGACTTCTCAAGCGTCAGGCCTGAGCCGGTTCAAGGCAGTAACAGGTCGTGAGCTTGTCCATTCGCTGAATCTCCTCTTGGGATAGATCCTCGTCGCGCCAATTCAGGCCTGGGTTGAGCGTTTGGAACGACTGCTTCAGTGCGAGCTCAAGGCTTGCTGCCGAGGGTGTAGAGGGTGTCCAGCATGGGGGAGAGGTTTCAAACACAGCCTCCCAGAGGCCTTGAGGCGGATCAAGGGGAATCTCCCCGTGCTGCAGCAGGTGACCTCGTTTCCAGAATTGGGCACTGCCGATGCGTTTGCAGCCACCGGAGTCGACCAGATCAGCAGTTGTGGACTGGGCGAAACAGTCAGCCACGATCCTTTCCGTCGCATTGATCCCGGGTCGGAGTTCGAGGCCCAGGGCCTGCAATCCCTCTTGAAGGCACTTGTTCACCTGGGCATAAGCCTGCCGGCGTTGACGGGGTGGATCGGCCCAGATCAGGGCATAGGTGAGTCCGCCTGCATGCAGCACGGCGCCACCTCCGCTTGGGCGCCGTACCAAATCCAAGTCGCCGGAGATGGCGAGCTGTCGCCACTGGTGGGTTGGGGGACCCTGGTGGCGTCCTAACGAGAGGGTGGGACGACTCCATTGATAGAAACGCAGAATCAGGGCGTCAGACCCGTCGCTGCAGCTCTGCTCCAGAAGCAGGGTGTCGAGGGCCATCTGTTCAGAACCGCTGCGGATCTGGGTCGGCACAAGCCTGGCTGGGGGGCGTCCGCCGGACGGGCAAGATGCAGACAGCGTCATGGCAGCGATGACATTGGCAGAAGGTCTAGTGGTTCTGCCGATGGGACTGCTCGCGGGAGCCCTGGCAGGCCTGCTGGGTATCGGCGGAGGTTTGATTTTCGCGCCTCTGCTGCTTTGGATGGGCCTCACTCCGCATCAGGCCCTGGCCACGAGCACCTTCGCCATTGTTCCCACCGCCATCGGTGGAAGTGTCACCCATTGGCGGAGCCGTTCCTTGCCGCTGAAGCCTGGCCTGGTGATTGGCCTGACGGCCTTCGCGACCGCGCTGATCTTCAGTCGTCTGGGGGGGCTGGTGGCCGGCTGGCACCTCCTGGCCATGCAGGCCTTGCTGTATCTGGTGCTGGCTGGATCAATCCGAGCCGATCGTGAGGCGGCTCTGCAGAGTGATGGTCATAGACCTTCTCCCTGGGGGTTGTCTGCAGTCGGCGCTGTGGCGGGTCTGGC
This sequence comes from Synechococcus sp. MEDNS5, assembly GCF_014279875.1. Classification (NCBI taxonomy): domain Bacteria; kingdom Bacillati; phylum Cyanobacteriota; class Cyanophyceae; order Synechococcales; family Synechococcaceae; genus Synechococcus; species Synechococcus sp. MEDNS5. The sequence goes on from NZ_CP047952.1 coordinate 668,036, forward strand.
CGGAGGATTGCTTGGTCTGGGCGGAGGGCTGTTGATGGTGCCCCTGATGGTGAGTGGACTGTCGATGCCCATTCGCCAGGCCATTCGACTGAGCACCTTGGCCGTGGCCTGTTCGGCCAGTGCAGCGTCGCTTCAGTTTCTGCAGGAGGGTCGAGGACTGGCTTCGATGGGCTTGCTGCTGGGAGGTGTCGCTGCTGTTTCGGCCCAGTGGACCGCATCCCGCCTGGATCGGGTCAGGCCAGGAACCCTGGCCTGGCTCCTGCGGCTTCTGGCATTGGTGCTGGCCATCGACAGCGGTCGGCGAGCTATCGCCCTCGCCCTGCCACTGAACTGAACTCAGCCCCCAGTCCAGGCGATCAGAGGCTGCAGGCCAAGAGCGATCACCAGGCTGACAATCACGCCGATGAATGCTTTCCAAAGATCACTACCGATGATCTTGCCGAGGTTGCCTCCGGATCGGTTGGTGAACACGTATTCGAATTCCTGTTCTTTGATGCGCAGGGCGATTTCCCGACCACCCAGCAAACCCAGGAACACCCACGTTGTGCTCAACGGGAAGGTGCTGAGAAATGCTTTGTACAGCAGGCAAAGTCCGAACATGAAGTCGATCACCGTGGCCGAACGCAGATCGGCGGTGTTGGTTTTGCTGCGCAGCACACCCTGAATCGGACCACCGCCGATAGCGACGAGCACACACAGCCCGATGCAGAGGATGGCGGTGCAGACCAGCATCGGGAATAACCCAAGCTCGCGGGGAAGGAAGACGAAAATGTTGGCGAGATCCTGCACCATCCACATGCTCCACAGGAAGCCAGTGGAGAACCACTGCAGGCCATACCAAACCTTGTTGAAATCCTTGCCTTCCTGTGTGCGCCGGAACACCCAACGCTCCAGTAGCCACATGCCAAGACCCCAGGCCGCCAGAGCGAGACAGAACGCCAGGAAATAACCAGACAGAGAACTTTCAAGAAGTTTGGGGATGTTCTTGGGAACAAATGCGGAAAGCACCAGGAACGATGTGCTTACGGGTGCGCCCCAGGCGGTAAGGCCCAGCACCGCAAGCGGAGGAATGATGTATACCCAGGTGAAGGTTTCAGGAATCGGGAATTTTTCGAGTCGTCCCCATGCCGGGTCGCCGCCATTGATGAACCAGCCGAGCATCAGCACGAAGATCGTGACGGTGCAGATGAAGATCATCTGCACCACTTTTGGGGTGCGTTTTTTGTTCGACGAAATGTAGGTGCCAAGCGTCTGCAGCGAGTCGTTGGCCACCACTGAATAGGCTGCCAACAGAAAGCCGATGATCATCCAGATATTGGTGTCCATTGATCCAAGGAATTCCATCCGGTTTTAGAGACCGTCCTGCAGTGTTGGTGTGATGCTTACAACACATGGAATGTTTCCATGCTGCTTGCTGTCTTCTTTGGAGGGTTAATTCAACACAGTCAGTGTCTGGATCTGGACCGTTTTGGCCCAGTTTGCAAGGGCCTCTAAGGAGGCGCGATCCGGGAGGCAGACGCAGCCACTGCCCGGGTTGCAGCCATGGATGCCCAATCCGGAGCGGGTCGTTTCGAAGCGTGGCGTCAGGGTGAACCAGATGTCGTCTCCCCAGGCTTCAGGCAGCCCCAGGGTGTACAAGCCTGGAGGCAGGGGAGCTCCGTTGCCTGGAGACCAGCGGCGATCGAGGGATTGGCTGGTGGTGAATCCGCTCACGGCCTCCCAGCGGGCCAGGAGTCGTTCGTCTTGATGAAGCTCCAGTGCCCAAAGGCGTTCTCCATCAAGGCGATTGCGCTCCGTGCGCTGAGCCGACAGAGACAGGGGCGCTGCGCTCAGACTGGCAAGGAGCTCTGTGTTTGGGCCGAGCTGCCCCGGAGGCTGAGGTTTCTGAGGTTGGGTGTCTGATTGACGTTCCAGGCTGGTGGCTTCCGCCGATACGGGGGATGTGAGGGCTTGCTCCGGTAGCGACCGCCTGAAGCAGCCCTGGAGAAGAACTCCCGCCAGCACAAGCCAGCACCAGTGAGCGTTGGTTGTGCCAAGGGTCATCGCGTCTGGTCCAGCAGCTCCCAGAAGCCGGCGTCGAGCTCGAAGCCGAGGCTTGCAGCCATCAATGACAGATTGCCGCGCTGATGTCCGGGAACCCCTGCGTCTGCCCCCAGCTGATCCAGAACCATCAACCGGTGTGTGACCCAGAGCTCGAGGGCCTGGGGATCAAAGCGGATTCCTTCGCTCGGGCGAAAATCATGGGGAACGAGCATGGCCACATGTTGAATGAGGCATCCCTTCGAGCGATCCAACAGAAGGGGAAGCCAGGGATAGCGCGCGTCAGCCCTTAACGCCCAAAGTCTGGGTTCAGCGCACTCACTCAGTTCCCGAGGATCCTCTGCTGCACGAGGCCACTCATAGTTGAGTTCGAGAACAGCCCCGTCGTTCAACAGCTTGGTCAGGGGCTGGTCCATCCAACTGACGAGGACCTTCAGATCCAGTCGCTGGATCGCTTCTGCGGTAATGGTCAGCGAAGACTGGTGGCATCCGGCTTCCATAAAGGTGTGACAGGCCTTTGCGAATGATGGCGTTCGGAGGGGGCTTGGCGGAAGAATGCAATGGTTTCGAGGTCCGCCATGGTCAGCTCCATCACCCAGGCCGAAATCTTCATCGCTCTCGTGGTCGCTGCCCACGCAGGGGTGCTTGCGGTTCGTCTGTGCGTCAGCCTCTACCGCGCTTGATCGGCATCAGGGTCTGAGCGGTTGTCCCCTTGGCATGCAGTGTTCCCTGCGTTACAAGCGGGCATGCCAAACGCCGTTACCAAGCCAGCTGACGCAGCATCTCTCGCGGCACTTCTCCAGCATCAAAACGATCGCAGGGAGTTGTTGTGCAGCACGCTTGCGCTGACCGTGAAGCTCGGTCTCACCTTTCTTGGTGTGGTGAGTTTGGTTCGTCTGTCGATGGCCTATCAGGAACGACTCGATCGCCATGGAGAGATGGCTGCCGTTGTCGATGTCGAGACATCCAAACTTCAGACCCTGCAACAGCGTTTCGACACGTTGTTCACCGTCGGTGGTGATGAGCGTTTGATGGATGAGCAAGATCAGTGGATTGCGCCGAACCGCCTGAGGGTGATTTGGCGCTGAGTTTCTGATTCATGGGGCGAGCGCTGCAGCATTGAAGGGCAGACTGGCTTTCTTCCAAGGGTTTTGAGATGACCACGCCCGGCACCGTTCTGATTACCGGCACCACATCGGGTGTAGGCCTGAATGCCACGCGTGCATTGGTGAATCGAGGCTGGACGGTGATATCAGCCAACCGCAGCCCGCAGCGGGCTGCGGCGGTTGCAGACGAACTGGACCTTCCCAAAGAGCGGCTGCAGCACGTGTTAATGGATCTTGGCGATCTCGAGAGTGTGCGCCGAGCTGTTGATGCTCTGCCCGAGCAGTTGGATGCTGTGGTTTGTAATGCAGCGGTTTATAAACCCAAGTTGAAACAGCCGGAGCGTTCCCCTCAGGGCTACGAAATTTCAATGGCCACAAACCACTTCGGCCATTTCCTGCTGGTGCAGCTGCTGTTGGGTCGCCTGCAGAACTCCAGCCATCCTTCCAAGCGGGTGGTGATTCTGGGAACCGTCACCGCGAACTCCAAAGAACTGGGTGGAAAGATTCCCATCCCGGCCCCTGCTGATCTTGGAGACCTGTCCGGTTTCGAGAGCGGCTTCAAAGACCCCATTGCGATGGCCAGTGGCAAGCCCTTCAAGCCCGGCAAGGCCTACAAAGACAGCAAGCTCTGCAACATGATTACCACCCAAGAGTTGCATCGCCGTTTGCACGCGGACACGGGGATCATCTTCACTTCGCTCTATCCAGGTTGCGTGGCAGACACGCCGCTGTTCCGCAACACCCCCAAGGCCTTTCAGACGATCTTCCCCTGGTTCCAGAAGAACATCACTGGCGGTTACGTCTCGCAAGCGTTAGCGGGTGAACGGGTTGCAGACGTTGTCGCCAATCCCGACTTCGCCGAATCGGGCGTGCACTGGAGCTGGGGCAACCGGCAAAAGAAGGATGGTCAGCAATTCAGCCAGGAGCTATCGGACAAGGCCACCGACCCAGACACCGCTCGTAGGGTCTGGGAACTCTCGATGCAGCTGGTGGGACTCTGATCAGTCGAAGCCGAGTAGGTCGAAGATCTCCCGGTCCTTCAGCGATGTGGCTTCGAGGGGCTGAACGTTCTCGAGCATGTTCTGCGCCAGACGTAGATATTCCTGGCGAACGGCCTGAACTCCCTCGTCTGCATCATCCATTTCAAAGATGGTGCATTTCTTGAGCCTGGATCGACGGATCGCGTCCACATCCTTGAAGTGGGCCATGGTGCGCAGGCCCGTGCGCGCGTTGAATTTGTCGATCTGATCGGTGTCAGCCGAGCGGTTGGCCACGACCCCCCCGAGCCGCACTTTGTAGTTCTTGGCTTTGGCCTGAATCGCCTGAACGATCCGGTTCATCGCGAAGATCGAATCGAAATCGTTGGCCGTCACGATCAGGCAGTAGTTGGCGTGCTGCAGGGGCGCAGCGAAGCCACCGCAGACCACGTCACCCAACACATCAAAGATCACCACATCGGTGTCTTCCAGTAGGTGATGTTCCTTCAGCAACTTCACCGTCTGGCCGGTGACATAACCACCACAACCGGTCCCAGCCGGTGGGCCGCCGCTTTCCACGCATTTCACACCGTTGAAGCCGGTGAAAACGAAGTCCTCTGGACGCAGTTCCTCGCTGTGGAAGTCAACCTCCTCAAGGATGTCGATCACCGTCGGCACCATCTTGTGGGTGAGGGTGAAGGTGCTGTCGTGCTTGGGGTCACAGCCGATCTGCAGCACCCGCTTACCCAGTTTGGAGAACGCGGCGGAGAGGTTGGAGGAAGTGGTGGATTTACCGATGCCTCCTTTGCCGTAAACGGCAATGACCAGGGTTTCCTCTTCGATGTTCACTGAGGGGTCCTGATGGACCTGAACACTGCCGTCGCCGTCAACAGGACGCTTCAGGGTCGTGGTCATGCAGCGACCTTCGTACAAGGGATCAATGTCATTCAACAGCAGTGGATGTGTTCTGTCTGTGATTCACCGGGAAATGAAAGATCTGCTTTCAGAAGCTTTAGCTTGGCTGCTGATTATTGGTTGGTTGGCTTAAATAATTGAGTGAAAATGCTCATGCCTTGTAGTGGGCTTTTGCGTCATAGAGCGTTTCGCTGCTGATTTCCCTGCAGCCCACCTCTCGGGCATACGACTCGGCATTGCGTCGAACTTTTCCACGCACAAAGAATGGGATCTTCTTCAGTTCCGCTTCGCCATCGGCGGTCCAGACCAGCTGGCCTGATGGGGCCTCCTGCAGGGAACCAGAATCGTTCATGACCTCGTTGCCGTTGCCGGCACCCGCTCCCCCCGTATGACCCAGATGACTCTGGTGTCCATCCACAAACTCGAAGTCGTGGCGGAACATGCCGATCAGGTGCTCCTCCAGGCCCATCATCAATGGGTGGACCCAGGCGTCGAAAATCACATTCGCGCCTTCCCAGCCCATCTGAGGGCTATGGCGTGCCGGAACATCCTGAACATGCATCGGCGTACTGATCACAGCGCAGGGAATTCCCAGTCGTTTGGCGCTGTGCCGTTCCATCTGGGTACCCAGGACCAGTTCGGGAGCCGCCTCGGCCATGGCTGCTTCGACCGCTAGATAGTCATCACAGATCAGGGCCTCAAGCCCCAGTTGTTTGGCAGCGGCGCGAACGGGTCTGGCCATTTCCCTGCTGTAAGACCCCAGCCCCACCACGGTGAATCCCAGCTCTTCGCTGCAGATCCTTGCTGCTGCAATGGCGTGGGTGCCGTCCCCGAAGATGAACACACGCTTGCCCGTGAGGTAAGTGGAATCCACGGACTCGGAATACCAGGGCATGCGGGATCGCTGGTACCCCTCTGCGGCTTCCGGGGGGGACATCCCCAGGAGATCATGCACTTCAACAAGAAAGTCGTGGGTTGCCCCCATGCCGATCGGCACCGTCTTGCTGAACGGGATGCCGAAGTTGCGTTCCAGCCAGCTGCAGCTGGATTCAGCCACTTCCGGATAGAGGCATACATTCAAGTCCGCCTGGGGCAGCCGAAGGATGTCTTCCACACCCGCACCAAGAGGTGCAACAACGCCAACGTCGATGCCATGAAGTGACAGCAGTCGCTGGACTTCAAGAACATCGTCTCGACAACGGAACCCCAGCAGGGACGGTCCGAGCAGATTCACCCGCGGCCGACGCCCTTCGTGCTGCCAGGCCTTCACATCGTGGTTCGGCTGTTGCGGCACGCTCTGTTTCAGCAGCCCGCGCATCAGTTGGTAGAGGGTCTCTGCCGCTCCCCAGTTCTCTTTCTTGCTGTACGCGGGCAGCTCCAGTGTGACGACGGGCATCGGTAATCCCATTCCCTGCGCCAGCGCACCGGGCTGATCCTGGATCAGTTCGGCCGTACAGCTCTCTCCCACAAGCAGAGCATCGGGTTGAAAGCGATCCGCTGCTTCTTGCACGTGCCGCTTGACCAGTTCTGCAGTGTCACCTCCCAAATCTCTGGCCTGAAAAGTGGTGTAAGTCACTGGTGGTCGCTGCCCGCGGCGTTCGATCATCGTGAACAGAAGATCGGCATAGGTGTCGCCCTGCGGTGCATGCAGCACGTAGTGAACCCCATGCATTGAGGCGGCGATGCGCATGGCTCCCACATGGGGGGGGCCTTCGTAAGTCCAGAGCGTCAGTTCCATCGATTCAGGCGTGAACGGGGTGGTTGGAGGCTTGCGGATGCAGGGCCGGATGGATCAGTTGGCGTCTGTGCAGTGGACGTGAGAACAATTCGGCAAGATCGCCTGCCTGGTCGATGCCGTGGATCGGACTGAACACCAGTTCGATCGACCATTTAGTTGTAATCCCCTCCGCTTCCAGGGGATTGGCAAGCCCCATCCCACACACCACTAGATCTGGGCGACCAGCGCGGACCCGATCCAACTGCCGTTCCACGTGCTGCCCCTCTACCACCGTTGTCCCATCCGGAAGCAAGGCCAGTTCCTCGCCCATCTGCTCGCGATTGAGATAAGGAACCCCCACTTCCACCAACTCCATGCCGCACTCTCTGTGCAAAAAGCGGGCCAGGGGGAGTTCAAGTTGGGATTCCGGCAGCAAGAAGATGCGCTTGCCTGCCAGCACCTCCCGATGGGGTGCGAGGGCGATCCGCGCGCGTGCTTCAAGGGGATCGAGCACGTTGCGGACGTTGGCTTCCGGGCACTGGAAATTGTCTGCGGCAGCTTCCATCCAGCGCCGGCTGCCCTCGGCGCCTAGAGGGAACGGGGCCTTGAGCACCGTGGCGCCCCGGTCACGCAACAACCGTGCGGTCTCGGTAAGGAAGGGCTGCGTCAGCAGCACCGTGGTACCGGCCCCCACCGGTGGCAGCTGGGAGGATTGGCGCGGCGGGAGACTGCGCACGGTCTCGATGCCGAGTTTTGAGAAGAGGTGGATCAGGCGATCCTCCACGGCATCAGCCAATGTGCCCACCAGGAGAAGCTGACGGGCGTCGCTGGCCGGCAGTAGAGGCACGAGTGCAGCCAGTGCTCCGTCTTCTCCCTGGGTGAAGGTGGTTTCGATACCGCTTCCGGAATAATTCACAACCCGGACGCGCCCCTGGAGCTCCTCATTGAGACGTTCGGCGGCTCGAGCGAGATCAAGCTTGATGACCTCGCTTGGACAGGATCCCACCAAGAAAAGGGTGCGGATTTCAGGGCGGCGCGCCAAGAGTTCCCGAGCAACTCGGTCGAGCTCGTCGTGGGCATCAGCAAGACCCGCAAGATCACGCTCGCTGAGAATGGCGGTGCCGAATCGAGGCTCAGCAAAGATCATGACGCCGGCGGCGCTTTGGATCAGGTGGGCGCAGGTGCGGGATCCCACCACGAGGAAGAAGGCATCGGGCATGCGTCGGTGCAGCCACACGATCGACGTCAGGCCGCAGAACACCTCCCGAGGCCCTGACTCCTTGAGAAGATTGGCGCTCATTTCGCCTTCGTCCACAGATCCTGTTCTCACCATGGCGCTGGAATCCCAAAAGGGGCCAACTGCCTGAAACTCTTTGGGATCGTGTCGGTACGAATCTGGAAATCTGACTACATTTCGACCGACGATCGGACGATTCCATGTCCTCACTGCGTGCCCTCCCCGCTGCTTTGGCCCTTGGCCTGGCACTTGCTGCTTGCCAGTCCGCTGAGAAGAAAGCAGCAACGGATGAAGTGAAGGTGGCGAAAGGTGTTGAGGCGGTTTGTGCCGCTCAGGCTGATGTTGATGCCGCCGTGTTCGCGGTCAACGCGCTCACACCGGAATCCACTGTTGCTGATGCCGAGAAAGCAGGCGAAAAGCTCAACACCGCACTGTCATCTCTGAACAAAGCTGAAGATCAGTTAACGAAGGCGGAAGTGAAGGAATACCGCGATCAAGTGGAGATCTTCCGTCAAGCGGTTGATGAAGTCAGCAAGAACAAAAATCTCACTCTTGCCGAAGCCGCTGAACAGCTGAAAGGCAAGGCTGCACCCGTGGTGGCCGCTCGCGAACAGTTGGCTGCGACCACCGTTTGCGTGGCTGTGGAGGATGACTCCATGAAGGATGACTCCATGAAGGATGACTCCATGAAGGATGGTGCCGATCAGGATCCCTCCTAAGCGCTGACAGTGGCTCAGAGGCGACGGCGGAAGCGCTCATCTGCAAAGCTTCCGCCCGATCTCCCTTCAGAATCATCGATCTTGGTGAGACGCCAGACATTGCGGCTCACACGCTTGGCGGACAGGCCGCCGCGCTCAACCTGCTCTGTTCCAGGCCTTGCACCGAGCAGAAAACCCACTTCGGCCGTGCTCAGCGGTGCACCTGTCTCAAGAGCCAGTGCTGTGAGTTCCAGTCGTTGCCGCAATTGATGCAGGTTCTGGGCTTTGTCTTCGTTTTGGGATGGCAACCAAGGAAGTTCGACGTGACCCTCTCCAGCCAAGCGCTGCATTAGGCCGTAGCTCACCAGTCCGAGTGCCTGTTCAGCATTCAGTTCAGTGGCTGGATTTCCTTCGTTCAGGCGGGGCTCCTGTGTCGAGGTCATCGATCTTGGTGCATGTGTGTTGAAGGTATCGGCTGGCATCAGTGACGCAAGCGCACGGTCCTTGCTCACAATCGGCTTCCGGTAAGATCCGCGCCATGAATCGTTTCGCCGGCTTCGATGCCAGGGAGCGGCGCGTTGGCGGCAGCGCCCTCGTCACCGGTACGGAGGTTCAGTCCTCCGCCAGCGGAGCGAGCTGTGTCGTTACCACCGACTCAGAATCGTCGCGCTTCACCCGGCGAAACAGTCATGTGCAGTCGATTGAACTGCGCACGCATGTGTTCATCGACTCTCTGCAGCCCCAGCTTGCGGCGTATATGGGGTCTGTCAGCCAGGGCTTTCTTCCGATCCCAGGCGATGCCTGTCTCTGGATGGAAGTGTCTCCTGGAATGGCCGTGCACCGTGTCACTGATATCGCCTTAAAGGCCAGCAATGTGCGGCTCGGCCAGATGGTGGTGGAGCGGGCGTTCGGCTCGATGGCTCTCTACCACCGTGATCAGAGCACGGTGCTTCACTCGGGAGATGTGGTTCTCGAGGCGATCGGCAGCTCGATCGACCAGCGCAGCCCTGCCGAGGTGAGTTGGACTGAGGTGATCCGCGCGATCACACCGGACCATGCGGTGCTGATCAATCGGCAGAACCGGCGGGGTTCGATGATCGAGGCGGGAATGAGCATGTTCATCCTCGAGACGGAACCGGCTGGTTATGTGCTGATTGCTGCAAACGAAGCCGAGAAGGCCTCCAACATCACATTGGTGGATGTGAAAGCGGTGGGTGCCTTCGGGCGTCTCACCCTTGCCGGAAAAGAAGGTGATGTTGAAGAGGCTGCCGCCGCTGCCATGCGAGCCATCGACTTGGTGAATCGGCGTTCAACCCTGCGCTGATTCAGTTCTGCGGAATCAGTCCAACTGAAGGCGTCTTCGCAGTCCTGGAGCCAGAATCCGTGCTGCTTTCCCGCGACTGCCCAGCCTCGACAGCTGGGAGGCGTTGAGTTGGCCATAACTGCAGCCTGCCTCACGCACCCAGAACAGGGATTCAATCCCTCCGCCCGGATAAGCAGGGATGTGGAGCAGTTCACCCCAGCAGAACCCCTCGGACTCCTCTTCACAGCTTCCCTCCGGAGAGCAGAGCACCATGGCGCTGCGAAAGCATGCGCTGCGGTAAGGAATGTCGGCCATGGCAGCTTGAAGGCGTTCCAACTTGTCGTGGTCCGACGCGGCGAATCTTGCCGTGAAGAGCCCCGGAGCACCATCAAGAGCGTCAACTTCCAGGCCTGAATCATCAGCAAGGGCCCAGCACCCTGTTCGGCACGCTGCAGCAACTGCTTTCAGTCGAGCGTTCTCAAGGTAGGTGCTGCCTGTTTCCTCCACATCGAGATCTGAAGGCTGGCGACAGACGTCCACATTGATTGGGCCGAGCATGGCTTCAATCTCAGCAACCTTGTGTGGATTCCCGCTGGCGATGATCAGCCTGCGCAAGGCACCTCCCTAGAAGGGCTCCATTGTGTGGGATCAACGGCGCCGCCAACCGACGACGGGGGGCATGTCTTTTTGTAAACAAAGGCTTTGGCCGGAGTTGGCAACCCAATGTGTTCGGGCGCTCACCGGAAGGCCAGCAGTGGTTCACATCAGTCGTGGACAGGCTCATCAGCTGAGCTTATGAAGTTCACTATGGACAGTGATCTCGAGAGTTCTCTGGATCGCTTGACGGCCAGGCCTGTGGCAGAGCAGTCTCAGCGGCGAACATCCTCCCCCTTTCCCGGTAGGCAATGGCTAACGAAACCATGGGCATCGCTCTCGGCATGATCGAGACCCGCGGCCTCGTCCCCGCGATCGAAGCTGCTGACGCCATGACCAAGGCCGCCGAAGTGCGCCTGATCGGTCGTGAGTTCGTCGGCGGCGGTTACGTCACCGTGCTCGTGCGCGGCGAGACCGGTGCAGTGAACGCTGCAGTGCGCGCTGGCGCCGATGCCTGTGAGCGCGTGGGCGACGGCCTCGTTGCTGCTCACATCATTGCTCGCCCCCACCGCGAAGTGGAGCCTGCACTGGGCAACGGCAACTTCCTTGGTCAGAAGGACTGAGATCAGCTGATCCTCTGAATAGAGGTTCGACTGTTCATCACCCCCTTCACCGACTTAACGGAGTTTTCTCATGAGCAAGAAGTACGACGCCGGGGTCAAGGAGTACAGAGACACTTACTGGACTCCTGATTACGTTCCCCTCGACACCGACCTGCTGGCCTGCTTCAAGTGCACAGGCCAAGAAGGTGTGCCCAAGGAAGAAGTTGCCGCTGCTGTGGCTGCTGAATCCTCCACCGGCACCTGGTCCACTGTGTGGTCCGAGCTCCTCACCGATCTCGACTTCTACAAGGGCCGTTGCTATCGCATTGAAGACGTCCCTGGTGACAAGGAGGCGTTCTATGCCTTCATCGCCTACCCCCTCGACCTGTTCGAAGAGGGTTCGATCACCAACGTTCTGACCTCCCTGGTCGGCAACGTGTTCGGTTTCAAGGCTCTTCGCCACCTGCGTCTGGAAGACATCCGCTTCCCGATGGCGTTCATCAAGAGCTGCTACGGCCCGCCTAACGGCATCCAGGTTGAGCGCGACCGGATGAACAAGTACGGCCGTCCTCTGCTGGGTTGCACCATCAAGCCGAAGCTCGGCCTGAGCGGTAAGAACTACGGCCGTGTCGTCTATGAGTGCCTGCGTGGTGGTCTGGACTTCACCAAGGACGACGAGAACATCAACTCCCAGCCTTTCCAGCGTTGGCAGAACCGCTTCGAATTCGTTGCGGAAGCTATCAAGCTGTCCGAGCAGGAGACCGGCGAGCGCAAGGGTCACTACCTCAACGTGACCGCCAACACTCCCGAGGAGATGTATGAGCGGGCTGAGTTCGCCAAGGAACTCGGAATGCCGATCATCATGCACGACTTCATCACCGGTGGCTTCACCGCCAACACCGGTCTGTCGAAGTGGTGCCGCAAGAACGGCATGCTCCTGCACATCCACCGCGCCATGCACGCGGTGATCGACCGTCACCCCAAGCACGGCATCCACTTCCGCGTTCTCGCCAAGTGCCTGCGTCTGTCCGGTGGTGACCAGCTCCACACCGGCACCGTGGTTGGAAAGCTGGAAGGTGATCGTCAGACCACCCTCGGCTACATCGACCAGCTGCGCGAATCTTTCGTGCCCGAAGACCGCAGCCGCGGCAACTTCTTCGATCAGGACTGGGGTTCCATGCCTGGCGTGTTCGCCGTCGCTTCCGGCGGTATCCACGTGTGGCACATGCCTGCACTGGTCACCATCTTTGGCGACGACTCCGTCCTGCAGTTCGGTGGTGGTACCCACGGTCACCCCTGGGGTTCCGCTGCAGGTGCTGCTGCCAACCGCGTGGCCCTCGAGGCCTGCGTCAAGGCCCGCAACGCCGGCCGTCATCTCGAGAAAGAGAGCCGCGACATCCTCATGGAAGCCGGCAAGCACAGCCCCGAGCTGGCCATCGCCCTCGAGACCTGGAAGGAGATCAAGTTCGAGTTCGACACCGTCGACAAGCTCGACGTTCAGAGCTGATCGTCTCTTCGGCCGGTTGATGCAACCGGCCCAACATTTTTCTAACTACCAGGATCCCCATGCCTTTCCAGAGCACCGTGGGTGACTATCAAACAGTCGCCACCCTGGAGACCTTCGGCTTTCTTCCGCCGATGACCCAGGACGAGATCTACGACCAGATCGCGTACATCATTGCCCAGGGTTGGAGCCCGCTCGTCGAGCACGTCCATCCCAGCAATTCCATGGCCACGTACTGGTCCTATTGGAAGCTTCCTTTCTTCGGTGAGAAGGACCTCAACGTTGTTGTGAGTGAGCTCGAGGCCTGCCATCGCGCCTACCCCGACCACCACGTGCGCATCGTCGGTTACGACGCTTACACCCAGAGCCAGGGTGCCTGCTTCGTGGTTTTCGAAGGACGCTGATCCTTCGGACCATTGGTTCCGAGCCCTGAGCTGTTCAGGGCTCCAGCTTTTTCCGGAGGGGCAGGTGCCCCTCCACTTCACGACGACACCCTCGGGCGGACATGGCAAGACTTTCCAGTCGCGAACTCGCACTCGAGCGCCGCAAGGCGCTGACCACTTCCGGTAAGAAGTCCTCTGTGGCTGCAGGAGATGGTGCCAATCGTGTGCGCACCGCCGCCGACGCACGTCCAACTCGAACGGATGCTGCTGCCGCTGTTGAGCCAACTGCTCCAGCCGTTGCTGCTCCCGTGAAACCCACGGGTTCGCTTACATCTGCTTCCCCGTCCCGCAGTTCTCAGGTGAAGCCCCAACGTCATCCCAGCCGGGATCTGGTGCTGGCTCGCCGCGAAGCACTGTCCCGCCGCGGAAAGATTGCTGATACCAGCCGCGATCGGAATCGCGCCGACGTTGTCAGTCAGTCCCAGGTTTCTGTTCCAGCGGCGACACCTGTTGAACAGGCGCAGCTGAGTGCTCCACCCGTAACTTTTAAGCCTCGCTCCGAGCGCCGCAGTGCGACCCCCAAGCGTCGCGCCCTCGAGAATCCGAGCCGTGCCCTGGTGTTGGCTCGCCGTGATGCCATGTCGAAGCATGGCAAGACCGCCGGCAAGCAACCCACTAGCGCAGCCGCTGTGGCTCGCCAGGCGAATCCAGATCTCACCAGCCGTGAGCTGGCTCAGCAAGTGCGTGAGCTCCGGGCGAAAGCCGGTGCCCGCAACAAGCAGAGCGCAGGTGTGACCCGTCCCTCCGGCCCTAACCGCCACGGCGCCAAGCAGGCTGCTGCTGCAGATGCCCATTGGAAGGTGGGTGAAAGCACGACCACTTCCGGCCAAACCGTGACAGGCACGCAAGCCAACCGTTCAGTGAAGACCACTGGCAATGAGGCCAGCACCTGCCGCTCCATCACTGGCACCGAATATCTAGGCGCTGAGGTGTTCCAGACGTTCTGCCAGCAGGCGCCTGAGCCCACCACCCCCGCCAAGGTGCGCGTGACCGCCACTAGCCATGGCAACCGGGTCACTGGCAACGAGGTGGGTCGCTCCGACAAAGTCACCGGAGATGAGCCCGGTACATGCAAAAACGTAACGGGAACTGAATACATCTCTGCTAATCAGTCCGCTGCCCATTGCGGTGGTGGGCAGGTCTCCCCTCGCAAGGTTGGTCACAGCCATACGCAGCAGGGTCGCCCCGTCAGTGGCGTGATGGTTGGCCGTTCGTCCAGCGTTACCGGTGATGAAGCCGGTGCTGGCCGCAGTCTCACCGGTGATCAATATCTTGGCTCTGATCCCCTGCCCGAAGGTCGTCCTGCTCCCAAAGTCGGCCTGTCGGGAACCCTCTCCGGTACGGGTGTCACCGGCACCATGGTGGGCCGGTCTTCCCAGGTGACAGGCGATGAGTTCGGCTCATGCCATCGCGTTACCGGCGATCAATACATCAGTGCAGAACAGGTGAATTCCTTCTGCGGCGGCAAGCCCGAGCCCGAAGCTGCCAAGGTCGGCTTCAGCGTCACCAATCGCAACCAGGTGGTGAGCGGAACACGCACCGGTCGCTCGGAGCGTGTCACCGGCGACGAGCCCGGCAGTTGTCAGGCCGTGACCGGTACGCCCTATGCAGGTCTCGAACAGGCGGGTCAGCACTGCGGTACTTCTGCTGTGCAGGCCATCCGCGAGCGCACCCCCGTTCGCCCTGGCACTCCTTCCGCCGCCATGACTGGAATCCAACCCGGCGTGGGTGGTGTCATGACCGGTGATCAGCGCGGTGCTTGCGAAGCGATCACTGGTACTCCCTATGTGGGGGCAGACCAGCTCGCTCAGGCCTGTGGTGAAAGGGCGCCAGCTGGAACCGACACCCATGGCCAAGCCCCTGATGGTGCTGCCTGGACACGGTTCAGTGTGATGTCTCCAGCTCGTGCTGCTCAACAGCAACGTGATGCCCAGGGTTCTGTCACTGGTACTTCCTATGAGCAGGGAAATCGCATCACCGGCCCTTTTGATATGGCCGGTGGCAAGGTCACCGGCACAGAGCAGTTCCGTTTCGATAACCGCGAATTCCAGCGTCGTCATTTTCAAGACACACCCCCTGTGGCTGATGCTCCGGTCACCATGGATGAGGATCAACATCCTGTTTCCCGCGTGACCGGCGAAGGTTCGGCGAGGAAAGTCACCGGTGACGACTGGGACCGTGGTGAGCACGTCACCGGTACGGAGGGTGCTTCGGCCCGTCGGCGCAATCCAAGCCGTACTGGCCCGATGAGTGCCATGTCTCCCTTCGAGAGCAAGCGAAATGATGCAATCGAATGGCCTGTTAGCCGCGTGACCGGTTCCAGCGGCAACACCGAAAAGGGCTCGCTGATCACCGTCTCCGGCGGCGCACGGGGCTGATGGCCTGATGGTTCGCTCCATGCCTTTTCGTGGCGGGCGACCTCAGGCGCCCACGGCCCCTACCCGGCGTCAGCTGTCTGCCCAGGACGGTCAACCGTCGACGTCATCTGGGGCTTCAATTCCTTTAACCCGATCTGCTACGCGATCATCGGCGCTTCAACGCCGCCAAGCGTTGACAACTGCAGGTAAAGCAGCAGTTGTCAATTCTGGATCCGTTACCGCCGGACGTGTTCGTACCCAGCAAGATCGTCCTCGTCGATCGAGCCAACAGCCCGGATGGGTTAAGAAGTCCTCTCAGCCATCTAAGTCGACTGTCAATCTCAGCCGCTCCTCTCTCCCATGGGCTGTGGATTTTCATCCACTCACCGATCAACAACAAAACACTCATCTCCAGGCTTACGAAAGCGAGGTGAAAGGCCGGTTTGATCGAATCGTTCCTGTGCTTAAGCAAGTGTCGGTCTTGCAGCATGAGCCCGATTTCATCGCGCAGGCTCAACGTCTGGCTCGGGCGGAACTGGGATTCGACTTGCCGGATCACATCCTCGAACAGTCCTGGGTTCGTCCCCTGGATATGAGAGCACTGTTTGCGTGGTGCGTTTTTCAATCCCATCAAAAGTTCAGTGATCACTTCTTCCATGAAGATCCGCTTCAGGGTGCAGACGGGAGTGCAGATTCAGAGGTCTTTGAAGCTTTTCTGCTGGAGTGCGGATTCCATTTGCTGGATGTCACGCCCTGTGCTGACGGTCGGTTGGCTCACACCATTGCCTACGCACTGCGCATTCCTTTCAGCGCAGTTCGCCGGCGTTCCCACGCTGGTGCGATGTTTGACGTTGAAAACACCGTCAATCGCTGGGTTAAAACCGAACATCGGCGCTTTCGCGAGCAGATCCCCAATGAAGCTCACGCCGCTACGCGTTATCTGAAAGTGGTGGCTTACCACTTCAGTTCAGTTGACCCTCTGCATCATGGTTGTGCAGCCCATGCAAGCGACGATTCCCTGGCAGCATCCTCCGGGCTTCGCCGCTTGCTTGATTTCAGGGAGGCCGTTGAGAACAGCTTCTGTTGCGGAGCATCTGTTGATCTGCTTCTGATCGGTCTTGACACTGATACGGATGCCATTCGTGTTCATGTTCCCGATCAGAAGGGAGATATCCGTCTTGATCAATGGCTGTGTGGAAAAGCTCTGTACGAAAGCACAGTGTCCTTGACACCACAGCAGGCGCATGAAGCCGTCGAAGCTGCTGTAAGTACCCATGTTGCATCGGCTCCCGAACCTGGAATGGTGCGCTTTATTTCACGTCTGCTGATGAATAATTTCTCCCAGCAGGATTATGTCCTTGCCCAGCATGGAGGACCTTACCCCGATGCTGGACATGCCGAACGATTCATTGGTGTTGGCATTGGCTTTAAGGAAGTACACCTCCGCAATCTCACTTATTTCGCCCATCTCGACACGGTTGAGCAGGGAGCCCCAGATCTGGATGTGGGAGTGAAAATCTTCAAGGGCCTGAATGTATCCCGCGATCTTCCTATCCCCGTCGTTGTGCGTTTTGACTACTCAGGAAAAGTTCCCGGTGCTCGTGATCGCGCGATTGCTGATTGCCATCGCATCCAGTTGGCAATCAACGATCGTTATGCCCCTTTGCTGAGTGAGGGGCTTCTTCATACGCTGCTCACCATTCGCGACCGCGACCAGCCCCATCCCGCTGTTGTCGTTGGTTCAACCCTTGATCCAGTTCAACAGGAGGCTCACTGATCATGTTGATCGTCAAGGTCATCAAGCCGCTCGTTTCCACTAACCGGATTCCTGATTTCGAGCACAAACATCTTCAGGTTGTGCAAGACGGCAGTACGAAGAAGGTTGCGGTGGATGCTGTGGGCGCCAAACCAGGCGACTGGGTGATCTGCGTCAGCAGTTCGGCTGCCCGCGAAGCTGCAGGGAGCAAGTCTTACCCCAGCGATCTCACGATTGTGGGAATCATTGACCACTGGGAACCTGACCCTCCCAAGCCTCCGGCACCACCGTCTGCGCCGGCACCACCGTCTGCGGCTGCACCACCGCCTGCGAATCCTTCGGGAGGCGCGAGCTCCTGATGGAGATCATGCAGGTGATGGGAACTCTGGTGTGCACCTTCCGCGTGGCGGGATTGGACCATATGCACTTGCGCGTCTTGCGCAATTCCAGGGGCAAACAACTGGTGGCAGTGGATCCTGTGGGTGCTCGTGAGGGCAACTGGGTGTTCACCGCCAGTGGCTCCGCTGCCCGACATGCCTGCCCGGACAATAAGGTCCTCACCGATCTCACGATCGGCGGCATCATCGATCACTGGAATCCGGACGGATAGGGAGTTTTCCCCTCTCTCCTCCGTTTCCGTTCCGCTTCCACACCGTTAACTCCATGGCCACCCCTTCTCCTTCCCCTCGTCGCCGCACTACTCGCAGCAGTGCTGCTGCGAACAAGACTGTTGATGTGAAGCCTGTGGCGACTCCTGCTTCCACCTCTTCAGCTCCCGTCGCCAGCTCCTCCCCAGCGGCATCCACTGGTTCGACAGCCGCTGGCTCAACCCCCAGTCGATCCACAACGGGGACGACGCGTCGCTCCACGACCCGTAGAAGTGCATCCACAGGGTCTGGAGGGCGAGGGAGTGTGGCAAAGCCTGCGCCGACATCCCCTTCACCTGCTGCTCAGCCCATCCAGGGGATCGCTCTGGGCATGATTGAGACGCGGGGAATGGTGCCTGCGATCGAGGCTGCTGATGCCATGACCAAGGCCGCGGAGGTTTACCTCATCAGTCGTGAGTACGTCGGTGGCGGCTACGTGACCGTGATGGTGCGCGGAGAGACTGGTGCTGTGAATGCTGCAGTGCGTGCCGGGGCTGACGCCTGTGAGCGGGTTGGAGACGGTCTCGTTGCGGCTCACATCATCGCCAGGCCGCATCAGGAAGTAGAACCAGTTCTTAACTGGGACAATAATAAGACTTTGTGAACCGGCTTCTCGATCCGTGCGGCAAATTCTCGTATATCTAGAATTTGGTTGTAATCATTTTTTCTGAGACATTGCAAATGTTTTATGTAAAGTGGAGTTTCTTGAGCCTGTTTTGATTGATTATGCTTATCAAAACTCTCTTTTATGAAAGATATTCCCCTGAAGTGAGAAGTGGTGCTGCAATGCGTTGCAATCAATACCTTGAAGAAGTGATTGTTGAGATGGGCCATGATTTGCTCACCATTTCTCCAGATCGGATTTCGTCAAAATCCCAGATGTTTATCCCGTGGGATTGTTTGCAATTTAATAAATCATTCAATTCACATTTTTCAGATATTTCTATTTATTGTGATCGTGGCATTGAAAGTAGCCCACCATCTCGAGAATCATCTAAGGTGAATATACTGCTTTTGCATGGATTGTATTATAACTTTAATCTAATAAATAATCTTGATTGTCTTGACATAATTTTAACAACATCTTTGTATTGGGCAGAAGTGATCCAACTACTTCTGGGAGGAAATATTGTCTCTAACAGTTACCAATTGAGAGAGTTATATGCATCGAAAATCGGCACCAAACAACCAATTATTTACCCTTTGACACCTCCAATTCAAGTGGCTACGTATGATTCAGAGAGCAACACAAATTTTTTGAGTAAATATAATTTAGACGATCTTCAGCAAGAAGTTATTTTTGCTCATTCAATTCAGCCGCAAAAAGCATCCATCCCGGCTTTTGTTGGCATTGTTGCGTTTTTAGTTTCATCTTTCAAACAAAGAAAACAGCTTTTTAAGGTTTTTGTAAGCAAGTCAAATGCCGCAGATATTCAACATGAATTAATGCATTTGACAAATTCGAGCTGGTTCAATAATTTCTCAAACATCAGTGCCTGTGATATTCAAACAAGCATTATTTTTACTGACCGTCTACCTCAGACGGATTTACATCAATTATTTTCACTTTCAAGGTTTGGAATTTGCTATAATGAAGTACCAGAGTCTTTCGGAATGTATATTTTAGAAAGCATTTTAAGCGGATGTCCTATATTTAGCAATGGCGCTGGAAACATGAGGCATTCTCTCCCATCATTTCACGGGCATTATATCAATGAACCTTACGGTTTATATAACTATAATCATGATGATTTGGCAAGCTTGTGCAAGCAAATCCTCTGCAAGCTTGATGATCCAATGCTGAAGCATGAAATTCATCAAGGTCGTTCATACATAGTTTCGAAATATAATATCCGCGAATACAAAAAGGGTTTCAGGGATGTCTTAAAGGCAGTAGCCATATGGCCGGTTGAGATCAAAAAAATTTACGAGCCCAAAAGACTTACGTCTGACAATCAAGATATTTATAAACTCTCACCTTTGGTCCGTTCTCTTTGTTCACAGCATAATTATGTTTTTGCTGATCATCAAAATTATCAATTGACCGATATGGACTTTAAGTTACTCACGTTGATTGGTGATTCGTCCTCCTCTTTAACAGAGATGAATTATTACGCCAACATTAAGTCCTTGCTCGATAAAGGTTTGATTTGTAGAATATGTCCATGATTAAGCGTCTTTTTGTCTTATCTCCTCATTTCGATGATGCGATTTTCTCAGTTGGAGGACTGATTAGTTTATTTTCAAGTCACTTTGAGCAAATTTATATTATTAATGTGTTTTCAGCTACACCTCCACTTGATTTTGAGTTACCACCTCAGGCTTCTCGTTTTCATGAAAAATTTAGTCATGATGATCCTGTTGCATATAGACGCTCGCTAGATACCATTGCTTTTAATTCTTATAATGTAAAAATATTATATGTCGATGCTCTTGATGCGATATATCGTATTCATCCCCTTACTAACAAGCCTTTATATTTAGATCCAGTTGATATCTTTACAAAGATCCATGCATGCGATTTTCAGCTTATTTCCCTAATTACATCAAAAATATTATCTTTCGTCTGCTTGAGCCCTTTTGATCTTGTTCTCTCTCCATTGTCTATCGGCGGACATGTTGATCATGAGATTACTCGTCTTGTTGGTGAACAACTTGCTTATAAACAGCTTCTCTATTATGAAGATTGCCCTTATGTGTTCCAAAAAACGTTAAGAAATTCACCTAATCATTGTCGTCAATTTTTAAATTTACTTGATGTTTACATCCCCAAGCATGATGTCATGAAAAAAGAAAACGCTATTGATGTTTATGCCTCATCCATACCAACAAATGATTTTATCCAGTATATGCGATCGCACGATAGATCGCAACGATGTATAGAGCGTCTCTTCTATCATCAATTATCACTTTCTAATACGTCAAAAGAGATCTTATCTTCAATCCCTGGGAAACTATCTTTTAATAGTGATAATAGCTGAGCTCTTGAGGCGAGCTCTCCAATGTAATCATACGTCTTGAGTGATGGAGTGAATTGTATTTCCGAAGTGAATATCTGGTTGATGTCAAAAATTATATTTTGGATGTTTTCACCATCGAGGCCAAATATTTTAGATGAAGAATTAGCTGGGTTGATATTTACACTGCTTTGTTTGATTGGATTGACATGAAGAGGGCATGCTCTTGAGTGAAAAGGAAAATCTAAATCATGCAATATATAATTGATGGACAACTCTTCCATAGTTTTTGTGAATATGTGTTCATCAGAGCACAGGATATGGTGTAATTGATTTTGAGCGCCGATAAAGCAAGGTTTCAACAATGGGTAGTTGGTATGTAGATTATTCTTGTCTGTGACTATCAGGCATAACTTGTACTTATTTTTTGACTCATATATTTTGCTCTCCAGTTCAAAAAAAATATCGATCATATTGCTGAAGCTCAGGATGTCTTCGTGTATTGCACTTGCTAGTATCGATAAGCTGAAAGCGTAATAGTCAACTCTTGATTCTTTGAGTGACTTTAAGTAGGAAATAATATATATAATATGTCTGAAGATCCTTGCCCTGAAGCTGTCTCCCTGGTAATAGTCGTGATGTAAGGATGTTGCGAATTTATTTTGATATAAACTTTTCCATTCAGGTGGTATCCTTGACCACTGTACATTCTGATAAGGTTGTTCGCTAAGGAGGCCTGGTAGTAGAATTGCTTTATTCATATCATTCCCCATTTTTAAATCGTCCTACTCGACTTCTCATAGGCGCAATGAGCTTTGAGCCTTCCTTTGTTGAACAAAGAAAAATAAGCCATAATTTCGTGCAACATCTGCTTGGCCATTCTGGGTTGAAATTTCCGATTGAAATAGGACGCACAATATATGGCAAGCCACAGTTACGTAATTCTAACATTCCAATATATTTCAATATTTCGCATTCCGAGTGCTTGACTGTGGGAATCACCCATAGCCAACCGATCGGCATTGATATTGAAGCTGAAGACCGCAGAATCGATATTAATGAAGAATTTATTTATTCTGAAATATTTATGTCTAAAGATGAGGCTTTGTTGGCCTTGAAAACTCACACTTTGTTAGAACTTTGGACCATTAAAGAAGCCGTTCTTAAAGCTAATGGTTATGGTTTATGGGGTGGTCTCAAAAATGTGTCGATTAAAATGCAATGTGCTAACCACGGAAAGGCTTTCTTTTATAAGCAGAGATTTGAAGTTGAATTGATTCATTTTGGTAGGTTTGTAATCTCGAAAGCGGTTATGATTCAAACTTGACCTTTGCTAGGAAACGCTGATATTATCCAGATCTTAATCCATTGAGCTTTTTTGAAGCTAAAGTGATCTAGTAGTGCTTTATTCCTACATTCAATGTTTCTGACTATCACACGTGCTAGCCTTAAAGCTGGCAATGAAGCTTCCGCCAAGGAACTGCTTGCTAAGAACTTTAATCCCGGTGATGGCAAGAAGCCTTCCGACGTCGTAGAAGGACTTGTCGGATTCGGCGTGATGAAAGCCAAATCTGACCCTAACATGTATGGTATTTGCACTGTTTGGCAGTCTGAAGCTGCTTTCGACAAAATGGCTGCAAACCCCGCTGCTCCTACTGGTGGTCCGTTTGTAGAAAAGCTCAAGGCTCTTTGCGATGGTGAAGTAAAGGGCGAAGGCTTTTATATCGAAGGCCTCTGATCCTTCTTAATTTTAAAGCTATAATAAGCCGTATATTTAAGTACGGCTTTTTTTATGCAGATTGACAAAATCTATACTGCAACAAATATTCAATCTGCAATCATTGCAGGTTACCTTGCAAGTGATCAGTCGGACTATATAGGACAAGTCACGATTCCCATATCAGAGATAAATCTTGATTCTTTGAATCGTTCAATTCAGATGATGTATGAACGACATGAAGCATTGCGAACTGCATTTGATTGGCAAAATCATAAAGGCATTACTGCAGTCGTTGCGGACAAACTTCCCACAGCAGATTACATCAATCAATATTCGGTTAAGGATATTAACTCTATCAAAGATATAAAAACTTTCGAGGCAAATTTAATCAATTTGAATAAACCGCCCTTAATGCGTATTGCTTTAGTTGAATGTTATGAGAAATCATATTTGTTATGGTCGCGTCATCATGCCATCACTGATCAGGAATCAATAAAAATATTCTGGGACGAATTGTGGCATTTTTACAACAAACCTGGTGTTTCACTTCCTAATACGCAGGCATTTAGTGATTTCGCTCTTCTGAAGGCATCGCAGCAACTGGATGCCCCTACTTACCATGATTATCTTTATTTACAAGGTGGTCAACGTACTGAACATTCCTACACTCTTCAGTCCAATGAATTACAGCAGGTACTATATTTACAAAAGGCTAGTAACGTTACCCTGGCTAGTTTTGCTCTTTCAGCGTTTTGTATCGCACTTGCAGAAAAATTATCGTCCGATTGCTTTACAGTAGGTTACGTTGAAACAGACCGTCCCGTATCTTTCAAAAATTGTATTGGTCCTTTCATCAAAGAAAGCTTAATTCGGCAAGATCAAAATCAGTTTGTTACTATTGGTGATCACCGAGATTTTGTCTTTAAATCTGTTCTTCGCCAACGAAATTCAAATTTACGCGTTAAGCATGGCAGTCAAACACAGTACGGCTTTTTATTTGAAGATGACCCCGATACGCAATCTCTTTCTACAGTTGAAAATGATGCGGGGA
Organism: Synechococcus sp. MEDNS5; assembly: GCF_014279875.1. Taxonomy (NCBI): domain Bacteria; kingdom Bacillati; phylum Cyanobacteriota; class Cyanophyceae; order Synechococcales; family Synechococcaceae; genus Synechococcus; species Synechococcus sp. MEDNS5. The sequence goes on from NZ_CP047952.1 coordinate 691,660, forward strand.
TTAGTGTTCGTCTCAAAGTCTTTTGCAGAGTATCTTTGTTTGATAGTAAGCTATCAATCCATCTTGTAAGTCAAGCTAGCTCTTTCCTCTCAGAGGAATTAGTTTCCTTAAATACTTCGATCTTGCGACTTTTACTTTCAGACGATACTGAGTATATCAATCGCTATCAACAATCATCTCGACAATATTTAATTGATCTCATGTGGAGATCTTGGCGTCAAAACCAAACCCCCGTTCTAGCCGATAGCAACACTCAACTTTCTGGATTAGATCTTTACAACCAAGTTATTGCTAAATCATGCTTTCTTCAATCTTCTATACAGTTAACAACAAATTTAGTGCTCCAAATCAAACCCTCGAGATCAGTAGACTGTGTTGTTAATATTCTTTCTGCTATCAACGTCGGTCTCCCCTTTTTGCTTATCGACGCCAATGAAATTGGATCAGATGTAAAGCAGCTAGCTGACGATTTAAGCGTTGCTAAACTTGAGACTAATTTACCGCTAAATACTGCTTACTTGATCAGATCATCTGGATCTACGGGGAATCCTAAAACCATTCTGATTCATGTTAATAACCTTATTAATCACTTAGAATACAGAGTCTCTGAAAATACTTATAATTCTCGTGTAGCTCATACGTCTTCATGGTCTTTTGATGCGTCATTGACAGTTTTATTTTCCACGATGGTTAATAATGGTTTTCTATTTATCTCACCCTTGATTACTCACTATACTAGCGTCAATGCTTTTCTTGATTTCATAAAACATCATAGCATCTATGAAGTTAATATGGTTCCTTCCCTTTTGCATTTGTTGGCCGACGGTGGTTTAAGCAACACACCAATTCGTAGAATAACAAGTGCTGGTGAAGAGCTTACTGCTGATCTAGTAAATATGATATTGAATGATGATTCAATCCAACTCCTTAATGAATACGGACCCAGTGAATGTACTATTTTAACTACACGTTTGCAAGTTTTAAAACCAGTATTGGATAATCCAACAATTGGATCCCCAATCCCTGGATGTATTATAAAGCTTTTCAACTTCAAAGATTCAATGGATGAAATTTGTATTTCTGGTAATTATGTCGGATTAGGCTATTTGTCTGAACAAATAAAGAATCAAAGTTGCTTTTTCTACGACCAAGGTCACCTATGGTATCGAACTGGCGATGTTGGCAGGTATGACAATCACGGAAATCTTCAATGGTTGGGTAGAATTGATAATCAATTCAAGGCCAATGGCAAAATCTTTAGTACAGAATCTATTGATAACGAAATCCAACGTTTAGGGGTTAACGAGTGTAAGAGTATCTGGTCGGATTCAGTAATTTACATCTTTTTTACATGCAACGATAAAACCTTGATTAATAATGTTTCCTTGAAGGAAGCAATTAAAGTTAAGTTCGGACTCATTTGTGATTGCATTTATCTTGAGGACATGCCAAAAACGGATTCGGGTAAGGTTGATTTGCAAAAGTTACGACGTACTATCCCACACTTAAGTTTTGCTGATCCAGGTCACTCTGAAAAGTCCAATGATCATTCTTTTCTAGAATCAGTAGCTGGACGTACACTTCAGTTAAATAGTAAACCATCACTTGACGTTGATTCATTAACAGCAATTCGCTTGATTTCTTCTGTAAACTCAAAATATTCATGTAATTTGTCTGTTGTGTCGTTGCTTTCTTCTAGTACTTGGAGTGATTTTCTTGATCATCTACCATCGCTTTCTACTGTTCAAAACAATCAATCCACCTCAACCAAAATAAGACAAAAAAAGAGAGAGTTTCAATGATGAAATATGCATATCTTCCCGCCTCAACGTTTCAGAAAGAAATATTTCTATCTGACGTAACATCACTAAATGGCAAGTTTGAGCTTGTCTGGTCTTGGCGCTTTCGCCATGATGTTCCTGTACATATAATCACTACATGCTTACTGCAACTCATTGAAAAATATGAAATACTTAGAACTTCAATAATCATTCAAGGAGATTCTATTGTACAGAAAATTGCTCAAGAACCATCTCAAAGTCAAGTTATTTTTATAAGTGCTTCTTCTGTCACCCGTAATGCTAATTTTTTTAAGAGTTTAGCGGATACATCGTTCGGAATCTCTTTTATTATTGCTCATGACGATATGCATGCTGTTGATTCTATCTTTGCTGTTGCCAGCCATACCATCATTGATGGTTTATCGATTAATTTGCTGAGTTCCGAAATTTGTTTCTTTCTGGAGAACAACCAATTGCCTCAGGATATATATGAATTTCAATTTGCAGATTTGACTGAGCAGCTTGATGCTATTGAACAGAAAAATGTTTCTAATTCGCAACAGGATGATATTTTCTCTTGTGATTCACCTGTACTAAGTATTGGCTTAGATTCACAATGTGAATATTCGAGTACTTGGTTTTCTGAACGTCTTGCTCTAAACACAGTTCTGTCTCTTACTTCATCCAACGATCATCTAACTCTTGTTGGCCGCTTGTTTCAGCAACTAATTTCAAAGCTTGGTATTTTTTTGAATCAGCCAATACTTCATGTGGGTTTGGCACTTGACTCACGTAACTTTTTGAATTTACCCAAGCTTGTTGGTCCGTTGGTTTTGCTTAAAAAAGGTGCATTTAATATCCGGAACCTCAATATTCCTTCAACCTCACCTTATTTATCAGACTTTATATTTGCCTCGTCCTTAGAATCTGATGCGTTATCACTTGTTACTCCGACTACTAATGTAGATGTTTTGTTCAATCTTATTGTTGAATCAGATGCATCTGCTAGTGCTTCGTTTATTACTGTCGATGATTATAATGATGAACGTGGTGCGAATGTACCCCTGACGCTTGATTGTCGAGTCAATCAAGCGAATGATCAACTTAAGTTTTTTTTGAGATCAAACTCATCTTCTTTACAAGCCGAGCAGCTTGCATTGCTAGGTCATTACCTTACTTCTCAGCAAGAATTAAAAGCCCCGCCTGTTACTTCTCCAAGGATTAAAAGTGATCTAATCGGTCTAATTAAGACTATCCTCATAACGAAGGGCCCATATCATTGTCTTCATTGGATTTCCGATGAAAAAGATGTTCTTCATACTTATAATGACTTACGTTGTCGAGTTGAAACTTATTCTCAGTCTCTTAATGACCTTAAAATATCCTCCTGTCGTGTTCTTATCAAATGCTCTAACCCTTTTGAATATATTGCCTCTATGTTAGCCCTGGTGCTTACAAATAATGTTATTGTCCCTTTGGACGAAAGACGCAGCAACGATATCAATCGTGTTCATCTAATGGAATCAATTTGCCATTATGAATTGTCATATGATCTCTATACTGGTAATCCTGTTATTTCCTCATTTATTTCAAATATTGGCACGATTGATTTCGAAAACGAGAGTAATGACATCTGTATTATGTTTACTAGTGGTAGCACTGGCTCTCCTAAGGGGGTCAGAATTACGTCTGAAGGGATTTATCGTCTGCATCGACTCGGCGATGAGCGTTCATGGAATCAATTGAATTTTTTAATGCATTCCGATGTAGGTTTTGATGCATCTTTGTTTGAATTATGGATTCCTTTACTGTCAGGCGGAAAAATAACTTGTATTGATCATTTTGTCTTGATGCAAAGAGGAATCATTGTTGATGTTGACTGTGCGTGGCTTTCTGTTTCTATGTTCACACAACTATTAAGATGTACACGGAATATTCTTAAGGCAAAAGTAATTTGCACCGGTGGCGAGCATGTTCCTTATTCTCTAGTCTCCACTATTGAATCCTGTGGTTTTTTTGAGTGCGGTAATCAGTTGTTTAATGGTTATGGTCCCACAGAATCAACTACTTTTATTTTCTTAGACAAGATAGATCCTTCAACCTACGCTAATCAAGAGGGTATTATGTCATCTTTATTGCCAGGTACTCAGGTTCTACTCCAGAGTTTCTTAGGTCAAGAGACTCCTTTAGGAGGTATTGGTGAACTAATTGTTTCTGGTGATGGTGTTGCTAACGGCTATTTCGGCACTCGTTCTGAATCTGGCTTTTTCTCCGACCAATTTCAATCTTTGTCATATCGAACTGGTGATTTTTTTCAAAGAATATCAAATTCGTCGTATCGTTTTATTGGTCGTGCTGATGACCTGCTAAAAATTTCTGGATATCGCGTTTCGCTTGAACAAATCCGTTTCATTCTCTCTTCATATCTTCCACGTACTGATGTTTTCGTTCTTAAAATTGATGCAGATAGTAGTTCTATATGTGTAGCATTTGTACAATCAAATCGGGTGGTGAATCAGCTTTATCTTAGAAATGTCTTGGATTCTATGAGGCGTTCAGTGCCTCATTATCTTATTCCTAAAGACATCATTCTTGTAGAAGATATTCCATGTACGCCTAACGGTAAGGTTGATAAAAATTTTCTCAGAAGTATATATTATAATAGCGAGAGAGTTGGATTGCCCCAAATTACAGCTGACGAATTGGTTTCGTCAGCCCCTCTTTTCCATGGTGATTTTATTCGTGATATATCTCACCTTACTCACGATTCACTTGCGTTAGTTGGTCTTTATTCGCGCTTGTGCGATCTTGGTTTCGAAGCTGATATTCAGGCCTTAAGCCGTTGTAGAGATACATCTGATCTTTCAAAACTATTTATCAATATTCAATCTGAGTTTCCTGAGCTGTCTCAACTTTCATCACATTCGCTTTTAAATCAATGTTTAATATCTTCTTCTTTCCAAATTGAATGTAACCTCTTCGATCAAGTCGCATTGTTGTGCTATCTTACTACGCTTTTTGAAGTCTTTAATTACGATATGGATGAACCTTTTCATCTGATAGATCGCGTCATACCTCCAGTTAATCCTTCAGATGCTATTTGTAGTTTAGATCATAATGCAGCATTTCCTATCTATTGCACTTATTCAGGCGATGACGTGGTTACCATTAATCTTTATAGTAATTCATCTTACTTTTCTATTTTTGCTTTCCACGAAGTAGTTCAATCTTGTAGTGATTATCTTACTTTTAAAGGCACTCCCTTTTCTCGTCTTTCTAAACTTAAAAGTTTTATCAGTTCTCTCTCTAACCCTTTTTTGTTGCGACATAGCTCAATAAGCATTTCTTCTTTGTTGGCATCAATATATAGTGCTCTCAATATTTTTGATTTTTCCCATAATGAAAAAGTTCTTGTGCTCTTACCATGCCCATCCTCTACTTATATCAATGCATCTCTATTCGAAATTAATAATGGTAGGTTTCTTCCTTTTAATTCAACCCCTGGAGCATCCGACACTATTTTCTTTATAACTACAATAAATAATACTAATTTATCCTTGCCCTCTAAGCTATCTTCAAGAGTTATTTTCGGCTCACTTTCTTCAACACAACTTTCGTGGTTTTTAGATGATGTCTCACTTGTATACCAATCTCCTTCTCATGAAGACTCTCATATCTTAAGTTTCAGATCTCCACCTAGTTCTTGGTTTAGCAAAGGAGTTGATAATGATCATCCATTGATTGTTATCATCTCGCCTATTGCTGATGATTTGTCTCCTGTTCTACCTTTAGCAAAAGCATTTGTTCGAAAAGGCTATTCCGTTCAAGCACTTACATACGGGCTGCTTAATCGTCCTTCTATAGATACGCTTGAGCAACAAGCACAGCGTATCTTAGATTCCATTGACTCTACCATTCCTTGTATTTTTATTGGCTACTCATACTCTGGCTTGATTGCTAATCTTTTGGGCTCGTATTATTCATCGTCTGACGATCAAGTTGTTATTATCGATACGCCAAATCCGCAATTGTTACAGCATGAATTGGAGAAATTATCTTTCAATAGTTCCATTTATTGGCTTTCTCAAGTTTGTCGGCGACTTTTGAAAAGTGTGGATTGCGATGAATTTTCAATTAATAAGATAATCTCTTTTATCGAATCGTCTTCACTCTCTTTCCCCGAACTTGTCATTTCTATTCGATATCAGTTGATTGCAGTTGGAGCTATTTCTTATTCTACTGCAGTAGATGATCTACTCTGTTGGATTGACTCCTCGATTGCCCAATTTCAAATTTTTCGAGATTGTCACTTAAGACCCCTAGATTGTCGGACTTCATATGTATGTGCTAATACTTCAAACTACATGTCGTCTGCACTAGAGTCATGGCATACTTATTGTAATGACCTTCGAGTTATAAATGTTCATGCTGATCACTATAGTATTCTCAAGTCCGTTATAATTGATAAATATATTAATGATCTTCTTGATTCATTTGCTTGATGTTTTATTCAGCGGATCTTGTCTCTAAGTTTTCTCATAATTTCTCGACCTCGAGAAATTCTTTTTTGTCGTATGATCTCGGTAACTCTACTTTTGTGTATCCAGAGTCAAAAAATAGGGTGTTTGAGCGTTCTCAGCTTTTTGACACTATAGATCCTGATAGACGTCCTGTTCTGCTTTTGAATCAGAATAGTAGTGAATTTATTGTCAATCTTCTTGCTTGCTGGATATCTAATCGTCCTGTTGTTCCACTTTGCCTCCCCTCTAAGAAGAGAGTTGATTTCATTGATACAATTGTAGAGCAAACAGGTTCTTTGATCTATACAATAGATAATAATCATAGCCAAGTCTTCAATTTACGTTCTCGTTCTTCTTCATTATTGTCTAATTTAGCCGAAGTAACCTCTGATACATCTAATATTTCCGCTTCAGTTCTTTCTTCTTATTCAATTCCACCAAAGCCCCTTTTCCCCAAATCCACTGCAGTTATTCAATATTCCTCTGGCTCAACAGGTTCTCCTAAGGGAGTTCTTATTACCGCTTCTAATATATCTGCTTCTCTCGAATTAATGTCTGATGCATGGAATATTACCAGCTCATCATCTTTTTATTCTTGGCTTCCTTTGTATCATGATTTGGGCTTCGTATTTGGCATTCTTTTGCCTTTAATGTATGGATGTCGTTCATATATCATTTCTTCTGCCGATTTCGCGAAAAAACCTTCGGTCTGGTTGTCTAATCTGTCTTCCTTAGAGATCACGCATACCGCAGGTTCCACCAGTGGATATGCAATGGCAACTAGGCAAACATACTACGAGTCTTTGTCTTTAAAAGCTTGCGAATTTTGCATGATTGCTGCCGAACACATTAGTTCTACTGTTGTCTCTAATTTTCTTGATATTGCAATTCCATTTGGCTTGTCTTCGAAAGCATTGAGCGCTGCCTACGGATTAGCTGAATCAACTTTAGCTGTCACCGCTGATCGTATTTCAGATTCCCTTTTAACACTTGCTTTCGACCAATCGGGCTTGAATTCAGGTTTTGCCCATCCATCTTCAAATGGGCGTTTGCTTGTCTCATGTGGTTACCCTCTTCCTGATACGAGGATTTCAATTGAAGATCAAGACAAAGTTCTTCCCCCTGGCCGTATTGGAGAGGTTGTTGTTGAAGGGCCTACGGTTATGCATGGCTATCTAGGTGACTCTAATCACTCTCAACTTTTAAAACTTTATACTGGTGATTTAGGCTTTTTCTATAACGGTCACCTATTCATCACAGGCCGCAAAAAGGAGCTTATTATTATTAATGGCAAGAATATTTATCCAGAGGATATAGAGTCTGCTGTTAAGTCTAACTTTAAACTCTTTGCCAATTCAACCTCAGTCTGTTTCTGCGTCGACAATGATGACGGAATGGATACCATTGTTTTTATTGCCGAACTAGATCGCCATGTAAGCATCTCCAGTCCATTATCTTTATTTGACCAAATTAATAAGTTGATAATAGATCTGTCTGGACGTTCTTGCCATGATATTCTTTTTGTTCAAAAAGCCCAAATTCCAAAAACTACCTCAGGCAAATTGCAACGGCTTAAAGCCCGTGATCTTTACTTAAAGCATCAAATAAAAGTTCTTTATTCGTTTTATGATATTCAGACTAAAACACATTCATTACCGTGTGAAGCTTTTACGGCTGAGAAGCTGATTCGTTGGTTGAAGGATTATGAAAATGAAAACGGTGATCCTGTGCTCCGTTCAGTCCGCGGTCAGTTCTTTATAACCCTTGATTCTGTCGGATCCTCTGAACTAAAGAATTTCATTAAATCATCCACCGGTATCATGCTTGATGATACCTTTATATGGGAATACGATACCGTTGAAAAACTTGTCGACTTTCTCCAACTAGAGGGTATTTAAGATGTCTACTCCCGTGTATATCGTTAAAGCCAGCTTTAGACTTCCTTCTGCTTCAAACTGGCAAGATCTTTCCCGTATTAAGACTAGTTCAGATACCCCAATATCTAAAATTGATTCTGATTTTTGGTTGTCACGCAATATAATCACACCAGATTCTGATGATAATATATATGGTGGCGTCGTGCAGAATCCTTTTTTTGCTGATCTATCAGATTTAGGTATTGGTCTTAATGAATGGTCCTGTCTAGATCCTCAACAGCGTTTGTGCTTGTCATTAGCTCAAGAAATTACGACTGACATCACACTTCCTCAGGATACGTCCGTTTTTATTGGTGCTTCAGATACAGGTTGGTCCTTCTGTAATACTCTTGAGTCCGACAATCGGTATCTACTTGCAGGTAGTCACTTGTCAATGACTAGTGCGCGTATTTCATATCATTTTGATTTTACTGGTAAATCGAAAACCATTGATACCAGCTGTTCTTCGTCGCTTGTAGCAATGTCTGAAGCTTTTGAGGCGATCTCATCTGGAGAATGCGACTTTTCTATCTGTGGTGGAGTGAATCTTTTTAATGATCCTTTTAAATTTTTGCAACTGCGGCGAATGAAAATGTTAAGTCCCGACCATATGTGCTTCACTTTTAAGCATAACGCAAACGGTTATGTTCGTAGTGAAGGTGGTATTCTTTTCTTGTTGGCTTCAGAAAACTGCCTTTCTAAATATAGACTTGTTCCTTTAGCGCAGGTTAATGGATGTTTTGTGAATCATGATGGTCTTAGTGCTGGTATTACAGCTCCTTCTCTAGAAAGCCAGATTTCACTTCTCGAACGCTCGTTAAGTGCGTCAGGTTTACATTGTTCTAATATTGGTTATATCGAGTGTCATGGTACTGGTACTCCTCTTGGTGATCCTATTGAGCTCAAAGCGCTCAATAACGTTTTTAATAATAATCCTGTTCTTGTCGGTTCCATAAAATCTAAATTTGGTCACCTAGAAGCTGCCGCAGGCGCTGCTGGTGTGCTTAATTGTCTTTCCGCTCTTCAAGATCATCAACTGGTTCGTGTTGACTCTTCCCCTGCAACCAATAAATTTTCGTTTAGTGACTCCCATCTCAAACACTCAAACGATAGCTCTTTATATTTTGCCAAGCCGACATCTGATCAATCAATGCTTGTGAGCTCTTTTGGTTTTAGTGGTACTAATGCCTCTTTAATACTGTCACCAACTTCAGTTCATCAATCTCGATCAGATCTCAAGGTTGCTTTGTTTCCTGGCCAGGGTCTGTTTGACAAGGAGATTGGACTTCAAGACTATCATGCATCGATTACATATCAACAGATTGTAGATTCTTATTGGTCGCAACTGATTTCTGTTTTGGAAGATTACCCAGTAGATTTGCCATTGCAATTTTGTGATCGTTCCTCCTCACTTTCTCCCCTTGATCAACAATACCTATATCTTGTTCATATGCTTTCTTTATACGACATAAGTATTTCTTCAGGGGCAGTTTATGATTATTTGATTGGTTATTCTTTTGGCGAGTATCCAGCATCTGTTGCTGGTTCTGCCTTGACCTTTGATGCTTGCGTTCTTGCTTTATATGAGCGAGAAAAAATTGTTGCAACTAATCGTGGTCTCTTTCATCTTTATTATATACTTAAATCAAATCTGACATCTGATCTTATAAGTAAATACCTGCCGAAAGAGGTCATCAGATGCAGTTCATCTAGCTCTATTTATGCTATTTCATCATCCTTTTTTGAGCAAGTCTCGTCCTTGGATTCTGCTGTTATAAAGTATGTTGGTGTTGATTACTGCTATCATTCTTCAATTTTAGTTGACCATTCTTGTCTTTCTGATTCTTTTTGCGATATAAAGCTAGATTTATCTCATACCAATTTCTTACCTTCTTGGAGTATTGTTTCTTCTCCTTGTGATACTAGTTGGTCTACCCATTTTCTTAATCCCATCCACTTCAATGATTTGCTTTCCAGGCTTTCCAGCTTTTCCTCATCTCTTTCTTTTGTTGAAATATCAACTAAGCCGACTCTAAAACGGATTGTTTCTCAAAATCTTAATGATAATTTCAAGTATTCTTCAATTAGTATTGCCACTGCTATTTCAAGTGTTCAGCCTCCTAACTTTAAAGTGAGTTCACCAGTTGATGATTCAAATTCGATCTCATTATTTATTATTTCCTTTATTTCACAATGTTCCGGTTTAGCTGAATCTTCTATTGATCTCTCTAAAACTTTCACAAGATGTGGGCTTGATTCTCTTGAGCTTGCTCAGCTTGTATCTAAGTTATCTTCGATTTATTCGGTTCATTTCTCTCTTGAAGAGTTGGTTGGTGATTTTCATGTTATTAATGATGCTATTTGTGAGGCTTTGCGTCGATCATCATCAATTTCGAATCTTGGTCGTGATGTTGTTGCAAATTCCACTTCCCCAGATCTAATACTATCTCTGGACGAATCAAATCATTCTGCGGTTGCAAAGCCTGAATCTAAAGATCTGAACCTAAAATATAGCCGTGCGGAGATTGTTCATAGTGTTGAGCTCAAATCCAGGCTTGTTGATAAGTTAAAAGAATCGAGTTCTGTTCGTAATAGTTTTTCTTCCCTTGCCGATCCTCGTTATTCCGCTGGATATTCACCACTCTACCGGGATATCCAAGTTCCTGTTGTTGCTAACAGTGCATCAGGCTCACATATTTTTACCAAGGATGGTCATCAATTTCTTGACTTTACAATGGGTTTTGGTGTCCAGCTGTTCGGACACAATCCTCCTTTCTTAAAGGGATCACTTCTGTCCGCTTTTGAAAATAACTCTTTATTCATAGGTCCGCAATCTTCTTTGGCTTCAGTTAACTCAAAGCTTCTTTGTGAGCTTACCTGTCATGAACGATCTGTGTTTTGTAATACCGGCACTGAAGCAGTTATGACTGCAGCGAGACTTTCTCGTGCTTATACAAGTCGAGATAAAATTCTTATTTTTAATGGCTCTTATCATGGGCACAATGATTTTACCCTTGCAGCTCAGTCGGACGTTGACGGAAGGACTTCTCCCTCTTCCTTCGGTACGCCTTCTTCTTTCCTTACTGACACATTAATTGTTGATTATCACGATTTAGATTCAATTCATCGAATAGTCCATCAACATCATTCTGACTTAGCTGCGATAATTGTCGAACCTATTCAATCTCGAAAACCCAGCGTAGATGTTGTAAAGACTCTATTATTATTGCGAAAGCTTTGTGATCAATTTAAAATTATTCTTATATATGATGAGGTACTGATTGGATTTCGTTGCCACTATCAATCTACTTATGGCTACTTTGGTGTTAAGTCGGATCTTAGTACATATGGCAAAATTATTGGTGGAGGTTTGCCCATAGGTGCTGTCGCAGGTGATTCAAGGCTTCTTAATCTTATTGACGGAGGTTCCTGGTATCAATCAAATAACGATCCGTCAAGTCAACGAGTATTTTTTGCAGGCACATTTAATAAAAATCCGTTAACTATGATTAGTTGTCATGAAGTTCTTTCATATTTTTTAAGCGACAAGGGATATATTCAGGTTAAGCTGAACAACCTTACTCGTCGTTTGTGTACTCGTCTTAATCAGTTTTTTGTTGCCAGAGATGTTAATATTCGTGTTTCCTATGCATCTTCGGTATTTCGTTTTGTTGGTGCACCCTTAGCTTTTTACTTTGAGCTTCTATCTCGTGACATTTATATTTGGGAAGGACGAACGCTCTTTTTATCTGCATCTCACACTGTTTCGGATATTGATTTTTTTATAGAATCAGTTGAGTCTTCTGTTAATTCATTACTTCTAGCCGGTGTTTTAGATTCATCTTCTTTCCAGGCCCCCATTTCGTATCTATTAGATACTAATCAATTATCTCTTTGTGCAGCCTATATGAAGCTCCCTATCGAGGCGCAGTCTTTTAATCAAACTGTGACTTTATCTAATTTTACTTGCATTGATTTTCCTGTCTTTCTTGGGAAAGCGCTTTCGCAAATTAGTTTAGAAACTTCTTTGTTTGGCATTTATGATTTGATATCTGCAAGATTTTCCCCCATAGACTCTTCTGATTCTGATTGGGTAAGATACTATGCTGATGATTCATCGATTATCCAGAAGTTTAATCCTTCAAACTCCTGCCATGTTCAATGTAACGTTATAGTTAAAAATAATCAAATTTGTCAAGTACATTTTTGTTTCGCACATTATGCAATAGATGGCAAGGGAATTAACGATCTTTTTCTTCGTATTTTTAATGGTGTTGACACTCAACCTATTTCTCTTTCACTATCGAGTCCTACTGTCGACATTACAGATCAACTCTTACCGCTGTTGAGAAAAGAACATTTCAATAATTTGCAACGTGGTTCTTCCATTATTCGGAAACAATTTCCTTTATCATCTGTAATTCGCGATCAGCTTGTTTATATCTCTGAGAAATACAACATCTCTTTGCCTTCTTTGATTCTTGCTTTCTATATCAATGCTTTACAATTTTCTCTTAACATTAAATGCCTTATTATCACTATTTTTGGTACTCAGACATTGGTACCCTCTGATGCTTACCTTTATAATTCTTTTGTTTCTCCACTACCTCTAATTATTAGCTCGTTTATTGATTTCAATGACGATGATTTTTCATCACTTCAAAATTCTTTATCAAAGCTTGTTTTTAATTCATCTGTAGATTCTAGCTCTTTAGCAAAGCACTTTGATATTCATTCTTCCACTCTTCACTATCCACTGTCTTCCTTTGCTTTTAACTTTGATAGGGTTTCACCTGTTTTTTCTAATTCTGATATAGATGTTTCATTTAACGATTATCCACCATCTGTTTGTCGGTGGAATTGTTTTTTAAACGTCACCGATAACTCAGATTCTCTTATTTTATCTATTGATTATAACCCTTCTTTGTTTAGTGCATCAGCTATTGATGATGTCATATCCCATTTTTATAGAGTGCTTGATCTTTTTCCTGCATTCCCTCCAGAGTTCAGTCCATTTCTTCAAGTTTGTACAGCCCCTAGTCATACTTACTCAAATTTGCCCGATAAATTTTCACCTCATTACTATCTTGCATCATTAACCTCCGATTTTTCAAATCATTCTATACGTTCTTGCTCTTCTTCTATTTCTTGTAGAGAACTCCATACTTTTATTAATGAATATTCCCAAGATCTTTCACGTTATCAAGATCCAATATTTTGTATACGGTCGGACGATATTGTCTTTCAACTTCTTCTCATTCTTACCTGTTGGAATGTAGGTCGGCCTTATATTCTTTGGAACCCGCTCGAGTCTGATGAAATTAACTTCTCGCGGTTATCTACTTGCGGTGTGAGGTCTGTTATTAGTCTTAAAAATGATAGCTTATGCGTTGATCTTTTACCTTTTGATTCTCACGATATCTTTTTTCCTAAATCTTTTAAAAATCTAGCGCATTTAATCTTTACCTCCGGTTCTACTGGCAATCCTAAAGCTGTACCTGTTTCTATTGATCATTTGTCATCTTATCAAGATGCTATTGTTGACAGGCTTACCATTTCTCAAGATCATAATTCTTACCGATTTGGTGTCATTTCGTCTCTAAATTTTGATTTTCCTTTTACTACAATTTTGCTCTGGTTAAGGACTGGTGGTGAAATTTTTCTTGCTGATTATAACGCTGTCAAGTCTCCTCAGTTTTGGCTAAATATCGATGATTCTTTCTTTTCTTTTTTGAAAATTCTACCACCTTACTTTACGGCTCTTCTCGAATTTGTTCCTATTCAAAAGCTAATACCATCAGATATTTTATTATTTGGTGGTGATGCCTTGCAAAACCAACTTGCTCTTCGTTGTTATTCAGCGTCAGATCGTCTTAGGATATTTACACACTACGGTCCTACAGAAACTTGTATCGGTTGTTCTACATTTTTAGTTCCTCGAGATTGTTCTACTTCTGGTATAGTACCTGTTGGTCAATGTCTAGCGGGTTATGAAGTATCAATCGAAGCTATATCATCTGATTCTTTCTCCCGAGATTTAACTTCAAACATTAGTCAAAATATCGGTCTTATTATCATACATACTAATAACACTTATGGTAAATATTTTGACGGCACGGTAGAACCATTTCACTTATCTGATAACTGTTATTCATATAGTACTGGTGATATAGGTTTTGTTGAAGATGGTGATCTGACTGTCCTAGGTCGTATTTCAGGTTTTTTAAAAATTAATGGGTATCGAGTCTTTCTTTCTGATATAAGTAATCGTATTTCACTTCTTTTTCCTGATTTATCTTTTCATCTTTTGCCCTTATTAGATTTAGTATCAGGCTCACATCGTGGTGATAATTTTGTTTTATTCTATGTCGACTCCACTGTTGTCACTAATCTAATATATCAGACATTACATGAGTCTTTACCATCCTATTTTTGCCCATCGCGTATTATTTCTCTTAATGAATTTCCCTTAACAACTAATGGCAAGCTTGATATATCTGCTCTCACTGAATTATTAAACACAGATAATTATTCGTCTGATTCTTCCAATTTAGATCCTTATTCTGTATCAGATCCTTCATTCTCATTTTTTCTTTCACATTTTCAACCTTTATTCCCTGGTTTAGACATTTCATTAGACTGTAATTTCTATCAGCTTGGTGGTGATTCTCTGCTTGCTATCCGACTCAGTGCCTCATTTCTTCGTTCTGATATCAATGTTTCTGCAGACACTATTCTCTTAACTCCAGATTTTAAAGATCTTTATCAAGCTTTTCTTGCTGCATCGCCTTCATCGCCTTCCTTGCTACAACCTTCTACTCATTATCATCTTACTCCATCCCAATGTTATACTCAACACTACTTTGATATTTCCAATTGGTTTTTTACTGTTTTAATTGATTGCACTAGTTGTTCTAATTTTGCTGACGATTTGTCCAGTCTTTTATCTCTTTCTAATTTTAACTCCTTTTCATTATCTTCATCTGGCTCTCTTGATCTTTTTGATTCTTGTCCAATACTTATATCTGACCATATTTTTACCTCTTTTGATTCATTTGATAGTCAATTACGTTGCTTAGCCGACACCTGTATCTTGAATCTTAACTCTAAGATTTCTGCCAATGTTTCAATTACTCGTATCTTTTTACAAGACGACGAATCGACTCTTTGCTTGTGTGCTTTTCCTCATTATCTAATTGACTTTCTTTCTTTGCAATTGCTTTTAGATTCCGTTTCTTCTTCTGCAATAGACGTAATTTATCCTTTGGGATTTTCTCCAACTTTTAAAACACCCATAGATTTTCCTTTTCACCTCCAAGCTATTCAGGATTGCGAAACTTTACTTGTTGCCACTTCTGATTTTCGATCTTCATTCTTACCAACTTCGTTTTTGCTCCATGAAGAAATTGTTACTCTTCCTTTTGCTTTACAGTCTTCCCGTTTTCTTCCTTTTTTGATCAAAGCTGTATCTTTATCGTTCGCTGATCATTCAGTGAATTTTCCGCTTTTAGATCTTGAGTTTGCATCACGTGATTACAAAGATACAAATTTGTCAAATTCGTTGGGTTATTTCTCGATTCATTTACCTTGCTTCTTTCCTCAATCTGATATTGACTCTATTTCCTCACGTCTCCGTGATATTCAGGAGAATTCAGCTAACCTATTCTCTTACCTCGCTTCGAACCCCGACTCGGTCTCAAAGTTACCTATCTGCTCTATTAATTGTATTGATAATTTCAATTGTGAAACTTCAACTGGTGTTTCTATTATTGATCATTCTCTTTCGTCGTCAGAATCTTATCCACTTGCATGGAGCCCGTTTATGATTGAATCAACTATTAGCTCATCCAATATCAGTTTAAAGTTGTATTATGATAATGATGCTGTATTATCTGAAATAGTACAACGTTTTCTATTCTATCTCCAGTCTCTCATTGATGATCAAAAAGCTTTGCTTTCTTCTGATACTACTGATATCATGAATCGTTTGGGGTGGTGACTATGCTCAATTTTCAAACATCTCTTGACCGAGATGGTTTTGTAAAAATTCCATCCTTTGTTTCATCTTCGTTTGTTTCACTTTTGCAACATTCTGTTGATATTGCCATTGAGACTCGCTGTTCGCCTTTCTTTCGTGACTTAAGTGATGATCAAGATGGATCTTTTTTATCTGATATTTGGTCATCATTTTTTGTTTCAAAATTTCCTGTTGACTATATACCCGACCAAGTCCCTTTTTTAATTTCCACTTTGATGCGCTGTCCTTCAGTTATCCTCCTTCAGGATACATGGTTTCGTCGTACTTCCTCATGTACTGTTTCTATCCCTTGGCATCATGACCAGTCCATTGAGGGACCTTTCTTTTCCGTCTGGATTTCCCTTACTGATATACCTTTTGGCTCATCTCTACGTTTTGTGCGTGGTTCTCACAAGACTGGCCTTCGATACCTACCCTCATCTTTTTTTCAAACCGACTCTTCAAATGATGAAGTAAACGCTATGGAATCTTTTTACCGCGAATTTCACTATTCTGATTCTCCCGATTATCAGCGTCATTTTGTGCCAATACCCCCTGATTTAGAAACTAATGATTGTTATGATATCGTTTCCGTTCCAACCTCCTCTGGTGATATTATAGTATTTAATGGATTGACTTTACATTCGTTACCTTCCAATAATGTTGATACATGTGGTTTTGTACTTAGATGGATCAGCGTTGATTCTGTAGTCTCTCCTTATTCTAATGATGTCCAGATTGCTTCTAAATTCTTAAATGTATCTCTTAATGCTGGACACCCAGTAAATGATAATTTTTTTAGAAAATATGACTTTTAATTCACTTTATATGTGATTATGCATTATGTCGATTCAAGTATCCTTCTGGATTTTCCTTTAATTGCTCGTATTTTCCACTTTCAACAATTCTACCCTCCTTCATAATTAAAATATTATCTGCCGATTCAATTGTACTCAATCTGTGTGCTACAGCAATTCTTGTTATTTGCAAATTGTTCAACGTGTCTGTGACAACTTTTTGAGTTGGTGCGTCCAATGCACTGGTTGCTTCATCCAAAATCAGTACTTTGGGATTGCCAACAAGAGCTCGTGCCAAAGCGATTCTTTGTCTTTGTCCACCTGATATATTCGATGAGCCTTCTTCAATGAATGTTTCTAATTTATCAGGCATTTCATTTACCAAATCAGCTAATGCTGCTTTTTCGAGTGCCTCCCATATTTTACTGTCATCAATATTTCTTCCTGCCGTTAAAATTTTTCTAATGGTTCCAGGCTGGAGAGGGGTGTTTTGCATTACTACGCCTAATTGTTTTCTGTAATGATGAATTGACCATTGCTCAAGTGCTAGTTTATCGATAGTCAAAAGTCCTGATTGTTGTTCGTCAAATCCCATAAGAAGTCTTAGTAGAGTTGATTTACCGCACCCACTATATCCCGTTATTGCAGTATATTTATTAGGTTTAATCTCAAAGCTTAACTCATTAAGTACTGGTCTGTTCATGCCCTTGTAACTAAACACCAAATTTTCACCTCTGTAATCACCATTCAGATCTTTCCTTATGGCCTGATCGCTGTAACCCTTTTCTGGCTCTGCGTAAACAATTAGGCTTGCTCTTGCCCAAAGACTTCTCAGGGTTGCGAGACTCACTGATATCGTTACAGCAGATGCAGATAGTATTGAATTAAATCCTGAAAATGCTGCTAGAAATCCAATCCAACTGGCTATCTGCGCTGCTGTGAATCCTGTAATTTCTCTGGGATTCAGTAATATTATTGAAACGATTACTGTTAATGTTCCAATTGGATTAACAGAAATTGCACCAGTGTTTACCACAGCAGCTGTATAACCCATTTGACTGTTAGTGTAAGCTGTTTTTATTAATTTCTTCATCCATACAAGAAATACAAACGGCTCACTTCCTGACGTTCTTATTTGTGCAACACCTTGGATTGCTTGTAATGAGTAATTTGTTACATCTGCGTATTGAGAAAATAGCGGAACCAAGAATTCACCTTGTTTTAACGAATATTTGATGACTATAAATGTATTGATTATTGTAACCGCAAGGGATATCCATGTTAATGTCTGGTCATATTGAAACATTAATATGAAAAAACTGAATGCAAAAACTAGATTAATGACAGCAATTAAAAACCCTCCCGATATTGCCGATCTAGCTTGTGATATTGCAGCTGCTCTTGATGCGATGTCACCGATACTATTTTCACGAAAAAATGGTACCGGTAATCTAACCAACCTTGCCCACACGGCAGTTTGAAGCCGCACATCAATTAATGCTTCAAACTCTACCTGGAAAAATTGACTAAATGCCGTTACTGTTAAGTTAAATATAGCAATTATTCCCACCAAAATGGCTACTGTTATCAGCAAGGAATAACTGGATTGCGGTAATACATCAGCAACGAGGTAATTAGTTATCATGGGAGCAGTTAGTCCCATTAATACGACAGTTATCGTTGATAATATAAATGCAATTAAGGTATACCATGACGAACCTAATGTAAATTTTATGGCATCTAACGGACCCCTTGTATCATATGAAAGTTTTGCGAATATTTCGTACGCATAGCACTTACTTACTTCGTATTCAATCTCCAGCTCATTATAATTTTTATATGGGAGAAGTTCATCAGTTTTTGGATTATAGAGCCAATCTTTACCCTTTAATTTTATAATCGCGATCGCATTTCCCTCTCCCAAGTCAATGACGGTGTTTAAGCCCGTTCTTAATTTTGGTGATTCTTCAGGGCTTACTTCTCTGTACAATACATCATTGTACGTCAAGAACTCGTTGAGTTGATCAGTGGCATATTCGTTTAATTTGCTTTTGTCTTCTAGAATGTTATAAACTTTTGACATTACTTTAAAGTAAATACTCGAATTTTCATCCACTAATAAAATATCACTTTTGTAGTCGCTTGATTCGAGTTGAAAAACATTTTGAAGGTTTTCTTTTGAAAAATCTTTCATGTTAGGCTTCCTCCGCTTTTAAAAGTTCTGAATATCTACCAGGTTGATTCCTTAATAGATCAGGTGGACCCTTTTGAACTATTTTTCCTTTATCAAGTACAATTACATAGTCACTAATTTCTGCAGAGTGCATTCTATGAGCAACTGTCACTAGAGTAGTTTTCACAGACTTTATGTTTTCCATCACAGCCTTTTCTGTATAGTCATCTAATGCACTCGTCCCTTCATCAATCAACATAATGGTTGGTTTTCTAACCAATCCCCGCGCTATTTCAATCCTTTGTTTTTGACCACCGCTCAAATCGCTTCCATTGTCATTTAATGTTCTTTGGATCCCTAAGGGATACGAATCGATTTCATTTTGCATGAGTGCTAAAGAAGCAGCTTCGTAACATTCCTGGGGAGTAAATCGTGGATCCCATAATGAGATGTTGTGGTGTAGAGTATCGCTGAACAAAAACATATCTTGTGGTACATAAGCTATTGTTTGTCTCATTGTTAAATCTGTATGCTCTTCCCATGAAATTCCATCGTATCTTATCATTCCATTGGTCGGATGGTACAATCCTGCAATTATTTTGATAAGTGTACTTTTTCCAGATCCACTACCTCCAACAATTGCTAAATGATTTCCAGCTGGTATTTCGATGGTGATGTCTTCAAATAAATCATTCTTAGCACCTTCGTATCTAAAACTAATATTATCAATTTTTAAATCACCTGTTAATTTTATGGCTGCTACGCCTGATTCTCGACTTTTATCTTCGTCAAGGCTTTTTACGTAACTCTCCGTTGTTTCACTAAATAGTAAGGATATTCTCCCAGAAAGTCCACTTAATGTTTGTAAAGCTGAAACTAGTTGTGGTATTTGATTTATTGGAGTTATAATTGTTGATAACAAGAATTGGTATGCTACTAATGAACCAAGCGATAGTTTTCCATCGAGTATCAAAAATCCTCCCAAAATAACAACTAATGTTTGTAATAGGAAAGATGATACCGTGCTTATCATTGAACCTATTGCGTTGTAGAAGCTTTGATTTTGCTGTTGATTGACAGATTTACCAAAGATTGATGCCCAGCTTTTAAAGAATTCTGATTCTAGTGCTGATGCTTTTATGCTTTCAATGTTAGCTACTGCATTTAAGCCCTCACCTTCTGCAAGACCCTTATTAACTGCCAACTCCCTGTTAGCTGCTTCTCTTTTTGATGTTATGTAAAACGAAAGCGTTACATTAGTAACGAGAATTATCGTACTTAAGATGGTTAGTTGTGGAGATATTATGAGTGAAAATGTTAGTACTATTAACGCTCTTACAAGAACAATTGCAAATCCTGTCACTTGCGTTACTAGTTGTTGCCCAACTTGCAGTGCAAGTCCTATTCTTCCGGCTGTTTCCCCCGAAGGATTGACTGCAAAATAACTGTAAGGTAACGAAAAAATCCTTTTAAAAATTCTCACTGAAGCAGATTTAATAATGAATGCCTCAATCCTCACGAGTACTACTGATTGAATTGCGAGTAGTGCAACCATTACGAGTGTACTTATAAGTAAAAGCCATGCAATTGGTATTGCAAAGTTGTCTCTTACATTCAGAAGATATCCATCAATAAACTGTGACGAAGAGCCAGCAATTATTAGTGTTGGTATAGTCACTGCCAAAGAAATTGGTATTAAAAGCAAAAAGCCTTTGTTGTACCTTATAAGTATTGGAAATATCCATCTGAAGGAATTAATTAACTTATTCATTTGTTTTTCCTCCCTTCAAACTAGGCGCATCTGTTTGCAACCCAAAAAATCTTCTCAGTCTTGGTATCATTAGTTGTAGAGGTGTATACTCTGTCGTGGTTGCTTGAACAGCCAAAACATTGCCAATTTTGACCGGAAAAGGAGGTATAGCTCCAGAATTCCATATGTAGCACGTTTGTGTTCTATTTGATTTTGTACATTCCCTCAAGTTTGTGTTTTTATTTTTCTCCAATTTTATCAATACTCGGTAAGGAATTTGCAAATTATCAATAAATGATTTTGCGACTTGACTACTGCCGCTAACACTGTTTATTGCCTCGAGAGACGTGGGGTTCTCATCAATTGACACGATTTTGCCTCTAATACCCCCGTATTGTGATCTTGATATGCCGAGAGGAGTTGATAATACTCTCATCCCGGGAAACACCTGAGATGCTTTTTCTGCTCCAAAAAATGCGTATGTATATTCTGGTAACTTTGGCGGTCTGTCTGTAAATTCAAAAATAGGTGTATTTTTTTTGATAAACGTGTGATTTACTGATGAATACTCCACGAGATACCCATCTCGAGGCATGTATACGTATGAAGTGGATATGTATTTGTTAACTGAATCTCTTAATTTCGTTACTGATGCTACAACATTATTAACAGCCTCATTGATTCTGTTGTCAACGTTGTTTAGTTCAATTGTAAGCTGTTGTGCTTGTTGAAGGTATTGTTCACCCAAAGAATAGAAATTCGATGTTGATGATATTCCGCTTACATAGGTATTATTAGGAACGTAACCAGCCTTATTGAGTTTTCTTAATGTTTCCTCGAAGTTGTTGTTTGTATCGAAATGCACAGCTACATCATTGTATGCGCTTTCTAGCTTTTGCAACCTTTTATTATACGATTTTTTTTGTACTAAGTAGGTTGCCATGGTTCGTTTTAAGGATTGAAGTTCAGATCTTGCATCTGTAGCGTCATTGACAATTTCTACTTTTCTCTCTGGGCTATAAATATAAGCAATTACCTGGTTTTTTTCTAAGAACGGAAACTTTGAATCAAAGATTGCCCTTCCACCTTGACCAATACTTTTGTCGTCGACAACTGTTTGTGTTGTTATTTTAATCATTCTATCAATTTTGGTCTCGAACTCTCCCATTGCTATTACTGATGGATCATTTATGAATACTTGCGAGCTTTGATTAAATTCATAGATTTCATCCAAGAATCTACTCACAAATTTAAGTGTTTCTTTTCCTTCAGTGTTTGTAGAAATTTCTCCTTTTTCATTCCTTACATAAATTAATGTCCCATCACCGGGAGAAACAACTGAGGACAAACCTCCTGGTGGTGTGACTGCAGCGAGGCCGTCGACTTGCCATGGAACCTTTGCAAATATTGCCCAAGCTGCACCAGCGGCACTTACAGCAATCGTAACCTTCAGCAAAATACCAATTGGTGCTGATAAAATTTGAATCGGAGTGTTTTGAGTAGTCATTGTGATGTGTGGTGAAGTAGAAGGTAATTGTAATGAGTTAATTTTTGCTACTCATAACCCTCTTTATTGCTTGATTTAGACTTATCTCAAAACTTTTCGGCCATGTGGCAGTCGCCCTCAGTAAGTTTACATAGTCTCTAATTAAATTAGTCTTTACTGTGCTTCTTGATATGATTGATGTTGTGTATAAATTTAAGGCTTGTATAAAAGGTGTTGTATCGCTTATTCCGGCTATAAATCTTTGTTTGTATACTATTAATGATATTGCTGCATTCTCAACTGACCTCTCAGTTGCCTCTAAATTAATTGTCTGATTCACTAATCCGTTGTAGGAATTTCTTACAGATTCTACAGTTTCATTGCTAATTCTTACCGCTGAATATTTTTCCCTTTTTGCATTCATTTCCTCAGCTTTTGCTCTGGCTAAATTTATGCCTCCATCAAATTCAAATGTTAGGCCTGCGTAGATTTGATAAATTGGATTTTGGGTTTTTTGATCAGTTGTTGGTAGAATTGGTGCAGACTGGTATAGAGGGGCTTCATATACACCATTGATCGTGTAATTGCCAGCAGATGCAGTCAATGTTACCGTTGGCAAGTAAGAATCTATTAATCTTTGCGATTTTAATTCGCTTATCTTGCTATTTAGATAGGCGCTTTTTATTCTTTCATTTTCTTTCTTTGCTTTTGCAATTGATTCATCTAATGATAACGGCCATTTTTCGAGATAGACTTCATTGTCACTTGGCTGTGCCGGAAAGTATTCGTCCGAGCCGATGACTCTACTGAATCGCGCATAGGCATTATCTAATCTTTGGTAATATCCAATTAATTGTGTAATTGTCGAGTAAGTTTGTGCTCTCCATTTGGTTACTTCTGCTATTGATGTTAAGCCATTTTCATAAACATCGAAAATTGCATCTGCAATTGCGATCTCTAATGAAACTAATTCTGAATATGCATTAATTTGTTCTAGGATTATTTCTATTTCTGTGAAGCTTTGATAAACGTCTACTAACAGTGATCTCAATGAATAGTTTAGTAGAATTTTATCTCTTTGTTCAGCTGTCTTTTCGATCATTATACTTGGTCCTCTCTCTGGATCGAATGCATCCCACGAAATGGATGCAACTGGTGCTCCTTGAAAATAATTTGAGCTGTAACTGACTGCAGATCCATTCCCATCATTGGGATTATTGGGGTTTCTTGAGTTGACGTATAGTTGTGCTTTGTAATATCCAACTGTGTCTAATTCTAAATCAATTGTTGGTAACCATCGCCTGGTTTCTGCTCTAATTCTCCATATGCTGGCCAGTACATCATATTTATTTTCTTGTATTGTTGGATTTTTTTCAATTGCTAGCTCAATCGCCTCGTTCAAGCTTATTGATTTATTGTTTGTAAGAAGTTGTCTTTGATATCTAATGACCTTTTTGGTTAGTTCGCGCCATTGCTGCTCTTCGGTGATCGATGCTAACTTTTTTAAATCTTCCACTGTAAGTGTTTCTTGGAGTTTTGTCTCTTCGTTGATTGGTATTTTGGGAAGAGGCATGGGTACTAAATCATCTCTCGAATATGTGAATTTAACTTCCGTAGCATTATTTGCATTTTCTAGACTTGGAGTTTCAGCATTGACTTTTAGAGCACTTGCGAACATCAGGATTGATGACATCGCTAACAGATTTATGGTTTTTTTCATCTTCAATTAACTTTCCGAGTTACTTTAGCAAGTGTCTTTTGCTCTTCTCGAATATTGAGACACCTGTGTTAATGGCACACTTGGTTGGTTTCTTAATTTGGTATTTGGGTTTGATTTTTTCCTTTGTGTAGCTTTTTTTTACTTGAATCAAATTTCTACTCTTTAGTCCTTTACGCGAATTTTGCTCGGTTTCACCGCTTTGGTCTTATAGTCTTTCTTCAACTATTGGATGCTCTTAATCCACCCTTCACTTTCTGATGTGATGCAAGAGCTTTCGGCTCCCATGCAGACCGCCTGGCTCATCCCCCTCTACGGATTGGCCGGGATGATCGTGTCTCTTCCCTGGGCTTTTGGCTGGTTTCGTCGCGATGCCCACAAGCCCCCCGCCTATCTCAACATTCTTCTGACCCTGCTTGCGGTGGTCCACGGCAGCCTAGTGCTCAGAGATGTGATGCTCACTGGACCAGCGCTGATCCGAGTGCCCTGGCTCTCTGTGGCCGATCTCAACCTCGAGATCAGTTTCAGCCTCTCGCTCACAAATGTCTCCGCGCTAGAGCTGATCACCGGGTTGAGCCTGTTGTCTCAGATTTATTCCCTTGGATATATGGACAAAGAATGGGCTCTGGCTCGGTTCTTTGCGTTATTGGGATTTTTTGAAGGGGCTATGTCAGGTGTTGTCCTCAGTGACTCACTGTTCCAGAGTTATTTCCTTTTGGAAATGCTGACCTTGTCCACCTATCTCTTGGTCGGCTTTTGGTATGCGCAGCCGCTTGTTGTGACTGCAGCCCGGGATGCATTTTTGACCAAGCGGGTTGGCGATGTTTTGCTGCTGATGAGTGTTGTAGCAGTGACTGCTTGGTCAGGTGTCACGAGCTTTGAGGATTTGTACAGCTGGTCTGCTCAAAAAACACTTCTCCCCCTTGCTGCAACCCTTCTCGGGCTTGGACTGATCGCTGGCCCCACAGGAAAGTGTGCCCAATTTCCCATGCATCTCTGGTTGGATGAAGCGATGGAAGGCCCCAATCCAGCTTCCATTCTTCGAAATTCCGTGGTGGTGACTTGCGGGGCCATCGTGCTGTTGAAGGTGATGCCTCTACTTCAAAACGCTCCAGTCACCTTGGTCGTTCTTCAGGTGATTGGTTCGATCAGTGCAATCGGCGGTTCATTGGTTTCGATAGCCCAGGTGGATATCAAGCGGACGCTTTCCTATTCAACAACCGCTTATCTGGGGCTGGTCTTCATCGCAATTTCCCTTCAGGTACCTGTGCTGGCCTTGCTTCTTCTTTATGCGCACGCGGTGTCGAAAGCACTCCTCTCGATGAGCGTGGGAGGAGTCATTGCGTCAACGAATTGCCAAGACATTACCGAGCTAGGTGGCTTGGCCAGTCGCATGCCGGCGACAACAGGCTCTTTCCTGATTGGTGGTGCGGGACTTGTTGGCCTTTTGCCCTTGGGTGGCTTCCTTTGCCTCGCTCAGGCAGTTGAACTGATTGGTGCACGGGAGGCGATTTTTGTTCCTGTATTCCTGCTGACGAATGTCTTTACAGCTCTGAATCTCACACGTGTCTTCAGGCAGGTTTTCCTTGGCGAGTCCCTCGCGAAGACCAGGCGTGCTGCTGAGGTGAACTGGTTGATGGCACTGCCCATGGTTGCTCTCTCGGTGATTGTGCTCTTGACACCTTTACTGCTGATTCGTCTCGAATCTCTCGATGGCTTACTGGCTTTCCCTCTTTGGGCAGCAGCACTTGTCGTCATCAGTGGAATGACCGGTCTATTGGTCGGTGCTTTGATTCCGCTGAATAAGGCCTGGTCTCGATCTCTCAATCCTCCTTTGCGTTGGTGTCAGGATCTTTTTGAAAACGATTTCTACACCGAGCGTTTTTACAGGGTTACGATTGTGAATGTCGTGGCGAGTTTTGCGCGATTGGCGGGTTGGTTTGATCGCAATGTCGTCGATGGGGTGCTTCATGGTCTGGCTCGAATTTCTCTCCAGTCGGCTGAAGGTCTCAAGCTCAGTATCAGCGGGCAGACTCAGTCTTATGTTCTCACGGTTATTGCGGCGATTGTGATCCTTCTTTCCTCATTGAGTTGGATTTTGAACTGAGGTTGCCATCATGCTTACGATCCTTCTTTTAATTCCCTTCCTTGGAGCGCTGGTGATCAGTGTTTTGCCTCCTGATGATTCAGGAAGAAATCGATCACTCGCACTTCTCATCCTTGCTGCTCAGTGTTTTTATAGCTTTGCATTGTTAATTCCTTTCCAGTCATTGGATGCTGGACAGCAGCTTGTTGATAGTGTGCCTTGGCTTCCAGTGGTCGGTCTTGATTTCAGCCTTGGTGTGGACGGACTGTCCCTTCCGCTGGTGCTGATGAATGCTGTTCTCTGTTTGGTTGCTGCGTTTGCCTCGCGATCTGCTGATAATCGTTCTCGACTTTATTTTTCGCTGATCCTGGTGATCAGTGGAGCAGTGAATGGTGCTTTCCTGGCTCAGAATTTGCTTCTATTCTTCATTTTCTACGAACTGGAGTTGATTCCTCTTTGGCTGCTGATTGCGATCTGGGGAGGCGCCAATCGGGCCTATGCATCGACTAAGTTTTTGATCATAACTGCTGTCTCCGGAGTTCTTATCCTTGGTGCATTTCTCGGGATTGCTCTGATCACTGGTTCAGCAGACTTTGGAATCCGTCCAATCCTTGTTGGTCAGATGAGTCTTCTGACACAGTTGGTTTTGATGGGTGCTCTTCTGGTTGGATTCGGCATCAAAATTCCATTGTTCCCCTTCCATACCTGGTTACCTGACGCCCACACCGAGGCTTCAACACCAGTGTCAGTGTTGCTTGCAGGTGTTCTCCTCAAGCTTGGTACTTACGGACTCTTGCGTTTTTGCCTGGGACTCTTCCCTGAAGCTTGGTCTGTTGCCGCGCCATGGCTGGCTGGTTGGGCGGCTATTTCGGTGTTGTATGGATCTCTCGCTGCCATCGCGCAATCAGATATGAAACGGATGGTTGCCTACAGTTCGGTTGGGCATATGGGGTACGTATTGCTCGCTGCAGCTGCTGCAACGCCATTGGCGATTACGGGTGCTCTCTTTCAGATGGTGAGCCATGGCCTGATCTCTGCCGTTCTGTTCCTGGCAGTTGGGATCGTCTATGAACGAACTGGAACACGCGATCTCAACGTTCTTCGAGGACTGTTGAATCCTCAGCGAGGATTGCCTCTTACAGGAACACTCATGATTATTGGCGTGATGGCTAGTGCGGGTATTCCAGGGATGGCAGGCTTCATCTCTGAATTCTTGATCTTCAAGGGGAGTTTCGAGCCTTTTCCTCTTGCCACCTTGTTTTCGATGATTGGCTCCGGTCTGACGGCGGTGTATTTCCTTTTGCTGGTAAACCGCGCCTTTTTTGGTCGGCTTGCGACGGTCTCTGGTGCCACTCCCAACCCGTCAATCCTCGGTAGGGTTCCCCTTGGGCAGCAGATACCTGCATTGTCCATGTCTCTGCTGATCCTCATCCTTGGCTTGGCTCCCCATCTTCTGGTTGGACTCAGCCAGGCAGCCACGACACAGCTGAGTGAACTTGCCGCACTGGTTCCATCAGGAGGTTTCGCATGATCACTACACCCCAGCCATTGCTCCAGGTCCCTGCACAGGGTCTCCCTGATCAGGATGAACTGGTTCGGCGTTTGCTGTCCGATACTCCCCTCCTGGCTGATACCCCTGACCACCTGTTGCAGGTTGTCAATGTTCTTGAAAGCTATGGCCTCGTTCTCGATGCCTACAGTCGCAACCTGATTCATCAGGGTAAAACTCAACTTCTCAATCCTTTCCCCGCGTTGCGGTTTTTTCACGAAGGCTTTTCCTTTGAACGTCTTTGGAATCATCTTCTCGGAGATCGTATCAATTTTGAATACGCTGAATATTGTCAGAAAGCGATGTTTTGGCATGGCACCGGCGGGATGGATGCGTATTTCGATTCGGATGAATTCCAAACTGCCTGTCGACAGGTGATTGGTTTGCGAAGTCGTCGCGATCCTCTGCTGCGGCTTGTCAACGCTCTTTATCCAGGCTTCGCACCGGAAGCGATTCGCTCGATGACCACGATCTACGCCCTTGGCTTGTTTTGGCGGGTGATGAGTGATCTATTTATCGATCTTGCGCGTCGCTATCGAATCGGTGAGGTGGCTTGTGTTCTCGATGTCGTGCATCACATCCGTGATGGTCTTGTTGCTGCAGCTGCAAACGCGATCACTTACGAGGTAACTCTGGGGCAAGAGACCGTGTGGCTACTGCCTCCGGAGGCTGGGCTTACGTTCCTCGTGGATGTGGCGGTTCCTTACGTCGAGGCTGTCTTTTTCCGTGGGATGCCATTCCTGGGCACGGTGTCATACAACGCTCAGGCTCGACAGATCTCGCCTGATCAGAGTCAATTTAAATACGGTGCGTTGTACGCCGATCCCGTGCCCAGCATGGGCGCTGGAATTCCTCCAAGTCTCTGCATGCAGGACATGTTCCGGAATCTTCCAGAGGAGCTGAGTTCCTGGTACGAGTCCCATGGCCGCGCTGACGCCGATGTGCACGTGCAGATCTGTGTGAGCTTTCAGAAATCAATGTTCTGCGTTACGAACGCTGCCATTGCTGGCACCATGCCTCACCCCCTGGAGAGCTCGGATCCTGCTCAACAGGAGGCGAATCGCGCCTACGCTGGATCATGGGCTGGACGTCTGATGGGATGTCAACGAGGGGCTCTCCTCTAGCTTTCTTTCAGTTGGTCTGAAACAGGAATGGATCAGTGGAACGAGCGCAAGCGTCCGGTTTGTCTCGAGAAGCGCTTCGAATTCTCAACCTATGGTGATACTCGCGATTTTCTTGATCGCCTTGGATGCTTGAGTGAAGCTCAAGGTCGCTTCCCCGACCTCAGCTTTGGCAAGACTTACGTCAACGTCACCCTGCGACCGTTGAGTGACGATGACGATGCAGCGTTGACAAGTGACGACCACGCATTCGCCCAACGTATCGATGAGCTCGTTGATTGATCTAGCTTCTTCTTTCAACTCTTCCGGTGTTGCGGACGTTCTGCAGCAGCTTGATCAGGAGTTGATCGGTTTGCGTCCGGTTAAGACCCGCATTCGTGAGATTGCAGCTTTGTTGCTGGTTGATCAGGCACGGCGGCAACTGGATCTGATCAGTACTGCACCCAGTCTTCACATGTCCTTTACAGGCCAGCCTGGTACTGGGAAAACATCAGTGGCTCTCCGCATATCACTGATTCTGCATCGTTTGGGCTATCTCCGAAAAGGCCATGTAGTGACTGTTACGCGTGATGATTTGGTGGGGCAATACGTTGGCCATACAGCGCCTAAAACAAAAGAGATGATCAAGAGAGCCCATGGTGGGGTTCTTTTTATTGATGAAGCTTATTATCTCTATAAGCCCGGTAATGAGCGTGATTATGGCGCTGAAGCGATTGAAATACTATTGCAGGAGATGGAATCTCAGCGAAATGACCTTGTTGTGATCTTTGCTGGATATAAGGACAAAATGAACGAATTTTACCAATCCAATCCAGGGTTGTCCTCGCGTGTTGCTCATCATATTGATTTTCCGGATTATAGTGAATCTGAGCTATTACAAATTACCACCTTGCTGTTGCACCAGCAGCAATATGAATTCAGTACCGATGCCGTTGATGCTTTTAAGGCCTATATATCCAGGCGACGCCAGCTCCCTTTTTTCGCCAATGCTCGCTCCATGCGCAACGCAGTGGATCGTCTTCGTCTGAGGCAAGCCAATCGCCTGTTCTCGCAGATGCACAGCCCTGTGGAACGCAATGATCTGGTCACAATCGAGGCTGCCGATGTTCTGTCCAGTCGCGTGTTTCAGGGCGTTGTGGAGGGTGAGGATCCCTCCCTGCCTCTCACTGAGTCCCCGACCGCTTCTTGAGGTGCAGTTTCATGTGGGGCTGGCCTGCTCGAGGTCCCGCCGGATCAATGCCATCAGATAAGACGGCGCTTTGTAGCGTCCGGGAAGGCAGCGGTTGAGGGTCTCGAGGTGTCCCCAGCACACGGTCCTCTCGATCTCTTTCACCTCCCGCCCTTCCTTCAGGAGTCTTCGTAAAGCCTTGCAATACAAGGGGTAACCCGCTTCCAGTTCGCCGATGGTCAGCTTGGCCTGGGGCATGAGGGTTGCTCGGGTGCAACTCTCAACCTATGAAACCGTCGGTCAGCTGTTGGGTCCAAGGCCTGCAAGGTGAAGGACCAATTGGCTGCTGTGCGCTTTGGCGATCGCTTCGATGGTTTCAATCGGGTCCTGCAGCCAGCGAGCCACCTGAAGCATGACCTTGAGATCGAGCGGTTGTGCCATCGGCTGGTCGCCAATTCCGCTCAACCGGCACAACGTCATCCGCTCGACGCCCTGTTCCTCGAGCCAGAGTCTCAAGGGGACGCTGAGCTGCCGGTTGCAGGCTTCGATCCATAGATCCCAGTCAGCTCCAAGGCCCTCCCCATTGTCGAGGGGAATCTGCAGGCTGATCTGCAGGCTTTCACTGGGATCAAGCAGGGTGACGCTGGCTCGATGGGGGGTGAGCGCTGAATACAGACGCTGCCAGCCGTGATTCACAAGCGACTGCACCGCTTCCTCTCGTGCATTCAGCCAGGGGACCTGACTCTCTGACGCCTGTTGATCAGCCTGTCCAGAGGGATGGAGTAAGGCGTCCATAGCCAGCTTGAATGATTGGTAGCGAGTTAAGGCATGGAGGCGTTTCCCTGGCGTTGGCCCCGACACTTCATGGTGAGATCAGGATGGGTCGGGGCTCTTCGCGGTTCAACCCACGTAGGCAATGCAATCGATCTCGACCCGTGACCCCTTGGGCAATGCAGCCACCTGGACGCAGGCTCTGGCAGGACTGACCCCATCTCCGAAGCGTTCGGCATAGATCGCATTGACCGCTTGGAAATCGTTCAGATCCACCAGGTAAACCGTTGTGCGGACGACTCGGGATGGATCGGTGCCTGCTGCTTGAAGCACAGCATCAAGGTTTTTCAGCACCTGGCGCGTTTCTGCTTCCACATCGCCTCCACCCACCATTTCGCCGCTAACGGGGTCGAGGGGAATCTGCCCGGAGCAGTACAGCCAGCCATTGGCTTGAACCGCCTGGTTGTAGGGACCCACCGGAGCTGGAGCCTGGTCGGTGATCACGGCCTGAAGCGGTGCTGCGGACATGGTCGAGCTTCACAATGAAGCTGCATCTTCGCGTTTCGTGCCGATGGGGGCGTTGCCCGTTGAGATCGATGGCCTCTGGCATCGCTATGGCGGATCCGCTGATGATTGGACCCTTCAGGGGATTGATCTCAAGCTTCACAACGGGGAGTTGGTGGGCTTGTTGGGGCCGTCCGGTTGCGGGAAAACCACGTTGTTGCGGTTGATTGCTGGTTTTGAGACCCCCACCCGCGGGGTTGTGCGTCTTCACGGTCGCGATGTGGCGACCCCAGGGCGATCTCTGGCCCCAGAGCGGCGTGGAGTGGGCATGGTTTTTCAGGACTATGCGCTGTTCCCGCATCTCAATGCCTGGGACAACACCTGCTTTGGCCTGCGCCGCGGACAGGACACAAGCCGGGCTACCTGGCTTTTGGAATTGCTCGGCCTTGAGCGACTCCAGCAGCGCTACCCCCATGAACTGTCGGGTGGGCAGCGACAGCGCCTGGCCCTGGCACGTGCTCTGGCACCCGCCCCATCGGTGGTGCTTCTGGATGAACCGTTCTCCAATCTTGATGTGGAGGTCAGGTTGCGGTTACGCAGTGAACTCCCAGCTGTTCTTAGTGCTTGTGGTGCCAGCGGAGTGCTTGTCACCCACGACCCTGAAGAGGCATTGGCGATCTGTCATCGCGTGGCTGTTCTGCGCGATGGTTCCCTGCATCAGTGCGCCAGCCCAAGAGAACTTGTGGAATCACCGGCCACTCCCTTTGTCGGTCGCTTTGTGTTGCAGAGCAATGTGCTGCCGGTATGGGTTGAGTCTTCAGCGGGTTGTTTGCGTTGCCCTCTCGGCGATCTGGAAGATCCCGGAGGCCTTGGCGAAGGATCACTCCCCGCGAACGCCACCGTGCTCGTTGCTCCAGAAGCCATTGCGCTGCGCCCTGATCCTTCTGGTGAGGACTGCGTGATGGGACGGGAATTCCTTGGTCATGCCTGGCTCTACAGAGTGCAGAGCGGAGAGCGTCAGCTTCGCCTTCTGAGACCTCTCAGCGAAGATTACGGTCGGGGATTGCGCTGTCAGCTGCAGCTTCAACCGGGTGTCAGCGTGCTGCTGCATCCGCAACGCAAGACTCTCAGAAGCCTTTCCAATCGTCTTTGAGCCGCCGCAAACGACCGAGTTCTGTCGCTGATTGCGCTTGGAGGAAAAGGTTGGACCGACGTTCCTCAGCGATTGTGCTCGGGACAGTGAGCTGCTTCTGACTCCTGAGCGCAACAACCTCCCTGAGTCGCGCCGTGATCGCCTGGTCATCCGGCTTGAGTGCGTGCGCCCAGCGGAGATTGCCCTCGGTGTATTCATGGGCGCAGTACACACGCGTGGAATCAGGGAGTGCGGCGAATTTCTGCAAGGCCCTGTGCATCTCGTTGGGAGAGCCCTCAAACAGGCGGCCGCATCCTCCACTAAACATGGTGTCGCCGCAGAAGAGCGCAGGGGTTTGTTCGGTGGTCGAACAGCCGTCCGGCAGGAAAAAGGCGAGATGGGCGCTGGTATGGGCCCGCACATCGATGACGTCCACGGGCACTCCCAGTAACTGGATTTGTGCGCCGGCAGAGACAGGTTGCGTCTGGAAGGGAATTCGGCGTCTGTCCTGTTCTGAGGCGATCACAGCAGCGTCTGGCCAATGCTGAAGCAGGCCGGGGGTGCCGCCGATGTGATCAGCGTGGTGATGGGTCTGAAGTACAGCGATCAGTGTCAGCTGCTGCTCCTGCAGGGTCTGAATCACTGGCGCGGCAACGGCGGGATCCACGACCACAGCCTCGGACCCCCGTGACCAGATCCAGATGATGTTGTCCTGCAGGACAGGTAGAGGCTGAATGGCTTCCCTCTCCGGCGTCATGCTCATCGTTAAAGTCCGAGATGTCGCTCACGTCCATGATCACCGTTGCACTGGCCAAGGGCGCGCTTTTGCGGGATTCGGTTGAACGATTCCGAATGGCCGGTCTGGACTTTTCCGCGGTTCTTGATTCCGACAACCGTCAGTTGATGGTTTCCTCCACCTGCGGACGGGCCCGAGCTTTGCTCGTGCGTAATGGTGATGTGCCTGTTTATGTGGCTTACGGGCAAGCCCAGCTTGGAATTGTGGGCTACGACGTGCTGCGTGAACACCAAATGCCTGTGGCTCATCTCGTGGATCTGGGCTTCGGAGGCTGCAGGATGTCTGTGGCTGTCAAGGACACCAGCGGTTACACCAGAGCCACGGATCTCCCTCCGCATTGCAGGGTGGCCAGCAAGTTCACCCGATGCGCGCGTCAGTACTTTGATTCCATTGATCTTCCCGTTGAGCTTGTTCATCTCACGGGTTCAGTGGAATTAGGCCCGATCACTGGCATTGCTGAAGCCATCGTTGACCTCGTGGCCACAGGGCGCACATTGCGTGACAACGGTCTGGTGGCCATCGAGGATCTTTTTCACACGACCGCTCGGCTTGTCGGTCATCCGCTTGCTCTGCGACTGGACCAGGGAGAGCTTCAGGGCATCATCGACATCATGCAGCGCTCTCCGCAAGATGCGGTGGGTGTGAGCTGATGGCGGGATCGGATCTGCAACGAATCCGCCGGCTGGGCCGTTATCTCGGACGCGACCGTGGCCGGCTCCTGCTCACACTGATGTTGTTGGTGCCATTGGCTTTGGCTGGAGCCATCCAGCCTCTCCTCGTGGGTCAGGCGATTTCAGTGCTTCGCACTGTGGCTGGTGCCACGAATGAGTCGGTTCTTCCGGCTCTTCAAGCTCTGGACAGCACGATGGCGATCCGCCTGATCATCGGCACGCTGTTGGTGTCGGTTTTGCTGCGCCTCGCTCTGCAGGGGTATCAATCGTTCAATATTCAAACTGTGGGGCAGCGTCTGACGGCGCGGATCCGGCGTGATTTGTTTGCTCATGCCATGGAGCTATCGCTCCGCTTCCATGACCGCATGCCGGTTGGAAATCTTCTCACCAGGCTGACAAGTGATGTCGATGCTCTGGCTGAAGTGTTCGGCAGTGGTGCTGTGGGTGTGCTCGGAGACTTGGTGTCACTCACGGTGATCGCCATCTCCATGCTGTTGATTGAGTGGCGACTCGGATTGCTTCTCCTCGTCACGCAAGTTCCGGTCATTCTTTTCATCCTCTGGCTTCAGCGTCGCTTCCGAAAGGCGAATTACAGAGTGCGAGAAGAACTCTCCCAGCTCAACGCTGAGTTTCAGGAAAATCTTCAGGGGCTGGAAGTGGTGCAGATGTTCAGGCGGGAAGCCTTCAATGGTGCCCGTTTTGAAACCACTGGCCTGGCGTACCGAAGGGCTGTGAATGGAACGATCTTTTACGACAGCAGCATTTCTGCCTTCCTGGAATGGGTGTCGCTCGGTGCCGTCGCGATCGTTCTCGCGCTGGGTGGATGGATGGTCACAGCTGGGGCGATGGGGCTGGGCACGCTCACCACATTCATCCTCTACTCACAGCGTCTGTTCGATCCCCTTCGCCAGATGGCTGAACGTTTCACGCAGATCCAGGGTGGGCTGACGGCTGTGGAGCGCATCGGTGAGTTGCTCGAGGAGCCTCTCGAGATCCAGAAGCAACCCATCGCTGCGGATGGCGTTCAGCAATCAACCACCACCAAACCACTTCAACTCATCCAGGCGCCGCGGGGGGAAGTGGTTTTCGACAACGTGCATTTCGCTTATCGACCTGACGAACCGATCCTTGAAGACCTCAGTTTCCGCATTGCACCCGGGGAGCATGTGGCGTTGGTCGGTCCGACCGGTTCTGGAAAGACCACCGTGATCCGTTTGCTCTGCCGTCTTTATGAACCTCAGCAGGGGAGGATCCTGCTGGATGGCCAAGACATCCGGAGCCTCTCCATCTCCGATTTGCGTCATCAGCTCGGTGTGGTTCTGCAGGACACATTCCTCTTCAGTGGCAGCATCGCCGACAATCTGCGGCTTGATCAGAACATCGACGATCAGAAGCTGGAGGAGATCTGCAGGGATCTCGGACTCACTGGCCTTCTCAATCGCCTGCCGGATGGACTCGACACAGAACTGCGTGAAAGGGGTGGAAATCTCAGTTCAGGAGAGAGGCAGCTGTTGGCAGTTGCACGGGTCGCCATCCGCAATCCCACCGTGTTGGTGATGGATGAAGCCACTGCGTTTCTCGACCCTTCCACCGAAGCCACCCTGCAACGTGATCTGGATCGGCTTTTGGAACGACGAACGGCTGTGGTGATCGCGCACCGTCTGGCCACTGTGGAGGCGGCAGACCGAATTCTGGTGTTACGCCGCGGTCGCCTGATCGAGCAGGGAAGCCATCTCCAGCTTCGAGCCCAAGGGGGGTTGTATGCCGAACTGGCCGATCTTCAGGAACGTGGTCTGGCCAGGCTCTGAGCGACCAACCAAGTTTCGATCACAGCGCACAACTCCTCTGGTTGCTCCTGCATCGGCAGATGCCCGCAGTTCGCGATTTCGCGGTAGTCGTGAGCTGGGCTGTACCCGGCCAGGTGGCGGACATAGCCCGGCTCCATTACCTGATCACGCTCTCCACTGATCCAGAGGCTGTTCACTGAAAGCCGTGCCACCATTCCAGGCAGTTGGCGAACAGCTCCCCTGCTGGTGCTGTTCACAAGCAGCCCACGGGCAGCGCGACTCTCGGCCCGCACCGGACCCAATCGTCCCAAAGGAGGAGGAAGCCTCTTCAGAACGTCCGGTCGTAGGTCAATCAGGCGTCGACCGATCGAGCGCAGTTGCCGGAACGGTTTGGGCTGATAAATCCCTCCCCCCGCAGCCACGCAAACGAGGCCACGCAAGCCTGGCTCGGCGTCCCTGCGCAGTGCGGCTTCCGCATGCAGCACCACGCTCCCTCCCAGGGAATGACCCATGAGGATGAAGGGTCGACCTGCCGCTCGCTCCAGAGCCTGAGCGGCCAACCAACGTCCGTAGGCCGCCAGCGTGGGCAGAAGGGCCTTGGAGCGGATGCGGTCTCCGAATCCAGGCAGGTCCGGACACCACAAGCTGACAGGGATGCCCCGCTGTTCCCAGGTCTGCACAAATGGTTCCCAGACCTGTCGGCTCAGCATCCAGCCATGCACGGCGATGAGCAGGGGAGCGTCGTTCATCAGAGCGTCAAAGGCGAGACCAGCCTGCCGTCTTCTCGGCCTCCGGTGCGTCAAGATCACACCAAAGCAGCACTTGCAGGTGATCAGCGGTTCCTCACTCACGCCAGAAACTCTGCAGGCCATGTATGGCGAACAGGCCAAGCTGTGCATATCTCCCAACGAGCAGCTCACGCTGGTATTCAGTCAGCACCGGACTTTCGATCTGGTGGAGCTGGAGCAGCTTCTGGAGGCGGTGGGTTGGAGCCGTCGGCCGGTGCGCAGGGTTCGCAAGGCCCTTGATCACAGCCTTCTGCGGGTTGGTCTGTGGCGTCATGACGCGCGGATTCCCCGATTGATTGGATTTGCCCGCTGCACTGGTGATGGGGTTCTTGAGGCCACCATCTGGGATGTGGCCGTGCATCCCCTCTATCAGGGGGCAGGCCTTGGTAAGCAGCTCATGGATTACATCCTCGATTGCTTGCGCACGATGGGCACCGAGCGCGCCACTCTGTTTGCGGATCCAGGTGTGTTGCCGTTCTACCAACGGCTGGGGTGGGACCTGGAGCCCGGCGGTCATCGTTGTGGCTTTTGGTACGCCAACTAAGACCCGTAGTAGTCGCGGGCCAGCGTTTCCAGGGAAACACCTTGTTTCCATCTCCGTTTGAGTTTGAAGTTCTGCAAGCTGCGCTGGAGCACACCAGAACGGTCCC
Source organism: Synechococcus sp. MEDNS5 (assembly GCF_014279875.1). Taxonomy (NCBI): domain Bacteria; kingdom Bacillati; phylum Cyanobacteriota; class Cyanophyceae; order Synechococcales; family Synechococcaceae; genus Synechococcus; species Synechococcus sp. MEDNS5. The sequence continues at coordinate 728,840 of NZ_CP047952.1, forward strand.
AGCGACGGCCGTCGGTGATCAAGGCGGTGTGCAGAGGGCGCAAGCTTGTGATCTTGCTCAGTCGTTCCACCAGGTCGAGGTCTTCCATCAAGGGGACATCGGCGAACCCACCAGAGCGCGCGTAGAGGGTCTGATGAAGGAGAAGCCCCTGGTCTCCGTAAGGCCTTTGCAGCCAGCGGCTGCGAAGGGCGACAGCCTTGGCCAGAAGTTGCCTCATCGGGGTTCCCGGATGGATCTGGAGATCGAAGTACCAGGCGGATGCCGCTGCCTGCGGTGAGAGCAGAACAGAGCGGATGCGTTCGGCCCAAGTCTTCGGCAGCCGACTGTCAGCATGGAGAAACAGCAACCATGTCCCGGATGCCTGGCGGGCGCCTGCAGCAAGCTGATGTCCTCTGCCGGCCGGTTCCACGGTGATCACGTGGGCTCCGCTGAGCCGAGCGATCGCAAGACTGCCATCGATGCTGCCCCCATCAGCGATCACCAGTTCGTGATTGTTTGGTCCTTGCTGGAGATCCGCCAGCAACAACGGCAGTCTTTTGCTCTCATTCAGGCAAGGAATCACCACACTCAGGGACGGGATCGCCTGGGTCATGCCAGCCAACCCTGAAGGTCGCTGATCGTATCGATGTCGTTGCGCCAGCTCAGTAGCTCCGGTGTGATCCCCCGATGCCGTGCCTTCTCAACGGTCAGCCTGCAGACAGCATCCGTTCCCCAGGGGATGGAGTGAAAGGCCCAGTGAGGGTCCTGCTCCTCTGCAGCTAGCCCCAGAAGCCAGTAACCCCCATCATGCGACGGTCCAAGCACCAAGGGTGAACGTTTCAGTTTGTCGATGGCGATCAGAAGGTCCTGCTGATGCAGATCGGGCAAATCGGTGCCGATCAGGATCACCGGGGTGGAGGGGCGGTGAGCTCGAGCCCTGAGCACTTCATGACAGAGACGATTGCCCAGGCCACCGCGACTCTGGGCATTGATGGAGACGCCTTGCTGCGAGGTAAGCCAACGCCGACTGGCTTTCTGGCCTGCTCCGCTCACAGCGATTCGAGCCTCGAGAACCCCTGCTTTGGCGAGGCTTGCGGCCACGGCCACCGTATGACTGATCAAACGGGCCTGAATCCTTGCGGCGGAGCCACCCCCAAGGGTTGCGGCAAGGCGCCGCTTGCAGCGCCCGCTGGCAGGCCAGCGGGTCATCACGACCAGAACGGGCAGACCAGCGGCTTCACCCTCCAGGCTCATTGCTGTCGGGGTAGTTCTTCGGGCATCACATTGAGCGTGAGGCGTTCTCCGTCTCGCTCCACCACGATTGGCATCTCCTCTCCGACGCGACCACGGTCAACAGCCAGCTGGACCTGGGAGGGGTCCTGAACTTCAGTACCGTTCACGTCGCGGATCAGGTCGCAAGGTTTGATCCCCGCTTTTGCTGCGGGGCTGTTCTCCACCACTTCGATCACAAGCACACCGTTGAGCTCAGGCACTTTGCAGAGATCGATGGTGGAATTGATCTCCTTGGCAAGCTGAGGCGTGAGACTCTGAAGCCTCACGCCGATGAAGGGATGGGACGCCTGGCCGGTGCTGATGATCTGCTGAGCGATTCTCTTGGCGAGATTGATCGGGATCGCGAAGCTCAAGCCAGCACCTGGTGCCTGCCGGATGGCCGTGTTGATGCCGATCACCTGGCCTGAGGCATTGATCAGCGGACCACCGCTGTTGCCGGGATTCACGGCTGCATCGGTCTGGATGTAGGGGACCCGCTGTCCTTCCCCGACCGCATTGGTCCGGTCCACGGCACTGATGATTCCTGCCGTGACCGTGTTGTTCAGTCCAAGGGGGTTGCCGATGGCAATCGCCCACTCCCCAGGTTTGAGATCATTGGAATTTCCCAAAGGAGCCACTGGGAGCTTGTCGGCCACAACGCGCACCACGGCGACATCCGTCAGCGGATCCCCGCCGAGAACCCGACCACTGAAACTGCGTCCATCGGGAAGGGTGACCGACACCTGATCAGCGCCTTCCACCACGTGGGCGTTGGTGAAGATCAACCCATCGGATCGGGTGATAAAACCGGAACCTTGTCCAGCCTGCTTCTGGATGGGTGCTCGGCCTCCGAACAGATTGCCGAGCGGGCTTGCCACCCGTTTGAGGGTGTCGATGCGGACCACGGCAGGTCCCACACGGTCCACCGCTTCCACGATCACGTTGTCTCCGGGCTTCAGCGGCGCTGATCGGGGCCCATCACTCACCTCCGGGAGGGGCTCGGCAACAGGTTTCTTCTCAAGGCCGATGCGCTGCCGCCAGGACCCATCGCAACTGCTGATACTCGCGCTCAGGAGGCCAAGGCTCAGCGCGGTCAAGATTCGCTGTCGGGGACGCTTGATGGCGGAAGCCATGAGAGGGGGATGTTGTGCTCAGTGCCTCATTAAAGACGGATCGCTCGACGCAGAGTGCGTAGATTCAGCTCCGCAAGGCCGGAGGGGTGTGGAGCTGACGGGAAGTGAACTTTGGAGCAAGGTTCAGCAGACCCTTCAGAGCAACCTCAGCAAACCCACGTTCGAGACCTGGATCAGGCCTGCTCAGTGCAGCACTTTCAAGGACGGAACGCTCACCCTGTTGGCGCCCAACAGCTTTGCGAGCAACTGGCTTCGAAAGAATTACGCCGGCACGATCGCTGATGTCGCCGGTGAGATCGTCGGTCGTCCGGTTTTGGTGATGGTGGAGGCCCGGGACGTTGAGCCCCGGGCGGACAGCTCCACCGCCCCGAGGCCTGCAACGACCGCAGAGTCTGCATCGTCGCCGCCCTCGGCCGAGACGGTGACCACGGCTGCCAAGGCACCACGCCGTCTTCCCGGCTTGAACCTGCGCTACGTGTTCAACCGATTCGTTGTGGGGCCAAACAGCCGGATGGCTCATGCAGCGGCTCTGGCCGTGGCTGAAGCACCCGGACGCGAATTCAATCCACTGTTCATCTGCGGCGGTGTTGGCCTTGGGAAGACCCATCTGATGCAAGCCATCGGCCATTACAGGCTCGAAATCGATCCTGAAGCGAAGGTTTTTTATGTCTCCACCGAAACCTTTACAAATGATCTGATCGTTGCGATCCGACGAGACGGAATGCAGGCTTTCCGTGATCGGTATCGGGCTGCTGATCTGATCTTGGTGGATGATATTCAGTTCATCGAGGGCAAGGAATACACCCAGGAAGAGTTCTTTCACACCTTCAACGCTCTTCATGAAGCGGGTCGTCAGATCGTGATTGCCAGTGACCGTCCTCCGAGTCAAATTCCCAGGCTTCAGGAGCGTTTGATCTCCAGGTTTTCCATGGGTCTGATTGCCGATATCCAGGCACCGGATTTGGAAACGCGGATGGCCATTCTGCAGAAGAAAGCTGAACAGGAGCGCGTGGCACTGCCCAGAGACCTCATTCAGTACATCTCCGGTCGTTTCACCTCCAACATCCGGGAGCTGGAAGGTGCCCTCACAAGGGCTGTCGCTTTCGCGTCCATCACGGGCATGCCGATGACTGTTGAATCGGTTGCCCCAATGCTTGATCCCAGCGGACAAGGTGTGGAGGTGACTCCGCAACAGGTCATCGACAAGGTCTCCGAGGTGTTCGGAGTCAGTGTTGATGACATGCGTAGCAGCAGCCGCCGACGGGCTGTCAGTCAGGCCCGGCAGGTAGGAATGTTTCTGATGCGACAAGGGACAGGCCTCAGCCTTCCTCGAATCGGTGACACCTTCGGAGGAAAAGATCACACCACGGTGATGTATGCCATCGAACAGATTGAGAAGAAATTGTCCAGTGACCCGCAACTGGCCAGTCAGGTGCAGAAAGTGAAGGATCTTCTACAGATTGATTCCCGCCGGAAGCGTTAATTGGCGTGTCCTTTCCAACCGGCGAGATGGCTCGCTGCTTCTGAGCGGGCCAGGCATCGCGCTGCCGGCAACGCTGGCCCCAAACGGGCGGAGCTGAAGGGAGGCAGAGGTCTGGTGCGCAGCCAACGTCCCCAGCGGAACTCGTGATACGGGATCAGGGGCTGTGGTTTGATCACGCCTTCTTTCTTCAGTTTCCACACCAGGCTCCGGTAGGGATCGTCCTGAAGACCGAGGAGGCTCTGGGGAAGTTCCATGGCCGGCTTGGGCCCATTTCCCCGAGCGTCAAACAGATAGAGCCAGCCGCGCTTCTGAAGCGCCTCGAGCGCCGACTCCCTTGATTCGCCTTCAATTTCGGCAATCACATAGCCGAAGCAGGCGACGGACGGGTCAAGTTCGAGAAGAGCCCTCAGCCTGTGGTGACGATCCACCATCCAGAGCTGCCCCAGACGGTTGCGAACCAGTGGTACTGGTTTCCCGCGGAGATAGCGACGTTGGTCTTTCGGGCTTTGGGTGTGGAAATCCTGCTGTCTGCTCCACACTTCAGAGAGCCCAATACACATCTGCGTGGGCTGAAGATCGTTGACCCTCACCTCGAAAAGATCGTGGTCGCTGTCGTGATCAGGTATGGAGTCGTATTGAGGAAGTTGCAGGAAACCCCCTAATTCTGCAAACCCACCTTATGCGGGGGATTGGCTCAGTTGACGTTGAGGATATCCATCTGTACGACCCCAACAACTTGTGGAATGGGACTCGGCCCGAAAGGAATCGCTGCCAGTGTGAAGGTGTAAAGGTCTGCAGGTGGATTGGTTCCAGCCTTGAAGGCGACTGTCACCGTGTTTCCTGGGGCGACAGGTTCTTTGAATTGGACGTTGACGGTGCGTGACTGATTGCTGAACTCAGCAACCGTTGGAATGGCTCGGCTTTCTCGGCGCGGAGTGCCGATAAATGCTTTCACCGGGACAGCCCCGTAAAGGAAGGCGGGCTGAACCCCCCTGATCTGTTCGAGGCTGATGCCGCCAAGTGCAGCGTCGGCTCCTTCTGGAAAGTCGAGAACCACGTAGTAAACCGCGCGCCCTTCAAAGGCATACCACCGGTAATTCACCAGTCGGGCCTTGGTCGGCACTGCGACAAAGCTTGTCTGGCCATTGATTTCCAAGGACCTTGCAGGCAAAGGAGCCAGCATCAGCGTGGTCGCCAGAACGGTGGGGATCAGTCGCATCAACGATTAGCGCTCTGTTCTCCAGAGATGGGGGGCGAAAAGCACTTCAGTTGGGCTGGAACTCCCTTGCCAGTCTCCAAGTTCGCGCATCAACGCGAGACAGTCGTCACGCTGCCCCTCCAGAGCGAGTTCTTTCAGTCTCTGCTTCATGTCATCTTTGGTGATGATCATGACCAGTTCGCGGCGCTGATCGGCCTGCAGAGGAAAGCTGTCCGGGGGCTGGACTCTGCGAAAACGCTTCGAGCTCATGGTGTCTAGGGCAGATATGAAACAACCCTGGCTTGGGTCTTACTCAGACCATAATCAAGCCTTTACGTCCATGCCGTATCCCGGCGCACACCACTTCGTTTGGATTAAGGCAGGCACCTGATCAGAATGGTCTGTCAAGGAGTGTGCTGATGGACCAAAATTTTGATCTCGTTGTGATCGGCGCCGGCTCAGGTGGTCTCGCTGCTGCCAAGCGAGCCTCGGCCCACGGTGCACGCGTCGCCCTTGTGGAAGGCGACAAGGTCGGGGGGACCTGCGTCATCCGTGGGTGTGTGCCGAAGAAACTACTTGTGTATGGCTCCAAGGTTTCAGAACACTTGGCTGATGCACCGAGCTATGGCGTTGATGTGCCGCCGGCCACGATCAACACCCCTGTGCTTCTTCAAGCGGTGCGGGCTGAGGTGGATCGATTGAATGCTCTGCATGTGAACCTCCTTGAGAAAGCAGGAGTCACCCTGGTTCAAGGCTGGGGTCGCTTTGAAGATGCTCACCGCATTGCTGTTTCCGCTCAGCCTGGAGGCGATGTTCAGCACTCTCTGACGGCAGGCCGCGTTCTTATAGCTGTGGGAGGACGTCCCCTGCGTCCCTCGATTTCAGGGGCAGAGCTGGGCTGGGTCAGTGACGACATGTTCCTGCTTGAGCGCTTTCCCGAGCATGTTGTGGTGGTGGGTGCTGGTTTCATTGCCTGCGAGTTCGCCTGCATCCTCCGAGGACTCGGCACCGCCGTCACCCAGCTGGTGAGGAGAGATGGTTTGCTGCGTGGTTTCGACCGGGAACTCGCGGCAGCTGTGCAGGAGGGCATGGTGGAGAAGGGAGTGGATCTGCGTTTCTCCACCAGCCCTGCATCCATCGAGGGCTCGCCCGGCGATCTGGTTCTGGTGACGGATCAAGGAGAGCGGATCCAGGCCGGAGGGGTGCTGCTGGCAACCGGGCGTCAGCCTTTTCTGCAGGGATTGAAGCTTGAAGCTGCCGGCCTCAGGAGTGAGGGCAGGAAGCTGGCGGTAGACACTGACCAGCGAACCAGTGTTTCCCATATTTTTGCTGTGGGCGATGTGACTGATCGCATCTGCCTCACCCCTGTGGCGGTGGATGAGGGCAGAGCCTTTGCGGATACGCAGTTCGGTGGCCGGCCGCGCCAGGTGAATCACGACCTGGTGGCGAGTGCTGTGTTCAGTCAGCCCGAGCTGGCCACCGTCGGTCTTTCCGAAGAAGCCGCCATCAGTCGATTCGGTTCGGATGCTGTTGTGATCCACAGGGCGCGGTTCCGCTCCATGGACCAGGCACTTCCCAAGCGTGGTCCGCGAACTCTGCTCAAGCTGGTCATTGAGGCCGGCACGGACAAGGTGCTGGGGTGTCACATGGTGGGAGAGCATGCCGCTGAAATCATTCAGATGGCAGCGATTGCCGTGGGGATGGGAGCCACCAAAGCCGACTTTGATCGCACCATGGCTCTCCATCCCACTGTGTCGGAGGAATTTGTCACCATGGCTTAGTGATCTTCAGGCAATTCCTGTCAAGGTTCGGCGCCACTGCGGGGCCTCGGAAGACGCACTAATTTGCGCTGAGTTTGTTCTGTCATGCGGTGCTGACTCTCGAGGCTCTGCGTCGTGGAGGCGTGCTGATCGTGCCTCTGATGCTGGTCTCCGTCGCTGTTGCATCGATGGGAGTTGAGCGGCTGCGCTTCTGGTGGCAATGGGGCCGCGGCGATCGTGTCAGCCCGGAGCATTCACTGCTTGAACTCGAGCAACTCAAGCCATCGGCAGCATCACTGCGTCAGCAGTTGCTAGAGGCGCGACTCGAGCGCCAGCTCTGTCGCTGGGATGGGGCCTTGGAGCTTTGCATGGTTCTTGGGCCTCTCCTTGGGCTGCTGGCCTCGGTGATTGGCCTGATGCAGTTGCTCCAGGCGCTCGGGCCCGGACTCACGCTCCCTTCCCAGGGAGGAGACCTGATCGCCGGCTATGGCCAGGTGCTCATTGGCACAGTCCTCGGTCTTTTGATCGCGGTTTTGGCTCTTTTGGTGCAACGCCTCAACCGTCTTCGCGCCCAAGTGGTTCTTGATGCCTTTTCCGATCGTTGCCTGGAACGCCGCTCCGGTCAGATCTGATGCCCCTCGTTCTTTCCTTCGGCGCCGTTGTTCTGACGCTGATGACGTTCCTCGCATCCCTTCCTTTGGTTGTTCAGCAGACACCCCCATCAAGGCAGCGCAACATCTCTGGCGCTTCTCTGCGGACGCGTTGGCTGGTGGTCCGATCCCTTGGAGGCAGTTGGTACCTCAATGGACAACCCATGTCAGCTGCCTTGCTCAGCAGGCAGCTCGATCAGCGTGAAGGCGGACCGGATGAGCTCGTGCTGCTTCCCTCCAGTGCCTTGCAGGCATCGGCAGTCGCCTCCGACCTTGCCTGGCTCAGACGCCAGTCATCGATCCCGGTGCGTTTGCAGGCTGTTCCGGAGGTGATAGCCCCATGAATCTTCCTCTCACCCAGCGTCGAGCTCTCGGCTGTTCCGTGGTCTCCTTTTGTCTCACCCTTGGGGCGACGGCGGTTTTGCTGCTTCCCCAGTGGAGGCAGCAGCGGCCGGCAAGTGACGGCGTGATCGTGATCCACCTCGCTGCCGATGGTGGTCTGCGTCTGTGGAATCAGCCGATTGAGCGATCGATGATCCCGGCTCTGCTCGCTCGCCTGAATCGTCTTGATCCAGGCACGCGTCTCCGCCTCTCCCTGGCTCCTCAGGTTTCCTGGGGTGTGGTGCAGGACCTGATTCCGTTCTTCGATTCCAGCTCTCTTGATGTGGATCTTCAACTCCCTGCGGCGACACGCTCCTGAGGGGCTCGCCATGGTTGCGCTGCCAGTGGCGATCGCGATCGCCGGGCATGCTGTTGTGATTGGAACCAGCACGGTGCTGGCGACGCGGACGACGTCGGGACTCAAGCCTCCAAAGGTTGTCGACAATTCCCAAGAACTCGTGCGTCTGAGTCGTCGCGTGGCACAGAGCCGCTCTGTAGCCGCGGTTGGCCTGAACCTAAGCAATACCTTGCCACCGCCTCCCGCCCCGGATCTGCTGGATGACTTGTCCGAGGGAAAGAAGGATCCAGACTGCAAACCAGAACAGAAAGCCGATCAGGGTGATGGACCGAATCGCCCAGATGGGCAACGCGGGGTGGTAGGCCAAAACACGGTGGCGGTGTTGGCACCTCTGGAGGTTGAGCAGGTCAGTGCCTTATGGGAGACCGGTGACCCTGTGGAGAGCTGGCCCGATGGGTTGGGTGCATTTCCTGATGACTCTGAGGTGCGCGAGGTGCCGCTCGAGGCCTTCAGCCCACGAAGCACGTTGCAGTTGAACGCTCTTGTGATCACATCAGCAAACGCTCAGTTCCTTCTTCGCGCCAGGGATGAGGTGGTGTGGATCGTACGCCGATCGTTAATTGAGTAGCAATTCCTACTTGAGAACAGGGTTAAGACCCGTAAGAATGGCGGTTAAGAGATTGTTAATGGTGGATGCCGTTATTTGTGCTTGTGCTTCTCGCATCGTTCTCAGGTGTCACCACAGTGCGTGGGGGGGAAGGTTGTGAGACCACAGCGCATTACTTGGGGAGTTTCGATCCGGATCGTCAGCAGGTGAGTCTCTGCGCCGATGTTGCGACGCGAGGACAGCGATCCCTCGGCGAAGTGGCCCGCCATGAGTTTTTTCACGCCATTCAGCACCGCTTTGGTTACGGGGGAAAGGGATTTTTGCCTGATGCTCTGCTGACGCCACTCGTGCGCTACGGAATGGATGATCGGGAAGTGATGACCGTGCTCAGCTTTTATCCGGAAGAGGAAGTGAATGGAGAGTTGGAAGCGCGCTTGGCATCCAGGATCATTCCCAATGCACTGATCGCAGGTGGCTTAATTAGTGGTGCGTTGATCGATGACGAGAACGCGAGCGGACCAATCGGCAAGATTCGGGCATTTTTGCTGCCCCGTTAGCCATTGAAGCGTTGCTGGAGGGCTGCGGCCATGCGTAGCGCTAAGGCGATGGTGGTGAGTCCAGGGCCGACGCTTGGGCAGCTGGGAAACACGCTGGAATCGGCGATGTAGAGGTTGTCGAGCTCGTGGCAACGGCCATCGCCATCGACCACAGATGCAGCGGGATCTTCGCCCATGCGGCATGTACCGCAGGCGTAGCCAACCACGCTCAGTGGCGCTTCACCGCGGGGGTGTGTTGGAGCTTTGGTCACCACCTGGGTGATGGGATCGGATTCGACGGCCGTCAAGGTGTCAATCCATCGGTAAACAAGGCGATCGTGGGCTTCACGATTGTTATGCAAGTAATTAATGCGGATCTGATCATTGTTCAACCACACTTTGTTGTGGGGGTCGGGAAGCACTTCCGTCATGGCCCACCAGGCCACGGAACGGGATGCCAGGCGCTCCAAACCGAAATCAGGGATCAATTTGCTCACAAGAGAGAGCACCGGTGGTGATTCGGCAAACAGCGCATCCTGCAGTACACCCCCGGCAGCTTGGATGTGACCAAGGGGGAAGCTCACATTCTTATCCCCCCAGTAGTAGTCATTCACGCCCAGTGATCGCGCATAGCGACCGTTGTTCGGTTCAGCTGCCAGCTGGAGAATCGAGGTGAGCTGAAGATTCATCAGATTGCGGCCCACCTGATCAGACCCGTTGTTGAGGCCTCGGGGGTGCTTTTCACTGCTGGAGCGCAGCAAGATCGCAGGCGTATTGATCGCTCCAGCCGCAAGCACAACTACATCCGCTGAGAACAACCAGCTTTCGCCGGCGACATCGGCTTCCACCGCTTTCACCTCGCGACCACTTGGATTCACGTGGAGTCGCATCACCCGGGCCATTGACCGCACCTCCAGCTTCTCGGGATCGGCGTTGTCCAGTCCGTACAGCTGGGAGTCCCCGCTGGGGTCTTCTTGGCTGCTCGACCAGCTCAAGGGCAGGTCATAGGGCTGACAACCTTGACGCTTGAGACCTTCCCGCAAGGGCTCGAGAAAGGGCATCAACGGTTTTGGTGCATGGCCGAAGTCACCGCTGCGAGCAGGCTCCGTGGGGTCTACGCCCGATTGTCCATGCACTTGATACAGACTTTCTGCCTGGTCGTAATAGGGGGCCAGGTGTTGGTAACTGAAGGGCCAGCGCGGAGAAATGCCGTCCTGAAGAGGGAGATCGTCGAAGTCCTTCTCGCGCATGCGCTCGAGAACGGCTCCCCAGATCTTGGTGTTACCCCCTAAGGCGTAGGTGGTCTGCGGGGCGATTGGGTCGCCGTCCGGTCCGAACCAGCGTTCGTTGCGTGGGTGGTAACGGTCTTTGCGAAAGAGATCAACATCGGCCACGTTCTGATCACTCAGGGCCATGGCTTCCCCGCGTTCAAGCAGGAGCACACTTCGTCCCTGTCGGCTCAGAGCTCCAGCCAGGGTTCCGCCCCCGGCGCCGCTGCCGATGACGATGATGTCGTAGTGGCGATCGTCGATGATCATGGCGGAAGTGTCGTGTTGAAACCGGTTGATGCAGCGAAATCAGTTGGTGCGCTGCCACACGTAAATCAGCACAAAAAGGATGATCCAGATCACATCCACAAAGTGCCAGAACAGGCTCACAGCAGTGACGCCCATGTCTCCTTTTTCGTAGTTTCCCGGGCGGAAGGAGTGAAACAGCATCAACCCCATCAGACCAATGCCAGTAATCACATGCAACCCATGGAATCCCGTTAGGAGGTAAAAAGTTCCTCCGAATACACCGCTGCCAAGTCCGAATTCCAGGCTTGACCATTCAACGTATTGTCCATAAACAAAATAAGCGCCCATCAGCATCGTGATGAACCACACGATTCGGAAGCCCCACAAGTTGCCTTTGTGGAGGTAGCGCTCGGCAAAGTAGGCCACAAAGCTCGAGCTCACCAGCACAATTGTGTTGATGAGCGGCATCCTCACTTCCAGGCCCTCTACACCTGGAGGAAGCCATTCAGGGGACGTGATTTTAAACAGCGTAAATCCTGCAAAAAATGCCAGAAAGATGATGCTTTCGGAGCAGAGGAAAATGATAAACCCCGTAAGGTTGTGGCCGGAATGCTTGATGTGACCCGGCGTGTGATTGAGTTGTTGGGATGAATCCAAGCTGGTCATGAGTCAGGCCTCCTGGGCGCGTCGGATGTAAAACTCCTCGTCGGCCACAAAGGGCTCATGCAGCCCGTAGCCATAGGGGTTGTTGAGAACGGTTGGAACATCGTCCTCAAAGTTCTCTGCCGGAGGTGGTGACGGCAGAAGCCATTCCAAGCCGATGGCTCCCCATGGATTTGGGGGCGCTTTAGGACCTCGTGCCCAGGAGCTCACCATGTTCAGAATGAAGGGAATCGAAGCAACTCCCAGAAGAAAGGCGCCGATGCTGGCGAGGACGTTCCAAATGGCGAATTCAGGGTCGTAGGACGCGACCCGTCTGGGCATGCCGAGCAAGCCCGCCCAGTGGAGCGGCAACCAGTTGAGAGTGCATCCGATGAAGGTGAGGGCAAAGTGAACCTTTCCCAGACCTTCGTAATACATGTGACCAGTAAATTTCGGGAACCAGTGATAAACGGCGGCGAACACGCCTAAAACAATGGCGTTGAAGATCACATAGTGGAAGTGTGCCACCACAAAGTAAGTGTTCCCCACGTGGATATCGATGGGTATGGTTCCAAGCATCACGCCAGTGATGCCAGCGAAAATAAAATTCAGCAGTCCGCCCAGGCAGAAGAGCATGGGAGTGGTCAGACGAAGCTTTCCTCCCCAAAGCGTGGCCACCCATGCAAAGACCTTCACCCCGGTAGGGACTGCGATGGTCATGGTGGTGAACATGAAGAGGACGCGCATCCAGTTCGGGGTGCCCGTATAGAACATGTGGTGAACCCACACGATCAGTGACAGAAACACGATTCCAAATGAGGCCAAAGCCACAAACTTGTAGCCAAACAGTGGTTTGCGCGCGTAGCAGGTGAAGACTTCAGAGAAGATGCCGAATACAGGAAGCACCATCACATACACCGCTGGGTGTGAATAGAACCAGAAAAAGTGCTGGTAAAGAACAGGATCTCCGCCGCCTTCGGGACGGAAGAAGCTTGTTCCAAAGCTGAGATCAAACAGCAACATGATGGCGCCACCAGTCAGTGATGGGAGGCCGATCAGCTGAATCGTCTGGGCTCCCCATGCTGTCCAGCAATACAGAGGCATCTTGAAGAAGCCCATGCCTGGGGCACGCATCCTGATGATTGTGGTGACGAAATTGATTGCGCCGAAGATGGATGACACCCCAGAAAGTGCTACGGCAAGCAACCAGAGTTGTTCCCCATTAACGAAGTTGTTGAGAGGATTCTGGATGCTGATTGGTGGATAGGACCACCAGCCAGCCTGAGCCGGTCCACCTGGGATGAAGAAGCTTGCCATCAGCAGCAGAGCAAACACTGGCACAAGCCAGAACGCTGCTGCATTGAGCCGAGGAAAGGCCATGTCGGGAGCACCGATCATCGTGGGAATCAACAGATTGTTGAGACCATTCAGAACCGGGAAAAGAAAGAGGAACAGCATCACTGTTCCGTGCATTGTGTAAAGACCGTTGTAGACGCTGGGGTCGACAAGATCAGCTGGTGGAGTGATCAGTTCACCTCGCATCACCATGGCCAGGAGCCCGCCGACGAGCAGGAAAAGCAACGAGGTGGCGATGTACTGAATGCCAATCACCTTGGCATCGGTGTTGAAGCTGAAAAAGCGCTTCCAGTTGTCTGGGGCCCCGGGCACTGGGTGCGGCGCCTTGAGGATGCGTGGATCGAAATTGGTGGATGTCATGAATCTCAGGCGTCGTGGGGGATCGAAGCGTCACCGGGGTCATTCACCATCGGTGGTGCTGCTGGAGGGACGGTCGCCCATCCTTTGTTCCCGTTGGCCAGTCGTTTTGCGTAGAGCTCATTGCCAGGGCTCAGGCCAGGCTGCAATGGTTGTTTCGCTGTTGCTGCTAGCCATTGGCTGTAAGAGTCTTCCGACTCAACAATCACGTCCGTTTGGTTCTGAGAGAAGTAAGTGCCACTGAACATGGCGTCCCTGAGCCGAAATCGCCCCTGCTTTGTTGGTGTCAGGCTGTAGGAGATCACACTGCCTGGAATGATGTCTTGCTTCAGTCGAAAGGCCGGAACGTAAAAGCTGTGATTTACATCTTCGCTAATCAATCGGAAATTAACGCGTTGATCAACAGGCAGGTGAAGCTCGGAACTTCTTATTCCATCGGGGTAGATGAATTCCCAGCTCCATTGGCGTGAAATCACATCGATCGGTCCTACCGTTGCTCGTGGATCCACTTCGGCAACGGCAATGGGGTCACTGCCGATGGCGTACTTGTGCTTAGGGCCAAGTGCATCGAGCTTGTCGTTGACCTGCATGGAATAGATGGCAATCGCGAACACGATCACGGTTGGAATGATCGTCCAGGTGATTTCGAGTCGGTTGTTGCCTTCAATCGGTTCGCCGTAGCTCTCGTCGTACTTGGGTGCCCGATTGAACAAAAGCGTCCAGGCGATCACAGCGGTGAGGCCGAACCAAAGAAAGGAGCCAATGGCCGTTTCCAGGGCGAAGAGGTCATCCACGTAAGGCGCGGCACTGGAGGCCTGGGGAGGGAACCAGCTGTAGGACCACTGGGCCATCTGCGCTGCCAGAGCCGTGTTGAGAGCAACCCCGATGGAGATGATCACGATGGCCTTGATGTTCGGCCCTTTCCGATCCGTTGATGTGGTCATGGGAGCACCTCCTTGAGATCAGCGCCTGCGGCAATCAGTTGGTCAGCTGTGATGTGCACGCCAAATTCGCTGGCGAGCCAGGCCCCGAGGCTTCCGTGCACACCCATCACAATCAGAACGAATGCCCCGCTTGCCAGATAGAGCCAGGTCACCTGACGGCCGAGATCTTTTCTCCATACGAAGCGCTGGTAACCACGCCAGATCGTCATCGCCACGATGATCAGGAGTAAAGCAACTCCGCCAATGGCATGCCAAAGCATGGTGTCGATGGCGTTCTGGCCGATCACACTGCGAATTCCTGGCAGAGGAACCGCCAGGAGCATTTCGTAGAAGCCTGCGGCCACCGTGAAAAAGGTGATCACACTGCAAGCCAACACGTTGTACCAGCCCACATCGTGGAATCCTGTGCGGGTGACAGGCAGGGCCAGAAACCGGAAGATCCTTTTCTCGAGGGGATAGAAAGCACCTGCAAAGTCAAAGGCGATGCCGATGGCAAACAGCCCAATCGTGAAGTGAACAAGATTGGGGTGAATTGGAATGGCGTAAGGAAGATCGTTGGCGCCAAGTTGGTCAATGATGTCGTTGATCGGTGAGGGGATGGCGATCAGCGAATGACTGGTGGCGATGCTCATGAGACGGCTCCGCTGCGAATCGCTTCCACCACGGGCACGGTGTGAAGCCCATAGACCCACACGAGCTTGTCGCCCAGATACACCTGGCAGAACACAAGCGTGGCCAGCACGCCATCAATCACCAGGAATCCCGAGGGCAGTGCTGTTGGGTCTTTCTGCCTCACCACGTAGCGCCATCCTGTGAGCAGTCCAAGAACGCCAGCTAGCGACCAGCCGATGGTGCTGTGGTAATTGAGAATGTCTCTGGAGGCCCCGTAAGGCATCGCCAGACCGGCTTCGATTTGGCCGAAGATGATGGCCACAAAAATGGCCACGGTGGCCACAACAAGGTTCCAGAAACTCACCTCGAAAAGGTTGCGGCGACGTGTCACCACACCCAAAACGTCGAAAACAACGGTGATCAACGCCATGGCGATCACGAAGTGAACAACGATTGGATGGATGACATCCAGCCAGGGAAGATTTTTATCGTTGAGTGGTGGGAGCAACTCGAGCATCGGCAAGCGGAGCGACGCTCTTTAAGGATGGACAGCATTCAGGCAGCAGTCATCCTTTCGTGAACGAATGCACCGATCGGTGTGGGGATGCCGACGCAACCGTTGTGTTGCCGATTACCTCGAAGGCAAATCGCGTTGTTTTTGTTTGCGCTTGAGCTGTCGCCAATACAACCCAGCCTGAACGCTTATCACGACAATGACGGCAGGCAGGACCAGACACAGCATCACGATTCGGAATTCGTCCTGCCAGGTGGGCAAGGTGCGTGGGAGCACCTGGTCGATCACATAAAAGACGTACAGCGCCACCAGAATCCCCCCTTCCAGACGGGTGATTCGGCCTCGGGTCCAGAAAATCGGAAGGCAGGCCAGGGCGGCCAACACCATCACCGGCAGATCCCGCTGAATCAAGAGTGGGCTGACCTGCAGCCCTGCTCCACCGGCGGCAGCCACGGCACTGGCACCCAGCACCAACAGCTGATTGAGCAGATTGCTCCCCACCACATTACCGATCGCCAGATCCGTTCTCCCCTTCACGGCTGCGACCAGTGAGGTGATCAGCTCCGGCATGGAGGTGCCTGCCGACACGATGGTCAGCCCGATCACGGCCTGACTCACTCCCAAAAATGCGGCCGCCGCACTGGCTCCATGCACCAGAACACGTGATCCAACGCCAAGGAGGAGGATCCCGATCAGTAGCAGACCCAGGGCACGGGTGACGCCGCGTTTGCCCTGATCCGGATTCACTTCGGGTTCGGCCTCACCCACATCATCGGGTTCTTCCCGTGCCGTGCGGATTTCCCAGACCGAATTGATCACCAGTGCCAGAAGCAGAGCGAGCCCCGCCTGCCAGGTCACTCGTCCTGCTGAGGCCATTCCCCAAACTGCAGCCGAGACGGCAATCAGGAGGGGGACATCCCTTCGCACAAGTCGGCTCTCCACCCGAAGAGGCGTCACCAGGGCACTGCTGCCCAGCACCACCATCACATTAAAAATGTTGCTGCCCACAACGTTGCTCACGGCAAGGGCGTCAAATCCCTGTGTCACCGAGCTCAAGCTCACGAATAATTCCGGTGCACTGGTGCCCAATGACACGACTGTGAGTCCAATCACCAGCTGGGGAATGCCGAAGATCAGCGACAGGGTCACCGCACCCTGCACGAAGAACTCACCTCCACCGAAGAGCAGGGCGATTCCGATCAGAACTTCCAGAAATGCTGACAGAAACGGAGGCATCGCGATCAGAAGCCAGACCTCATTGTGCGCTCTCGACCATCAGCCCCTATCAGTCCGATTCCCTTGGCGGGACTTAGCATTCCGCCACCATTGGCCCGCAACGCCGTGTTTCTGAATCACATCAGCACCCGCAACATCCCTGGGGACTTCTTCGGAGGACTGACGGCTGCTGTGGTGGCTCTCCCCATGGCACTGGCCTTCGGCGTGGCCTCCGGGGCGGGCGCTGCTGCTGGTTTATGGGGCGCCGTGATCATCGGCTTGATGGCCTCCCTGTTCGGGGGGACTCCCACACTGATCTCCGAGCCCACAGGTCCGATGACGGTGGTGTTCACCGCTGTGATCCTGAGCTTCACGAGCCAGATTCCTGATCGGGGAACCGCTCTGGCAATGGCCTTCACCGTGGTGGTTCTGGCGGGTGTGTTCCAGATCCTGTTCGGATTCTTCCGACTAGGGCGGTACATCACGATGATGCCCTACACCGTGATTTCCGGGTTCATGTCCGGAATCGGAGTGATCCTGGTGATTCTTCAGCTCGCTCCTTTTCTCGGACAGAACAGTCCGAGTGGGGGCGTGATCGGAACACTGAGCAGTCTTCCTGAGCTCGCGGCAGGGATTCAGCCGCTTGAGCTCGGACTCGCTGTGATCACACTGCTGATTCTCTGGTTAACTCCTGAACAGTGGAAGCGATTCTGCCCTCCCCAGCTGCTGGCACTGGTGATCGGCACGTTGCTGTCGTTAACGGTCTTCGGAGCTGTGGAACTCCGTCGAATCGGGACCTTCACCGCTGAGTTCCCCACCTTTCAGGTTCCGACGTTCTCCACCGATCAGATCCGCCTGATGGTGGTGAACGGTGCGGTTCTGGGCATGCTCGGCTGTATCGATGCACTGCTTACCTCTGTTGTGGCTGACAGCCTCACCCGCACAGAGCACGACTCCAATAAAGAATTGATTGGTCAAGGGCTTGGCAATGTGATGTCTGGGCTTTTCGGTGGCCTCCCGGGCGCTGGCGCAACGATGGGGACCGTTGTGAATATTCAGGCCGGTGGACGATCTGCCCTCTCGGGCATCTTTCGTTCATTGATTCTGATGCTGGTGATCCTGCTTGCGGCCCCATGGGCCTCTCGGATCCCGTTGGCCGTTCTCGCGGGCATCGCCCTCAAGGTCGGTTTCGACATCATCGACTGGAGCTTTCTCAAGCGGGCGCATCATCTATCCATCAAGGCAGCCTGCATCACTTATGGCGTGATCGCCCTCACTGTTTTGGTTGATTTGATCTGGGCTGTGTTCATTGGGGTTTTCGTGGCGAATGTGCTCACGATCGAGCGGATGACAGCACTTCAGGCCAAGGGGGTGAAGACCATCACCACGACCGATGATGACGTTGAACTTCCAGAGCAGGAGCAGGCCTTACTCGATCAGGCCTCAGGGCGCCTTTTGCTCTTCCAGCTCACCGGCCCGATGATTTTTGGTGTCGCCAAGACGATCAGTCGTGAACACAACGCCATCGAAGACTGCGACGCTGTTCTGTTTGACCTGAGCGAAGTCTCCCACCTGGGAGTGACGGCATCATTGGCGTTGGAGAATGCCATCAAGGAGGCTGTGGAAGTCGGCCGTTCTGTTTACCTTGTGGTTATTGCCGGGTCAGCCACACGCACCCGTCTCGAGAAGCTGAAGCTTCTTGAGCTTCTTCCCGAGCACCACGTGAGCGAGGATCGCGAAGAGATTCTCCGCCGAGCAGTCGGCGAGCTTCCCGTTCTTCAGGAGGTCTGACCATTGCAGGACAGTCCCAGCCGTCTGGTGCTTCGCCGTCCTGACGATTGGCATGTGCACCTTCGGGATGGAGCCATGCTCAGAGCTGTTGCTCCTGCGACAGCCAGGGTGTTTGCCAGGGCGATTGTGATGCCCAACCTGAAACCACCCGTGACCACGGTGGATCAGGCGAGCGCTTACCGGGACAGAATTCTGAAGGCAGTTTCAGAGGACACGCGGTTCCAGCCGCTGATGACGGCCTATCTCACCGATCACCTGGATCCTTTCGAGCTTGAGCGTGGTTTCACTGAGGGCGTGTTCACCGCAGCCAAGCTCTACCCAGCCAATGCCACGACCAATTCAGCTGCTGGTGTGAGCGATCTCTCCAAGATCACCAAGCTGCTGGAGCGAATGGAGGCCATCGACATGCCTCTGCTCATCCATGGCGAGGTCACCGATGCTGATGTGGATGTGTTTGATCGGGAAGCAGCATTCATCGAAACCCATCTGATCCCCCTGCGCGAGCGTTATCCAGCTTTGCGCATCGTGCTGGAGCACATCACCACGGAGCAGGCGGTCGATTTCATCCGCAGCGCAAGCCTCGCCGGTGATTCCCGCATCGCAGCCACCATCACCCCGCACCATCTGCATCTCAACCGCAACGCGATGTTCATGGGTGGCCTACGCAGCGACTTCTATTGCCTTCCGGTTGTGAAAAGGGAGTGCCACCGACGCGCTTTGGTGAAGGCGGCAACCAGTGGTCTGCCCTGTTTCTTCCTCGGTACCGATTCAGCTCCCCATCCCCGTTCCGGCAAGGAATCAGCCTGCGGATGTGCCGGCATCTTCAATGCGGTGCATGCGCTTGAAAGCTATGCCGCTGTCTTCGAGCAGGAGGGGGCTCTTGAGCATCTTCAGGGGTTTGCCAGTGAGCATGGGCCCAGGTTCTACGGTCTTCCCCTGAATCAGGAAAACCTCACACTTGTGAAACGGGCACAGACCGTTCCCAGGCGCCTCGAGTCGACACCATCGATACAGCTCAGAGATGCTGGGCTCGAAGCCAGTGAATGGCCGGTTCTGTTCCATGCCGGTGAAACTTTGAGCTGGTCGGTGCAAGTCGATAGGCAAGCGCAGACGAACTGAATAGGGTTCGTTCAGGCGTACACCTCATTCCATGGGCGACCCCCAGATCCAGACTCCTGACGCAGAGCAGTATTGGCATCTCTGGACGGATGCTGAGGGCATGAGTCGTCATCAGCTCTGCACCATCAGTGAGTTCAAGCTCGGCCGGCTCGGACCTCGGAACTCACCGCAGTTCTCACGCGATCTGATCAAGGACGGCAATGCGTTCGTGACGTATCTGCCCGTGGGTTGGACAGCTGATTGGCATGAAAACCCTGACCCCAAGTGGATCTACATCCTGCGCGGAGCCTGGGCTGTCACCAGCATGGATGGTCAGCGGGTTGTGATGAAAGCTGGTGAGTACTCCTATGGGGGGGATCAGGGCTGCGTGATGACATCCGATGGCCGTTTTGGCCATCTGTCTGAACAGGTTGGCGATGAACCTTGCGTGCAGCTGGTGATCCAGCGCAATGACGATGCCTGGCGCAATCTCCCTCCAGGGTCATTCAGCTGAGACAACCGATGGCTGCGATGAACGTTTATCGAAGCGATTTCGTTGAAACAAGGCTTGAGGAGCTGGATCCTCGATTCAGTTCTCTGGTCTTGTTCAATGCCCAGTTGGAACGTCTGTTTGATGGTTGCCGATGGCTTGAAGGTCCTGTGTGGCTTGGTGATCAGCAGCGACTTTTGGTTTCCGATATCCCCAACGACCGAATTCTTGCTTGGGATGAGGTGCATGGATTGAGCGTGTTCCGCCACAGTGCAGGATTCCCGAATGGTCAGACGCGGGATCGTCAAGGACGTTTGCTGACATGCAGCCACCGCGATCGTGCCGTGTTGCGAACCGAGCACAACGGCAGAGTGACGTTGTTGGTGGACTCCCATCAGGGAAAGTCTCTCAATACACCCAATGATGTGGTGGTGAAACGGGACGGCACCATCTGGTTTAGTGATCCGGTGTATGGGCTTGTCAATGATTACGAGGGCGGTCGGCGGTCTTCGTTGCAAGCTCCTGTGGTTTACCGCTTTGACCCAGCGGATGGCTCATTGCAAGCCATGACCACCCCAGATGAAGTGTCTGGTCCGAATGGTCTGGCCTTTTCGCCGGATGAGTCCCTGTTGTACGTCGTCGATACCGGAGCCCCGGACGATCCCGTTGCCGATCGACTGATTCACGTGTTTGATGTTGTTGAGGGTGGCCGGCAACTCGAAGGACGACGGGATTTCCACCGGGTGAATAACGGCAATGCCGATGGCATTCGTGTGGATGAGGTCGGCAATGTCTGGAGCAGCGCAGGCAATGGTGTGCACTGCATCGCTCCCGACGGAACTCTGCTGGGACGCATTGCCACGCCGCACCTCGTCAGCAATCTCTGTTTTGGCGGTGTTCATGGCAACCGACTGTTTCTGTGCAGTTGGGACACCGTGTATTCCATCCACGTCAACACCAGGGGCCTTCAGCACCCAGCCCTGCCCTGACCCATTTCTGAACTCCAATGACCAGTAATCCTCAACTTGAAGCGTTTCTCAGCAAGGTGAAAGGTGATGCCGACCTGCTGAAACAGTTCCACTCCGCCGCATGCCTTAATGACATCGCTGCCATGGGGGCTGGGATGGGCTTTCAATTCACAGGCGTCGACATTCTTTTGCATCAGGCCTCAGCCACGCTGAAGCTCTCTGCGGATGCCTTAGAGGCCCTGGCTGCAGGTGTGGAATTGGAAGGGCATCTCTGGAAGATGGCCATTCAGTGGACCTGAATCAATGCAGATGATTCCTTGCCTGGACCTCGCTGATGCCGAGGCGATTGTCTCCTCCGCGCTCCAGGCGGCTGAACGCTCTGCGTCGCAGGTGTCGATTGCAGTGGTGGATGGGGCTGGACTGCTGATCCGTTTCAGTCGGGTCGATGGCGCATCAGCGGCGAGCGTTGAAGCGGCCACAGCCAAAGCGCGGACGTCGGCTTTGACAGGAAACGACAGCGCCGCTGCCGAGCAGGCCATCGCATCCGGGCGTCTGGCCTTGCTCTCGCTGCAGGGGGTTCTCCACCAGCCTTGCGCTCTGATGGCTGGTGGTCTTGTGCTGCGCTCCCAGGGAGTTGTGGTGGGGGCGATTGGCGTGTCCGGGATGACTCCTGATCAGGACACGGCCATCGCTCGCGCCGGTGTGGACTGTTTTGCGCTCAGAGCCCAGGACTGCTCATCATGATGCCGCCGTCAGCAAACACGCTGGTGGCGGTCATGTAGCTGGCTCCATTGCTGGCCAGAAATGCCACCACGGAGGCGATTTCTTCAGGCTGAGCCATGCGCCCCATGGGAATCGCTGCATTGAGCTTGGCCAAAAGCTCAGGATTGTTGATCGTGGAGTCGTTGATTGGCGTGGCCACGGCTCCAGGACCCACATTCACAATCGAGACTCCCTTACCGGCCAGTTCCACCCCGGCGGTGCGGGTGAGCATGCGCACTCCGCCTTTGGCCACGCAGTAGGGCGTGTTGTCGGGCATCGGCCAGTCCTCGTGAACCGATGAGATGTTGATGATCCTGCCGCCGCTGCCTTGGGCGATCATTTGTTTGGCTGCGAACTGTGTGGCGAAGAACACGCCACGGAGGTTCACATTCATCACTTTGTCGTAGTCCTCCGGAGTGGTGTCGAGGATCGAGGTGCGGGTTTCGATTCCCGCGTTGTTCACCATCACGTCGATCTTCCCGAACGTTTTCACCGCAGTGTCGATCAGCCGTTGAAGATCATCCAGCTTGGCCACGTCGGCCTGAACACCAATGGCTTGACCGCCCAGCTCGCCGATTTCTTCGATCAGCTCTTCGGTGCGTTCGGGATGAGAGCGGTAATCGATCACTACTTTCGCGCCCAGGCCGCCAACCGCCTCAACGATCGACTTGCCGATTCCGGAATTGCCGCCGGTGACAACGATCACTTTGTCGCGAAGACAAAGGGATGTCATGGCCTTGGGGACCTGGTTGGTCATGGGTATCGGTGAAAGACATTCATTGGATAGCTGGTTTTCATATGGATTGCTGTGTTGTGTTGCGTCGTCCAGAACGCGCTAAGACGCATTTAAAGCCTTTTGTCTGGTCATGACTGACTCCATCCGACCTATGCCTGCGGTGGAAGGAGTGGCGTTCTCTCTACCAGATCCGCATGCTCTTGATCCGCTGTTCAGCACCCTGGGCGTGACTGACCACGGCAGCACCATGCTCGATGGGGCAGCGCTTCAACGTCGGTTTGGCATCAATGAAGGACAGGCAACCGTGCATCACCATCGTCTCGGCTCGGAGCGTCTTGACACCATCACGTTCGCGGGGTGTCCTCCCGCAAGGTCGTTACAACCTGGGCCTGCCAATACCTTGTGGTTTCAGCACGTGGCCATTGTGGTGAGTGACATGAACCGTGCGGCTGCCTGTTTGATGCCGATGGTGACGCCCATCTCCGAGTCCCCCCAGTGGCTCCCCAACGGAGTGGCGGCATGGAAGTTCAGGAACGCGGCCGGCCACGCCATGGAACTGTTGTGGTTTCCCCCCGAACTGGGCCATCCCCGTTGGCATCAGTCTGATCCTCCGCTTTTTCAAGGGCTTGATCACACAGCGATCGCCATCAGTGACAGCGACCTCAGCCTTGCGTTCTATAGCTGTGATCTGAGGCTCAAGCTGCGTTACGCCACGCTCAATCAGGGGCTTGAACAGGAGCGATTGGATGGATTAATGGATGCCAGGGTTGCGATTCACGGCGTGAGTGGCTCCAGCCCCTGTGGGGTGGAGTTCCTTCGTTATCTCCACCCGGAGCCTTGCCAGCCAACAGCGGCTTCCCTGCAGCCTCAGGATGCGTTGTACGCGCAAATCCTTGTTCGCGATCCGGATGCTGGTCATGGCCGATTGGTGAGTGATCCTGATGGTCATCGACTCTGGATCGAGTCTTAAGACAATCCTTAACGTTCAGATTCAGCTCGCTTTCTAGCGTTCGATAAATGCGTTCTGTCCGTTGGATCTCATCTCTCTGATTCTCCCCGCTGCGCCCACCGGACCCGCTGTTGGTGGGTTGCTTTTGCTGCGTGTGTTCACTGGGGTGGTGTTCATTCGCCACGGCTGGCCAAAGTTAAGCAACCTCAGCATCTGGGCTGCAGCCATGAAAACTCCGGCATGGCTCTGCTTCCTCTCGGCTTTTTCGATGTGGGCCGGAGGGATTGCTTTGATCATCGGCCTTCTCACGCCGCTCGCCGCCTTGGCGATCGCTGTTTCGATGCTTTATGCCGTGGTGTTGGAGATCAAGAATGGATTTCCCTTCATTGCCCCAGATCCCTTTCAGATTCCTGAGGGTGATTATGTAGGACCCATGGGTGTGGGCGACCCTCCGAGTTGGGAAAAAGCCGCCATGTATGTGGTGATGTGCGCAGTGCTGATCACCGCCGGAGCTGGTCCTTTCAGTGTGGACCTGGCGATCGTTGCACCCAAAGTGCAGGCACTGCTGGGCTAGTTAGCCCAGCCGTTCCTTGAGGTGATCCCCCACGCGGATGGCATTGGCAATCGCGGTGAGTGATGGATTCACTGCCGAGCTGCTGGGGAAGAAACTTGTATCCACAACATAAAGATTGTCCACTTCATGGGTGCGGCAGTTGAGATCCAGCACTGATTTGGTGGGATCTGTGCCGAAGCGGCAGGTCCCCATCTGGTGACCGACAGCCGCGATATCCATAGATGAGGCGAAGTACACCTGACGCTCAGCCAGGTGGTTCTGCAGGTAAAGCTTGTCGAGAAGACCTTCCAGCCTGTTGATCAGCTCCTGGGATGCCCGGTTGTTGGTCATGGTGTAGCTCAGCTTGATCTGGCCGTTGGCATCCACGGTGACCCGATTCTCGGGGCGCGGCAGGTCTTCCGTTTGCAGCCAGAAATCAAGCGAATGCTCAGCGATACGATCCATGCTCCAGGTGGGAGCGAGAGCCGTTAAACGAGGCTTGTAACCCTTGATCATGGCTCCGTTCGTCTTGCCGGTCATCTGCACATTGCCCATCGGGTAGTCGAAGGCGTTATCACCGAAATACCAGTCGTTCACCGCAACAGTCTTCTGGAAGATTGTGGTGTTTGGTTCATGGGCGAGGGCTACAACGGCCTTGCAGTTGTGGAACATATAATTCCTTCCCACCTGTTCGGAGCTGTTGGCCAGTCCCTTGGGGTGGGCATCATTGGCTGACATCAGCAACAGTCGGGCAGAGTTCGCCGCTCCAGCTGAAATCACCACAATGTCTCCGCGGAAGCGGCGCTCTTCACCACGGTGATTCACAACAACTTCGGTGATCTCACGTCCGCTGGCGTCGGTCTTGAGCTTGCAGACTTCCGCTTCGGTCAGCAGAAAAACGTTGTCGTGATCCAGGGCTGGACGCACACCCATCACTTCGGCGTCGCCTTTGGCGTGCACGAGACAGGGGAAACCGTCGCAGCGGTTGCATCGCACACAGGCGCTGAAGGCTGGGTCCAGCTCATTCATGGCCACGCCGGTTGGTGCATGGAAGGGATGAAGACCAGCGGAGCGCAGATCAGTCACCAGTTTCTGCATCCGCGGCTCGTGGCTGATCGGTGCGTAGGGGTAAGGCGAGGACGCCGGTGGCTCGGTGGGATCTTCACCTCGCTCGCCATGCACGTGATACCACTCTTCGGCTTTGCGGTAGTAGGGCTCGAAGACGTCGTATTTGAGGGGCCATTCCGGTGACTCACCATCAACGTGAATCACTGATTCAAAATCCCGCTCCCGAAGGCGGAAGTGGGCCGCTCCGTACATCTTTGAGGCACCACCGACGAAGTAATGACTTCCGGGTTGAAATTCTTTTCCGTTCTTGTCGAGCCAGGGATCGGTTGAGACGTAGCGATCCTTCTGAAAAACTTCCACAGGGTCCCAGTTCTGAGGTTCTCGGGGCAGCCAGCCACCTCGCTCCAGGATCAGAATCGAATGGCCTGAATCGGCCAGGGCCCGCGCTAGAGAACCGCCACCAGCACCACTGCCGATGATCACCACGTTGAAGTGATCGCCTTTGGGCTCCATCGGCGTCTGACGCTGCGCGGAGCAGGTGGCAAAATCCATCGGTGGTACTTAAAGCACTTCCTGAACGGTAGGTAAGGCTTCCGATGACGTCAGGAGATGCGTGCTGAGCCGCACCGCCTGGAGGGGATTAGGTCTGCCAACGATTCAGCTGCGTGATCATCTTGGCGATAATGGCGCTCCACCCTGTTTGATGACTGGCTCCGACGCCCGCGCCGCTGCAGCCATGGAAATATTCATTGAACAGGAAGAGATCACGCCACAGAGGGTTCTGCTGAAACTGTTCAACAGTGCCATTGAAGGCTCGTCGTCCGTCGGCATCGCGGCGGAAGATGCCGATCAGGCGTTGTTCCAACTCAAGGGAAATCTGCCAGAGGTTCAGTTCCCTGCCGGACCCTGTCGGGAATTCCATTTTGAAATCGTCGCCGAAGAAATGGCCGAATTTCTGAAGGGCTTCGATCAGTAGGTAGTTGATCGGCATCCAGATGGGGCCCCGCCAGTTGGAGTTACCTCCAAACATGGCAACTGGGCTGTCGGCCGGGCTGTAGCTGATCGTGGCGTAGTCATCTCCCTGCTGATATGAATATGGATTGTTTTCGTAAACCTTCGAGAGGCTGCGAATGCCGTAGGGAGACAGGAACTCCTGTTCATCGAACACTCTCGTCAGAATTCGCCGCAGGCGGTTGGGAGGCACGATTGAAAACAGAACCCTGTCCCGGTGCCATGTGCCGAGGTGCGGGATCGCATCAAATGGGGCTCCGCGTTCCTTCCCTAACTCATTGAGGTAGCTGCGCACATCCAGGGCTGGAATTGAATCCACCGTCTGGGCGTCAAAGGTGGCGATCGCCAGCAATGGGATCAGTCCGCTGAGAGAGCGGGTGCGCAGGTAATCGGAGCTCCCGTCCGGCCGTTTCAGCACGTCGTAATAGAACCCATCCGCTTCGTCCCAATTCACGAATCCACGCCCTGAAGGACTGTTCAGGGCATAGGTCAGCCGACTGAAGTCGCTGACAAAGCGTTCACATAAGCCTTTGTACTCCTCTCGATCACTCGCTAGCAGAACACAGGCCTCCAGCATGTTGAGACTGAGCATGCCCATCCAGGCTGTGCCATCGGATTGCTCGATCCGACTGCCGTCTTTCAGGGGATAACGGCGATCGAAGATGGCGATGTTGTCGAGCCCGAGGAAGCCGCCTTCGAACAGGCTGTCCCCGTTGCGATCCGTGCGGTTGGCCCACCAGCCGTATTCGAGCAGAAGCTCCCGCAGGCTGGCGCGAAGAAAGGGGTAGTCCTTTTGCCCATGGGTGCGCTTGGAGATCTGGAAAATGCGCAGGCTGGCCCAGGCTCCGATCGGTGGATTGGCATCGGATAAGGCCCATTCGTAGGCGGGGGACTGCCCGTTGTTGGCTGTCACGCTCGCCTGGCGAAGCATGCGGGCCTGACGCTTTGCTTCGCCGGGGTCGAGTTCTGCGAAGGCCACGGCGTGAACCATGAGATCCCACTGACAGAAGTAGGGATATTCCCAACAGTCCGGCATCGAGATGATGTTGCGGGCTCGCAGAGTGCTCCAGTAAGCGTTCTCGGTGTGCCAACGGCTTTCCGGTGGTCTCAGAGAGTTGCTGTCGCCGCGCAACCATCGGGCGACATACCAGTTGTAAAACTTGCGGCACCAGAACAACCCGGCCGCCGCCGCGGCGTGGATCGCTCGGTCTTCCGTACCCAGGCCCGGTGCCACCCACTGCAGGTGATCCTCCCAGTCCTGTCGACGCTGGCTCAGGACGGCTTCGACCTGACTGGACTCCATCGGGTCTGGAGCCTTCGCTCCGTGATGGTCATGTCGGCAGAGGCGAAGATTCACCTGCCAGACCTCGCCTGGTTCAAGACGGCGTTGGAGATGAAGCGCTGCTTTGCTGCCCTCGCCGATCGGGTTCACGGCGTCTGTTTGCCCTTCGATCAGATACCGGTGAAAGGCATCCTTCACATAGGGCTGGCGAAGCGGTTGGTTGTAAAGGCGCTCGGTGTTGGTTTCGTTCTCCGTGAACAGCCAGGTGCCCTGCTCGCTGCAGCTGAGGTTGTACGACGCCAACTCTTTCAATGCGTCGCTGACGACCACGCCGTCTGCAAGACGAATCCGTGGATGTGCGCTGTTTTCATCACCCCAGTCCCAGGTGTTGCGGAACCAGAGACTGGGAAGCAGATGAAGATCCGCTGCCTCTGGTCCCTGGTTGGTCACCGTGAGGCGGATCAGTAGATCCTCTGGCGAGACCTTGGCGTATTCAACGTCCAGATCGAAGAAGCGGTTTCCAGAAAAAATTCCGGTGTCGACCAACTCGAATTCAGTCTCATCCCGGCTGCGGCGTCGGTTCTCATCGCGCAGCCGTTCGTAGGGAAAGCGATCCTGCGGATAGCGGTACAGGGCCTTGGCGTAGCTGCATGTGGGTGTGCCCGCCTGGTGATACATCGTGTCTTTGAGGTCTTCCCCGTGATTGCCTTCAGGGTTTCCCAGACCGAACAAGCGTTCCTTGAGCACAGGATCTTTCCCGTTCCAAAGCACGGGAGCGAAGCAGAGCAGACCGTTTTCATCGCTCAGACCGAGAAGGCCATCCTCACCCCAGCGATAGGTTCGTAGATGGCTGTGATCGAAGGGAAAAGAGTTCCAGGCGTTGCCATCGTCCGAATAATCTTCACGGACCGTTCCCCACTGGCGATCACTGAGATAGGTCCCCCAGAGGTCCCATGGCTTCAGACCCGCATCCCTCTCCCGGGATCGAACCAACTCCATCGGCTCCTCGCCCAATTGAGCGGTCGAGATTATGGACGTAGTCATGCGGTGGTCTGATTCCTTGCCCCAGAACGTAGAGAGGGATTCACAGACTGCCCATGGGATTGTCCGCGCAATAGGAAGCTCGGATGGGGGCGGGGGGACTTGAACCCCCACAGGATTTTCATCCCAAACGATTTTAAGTCGCGTGCGTCTACCGATTCCGCCACGCCCCCGGAAACCCACTGGCTCCGATACGGCATCCTAGATTCTCCTGAGGACGGGAATCATCAGTGACGATTGAGACGCTTCTGAATGCCTTTCCCCAGGAGACTCTCCTGGTGATCGGTGCCTACGGCGCCCTCGGAGCGGCTTATCTCGTGGTCATCCCGCTGTTTCTTTATTTCTGGATGAACCGTCGCTGGACGGTGATGGGCAAGCTGGAGCGACTGGGAATCTATGGACTCGTTTTTCTTTTCTTCCCGGGGTTGATCCTGTTTGCACCCTTCCTCAATCTGCGACTCAGCGGCCAAGGAGACGTTTGATTTGACGCGAGCAGGAGTTTTGTCGCTGGGAGCCGCCCTGCTTGTGGCCGGGGGCCTGGGATACGCGGCATTTCAGGCACTGGGTCTGAAGGGATTTTCAGCGGGTATCGCAGCAGAAGCTCTGTTGGTGCTTGTGGTTGTTTTGTGGACAAGCAGTTATCTCTTTCGGGTCATCACCGGTCGAATGACCTACATGCAACAAAGGCGCAATTACAGAGCTGAGTACGACGCTCTCACGGATCAGCAGTTGCAGGCGCGTTTCGATGCGATGACGCCTGAAGAGCAAGCGGCATTATTGGCCTCAGTCTCTGGTGAGAAGCCTGAGGAATCACAAGACAAGGTTTCTTCCGACTCGTAGGCTCGCTGCCATCACATTGTCAGATTCTGCGATGCAGCCCTCGTCAAGAATCGCTGAGGTCTTCGCCAAGACTGCTCGTGAGCAGCGCCTCGCACTGATGCCTTTCATCGTGGCTGGAGATCCGAATCTCGAAAGTACGGCCGAAATCCTTCTCAGCCTTCAATCCAATGGTGCTGATGTGGTGGAACTAGGCATTCCTTACAGCGATCCACTGGCGGATGGTCCGGTGATTCAATCTGCTGCTTATCGGGCGTTGGCACAGAACACCACGCCATCCAACGTGCTCACCATGCTGCATGGTTTGCGCGATCGTCTGACGATGCCGGTGGTGCTGTTCACCTACAGCAATCCTCTGCTGAACCGTGGTGCGGAACAATTCTTCGCTGAGGCTGCAGCCGCAGGAGTCACAGGACTGGTGGTGCCCGATCTTCCCTTGGAAGAGGCTGAACGTTTGTCTCCGCTGGCTGCTCAGCAAGGCCTTGATCTGGTTCTGCTTGTGGCGCCCACCACTCCAGAAGATCGTCGGTGCAGGATCGCGACATCCAGCCGCGGATTCACGTATCTCGTCAGTGTTACAGGAGTAACGGGTGAACGTGCATCGCTTCAAGATCGTGTGGCAGAGCTGGTGCTTTCGTTGAAGGGATTGGAGGCAGGACCTGTTGCGGTGGGGTTTGGAATCTCAGGGGCTGATCAGGTCCGTCAGGTGCGGGAGTGGGGTGCTGATGGGGCCATCATTGGCAGTGCTCTCGTTAAAAGAATCGCCGCTGCACAACCTGGTTGCGCAGCGGCGGAAGCAGGTGAATTCTGCCGGGAGCTTCGAGAGGCTGCCGGCTGATGATCACTCTTCGTCTTCGTCAGTTCCGCCAACGGGAACGAGGCGAATCTGCTTGCGACCAAGCTTGATTTCGAACTCATCACCAGGCTTGAGATCAAGCATGGCTGTATAAGCCTTGCCAATCAACAGATTGCCGTTGCCTTGAACGGTTGCGACATAAGAAAGCTTGCGACCGCCTTTGCCGATTCCAGCAACGCCGGTAGCGCCGAGATTCACTCCCTTGGCTTCGAGTAGTGCTTCGTAGAAGGCGGTGAAGTTGAGGCGCTCCCCACCATCCTTCTTGTTGGACACATAACCGCAGGCACGGACGAGATCAGACTTGCTGACATCACCCAGCTCCTTCACTTTGTTCAGCAGGTCAGCACCAGTAAGCATGGTGATTGAAAACATCTACTTACTGAACATAGCGCTTAATGTGCAGCATGTGCCATCCTTTGCATCGGTTTTGTACCTACTGGGCAAGCAACCTATGGCTCGATTCGTTCTCTGGGGTCTGTACTGCGAAGATGCTCTTCAAAAAAGAGTGCCTTTTCGGGATGAGCATCTTGCTCGACTGCAAAGTCTCAAGGACGACGGCACCTTGATCACTCTGGGTCCTACAGAGGGCAGCACTCATGTGTTCGGAGTGTTCGAAATGAAGAGTGAATCCGCGGTTCGCGCGCTGCTGGAAGCTGATGTCTATTGGCGCGAGGGTATCTGGACGCGTCTGGATATTTATCCCTGGGTCCAGGCGTTCTGAGCTTGAAGCCAGACCCAATCACCCACGACGATCTCGTTTCCCTCGCCGAGGGCATCGCCATAACCGCTCATCTGGCCGATTCCCTCTCTGGCGATCGTTGCAATCGCTTCTGGATTGTCCAGGCCTCGTTTCGATAGATCCTTCAATTTCAATGATCGGCCGCGGCGAATGATGTTGCCACCGTTGGGATGACATCCAGCGCAGTGGAGATCAAACAGCTGGGCGCCATCTGTGGATAGGGCGCTGACCCTCTGTGCCGGCAAAACAAGAGCGATCAATAATCCGGCGACAATCAATAGTGCTCGCATCGCCAGGAACCCTTTGAGGATTCTCAGTCTGCCTTCGAGGCGGTGTCATTGATCCGATGGGAGCGCTGGTAGCGAAGCACAAGATCCTCAGGGGAGCGATAGCTCTGCGGAAGCGATCGATGCAGGCGTTGGAGATAGTCCCAGCAGATGGTGCGCTGAATGGCCGTCATGGATCGCCCTTCAGACACAAGGCGACGCAAGGCTTGGCAATAGCTTGAAAATCCTGCTTCCAGATCACCGATCGTGAGCGTGCGACTTGAGGCGGTCATGACCGAATCTGTCAGGTTCCCCTGACTTTCGTGGTGTCCCCGTCTTTTCGTCTGTTGCCAGGATCACGAGATTGCTTTGGATGTCATGGCAGAAGCGGATCTGCAGCGGTTTCTCAAGAAGGTCAAGGCGCTGAATGCCCTCGTTGAGCACCTCGAGAGCGATCCTGCTTCTCGGAGACAGTTCGCTTCCTGCTCGGATCACAACGCAGTTGTGGCTTTGGCTTCAGCGTGGGGATTCGATATTGGACGCCGTTGGGGAGAGACATCGTTTGCTCCGCAAGCTCCATCGACGGCGACGACCAACCTTCTGGCGGATGTGGGTTGTCTTCCGGGTGAGGAACAGGAGAACGTTCTATGCAGCGGACCGGATTGGAGGCTGGTGAGAATCCAATCCAACGGCTCAAGCACTCCCGCAGGCTCTTGGTACGAGCAGAAAGAGCATGAATGGTTGACCTTGCTGAAGGGGAGCGCCCTTCTTCGACTGGCTGAACCTGACCAGCTGGTCGATCTCAGTGTTGGAGATCAGCTCTTGCTTCCGGCCGGTCGTCGTCATCGGGTGGAAAGGACTGATCCCCATCCAGGTACGACCTGGTTGGCTCTGTATTGGGCTGATGCCCCTGGGCTGATCCCCACGGCCGCATCGAACGTTTAACCAGCCAATAAGCGCCGGCCAAGGCGATGGATGAAATCCCCAGGCCGATCAGGAGCTGAGGTTTGTTCTCAGATCCTGCGGGGAGAACGATCACTTTGCGGGCCACGGCGGTCAAGGCGGTGACGAGAACCAGTTCAATTTGAACAACGTGTCGCCTCAGATAACTGGTGATGTTCTGAAGCACTTCCAAAGCGATCAGAACAGTCAGCAGATCTCCAAGCACTCGGATCAGTCCGTCACCGAGCCAGTACGCATCCTGGTCGGTGGTGATCAGGGCCAGCGTGACTTTGACCGTGAGCTGAACCAGGGCGGCAACGATGACCACAGCTGTGATCACGGTGAGAAGAATGGCGACTTGCTTTTCGCCTTGATCAACCCACTGAAGGAAGCTTCGACGTTGGCGACGGAACTCGGGCATGCGCTTCAGTTGCTGCTGAAGGGGTTGTAGTAGGGCTTCGCGGGGGTGTCTCCGGGAGGGTTCTCGATCTTGGTGTTGCAGGTGATCGAGCCGTCTGCGTTCTCAAGGCAGTCGGTCGGTACAACTGTGCTTTGCGGACCAGTGCGGCTGTTGGGGCCCAGAAGCCAAACCTCTGATTGGGCCAGGACGGCCTGGGGAAGGGTGGCGGAAAGGGCCGTCATCAAACCGATGCCGGCAAGCCGTCGGTGCAGGGAGGGCATCGTTCTCAGCTCATCTCACTCCACTTTGCCCGGGATTTCCCTCAGGTGGCGCGGTCATCGCGGATTTCCTGCAGCAGTAGGTCGAGCTGCCCGAATGGATCGGCAGAGTCACTGGCTGTGTTCACAGCCTCGCTGAGGAAGTCCGAAGGCTGTCCATCCGCCCACTCGGCTTCGATGGCGCAGAGGTGGGCCGCAAGTCTTGGCATGCCACCAAGGCTGTAATCCCGTTGAAGACTCTCAAGAAGGGCGGGCATGCGTGTGGATGAGGCCCGGAGGCTGCGCCGCAGGTCGGCCTGCGTTCGCCCTTGGTTCTTGAGCCAGTCCTTGAGCAGTGCTCCGAGGTCGTCCTCCAGCTCTTGAGACCAGGGGGTCATGGATTTGATCATGGAAACCACCGCTCCAGTCTGCGCTGAGCCCGCTGCCTGATTTCGGGAGTGATGTGATTCCTGCACAGTCCAAGCAAGGCGGTGAGTGCCACCAGATCGTCGCTGAAACCAGCCACTGGCAGAAGGTCAGGGATCAGATCAATCGGAACGAGCAGATAAGTGAGCGCCGCAAGAACGGTGACTCTGGCCTGATGGGGTGTGCTCGGCTCGAGCACCATCTCCATGGCTTCAAGTGCTGGGCGGGCGAGAAATCGGCCGCTCCGCTTGAGCAGGTTGCGAAGCAAACCCGCATCCACCGTGACGTCGACAGTCTTTGAATCGGCGCGAGAGGAAGCGGATGCCAACGGGGCCATTCTCCTGAGAATGACCATTATCTTCAGTGGTTCCGACGGGCTCGGGAAGGAGAGGGATCCGGCGCGTTGATGGTCGGGTTTCCGCTCAAACGCTCATTTCGACCAGTCCGTGCTGAATTCCGGTCTTGCGGAGCTTGCGCAGAGCGCGCTGCACCACCTGGCGGCAGTATTCGCGGCTGCAGTTCATCTGACGAGCCACCTCGGCCAATGTTCTCCATTCATTGCTTCCGTCAAGGCCGAAGCGCAGCATGACAACGGTGCGTTCCTTGGGCGTGAGGTTGGATTTATCGAGCAGTTTCCAGGCTGATGCCGTGCGCTCGGCAATCTCAGCCCTTTCCATAGGCGGAACTTCCTCGCTGGGCAGCACATCCACCAGCTCCGACGGATCGGATTTTGACTTCACTACGCCTTGAAGGCTCACGGTGACGCTGCGCAATTCACAGCCAAGAAGATCTTCAACTTCGCTGATTGGAAGATTCATGTCGTCGGCCAGCTGCGCTGTGCTCGGTGACAAGCCATTCCGTTGCATTAAACGGGCTTTGGAAGCACGAAGTTTTGTAAGTTTTTCATTCACATTGACGGGGATGCGAATGGTGCGGCTCTGGGTGGAAAGAGCACGATTAAGTCCCTGCCGAATCCACCAATAGGCATAGGTGGAAAAACGATGACCTCGGGTTGGATCGTACTTTTCAACGGCTCGGGTCAGCCCGAGGGTCCCCTCCTGGATCAGGTCTAGAAGGTCAAGGCCTTTGCCCTGGTAGCGCTTGGCGAGATTCACAACCAGCCTGAGGTTGGCTGTGATCATCTGATTCTTGGCCTTTTCACCGCGTTTGATCGTTCGCTTCTCGTCATCGCTGAACTCGCAGGCCGGGCCGCTGCCCCCGGCGAGCTGACAACGCTCGGTCAGGGTCACCATGGCCTGCACCTTCCGGCCCATGGTTAATTCCTGTTCAGGCGTCAGTAATTGGTGTCTGCCGATTTCGCCGAGAAAAGCACTCAGGGAGCTCACCATTTTGTTGGCTCTGTTTCTTTGAACCTAGGGCGAATGTCTTTTTCTCTGGCCCGTGTAATAAAGAGTGCGGAATTCATTATTTGGACACAATTTTGAATTTGTTCTGATTCCCTTTTTTGTTCGTTTTTTCAATCGTTTTTCTTCGCTTTTCGTCTGTCTGAGTATTTCTGCATAGGACAAGCTCGCTGCGTAACAGCCGCTTGTGTAGTTCTACCGCTACCCTCGCTGGCGCCGACCTGTGTCGAACCCATGCCTCTGGCCACCGTGCTCACCCCCGAGATCGCCAAGAGTGCGGGAGTGGCCTACATCCACTAC
Organism: Synechococcus sp. MEDNS5; assembly: GCF_014279875.1. Lineage (NCBI taxonomy): Bacteria > Bacillati > Cyanobacteriota > Cyanophyceae > Synechococcales > Synechococcaceae > Synechococcus > Synechococcus sp. MEDNS5. The sequence goes on from NZ_CP047952.1 coordinate 763,430, forward strand.
GTGAGCTTCATGTTCTGCTTTGCGGCGCTGGTTGTGGAGCGCAGGCTGCTGCGTCCGGATCCTGATCGCCGTGCGGCAACGGCGATGGTGATCACCGACATCATTTATGGCATCGCAGCTCTGGCGCTCCTGGTGAGCGGCATCTTCCGAGTTCTTTATTACGGCCAGGGAAGCGAGTTCTATACCCAAAACCCACTCTTCTGGTGGAAGGTCGGTCTTTACTTGAGTGTGGGGGCCCTCTCCCTCTATCCAACGATCACCTACATCCTCTGGGCGATCCCCTTGCGCAAGGGCGAGCTCCCCAAGGTGAGTGAGGCTCTGGCCACCCGCCTCGGATGGATCATCAATGTGGAGTTGGTGGGCTTTTCGCTCGTTCCTCTGCTCGCCACGCTGATGGCCCGAGGGGTCGGCCTGCCCAGTGTGTGACGCAGGCGATTCATGAACCTTGACCCGTGCCCTCCCGCCCAGGCGGAGCGCGTTCTGGAGGGGGAGTCGCTTCGGGCAGGCGCTGCTGCATCAGCCCCGGGATACGGCAACAAGTTGGCCCGGTCTCACTATGGAGCCCCCTCGTTGCCGCGATGGTGTGTATGGGTTCAACCCGCTGCCGGGATAGAAGCGGATCGCTGGGAGCGACGTTGGCTCCAGGGTGTGGATGCAGCGCTGGCCAGCTGGGCCAAGCTCCTTCCTGTTGTTCGCGTTGAGGATCCACGACGCGCTCATGTGCGCGTTGAGCGGCGGCGCCCCCCGCTGCGTCAGCTTTCTGGGGGATGGCGCGCCAGTAACGGACGCAGTCTGTTGCAGGTGTTGGAGGTAAAACGTGCAGATCGCACGCTGCTCGAGCCTCGGGTCACCGTGCTGGTGTCGCCTGAGCTGCGTGCATCGTCTCTGAGGGCGACGGCGTTGCATGAGCTTGGGCATGCGTTTGGGCTCTGGGGCCATAGCGACAATCCCGCTGATGCCATGGCACCTGTGCAGGGGGCGTCCCCGGTGCTTGAGCCTTCCGCGGATGATCGCCTCACTTTGGAGTGGATCCGTCGCCAGCCGACAGGTTTTGGACAGCCATTGCCGCCCCAGCCTCAGAGTGGCGACGCGTAGAGGTTACGTTTGCGTAACGTATCTAAGACGGTTTCGTGTCGCCTTTGCCGGGTGGTGCTGCTTCGCGAGGATGTCATCAGGCTCTAAACCCGGCAAGCTGCTGAAGGAGAATCCTTCCTCTTTGGTTATGACGCGGAGATGGCGCACCGGACAGCTGATGGGACTCCCCGCCCTTGCTGCTCTGGCAGTTGCTGCGGTGGGGTGCAGTCCCTCGGATCGGACTGTTGATCAATCCGCTGGCGAGTCTGAAACCATCCTCATTCAGCTGGATGGCGACGATCCATCGGCCAGTCGGGGGGAGCTGCGACGCGGCAGAACGCCCCTGCAGTTCAAGGTTGGCTACGGCCGCAATGGCATTGCCTGCCAAGGAACGCGTTTCGAGGAGGGCTGGACTCCCCTGGGTACCTTCCGCGTGAATGCTGTGCTCAGTGCGGATCGCTTTGCGATGGCCCCCTCCCTGGTGAAGGCCTCCGGAAAAAGTGAGGCCTATTTGCGCGACAACCTCTTCCGCAACATGAGCGCGATTGACTTCAAAGGGGATGGTGAAAGCGCGGAATACGGCATCGGTTACATCAGCCTGACGCCGGTTCCACCGACGCCCCAACCATTCCGCTTCAACACCTACGACGGTCAGTTCCGCTGGTACAGCTTTGCCATTCACGGCACCAATGATCCCAGTCGGGTCGGTCAGTCAGTGACTGGAGGGTGCATCAATGTGGGACAGGAGGCGATGGCCGATCTGCTCAAGACCGTTCAGCTCGGAGACGAGGTCGTGATCACCTCCGAGAGCCCCTGCGTGTCTTAATCCGTTTCCTGGTGCCGCCTTGGTGCGCCTCTTCGGGCCGCAAGCACTTCCTGCACCTGGCGCCAGCTGACCCCGTGATGGGCCAGGGCCACTTGAAGATGGAAGAGAATATCTGCCGCTTCACCGGCAATCTCCTCGGGGTTGTTGTCTTTGCAGGCCATCACGAATTCGGCGCTTTCCTCGCCGATCTTCTTGAGAATGCGATTGTCACCGCCGCTCAGCAGTTTGTTCGTGTAGCTGCCCTCCTCGGGGTGTTCACGGCGGTTTTCGATTACGCGCATTAGTTCCGTGCAGGCATCCGCCGGCGGTGGCGGGGCCTGGGGGCCGCCTTCACTGCGCTGATCCCCGTCTTCAAAGAAACAACTGCGTGCACCGGTGTGGCAGGCCACATCGCCGCGCTGCTCGATGGTGAGCAGGATCACGTCGGCATCGCAGTCGTAGCGGATGTTGCGCACCGTCTGGGTGTGTCCACTGGTGGCTCCCTTGTGCCAGAGCTCCTGGCGGGAGCGGCTCCAGTAGTGGGCTTCGCCGCTGCTGAGGGTGAGCTCCAGCGAGCTACGGTTCATCCAGGCCACCATCAGCACGGCACCATCCAGCCAGTCCTGCGCAATCGCGGGGATCAGTCCCGCTTCGTTGAAGCGGAGCTGATCGAGGAACGCAGAGGTGAGGGGCGGCATCGGTTGGAGTGGGGTCCAGATGTAGACAGGAGGGATCCTCCCGCAGCGCCTTTCCGTTCGTCTGCCCGATGCCCCTGCCCCCCGCTGGTTACACCTGCAGCAAGCAGTTCGACGGTTACCCCTGCTGTCATCGCCAGTGGCGTCATCCGGGACATTGCCGGTTCGTGCATGGCTACAGCCGCAGTTTTACGGTTTGGTTTGCTGCCACGTCTCTGGACGCCTGTGGCTTTGTGGTGGATTTCTCCAGCCTCAGACCCCTGGAGGCTCAGCTGCGTGAGCAGTTTGATCACACCTTTCTGGTGAATGCCGATGATCCCCTGCTGGCGCAATGGCGGGATCTGCATGCGCAGGGGGCCCTTGATCTCCGCGTGATGGAGAACGTGGGCATGGAAGCTTCGGCACGGTTGGTGTGGACCTGGGCCAACGCACTCCTGAAGGAGCGTGATCAAAGCCGCAGCTGCTGCTGGCGTGTGGAGGCCCGGGAAAACCGGGCCAATGGAGCCAGCTACGAGGCCCTGCCGGAGTGGTTCAACGCAGGGCCAGCTGCTGCTGGTTCTCGTGGCCTGTGACGGGTTCGACATCCACATGGACGCTGTCACCGTCGCCATACCTTCCGGAGAGGATGGCTTTGGCAATCGGCGTTTCCAGTTCCCGCTGAACGGCGCGCTTGAGTGGGCGGGCGCCATAGACAGGGTCGTAGCCGGCATTGGCCAGCCAGTCCGTGGCTGCTTCGGTGAGAGTGAGACCCAGTTTGCGCTCATCCAACCGAGCGCGCAGTCGCTCCACCTGAAGGGTCACGATCTGGCGCAATTCATCCCGCCTGAGGCTGTGGAAGATGATCTGATCATCGAGCCTGTTGAGAAATTCGGGCCTGAAGTGAGCGCGCAGCGCCTCGTTCACCCGCCGCTCCATTTCGGCATGCTGACTGTCATCGCCCCCGAGGTCGAGGATCGACTGGCTGCCGATGTTGCTGGTGAGGATCAGAACAGCATTGGTGAAATCCACCGTTCGCCCCTGACCATCGGTGACGCGGCCGTCATCCAGGATCTGCAGCATCACGTTGAACACATCGGGGTGGGCCTTCTCCACCTCGTCGAACAGGATCACGGCGTAGGGCCGGCGTCGTACAGCTTCCGTGAGCTGCCCCCCGGCCTCGTACCCCACATAGCCAGGAGGTGCCCCGATCAGCCGGCTCACCGTGTGCTTCTCCATGTACTCCGACATGTCGATGCGCACCATGGAGTCCTCGCTGTCGAAGAGCTGAGCGGCCAGAGCCTTTGACAGTTCGGTCTTGCCCACCCCGGTCGGGCCCAGAAACAGGAAGCTGGCGATCGGTCGGTTGGGGTCGCTGAGACCAGCACGGGAGCGCTGGATCGCATCGGCGACAGCGGTGACCGCTTGCTGCTGACCCACGACGCGTTCGTGCAGCTCGGTTTCCAAGCTCAGAAGCTTGGCCATCTCCGATTGGACCAGCTTCGCTACGGGAATGCCTGTCCATTTCGCGATCACCTCAGCGATGTCGTCCTCGGTGACCTCTTCGCGAAGCAAGGACTTGTCCTGCGCTCCGTCGTCTGCCACAGCGAGGGCTGCCTCCTTGTCGGCCAGCTGTTTCTGCAGGGTGGCCAGGGTGCCGTATTCGAGTTCGGCCGCTTTGTTCAGGTCGTAGCTGCGCTTGGCTTGCTCCACCTGCAGCTGCACGCGCTCGATCTCTTCTTTCAGATTTGAGAGGTCGTCGATCGCGCCTTTTTCCTGCTGCCATTGGGCATTGAGGGTGCTCTGCTGTTCGGAGAGTTCCGCCAGCTCTCGCTCAAGGCGTTCCAACCGTTCCTGGCTGGCGGCGTCTGACTCGCGGCCGAGAGACAGCTTCTCCATCTCCAGCTGCAGAATCTTGCGGTCGATCTCGTCGATCTCCTCTGGTTTGGAGGTGATCTCCATCTTCAGGCGTGCAGCGGACTCATCCACCAGATCGATCGCCTTGTCCGGAAGGAAGCGATCGGCGATGTAGCGGCTGCTCAGAACTGCCGCGGCCACCAGGGCGCTGTCGGCGATACGCACGCCATGGTGCACTTCGTACCGCTCCTTCAGGCCGCGCAGGATCGAGACCGTGTCCTCGACGGTGGGCTGATCCACCAGCACTTGCTGGAAGCGACGCTCGAGGGCCGGATCCTTTTCGATGTGCTGCCGGTGTTCATCCAGGGTGGTGGCACCGATGCAACGCAGTTCGCCCCGGGCGAGCATCGGTTTGAGCAGATTGCTGGCATCCATGGCCCCACCGGTGGCGCCGGCACCGACCACGGTATGGATCTCGTCGATGAACAGCACGATCCCGCCGTCAGAGGCGGTCACCTCCTTGAGTACGGCCTTCAGCCGTTCCTCGAACTCTCCTCTGTATTTGGCGCCCGCGATCAGGGCGCCCATGTCGAGGGCGATGAGCTGTCGGTTCTGTAGGGCCTGGGGAACGTCGCCGTTGACGATTCGTTGTGCCAAGCCTTCAACGATCGCCGTTTTTCCGACCCCCGGCTCACCGATCAGCACCGGGTTGTTCTTCGTCCGGCGGCTCAGAATCTGAATCGTGCGGCGGATTTCCTCATCACGACCGATCACCGGGTCGAGCTTTCCGTCCCTGGCTGCGGCTGTGAGATCCCGTCCGTATTTTTCCAGGGACTCATAGGAGCCCTCCGGGTTCTGATCAGTCACGGTTTGACTGCCCCGCACGGCGTTGATGGCATTTTTGAGTGATTCGGGGTCAGTGCCAGCCTGCGTGAGCAGACGTCGTCCACAGCGACTGTCATCTGCAAGGGCCAGTAGCAGGTGCTCAACGGAGATATAGCTGTCGCCATAGTTTTGTTTGAGACTGTCGGCACGATCGAGCAGGTCGCTCAGGCCCTTGCCCAAATACACAGACTCAGGCGGGGACTGCAGAGCAGGCTGCTGACTAAGGTGACTCTCCACGCTGCTCTGCAGGGCGGCAGGCGTGACTCCCGCTTTTTCGAGGATGCGGCTGGCCAGACCATCCTGTGCCAGGAGGGCCTGGAGCAGGTGTTCCGTCTCCAGCTGCTGATGCCGGCGTTTCTGGGCCAGCTGCTGAGCCGAAAGGATGGCGGCCCAGGCTTTCTCAGTGAATTGTTCGGCCGTGGGTTGCATGGTTCTTGTCGTCTGCACCAACCGTATGGGTGATCTTCGGATCAGAGTCCTGGAGAACCGCTCCCTGTCGTTCGGTCTCCACGACAGGCGACGGTTAACCGATGGAAATCGGTAGGGTCCACCGAATTGTTCCACTCATGATGCAGCAGCCCAAGGCTGTCGATCCAGCTCTTGTGACGCGTCTTGTGGCCAGGGTGCGGGAGGTTTACGGCCAAACTCTTACGGATCCAGAGCGGATGTGCTGGACCGTTGTTCATGAACATCATCACGAGGCGATGCCAACGGAGTACGACATCCGTGAGGTTGACGAAGACTTGTATCTGGCGGTTCTTGAGGCTTGCCGTCAGGGGGCCTGATCGCTCAGATCCTGCTGTCGTTAAACCAGCTTGCGATCTTGGAGCAATGCGCATCGGCCTTGAAATCCTCGGCCGAAACTGGAAAGCCCGTTTGTCTTGCCAGTTCGATGACCGCATCAAGCGTGGCAAGGTTTTGAAGCTCTCGTCTCAAGCCAGGGCTGCGTTCAAGCGCTCTTACGAAATCACTGAATCCCTCCCGGCTCATCGAGACCAGCCCTGTTCGGCCTGGATCTCCACGTAAGCAGCGACATCCTCGATGTCCTTGTCACTGAGCTTGCCTTCGTAGGCAGGCATGGCGTTCTTGCCGTTCTCGATCTGATGTTCGATTGCCTCCAGCGGGTCCATGCCGTAGGACTCCAGATGGGCTTGCAGGTCAGTCTGGCTCAGGGTGCGGCTTGCGCTGATGACATTGCCACCACCCATATGGCATGCCGCGCAGTTGGCAGAGAACAGCTGGGCGCCATGCTCTGGATCTGGACTGCTCAGAGCACTGGCAGGGAGTGCGCCCATCAGGCTCAAGCCAATGCTGAGAAGCAAGGCCAGCAAGGACATGGGGTTCAGCATCAAACGCTGAGGATCTCTGCTTGAACCCTATCCAGACCTGGAAATAAAAAAAGCCCCCGGAAGAAAGGTGTCATTCTCCGAGGACTTGTTGTGTTGCTTTCAAAAAATCGTCAACCGATCCAGAAGATTGGGATCATTCAACGATCACTTTGCCGACCATGCCAGCACCACGATGGGGCTCGCAGTAATAGTCGTAGGTGCCGGCCTCGGAGAAGGTTTCCTCCCAGGACTCTCCGGGTGCGAAGGCGAGGTCGCTGTGGCTGAGTTCATCATGACCATCGAACACAGCGTTGTGAGGAGCCAGCTTGTTGTTCACGAACTTGACGGTGTCGCCAGCTTTGATGGTGACGGTGCTGGGCTCGAAAGCCAGCATCCCGGCATCAGTGCCGAGCTTCACTTCAACAGTGGAAGCATTGGCGGATGCCACGCCGATGGAGCAGACCACGAGGAATGCGATGGCTGCTGAAACGATGGACTTCAGGCTCTTAAGCATGATGTCAGGAACACTTCGGCGATCTTAAGCGTTTTTAGACTCCACCCCGGCGGGGTAGGCCTGAATCTTGAAGCACAGCTTCAAGATCTGCAGCATGACTGGTACCGCCGAAGCGCTCGGGTTGGGTCACCGGGTTGTGGATGAAGTGGCGCTGTTTGATGGAGAACCGGTCCCAGGCGTTCACCTCGATGGGGAGGATTTTGATCAGGGTTTCAATCAACCAAGGCCAAAGCGGCACCCCGGGTGTACGGGCCACTCCACGCCAACGGCAAAGGGTGGCGACGGCTTCATTCACGCTGATCACTGGCTGTCCCATCACGATGCGTCGAACAGGTCCCTGGCCTGGCTCTGGATTGCGCTGATGAGGGTTGGTCGCCAGATGGCCACAGATGGCAGCAATGTCCGCTGCATGGATGAAATGGAAACTGGCGTCGGCCCGTAGAAACCGTGCCAGCCATAGCCACTTGCTGGCTTCCGCCAACCCTTCTGTGAGATAGCTCGTCGGAAAAGGGCTGGTGCCGTCGACGCGTCCGCCGAACACCAGGGTTGGAAACACCGCCACGATCTTCTCGGCGAGCGGATGCTGCTCCAGCTCACTCAGGCACTGGGCTTTGGTTTGGATGTATTCCGTGCCGTAAGCAAGGGCTTCGGGGAGCGGCTGCAAGTGGCGATCAAGAATGCTTGCCGTGGAGAAATAGGTGATCTGCTCGATCAGATTCGGGTTGAGCAGCGCCAGCAACCGTTTCACCGCCACCACATTCACTTGCTGTGCTCTCTCGGGGTCCCCCCAGGCCGTGGCGGTATGAATCACCCGGGTGACTGTGCCCAGATCGCTGGCGAATCGGTCGGTTTCACGCAGATCCCCAACCAGCAGCCTCACCCTTGGGTTGTTGGCTTGGATCGCGGTGAGTTTGGAGGGGTCACGCAACCAGAGGAGAAGATCCGCATCGCTGTTCTGCAGCAGCCAGGCGGCGGTGTACTGACCGACGCAGCCGCTGGCGCCGGTGATCAGGATGCGAGCAGGCATTCGATCGTGCTCAGGCGAGGGTGCCGATTCGGTCCATCACGCTCTTGCCGGAGCGAAAGAAGGATGCGCCATTTTCTTCAGGGGTCCCGGGAAGGATTCCGTGACCGAGATTGAGAATATGTTTGCGGCCCCTGGCCTTGCGCACACAATCGTCGATTCTGGCTTCGATCGCTTCCGGCGTTCCAAAGAGCAGGCCGGGATCCACGTTGCCTTGCACACCGATGTGCTCGGGAAGCCGGGCCAAGGCTTCAGCCATATCCACGGTCCAATCGAGGGAGATGATGTCCACCCCGGTGGTGGCCATGCGCTCGAGCACCCCTGCACTTCCAGAGATGTAGAGGATGAAGGGTGTGTCGGGATGGGTCTGCTTGACCAGATCCACCACCTTTTTCTGATAAGGAGCTGCGAAGGTGTCGTAATCCGCGGGGCTGAGCTGGCCGGCCCAGGAATCGAACATCTGCACCACCTGGGCGCCGGAATCGATTTGGTAGCGCAGGTATTGGGCAATGGATTCTGCGAAGTGATCGAGCAGCTTGTGCAGCAGGGCCGGTTCCTGAAAGGCCATGGCCTTGATCACGGCGTAGTTCTTGCTGCTCTTGCCTTCCACCACGTAGGCGGCCAGGGTCCAGGGAGCGCCGACGAATCCCAGCACAGCCGCCTGGTTGCCCACGCTGTCCCGCAAGCGTTTGAGAACCTCACCCACAAAGGGCATCGATTCGCTGGGATTGAGGGGGCGGAGAGCTTCCACCTGCTGAAGGGTGCGGATCGGGTCACCGATCTGGGGCCCTTTACTTTCGATGATGTCGAAGTCAATACCCATGCCCGGCAGGGGCGTGAGGATGTCGGAGAACAGGATCACGCCGTCGGGCTTGAAGGCGTTGAAGGGCTGCATGGAGATCTCGTAGGAGAGATCAGGGTTCTCCGACCGTTCTCGGAAGCTCGGGTACCTATCGCGCAGATCTCTGTAGATCTTCATGTAGCGGCCGGCCTGACGCATCATCCACACCGGAGGACGCTCCACCGCCTCACCGCGGGCTGCGCGCAGTAACAAGGGCAGTGAGTCGCTCATCAAGCTCTTTCGACGTAGCCGGAAACTTACCTGAGTGATGCATGCAAAAAGCCCCGGAATGCTTCCATCCCGGGGCCTTCGTCATATGCGGAGAAATTTCTCTAACCGAGAGGGTCGGTCAATCTTGAACCGGATTCAGGCTCCTTTTGGGATCGTGTTTGAACACCATAAGGCTCAAGGGAGGCAGGCAAAGGTCGAGAGAGTTCTCGTAGCCGTGGATCCCCCACTCTTCAGTGGGCTTTCCGCCCATGTTGCCCAGGTTGCTGCCACCGTATTTGCTGGCATCGGTGTTGAAGATCTCTTCGTAGAACCCAGCCAGGGGAACACCGACTCGGTAGTGAGAATGACTTTGAGGCGTGAAGTTGGCCACAACAACGAGCCAGGTACCGCTTGTGCTTTCCCGACGCATGAAGCTGATCACTGAGTGGCGGTTGTCGTTGCAGTCAATCCACTGGAACCCAAACTGATCAAAGTCATCACGCCAGAGGGCGGGTTCGGCTTTGTAGAGCGTATTGAGGTCATCGACCATGCGCTGAACACCTTGATGGGGCTCGTAATTGAGGAGATCCCATTGCAGATCCCCCCACACGTTCCATTCAGCTCTTTGGCCGAACTCCATCCCCATGAAGATGGTTTTCTTGCCTGGGTGCGTCCACATGTAGGCCAGTAATGCCCTGGTGTTGGCGTACTTCTGCCAGTCATCCCCTGGCATTTTGTGCAACAGATTGCTCTTGCCATGCACCACCTCGTCGTGGCTGAGGGCAAGCATGAAATTTTCCGTGTAGGTGTACCAGATGGAAAATGTGATGTTGTTCTGGTGAAACTGGCGGAACCAGGGATCAAGCTCGAAATAATCGAGCATGTCGTGCATCCAGCCCATGTTCCACTTCAGGTTGAAGCCAAGGCCACCAATGTCCGTGGGCTGGGTCACCATCGGCCAGGTGGTGGATTCCTCCGCAATTGAGAGGGCACCTGGAAAGTGCTGGAAGAGCACGTGATTGGCCTGCTGGAGGAACTGCACAGCCTCAGTGTTTTCCCTGCCGCCGTGTTCGTTGGGAAGCCATTCGCCATCCGGGCGCAGATAGTCGCGGTAAAGCATCGATGCAACAGCGTCCACCCGGATGCCATCGATATGGAACTGGTCAAACCAGAACACCAGGTTGGCAACGAGGAAGTTGCGAACCTCATTGCGGCTGTAGTTGAAGATCAGCGTCCCCCATTCCTTGTGCTCGCCAATTCTTGGATCGGCATGCTCATAGAGATGGCAGCCATCGAAGAAGGCGAGGCCGTGTCTGTCTTTGGGGAAGTGGCCTGGTACCCAATCGATGATCACGCCAATGCCTTCCGCATGGCAGCGATCCACGAATGCCCGGAATTCATCGGGTGTGCCGTAGCGGCTTGTCGGCGCATACCAGCCGGTGACCTGATAACCCCAGGAGCCGTCAAAAGGATGCTCGGTGATCGGCATCAGTTCGATGTGGGTGAAGCCCCGCTCCTTCACATAGGGGATCAAGCGGTCGGCCAGTTCTGGATAGGTGAGAAGCCTGGCTCCCGGCTTGAGGTCGGCCGCTGGAACTGGAGCACGGGGCGTGCCGTCGGCTTCGATGAACGGCTCATCGGCGGCAGCGTGGATCCAACTGCCAAGGTGCATCTCATACACCGCGATCGGTTGATCGAGGGGGTTGCTGCTGTCGCGCTTCTGGATCCATGCACTGTCGGTCCAGTGGAAGCCATCCAGGTGGTTCACCACCGAGCTGGTGTCTGGACGCACCTCATGCTGGAACCCATAGGGATCGGCCTTCTGATAGCAGTGGCCGTCCTGGGTGCGGATTTCGTATTTATAGAGGTTGCCTTCGCCAAGTTCGGGAATGAACAACTCCCAAATTCCCCCCAGACGCTGTTGCATGGGGTGATGGCGGCCATCCCAGGAGTTCAGGTCGCCGATCACACTCACACTGCGCGCATGCGGTGCCCACAGGCAGAACATCACGCCCTGGATCCCTTGCCGCTCACAGTGATGGGCACCCATCCGACGCCAGATGTGGTGATGGTTGCCTTCTGCGAAGAGATGGCGATCCATCTCCCCCATCCACTCCTGTCGGAACGCCCAGGGGTCGTGCTGTTCGTGGGTGATGCCTCCGCGGTGCACGCGTAATCGATACCCGCAACCTGGGTCATGGGCGACGGAGGCTTCGAAAATCCAGGGGTGGTGAGGAGTCGTCATCCCCATCTCCTGGTTTCCCAGAAGCAAGGTGACATTCTCTGCCTCAGGCATCCACACACGCAGAACCCAGGTCCCATCGTCCTGAGGCTGGGGTCCGAGGACCGCAAACGGATGGTCGTGACGGCACTCGACCAACCGTTGTGCGTCTTCAACCATCCACTCGAGAACAGTGTTGGTCATGCCTTCGGACGCCGCGTTGGCCGGGAGCTTAAGCCGAAATTCCCAACATGAGGCGCACCGAGCTGATGGAGCTGGGGATCAGACCAGATCCGCGGAGAAATCCACGTTGATGATCCGCCCCTGCCGGTTGAAAATCACGAACAGGTTGTCGGTGACCTTGCCGAATTGGATGGTGACCAGAACGAGCTGCTGCTCACCACCCTGGCTGGCCACCAGTGCGCTCTTGATGCGTTTCACACCGCCGAGCAGCCCTTCAAGCTTGGTCCATTTGCGTTGCAGATCGGCCGGCGAAATCTCCCTCTGAAAATCGAGATCGAGGTAGTAGCGGGCAGCCACCCAACGGCCTGCATCCAGATCCTTCACAAAATTGAGTGCCGTCTGCTCGATCGGACGCATCGTGCCGACCCATTTCCAGGCAAGCAGTTTGCCGTCGTCGTCGAGCACCAGCATCAGGGGAACCTCCCGAGTTCCACCGTTGGTGATCGCCACCGTGTCCACCGTGGTGTCGTCCATGCCGGGATTGACGGCCACCACACGGAATGTTTCGATCCCTGGAGCGGATTCCAGACGCTTGGCCACGGCCTCTGCAGTTGTTGCGGCCTGAAGCGGAGAGGACAGGAGGGAATAAATCCCTGCGGCATTCTTGGTTTTGATGGCCTGAAGCAGAGCCGCGGCGGCTTCGGTGGCCTGGCGGGGGCTGAGTCCTGTGCGGGGGGCCTCGGTGGCCTGGCTGAGCAGCGTCTCAGCGCGAGCGGAGGATGCAGGGATCAGCTCAACCGTGCTGGTGGCCAGGGCTGCAGCCAGAAGACAGGAGGTGAGCTTCACGACAATCGTCCGAACAATCGCGGTCAGTCTGCCGGAGTTCCATCGTTGTGGAGCATCAGAAAAGACTCCATCTGCAGCCGAGCTGACTTCAATTGCAACGCGATGCTGATCACCTGGCACCGAAAGTGAGGTGCTCCGCAGAGATGATCCAGCGTGCCTGGATTAACGCCAACCGCTGGCCACGCTGCACCTGCAATGGAGAGTCTTACTCGGTCGCCTGCTTGAAAGCTGGCGAGCATCGGTTGCAATTCAACGCAGCGTTCCTCGCTCTGCCGTGCACGGTCTCCAAGAACTCTCAGAAGACCCGTCGAAAGTTGCTGGGTGGTTGTCGACCCAGCGGGGAGTCTGGAGAGGGTCACGCTGAGGTCGAATCCGGGTTGGTCCGCCGAGGCCTCACAGCTCAGAACCGGACGGCCACGTAGCACCATTGACTCTTGCAGTGGAGCGCTGGTGAAGAGCGCAACATCACTGCGCTGGTCGATGGAGCTGCGGTCGCAAGGCCCGGCTGAAGGACTCAGGTGACCTCCAACGGCCGGGACCGGACGCCAGGGGTCATGCACAACCGTGACGGTTCCACCGGAACCTTCCGACAACTTAAGAAGACGGCCATCGTCAGGGTCCAGGCAGGCCAGGCCATCACTGGCGAGGTGCCAGCCGATCGCGTCTGGTGTTGGGTTACCCGCCACCATCCAGGGCAGGTCAACCCACTGATCACTCCCCTGGTCCCAGAGTCTCAGGAGCTCAGCATCGTCTGCTGCCGCGAGGTCTTGCAGATGACGCCGAAAGAAATTCAGCAGCAGCGCACTGCTTTGAGGCCACCACTGCAGGTGGGTGGCTGGGCCGATGTGCAGTTCAGGACTGCCGCCGGCGGCCCGGGACCTTTCGGCCAGATCAAGTACGCCGCGGAGGTGGGGATCCCACCATCCGCCCAGCAGCAGGAGAGGGCGACGCAACCAGGAGCGTGGGCTGTGATGGTGTTTCCAACCATCGGCTTGGTCTGCAGGCAGCTTCAACCAGCGCAGGGCCATGCCATTGGGATCATGGCGTTCGAGCAGATCAGGGCCATCGCGCAGGTAACGACCGCTCTCGAGGCTTTCACGGATTTCCCCCCAGGCGCTCTGATCCCCCCGTCTCCTGGCCTGCAGTGCCGCCAGCTGCAGACCCCAGCCCAGGCCGAGATGCCACCAGTGAGCGCCTCCCTCGCAGCTCCAATGGGTCTGCTCATCGAGCCCGCACATCGCCGGTGCCATGCAATCGGGAGGCAGGCTGTCTTCCGGGGCCAGCAGCTGGGTCAGGCCCTGATAGGAAAAGCCGTAGAGACCGATGCGACCATTGCAGTCGGGGTGGTTCCGAATCCATTCCAGGGTTGTGGCCGTATCGCGAGCTTCCTGGCTGAATCCTTCGAACACCCCATCGGAGTCTCCCTGCCCGCGCACGTCCTGAACCAGCACCATGAAGCCATGGCGACACCACCACTCAGGGTGAGGCAGGGTGACCGTCGAGGCGATCGCTTTGCCATACGGCTGACGCATCAGCAGGCATGGCCATGGTCCGGGTTCATCGGGTCGCCAGAGTCTGGAGGCAAGCGCTACCCCGTCGCCAGTGATCAGATTGTGATCAGCGAACATCCGGGCAGTGGAGGCCGATCACATAGGTAGCCAGGATCTCGGCATCGGTGGTGCTGAGGTTGCGCTGGTCGGCGAGCCTGCCGATGGACTTGCCTGACAGGGCCGATTTGCCTTTGGCGTTGAGAGCTTTGAACTGTCGGCACAGGGCCTTGGCTTCTTTCGGATTGCGTTTGACGCTCTCAAGAAGGGTGGATTGCGCCGAGCTCGGAGAGGGCACAAGTAGAGCAGCAGCCATGGAGGCAGCGCTCAGTCGAGCCAGAGTTTGGAGGGAGTGCACAGGACCTCCGTCCTTGTTCGACCCTCATTTGAAACGGGTGAGACCACCTGTTGCTCGCCGAAGCGGTCAGTTCGTGTTTTGCCTCTCCTTGGCTTTCAGGATCCAGGTCTTTGCCAAAGCCAGGTCAACCACCGGCGGGCGGCCACTGCGCAGTTGCCGTTCCAAACGCCCAGTCCGAGTGACCAGCTCGGGGGGTGATGAACCCGCCACGGCTGCGACTGTGGCCAGGCCCGCATGCATCAGGAGGGCTGCATCGGCTGGGGCTAGGTCGAGGCAGCACCCTAGATCTGCCATGCCTTTCAGGCGGCGGAGGTTTCGGGCTGAGGCCCTGCCTGAGGCGGCCAGGCGACTGATCTGGGGGTCGGTGAGGTTTTGCACGTCCCCCCAGGTGTTGAATCCTGAAGCCAAGAGCTGAGCCTGTTCATCACGTAGTCCCTGGGGGAGCTCCCTGAGTGGATCGGCGGCGTTCATCCGGGCTCGAAGCTCCGCTCGAGTTCCCCGAGGATGATGGGCCTTGAGGCTCCATCGCCAGCCGGTTGCAATTGACGCAGCCGTACCGACACCACAGCGCTGCTGCGACCTCCGGGCCGCACATTGAGCGCAAGCTGTTCGAGGGTGGGTGCCACCGCCTCAGGTGGGAAATCAACGCTTGCCTGCGCCACCACCAGATCGTCGCCGTTGTCGAAAACAACCGGGACGCGAAGGGCGCCATCCACCTTCACCGTGGGGGTGTAGCTCACGGAAAAGGCCCAGCAGCTCGCCGACAGCAGCAGGGTGAAACTGCTGACCCCCACCAGACGGAACCGCACCCCCCAGCCGGCGATGAAGGCCACGATCGTGAGTGCCGACAGCGCTGCTCCGCCCCAGGCCAGCCAGCCGCTCGAGTTTTCAAGCAACTCCGGTAAGGGCATGGGGTGGTGTCTCAACGATGTGCTCCTTATATTGCGTCGGCTTCCAGCCAATTGACGGAGATTGATGCTCGGAAGCGGTCCCGGGGGACGAACCAACAACGGGATCGTCAAGAGGCTCGGCATAGCTCTGATCGGCGGTTTCGTTGTCTGGATTGCTGCAGATCGCATCGTTTCGACTGTGTTCGATCGACTGCGCCCTGGCCTCGAAGAGCAGGTGGGCAAGCCCCTGGGACACCCTGTGAGCATCGGCACCTATCAGGGGTTGAGCCTGCGTGGGATCACGGTCGGCCCCATCAAGGTGCAGCGTGGTCGCCGTGATCAGTCCACTGCATCGGTGCAGCAGCTGACGATTGGAGTGAACCCCCTGGCCAGTCTGCAGCGGCTTCGGCCGGTGGTGACTGTGGGCGTCAAGGGAGCCCAGCTCGACCTGCGTCGCAATCCTCAAGGGGCGTACTGGGTGCTCGGTCCTCAGCCCAAGGGAGGCAAGCCGCCTCGCCTGGATCTGGATGTTCGGCTGACGGATTCGGCGCGACTGCAAATCGCACCGGCTGGATTAGCGCTCCGTGCAGCGGGACGGACATCGGTTCGCCTCGATGAGAATCGAGCTGACGTATCCCTGCAGGTGGCACTGCCGGATCGTGGACGGATCACCCTCCAGGGCCGGGGGCGTTGGGTTCGACCGGAACTGCAGCTGAGCACTCGCCTGGAACGGATCCGTTTGGAGCGTTATCAGGGGCTTTTGCCAGCCAAACTCCCCGTGCAACTGCGGGGTCAGCTGGGCGGAGATCTGCGTCTGGGCTGGAGGCAGGGACAGGCGAATTGCAGCGGGGGGATTTCCCTGGTTGGCGTTGAGGTGAGCGGTGAACCTCTCGACCAAACCCTGCGCTCGAAGCAACTGAAGATCAGCTGCCGTGGCAACGCTCTGTCGATCCCCACCAGTGAGTGGGCCTATGGAAACTATCGAGCCGATCTTGGCGGTCAGGTGCGCCTGAATCGCGCCTTCGATCTTCGTGGTGGCCTCCGGGAGCTCGGGCAGGACAGGCGCGTGGCCTTCCGTTTGCGGGGCGATTGGTATCGGCCGAAATTTCAACTTAAGGGCCGCTGGGCTCTGCCCGAAACGGTGGCTCTGGATGGGCCTCTGCAGTTGGCTGTTCAGCTGGGAGCTGATTGGCGTAATAACAAGGCCTGGACGGCCCAGCTCGATCGTCTAGATCTGCAAGCGCCGGGTGTGGCGTTGCAGGCGCGGGGGATGCTGCATCCTCAGCTTGATGTGACCAGCAAACAGCTCACTCTCGCGGGCCCGGCCTGGAAGAGACTGCCGCTGGTGCCTGAGTTCCTGGGGGCGAAGGTTCCTCTCCAGGGGCTGTTGAAGCTTCGAGGAGAGACGGCAAAACCCGTTATCAGTCTCGATCTCGCTCAGGCCAGCAATCCTCTCCTCGAGGCCTGGTCACTGAAGGCTGGCTGGAGCAGCGAAACCGGTCTTCTGCGGGTCGAGAACTTCCGCAGTCCTGACCTTCAAGCCCAGGCCCGTCTTCCGCTCGCACTTGGCGCAGAGGGCCTGGAAATCGGCGATCTGCAAGCTGATCTGAGGTTGGATCGCTATCCGCTGAAGCGCATCGGTCCGCTGCTTGGCACCCCAATGGATGGATCGATCAGCGCATCCGGACAGGTGCGTGGTCCGCTTCAGGCGCTTCGACCCGATCTCAACATTGCTGTCAATGAACCCCGTGCCGGAACGATTCGCCTGGTCGAGAACTGGAATGGACGCTTCGCAGGGCTGGCCGGAGGGGGTGGTGTCCTGACCATGGCGTCCGTTGGCGCGGTGGTGCAGGGGGAACTTGAAGCCAGGCTTGGTGCGAACTGGCTCCCGAATCGGGTGCTTCTGACCCGGCGTGGCGGGCGCATGGAGATGACCGGAACACCAGCGGCGTACCGCTGGATGGCGAAGGGACTCTCGATCGATGGAGTGGAGCTGGCCTTGCCTCCGAAGCAGCGCTGGGAGGGGCTCTATGGCCGGCTGAGTGGAGAGGGGACATTGGGACTGCAGCCATTGGCGATGGAGGCTGATCTCAGCCTCCATCGCCAATGGCTGATGGGTCTCCAACTGCGTCAGATTCTGCTGAGTGGTCGCTACAAGGATCGTCGCTATTCCATAACCGGTGAGCTCCTTCCACCGGATACGGGCCAGATCACGCTCGATGCCACAGGTCGACTAAATGGTGCCTTGGATGCCCATGTGGAAGCACGAGGACTCAGTGCCCGCTGGTTGACCAACAGCGCGCTCAGCCTGCCTCAGCTCAACGAAGAGCTGCCGGCCTCCATGGGGACGGCCACGGATCTGGGCACCCTGTTGGTGAACACCTTTGGGGGAACGCTTGACGGTCAGCTGCAGGCCCTTCGCGACGCCAGGGAGGCCCTGCTGAACGCGACCAAAACGAGCCGTGATCGCGATCCGCTTCATCTCAAGGATCTGAGAGGGCAGGTGGATGCGGTGATCGATGTGAAAGGTCCCAGGCTGAGTCGCCTCGATCTTGATCTCAAGGCCAGGGGCCATCTCTGGATCGAAGGACAGGACCAGGACTACGCCCTGCAGATCAAACCCTTCATCGCCAGGATCGAAGGACCGATCCAGGGCGGGGAAGGGAGTTTCTCATTGGAACATCTCCCTTTCAGCCTGCTAGCCCTCGTGGCTCCTGTCCCGCCAGCTCTTCAAGGGGCTGTTGGGCTCACGGGCCGCTACAAGCTGGACGGTGCATCACCCGAGCTCAGCACCGATCTCAAGCTGGAGGATGCGCGGGTTGGTGACAAGCCGATCGCTCTGGAGCGTGGGCAGGTGCTCTTTGAAAACGGAGAGGTTTCGCTTGACCTGGCGCTCAAAGCGGAGCAGGCGGCCGAGCCTGTCACTGTCACCGGCCGCATTCCGCTGGGCCCTGATCAACCTCTCGATGTGAGGGTGGTCAGCCTGGGTGACGGACTGCGTTTCCTGACCGGTTTCACCGGGGGGCTGGTGTCTTGGACCAAGGGAGATGCAGACCTGCGGCTCCTGCTGAGCGGACCGGTGTCGGCGCCTGAAGCCAATGGCTACGTGGTGCTGAAAAATGCCTCGTTCAAGGCTCAGGACCAAAAGTTGTCCCAGGTCAACGGGTCAGTCGTTTTCGATTTTGACCGGCTGGAGGTTCAGTCCCTGAAAGGTCGCGTCGGATCAAGCGGTCAGCTCAAAGGCAGTGGCGCCCTGGCTCTGCTCCGCCCTGCCCCTGAAGCCAAGCCGCTGCGACTGCAGTTGGAGAAGGCTCGGATCAAGCTGCCGATTGCAGACGTTCAGGTGGGTGCCGATCTCACGATCACTGGGGCCCTGGTGAAGCCTGATGTCGGCGGCAGTCTGGAGATCAGCGATGGCGCGATCCGGCCAACACGCTCGATGTTGGTGCGTCCCAAGAGCAGGGCGGAGTCCAAGCTTCTGCCCACGGCTTCCGTCAAAGGCGGTGATGCGCAGATTGTGTCTGCGGATGCCCTGCTCGAGCAGAAATGGAACTTTGAGGATCCTCTGGTGTTGCTGGGCCCAAATATCGAGGCGGATAGCAGCCGTTCGCTGAAGGCCTCGCTGCCGAATCTTCCCTTTCTCGGGTTCAACGATCTGCGACTCAGGCTGGGTCCCAAACTCAAAGTTGAGGTGCAGCCCCTCGCCAACTTCACTACGGCGGGGCTGCTGACCCTGAACGGTGCCCTGGACCCAAGCCTGCAGCTGCGTGGTGTGGTGCAGCTGCTCACCGGGCGCGTGTCGATGTTCACGACGACGTTCAACCTTGATCGTCGCGCTCCCAATGTGGCGGTGTTTACACCTTCCCTCGGTCTGATTCCCTATGTGGATGTGGCCATGACCAGCAGGGTCTCCGACAGCGTGAACCTGGGGACAGGCAGCAACGCAGTCTCCAGCTCAGTGTTCGATACCAATGGCCTTGGAACTCTCGGCGGTGGTGGCCAGTTGCGTTTGATCAAGGTGATGCTCACTGCCGCTGGGCCTGCTGACCGTTTGGCTGATGCCATCAAGCTGCGCAGTTCTCCGCCGCTGCCCCAGGCGCAGTTGCTGGGTCTGATCGGTGGCAACTCCCTGGCCGGCCTTTCCGGCGCCGATGCCGGTGCGGCTTTGGCGGCAGTTCTCGGCCAGTCGCTGCTCTCTCCAGTGCTCGGCACCTTGACGGATGCCTTCAATCAAAGGCTGCAGTTCGCCCTCTATCCCACCTATGTGACACCGACTGTGCAGAACAACCAGGAGCGCACCTCCGGACAGGTTCCTCCCCAGCTGGCTCTGGTCACCGATGTGGGCGTGGCGCTCACTGATCGCTTCGATTTCTCAGTTTTGGCTGCCCCTGACCGCAACGACATTCCCAGCCAAGGAACACTGACTTACCAGCTCAACTCCAGAACGAGCGTGTCCGCCTCCGTGGACACCCAGGGCACGTGGCAGTCTCAGCTTCAGGTTTTTCTGCGCTTCTGAGTCATGGCTGAGCCCTGTGTTCTGGGGGTTGATATCGGCGGAACCGCCCTCAAGCTCGGCCTGTTCAGCGCGGATGGCGCCTTGCTGGCTGATCTCCAGCGACCCACGCCTCAACCGGCAACACCGGGATCCGTGTGCATGGAGCTGGTGGAGGCGATCGACATGCTCGATCCGGAGAGGAAGGCTGAACTGGTGGGGATTGGGCTTCCCGGACCGATGGATGCAGCGGCCCGGGTGGCGAGGGTGTGTATCAATCTGCCCGGATGGGAGGAGGTTCCCCTGGCCGGATGGCTGGAGCCACGCCTCAAGCGCAAGGTCACCCTGGCCAACGATGGCAACTGCGCTCTGGTGGGAGAGGCCTGGAAGGGGGCTGCCCGGGGGTTTCAGGATGTGGTGCTCCTCACCCTGGGCACTGGCGTTGGCGGTGGGGTGATGCTTGGAGGCGCGCTGTTCACTGGCCACAACGGTGCCGCTGCAGAGCCTGGTCTCATCACCCTCGACCCAGAAGGCCCTAACTGCAACAGCGGCAATCAAGGATCGCTCGAACAATTCGCCAGCATCAGCGGCCTGGGGCGTCTCAGCGCTGAGGATCCCGCCGTTCTTGCTGAAGCTGCTGCTCTCGGTGATGCCGAGGCTCTGGCGATCTGGCGTGAATACGGCCGCTTGCTGGGGATCGGGATCACGTCGCTGGTGTACGTGTTCACACCACAACTCGTGTTGGTGGGTGGAGGCCTGGCCGGAGCCAGTGCTCATTTTCTTCCAGCCGTTCGCCAGGAGGTGGCTCAGCGGGTCCAGGCCGTTTCGAGGGAAGGTCTTTGCATCGAAGCCTGTGCCCTGGGAAATGGAGCCGGTCGTCTTGGCGCAGCCCGGCTCGCTTTGCAGCGCTTGGGCTGACCGTCGAGATGTGTTGACTCCTCCAGACCCTCGGCATTGATGATGGCCTGAGTGAGAGTCGCCCTCAGGTATGAACGAAGTCCCAGTGCCGTCCCCTGAGCTGTTGCAACGGGCTGGCGCCGTGCGTCGGGCTGCGGTGGATCTGGGGATGGCTGACGATGGTCAGCGCATGGAGGCTTTGCAGGCCATGGCTGAGGCCCTGGCTGATCGCTCTGATGCCCTCGTGGCAGCCAACCGTGAAGATCTGGAACGCTCTGCCGCCGAGGGACTGGCGCCCGCCTTGATGGCCAGGCTGAAGCTCGACGCTGCCAAGCTTGAGGGGGCGATCGATGGCATCCGCAAGGTGGCCAGCCTCAGGGACCCCCTCGGCCGGCGTGACCTTCACCGTGAACTGGATCAAGGCCTTGCGCTGGAGAGGGTTTCAGTGCCTCTTGGGGTGCTGGGTGTGATCTTCGAGGCGCGTCCTGACGCCGTGATTCAGATCGCCTCCCTGGCCATTCGCTCCGGTAACGGTGCCTTGCTCAAAGGGGGCAGTGAAGCCCGATGCACCAATGAAGCGGTGATGGAGGCCCTCAAGGCTGGGCTGGCTTCCAGTGCTGTCTCCCCGGATGCGCTCGCTCTGCTGACCACCCGTCAGGACAGCCTGGCCCTGTTGAGGCTGGATGGTTTGGTTGATCTGATCATTCCCCGTGGCAGCAACGAACTGGTGCGGTTCATTCAGGACAACACCCGGATTCCCGTGCTGGGTCACGCGGACGGAATCTGTCATCTGTATGTGGACGCGGCAGCGGATGTGGACAAGGCTGTTCGGGTGGCGCTGGATAGCAAGACCCAGTACCCGGCGGCATGCAATGCCATCGAGACCCTGCTGGTGCATCGCTCTGTGGCCGCCTCCTTTCTTTCCGCTGCCATCCCGGTGTTCCGCAAGGCGGGGGTGGTGCTGCGTGGCGACGCCGCCAGCGTCGCGCTGGGAGTGTCTGAACCAGCGACGGACGATGACTGGCGCACTGAATACCTCGATCTGATCCTGGCGGTGAAGGTGGTGGAGGATCTGCCTGAAGCCGTTGAGCACATTCGCCGTTTTGGCTCCCGTCACACCGAGTGCATCGTCACGGAGGATTGCACTGCTGCTGACCGCTTCCTGAGCTCCGTCGACAGCGCCGGGGTTTATCACAACTGCTCCACCCGGTTTGCTGATGGTTTTCGCTATGGGTTCGGCGCTGAGGTTGGCATCAGCACCCAGACGCTTCCACCCAGGGGGCCTGTCGGTCTGGAGGGTCTGGTGACCTATCGCTACCGATTGCGTGGTGATGGCCATCTCGCCGCGGACTACGCATTGGGTGCCAGCAGCTTCACGCACAAGGATCTGCCGTTGTGATGTCGGCTTCGATCCCTCTTCATTCCCTGGATGTGATCCGCGTCGATGATCTGCGCCTCTGGGCCCATGTGGGAGTGCTGGAGCATGAGCGCAGGGATGGGCAATGGTTCCGTTTAGATCTTGCTTTGCATCTGGATCTCTCCAGGGCTGCGGCGTCGGATGCGCTTGAGGCCACGGCTGACTACAGCCTGGGTGTGACCGCACTTCAGGCGCTTGCCGCTGAGATTCGTTGCGAAACGATCGAACACTTCAGCGAACGGGTCTTCGAGGTCTTGGAGAGCCTTTATGGAGCCCTGCCGATGCATTTGCGCCTCAGCAAATGTTCCCCACCGATCGCTGGATTCACCGGTACGGTGACTGTTGAACGCTGGCGAAACCGGCCGTCCTGACATGACCTCTTCGGTCAACGCGCCGTTGCCCGCGCGGCGTCCGCTCATACTTGTTCATGGGCTCTGGGATTCACCCCGTCTTTTCAATCGGTTGGTTCGCCGCCTGGATGCTTACAAGTGGCCTGTGCTGGTGCCCCACCTTCCCCATCGCTTGGGTGCTGTTCCACTGTTAACCCTTGCCGAACAGCTGGACGATCACATTCGCCAACGCTGGGGAGATGACGCTTCTGTTGATCTGCTGGGTTTTTCCATGGGGGGCATCATCAGTCGGGTCTGGCTTCAGCACTTGGGGGGTGCCCGGAGAACCCATCGCTTCATCAGTGTGGGCAGCCCGCAGCAAGGCACGCTCACGGCGCAGTGGATTCCCCGCTGGTTGTTTGCTGGGCTGGCCGATATGAAACGCGGCAGTGCTCTGTTGCGTTCCCTGAATGCCGATCCCTCGCCACTGCGTGACGTCGACTGTGTGAGTTATTTCTGCCGCTGGGATCTCATGGTGGTGCCCGGATGGCAAGCCCATCTGCCCCTCGGAACGGTGCGGAGCATTCCAGTGCTGAGCCATCAGCAGCTGGTGGCCCATCCCCGTTCTTTGGATGTTCTTCTGCAGACCCTTCTGCGTGACTAAGTGCTTGCGGACTGGTGACACTTTCTGTGAGCGAGGTCACACTTGGGTGTCGTCGAGTGTGCGCCGCCAATGTGTTTTTCGGCATCGGCAAGTTTTACCGCCTCAGCTGTGCTCATTCCCTTGGGGCTGTATTCCAATCATCTGGCTTCCAGTCATGAACGGCCGGATTACAAGCCTCTGGCGCTGGTGCCTTTCTTTTTCGGTGTGCAACAGCTGGTGGAAGGTCTGGAATGGACAGCGATTGACCGCGGCAATCTGGAACCCCTGGGAACACTCGCTGGGCTGGGATTCCTTTTTTTTGCTTATTGCTTTTGGATGATCTGGATTCCATGGAGCGCCTGGTCGATCAGTCGTTCAACGGATTCCATCGGCCTGCAACGACGGCTCAAATGGGTTGCGATCGTGGCCACGATTCTGGGCATCGCCTTCTACCTGCCGGTTCTCTTCAATCCCCCGGCTCTTCAGCCCGCTGTTGAAAGCAACGGACGACTTCTCTACGACGTCTCCAACTTGCACAGCATCCTTCACAATTTCATCAATACCGAACCGGTGGGTGAGTTGATGTATTGGGGATTCATTGTTTTGCCATTGATTGCTCTGAGTGATAAGGCGGTCAAGCTGTTTGGTGTGTTGATCTTCGTATCGATCGTGTTGACCTGGCTCACTTACAGCGCCACTTTCAATTCGGTGTGGTGCTTTTACTGCGCTGTGTTGTCGATCATGGTGATCTGGATCGTCAACCGTCCCCAGTTGCGTCGGGCTTGAACGCCCCATGGCTGACCAATTGATCACATCCCTGGAATCCATGGGTCAGTTGTTACTGGCCATGGATACCGGTGTTGGCCTTCTCATTGGCGTGGGGATCTCCATGTCGGCATCCCATGGTTTTGCCTTGCTGGCCAACAGGCTGACTCCCCCTCAGATCCTGTTGCACATGGTTGTCGACGCGCTTGTTCTCAGTCTGGCGTTTCTGCTCTGCATCCTTTGCCACAGCGTGATGTTGATGGTGCTCGAAGGGATCCCTTTGCAACCCATTTCTTTCGCCAACCGGATGGGTGCTGCCCTTTGGCCTGGGCTGCTGTACGTGCTGGTCGCAGCTCCTTACGTCAGTGATGTGATCGCGATTGCTCTGCTGGCCTGGATTCACCTCAACGTGTTGGTGCTGCTTCAGGCTGTGTATGGCATTTCCTTTCAGGCAGGACTACTCGTGGCCTTGCCTGGTTACATCGTGGCTCTCCTGCTGGTGGGTCTGCTGTTCGCGCAACGCTGGCGCAGGAGTTACGACATCTTGGCCCGTGAAGTGGCGGCTCTGTTGCGCTGATGGCAGTGTCGTCCGCGCCGATCCAACACCAACGCAACAGGCTGCGTTTCGCCCGCCGTTGCTTCATCGCCGTTCTGGTGAGTGTGGTCTTGCTCGGCCTGGTTGGGCTCACGGCCGTGCGTCGCGATTCCGCGGATCTTCTTCAGCCTGAATCCCTGCTGGAGCTTCTGATCTGGTCTGGCTTTGTGCTGGTGGTCGTGATTGCTCTGGTGGGGGTGTATTCCGTGATGGCGGACTTCGTGTTCTGGGAGGGTTGGATGCGTGGGCTCCCAGATCCATCCCGTCTGTTTCCAGAGGAGATCAGCCAAGCCTCGATCCATCGTCATTACCTCGTGTATCTCGATGGCATTCATCAGAGTGAGGAATGTCATCCGCCCAAGGTGACGGAGTTCCTGGAGTGCCTCGACGGAGCGATTGCCGAAGACACGCTGCTGGTGAAGGGCATTGAGGCTTACACGATCACCAACGTTGGACTGCGCTCCACCACGTTCGCCGGATGGTTCTGGCAGCGCCTCTTCTCCCTTCAGGAGCATCACCCCAATGGATTGGTGCGCTTGATCTGTGCGTTCTCTGTACAGGCCAATAATGTGATCAAAGTTGGGATTTCATCGGATCGTCGTTATGGGCCGGTAATGAATTACGAACTGGCGCTGAAGATCGCCCGTCGTCTTGGAGTGATGGGATTCCATCCCAGTCATGCGGCCCGGGTTGTGCTGGTGGGTTACAGCGGTGGCGGGGAGATGGCCATTGGTACTGCAGAGATCCTGCAGCAGTTGTGCCGCGTTCCTGTTCAGGTGATCACGGTGTGCGGGGTGTTCAGTGGTAATGGATCTTTGGATGCCATTGAGGATGTGGCGATGGTGGTGGGAAGCCGGGATCCAGTTGCGGCTTTAGGACGCATTGCCTACCCAGGTCGCCTTCCGTTTCTGTTCCTGTCCAACTGGAATCGATGGCAGCGGCTTCATCCGCTTCATCGCTATCCGATCGAGGGGATGAGCCATAACGGCTTCACTGGGCCATTTTCTGTGACTTTTCGCGGCGCAGTGGTCAATGCGATTTGCCGTGAACTGGAACGCTTTTCGCTCAAGGCTTAGTGGTGCATTCCCCATTCAGGGATCTCACCAGGGTGAAAGGACTGTGAGGCGGCTGGCTGGCGAGGAGGCGACGGTTCGCCTCGTCGTTGGAGCTGCGGTTCACGAACAGATCCTGAGGAGTGCTCTCCAGGCTCCGCCTGTATCGCTCCACCGTTTCAGCATTGGCCTCCAGTCCGCTGTCCAGGAGCTGATTCAGTTCATCGTCCAGGAGTTGGCGCCATAGACCACCAAGGGTCAGAGGGAACAAGTGGGTTGTTTGGCGCACTGCCACTTCCAGCATGGCTGTGGAATCGATGCAGAAGCCAAGCGCTCCGTAGCCGCCGAGAGTCAGGCGGTTGCGCATGGCTGCACTGTTGTGGACAGCCCCCATCAGGTCGCAGAGATCCAGGGCTGTGGTGAGGGTCTCGCCGGTGAGGCCTGGCCCTAGGTAGGCCACGGTGCCATTGCTGCGGTCGTTCTGCCATGGGCGATGCAGATCATTGAGAGCTGCCCAACCGTTCAACCCTTCTGTTCCCTGGTAGTACTGCAGCAGGAACGGTTCGCCAAGGTCAGGTTTCAGCTCCATCTCCAGGGAACAGTGGGGCAGGAGTGCTCGGCGTTCCTCTCCCCGGGAATCGCGAAGACCTGTGCGGTACGGCAAGGCCAGGGGAATCTGTGCCCATTGATCACCTTTGCGGGTGCTGGCTCCAAGGCCGAAGCTGGCAGTGCTGGCTCGGAAGCGGGCTCTGCACTGCCATCCCCGCGCAATTAGGTGGGTGATCAACGCGGAACTGCGATCGAAGCCTTCAAAGTGGAATGGCTCCGAGGCGCACGGCGATGGCGGCAAGCGGTTGCTTGCCAGCACGTTGAGCACCTGGGCGAGCACACGGTTTCTTAAACGGGCATTCTGCGGTTGCAGAAACGGCAGGCCTTGGTTGCTCCACTGCAGCTCTGCACTGAAGCCCCTCACCGCGGGGGCGAGTGCTCCGGAAGACGGGGATGGGCTGTCCTGGCACGAGAGGGTCTGCAGGCCGAGCAGGTCGGTGGGCAACAACCGCGCGCTTCCATCGTCAAGATCGATGGAACGCTGGCACCAGCGATTCATGGCATTGATATGGGTTGCGCTCTCCTCGCTCCCACTGGTGATCAGATGCTGGAGATCATCGGCGAGTGCTGCCAGCAGCAGCGGACTCACCAAGCCATGCTCCAGCAAACCCCCCAGGTTACGCAGGGATCGCGGCAGGGACGCCGGCTGAAATCGCCAGCGTCTGGGCAGCATGAAGAGCAGGGGGATGAGCCTCTGATGATTCAGCTGGGTCAGGGTTGACTTGAGAAACTCGTGCCGGCTGATATTCCGCCGCAGGCTGCTTGATTCGAGTGCCTGCTCGAATGAGATCAAGGGTGCGATGTCAGAGGCATCTCCCTTGGCTTGCCCCCAGCTATCGCTGAGGTTCAGAAGGTCATCGGCCACGACTCAGTTGACCCTGATGGCTCAGCCTGTCGATGTTGCCAGACCCGAATGGCGAATGAGCGCTGCACTGCTGGCATCCCGACCCCGGAACTGCCTGTAGATCTCTGCTGGACGGAGACTTCCTCCCAGGCTGAGGATCGTGTTGCGGAAACGCTCGCCCGTGGCTGCCACAGCATCATCCTGCTCCAGACCGACCTCTTCAAACGCAGAGAAGGCGTCAGCACTGAGGACTTCCGCCCACTTGTAGGAGTAGTAGCCCGCTGCGTAACCTCCGGCAAAAATATGGCCGAACGCGCAGAGGAAGCGGTCGGTTTCGATCGGCGGCAGCACCGTCGTCGTCTCGGCGATACGGCGACGGAAGGCATCCGGGCTCAGTCCGAGCTCTGGGGACCATTGGCTGTGCAGCCGTAGATCGGTGAGTGCGAAGTGGATCTGGCGAAGCGTGCCACTGCCCTGCATGAAGGTACGGCTGCTGCAGAGCTTGATGTAATCCGCTTCAGGCAACGGTTCACCGGTTGTCCAGTGCCTGGCCATGCCCATCAGAGTCTTCCGGTCGAAGCACCAGTTCTCCATGAACTGACTGGGGAGTTCCACGGCATCCCACTCCACGTTGTTGATGCCAGCGGCCTGGGGGTGCTCGACTGTTGTGAGCATGTGCTGCAAGCCATGCCCGAATTCGTGGAAGAGAGTCTCCACCTCCTCGAAGCTCATGAGGCTGGGGGTCTCCCCAGAAGGTGGGGTCTGATTGCAGATCAGGTAGGCCACTGGAAGGGTTAAGTCTCCGTTCGGTTGCCGTCTGCGGTTGAGGCACTCATCCATCCAGGCTCCGCCGCGCTTGCTCGCTGGCCGGCTGAAGGGATCCAGGTAAAACCCAGCCAGGGCTTCTCCCCTGCGGTCGAGGACGCGGAAGAACCGCACGTCCTCGTGCCAGATGGGCGCATCTCCATCGGCCGCTTCAATGCGGATCGCAAACAGGCGTTCGCAGAGGTTGAACAGGCCATCGAGAACCTGGGGCAGGGGAAACCACGGCCTCAAGGCTTCCTGATCGAGATCGAAGCGCTCCCTGCGCAGTTGCTCCGCCCAAAAGCTCACATCCCATGCAGCGAGAGCTTCCTTTGCACCGCGACTGGCAGCGAGTTGGTTTAGTTCCTTCAGCTCCTGTTCAGCGACGGGCAGGGCTGCAGCCCTGAGTTCCTCCAGAAGGGTTTCCACCGCATCCACCCCATCGGCCATCTTGGAGGCCAGGCTCAGCTCGGCCCAGTTGGCATAGCCCAGTCGCTGAGACTGCTCCTGGCGCAGAGCAAGGATTTCTTCGATGAGCGGGCCATTGTCGAGCTCACCCTGGCTCGCTCGGCTTACGTAGGCCTTGTAAACCGTTTCGCGAAGATCGCGGTTTTCGGCATGGGTGAGGATCGGCACGTAGCTCGGCATGTCCAGTCCCAGTCGCCAAGGCCCATCTGCCGTGGCTGCATCAACGGCCAGATTGTCCAGGACGCGATCGGGAACTCCCCGCAGTTGATCCCGGTCGTCAACAACGAGGCTCCATTGCTGGGTGGCGTCGAGAACGTGATTGCTGAAACTGGTGGAGAGGGCTGCCAGACGCTCGCTGGTGCGGTTGAAGGCCTGCTGTTCGTCTCCTTTCAGGCCAACACCGCGATGCTGCATCGAGAGCAGTTCGGTTTCGAGAATGCGGACCTGGGTGGAATCAAGTGTGTTGTTCTTTTGCTCCAGCAAGGAACGAAGGGCCTGGTGAAGGACACGGCTCTGTCCGACCCTGTTGCTGAAACGCACCACTTCAGGTTGTTGTCGTGCGTGGGCTTCACGCAACTCCGGCGTATTGCGAACGGCTGTGAGGTGCGTGACGACGCCCCAGCTCCAACGCAAGCGTTCTCCAAGAGCATGGAATGGAGGCATGAGTTCGTCCCAGGACAGGGGGGTGCTGTCTGGTTCGGAGAGTCGCTCGCGAAGCTGATCCTCCAGGGTGGTGAACCTTTCACTGAGATCAGCCAGCAGGGCCGGGATCTGTTGATCCACGTGCTCGGCTTCGATGGCGTCAAATCGAGGGAGTCCCTCGCAACGCAGCAGTTCTGATGGGGGCATGGATGATCAGCCGGTGGGAAGAAGGGCGCGCATGGCCACAACGGTGTGTTTGGCCAGATCCACTGCCAGCGCATCGGTGGAGGCTTCATAGAGATCCATCGCGATCCGGGGCCAGATGCCAATCACAAGCGTGGGGACCAGCAGGGTGAGACCGATCACCAGCTCGCGAGGACGCATGTCTTCGACAAAAGCGAGGGCGGGAATACGCGGACCGAAGAACACCCGACGGCACATCGACAGGAGATAAATCGGAGTGAGAACCAGACCGATGGCTGCGAGCACGATGGTGGTGACCCTGAACAGGGTGGTGAAACTCTCCTGGCTGGTGATGCCGAGGAATACGGTGATTTCGCTGATGAATCCACTCATGCCGGGCAGTGCGAGGGATGCAAGGGAGCTGGCCAGGAAAAAGGCGAAAGTGATGGGCAGCACCTTGGCCAGTCCGCCCATGTTCGGGATGGACAGGGTTTTGGTGCGCTCGTAAAAGCACCCGGTGACGAAGAACATGGCCGCGGCGATCAGGCCATGGCTGATCATCTGCAGCATGGCTCCACTGATGCTGAGGGCATCGACGGCACCGATGCCCAGCAGCACAAATCCCATGTGACTGACCGAGCTGCAGGCGATTCTGCGCTTCACGTTGTCTTGCGCGAAGGCATTGAGAGCGCCGTAGACGATGTTGACGATGCCAAGAATGATCAGGGCCGGTGCCATCACGAGGTGGGCATCCGGAAGCATCTGAACGTTGAACCTGAGCAGGGCGTAGCCGCCCATTTTGAGAAGCACGCCTGCTAACAACATGGACACCGGCGCATTTGCTTCCCCGTGGGCATCCGGAAGCCAGGTATGAAGCGGGAACATCGGCAGTTTCACGCCAAAGCCCACAAGGAAGCCGAGATAGCAAAGCAGGCCGAAGCTTCCTCCCGGTGAGCGTTGGGCGAGCTCATTGAGATTGAGCGTGAAGCTGTCGCCCGAGAGGGCCAGTGCCAGCCCACTGATCAGGATCAGCAGCGACGCAAGCGCGGTGTAAAGGATGAATTTGGTCGCGGCGTATTGACGGTTCTGACCACCCCAGATGGCAATCAAGAGATAGACGGGAACCAGTTCCAGCTCCCATGCGAGGAAGAAGAGCAGGAAATCCTGGGACAGGAACACGAGGCCCTGTGCCGAGGCCTGGACCAAAAGCAGGCCGAAATAAAGCCGTGATTTATGGGTGACATTCCAGCTGGCTGCCACCGAGAGCAGGGTGACTAGGCCACTGAGAACAACAAGTGGTGCTGAGAGACCATCGGCTCCAAGGGACCATTCCAGGCCGATGGCCGGAAGCCAGCTGACCCTTTCCACAAGTTGGAGCTCGCTGCTGAGCGGATCAAAGTGCCGGCTGAACACAGCCAGCATGAGCACGAGATCCACCAGCAGAACGCCGATGGCCACATTGAGTGGCACCGGAGAAGGGGACTGGTCATCGCCCGGCAACAAGGGCATGACCAATGCAGCCGCTGCCGGCAGCAACACGATCAGGGACAGCCAGGGGAAGCCCGCTTCGGACGCAGCCGTCAAAGGCAGATTGGCGTCCATGGCGTCCACAACATTGAGATTGAACTTATCAGTTCCAAGGGTGGTGTTGAGTACAACTACCCAGCATCGCGAGGCTGCCAGTGGCTTCCGGTCGTCTGCAAGCTCAGCAGGGGCGCTCGACTGGCAACACCCACCGACTCCCAGGCCCTGACCATGGCCTGGCTGATGCCGGGGCCTTTGTCTTCCGTGCAGAGCGCCAGGATGCTGGGCCCTGCCCCACTGATGGCGCAGCCCCAGGCTCCCGCTTCAATAGCGGCCTGGCGAACCTCCTGCCCTCCCTTGATCAAGCGCCACCGGTAAGGCTCATGCAGCCGATCATGCATGCCATCGGCAATCAGATCGCCGTTTCCTGTGCGCAGGCCCTGCAGGAGCAGGGTGAGGGCACCAAGATTGACCACTGCATCTCCCACGGGAACAGTTTTCGGCATGGCTCGCCGGGCTTCACTGGTGCTCAGGCGGATGGAAGGAATCGCCACCACGGCTTTAACGCTTTGCATCCATTCGCAACGCACCACCCGCCATCGCTGTGATGCCGCTTTGGCTGTCATGCACAGGCCCCCGAGCAGGGATGGCACCACATTGTCGGGATGCCCCTCGATATCGATAGCCAGTTCCAGCAATTTTTCTTTGCTGAGAGGTTCCCCGACTAACGCATTGGCTCCCACCAGCCCGGCAACGATGGCTGTGGCACTGCTCCCGAGGCCACGGGCCGGCGGAACCGCTAAACGCACCCTGGCTTCAAGAGCCACAGGCTCCTCGCCAGCTGCTTTCCAGACGCGCTGGGCGGCGCGATACACCAGGTTTTCAGCTCCGCCGCGGAGATGGGAACCCTCTTGCCCTTCGATGATCAGTTCGAAGCGTTCGCCATCTCCCTCGATGCGCCGCATGGTGAAGCGGTTGTTCAGATCCAGGGCTGCACCGAGACAGTCGAAGCCTGGTCCGATGTTGGCTGTGGTGGCTGGAACATCCACCACAACGGTCTGGCCTATGCGCGGCTGGGCCATCGCTGATGCTCTACTCAGGCCAGTGTCCCACCCGGCTCAGCCAGATCGCGCGCCCTGCAGGCCGCACTGAACAATCCGGCCTCCGGATCGGTCACGGCCCGGATGGTGAGGCTCTCGATCAAGGGCCTGAAGCGTCCTTTGCGGCGAAGAGGCTCCAGAAACTGCGAGGAGCGCAGGCCGCCAATGACCTTTTCCGCGGTACCACCGCCGATCCAGAGTCCACCGACGCAGAGCTCCTGAAGGGCCAGATCTCCCGCGGCGGACCCATACGCTCCGAGCCACAACGTCATCGCGGCCTTCGCCAAGGGATCGCCTGACACCGCTGCCCGACTCGTGTGGGCCGGCAAGTCTTCATGCTCCGGGTGCTCTGCCGGCAGTGTTCTCCAGACTTTCGCCTTGTCTTGCAAGGGGTGATCGGTTTGATCCTGCGCGGAGAGCAGCCAGCACATCACATGTCCAAGCCCCGTGCCGCTGACAACGCGTTCGATCGACAGTCGATCGAGGTCAAGAGCGCTGCGCATCCACTGGGCCAGTTGCCATTCATCCTCCGTTCGCGGGGCGAATTCCCGGTGACCTCCCTCACTGGGCAAGGCCATCCAGCCCTTGGCCGCCGGAAGGCCGCGGGCCATCCCTAGGCCCGTGCCTGCACCAAGAATGGCCACAGCTCCGCCGTCCTGTCCGGCCGGTGCCGGAGTGTCTCGGCCGCTTCCGGACTGCAGCACCACCTGTTGCGACGCATTGAAGTGGGGCAGGCCATGGATGAGCACGGCAAAGTCGTTGACCAGCTCAAGGCGCTGCAGTCCTGTGGCTTCGCACAGAGAGGATTCACTCATGCTCCAGGGCAGATTCGTGAGCTTTGCTGTTCCGTTCTGAACTGGTCCGGCTACGGCGATGCAGCTGGTTTCAGGCTTGGAGAGACCCGGGGGCAGAGTCTGGAGAAAATCGCCCAGCATCGACTCGAGGTCGCTCCACTCAGCCGATGCATAGCGGTGTGAAAGCTCTTTGTTCAGCCCCTGATCGGTTTCGCTGTAGAGGGCCAGCAGGGTCTTGGTGCCTCCGAGATCACCGGCCAAAAATGTTTTGGCTGCCATGGGGTTGGGTCTGGCATCGATCCCAAGCGTGGAGATGGTGTTGTCAAACGGCAAGCAATCTGTACGACATCCTCGTGGGATTGCGGTCGTCAGCGCTGTGCGTCGGTGCCAGCTTCATTGAAAAAATTCAGCGGAAGCGGTCCCCAGGTGGTGCTGGGCTGGCTCTCGTCATCACCGTGTCCAGTGATCAGGATTCCTTCTCCCAAGCCGTGTTCGATACGGATGCGGATGGATCCACCGTTCTGGTTGGCCTTGAGGAACACAGGTCCTTGCTCCTCGGTGCTGGCCACCACAGTCATGGGCTCCCACGTCTGGCTGCGTTCCAGCGCCCGCAGGGCTTCAAGGGCTTGGGTGGCCGAGGGGGCCATGACGCCGACGGTGAACCAATTGGCGCTGCCCATGGCTTCAGATAGCTCTGCTCGCAGGCGTTGGGCGGCCTCTGTGCTGAGCTCCGGTGCCCCGCGCAGACGGGTCAGATCGCCGAGGGCGGTGATTGGAGACTGCGTCATCCGTTCAGCTCCAGGCCTGCGGCACGTTGTGTGTTGGCGCTCTGAGCGGCTCGGAGCAGATCGGCCACAGCCACCACCCCGAGATCGCCATCCCTGCGGCTGCGCAGACTCACGGCGTTTTGCTCGGCTTCTTTGGCACCGATCACGGCCAATACGGGAATTTTCATCTGTTCTCCGGTGCGGATCAACTTGCCGAGACGGTCGCCGCTGCGATCGATCGTGGCCCGCACCCCCGCCTGGGTGAGCTGGTCGAGCAGGCTTTCGGCGTAGGGTTGCACCTCATCGGTGACCGGCAGCAGCCGCACCTGCTCGGGTGCCAGCCAGAAGGGATAGTCGCCCGCGTAGTTCTCGGTCATGATCCCGAAGAACCGTTCCAGCGAGCCGAAGATGGCCCGGTGGATCATAATCGGGCGCTGCTTGCTGCCATCAGCAGCGATGTAATCGAGCTTGAACCGCTCCGGCAGGTTGAAATCGAGCTGGATGGTGGAGCACTGCCACATCCGGCCGATGGCATCTTCGATCTTGAGATCGATCTTCGGACCGTAAAAAGCACCGCCGCCTTCATCGATCTTGTAGGCCCAGCTTTTGCGTTCCAGCGCTTCGATCAGGCCTTTGGTGGCCAGATCCCACACAGCGTCCTCGCCGATCGATTTCTCCGGGCGGGTGGAGAGGTTGATCTCGTAGTTGCTGAAATCGAAGGTGGAGAGAATCCGCTCTGTGAGGTCGAGAATTTTCAGAATCTCATCGCTGATCTGCTCGGGAAGGCAGAACACGTGGGCGTCGTCCTGGGTGAAGCCGCGCACGCGCATCAAGCCGTGCATCACACCCGGCCGCTCGTAGCGGTACACGGTTCCCAGTTCGGCCCAGCGGATCGGCAGTTCCCGGTAGCTGCGCAACTTGCTGGCGTAGGTGAGCACGTGGAACGGGCAGTTCATCGGCTTGAGCTGGTACTCCCGCTCGTCCACCTGCATCGGGCCGAACATGCTTTCGGCGTAGAAGTCGAGGTGGCCGGAGGTCTTCCAGAGGCTGATGTCGGCCACGTGGGGTGTGTAGAGCAGCTCGTAGCCGCCCTCGAAGTGGGCCTGGCGCCAGAAGTCCTCGATCAGCAGACGCATACGGGCGCCGCGGGGGTGCCAGAACACCAGCCCGGCGCCGGCTTCGTCTTCGATTGAGAACAGGTCGAGGTCTTTGCCAATGCGGCGATGGTCACGGCGCAGGGCTTCTTCCTTGCGGCGCTTGTGCTCGGCCAGCTGTTCGGGGGTCTCCCAGGCGGTGCCGTAGATCCGCTGCAACTGGGCCTTGGTTTCATCGCCGCGCCAGTAAGCGCCTGCCACGCTCTCCAGCTCAAAAGCCTTGGCGTTGAGCTGGCCGGTGTGTTCCACATGGGGCCCAGCGCAGAGATCCCACCATTCATTCCCCAGGGTGTAGAGGGTGATCGGCTCCTGCAGGCCCTCAAGAATTTCGAGTTTGTAGGGCTCGTTCTGGCTTCTGATTTTGGCCTCGGCGTCGGCTCGGCTCACCGCGACGCGCTCGAGAGGGAGCTTTTTGTTAATGATCTTGATCATCCCCTTCTTAATCGCCTTCAGATCGGCTTCGGTAAAGGGATCGGGGTTGTCGAAGTCGTAGTAGAAGCCGGATTCGGTCCAAGGCCCGATAGTGACACGGGCGTTAGGAAAGAGCTGTTGCACTGCCATAGCCATCACATGGCTCATGGAGTGGCGAATCTTGAGCAGCTGCTCGTTTTCGCTTGTTTTGGGCAGCACCACTGGGCTGGGGGAGGCTGAGGTCGTTGCTGCCGCGCTGCTCACCGTCTGATAATCGTGATTCGCCATCCTATGGGGATACTGCCTGAAACCTTTGATGAAGCCGGATCGGGATCCTGAGGCCGATGCTCTGCTGGAGTCCCTATTGGATTCACTGCTGAAGGATTTCAATCACTGGTTCCATCGGGGAGAAGAGTTGCTGCAGGTCTGCCCAGACGTTGTGATGGATGTGGCGGACCGTGAAGCCATGGCGGCACGGCTTGATGAGGGCCTTCGTGCCATCGAGGCAACGCGAGCGCTCGTGAATGCCAGTCCTGAGGCGATGGCCGTGTCGATGGAGGCCATGGCGCCGTGGCACCAGCTGGTGATGGAGGTCTGGGCTCTGGCGGCTCAGGTGACCAAGGCGTCGCGATGAGGAGCGCTTCAGGCCATCGACGCAGTGGTTGGATCAGTCTGGGCTTGCTCGCTGCCCTCGTTCTGCGCGCACGAGGCGTGCCCCTGCTGCTGCCAGGGTGCCCTCTGCGAACTCTCACAGGGATCCCTTGCCCCACTTGCTTTCTGACTCGTTCGGCTTTGGCGACGCTGCACGGTGATCTCGGAGAAGCTCTGGAGCTTCATCTCTTCGGCCCGCCCCTGTTGTTGGGCCTGGGTTGGGTCGGATGGCGGCAGGGGGTCTTGGGCAGGGATCTGCCAAGGCTGGGGGCCTCCGGTTGGCTCGTGCTCCTCGGTCTCGGCTCTGGACTCGGTTTT
Source organism: Synechococcus sp. MEDNS5 (assembly GCF_014279875.1). Taxonomy (NCBI): domain Bacteria; kingdom Bacillati; phylum Cyanobacteriota; class Cyanophyceae; order Synechococcales; family Synechococcaceae; genus Synechococcus; species Synechococcus sp. MEDNS5. The sequence continues at coordinate 799,143 of NZ_CP047952.1, forward strand.
TACTGGATCCTGCGCCTGACGCTTTGGTTTGTTCTGGATGTCTCCCTGCCTGCTTAATCGGCGTTAGGTGCCTTGGCGCAACTTGAGCAGATTGCTTTCATAAAACGCCAGGAGTTCGGCGTGGGTCTTCACGGGTTGCCCGTAGGCACTGCGCCCGGCATGGGTAGGAAAGGAGGCCCACTCCGGCGCCAGACGGTTCATGGCGGCCCTGGTCAGGCCATTGCGGTCAACCTCTTGAAGGGCTCCGCGTTTTTTCACCAGGTGCAAAGCCGCCTGGTCCTGATGCTTGGGAGCGAAGCTGGGAAGCTTGAGGCTGCGGGCCGTTTCCTGCCAGGTGCTGGGCAGAAACTGGTAGGCGCCAGCCGCGGCACTGGAGTAGCGCTTCACCACGACGCGTTCGGGGTGACGGGACAGGTCTTGAAAAAGCCCGCCGCCGTAGAGGGTGCGGTAGCCAAGATCTCGGCCGTCCTTCCAGGTCCCTTCGGCGTATCGGATGGTGTTGAGCAAGGCCCGGCGTTCGGGCGTGATTACGTACGGAGTGGCCTGGAGGTTGTCGCCGCGATTGTCCTGTGAATCACCACGAAGAGCTTCAGCCACGGTCTGGGCCTGTTCCACTCGCTTCTCGGAGCGTTCAGCCTGGATGCTCGTGCCAAGCGTCATCATCAGACCCACGCTGAGGGCTCCAATGCCAAGGAACTTGGCTCCGGAGAACTTGGAAGAGCGGATCGGCGTGGCGGTTCGACGAAGCAAGTGGGCAACACTCCAAACGAAATGAAGCGCCACCCTCGTCAATGGGATGGGGGTCTGACGAGGGGATCCGCCCACCTCTTGACGCAGTGAACCGTGTATGCCTAGGCACAAAGACTCAGTCTGGAATTGACTCGAGACCCATGAGACCCCTTCCCGTTACTGGCCAGCTCCTGTTGAGCGAGGTCCGTGACCCTCCAGGGCTCTCAGGAAGCTTTAATCATTAGGGAAACTTTTTAATTCCTTTGCCAGCGATTAGCTGCGCCTGAGAAAGCCCAGGGCTGCGCGAACCCTTTGCACGCTGGCATCCGCGACCGCACCGGCTCGCTCTCGGCCGATTTCCAAAACTGAGAGGAGCTGACCTCGGTCCTCCATCAGTTCGTGGTAGCGCTTCTGAATCGGATCGAGTGCAGCCACGGTGGCCTCTGCAAGAAGGGGTTTGAATTGACCCCACCCCATCTCAGAGCACTCCGCGGCTGCTGCCTCACGCCCTCTGCCGCTCAGAAGCGCATAAAGCCCGAGGAGATTGTCTGTCTCCGGCCGTTCAGGGTTGCCGAACTCGAGGCCGCGTTCCGGATCAGTCTTGGCCCGTTTGATCTTTTTGGTGATCAGTTCCGGAGGGTCGAGCAAGGTGATGCGGCTTCCCTCGTTCGGGTCGCTCTTGCTCATCTTGCTGCGACCGTCAGTGAGGCTCATCACCCGAGCACCATCCTTGAGGATGAGCGGTTCGGGGACCTTCAGGATCGGAGCGTCCTCGCTCCCGAACCTGGCATTGATGCGTTGCTGTGCGATGTCGCGAGCGAGCTCCAGATGCTGTTTTTGGTCTTCTCCGACAGGGACGAGGTCAGCGTCATAAAGAAGGATGTCAGCGGCCATGAGTACTGGGTAATCCAGGAGTCCCACAGACACGTTGTCCCCCTGTTTCACAGCCTTTTCCTTGAACTGGATCATGCGTTCCAGCCAGTTGAGGGGGGTGACGCAGTTCAGCAGCCAGCACAGTTCGCTGTGGGCGGGGACCTGGCTCTGCACAAAGATTGTGCAGAGCTCAGGATCAAGTCCGCAGGCCAGGTAGAGCGCAGCGGTGGAGAGGGTGTCCTCCGCCAGGCGTTGCGGGTCGTGGGGCACGGTTACGGCATGCAGATCCACCACGCAGAAGTACGTGTCGTGGTCGTGCTGCAAATCCACCCAGTTTCGGATTGCTCCGAGCCAGTTCCCCAGATGGAGGGCACCGGTTGGCTGGACGCCAGAAAGTACGCGTGGCCGACCCATGGATCAGGCTCCGGTCTCGCTGATCGGGCCTGCGTCGGCTGCAGCTTCTTCGGTGTTTTGTGCTTCAGGCTCTGCAGAAGCTGGCTCGACATCAGCGTCTGCACTGGTTTCGGGCTCAGGTTCAGGCTCTGGAGCAGGGGGCTGAGGCTTAGCGGGTCGTGCGAAAGGATCAGGCCTGGAGCTGCGACCTCCTTCACCGCGGCCTTCGCCACGACGGCCACCCCGATCATCATCACGGCGAGCGCCGCCACGGTTGCTCTGGGAGCGTTGCTGGGCCACCAGCTCGTCAAGCTTTCCCTCCTCGAGCATCTGCCCAAGGGTGCGGACGGCAAAGCCGAGCACTGCCACGGTGGAGCGCAGATTGAGGGCTTCCTGGAGCGCCCGAGCGGATCGCATCTCGTTGTCGCTCAATCTGATCCTGAAGCCGCCACCCTCTCGGTTTCCGGGGCCGCGGCCACCTCGGGCTCCACGACCGCCCTCGCGGCCGCCTTCACCTGGTCCGCCCTGTTGGCGGGAATCGCTATAGGAATCAGTCATGGCCTGGGGCCTGGAGTCAGGCGCAAGTGTGACGCATCACCGCAAACCCGCGAGTTTCTTGGGGAGCTTCGTCAGCTGTTTCAGCAGCTGTTTCAACCGTGGGTTCCCCGAAAAGTGATCTGTTGTTCCGCGTAATCCCTCGGCTCAAGATGGATTGTGCAGCGCACCGGTCCGAAGCGGGTCTCCAGTCGGTCCTCGACCTGCTCGGTGATGCGATGGGCTGCGGCGAGGTCATCAACATCCACCACCATGTGCATGTCGATAAAAACTCTCTGACCCAGGACCCCTCGGCTGGCGATGTCGTGGCAGTTCAAAACTCCTGGAACTCCCATGGCTTGCTCGTGGATTGCTTCGGGGGCAATGGCGATGTGATCGACTAGCCAGGGCAGGTTGTCCCGCAGAACGTGCCAGCAAACACGGATCAGAATCACGGCCAGGGGCATGGCCAGGGCCAGATCCAGCCAGTTCACCTTGAGGATCCAGGCTCCTGTCAGTCCCACTAGCACGATCACGGTGGTCCAGATGTCGCTGGTGGTGTGATTGGCATCGGCCAGAAGCAGCTGACTGTTGAGCTTTCGTCCCTTGCGACGTTCGTAACGGGCCAGAAACACATTGAGAACGAGTACCAGGAGCAGCAGCAGCAGCTCGGAGCCTTCGATCTTCAGCTGCGGTAGGCCCTCCAGGATCCGTTGCCCGGCGGTGATCAGGATCTCGATCGCAGTGAAGAAGATGAAACCAGCGATCGCCAGGGCGCCGATGCCTTCGTATTTATCGTGTCCGTAAGGGTGGTCTCGGTCGGGCTTCGGGTCAGAGAGGCTGTTGGTGATCAGCGCCAGAAGGCTTGAAAGGGCATCCGTGGCGCTGTGCATGGCATCAGCGATCACCGCCAGGGATCCGCTCACCAACCCCACCACAAGCTTCAGCGCGGTCATGCTGAGGTTGATGGATAAGGCCACCATCAGCACCCGCTTCACCTCATCTCGGCGGTCGCTGGCCATGGGCGGCGAGTTCTTACTTATCAACCATATGGAGTGGTGTCCGTCCTGGCTGCAAGAGAGGGTCGGATTGCCTGCTGCACGATTGCAGGCTGGTCATCAACGTGTGCCTTAGGCAGCAGAGTGAGCTAGGAAAGCCGGGTCCGTGGACCCGTTGTGCAGTTTCCGGTTCAATCGATCCGCAACCTGGCCGGCTCCGGTTGGTCTCTCTCTCCTCACCTGGTGAGGCGGCTGGCTGTTTCCGCCGGTGTCCTCACTGCTGGGCACTGGCTGCTCACCGATGTGGCGCACATTCCTGGAGGAGGATTTGGCGTTGTTGCGGCTGGAGCCGGTTTCTGGTGGCTCACCCGGCCTGCGAAGGCTCCTTCCTTTAAGGAACCTGAATCGCTGAAGGCCTGGGTTCAGCGCTGCGAACAGGTGCTCTGCCAGTTCGCCGAACTTGAGACGGTTCTTGGGCTCACCGACCTGCGAGCTCCCCGAGCGGCCGAGCTGCAACAAAGGCTGGCTTTCGACGATCCGCTCAGCCTTGGGGTCGTGGCCACTGACGGCACACCGTTGCCGTCCACGGAGCGATTGCTAGGTGCGCTGGCGGGGGTTCGCAATCTCGACCTCTGCATCGGAAGGCCTCTTCCGGTTGTCGGCACGTCCTGGAGCTGGCCAGAAGATCTGCAGCAGCTCGATGTTCTTCTGCATGTGCTGTCCCTGCCACTGCGGGCGGCTGATCTGCTCTGGCTTGAGCAGCTGCCTGTTGATCGCCCTGTTTGGTTGCTGCTCGAGTCGGAGTCCTCCACTCCAGAGCAGATCCAGGCCTTGATCTGTCAGCTACCGGAGCGCTGGCATTCGCAGCTTCTCCCGTGGGAAGGAACCGCCGCGACTCTGCGGACGGTGCTTCAACCCGTGCGTCGTCAGCTTGAGGATCCGCAACGGGTTCGGGAGAGCACACGCCAACGGCTGTTGCGCGACCTGCATCGCCAGTGGCAGGCCGAACTGGAAGGGTTTCGCAGAGAACGGTTCCGTGCTCTGCTTCAGCGCAGCCAGTGGATTGTGGCCGGTGTGGTGGCTGCGTCACCGGTGCCCAGTGTCGATCTGTTGGCCGTCGCGGTCGGCAACGGCCTGATGGTCAAGGAGATGGCCACGATCTGGAATTGCACTTGGAGTCAGGACGTCTTGCAGGCTGTGGTTCGTCAGCTCGGAGGTGCCGCGCTCGCCCAGGGCGTTGTGGAGTGGAGCGGGCAGGCTCTGCTTGGTCTTGCCAAGCTCGATGGAGCGAGCTGGCTAGCAGCTGGCGCTGTGCAAGCGTTGAGTGCTGCCTACCTCACCCGCGTCGTGGGAGCGTCGATGGCGGATTGGATGGCTCTCAATGCAGGTGTTGCGAAGCCTGACCTCGAGGAACTCAAACGTCAGGCGCCGTTGCTGGTAGCCCGTGCGGCAGAGCGAGAACGGCTTGATCTCCCCGTTTTCGCAAACCAGGCACGCGACTGGATCCGAGCGAGGAGCGACTGGAACGTGACCTGACTTCAAGAAGCTTCATGAAGTGTTCATGAAGCTGTCGTGAATTAATGCTGCGAGATGACTCGAATGATGTGATGTCGTGATTCTTGAACGACAACTCCATAGCCTTAATTGCGAATCCAGGCTCTCTTTGAGCGTCCAGATTCGCTCCCGTACTCATTTGTTCTATGGCTACCGCAATTCGCAGCGGTCGCACCGGCAGCTGGGAAAGCTTCTGTCAGTGGGTCACCGACACCAATAACCGCATTTATGTGGGTTGGTTCGGTGTGCTGATGATTCCCTGTCTGCTGGCTGCCACCACCTGCTTCATTGTTGCTTTCATCGCAGCGCCCGCCGTCGACATCGACGGCATCCGTGAGCCCGTCGCCGGCTCCCTGATCTACGGCAACAACATCATCTCCGGTGCTGTTGTGCCTTCCTCGAACGCCATCGGCCTTCACTTCTATCCCATCTGGGAAGCTGCCTCCCTCGACGAGTGGCTGTACAACGGCGGTCCTTACCAGCTGGTTGTTTTCCACTTCCTGATCGGCATCTCCGCCTACATGGGGCGTCAGTGGGAACTCTCCTACCGCCTCGGCATGCGCCCCTGGATCTGCGTGGCCTACAGCGCTCCGCTGTCGGCTGCTTTCGCCGTGTTCCTGGTGTACCCCTTCGGTCAGGGTTCCTTCTCTGACGGCATGCCCCTGGGCATCTCCGGCACCTTCAACTTCATGCTGGTGTTCCAGGCAGAGCACAACATCCTGATGCACCCCTTCCACATGATGGGCGTCGCAGGTGTGTTCGGTGGCTCCCTGTTCTCCGCCATGCACGGCTCCCTGGTGACCTCCTCCCTGGTGCGTGAAACCACCGAGAGCGAGTCCCAGAACTACGGCTACAAGTTTGGCCAAGAGGAAGAGACCTACAACATCGTGGCTGCCCACGGTTACTTCGGTCGCCTGATCTTCCAATACGCCTCCTTCAACAACAGCCGCAGCCTTCACTTCTTCCTGGCTGCCTGGCCCGTGGTCGGCATCTGGTTCACATCCATGGGCATCAGCACCATGGCGTTCAACCTGAACGGTTTCAACTTCAACCAGTCGGTTCTGGATGCTCAGGGCCGTGTCCTGAACACCTGGGCTGATGTGCTGAACCGCGCCAACCTCGGCATGGAAGTGATGCACGAGCGCAACGCTCACAACTTCCCCCTCGATCTGGCTGCGACTGAGTCCACTCCTGTGGCTCTGCAAGCACCCGCCATCGGCTGAGGCTGAAGTCTCTACCAAAAGATTCAGCGTCAGTTGAATCGGAAAGCCCTCACCTCAAGGTGGGGGCTTTTTGTTGCGCTAAGCGATTCAGGACTGATCTGCAGCCATGTGCCTGATGAGATCAATGCATTTGCAGCTGTAGGCCCATTCGTTGTCGTACCAGGCCACCAGTTTCATGAAGTGGTCATTGAGAGCCATTCCCGCCCCGGCATCAAACACCGAGGTGCAGCTTTCCCCCAGTAAATCGTTGGAAACGATCGGGTCTTCCGTGTATCCAAGGATTCCAGAAAGACCGTTTTCTGAGGCCTGTTTGATGGTTTGTTTGAGGTTTTCATAGCTTGTTGGCTGGCCCAGATTCACCGTGAGATCCACAACGGAAACGTCTGGAGTGGGGACTCGGAACGCCATGCCTGTGAGCTTGCCGTTCAGTTCAGGAATGACTCGGCCCACAGCTTTCGCTGCTCCCGTGGAGCTTGGGATGATGCTCTGCCCAGCACCGCGCCCGCCTCGCCAATCCTTGAGCGAGGGACTGTCCACCGGTTTCTGTGTCGCCGTGGTGGCATGCACTGTGGTCATCAGACCACTGACGATTTCGAAGTTGTCGTGCACCACCTTGGCCAGAGGAGCCAGGCAGTTGGTGGTGCAGCTGGCGTTGGACACGATTGCTTGGCCGGCGTAGTTGGTGTGATTCACACCCATCACGAACATCGGGGTGTCGTCCTTGGATGGAGCACTCATCACCACACGATGGGCGCCGGCCTCGAGATGGGCTTTCGCAAGCTCGCTGGTGAGGAAGAATCCTGTGCTCTCGAGCACGTAATCTGCGCCGACCTCGTTCCAGCGCAGATGGCTGGGATCCCGTTCAGCGGTGATCCGGATGGATTGGCCATTCACAACAAGCGCCCCGTTCTCCACGCGGATGTCGCCCTGAAACTGGCGATGGGTGGAGTCGTAGCGCAGCAGGTAGGCCAGGTAATCGACCTCGATCAGATCATTGATTCCCACAACCTTCACATCCGGGCAGGTCATGGCCTGACGAAAGGCGAGCCGGCCAATGCGGCCAAATCCATTGATGCCGATGCGGATGGCCATGGAGCGATGGAAAGCAGATCCTCTCCGGCTTATAGAACGATCAGGAGGGCCTGGGCATGGCCCTTGCGGGGATCAGAACAGGCGACGCGTCCATTGCGAGCTGCGCCGCCGCGCTTCTGCGAAACCGGGCACCAAAATTCTCTCGGGAAGCATCGCGGTCTGCATCGGAGTGAGGTCGTTGAGGTTCAGGGTCGTTTCCTTGGTGGTTTGATCGGTCTCCGACCAATCGATCAACGTCAGGGATGGAGGTGAGATGCGGTCGCTTCCGATCAATCGCCTGGGTCCACTGCCCATCGCACCGAGGCTCAGCAGTCGTAGGCCCAGTGCCTCGGCGGGATACCAGGCATGGTGATGACCTGAGATCAGAAGATCCACCTGGGCCTGGCGCAGTTCGTCAGCCAGTGATGCGGCGTCGTGAATGCATTCGCCAGCGCGTGCCCGGCCCTGGCTGAAGGCCGTCAAGGGGAGGTGGCCCACAACAAGGCAAAGGTCATTTTTCTGACGCTGTGATGACTTCAACGTGCGGGAGAGCCATTGCCGCTGAGCTCTGCTCACGCTTGCGGATGAGGCATCCATCACCACGATGAACAGTCCGGGGCGTCGCCAGGCGTACTGGAACGGAACGTTCTTCGCTTCCGTCAGCCCCGGTGTCAGCGCGTCCCGATGTCTGTTCCAGAACCGTGAGGCCTGCTGCCGCTCCCGTGCATAGATCCAGCGGCCCTGAGATCGCTGGCTTGAGGCGTCGTGATTCCCCATCGCCGGCAGAAGTGGTATGCCGGCTGCCTGCAGTGGCCCTCGCACGGAGGTCTCAAAGCCCTCCCACATCGCTGCAAGCTGGCGGTCAGTGAGCGACGTCTTCTGGCCCGCGACCATATCGCCGGCGCAAATCACGAGATCGGGCTTCTGCTGCAACAGAAGATTCACGCCCCGTGCAACGGTCGCGCCGTAGCTGGTGCTGCCGTACGACCTGTTCAGATCACTGATCAGCCCAATCCTTAGAGGCTCGGCCTGGGTTTGGGACCTGTTCTGTTCTGAATCCAGTGGTTGCGACGCCGCGTGCCTCAGCAGAATCTCCAGGGCCGTGCCCGACACGGTGGCGCCGGCCATGAGACGCAGAACTTGTCGCCGTCCGGGCTGTTTCATCAGCTGAGGTTATGCATGCGATGAGGGATGGTCACGCCCCGGTTTCGTGAACTTCGTTGTCGATGCGCAAAATTCCTTTACATTGGTTATGCCGGTATTCCGGCTTTCTTTACCGCCGAAGGGTTTTCCCTGACGCTTTTTTCTCCCGTACTCATGACCACCACCATTCAGCAGCGCTCCGGCGCCAATGGCTGGCAGTCCTTCTGCGAGTGGGTCACCTCCACCAACAACCGCCTGTATGTGGGCTGGTTCGGTGTGCTGATGATCCCCACCCTGCTGGCTGCCACCACCTGCTTCATCGTTGCTTTCATCGCAGCGCCCCCCGTCGACATCGACGGCATCCGTGAGCCCGTCGCCGGCTCCCTGATCTATGGCAACAACATCATCTCCGGTGCTGTTGTGCCTTCCTCGAACGCCATCGGCCTTCACTTCTATCCCATCTGGGAAGCTGCCTCCCTCGACGAGTGGCTGTACAACGGCGGTCCTTACCAGCTGGTTGTCTTCCACTTCCTGATCGGCATCTTCTGCTACATGGGCCGCGAGTGGGAACTTTCCTACCGCCTCGGCATGCGCCCCTGGATCTGCGTTGCTTACAGCGCACCTGTGGCTGCTGCCTCCGCCGTGTTCCTGGTGTACCCCTTCGGTCAGGGTTCCTTCTCTGACGGCATGCCCCTGGGCATCTCCGGCACCTTCAACTTCATGCTGGTGTTCCAGGCAGAGCACAACATCCTGATGCACCCCTTCCACATGATGGGCGTCGCAGGTGTGTTCGGTGGCTCCCTGTTCTCCGCCATGCACGGCTCCCTGGTGACCTCCTCCCTGGTGCGTGAAACCACCGAGAGCGAGTCCCAGAACTACGGCTACAAGTTTGGTCAAGAGGAAGAGACCTACAACATCGTGGCTGCCCACGGTTACTTCGGTCGCCTGATCTTCCAATACGCCTCCTTCAACAACAGCCGCAGCCTTCACTTCTTCCTGGCTGCCTGGCCTGTGGTCGGCATCTGGTTCACTGCCCTGGGCGTCAGCACCATGGCTTTCAACCTGAACGGTTTCAACTTCAACCAGTCCATCCTTGATGGTCAGGGCCGCGTCCTGAACACCTGGGCTGATGTGCTGAACCGCGCCAACCTCGGCATGGAAGTGATGCACGAGCGCAACGCTCACAACTTCCCCCTCGACCTGGCAGCTGCTGAGTCCACTCCTGTGGCTCTGCAAGCACCCGCCATCGGCTGAGGCTGAAGTCTCTACCAAAAGATTCAGCGTCAGTTGAATCGGAAAGCCCTCACCTCAAAGTGGGGGCTTTTTGTTGCGCTGGTTCAGGCTGAATGCTCTGGTGATTGCTGATGATGAGACCTGCCCCTCCTCCCGTTGAGCCAACCTGCGCAATCTGTGCGCTGCATCAGAACTCACCTCAGCTCGAACCCATGGAGATCTGGAGAAGTGAGCATTGGTTGCTGCGTCACCACCCACATCCCAGTCCTCTCGCAGGTTGGTGTTTGCTCGATGCCCGTCGCCACTGCGGAGGACCGCTTGATTTCAGTGCTGCGGAAGCGGAGGAATGGGGCCTCATGGTGCAACGGGCCTCGCTCCTGGTGAAGCAGACCAGCTGTTGCGAGCGCGTGTATGCCATTGCCTTCGGGGAGGGAGCGCGCCACCTCCATCTGCATCTCATCCCTCGTTGCAGTGGCATCCCCGAGACGGAAGCGTGGGCCGTTGCAGACCTCTACCGCGATGTGCAGGGCAAGCGCCTCTCAGCGGCAGCTGAATCCGAGGTCGATGCCTGGATTCAGACGGCACGCCATTGGGCCCCCAGCCTGATGGCCTCAGCTGTGTAGGTCGAATCGGTCGAGCTCCATCACCTTCACCCAGGCTTTCACGAAGTCGGCCACAAAGCGGCTGCCGCCGTCGTTCTGGGCGTACACCTCAGCGATGGCGCGAAGCTGGCTGTTGGATCCAAACACCAGATCGGCACGGCTGGCGCTCCAGCGCTCGGCACCAGTTGCTTTGTCGCGACCGATGTAGGCATCCTGCGCCTCGCTGGTTGGCGTCCAGTGGGTCGTCATGTCCAGCAGGTTCACGCAGAAGTCGTTGCTGAGCACGCCGATGTTTTGAGTGAACGCGCCTTGACGGTTGCCGGCAGTGTTGGCTCCCATCACACGCAGACCCGCAAGCAGCACGGTCATTTCAGGGGCGCTGAGCGTGAGCAGCTGGGCTTTGTCAATGAGCAACTCCTCGGCTCGAAGGGGAAGGCCGCTGCGCTGCCAGTTGCGGAACCCGTCTGCCAAGGGCTTGAGAACATTGAACGACGCCGTGTCGGTTTGTTCCGGGCCCGCATCGCTGCGGCCGGGCCGGAAGGGCACCATCACGGTGTGTCCGCCATCGGCGGCTGCCTTCTCCACTGCTGCACACCCGCCCAGCACGATCAGATCAGCGATCGACACCGCTTTGCCACCGGAGGAGCTGCTGTTGAACTGGGCCTGAATTGTTTCCAAGGCCGCAAGAACACCATTGAGTTGTTGGGGGTCGTTCACCTCCCACGTGCGTTGGGGCAGGAGCCGGATGCGTCCGCCATTGGCGCCGCCTCGGCGATCGGAGCCACGGAACGTGGATGCTGAGCCCCAGGCCGCTGCCACGAGGGCGGACACGCTCTGGCCACTGGCCAGGATTTGCTGCTTGAGGTTGCTGACGTCAGCGTCGTCGATCAGGGGATGGGTGACGGGCGGAACAGGGTCCTGCCAGATCTGCACCTCCTCGGGAACGTCTGGACCGAGGTAGAGCGCGCGGGGCCCTAAATCGCGATGGGTGAGTTTGAACCAGGCCCGGGCAAAAGCATCCGCGAAGGCTTCCTGGTCGAGATGGAAGCGCCGGGCCACCGGTTCCATGATGGCGTCGTGCCTCATGGATAGATCAGCGGTGGTCATGATCGGCGCTGATGACTTCCCGGCCACATGGGCATCGGGAATCATGTGCTCGGGCTTCACATCCTTGGCCGTCCACTGCCAGGCGCCTGCTGGACTTTTGGTGAGCTCCCACTCGTAGGTAAACATCATCTGGAAGTAGCCCTGATCCCAGCGAGTGGGGTTCGGTTTCCAGGCGCCTTCGATGCCACTGGTGATGGTGTGCTCGCCTTTGCCCGATTCGTAGGTGTTTCGCCATCCAAGGCCCTGCTCATGGAGAGCAGCACCTTCCGGTTCGGCTTCAAGGTTGCTGTCCGGAGCGGCTCCGTGGCACTTGCCGAAGGTGTGCCCCCCGGCCACAAGAGCCACGGTTTCTTCCACGGTCATGCCCATGCGCGCAAAGGTCTCACGCACGTCGCGTCCTGATGCCACGGGATCCGGTTCACCATGTGGACCTTCGGGATTCACGTAGATGAGCCCCATCTCCACAGCGGCCAGAGGCTGGTCAAGCTCACCTTTGTCGTTGCGGCGCTCATCCTTGAGCCAGCCGGTTTCCTTTCCCCAGAACACATCCTCTTCCGGCTGCCAGATATCCACCCGGCCGCCGGCGAAGCCGAAGGTGCGGAAGCCCATGGATTCCAGGGCCACATTGCCCGAAAGGATGATCAGATCAGCCCAGGAGATGGCATTGCCGTACTTGCGCTTGATCGGCCACAGCAGCCGCCGGGCTTTGTCGAGGTTGGTGTTGTCAGGCCAGCTGTTGAGGGGGGCAAAGCGTTGATTGCCGTGGCCGGCACCGCCACGACCATCGCCCGTGCGATAGGTGCCGGCGCTGTGCCAGGCCAGACGGATGAACAGTGCTCCGTAGTGGCCCCAGTCGGCGGGCCACCAGTCTTGAGAATCGGTCATCAGAGCCTGAAGGTCTGCCTTCAGGGCGCTGTAATCCAGTGCGGCGAATGCCGACGGGTAATCGAATTCGTCACCGAGGGGATTGGAGGCCGGGTGATGCTGGTGCAGGACCCCGAGGTTGATCTGATTGGGCCACCAATCGCCGTTGCTTGTGTTGCCGGCTGGTGTGACCGCACCGGTGTGGCCACTGAAGGGGCATTTCAGATCAGACATTCGAGGCGAACAACAGGCTCTTTCTGGACCTTATTCATTGGATCCGATCGCCGCCAGCGATCCTGAGCACATTGGAAGGGACTGAAGCGGCTGCAGGGCAGCTGAACTCAGGAGCTGCTTAATTGCATTCCCAGAAAATCACGCTTGCCGATGTTGACGCCGTTATGCCGAAGGATGGCGTAGGCCGTCGTGGTGTGGAAATACACGTTGGGCAGGAGGAAGTCGGTGAGGAACTCGAGGGCGTTGAAGGTGAGTTTGCCGCCACCGAAGCTCTTGGGGATCGGCATGGTCACGGTGGTTTGTTCTTTGCCGATGAACGCTTCTGCAGGGAATGCCTCCAGTTGGGAGAGGGTGGTGTCGATGCGGGCGATCAGCCCCTCAAAACTGGGGGCATTGTCGGGAAGGGATGACGGCTCCTCGCCAATGAGCCGTGCTGCTCCTCGCCGGGCGATGTCGGTGGCAGCCTGCACCTGTTGCTGAAGGTCGAACATGTCGGGATACAGCCGGCTAGCGAGCAATACAGATTCATCGATTCCCCTTGCTTCAAGATCCTTGGCTGCCAGGCGCAGGATCATCTGAAGATTGGTGAGGACTCGTCTGAGCTGCCGGATGGCCAGGGTGTGCAGATCGGTGCTCATGCCCGGTGCTGAGGGAATCCCACTCCTAGCCATAGGGACCGAAACGCGTGGCGCAGGCAGCACCACAGCGCGCACCGAGTCGCACCGCATCAGCAACCTCCCATCCCGCGGCCAGGCCAGCAGTTACCCCTGCAGCAAAACTGTCGCCGCAGCCATAGGACTCGACCATGGGGCCAGGAAGAGGTTCCGGTGCGTAGCGACCTCCAGGAATCAGGAGGCCACCATCGGCACCTTCCGTGGCGATTCGCAGCATGGGGGCGGGATCAGGGCTCCCCTCGGGCAGCTGTTCGCTGGGATCAAGGCCACTGCCGATCAAGGCATCCAGTGGAACCGATGCCTCCTGAAGCACCGGCAGACGCAGTCTTGGCGTGGCTGTCAGCACCCTGGCTTGTCGGGCAAGGCGCAGGCCAGCGGCATCGGTCGCTGATACGAACACGCCATCGCAGTCCGCGAGTCGTTCCCAGCCGAGGGCATCCTGCGCGCAGGGGGTGAGTCGATCACCGATCACGGTGATCGCCCGGTCGCCGCCTGGATCCATCAGGCTGATGCCACGCCGGCTCGGGATGTCGCGCCAGGCGATCACAGGCTCTACCCCCAGCTCCCTGAGGCGTTGTTCACTGCGTTGACCGATGGCATCGGAGCCGAGAGCGGTAAAAAACAGCACCCGGCGCCCAGTGAGACGCGCCAGCTGAACAGCAACAACGGCTCCCGCGCCGGCCGGTTCCTCGAGGGATCGGCAGGCACGGCTGATGCGGCCTGGCTGGGGCAGGCAATCCACCTCCAGAAAGGTGACCCATTCCTGATGACCGATCACAGCCAGGTTCAGCGCGGAGAGGTTCAACGCGGAGAGGTCTGGCAGGTCGCTCAAAGCCACAGAATTAAGGGGTGGGCAGGAGGGATTGGGCCGCATCACGCAAGCGCACATTGATCTTGCCGCCCACGGAGTTCACTTTCACTCCGCCGATGATGTTGAGCGTCTCCCCGTCAGGGGTGCTCACCTGCAGTGTTTCGCCATCCACCGCCCGAATCGAGACGGGATTGGAGACCTCTGAGACGACAATGGGGCTGTCGACGTTCACATCACTGTTGACCTCCAGCGGCGTGCTGGTGTCTACCTGAATCGGCCGGCTTAACGCGACTCCCTCCGGCACTTTGACGCTGCCGCTCACTGGAAGAGCCTTGATGGCTTCAACGGAGAGCGCTCCTTCACTTTTGACGCGGACTGGGACTTTGAACTGTTCCACGCTCACCCCACCGACGAGCTTCACCGGCAGGGGCTGACTGAGGGGCAGACCAATGGGGATGGGCTTTTTCAGAATCTGGACGGCAGCGATGGCCACGGCCCAGGCCGCCAGGACGACGGCCAGGGGCCAGCGACTGGCCATCAGCAGGTCGAACCAGCGGGGATCGTTCGCTTGCGTTCCCGTGTCGCCGCGCTCGGTCATGGCTGCCATCTAACGAAATCAACCTGGTTGTACCGGGTTCTGGGAGCGCCAGCATGACTTTGACCGCCTGCTCAGGCGATCAGAGTTCGTATTCTTCCTCGAATTGGGTCAGCAACCCCTTGTAGAGGGCAAGGGTTCCCTCGCTTTCTTCTGTGACACCCTCGGTTTCATAGAGCTGGGCCAGATGGGCGCTGGCCACGTGCACGCGGGAAAACGCTTCCGCGTACTCGTTCTGGATGTCTTCTTCCCGGATATCTCGAATCATCGCGGAGATGAACTCCACTTTTTTCTGGGCGGCTTTGATGTCAGCCTCCATCTCCTTACTGAGCTTGCGGCGCTTGCGAGGCATGCCTCTGATCTGACAGCCCTCAACCCTAGGGCTGAGGGCGGAAGGTGGTGTCGATCAGAAGCAGAAGGGTAAGTATTGGGCGCTGCAAGCGGCATAGCCATCAACCAGAGGGCCCAGGCCGATCTGATGCAGGATCCCTTGACCGGTCAACCCTTCGGTAATCACGCCGATCACAAACCCGAGCATGGCGGCGCGGCCGTTGAAGCGCTCGACCCGTGCCAGCTGCTCTTCATGAATGGCTCGGGCTGCCGAGCCTTGGAACCAGCTGTCTTGTGCGGAATTGCGTTCCATGATCTGCTCTCGATGTAATACAACAAATCGTAACAGTGGTTTGACGATTGGCCTCAATTAGGGCTTTTTCCACTCCACTGGCTTTTTGCGCCTGGGGTAAAGCTCACGGCAGAGCGGGCACACCGTGCCGTCGCAGCCTCGAGCGGTGCAATGGTCCCGCCCGTAAAAAATGATCTGCAGATGCAGCTTGTTCCAGGAGTCTCTGGGAAACAAGCTCTTGAGATCCTTTTCGGTTGTCGCCACCGACTCTCCGCTGCTTAGCCCCCAGCGCTGGGCCAGGCGGTGGATGTGGGTGTCGACTGGGAATGCCGGCACGCCGAATGCCTGAGCCATCACCACGCTGGCGGTTTTGTGACCCACGCCCGGCAGCGCTTCAAGCTCCTCGAAGCTGGTCGGAACTTGGCCTGCGTGCACATTCACAAGGATGTGGGCCAGCTTGTGAACGTTCCTTGACTTGGTTTTGGCCAGGCCAAGCTGGCGGATATGGGAAAGGATCTCTTTTTCATCAAGGGCTGCCATCGCCTCTGGGGTGGGGCCTGCGGCAAAGAGTGCCGGTGTGACCTCGTTGACCTTCTTATCGGTGCACTGGGCGCTGAGCAGGACCGCGATCAGCAGGGTGAAGGGATCGCTGTGATCGAGGGGGATCGGAGGTTCGGGATAGTGCGCGTTCAATCGCTCCAGAACCACGGCCGCCCGCTCGCGCTTCTTCATGACGCTGAAACGAAAGCGCCATCGTTGCAGCGCTTTCTTCCTGATGCGAGCATCAAGGAATGCTGACGGCACAGTTGATGAGCTCCCAGGAGTCCAGACCCGAATCCGACACGCTGAACGCCTATGAACGGGTGGTGCAGAAAGAAGAGGAAGCGGCGGAGAAGAGAGCGAAGGCTGGAGATGCCAAGGAGGATGATCCCAGCGATCTCTACCGACAGCACAGCCATCAGCAGTCGATGGAGGGGGGCTGACGCTGAATCAGGACCCCGGTTGAATCGCTTTCTTCACAGACTCGACACCCTTCTGGATTGCTTCAGCTGGTGCCTTGATCATCTGCTGCTTGGTGTTTGACCAGATGTTGATGGCGTATATGATGGATCCTCCGATGATCAGCGCGGCCACCACCAAGCCGATGCCGTTGCCTCCCTGCTTGATCACCACGGGTTGTTGCTGATCCTGTTCGCTCATGGCCGAGGTCGTTCCTGGAATGGTTGTAGCCATGGAATTGTGCTCAAGCAGCTGAGTGGATTTGATCTACGGTCACACCCGATGTCGCCTTCAGCTCCTTGAACAGCACAACCCGGGGAGTGATCTACGTGTCGGTGTGGGTGGTGATCTGGGGCACTGCTTCGTCGCTTGTTGACTGGCTTCTGCTCAATGCCGATCTTTATGAGACCGGCAGTTTCGGTCAGGTGGCCACCTTTGTCGGCTATGGAGCGGCCGCTGCTGTTCTGGCCGTGAAGACGTCGGGACGATTCTTAAGCACTGGTGGTCAGGATGACCCTGAAGCCTGAGGCTCTTTTTGAACGACTTTCGCTGCGATCAGTCCGGCGATGAATCCTGTGGCATGGCCAATCCAGCTCACGCCAGCGGGTGAAGCCCAGGGCAGAAGTCCGGGCAAGGCACTGCCGAACAGCAACAGCGTGATCAGGCTCAACAGGAGGGCCAGAGGCCGCCGTTCGAGAAAGCCGATCAACAACAGGTAGCCGATGAGTCCGTACACCACGCCCGAGAGGCCATGGGCTCCGACGGGCCAGAAAAGCCACACCGGGATCTCCATCAGAATGACCGCGATCCAAACAGCGACATAGGCCCTGGTGCTGCGTGCCAGCACCAGGTAGCTGAGGGGAAGAAACACCAGGCTGTTGGCGAGCAGATGCCCGAAGCCCCCATGGCTGAAGGGGGCTGTGAATAGTGACCACCAAGGAGTCCCCGGCCCCATGGCCAGGTTCAAGCGACCGGCGAACACCAGTTGATCGATCAGCTCCTGGAGCCAGGCGATGCCAAGGAGGATCAGCGGAAGCGCGATCACTGCACGCGGAACGTCACACCCATCACTGCGGTGATGTCTTTGTTGATCGTGCGAGTGTCGTACGAGCCGTAGCGGCCCATGTCCGTTGAGTTCGGAACTGTGATCTGAAACGTGCCCGTATCGGCTTTGGTGATTGCCCCAATTCCGGATCCTGCCTGCCCTGCAATGGCCACTGCGCGTTTGCGTGCATCGGCTGTGGCTTTGGCGAGCATGTCGACCCGCTTGTCGGCCAATTTTGTGTAGGTGTAGGCGGGCGGCTGAATTGTGAGCGAGACGCCATCTCCCACCAGTGAACCGATGGATCGGGACACCTTGCTGATGAGGTTCACATCGGGGGTGCTGATGCGGATCGGCTGCCGGGCCGACCACTCGGTTTTGATCAAGGCCCCGTTCACGCGGTTGCGGATGTCGTTGCTCGACGATTCGAGCACCGCGAGCTGAACCGAGCCATCGGGGACGCCTTGCGTACGAAGAAACGCCAGTGTTCGCTGAAGATCAGGCTGCACAGCCTGATAAGCGGCCTGCTGGCTTGCTCCGCTGCCTTGAACCACCACGGTCCAGTCGGCAAAGTCACTGCGGATGCGTTCTGTGCTGGCTCCCGTCACGGTAATGGTGTCTGCGGCTGTGCGGATCCCTTTCACGGCCACAGCACCGGCCACCACCAGTCCGGCACTGAGCACCACCATGGGCAGCACCAGCGGAGGTGTCCGGCGGATCCATCCCAGGAGGCCGCTGGCTGGCTCGCGACGGGACCGGCTTTCTGTTTCGCTCACTGAATATCAGTTGTTCGTATCAAAAACCTAGGGACTGTGGTGTCTCAGGGCATGTCCGCAACGGTCGGAGCTGTGACCGGCTATGAATCCATCACCGATCTTCTGCATCTCCCCATGACCACCAAAACCGAGGTGATCGTGATTGGCAGCGGCATCGGTGGTTTGTGTTGTGCAGCCCTCTGTGCCCGTGCTGGCCATGAGGTGCTCCTCCTGGAGGCCCATGGGGCACCCGGTGGTGCTGCCCACGGCTTTCAGCGCCAGGGCTATCACTTCGAATCCGGTCCATCGCTGTGGAGTGGCCTGGGCCGGTGGCCCAGCAACAATCCTCTCGCTCAGATTCTTCGAGCTCTTGATGAACCGATCGAGGTGATGTCCTATCGGGACTGGGACGTTCTCTTCCCGGAAGGTCACCTTCGGATCGGCGTCGGCGCAGACGGTTTTGAGCAGGTGGTGCAACAGCTACGTGGTGATGCAGCTTTGGAGGAATGGAGGCATTTCGCCAGAACGCTGCAGCCGATCGCAGCGGCGGCTGATGCTCTGCCCCTTCTGGCGCTTCCAGCGGGAGGGGGCGATGGAATCGGGCCCCTACTCAGACGCAGCGGCCGTTTGTTGCCGCATCTTCCGGCTCTTCGGCATCTCAGCGGTGCCTTTGGTCCGCTTGTGGACCGTCATCTGACGGACCCCTTCCTGCGGCACTGGGTTGACCTTCTCTGCTTTCTGATCAGCGGGATGCCGATGGCGGATACCAACGCTGCGGCCATGGCCACGCTGTTCGGGGAGTGGTTTGACCCTGAGGCCTGTCTTGACTTCCCCAAGGGTGGAAGCGCCGGTGTTGTGAACGCCTTGGTGCGGGGCCTGCAAAAGCACGGCGGAACCTTGCGACTGGGTGCCCGGGTCAAGCAGATCAGGCTTGATGGCGATCGGGTGATCGGCGTGGAACTCACCAACGGAGAGCAACTGGATGCGGATCATGTTGTGAGCAATGCCGATGCCTGGAGCACGGCGGCGTTGCTGCCAGAGAACGGAACGTCGCGATGGCGGCAGGACCGTTTGAACACGCCCGCTTGCGGTTCATTCCTGCATCTTCATCTTGGTTTCGATGCCGCCGGGTTGGACGACCTGCCGATTCACACCGTTTGGGTTGGGGACTGGGAGCGTGGCATCACAGCGGAGCGCAACGCGGTGGTGGTGTCAGTTCCATCGGTGCTTGATCCAGGGATGGCCCCTCCCGGTCAGCATGTGTTGCATGCCTACACGCCAGCGAATGAACCCTGGGAGCACTGGAGCGGGTTGGATCGATCCACGCCTGACTACGACCGCCAGCGTGCTGATCGCTGTCAGGTGTTCTGGCGTGTGCTGGAGCAGCGCATTCCAGATCTCCGCAGCCGTTGCCAGGTAGTGATGGAGGGCACGCCGCTGACGCACCGCCATTACCTGTCGGTTCATCACGGCAGCTATGGCCCAGCGCTCTCGGCGGCTCGGGGATTGTTCCCTGGGGTGCAGACCCCGGTGAAGGGGCTTCTGCAGTGCGGTGCCAGCACGTTTCCTGGAATCGGCATTCCTCCGGTGGCCGCCAGCGGTGCGATGGCGGCCCATGCCATTACCGGAAAGAGAGCCCAGTCCGAGCTGCTCGAGAGCCTGGCGCTCTGACGCTCTTGGTCCGTCTCAGTGGGTGCGACGGCCTCTAGCCAGCACAGCTAGCACGGTCGGGCCACCCAGAAGAACTCCTCCGGCCGCTGCAATCGCTACGGCGACCAGCTGCAAGGGATCTCCCGCGCACTTGCGCCGAATTGCCCTGGTGTGACGCACTTTCCCGTTTCTTTCTCTAGGTTCCGCCCGGATGTCAGCGGGCAGTGCAGTGGTCGTTCAGGTTCTCAGTGCCAACGAGCGCTACAAGTTGGATGGCAGTGATGATGCTCTCTTCTACAGCGAACCCCGGTTCGTTCAGCACCTCGATGGCGGCTTCAGAGGGCGACTGACCCAGCTCTACAGCGAACGCATCCCCACATGTGCCGTGGTGCTTGATCTGATGAGCAGCTGGGTGAGCCACCTTCCCGACGATCAGCGTTACGAGCAGGTCATCGGCCATGGCCTCAACGCCCAGGAGTTGCAGGCCAATCCCCGCCTCGATCGTCATTGGGTGCAGAACCTCAACCAGTCGCAGGTGTTGCCTCTTGAAGACAGCAGCGTCGACTGCACTTTGATCGTGGCGGGATGGCAATACCTGCAGCAACCGGAAGCCATTGCCGAGGAGCTTTTCCGGATCACCCGCCCCAATGGCCAGGTGATCGTGGCGTTCAGCAATCGCATGTTTTTCACCAAAGCTCCCCAGATCTGGACCGATGGTGCCGATGGCGATCATCTTCGCTACGTCGCTGAGGTGCTGATGGCTCAGGGATGGCCCAAGCCGGAACTGATTGCGGAGGAAACCCCCAAGCCTGGGCCCATGGGATGGGTTGGCGGCAAGGGCGACCCCTTCTTTGCGGTGATTGCCACCAAACCCTTGCCGTCAGCTGTCTCCCTCTGAGGCGTCAGGGGGAATCGACTGCCAGCCACTGTCCCAGCGCGACCGGTCGCGGAGCTCGCTCCAGCTGAGGCGAAGCCGAATCTCAGGAGTGAGAACGGAACTCAGCTCCACCCATCGCTCGGCTCCCCGCCCTCCCTGGAGCACCAGGCGGAAGTGGCGTCGTCCCTCCCTCGGAGTGCGGCTTGTCCATGCCTTGGCTGCTTTCCAGCTCACCTAGCGTTAACTGATTGCTCGTAGACCATGATGCCGCTGCTTTGGGGTCGCCTGCTGGTGCCCGTGGTCAGCAGCCTGGCCTTGCTGGGGTCAGCTGGGGTTCTGGAGTGCACCCATCTACGGGTCGCCTCCGCCCAAACAGCCTCCTCTCAAACAGCCTCCGCCCAAACAGCCTCCGCCCAAACAGCCTCCGCAAACACCCAGGCCCTGAAGGGTTACATCCGCCAGTGGGTGTCGCCGATGACGGTTGCGGAGACGGTGCAACGTCTGCGTGCCGGCCTGATCCAGCGGGGGTTTCAGATTCGGGCTGAGCTGAACCACCAGCGCATGGCTCGCAACCAGGGGCGGCGGATCCCGGCCAACACGGCCTTGCTCGTCAGCAAACCTTCCCTCGACGCCGTGGTGATGGCCGCCAATCCGCTCGCCAATCTGTTCATACCGTTCACCATCGCCGTATGGGATCAGTCGGGAACCACTCGGATCGGCTACTGGGATCCCCAAACGGATATCGCCGCATTGCTGGAGATCAAGGAGGGAGAGGCTGCTGCAGCCTTGGCAGACTTGCAGGAGATCCTGGTTGATGTGATCAAGGAGACCCTGCCATGAGCCCACGCACGATCGCCATCAGTGGAGCGTCTGGCAAGACCGGGTTTCGAATCGCCGAAGAGGTGCTGGCCGCCGGAGATCAACCGCGGCTGCTGCTGCGCGCCGACTCACAGATCCCCGCTTCCCTGGAGGGTTGTGAGCAGCACCGTTTGAGCTTGCTGGACCCCTCCGCCCTGGATCACGCCCTCCTTGGCGCGGATGCTCTCGTGATCGCCACCGGAGCGCGGCCGTCTGTGGATCTCACCGGTCCGATGCGCGTGGATGCCTGGGGTGTGCAGCGGCAGCTGGAGAGTTGCCAACGGGTGGGTCTGCGCCGTGTGGTGCTGGTGAGCTCCCTCTGCAGCGGACGCTGGCGCCATCCACTCAACTTGTTCGGGCTGATTCTGGTGTGGAAGCGCGTGGGGGAACGCAGTCTTGAACGCAGCGGCTTGGACTGGACCGTGATCCGCCCGGGGGGGCTGTCGGAACGGGAGGAGGCGCTCGAGAGTGAGGGCGTTTTCTGGACAGGGCCGGATCAACAGGAGAGTCAATCCATCCCCCGTCGCTTGGTGGCGCGTTGCTGCCTTGAGGCATTGAATACTCAGGGATCGATTGGCCGGATCCTTGAGGTCACCAGCAACGCCGAGCAACCCCCCCAACCGTTGTCAGAGGTGCTGTTGAGTATCGATGCCTACGGCGCTGCTGCGTCGACCGCGCGATAAAGAACGCGTCGGAGGGCATTGCTCTGGGACGCCAATCGGGAGATCCAAGACGGGCCGCCACCCGTCTTTTTTATTCAGACTCTCCGCAGAGAATGGCGAGCTCATGGCTGATGTGGATCTGGCGGTGATCGGTGCGGGGCTTTCGGCCTGTGCTCTGGCGTCGGCTCTTCGCCGCAACCAAACAGTCGATTCCCTGGTGATCCTCGAGGCTGGACGCGGGCCGGGAGGTCGTTGTGCAACGCGACGCCGGCGGGATGATGGCCTCTGGCGGCTGGACCATGGCGCGCCGACCCTCAGCTTCAGCGCTGCACCGCAGGGACGCTTGGGCGCGCTTGTCGACGATCTTTGTGATCGCGGGGTTCTGGCGCCGGATGCTGCTCCTGTGGTCGGTCTCGATGGGGAAGGCGCGCTGTGTGAGCCTCCCGCTCATCCGTTGCTTTGCGGTCCGCGCTGGCGTGGCCAGCCCACCATGGCTGCCGTGGCCGAAACGCTGTTGGCCGACGCCGGAGACGCTGTGTTCACCAGCTTCGGGGAGCGGATCAGCAAGCTCAGCTGGGAGGACGGACGTTGGTTGCTGCCTGGCGGCTGGCGGGCACACACGCTGGTGCTGAGTGGAACACTGCTGGCCCATCCGCGCTCGCTGGCGATGCTGGGCTGGCCAGATGTTCCATTGCGCAGCGCGGTGGCCGTTGGGGTCGATCCCGGCCTTGATGCAGCTCTGGAGTCGATTGCCGTGATGACGGCCAGCGTGCGCTGGAACCTGATGCTGGAGTTGCCTCCGGTCACCGGTGATCCGCTCCCTCGACAGATCTGGCTCACAGAGGAGGTCCAGGATCGCTGCGGTGTCGAACGGCTGGTCCTGCACCAACAGAGCGATGGCCGCCTCGGCTTGGTGGTGCATGGCCTCGATGATGGTGCTGAGATCAGGCCAGACACCCAACCGGATCTGCTGGTGCATCACGAGAAGCGCTTGCTGGCGGCCTTGCCCCAGCTGCTTGTGCCTTGGCCTGCCTTGCAGGCGGCACTTCCCGAGGCGCGCAGCCTCGGGGTGATGCGCTGGGGTGCGGCGCAACCCCTTGACCATGCGTTGCCCAGGCATCTGCAGTGGTGTCCGCAGGCCCGGGTGGGGTTCTGTGGCGACTGGATCGACGGTGCAGGCTTCGGGATGGCGGAGGGCGCTCTGCAGAGTGCGCTGGAATTGGCAGAAATGCTGCAGTGATGCGTCCGATTGCCGAAGCAGCGCTCAGATTTGTTTCATCAGCTAAAAAAAACCCCGAAATTGTTCGCTGATGCTGGCTGTGTTCCCGATTGCGCGTCAGAACTGAGGAAAGGCTTCTTTCCATGCGATCGCACTTTCAGCCTGTTCGGCCTCATGCCAGCGTCCACGACGACGACCCCTGCCAGTGCGCTGCCTGCGTGGCCTTTCGAGGTCGCCTGCAGGCCATGGTTTTGTCGGCACCGGGGAGATCGATATCGAGGCGTCCCAGCGCCGAACAACGCTGAGCGTTGGAGAGTCATGGTTTGTTGAAGCCTTGATTCTCCAAACCCTGGGCCAGGGTCTGCAGGCGCTGACCGTTCACTCCAAGGTCGGAGTCACCCAAGCGTGAAACAGATCGGGCTTCGAGCAGTTCGGGGGCGGCTGCATTGAGCTCTAGATCATCGACAAAGCCGAAGATGCGGCTGCTGAAGGTGGCATGGAGGTAGCCATCCTCCCGATTGATCACCTCAGCCTGCGGTGTTGATTCGATCAGTGTGGTGAGGCTCTCCAGTGCTGCGCTGGAATCCGTCACCGCCCAGTCGAACCGCGCGCAGTGCGCGGGCCCGGGGCAGGGGCTGAGGTGACCGCCGTGAACTCCAAGATCCTCCGGGACAGGGCCCACCAAATGAAACAGGGCGAGAACCAGGGGTAGGGCGAAGAGAGCGAACGAGGGCATGACGTAAGGGGGAGCGGGTGGGCGGCTCAGGTCCAGCGCACTGGATCCTTGGAGTTCAGATGCTGCACATGGTCAGTGTCACCATCGAGAAGATCGCGGCTGATCGTGAGGCAGATGCTGTCGAGCGGGAGGGAGAAGCTGCTGCCGTCAGCGTCGAAGGGACCCTCGACATAGGCGCCAATGCGTTCCGCCATGAGAAACAGCAGCACGATCAACACTCCACTGATCGGGATTCGGGACTCGGGCCCGAGGTCGTGAAAGTACAGGAGCAGAAGCAGTCCGAACAGCCAGGTGAGCAAGCGCACGAAGACGTCGTAAGACGCGGGCAGCGGCGTGTTGCGGATCCGTTCCAATCCGCCGATGGCATCGGTGCAGGCATTGGCCACTTGCATCAGCTGCATGCGTCCGAAACTGTCGATGTGCCCGTGCTGATGTAGGGCCCGGATCCACTCGGCCCGCTGCAGACCGAGCTGGCGCAGGCTGCTGCTGCGGGGCAGCTTGAGGCCATCGAGAAGCTGCCCTTGCAGCTCCCTGAGCTCCCGGTGCCAGAAGTTTCGCAGCTGGAAATTCAGCTGCCACACCAGAGCCACCTGCAACTGCAGAAGCTGGCGTTCCTGTTTGTTGTTGATTCGGTCGCTGCTCATGTGGGCGCGGAGGGTGTCGGACCAGCTCCGGCTCACATTCACGATCGATCCCCAAAGTTTCCTCGCTTCCCACCAGCGCCCGATGGCCTGGGTGTTGCGGAAGCCAATGAAGATCGAGGCCGCGATGCCGAGAATCCTCACCACATCGCCATCGGCTGTCCAGCCTCCGGGAATCACCTCGCTTTCGATCAGCACCGCAATTGTGAGCAGCAGCAGCAACTCCAGGCGCATGCGTTTCATCAGCTGCAGCAGCACCAGGGAATAGTCCCGGCGCCGGGTGCTGGGCGGATGGCCGTAGTCCCCGAGTTCAATCATTGCTTTGAAGTCACAGACGTTGCTCCGAGACAGCGATCATGACGGCACTCGTGCACGGATCCATGCATGCCAGCTGGACGGAGCAGTGGTGGCCGGTTGCCTATTTGCGCGATCTCGATCCTGGACGACCACAGCGTTTCACGCTTCTCGAGCGGGATCTCGTTCTGTGGTGGGATGCCGCGTCCAGTGGCTGGCGTGCCTTTGATGACGTTTGCCCTCATCGGTTGGTGCCTCTGAGTGAGGGACGCATCAATGCGTCCGGGGAGCTGGAGTGTCCCTATCACGGCTGGACTTTCAATGGAGAGGGCCGTTGCACGCGCATCCCTCAGATGGGCGAGGGGGGAAGCCCATCGGGGCGTCGGTCCAGCTGCACGAGCCTCCCCACCTGTTCAGGACAGGGACTTCTGTTCGTGTGGACCGGTGATCCGGAGATGGCTGGGGCCAAAGACCCCCCGCTGGTTCCTTTGCTTCAGGAGCAGGGGGATGGATGGGCCGATGGATGGATCGTGCAGGACACGTTCCGCGACCTCCCCATGGATGCGCTCACCCTGCTCGAAAATGTGCTGGATGTGAGTCATGTGCCGTTCACACATCACAAAACCGTCGGCAACCGGGAGAACGCCGCACCTGTGCTGGCTGTGATTCAGTCGGAGGGCGATTCGGGATTTGAAGCTCTTTGGGAAGAGGGTCCCCGCCGGGGGCGGCTGGGCTCCCAGTTCACCCATTTCCGCGCACCTCAGTTGATGTGGCATGACCTGAATGCCAAGGGGTTCGCGCGGATTCTCACCGTGGTCTACGCCGTGCCGATTCGCCGCGGTGAGTGCCGTCTGTTTGCCAGGTTCCCATTCCAGTTCAAGTCCGCGTTGCCCAGGGTGCTTGTGGGCTTGCGACCCCGATGGCTGCAACACATCGGCAACCACAAAGTTTTGGAAGACGACCAGGTGTTTCTGCATTGGCAGGAGCGGGTGCTGGAGGCTGCCGGCGGCAGCGCTGCCGCCGAGCGCGCGTTTTTCTTGCCAACCGAGGCGGATGTGTACGTGGCCGCGTTGCATCGCTGGATCAACAGCCACGGCGGAGAGCCTTTTGCAGGCCAGCCGTTACCGGCCAGGCAGGGGATGGCCTCGCTCATGGACCGGTACAACAGCCATACCGTGAATTGCCGCAGTTGTTCGACCGCTCTGCGCTGGATTCGTCGGGGGCAGCCCTGGTGTTGGGTTGTCCTCTGGACTGCGGCGGTGTTGATCGGTGTTGGCCAGATGGGCTGGTTGAGCGCCTGTGGAGCGCTGCTGGCCGTTCTCGCTGTTCTCCTGCTTCAGCGTCTGCAGCGTTGGGAACGGGGATTGACGGTCGGCGACGGACTGGCGCCGCGTAATTATGGGACTTGATTGATGACATCATCTGCTCGGAGATGATTCGTGTGACCTCCCCTTGCCCTGACAGCGTGATCGTGGCGCTGGGGGCCCGTGAATGGCCCATCTGGGCCTGTGAAGTGAGTGAATTCCCCTGGCACTACGACCAGAGGGAAACCTGTCTGTTGCTGGAAGGTGACGTGACGGTGACGCCCGAATCCGGTACGCCCGTGCACATCAAGGGCGGTGATCTGGTGGAATTCCCAGCCGGGCTGAGGTGTACGTGGAGCGTGCATCAACCCGTTCGCAAGCATTACCAGTTCGGTTGACCCTGGAAATCCCCGGTGAAGCGCTTCACTTTTCAGACATCCACATCAGCTCCCCACTGGGGCCTGCAGGGTTGCCAGCCCACCCGTAGAAGCTCCTTCCAGAGTTGCTCCGCCGTTTCTCGCCGTAGGTGCACCCGCGTGGTCAGCAGCGGGGGCTGGTTTGGAAAAGGTCTCCCTGAATCCACAAACACGCGCGGGTCGCGGTTCCAGTTTTTTTCATCGGGGTGGAAGCGTTTCGTGTCCTGGGTGCTTGGGTCCTGGATCCAGCCGTGACGGGGCATCGCTTTCGGGGGGTGATCAGGGAAGCGCGCATCCACTCCTCCGCCTTGAAGGGTGCGTAGGGCGAACTCGGAGCCATGGGTACGCTGCTGGTACACCTGTTCTAATTGTGTAGTACAGATGTGTCAATGCGCTGTGGCGTTGCTCGTGCGGCACGACTAAAGACAAGGGAGCACTGTTGCTGATCCCGCTGTGATCTCTGTCTGGCAAGCACCATCTGCGGGGGCCCCTCTTGAGCGCGGCCAGCGGCCTGCTCTCGAGCCTGCTGCCGATGAGCTGCTGCTGGAGGTGATGCACTGCGGCCTCTGCCACAGCGACCTTTCAATGATCGGCAATCACTGGGGCGTCAGCCGATATCCCCTGGTGCCAGGTCATGAAGTGATCGGTAAGGTCACGGCTGTGGGCGAGGGAGTGGATCCCGGCTTGATCGGCGAGGTTCGCGGTTTGGGGTGGATCAGCGGTAGTTGCAACCATTGCAGCCTCTGTCTCGGCGGTGATCAGAACCTCTGCAACTCCCTGGAGGCCACGATCGTGGGACGGCAGGGGGGCTTCGCCAGTCATGTGGTGGCTCGGCAGGACTGGGCGATTCCGCTGCCGCCAGGCCTGGATCCTGCTGATGCAGGTCCCTTGTTCTGCGGGGGCGTGACCGTGTTTGCGCCGTTGGTGGATGAAGCGGTGTCGCCCACTGCCCATGTGGCGGTGGTTGGCATCGGTGGGCTGGGCCATATCGCCCTGCAATTTGCGCGGGCTTGGGGGTGTGAAGTCACCGCCATCACCACCAATCTCGCCAAGGCCGAACAGGCGCGAGGTTTTGGAGCGCATCACGTGGAGGAACTGGAGGCGCTTCCCGATCTTCAGAATCGGTTTGATCTTGTGATCAATACGGTCAACCACCCCCTCGACTGGAGTGCGGTGATGGCTTCGCTCAGACCCCTGGGACGCCTTCATCAGCTTGGGGCCGTGCTGGAACCGATTCAGGTCGGTGCCTTCGATCTGATCCCCGGGCGGCGGTCGATCACCGGCAGCCCCTTGTCCTCTCCGGCCAGTCTGCTGACAATGGTGGACTTCTGTGTTCGCCACAACATCCGCCCCCTGGTGGAGCATCTGCCGATGGATCAGGTGAATGTGGCGATCCAAAGGCTTGCGCAGGGTGATGTGCGCTATCGCTTTGTGCTGGATGCTTGAAGCGGTGTGCGATTGGAAAAAAGCATGAAAGCCCCCGAGTCTTTGCTGAAGCGCATCGCTGGTGTTCCTGGGATGGGTCGAGGCTGCCGGCGTCTGGTGGTGCTGCTCACCCAGCTTGGTGATTTCGACTCCATGGAGTACGCCCAGGCTCTGGTGCCTGCGCTGCCTCAGCTGGACCAGGCCGGGATCCAGCTTTTGGCGATTGCGATCGGAAGCCAGGAGGGTGCCGATCGTTTCTGCGGGTTCTCCGGCTTTCCGGTTGAGCGCTTGCAGGTGGAGCCGAATGCCCTCCTGCACCAGGCCCTGGGGCTGTCGCCAGGGCTGAAGGCCCCAGGCGGAGCATGGCCCTCATTGCTGCTCATGTGTGCAGGCATCGGTTCTCCGGGCACCCTGGCGGAAGTGTTGCGTGGGTACACCGGCGATCGCACTGCGCCCCAGCGCTTCAGCGACGATGAGGTGATCAGCACCGGTGTGCTGCCTGAGATCCGTGCCGGGATGTTCCGCCGGGCCGGCGGCGGCGGGTTTCAACGCCCGTTCGAACTGGCCACGGTGCGCTTGCGCAACATGAATGAAGTGCTGCGCCACTGGGGTACGTATGTCCCCGATGATCGCTACATCACCCAGCGGGGAGGCACGTTCCTGCTGGAGGAGGACGACTCCCTGCTGTACGTCCATCGGGATCGCGGCATTCTCGGGTTTTCCGAAACGATGAACCGTCCGCTGGCTTTTCTCGATCCCTGGATGCCAGATGCCGGTTGATCCCATCCATTCGATGTCGTTGCCCCCCTGGCGGCCTTTGCTGCGGGCAGCCCGCCAGCGGGAGGGACGGGCACCAGGGGCCAGCTGGCTCCAGTTGGCCAGCGTGGCGGCCGATGGCACGCCGCGGGTGCGCACCTTGGTGTTTCGAGGCTGGAGTGATGAGGGTGCCCTCGAGCTGCTCACCGATGCCCGTAGCGAGAAACCAGTCGAACTCAGTGGGCAGGGGCAGGTGGAGCTGTGCTGGTTGTTCCGCAAGGCCAGAGAACAGTTCCGCCTGCGTGGGATCGCTCAGTTGTTGAGTGATGGCGACGATCCTGAGGCCCTGAACGCCCACTGGCAGCGGTTGACGCCCGGTGGTCGCTGCGTCTGGGCCTGGCCCCATCCAGGGAAGCCTTTTGAGGCCGCTGGCCCCTGGCCTGAGGCGATCGCCGATGGGGAGCTACCACCGCCCCATCTGCTGTTGATCCGCATTCAGCTTCAGCGTGTGGAGCAACTCGATCTCAAAGCGCATCCCCATCGGCGCCGCTGCTGGGACCGTGGGGACGACTGGATCGAGCGACGCCTTAATCCCTGAGCGTCCAGAGGGCGAGCCCACCTCCCCGCCCCCGAGCCGCCAGCCAGCCGCTTGCATCCCTGTGGATCAAAGCGAAGAACGGTTTGCGCATGGCGGCTGGAGCTGGCAGCGACCGTTGCAGCAGGGTGATGGCGCCAAGCGTCAGCCTGACCTGCTCGAAGTGGAAGCTCAGTAGAGGTCTGCCTCCGCTTAGCTCCCCAGGTCCGCTGAACTGCAGGGTCACCGGGCCGAGGTTGACGGCATTGCGAAGGCGCAGATGGTCATCGCCGGCTTCACGGATCTCCAGGCAGGCGCCGAGGCTGCGCAGCAGCCATCCGTTGAATGCGTTGGCTTCGCTGCGCCCCTTGGGCCAGATGGTCTGCAGCTGCCAGCAACCGATCACGTCTCCGGCGTTGATCCCACTTCCCTGATGGCGAACCTGCCGCTCGCGCGTCAGCAGATCGTTCCCTGTCGCGGTGGTGCTTGGAATCGACAAGGAATCCTCGGAGCTGTCGCCGACATGCTGTCGGATCGAGCGCAGGCGTGCTAACTGAGAACGCCCTTATTTGTGATTCCATGTTGTTCCTCATGCACTGGCACTTCAAGACCGGCTTTCACGAGAAGGCGGCTCGCAAGTTCATGCAGACCGGTGCTCCCATGCCAGCTTGCAAGTCGTGGAAGCGCTATCACGCACCCGGATCGGTTCAGGGCTGGATCCTGGTGGAAACCGATGATGCCGGCGTCTGCTATGAGCACGCCGCTGAATGGGCGGAATGCCTCGACTGGACTGTGACACCTGTGTTCACCGATGAGCAGGCCGGTCCCCTGATGGGCAAGGTCTACAGCTGATCGCTCGGCTCAAACCGGCGTTCGTCTCCGTCTTGCCGCCAAACTGCGGCAAGACCTGGGGACGTGATGACTGAGGAGTCGGCGAAGGCGGAGGCGCTCTCCTGGGCTGCCCTCGAGGCTCTGGCACCGGCTGCAGCCGAGCGGGTGGAAGGCCCCACCAACGCTCAGGCCAGCTTGCGTCTGTTCGGGCACTCCGTGGCGGATGTGCAGGTGACGTTGTTCCGGGACCACCACGCCTGGTGCCCGTACTGCCAGAAAGTGTGGCTCTGGCTTGAGCTGCGCCGGGTGCCTTACCGGATCCGCAAGGTCACCATGCGCTGTTATGGCCCGAAGGAGCCCTGGTTCACGGCACTGGTTCCCTCAGGAATGCTGCCGGCTCTGGAACTCAATGGACGCCTGATCACCGAGAGCGATCGCATCCTCGAAGCCCTCGAACGCGCCTTCGGACCGGTGGGAGCCGGCATGAATGACCGGCGGGTGAGGCGCCTGCGCGAGCTGGAACGGTTGCTGTTCCGTGCCTGGTGTGTGTGGCTCTGCTCTCCTGGCCTGCGTGAGGATCAGGAACGGCGCGCCCGGGATCAGTTCCAGCGGGTGGCCGCCCAGATGGAGGAGGCGATCGCCCTTGGTGGTGGGCCTTGGCTGGATCCTGATGATCCGATGGGGGCAACACCCGGCACTGCGGATCTGGTGTTCATTCCCTACGTGGAGCGCATGAACGCATCGCTGGCCTATTTCAAGGGGTTTGCCCTGCGCGAAGCCCATGGCGGCATCGACCGTTGGCTTTCAGCCCTTGAGCAGCTTGAGACCTACCGCGGCACCCAGAGTGATGTGCACACCCATGCTCACGATCTACCTCCGCAGATGGGCGGATGCTGGTCTGACGGCAGTGCCCAGCAGCAGCGCATGGCCGCGGAGGTGGATCAGGGTGAGGGGCTGGGTGCCCTGGAATGCCGCTGGTCACCGTCTGAAGGAGAGGTGACTCCCCAGGCCAGAGCCCTCGAGCGTGTGTTGCGCCATCGCAGCACACTGATGGCACGCAGCCCTCTCGGGGAGGGTTTTGATCAGCCCTTGCGCGCAGCACTCACCACTTTGATGGGTGCTGGACCGGTGCTGCCGGCTGCAGGCTCAGCGGCAGCTCTGCGTTATCTGCGCGACCGGATTTCGGTGCCTCGCGACATGCCTCTGCACAGCGCCCGGCTGCTGAGGCAAGCCCTGGAGAGCACAGCGGCTCTGGCAGGCCACGACCAACCGACTCCGCTGCCCTTTGAGCATCGCTTCGATCAGGATCCCAGACCCTTTGTCGGCTCGGGCACCTGATCAGTGATCGGCGATCGAGCAAGGTGGGAAGCCATTGTTCCCGTGAGTTGATGGCTGGAGATGGATTCGGAGCGAAAGGCTCTTCTGCCGCTGGCGGGAAACGCAGCAGCTCCAAACGCAAGCCTCGGCAGGCCAATCATCAGCGGGAACGCTGTCCCCTCGGTCGGGATCCCGGTTTCGAGGCGATCTGTGCGCGCCAGACCCTTGGCTTGGCCTTGTCCGGTCGCCTGACTGAGCAGGCTGTGAAGCGGGCTCACAAAGCCCTGGCCGTTCAGCATCACCCTGACAAAGGCGGTGATCCCGAGATGATGACCAGGCTCAACAACGCCCGCGATTTGCTCCTGGAGCCAGAAATGGAGACGATTCCAGCCTGATGGTCAAGGTTGTTCTTCTTGGGACTGGCCTCCTTGGATCTGCCATTGGCCACCGCCTGTTGACGGTTGGCTGTTCGCTGCGGGTTTGGAACAGGGATCCAGCCCGCTGTGAACCGCTGGTTTCCGCCGGTGCCCAGCTCTTGGAGGATCCTGCCCAGGCCATCGAGGGAGCCTGCACGGTGATCACGGTGCTGCGGGATGGCCCGATCACCTCTGAGGTGGTGGCGTCGTTGGGCGGATTGAAACAGTGTTGCGTGATGCCGATGGGCACCATGGGCATCAGCGAAAGCGTGGCCCTGGAGACCCAGGTGCAGGATCAGGGCGGTGTTTATCTTGAAGCCCCTGTGCTGGGAAGCCGTCCTGAAGCATTGGCTGGCCGGTTGCTGGTCATGGCAGGCGGAGATCAGGCGGTGTTTGATCAGCAGTGCGCTCTGCTGAAGCACCTCGCTTTGGAGCCGAAGCGGATGGGCGCCGTGGGAACTGGCGCGGCATCAAAGTTGGCTCTCAACCAGTTGATTGCCAGCCTCACCCATGGCTACTCGCTGGCCCTGAGGCTGATTCAGGCCTCAGGTCTGGACGTGGAGCGTTTCATGGAGGTGCTGCGCCCGTCGGCGCTTTATGCGCCAACGGTGGACAAAAAGCTCAAGCGGATGCTGACGCATGACTACAGCGATCCCAACTTCAGCACCAGCCTTCTGCGCAAGGACCTGAACCTGTTTCTTCGAGAGGCCGGTCTGGCTGGGTTGGATGCCGGAGGTCTAGAAGGGTTGGCATGTTTGCTGATGCGCGCAGAGGGGACGGATTTGGACGCTGGTGACTACAGCGCCCTGCACGAGCTCACGGCCGCCGACCCAAGTTTCAACTGAGATACCAGCGGATCAGTGCCATCACCTGACCGGCAGGGCCATACCCCGTGATCCATTCGCCGATCACGGCAGCGGCAAAACCCACCATGGCTGTGCGACCGTTCAGCCTCTCCACTCCGGCCAGAGCGCTGGTGTTCCAGGGACGGTTGGTGGTGAGGCCTTCGCCGAACTTTTCAACGGGCTCGTAGCGGTAGCTCGGTTCGGACATGGCGTTGGCTCAAGGTGTGCTGGAGCCTATGCAGAGACTGTTGATTTACGCATAGGGTTCAACCGGTTATTGCGACGTCATCCGTGGACGCAGAGCGCCTCCGATCCCTGTTCACCAAGCCTTACGGCATGGCAGCACCCACCGAAGATCAATGGCGGGAGCTGTATGACGACAACGTGCACTTTCAAGACCCAACTCAGGAGCGCAGCGGCATCAAGGCTTACATCGAGGCGCAGGATGGCTTGATGCGTCGCTGCGATGACGTGTATCTCACCGCAAGCGCCATTGCCGTCGACGGGGACATGGCCTTCATCGAATGGGAGATGGGGCTCAAGATCAAAGGCATCGAATTCATCTACCCAGGAACCAGCCGCTTGCGCTTTAACAGCGACGGGAAGGTTTGCGATCACCGCGATTACTTCGACTTCGTTGGACCGACCTTTGCGCCCGTGCCTGTGGTGGGTGGGTTCGTGCGCTGGCTTTACAAGCGGTTTGTCGACTGATAGCGACTCAGCTTCCAGAAAGCCAGGCTGGTTAAGGCTGCGCCGAAACCAAGGAAGAGTGTGAGAAGGGCTTCGCTGCTCATGTCAAGTGCACTTTATCTTTGTAAACATTGTGGCGGCTTCACGCGTGCAGTGTGGCCCGAGCATGGGGTTGTTCTAAGTATTTCTGCTCAAAGTCGAGTGGATTGACTGCTCAGCTCGCGAGCCTGCAGATTAATTCGTTACATTCTCGAAACATACGGGTTACGACGTGCTCAGAGCGATTCTTTCGAAGCCATTTCTCGCCGACGTGGGCTTACTTGTTCTTCGTGTCTTCACAGGAGCACTTCTGATTCATCACGGTTACGAGAAACTTGCCAATATCGAGAATTTTGCTGATGCCTTCGTGCGTCCGCTGCACCTTCCATTTCCGATCGTGCTTTCTTACATCGCTGCTTTCTCCGAAATTGGTGGTAGCTGGCTCCTCATCACCGGGCTTCTTACCCGCTTCGGTGCCCTTGCGATTCTGGGAACGATCACAGTGGCGATTTATCACGCAGTGATTACTGCAGGATTCAACATTTACCTGCTTGAGCTTCTCGGTCTTTACTTTGCGGCGGCTGCGGCCGTGCTCACAGTTGGTCCTGGTCGCCTGGCCATCGATGAATTGATCGTCCGCCGGTTCAATCCCGAAATGCGTCCTGAGACCAAAACTGCAGACGATGCTTTCGCCTCTTCGGACACGCTCGCTCAAGGTGCAGAAGCCTGATGCCACCACTGGCTTTTTGAACTAACCATTGACTGGACTGAAGTTCTTGCTTCAGTCCTTTTTTTTCGATTGGAATGATGGACTCGATGAATGCTCCCACGATCAGCTTGCTGATCTTCGGTGCGCTCTTCGCTGCATTGCAGATCTGGTGGATCGGTTCGCTGATGGTGAGAAATCGGCGACGTGCGGGCGAGCGGCCCCTCACGACATCACAATTCCGACAAGATCTTGAACGCATCTTCAAGAACAAAGCTTGAAGAGGCTTCCCGTCAGTAACTCGACTGAGGCAGGGTGAAGCCAGAGTTCATGTGCTGAACGTCGAGCATGACCCAGGTGAGCCACACCAGAAGAGCCACCACACCCGACCCAGCGGCGAAGCGTCCCAGATTGCGGATCAGAAGTTCAAAGACGCTGACTTCCTTCATCGAATCCGATCGTGTGATCACATCTTGCTCGATCGTGGTCTGATGTGCGGTCGCTTCGCTCTCTCGATTCCGGTGTCGGACTTGCCGTTGCCCTTGCAGCAGCATCTCAGCCCGGAGCATCGGGAACGCTATGCACCCCGAGATCGGATCGCTCCCGGAGAACCTCTTCTGGTGCTCCGCCGGGACGAAAGGGACACTTCTGCTGCCCTGATGCTCTGGGGCCTGATTCCCTCCTGGAGCAAGGACCCGGGAGGCGGGCCGAGACCCTTCAATGCCCGTGTGGAAACACTCGACGACAAGGCCATGTTCCGGGGGGCCTGGCGTCACCGACGTTGTTTGATTCCAGCCAGTTGTTTCTTTGAAAAAGGCTGGCGGATTCGGAGGGTCGACCATCAACCGTTCTGGCTTGCAGGCCTCTGGGAGCGCTGGCTCGGTGCTGATGGCAGCGAAATCGACAGTGTCACGATTCTCACCACCACTCCCAATGCGCTGATTCGACCTCTGCACCCGCGCATGCCAGTGGTGATCCCTGCTGGGCTGGAGGATGGATGGATGGCGGCTGTTGATGGAGCGGGCTTAAGGGCTTTGCAGCCTTTGCTGGGTTGTTGGGATCCCACGGGTTGGATCAGGGATCGGCCTGCAGACAGGGACCAGCTCTCTCTCTTTGAGAGTCCCTAGCCGTGTCGCAAGACACCGTTGCGAGCGTTGGCTGCCCTTAGGTTTTTGCGGCAGAGATTCGAAGAACCATGCAGCTCTATTTCGTGATCGGCACGATTCCCGATATCGACAGTCAGCTTGATGTGTACAGGGAATTCATCAACTATTTCGAAGGAGGTTGTCAGAACGACTGTTTTGAAGGCTTTGAATTGATTCAGCGGGCTCACCTCCCTGGCCAAGGGCAGGTGGTAGCTCTGATGAAAGCCCGCGGTACAGAGGAACTGTTTCGCCACCTCGCCCCTTGGCGTGCCCAATTCGGCGTCGAGATGGAGATCACTCCCGCGATCAGTGATGCCGAGGTCGTCGCCAGTCACAAAGTGCTGTTCGCTTCGATGGAAGACTGATTCAGTCTTTGCCCGGATGGGCCCGTGGGGCCTGAGATTCGAGGAATCGATGACGCCAGCTGCGCTCCTGAAGTTCGGCTTCAGGAGTCCGTTCTTGGGGGAAGCTTTGGAGAAAGTCTTTGTCTTGGCAAGGAACATAGGGTCCTTGCTTCAGTTCGAAAATCACGGAGTCGCGCTCAAGAGCCACCAGCGTGTGGAATTGACCTTCGGCCACCTCCACCCCGCGGACAGGCCCGGATGCTGAGAGCGTCTCCGTCTGAAGAATCTCTCCCTCAGGGCTGAAGATCAGCAGGCCGATCGCTCCCTGCAGAACAAGAAAGCACTCGAAACCTGCCCCCTCCTGATCGCGAAGATGACGATGGGGACAGACGTAGGTGCCGGGTTGCAGCACGTTGAGAAAGCGCTGAACCGGTTCAGTCTCCTTGTGGAAGTTGTGGTTGAAACGTTGCCGTGGTCGCTGGGCGGCTTCCTCGGAAAGAGCGTTGAACAAGGTCTGATCGATGCGCTGGATCGGAGATCGGCTCATTGGCGCTGCTCCCGCAAGCGGCGCATGGAATTGCGGGGCATCAGTCTGTTGTCTTTCAGGGACGGCATCCCGTCGTTGGGACGTTTGGCGCGTGGGTGATAACCGATGAGGGCAATGCCGATCAGCATCAGCAGAATCGCTGCGCCGGCCCGAAACACCCGAAACATCAGTGGCCTGTGATCAACGCGTTGATGAGTTGATCGACCTGGTGTTGCAGAAGCGCGATCGGATCATCACCGGCGACGACCTCGTCGAGATCCTTCACGCTCCAGAAGCGGATCTTTGCTTCCAGATCTGGGAACAACTCACGCACCATCGGTCTGTGGGCATCGGCATCCACGGCCACCACCACATCGGCTTGTTCCACGTCATCTCGGCTTACCTGACGGGGCATCGCCAGTTGGGTTGGATCAATGGCTACACCATGTTGCTGCAATGCAATCTGGGCCTCGACGGCCATCGCTCCGATGTTGCCGTTGTCGGATGTCACCTTCAGACCGGCTGATACGGCGTGAACGTCATCGTCATGGCCCTGGAGGACGATCTGATGGTTGAACCAGAGTTCCGAGAAGCGGCTGCGGAAATAATTGCCGGTGCAGAGGAAGAGAACGGTTCGCATCGCCGCGTTCAGGAGAGAGGGTCTGCAGGAGATGCGCGCACCACGCCCTGTTCCAGGGGAAGCAGGTCATCGTCATCGGTGGCCCGACTGCGAACCGGTGCGCTGAATCCCCTGGCGCGGGCATTCTTGACCTCAAAAGGCCCCGGAGTGCCGGTGGGGACGGCCAATCGCAAAGCAAAGGGATGCTCTCCAGGCTCCACATCACCGATGGATCCCACCCGGGTGCGGTTCTGAAGAACGGGCTCGCCGCTGCGGTCGAGGATCCGGGCATACACGTCGGTATCAACGACCGCACGCCGTCCGGGGTTGTTCACCATGCCGCTCAGCACGTAGCAGCTGGCCCCTTCCGGACTGGTGATGGTGGGCCTGCTGGCCGCTGAGGGACTGGGCTGGGCCCCCGGATCCGCGGCATCACAGGGAGCCAGCGAAACGCCCGTGAGGGGCAGGTCTGCGGCGAGGGCCGGCTGAGCCACAAGCATTAACAGCGCGATCACTCCGGCAGCAAGAACTTTGGCCATGGCTCAGCGCTGCAGGCCGGCCACGGTGTCGGTGAGCTCAGCCACATCGGAAAGACCGTTCACGTCGAACCAGGGAGCTGTGGCCCAGCTGAATCCCTCCCCGAAGGTGTTGTCCGGCGCTGTGATGTACCAATGACAGTTCACATCAGGGACGTCAACAGCGCACTGGGACCAATCGTTCTGCCACTGAGGGACCTGCACCCACATCACAGCGGCGAAGAGCAGGGAGAGAAGGCTTCTCAGCACGGGACCCAAGCAGGATGGCTGGACGCTACCAGGGTTCTGCTGGGCCTGCGAGCACTGCGGCATTCCTCTCGCTAGGACTTGTGAAGTGATTCGTCTCCGACGCCACCCCCGCATGCAAAGTCCATCGCCGATGCGTTCTGTCAACTCCGGAGGTCCGGAGGGGGGCTTGGTGGCCATCGTGGCCCTTGTTCTGGCTGGGCTGCTGCTGCTTGCGCAGTCTCTTTTTGTGGTTCCCGCCGGCGAAGTGGCGGTGATCACCACCCTGGGCAAGGTGAGCGGGACGCCGCGGCAACCGGGGCTGAATGTGAAAGCGCCCCTGGTTCAGCAGGTGTGGCCGTTCAGCATCCGCACCCAGGTGCGGCCTGAGAATTTCGCCACGCTCACGAAGGATCTTCAGGTGATCCAGGCCACAGCCACCATCAAGTACGCCCTGCGCCCTGATGAAGCGGGTCGGGTTTACAGCACGATTGCCAGCAGCGACCGGGATGTGTATCCGCGGATCATTCAGCCCTCCCTCTTGAAAGCGCTCAAGTCTGTGTTCTCGCAGTACGAGTTGGTCACGATCGCTTCGGAGTGGAACGACATCTCTGCACTGGTGGCCAGCACCGTGGCCGAGGAACTTGATCAGTTCGATTACGTGAAAGTGGTGGGACTTGATCTCACCGGTCTTGAGATCGCCGAGGAATACCGGGCGGCGATTGAGCAGAAGCAGATCGCTGAACAGCAGCTTCTGCGGGCGCAGACCGAGGTGAAGATCGCTGAACAGGAGGCCCTTCGCTACGACACGTTGAACAAAAGCCTTGATGACCAGGTGTTGTACAAGCTCTTCCTTGACAAGTGGGATGGTCAGACTCAAGTGGTTCCTGGGCTGCCGGGAGTTGCCGGAGGGACTCCGCCGGTGATCGTTGGCCGGCGATGAATCGCTTGTAGCGCATGCCTCGTCTTGACCCAGGGCTGATTCTTCCGCCTCTCATCACCAATGTGTTTCCAGGGCGTCGTCTGGCGCTCTGGTTGTTCATCCCGCTGATGCTGGTGACCCTTTGGCGCAGTCAGCATCACCTGCTGGCTGCCGATGGTGGTGCGCAGTCGATCGCCCACATTCCCCTGAATGCCTACTCAGAACCTGCGGCTGCCACCATCGTGGGGCTGTTCGCTCTCTGGGGTCTAAGTCAGCTGATTCTGGCGTTTCTGCAACTGCTGGTTCTGCTGCGCTACCGAGGCATGATTCCCCTGTTTTATCTGCTCACATTGATCGAATACGGCGTGAGAGCCCTTTACATGCCGGCGTTGCGTCCGATCCCGACCACGGCCACAGCTCCGGGCGCCGTGATCAATGGCCCCATGGCCGCCGTTTCTCTTGCGCTGTTGCTTCTCAGCATCTGGCCCAGGCGAGAGGTCTCCGCATGACGCAGCGCACAGCCACCGGTCTTGTTTTGGTGCTCCTGGTGGGTCTGATCACCCACTGCGCATCCCAGGTGCAGACGCGCGTGCGCTACCGAGTGCTGCCTCAGCAGGGTCCAGGCAGGCCTCTTCCGGTTCCTGTGCGTCATCCATCGCCCAAGCCCGGTTTGCTCCTGTGAGGGGGCCTTGGGCACGGGAAGAAATTCCAACGTATCTCCCGATACACGGCTGGTGCTCCTACTGATGAAGAACCCCTTCTGGAGGTTCTGACCATGTCGATGAAACAGCTGGAGACGTTCTTGGCTAAAGCCAGTGGCAATGACGACATCCGACGCGAATTGGACCATTGCGATGGCGACACGATCTGTGTCGCCAAAGTGGGTCTGCGCCATGGCCACAAGTTTTCTGCCGCCAACTACAGCCGCTGGCAGAGAGAACACGGCTGAAGTCCATCTGTGACGGCACGTTGACACAATCCACGGCAGCTGAAACAGCTCACTTACAACTGATGAGTCCCTGATTGAGACCCCATATGGAGACCAGCTTCGGCAGGGACCTTGCCCGTTCGCTTGCGTTGATGCTTTTGGAATTGCAGGCTGAACTTGAGGAGTTCGCTCACCAAGTTGACCTTCACCCAGATGCAGTGTCGTCAGCTGTTGAGAAGAGCCTGAGTTCTCAGGCTCCGCGGTAATCGGGGTCGAGGGGAAGTCCCTTCAGGCCCAAGGCGATCTGCCGAGCTGCGAGGAGCCCTGGATAGAGAAGGTTCGCTCGCTTTGAATTGCTGAACACGCCATGAAGAACCCGCAGGAGTGGATCGCTCGGGGTGAGATTCCGGCACAGCATGGTGATGGCTTCGCTGCCATGCCAGATCTGCTCACCGTCCATCAGTACGGCGCCGTTGCTGATGTTGTAACCGCGCCTCCTGAGCATGGCTCTGAGTTCATGATCGCTGCGGCCGTCACGGATCACGAGGTCGGGCACACCCCCGAGCAGCTCGCTGCGAAGGGCAAAATGCCGACAGAACGGACAACCGCCGTCGTAAACAAGAGTGAAAGGCATGAAGCCATTCTGACGTGCTCTGCGAGCTTTCAGCCGCTGCTCATCCAGTTTTCAGTGCCATTTCTCTAGGGCGGGTCGAGGCTCAAGCCACGGGGACGATCGCTCCCCGATCTGTTCGGGAGCCTCCCATGACTGACTACGAAGTTCATCTACGCCGCTACGGCGGTTCCATGCACGGCCCGATGATCATCAGGCTGGAAGCAGCAGACCCCGTGCAGGCCCAGCGTGCTGCCCGCGATCTCTGCCCCGGTGCGGTGGTCACTCGCGTTGAGCCGACCTTTTCAATCCGCTGAACGGCCTGTTTCACCCTGAACGGTAGGTTGAGCTCATTACAACGATCGGATCGCTCGTCCCTGGAATGGCAGACAAGGAACTCCTCAGAGAAGTGGCGCTTGAGCTCTGGAGCTCGGTGAAAAAGCTGCGCCCGGGTCTGCCACGGGAATCACGACTGGAGCTCACCCTCAAGGCTCTGATGGTGATTGGCGATCTGAGCGATCAGATTCAGGCCGCGGTGGTGGTGGGGCTGATTGCCGAGCAGGAGCCTCCTGAGAGTGAGCCCGAGGGACAGGATGTCACCCTCAATGAGGAGAGCTCCGCCTCCAGTGCTGGTTCTGAAGTTGAGCAGACCCCTGACGGGCGCAGGGTTGTGCGCCGTCGATCCAGGTCTGGGAGCTGAGCCCACAGGTTGTTATGGCATGGAAGCCAGTACGGCTTCCCCCTGACGGTTGATCTCCTGGGCAAATTCGGTCCATAGGCCCTGACCCCAGTAGCGGAAGCAACTGGTTTCCAGCAGCAACACATGCAACAGGGCCTGTTGATAGGCAGAGCTGGCGGTCACCGATGGATCCGCTGCAACAGTCGCGTCGAAGCGCTGATGAAAGCGTGCGCTCAAGGCCTGCATCGGGTCCAGCACATTGCTGTAGCCATCCACCCAGCTGAGGTTGCTGGTCCAGGACGCTCCTTCCATCGAAAACCCTTCCCCAAGGGATGTGAGCTTCGCAATCGCTGAGGTCATCGCTTCAGGTTGAACGGCATCACCGACCTCCTGCCAAAGCCTGTGCTGCTGCACGGCCTGAATCCGGGGAAAGTCCTTGTCTTCCACGCCGATGGCATCGAGATGCGCCAGATACTCCGACCCATTGAGCGCTGTGACGTTGCCTTCCCCATCCCGGACCCGGCGGCTGGCCTGACGGAACGCCTCGGGAAACTCGTTCATCATCACGCCGCCGTTCTCCCCATCGGCGATCTGGCTCACCAGTGATGGCACGGTCTTGCCACTGAGCTGCTGCGATCCCAGCCCCATGGCTTCGTAACACGGCTGCATCTGGCCCACCAACTTGGTGTCGGATCCCTGGGTCTTGATCAGCACTGTGATGCTGAGCTCTTCGCCGCGGGAGTTTCTGGCAATGAGCTGATTGGGGAGGTAACGCTGGGCATGATCGAGGGGGGTGCCGTTGCACTGCTCCACGCTGTGCTCCTGCACCAACATCCAGCGATAACCGGATTCCTTCAGAGCCTTCACCAGAGCAAAAAGGGTGTCGGGGTGATTGGGGAGGTGCATCTCCGGAAGGGAGAACCCCTGCACCCGCTGCAACGCCTCGTCGCCAAAGAGATCGGCGAATTGGTGGTGCCAGGCGCTGATCTGCAAGGCCAGATCCGGAATCGGGGTGGAGGGTGCGACGGCATGGCTCCAGAACGTGCCGAGCCACTCCACATGGCCCTGCATCTGGTGATCACAGGCGAGGTAGCGGAGGGCCTCGGTGATGTCATCACGGCCCATTTGCTCCACGCCCCAGAGCAGATTGCCGGAATAATCGAGCATGATTTTGGGATTGCAGCCTTCGCTGATCAGTTCGGGGATCAGCTCTGCCATGCGCCGGTAGCACTGAGCGAAGGGCTCGGCGTTGTGGTTGTCCCCCTCCCCTGGTCGATCGAACATGTACTGAAGGTGGGAGAGCAGAGCTCCATCCGCTCCTGCCGGCACTGTGGGTTGATGCATGTGCAGGGCACAGGCGAAGGCGGCCTGTTGGCCTTCGAGAGTGCTGTTGATTTGTGAAATCCATGGCCTGGAGCGATTCAGCCTGAGGGACTGGATGGTCTGCTCCCGCCCGGCGATTGGTGGCAACTGGTCAGGGTGCATGGAGTTTGAGAAAGGAATGCGGATGAGGCTCGGTTGGGCTGCGTTGGTGCTCCCCATCGGGTAGCGCAGAAGAAGAATCCGCCAGGCCTGCCTCGGAACGTCAACCTGAGCGTGAATGCGTGTCTAAGTCTGTAAGTGAGTAGGTCAGTGGAGCTTGATCGATGCGTCGGTTGCGGATTGGGTTGAAAATTCTGCTGTTGAGCCTTCTGGGTTTGCAGGGGCCTTCCACGTCTTCTGTCTGGGCTGGTCACCACTACCACGGAGGTGGCTACCACCATGGCGGTGGTTATCACCATGGCGGTGGTTATCACTATCACCACCGTTACAGCAAGGGCCACTGGTATGGCCATCACGGTCGTTGGTATGGGCCCGGGTTTGCCAACCGCTGGAGTTGGAATACCTTCGGCGCTCTTGCTGGCGCTGCCGTGATTAGTGACCTTGTGAGTCGTGCCTTCGAGGCCAGCAGCTCAACCATTGTTGTGCCCGACAGTTCGTATGCGCTGGATTACGACAGCATTCGCGCCAATGGCAATGTGATCACGTTCAAGGTTGATGGCGCGCCGATGCGTGCCGACTGCAGGAGCGGCACTCTCGATGGTCATTCCCCTGAGAGTCGCGGGGAGGCGCAATTGGTGAATGCAGCCTGCACGGTGGCTTTCGGTTTCTGAGCTGTGGTGCCCTCAGGCCACTTCCGGTGCCCATCCAGCCTGACGATGCCAGCGCGGAGCCCACTGCAGGCAGTGGTGGGTGAGGTGTGTGCCCTGAGGGAGTTGCTGATGCTGCCGGTCGCAGCCCAGCAGCGTGCGTCCCTGTTGGTCACAGCTGTAGCGGAAGTGCTGGCAAGTGATGCAAACGCTTGATCCGCGACTGGGTTGCAGGTCGTTGACACTGAGGACACTCCAGAACTCCATCACTCGATAGCGCAGTACATCTGTACTAGCCGCAAGAGTGGCTTTGGTCAAGAAATGGCAAGCAATGGTGCTGTTGCCTCGGAAGGGGTCGATGCTCATCCCATGGGAATACTTCACTGCCCAATCTGTGTTGGCCTCGCTGTGCTCTCGGCGCTGCGTTTCTTCGCCCATGGCGTGATGTTGGTGCAGCTCGAAATCGGCCGGGAAGATCGTTTCGCTCATCCGGCCGACCTTTTGGGAACCGTGTTTGAGCTCTGAAGGGGCGTGGCTCAGGCGTTGCAGGTGCAGCCGCAGGCCCCGTTGCCGTGGCAGGGTTCCTGGTTTTTGTGTCCGCTGGCGCAGGCCTCCGAGCAGAAAGTACTGCCATCAATGAGGACGGCTTCGCTTTCGGACACGGTGCAGATGCAATCTGGGCATGCGCAAGCGCTTGTTAAAGGTGTCATCGCGTGACTCCTGAAGAATTGGATATGTCTGTCTTACGCCTGCTGGAATGGGGGTGCAAGGGGAGATCCGTACTCCAGCATCGGCTTGCTCAGCGGCGGCTGGAAGTCAGAAAGCCCCTGATGTAGTCCAGGCCCCAGTCGAGGGTGTGCACGGGCAGTTCATAGCAATCGTTGAACAAGCGGCGTTTGGCCTGCTCCAGTCGGGGCAAGCCAATGGCTTGGAGGTTGGCGCTTGAAGCCAGGAAAAATTCCTCTCGTGCCGCCGGGTCGTTGCGTTTCATGCCATTGACATACAGCGTGCGGATGTCCTGGAAGAGGTCAGCCGTCTCGCCTTCGAAGCGGATGATCTCGTCGCCAAGGGGGATTTCCATGGATTTGATGCAGCGCATCGAGAAGGCC
Organism: Synechococcus sp. MEDNS5; assembly: GCF_014279875.1. Lineage (NCBI taxonomy): Bacteria > Bacillati > Cyanobacteriota > Cyanophyceae > Synechococcales > Synechococcaceae > Synechococcus > Synechococcus sp. MEDNS5. The sequence continues at coordinate 843,227 of NZ_CP047952.1, forward strand.
ATCGCCGCCCGTGTTTCCTCAGGGGAGAGGGCGTCCTCATGGCCATCGCGGAACTGATGTTGAATCACCCCGTTGCTGCATTCGAGCAAGCGGAGCAGTGCGAGTTTCTCGAGCTCAGCGTCGGGAAGCTGACTGAAGAGGCTGTACCAGTTGCGTCGTTTCATTGTTCTGCGATCACCCAGGCGGTGGCTGCGCGTTGGCGCATGTACAGGTCGGCAAGCTCGCGAGCGAGGGACCGTAACTCCTGAACGTTGTCGGTGGTGTCGATCAAGCGCTTGAGCGACTCGACCTCGAATTTTTGGCTGAGGGACAGCTGCATGGAACAGCGCTTAAGTAACAACACCTTAAAAAAAGTTCACGATCGTCGGCTGTTGTTTCTGCTGCAAAAAGGAAAAACCGATCCCGCGATGCGCTTTGGCACCTGCCAGGATGTAACAAATTCGTTACATCGGGCTGATGACCGTCGGAGAGCTTTTTCTCGAATCCCTGTCCACGGGCGTGATCACGGAAGATGAGATGCAGTGGCTCACATCCCATCAACACGGATTCTCCCGGACGGAAGAAGCCGCTGCGGTGCGCCTCGGTCGGCTGGTGGATGAGGGGATCGTCAATCTCGGTTGCAGGGTGTCCAATCGCGTGCTGCAGCACCGCGTGGTTCGCGACCACTGGATCGAGCCTTTGGGTCGTCGTCGCGGGCAACAATTCTGAGAGGATGCGCCAAGACTCGCTCCAATCTCATGGCGGACTTCCTCAATTGTGTTCGCGTCGTAGTGAAGCAGGGGTGCGATAAGCAGTACCTCGGTGCTGTGGAGGCCTGGGTCTCTCCCAAAGGAATGCGTGAGCGGTATCTGGCGCGAACAGGCGAGCGCGCCTACTGCTTCGTGGCTCTCTGGGACAGCCAGGAGTCTCTTGTGGCGGCACGTCCGCTGATGATTGAACACCTGAATTCAGTGAGGGATCTGCTCGAGGAGCTTTCCCCGGAACTGGGCGTTACCGATCCGGTTTCCGGGCTTGTGGTCCACACCGTGAAGGGCTGAAGAGCATCAGCTCTTCGGCGAATCCTGGCGTTCGCGAATGCGCTGTTCAAACTGCCTCACGTGCCGGCGTCGCCTGGCGATGGGCACCCCCACCGCCAGTGCAAGTACGCCAACCAGCAAGAGAGTGGCGAGCAGCTGCGCCAGCGTTGCTTGGGGAAACACATTGGACGACAGGCGGTCTACGGCGTTCTGCACAGTGCTGCCGTCTTCGGTGATCAGGACCGGTGGGATCGAGACAAGCCTCACAGGTGGTCGTCAATTATCAGAGCTGTTCACAGTGTGGCTTGAGGTGAGCTGAATAATCTCGGCCTGCGATCAAGCGGTCCTGAACCGGTGTGATCAAGGCCTGCACCTGAAGGAACAGAGCCTCACGCAAACGCCGGCCGCTGGGGTGACCATCACGAAGGGCTCCACCGGCATGGCTCACCAACGCGGCGCGACAGCAGCGCTCCGCCATCTCCAACGCTGAAGCACGCAGGTCGTGATGAGCCTTGTCGCTGAGGTTGTCCGGATCGTCGGCGGCCACATAGCAACGCCTGCGCAGCTCTGTAGCGTCTTCCATCAGGGTCTGAGCTGCGGTGATCCATCCGTCCGCCCGGCGATGTTGGGCCTGCTGCTGCAGATCGCCCAGCCCTGCCCGGATCAGGCCGAAGGCGGCTGGGTTGGCCAGGCGCGTGCGGGCTTGATCGGCCTGCGTCCACGCAGCGATCGGAGTGATTCCGATCACCCAGTCTGCGGGGATCCGGCAGTGGTTCAGGTTCACCGGCCGGCTCCAGGTGCCGCCCATGGCCAGCAGTTCCAGGGGTGGTTCCGGTGTGAGTCCACGGGGCAGGGAGATGGGCGCCTGCTTGTCGAGCAGCAGCGCCAGCACAGGGGCGTGGGGCGCTTGGCCGGCGCGCACCTGCACGGCGACGACATCGGCCAGATCCCAACCGGTGATCCAGTCGAGATGGCCCTGCAGCTCCCAGCCATCGCTGCAGGGGGAGGCCACGGGGGTGGCGGGACCCGGACGGCGCAGGTGTGCAAAAGCCGTGGCGCCAACTGCGCTTCCCGAAGCCAGACGTGTCAGCCAGCGCTGTCTGAGCGTTTGATTCGTGGAGGCCTGCAGCAGGCGCAGAGGCGACTGGTGCTGTGACCAGCAGAACCACACAGCTGCGTCGGCCATGGCCAGCCGCTCGGCCCGCTCCCGTTGCTGCGGGGCAGCCGCCACCGGCCCCAGCCAGCCGATGCCACTGAGCTGGTCCATCACGGACCGAGGCACGCCGAGGCGTTCGTGGTCAGCGGCTGCTGCCGTGATGCGCGCCAGCATCGCCTCCTCATCCGCGCTGACGGCGGCATCCGGTGTGTGCGGGCCCAGGGGGTCAGGACCCAGCATCAGGCCGAAAGCCACTGCAGCGCCACGCTGCGCTGGCGCGGGCCATCCAGCTCCACCAGGATCACGTCCTGGTAACGGCCCAGCTGCAGCGCGCCGTTGCGCACCGTCACCGTTGTCTGATGGCCGAGCAGCAGGGCCTGCAGGTGGGCATGGGCGTTTCGGGGTTCATCGTCGGGAATGCCCGGCCGGAGCTCCAGGTCGTTGTGTTTCCAGGACGAGGTGGGAGGTGCCAGCTGCCGGAGCCACTGCTGCAGATCCAGCAGGAGCCTCTCCTCCAGTTCGTTCACGATCACGGCGGTGGTGGTGTGTTGCGCTGCCACCACAACGGCTCCGTCGCGTTCGCCATGCACCTGCACAAATCGATGCAGATCGGCGGTGAGCGACAGGCACTGGAAGGGGGCTTCGGTGCTGAGCTGGAGGAGCTGGGGGGTCATGGAGTCATGCTGCCTGCAAATTGCCGCTACGTCTTGGGCGCAAGGGAGCTAAAAATGCGATCAACGACCTGGATCCATGGCTCTCCTCCCGCGCTGGCAGTACATGACCGATGAAAGCAAGGCGCTTGTGAAGCGCACGGCTGTGAGTGTGCTGGTGCTGTTCCTGGCGGCGCTCCTGCTGCGGGCTCTGTTGCCCTGGGTGCTGCTGGCGTTGATCGTTTGGTTGGCATGGAGCTGGATCAGCCGCCGTTGACAGTGGGATGCCTGTAGGTAGGTGAGGTATTACACCTGGATGCTGCCGCTCAGGTAGGGAATCACCCGCCCACTGATCAGCACACGCTCTCCCTGCAGCGTGCAGCGCAGCGAGCCGCCGCGAGCGGACAACTGACGGGCGTTGAGCACAGTCTTGCCGAGTCTTTCGCACCAGTAGGGGGTGAGGCTGCAGTGGGCGGATCCGGTCACGGGGTCTTCAGGAATGCCGCACCCCGGAGCGAAGAAACGGCTCACGATGTCAACGTGTTTGCCTGGAGCGGTGGCGATCAAGCCTCGCCCCGGGAGGGCGGCCACGCGCTCCGGATCCGGATGCAATGTTCGAATCGTGTCTTCATCGGCGAACACGGCGATCAGATCCACCCCCTGCAGGCAGCTCTGGGGTGTGGCGCCGATGGCCTCCTGCAGGCCTGCTGGCGGCAGGCATGGGTGAGCCCGCTGCACGGGAAAGTCGAGGGTGATTTGATCCTCCTCGCGGTGCACGCTGAGGGGACCACTGCGGGATTGAAACTGCAGGATGTTTCGTTGCGGTTCCCGGCGGAACACCACAGCGGCGGCTGCCAGGGTGGCGTGGCCACAGAGCTCCACCTCACAGCTCGGGGTAAACCAGCGCAGTTGATAGTCCCCTTCGCTGCCGACGAGGAACGCCGTTTCCGACAGGTTGTTTTCCGTGGCGATCGCCTGCATCAGCTGATCCGGCAGCCAGGCGTCCAGGCAACAAACGGCGGCGGGATTTCCCTGAAACGGCGCCTCCGCGAAGGCGGCCAGCTGCTCGATCGGAATCCGGGTGCTCATGGGTCGCTCGGCTCCACTGTGTCGCTTGCAGCCCGGGACCGTTCCACCTGAAGGAACACCAGCCAGGCCAGGCCGGCCAGCCCCGCACCCAGCCAGTCATTGCGGAGCGCTTCCACCAGGGCCGCGGTGCTGGCGGCAATGCGCAGTGCCCGCAGCAGCAGCTTGATCAGCGGAGGTCGGGCAGGTGGTTCAACGGTCATCAATCCAGGCCTGGATCGCGCCATTCAAGCCGTCTTCAGGCGATGGAGCCGCTGCATGGGCAGGATGTGGGTGGGTTGCTTCTGGTTGATGGCGTCGGTTCTTGTCACAGGATCCAATCGCGGCATCGGCCTGGAGTACTGCCGCCAGTTGCGGGACCGTGGCTTCGATGTGATTGCTGCCTGCCGTGAGCCTTCGCTGGAGCTGCAGGCTCTTGATGTGCGCATCGAGGCCGGTTTGGATCAGGCGGACCCGGGGATGCCCGCGGACTTAACCCGCCGTCTCGATGGCCTGCCTCTGCACTGGGTGATTCTCAATGCCGGCGTTCTGGAGTCGATCGGGTTCGACCAGCTGAACGAGGCCTCCATCCGCCATCAGTTCGAGGTGAATGCTCTCGCCCCTCTGCGGCTGGTGCGAGCGCTGGTGGGACAGATGCCCAGCGGCGGCAAGCTGGCGTTGATGAGCAGCCGCATGGCCTCCATCGATGACAACACCTCCGGAGGCTCCTACGGCTACCGCATGTCGAAGGCGGCGCTCAACAGCGCTGGCAAGTCGCTGGCGCATGACCTGCGATCGCGAGGCATCGCCGTGGCAATCCTGCATCCAGGTTTGGTGAGCACTCGCATGATCGGCTTCAACCCCAGGGGCATCAGTCCTGAACAGGCCGTGAGCGGTCTTCTGGCGCGCATCGATGCGCTCAATCTTGACACCAGCGGCACCTTCTGGCACGCCAATGGTGAGGTGCTCCCTTGGTGAGCTGAGTTCGCAAGTCATGGGTTTTGATCCGCGCCACTGGACCCCGCACAAGGTGACCAGCAATGTGCAGGCGCTTCTGCGTGAGAACGATGCCCTGCGAAGGGACATCAAGCGTTTAGAGCAGGAACTCGAGCGCGTGCGTCGTTCCCAGTGGCAGCAGCCCTCAGCCCAGGCTCCTGCGCGGATCAGTGCGGGGCAGGTGCAGGCCTGGGGTGCGGCCCTGGCCAGGCAGCCGGGATGGAGTCAGCTGCGTCAGGGTGCGCTTGAGGGGCTGATTGATGAGCTCAACCGCAACAGCTTCCCGTCGCGCTTGAGCCTGCAGCAGCGACTGGATCGACTGGTGAGCGGCTTGGGGACCGATCTGCTTGCTGCCGTTGGACCGAGAACAACCAAGAAAACGGCTGCGGTGATGGCCGCTTTCGCGCTTTACGGCGTGCGCGCCAGCGAATGGCTTGATGAGGATCCGGCGCGGGTTGTGAGCGAGCTTCGTCAGCGCCAGACACAGGCCAGTCGCCGCCAGACCCGGCGCACCCGCAGTGACCGGCGCACAACGGATCGCGAGCCTGCAGCTGCTTCAGTGAGCGCGGAGGAAGAGGCGTTGGCGGTTTTGGGCTTGAGGGTGGGTGCCACCCAGGAGCAGATCAAGCAGGCCTTCCGCCGTCTGGTGAAGCGCCATCATCCGGATGTGGGTGGATCGGCGAGTGCTTTTCGCCGCGTGAACGAGGCGTATCAGCAGTTGGTGGCCTGAAGCCAGCCCTGCACGCAGGCCACGCAGGCAGCACTGGATTCGTAGGGCAGCACGTTGCGGCCATCGAGCGTGGCGATGGCTGCGTTTGGAAGCTTGCGGCGGTAGGTGTCCAGGCGTTCTGAGACATCATCCCAGCTGCGGGAGCGGCCGATGCCTGTGGCCGACTGACCGAACACCACCTGCACCGGGACCGTGAGACCTGTGAACTGGGGTTCCCAGTTGCGCCGCCAGAAGCCCGCCAGAAAGGAGAATACGGCCCAACGGCTCTCCATGGCTCGCGAGCCGGCCTGCAACGTCTCCAACCATTCGTCGTCGACCGCGTCCGGCTCAGCGAAGAGATTTTTCCGCGAGAACGATGCGAGGAAATCGCGGCGGCGGGCATAGCGATAGAACAAACCGCCCAGTGGACCACTGAACAGCAGCGTCCACAGCTGCTGGGCTCGCTTCTGCGGGAAAGGTTCCGACAGCACGCGCCAGCCTGGCGGGCTGATGGCCACCAGTGCCGCCACCAGCTCAGGCGCTTGCGCCTGCAGGGCGAGGGCAATCGGCAGGGACGCTCCCTGGGAGACGAGCACCACAGGCTGGGTTCCACGTTCCCTCAGGCTGGCGATCAGAGGTTGCGCCCAGTCGTCGGGGGTGAGTGGCTGCGGCGGGCAGGGAGCGCTGCCGCAACCCAGGAGGTCCGGTGCCAGCAGCGTGCGCTCAGGTTCTAAGGCTCTCCAGTGCTGGATGAATCGGTCCCAGAAGCGGCTGGAGAGCCCAACGCCAATTGGATGGATCAGCAGAAGCGGTGTGGCGCTACCCAGGGCGCTGCTCCTGCTGGCGCAGGGTTTCGTAGGCCTGCCAGAGACCGTTCACTTCCGCGCAATGGGAGTCGCGGTCGCAGACGCGGTAGCGACCATTGCCGACGGCATCGATGGTGGATCCGCGGGAGGTGGCGCAGATGCGGCTGACAAACGCCATGGGCTTGAAGCGAATGCAACCGGTTTAAGCGTTGGTCTGATTCTTTCCTCAAGGAAATTTCATTTCGACATCACTCCTGGAAACGAAAAATCCCCAGGTTGGGGAGGATCGCTCGCCGGCGACGCGGTTCACAATGAACCCAACGCTTCTGCTCGAGATGTCCAACACCCGCGACATGATCAACGCCCATCTGTTCCCGGTGCTGGGCCTCATTGCCACAGCCAGTTCGGTATCGATCGCACTGTCGTTGCGGCCGATCGCCGAACAATCCTCCCGTTGGAACACCTGCTACAGCGACAGCCTGGCCTGGTACGAGGCCAACAAGCCTGATTGGACGATTCAGGACAAGGAGGTGTTCGCCTCGAATTTCTGTAATGGCGGTGTGCCAGTGCAGCCAGGAGCCGGCTTCCAGTTGGCGCGCTGAGTTCTGTTACACCCGGCTGTACCCCAGTTGGGATTCAAAAATCTTCAGGGGGAGGCCGAAGGATTGCATCAAGGTGCGGCATTCGTCTCCCACCGTTCCGTACACCTCCACCCTGAAGTCGTCGCCCAGTTCGGCGTGCTTCTGCAGGTACTCCTGAACCGGAGGATTCGACACGTGCGCGGCAAAGGCGGCGTCGTTGGCGTACAGCTCTGACCACACAAAGGCCTGCGGGTCATCGGGATCCCGATCAAAGGTGTGATGGAGCATTCCTGGTTCGCTCGCCTGCACTGCAGCGTCGGTGGCGCGCGCCAGCTCGAGATAGGCGTCGACGCAGTCAGGTTTTACGTGAATGCGTGCCAGCAGCATGAAGGGAGTGCTCTTGTCGAAGCTGGCCATGATTTCAGAACAGGTGCATCGATCATCGCCCGACTTCGTATTTCAGGCCCGTAGGCCACACTGCACCGGACCGTTGACAATCTTCAAGCAGATGCTGCATCGACTGCTCTCCACCCTTGCTGTGTGCTCGATCACGGCTGCTGCGGTCTCCGGATGTACGGGTGGATCGCAGCAGGCCGGCAAACCCGAGAAAGCAGCGTCTGCCCCAGGTGAGGTTCAGATCAAGGAGGTGTTCAGCGGCAGTGAATCGCTGAACGGCACTCCGCTGCAATACCCCGAAGGCAAGCCGGAACTGCGTCTGTTCCGGGTGGAGATCCCTGTGGGCGGCAAGATTCCACTGCATACTCACCCTGCACCGATGTTGGTGTATGTGCAGGCGGAGAATTCAGGTGATCTGCTCAACACCCGGGTGCAAGCCGATGGATCGAAGGTGAGCAGTGTGTTCAAGCCCGGGGAGTCATTCATCGAGGGGATGTCGGAACCCCATTACGTGGAGAACGAGGGGGATCAGCCCACTGTGGTTTGGGTGATGGTGGCCTCCGTGGAAGGACTCCCCACCACGGAATGGATCAAGTGAAACCCTGCTGATGGATGAAAGTTCTGTCAGCGCTTGCGGCCGAGCACCGTGCGCTTCACTACGCCGTCCTCCTTCTGGTAGAGCACCAGATCGTCGTTCTCGAGGGTGTAGAAACGCCGGACTCCATCGATGCGGTACTCGCGGTTGAAGGGCACCACCCAGGAGGTGCCCATTGCCAACACGTAGATCAGCTCCGACTGATCGGCACTAATGCAGAAGCGCACCTTCTGTTCCTTGTAAAGCCCCACATCGCTCAAAAAGGGCGCCTGGAAGTAGTCGCAGGTGTGGGCCCGCTGGTATTCCTCCTTGATGTTCGCCAGAGCCTGTTCAGGCACAGCCGCGCCGAGCAGCAGAGTCCCGAGCAGGAAGGGGAGGAACGGGGATCGCCCCATGGCATTGACAGTGCAAGGGATTTGCGCCTTTGTAGCGGCTTCTGCTGCTGCCTGCATTGAGGCAGGGCCGGGTTCTAGGGTTCGATCCGCTACAAATCCGGTTGGTCCGGTTTCCTGATCGAGATGTTCCATCCCCTGGCCCTCTCCAAGGCGCTCGACTTCCTGGGCCGGCTGTGTTTGGCAGCGGTGTTCGTGAATGCCTTGCCTGGCAAGTTCAGCAACTTTTCGGCCACCGCTGCCTCGATCACAGCCAAGGGAGTTGCCGAGCCCCTGGCCGGAGCGCTGCTGGTGGCTGCGATCGTGATCCTGATCGCTGGCTCGTTGCTTTTGGTGTTTGGCACGAACACCCGTCTGGGTGCCTCCTTGCTGTTGGTGTTTCTGGTGCCCACCACCCTGATTTTTCACACCTTTCCGATCGATGCCAGCTTCTTCATGAACCTGGCCCTGATCGGCGCTCTGATCCTGGCGATCACGCGCTCCACCGGCGCAGCCGTTCCCAATTTCCGCGATGTTCGGGTTCGGGACGGCATGCGGGCGCTACGTCGCTGACTCACGCTGCTGACCCTCCCGTTTGGCGAGCCCAAACCCAGCGATGGCTTGCGCTAATCGCGGGAGCGCCATGGGCCTCAGGGCAGGGCCAGGGCTGTTCCTTCCCGGCGGGGGTCAGCAGCTCCATGCCAGCGATCGCCGATCCGTTGCACCAGGCCAATGCCGCTGCCCAGCCTTTGGAGGCGCAATGTGCGGCCAGGTATTTCGAGCTGATCGGGATCGATGGGCCAGGGAAGCGGCGGCTCTTTCTCGATCACCAGGGTGTCTCCCTGGGGAGAGAGCAGGGGCAGCCCGACCGATTGGGCCGGTGGCTCCTGCCATTGTAGTGCTGCCAGCAGCACCCGGCTGATGTAGTGGGGGATCCGCTTTCCCCCCGGGCTGCCCAGCGCCAGAACAGGCTGGTTTGCGTTGAAAACGATCGTTGGCGCCATTGACGACACCGGCCTGCGCCCTGGACGGCGGCGGTTGGCCACAGGGAGGCCCCCGACCACGGGCCGCCAGTCGAAATCGGTGAGCTGGTTGTTCATCACCATGCCCTCCACCAGATTGCGGCTGCCGAAGACGGTCTCCACGGTTGTGGTGTAGCTGGCGAGGTTGCCTAAAGCGTCCACGATCGTGACGTGGGAGGTGCCCAGCTCCGGCCCGGGCCCCGGGCGACCGAAGGGAAACCGCTTCATTCCCGGGGGCAGACCGGGCTGTGGCAAGCGCGCGGGTGAGGTCTGCATAGCCTGCACACGGGCCCGGATGTAGGCCGGATCCAGCAATCCCTCGGTGGGGATGGGGCCATCGATCGGATCGTGAACCCAGTAGAGGCGATCGGCATCGGCCCAGGATTCCGCCAGGGCCAGATGGCGCCAGCTTTGTGGGATGGATGGATCGTTGAAGCCGCCGGTCGCATCGAGCAGGGCCAGGGTCTGCAACACCGCCAGTCCGCCGCTGCTCGGTGGGGGCACCGTGCAGACGCGGTGCTTCATCTCCACCCGGCAGAGGGGGGCTCGGCGCACCACGGCGTAGGAGGCCAGATCCGTTGCGGTCCAACCCTTGAACGCCGGGGCCTGAACCTTCAGGGCGTTGACCCCGCGCTGGATCCTTTGGGCTAACGGCCCCTCGTAAAAGGCACGACCCCCCTGCTGGGCCAGGGTCTCCAGGGTGCGGGCCAGGGCAGGGTTGCGGAACAGACGGCCTGCTGGCAACGGTTTCCCGCCAGGCAGGTAGAGCTGCTGGAAGGCCGGGTTGTGGGTGGTGCCGAGGCGCTTGGCCAGGGCGATGGATCTGCGCAGTCGCGGGCTGGGCAGGAACCCTTCGCGGGCCAGACCGATGGCGGGCTGAAGGTTGCTGGACCAGGGCCGATGCCCCAGTTGCTGATGAGCCTCCCAGAGCAGGGCCACGGTGCCAGGAACGCCGATCGCATCCGGATTGCGGGTGGCCGCCCGATAGGAGAGCGGTTCACCGGAAGGCTGGAGCAGGTCGTCGCGGCGGCTGCGCTCCGGTGCTGTTTCACGGCCATCGAACACCTCCAGGGCCTGGCGACGGGCATCCCAGTGCAACAGGAAGCCTCCGCCTCCGAGTCCGGAACTCTGCGGTTCCGCCACGGCCAGTACTGCCTGTGCTGCAACCAGGGCATCCACGGCATGGCCACCGCCGGCGAGAACGCTCAGAGCGGCCTTGCTGGCTAGGGGGTTGGCGGTGACGACCACGGCCGAACCGGCGGCCGTGGAAATGCTTTTTTTGCGGGTGTCTGCTTGTTCGGGATCGTCGCGACTCACCGGAGCTGCGCTCAAAGGGCTGAGGGAGAGCAACAGCAGCAGGGCGGTGATCATCAGGTGGGGCGGGATCTGGAAAAGCTTGTGTGGAGTCTGGCGAGGCTGACGCCGGCACTGCCTAGCGTGGGGGCTGGGATCGGCTGCAGGAGCGGACCATGACAGATGCAGGTCCAGCGACTCCCAGTTCGTCGCACGTGGTGGTGATCGGCGCCGGCTGGGCCGGCTGGGGTGCCGCCAAGGCCCTCTGTGAAGCAGGTTTGCGCGTGACGCTGCTGGATGGGGTGGAGGACCCTACAGGCAGCACGCCCCTCACCACCAGCAGCGGCAAACCCTTTGAAGCCGGCACCCGCGGGTTCTGGAAGGACTACCCCAACATCAATGCCCTCACTGCTGAACTAGGGCTCAGCGATGTGTTCACGGAGTTCACCACCAGCGCCTTCTGGTCACCCGATGGGCTGGAGGCCACAGCGCCGGTGTTCGGCGATGCGTTGCTCTGGCCCAGTCCCATCGGGCAGGTGCTGGCCACCACCACCAACTTCAAGCGGCTGCCCGTGGCTGATCGCCTCAGCATTGCCGGGCTCCTCTACGCAATGCTCGATCTCAACCGCAGTGAGGCGGTATTTGAGCGCTACGACAACCTCGATGCGCTGACCCTGTTCCGAAGCCTCGGAATCAGTGAGCGGATGATCAACGACTTCCTTCGCCCCACGCTTCTGGTGGGCTTGTTCAAGCCGCCGGAGGAACTGTCGGCGGCAGTGACCATGGAGCTTCTCTATTACTACTCCTTTGCCCATCAGGATTCCTTCGATGTGCGTTGGATCCGGGCCAGAAGCATCGCGGAACAGTTGATTGCGCCATTGGCGCAGCGGCTGATCGATCGCCATGGCCTGCAGGTGCTGGGCGGCACGCTGGCCACAGGTTTGAACCTCCATCCAGACACCAAGGCCATTGCGTCAGTGCAAACCCGTGCTTTGGCTACGGGTGAGAACGCCGTGATCGACGGAGTGGATGCGGTGGTGCTCACGGTGGGTGCCAAGGGGATGGGAGCACTGATGGCGAACTCACCGGCCTGTGCTGCCGCAGCTCCGGAACTGGTGGATGCCGGCAGTCTCGGAGCCATTGATGTGGTGTCGGTGCGGTTGTGGTTAGACACCTACCTGGAGGTTGCTGACCCAGCCAACGTGTTCTCCCGTTTTGAGGCGTTGCAGGGGGCTGGAGGCACCTTCTTCATGCTCGATCAGTTGCAGAAGGAAACGGAAGCTGCGCTGTGGGCAGGAGAGCAACCCCAGGGATCGGTGATCGCCAGCGACTTCTACAACGCCACGGCGATCGCGGCCCTCAGCGATGAGGAGATCGTGGCGTTGCTGATGCGCGAGTTGTTGCCGGTGGCCAATCCCGCCTTTCACACCGCCAACGTGCTGGAGGCTGAGGTACGACGCTACCCGGGGTCGGTGGCCTGGTTCTCTCCAGGGAGCTTCCGGCAGCGGCCGCCGCTGGAGACGGCGATCCCTTCGTTGGTGTGCGCCGGTGACTGGGTGCGGATGGGGCCGCGGGAATTCGGTGCCAAGGGGCTTTGCCAGGAGCGGGCCTATGTGTGCGGCTTGGAAGCGGCCAATTCCCTGCTGCGGCGCGGGGTGGTGCGCTGCGCTGATCCTGCCGGCAGGGCTCAGCACCGGGTAATTCCGATCCGGCCCGATGAACCCCAGGTGCTGCTGGGGCGCTCCCTGAATGCCCAGGTGATGAACACGGCGGACGCCCTGGGGCTGCGTTGGCCGTGGTTGTCATGAAATGGCTGGCATGAAGCGGATCCTGATCACTGGGGCGAGTTCCGGCATCGGCCTGGAGGCCGCCCGCCGGTTGGTCTCCAGTGGTCATCAACTCACACTTCTCTGCCGCAGCTCTGAGCGCGGCCAGCAGACTCGCGCGCAATTGCTTGCTGCCGGTGCAACGTCCAGCCAGGTGACCTGCCTGGTTGCCGATCTGGCCGACCTTGGCAGTGTGCAGAGCGCCTGTGATCAGCTGCAGGAGCGGGCTGAACCCCTTGATGCCCTGGTGCTGAATGCCGGGCAGCAACGGGCGGGGGCCGGGGCGCCGGTGTTCTCGCCCCAGGGCATCGAAATCACCTTTGCTGTGAATCAGCTGGCTCACCAACTGATCGCCACGGGCTTGCTGCCGCTGTTGCGGGCTGGATCGCAGCCGCGGGTGGTGATCACCGCCTCCGATGTGCACAACCCCGCCACTGGGGGCGGGCGTGTGGGCCAACCGGCGGATTTGGGCGATCTGGCAGGACTGCGGGCCGGCACGGGGTTTGTGATGCTTGATGGCAAAGCCCGTTTTGATGGCGACAAGGCCTACAAAGACAGCAAGCTCTGCAATGTGTTGTTGGGGCGCGAAATGGATCGCCAGCTCGCGGGCGCCATGCCTGTGCTCACCTGGAGCCCAGGCCTGGTGATCCAGCGCAGCCGTGAGGGTTTCTTCCGCCACAACCGCCAGAGCAATCCTCTGGGGATGGCGTTGTTCGCGTTGGTGGCGCGGGATCTGCTGCGGGTGACAGAATCGGTTGCATCGGCTGGCGGTTTGCTGGCAGACCTGATCACAGACTCTGCCTACGCTTCCCCTGGATTCAGCTACTGGAGCAACCGGTTGGTGCGACCCGGCATGCATCGTTTCTCTGCAGCGCAGACCAGTGCAGAGGCTGCCGATCTGGCGAAGGCTGGAGAGCTCTGGCGTCTCTCGGAGCTGTTGATCCGCACGGCGTAGGCGCCACACTGAGGCAAATGTGCCACGGCGCTGATGCCTCCTTCGGTTGTCACCTACGTGCTGGATCGGCTTGCGGATCTCGGCATCGGCCATGTGTTCGGCGTGCCGGGCGACTATTCCTTTCCTCTGAACGACGCGGTGGAAGTGCATCCGCGGCTGCAGTGGGTTCCGTCTGCCAATGAACTGAATGCGGCTTACGCCGCCGATGGCTATGCCCGTCGCCGTGGTGCAGGGATCCTTTGCACCACCTACGGCGTGGGTGAACTCAGTGCCCTTAATGGCGTGATGGGCTCCATGGCCGAGCGCTTGCCTGTGTTCCACTTGGTGGGAACCCCGAGCGTGCGCATTGTGCGCCAGGGATTGATCTGCCATCACACCCTTGGTGACACCCGCTACGACCGCTTCGAGGCGATTTCGGCTGCGGCCGGTTGTGTGAGTGCGCGGCTCACGCCCGAGAACGTGGTGGTGGAGCTGGAGCGGGTGATCGACAAGGCCCTTGAGGATTCACGGCCCGCCTATCTCACCGTGCCCATGGACCTGGCGCTGATGCCGATCACCGGCACGCCGATCCAGGGGACGCCGATCGGCAGCATCGATCAACACGCCAGTGTGGCGGTGGAGCTGGAGGCTGTACTCGATCTGGTGATGGAGCGCATGGCGGAGGCATCCTGTCCGCTGGTGATGCCCACGGTCACTCTCAAGCGTTTCGGACTGGTGGAGACGTTTGCAACGTTCCTCGAGGTTTCAGGGTTGGCCTATGCCACCACGCCGATGGACAAGGCCCTGCTCAGTGAAGGGCATCCCGCCTTCCTTGGGATGTACAACGGCGTGCGCTCCACTCCTGCTGCTTTGCAGGGTGTGGTGGAAGACGCCGATCTGCTCATCGACGTGGGCGGACTGGTGATGGAGGACCTCAACACCGGTCTCTGGAGCGGTCATCTGGACACAAGGCGGGTGATTTCCCTGCATGCCGACTGGGTGCAGGCCGGTGATCAGGTGTTCACCAGCGTGAGCCTCAGCGAAGTGCTAGCTGGGCTGATCAAGCGCTTTCAGGCGGCTGACTCAAGAGCCAGCCACTGGGGGGAGCAGCGGCCGGTGCAGCCAGAGCCCCTGCTTCCTCTGAGTGGTGAGGGGGATCAGCCCACGGCATCGGCGAATGTCTATCCACGCCTGCAGCGGTTTCTGCGCCCCACCGATCTGCTGATCACCGACACCGGCACCTCTCTGCTCAAGCTCAACGCCATGCGATTGCCTGACGGGGTGGCCATCGAAACGCAGACCCTCTGGGGATCGATCGGCTGGGCGACGCCCGCTGCCCTCGGCTGTGCCCTAGCCGATGCCGAACGCCGGGTGGTGCTGGTCACCGGTGATGGGGCCCACCAGCTCACGGTGCAGGAGGTCGCTGTGATGGGCTTCACCGGGGCCAAGCCAGTGGTGATCGTTCTCAACAACGGCCTCTATGGGGTGGAGGCCTTGCTCAGCGAAACCGGTCATGCCTACAACGATCTGCCTCCCTGGCGTTATGCCCAGCTTCCCGAGGCTTTCGGTTGCCAGGGATGGTGGTGCGGCCGCGTGTCAACGGTGGCGGAGCTGGAGCAGGCGCTGGCGGCCATCAATGCCCACGATGGCGCTGCTTACCTCGAGGTGATGATTCCCCCGGAGGAGAGCCAGCCTCTGCCGGAGGCGTTGATTGAAACCATGCACCAGACGGCGACGCCGCATCAGGAAGCAGCTGGGTGAGCAGGGCTTCACAATCGCTGCGGCGCATCACACGCGGGACCGGATAAGCGGGATGGGCCTCTTTGAAGGCATCGGCGCTGATTCGGGGAATGTCGACGCTGCGTAGCGGTTGAATGGAAGAAGGCACTCCCAGCTGCTGGTTGAGTGCGACCACCCAGCTGATGAAGCCCAACGCGAGATCGTGATCGCTGGTCTGGTCTGTGCCCAGCTCTGCAGCGCGGGCCAGAGCGGCCAGCCTGTGCTCGCAGGCCGGAAGGGAAAAGCGCAGCACACTCGGCAACACCAGCGCATTGGCAAGGCCATGGGGGATGCCGTAGAAGCAGCCGAGGGCATGGGCCAGGGCATGGGCATAGCCCACATTGGTGCGGGTGAAAGCCTCACCGGCGGCATGGGCGGCAAGGGCCATCTGCAGGCGGGCCTCGAGGTCGTCCCCGTTGGCGTGGGCCCGGGGCAACCAGCGGGTAATGGCGCTGATCGCATCAATGGCGCGACGATTGCTGAAGGGGGTGCCGCTGCAGCCGATGTAGGCCTCCACCGCATGGGTGAGGGCATCGAGGCCACCGGCGGCCGTGATCGCGGGCGGCAGGCCGAGCATCAACTCCGGGTCGATCACCGTGATCGCAGGCAGCAGCTTGAGATCGGCAATGGCGAGTTTGCGTTGCCGATCTCCATCGGTGAGTACCGCTGCGATCGACGCTTCTGATCCGGAGCCGGCGGTGGTGGGCACGCAGGCCAGAGGCGGTGGCGGCAGGATCACCCGGAAGAGCCCCTCCATGGCCCGGCAGCTCAGCCAGGGGTTGGCCGCGCGCGCGCCGATGGCCTTGGCGCAGTCGATCACTGAGCCGCCCCCAACGGCCACAAGGCTGTCGCAGTGGCCTGCGCGGTAGGCCTGCAGTCCGGCCTCCACGCTGGCAATGGTGGGATTCTCCGGGACTCGATCAAACACCCAGCAGGGTCGCCCCGCCCGTTCGAGTTCCGCCAGCAGGGGCTGGGGCAACCGCAGCTGCAGGAGTTGCTTGTTGGTGACCAGCAGCGGCCGGCGCCAGCGGCGGCCGCGCATCTGCGGCGGCAGCAACCGCAGGGCACCGGCGCCGATGAGCTTGCGGGGCTGGGGAAAGGGCAACACCAATGCCAGGCCCTGGAGCAGCCGCTGATAAGCCCGCATCAGCAGCATGGGTGGGGGGCGTACTTGGCTTCAGTCTGAAGGGTCTGCAGGATGAAGAAAGCCATCGCCTGCAAGCTCAGATGCGCGCCTCTGCCCCCCTCCCTCTGGTTCTCGCCGCTTCGCTCCTGTGTCTGCTGCCTCCCGCAACGCGGGCCTCTGAGGGGTGCTCCTCAGCGCAGAGCACCGTGGAGGAAACGGGTTGTGTGATTGCGGCTTTGAAGGCGATGGACCAGCGCCTGGAGCAGGCTCTTGAAGCGGTGGCGCAGGAGGCCCGTGCGGTGCCCAGTGAGGTGTTTCAGACCCTCTGGCGCGACAATCTCACCGGTTTCTACAACACCAGTGCTGATCCAGCGGCACAGGCCGCGGCATTTCGGGACGAACGCCGCAAAGTGTGTGCCTATGCCAAATCTGTCGCGTTTCAGGGCACGGGCTACGGCATCTTCACGACGCGCTGCGAGTTGGCGCTGACCCGCGCCCTGTTGGATCAGTTGAAGCCCTGAGGCCTTGACTCATCCGTTGAAGAGCCCCAGCCCCCGGGCGTGATGGCGCAGGTGGGTGTCGATCACACTGGCCACAAAGAAGTAGCTGTGGTCGTAGCCCTCATGCACAGTGAGCGTGAGCGGCTGGCCGCAGCGCTCGGCCGCTGCCTTGAGGTCGCTCGGGCGCAGCTGTTCTTCCAGAAAGGGATCGGCGGAGCCGACATCCACGAGCAGGCAGTCCTCCCGGCGATGACCATCCTCGAGCAGGGCCACGCCATCCCAGGCTCGCCAGCGGGCCTGGGCCTCGGCGCTGTTTCCGAGGAAATGGGTGAAGGCCTTCTGCCCCCAGGGGCAGGCGCTGGGATGGCAGATCGGTGCCACCGCCGAAACGGAACGGAAGCGCTGCGGGTGACGCAAGCCCAGCACCAGGGCTCCATGACCGCCCATGGAATGACCAGCCAGCCCCAGGCGGTTGGGGTCCAGGGGCAAGGCTGCGCTGAGCCGGGCCGGGAGCTCTTCGACCACGTAGCTGTGCATGCGGTAGTGCTGGTGCCATGGCTCCTGCTCGGCATCCAGATAGAAGCCGGCGCCATGGCCGAAATCCCAGTGTCCCCCTGGATCACTGGGCACCGCATCACCACGGGGGCTGGTGTCGGGCATGACCAGGGCCAGCCCGAGCTCGGAGGCCAGTCGCTGGGCTCCCGCCTTCTGCACCGCGTTTTCATCGCTGCAGGTGAGACCTGACAGCCAGATCAGGGCGGGCAGGGCAGCGACACTCGACTCTGCGCTGAGCGCGGCGGGGGGCAGATACACGCTCACCGTGGTGTCACTGTGCAGCGTTTCGGCGTGCAGTCGGTAGCGCCGTTGTTCGCCGCCAAAGCAGTGATGGGAGCTGATCAGTTCCATGGCGATGGGTTGGGGACGGGACCTTCAGAAATGAACGACGGAGCGAATGCTCTCTCCTTTGTGCATCAACGCAAAGGCGTTGTTGATCGCGTCGAGGCCCATGGTGTGGGTGATGAAGGTGTCAAGAGGGATCTCTCCTTTTTGAAAGTTCTCCACAAAACCCGGCAGTTCGGAGCGTCCGCGCACCCCCCCGAAGGCGGAACCGCGCCATACCCTGCCGGTGACCAGCTGGAAGGGACGGGTGCTGATCTCTTGCCCAGCACCCGCCACGCCGATGATCGTTGATTCACCCCAGCCCTTGTGGCACGACTCCAGGGCTGCGCGCATCACCTCCACGTTGCCGATGCACTCAAAGGAGTAGTCGACGCCGCCATCGGTGCGCTCGATCAGCACCTCCTGAATCGGGGCGTTGAGGTCTTTGGGATTGATGCATTCGCTGGCACCTAGCTGCTCGGCGATGGCGAACTTGGCTGGGTTGATGTCGATGCCGATGATCCGTTCGGCACCGGCCTGCACGGCACCGATGATCACGGCGAGGCCGATGCCGCCCAGACCGAACACGGCCACTGAGCTGCCCGGCTCCACCTTGGCGGTGTTGCGAACGGCACCGATGCCGGTGGTGACACCGCATCCAAGCAGGCAGACCTTCTCGAGTGGTGCCTCCGGGTTGATGCGCGCCACCGCAATCTCCGGCAGCACGGTGTACTCCGAAAAGGTGGAGGTGCCCATGTAGTGATGGATCATCCGACCGTTCCTGGAGAAGCGGCTGGTGCCATCGGGCATCAGCCCCCGCCCCTGGGTGGTGCGGATCGCCTGGCAGAGATTGGTCTTGCCGGAGCGGCAGAAGCGGCAGCTGCCGCATTCCGGCGTATAGAGCGGAATCACGTGGTCGCCGACGGCCACGGAGCTCACTCCCTCGCCGATCTCCACCACGACGGCGCCGCCTTCATGGCCCAGCACCGCGGGGAAGAGCCCTTCGGGATCTGCCCCCGAAAGGGTGTAGGCATCGGTGTGGCACACGCCTGTGGCCACCACCTTCAGCAGCACCTCCCCGGCCTGGGGCGGCGCCACGTCGATCTCGGTGACATCGAGGGGTTCCCCGGGAGCCCAGGCCACGGCAGCTCTGGCGCGAATCATGGGCAGATGCTCATCGGCTCTTCCTTCATCTTGGCCAAAGTTGGCGCCGCTGATGGCGCGCGATCAGCGCCGAACGCCTTGGTCTTCAGCCATCATCCCTCTGGATTTCGATGGCGGTGGGGAAGGGAATCACGATCTCAGCCGCTGCCAGCTCGTGCAACAGCTCACGATTGATCACATCAATCGAATCCTTGAACTGCTTGTAGCTCAGGGTCTGACAGAAGAGATGACATTTGAAGTTGTAACTGAACTCGGCGATGTCCAGCAGCCGGCATGCTCTGAGTTCAAACCCTTTCGTTCGCTGGATGATCCCGCGAAGGATTCCGGGAATGGCCGCAAGCTGTTGATCTGAGCTGTCGTACGACACCCCAAGCACGAAGTGAGAAA
This sequence comes from Synechococcus sp. MEDNS5, assembly GCF_014279875.1. NCBI lineage: Bacteria > Bacillati > Cyanobacteriota > Cyanophyceae > Synechococcales > Synechococcaceae > Synechococcus > Synechococcus sp. MEDNS5. The sequence goes on from NZ_CP047952.1 coordinate 862,478, forward strand.
GATCGACCCTGTCGATGAGCTGGCTGAAAGCCAGCGACAGTGATTCCTGCAGGGCGATGTAGTCACGCCAGTTCACAACGTGAATCAAAGCGATGCAACGCAAGCGCTGCGGCGATCCTGGGTTCAGCTCAACAGTGAGGCAGGGGTTGATCAGATCCGGCCGGTTCTCGGCGTAGCTCCTTGCCAGAGCCAGGAGATCAGCCATCTGATCGGGACTGAACGGTGCTTTGGTGTCGAGCTCCAGGCTCAGATCCAAGCCTTGGAGTTGGGGAGATCCGGGTTCCGCATGATTGCGGGAGAGGTTGTTGACGATGCAGTCTTCAGCCACGGCATTGGGGATCGTGACTTTGCCGGTGGCGGTTGCGATCTCCACCGAACGCAGCCCGATCTTTGTGAGAAAGCCCTGCTTGTCGCCGATCTCGCAGAACTCTCCGACCCTCAGCGGCCGATCGGTCTGCAGAGATAGCCCGGCAAACAGATTGCTCAGCAGCTTGGAGGCGCCGAGGCCGATCGCCAGGCCCGGAACGGTGGAGAGTGCGAGCACCAGCGTGGGCGAGAGCCCCAGCTGCAGCAGCAGTTTGTAAATCAGGGCAACGGCCACCACGCCGGAGATGATCCTGCAGGTGGGCATCACCCGGTTGCTGGTTCTCGACAGTTGCCAGATGTCCTGATCCCCCGAGAGACGCACCAAGCCCTCCGACAATGAGCGCCCCAGCGCTTCAAAAAAGAGGAACACGAGCACAACGAACAGGCTGAAATAGGCCGCTTCGAATAGCACAGTGAGCACCACCAGCGGTGTGCCGGTGAAGTTCAGGTAGAGGTCAATGAACAGTTCAACCGCTTTGGTGGCGACCACCATCGGCAGCACCAGCACAACCCGTGTCCAGGCCAGGGAATCGCGCGTCCAGATCTGCGCCGCATCATTCGCTCCAGGCTTGTAGGAGCGGATCAGCAAGCGTGCAAGAGCCCCAATAAGCAGCAATAGCAGCAGAATGGCGACAATCGAAAGCGCCAGCCGGAAGAGGGTCTGATCGAACAGCACTTCGGTTTCAAGCCTGGCGCGAACTCCAGCTGGGAGATTCAAGTACCACTTGGGCGGAAACAGGCGACCGGGAGTGTGGACAAAATCCTGGTAGAAGGAGCGGGTGAAGAACTCCTGGTCGTTGAGATCTTCAACCTGCTGCTCGACCTGCTCGTACATGGCACCGACATTCGCCACTGTGGCGGCCGAGAACAGAAAATTGCTGTTGATCGGATTGTCAGCCAGCTCACTGGTGAGAACGATGGAAGATCCAGGAAGAGTCCACGACTGGGTGTCTTTGGAGCGCTCATCATTGAGCGCTTTCATGGCATTGGCGTCTGGAATGGAGATGATCTGGCGGCTGCTGTTCAAGATGAAATCGAGAACATGCTTCAGCTGAATGGCTGCTTCGTCTTTGAGGTAGGGGCGAACGCCGAGCGGAAATGACGAGCCATCGAGAGCGTCCACCGCCGCATTGAAGAGCACCTCCACCTCCTCGATCTCGGCCCTGGCCTGACGGTTCCAGAACAGCCCGGGGTCATTGCGATGGGAGGTTTCAACATCTTCGATCAGAAGGCCGACGTCGGCCATGACGGCATAGAAGTTGAGCAGGGTCTCTTGGGGTGAATTCCCCACCACCTGTCCCAGGGGGGTATGCCGCCAGAGGTCAGCACGTTGCACTAACTCGGGATAAAACGGCTGATCCTCAAGGGGAATCACCGGAAGGGAACTTTCGTAGCGCAGATCAAGGGGTTGATGGTTCGTACGCTGAGGTTCAGCCCATAACGGAACCCCAGAGATCAGGATGACGCCAAGAAGGCCTGCCATGAAGGCAACCAACCGCTTGCTTGTGCGCACGCCAAGATTTGAGATGATCGTTCACAACCTAATGAGGGCTTTGGCATTCAGCAGTCATGGCTGAGAGGACGCTCCACACACGTCTCTGCTCATGGTGCTGCCGGCTAACCTTCTATGCCTTTCAGCAGAAATCAGTGATGCGTCGGGAATCTCCCTGATGAGCCGTCAACGTTTCAGGGGTTTGTATCTTCAGAACACAGGTCATCCCCTGTGTTTCGCGTTTGTGACGTATACACCGCAAACAAGAGAACAGATGGTGGCTTGCGGTGATCTGCGTGCGGATGAAGAGTATTTCAGCCCGGTGCTGTTTGATTTTCTTCTGTTTGTTTCCGAGGGCATTCTTGGCGCTTCGCCGGATGCTGCGTTTGCACTTGGTTACGACGACGTATCGATTGTGGCGTCACGCATCAGGGGAACTGGCGTGCAACATGAATATCTGATCGCGATCAATCAGCTTGCTTGGAATGACAACAAGCAAGCGGTGCTCCAGTTACTCAGAGACATCCTCGCGAGTGATCTGTGGGATGGGGCTCGGCTGCGCAGGTGATCACCTCGGGTTCTGAGCCCATTTCTGTTCTCCGGGTCTGCCTTCAAACTGGCAACGGTTGATTGTTTTGCCCATGGACAGGTTCCCAACATCTTGCCGTTGGAACCTGTCTATCAACCCGGTGCTATTTTCTGGATCCTTCAGATCGAACCGCAGTCGAGGAGATGATCCATCAAGGCTGCATACAGCTGGGTTTTCATCTTGAGCAGGCAGGCCTGCTCGTTGGGATCGCCGCCGGGCCAGTTTGCGTAAGCTTCTGCCACAGAACGGTGAAGTAGACGCAATGCATCAATTTCCATCGTGATTGTGGTGACCATTTGATTGTTGTTCAATGTTCTTCGAAACGGAGAAATCGGAATGGTGAGAACAGAATTCAGAGTCCCTGGGTCTGACGCAGAGCCCAGGCTGAGGCGGCTTGCTGCTGTTGCCAGGCGACTAAAAGGTCTTTGGCAATACTGCGCAATGCCTGCAGATCGTCGGAGTTGTCAATCTCGCGTGAGAACTTTTCGATTTCAAATTTCTGGCCCAGAGTCAACGCGATCGGTTCCATTGGCTTGTGGCTTTGCAAGCGGAACGTAATCCAGAACTCTGGATGCAGCAAATTAAAAACGTAGTGGTTGCAACCAATGGCAGGGAATCATGGTCAGCTCAATACATTGCTGTCATTACGGAAGGTTTCTGAGTGCGGCTGATCACTCACATCGGAAGAGCTGATCGGTTTATAAATGCTCTGACGACTGGGCTTCATGCATTTTTCTTGGGAAAAACATCTGGAGTTGTCTCGGAATGTAGCGGTTGCGTCTGACGGCAATCAGGGTTCGGCTCTTGCCCTGATGGGTGTTGCCCTCACCCTTCTGGCCAAGGATTTGCTTGCGCATGAGATGCGGTCTACAGCTCAACGGTCATCTAAGGCTTGATGCAGCAGAGTTGATCAGCCATTCAGTCATCACTGACACATCAGTTGTCGGATGAAAGTGACTACGACTGAGGGAGCATTCGCTTTTGGTTATGTCATTCGACAAGTTTGACCGCACAACGCAGTACATCCACACCGCAAAAAGTCGTGCCACCTCCGTGCTGAATGAGACAGCACCAAAGCTGACTGCGCTGGAGAAAGCGATCTGGTTGCAATTGAAGCGGAATCAACACACCAGCCGATGACAGGAATGACCTTGGCTTTGATTTCGAGAGTTTTGAGCGATAGGCATAATCACTTAAGGCTTCAAGCTTGTATTGGCTGCCACAACAACGGTTGTTGAGCCGAAGCCATAACGAAAGTTCTCCATCACCTGGTTATGGATTCTCTAACGGCGTTTGCAGCTGTGGGGTTTGCAGCTGTGTCCTGGGACAGTCATTTCACAAAAGCGGGCACGCGGGCCTTTCGTCATGCCTTGGATTATCGCGAGCCTTTTTGTCGAATGGCTGATGGCGAAATGATTGCTCTGTTGGATGAACTCCTGGAGTTACGACGCTCTGTCGGGGCTCATCAAATGATGCTTCAGGCAGCGAAGTGTCTTACGAAAGCGCAGTGCATGACGGCCTATGCGATGGCCTCAGAACTGATGCGTTCCGATGGCCCCTTTGAACCAGAGGAGCGACGCTTCCTTGATCACCTCGCTGTGACATTGGAAATCTCTAAGTTTGAAGCGCAGCGTATCGATACGGTGTTTGAAATTTTTCATGCCAGCCTCACCTTAAGCAGCACGATCGAAATGACTCCTTCAGTTGTTGTCTAGGGGTGATGTCGGCACCCGAGGAGGATGACCAATAGCCCACAACGCGATCACTGTGCTGCACGCAGCAACAGCCAAATAGCCAGGGCTCCCAGCCCCACTCCCTTGAAGAACTGCGCCCAGATCAACCCGTAGGTGTCCAGCCCGAACGTTCGCATCATCCAATTGAGCACTTCTTTGTGCTTGCGGATCACGACTGAGCTGTCGGCCGTATTCAGCTTTTGAACACGTTTGAGCTTGAGTTCTGCAAGCTTGGCCATGGGCTGTGTGCTGTTGGCAGAGACTGTAAGGAAGGCAGCCGCGCTGCATCAGCTTGTTTCTGCTCTTGAGGGTTCAATGGTTCAGTGTTGCGCAAGCTGATGCTTTGATGCCGGTTCTTCCTTCTGGCGATGCCATTGATTCGGAGTGGCTCAGCGCGCACTTAAATATCGGCGTTGAGGCACTCGACATTGAACCTCTGGGAGTGCCTCAGGGCTTTGTGTCCAACACGATGCGCCTCAAGCCGCGAGGAGCCTCCGATGCTCTGCCGGACTCGTTGATTCTCAAGATCGACAGTGAGAATCCTGTTGGTCGGGAACTGGCCCTTCATCTCAATTCCTTCGGCAGGGAGGTGGGTTTTTATCGCTCGTTGGCTCCTCAGCTGGCGTCGTTGGTGCCTCACGCCTACGCAACGGGCAATGGCTCCAGCGATGCGGGGCGCTGGTTGCTGCTGGAGGATCTCTCGGCAATGGCGGTCGGGAACCAGGTCCGCGGTGTCAACGCCAAGGACTGTTCCCGAGTTCTCGATGCCATTGCCAGGGTGCATGCCCGATTCTGGACGTCCTCAGCCTTACTGAACCACGACTGGTTGCCTCGTCATCAGTTCTGGTTCAAGGGCAGCAGCGAAACGCTGTCAGCCTTCTATCGCAGCTTCCTCGATGATTACGAGCTGCGTGTTGAACCTGAGGCGCTCAAGGCGATCGCTCTGGTGATCGAGCACTCGCAGGCCATCGATGCGGCCATCGCCCAGCGGCCGGCAACCCTGGTTCACGCCGATCTGCGGGTTGAAAATGTGTTGTTCGCCAGGAATGTCTCGCAGCGTGACGTCGTGTTGCTCGACTGGGGCACCCCCACCCGCTCGATGGCTGCGATGGATCTCGCCTTCCTCATCGGCGGCAGCGTGCCGATGCCCGCCAGGCGGGGACAGCTGCGCGAGCTCTGTGCCCTCTGGCATCAGAGTTTGAGGACTCATGGCGTGAAGGACTACACCCTCAGCGATGCCTGGGCTGATGTTCAACTCGCTGCTTTGCGTTGCCTGAGTTCCGTTCTCTTTCTCCACAACTGGCAGATGGATCCCAACATCACGTCCCGAGCGATGCTGCTCGATGATGAATGGATTGAGCGATGCTGCGCTCTCGTTGTGGAGCTGGATGCGCTTGAGGTGCTGGAGTCGCTCGGCTGAGTGCCCCTGCCCTTTGCTCTTATTGGCGATTCGCCAAGGCTGCCTCCTCCAGGGTGCAGTCGCCATTGGGCTGGGCCTGCCTGGCTCTGAGCGCCTCCACTTCCTGACGTGCTGCCTGGAGATCAGCCTGGAAGACAGGATCAGCGTGAAGCCTGGCGGTGGTCGCCGAGGCCATCAACTCACCGGCCTGCACATCGCTGTGCCAGTGCACGTTGCAGATGCTGCGGCTTTCACCGAACGCCCGGCCTCTGGCAATCAGTTCGTCGCTGCGTTCCGGCGCGATCGTGCTCAGGATCAATCCCCACCCCCAGCCCACCGCAGTGTGGCCCGAGGGATAGGAGCCGTCGCCGCGTAAGCCCTGTTCATCCGCAGGCGTGCAGATGGGTTGGTTGTTGACCATGAACGGGCGCTGGCGCTGGTAGCGGTTCTTGGCGGGGTAGGTGGCGAGCCCCAGGTCCGTCATGCTGCGGCGCATCAGCAGCAGCAGTCTGGGCGTGTCCGTTGCATTGATCGGTACGCCCAAAGAGCAGGAGAAGCTGATGGCCGCTTCCGGGAACTGCAGATCGGCATCTCTGGCGGCGAGCGTCCAGCGGGGCGAGTCGCGCAGCGCAAAGCTGGCGTTGGCCTTGGCTTGATCCAGGGCTGCAGCGGCGCTGCCCGGACGCGGTGGACCATCCAGCAGGGCCAGGGCCATACCACCGGGGGGGTGTGGTCTCCCCTGGCGGTGTCGATGCCTGAAGCGCCCTTGAATCTCACCAGAGGGTTTGGCAAGGGAAGGTGGAGAGCTGTGGGTCGGCGGTGGGGTTGGCTGTAACCGCCAGCGCGCAGGCCATGGTGGTGCTTGAGGCTGGCGATGGTCGTGGGCGGGATCTGCCAGAGGGCCTGTTGAGGATTGATGTCCTCTCCCATGGCCCACCACACGGCAGAGCCCGCATCTTCAGACCTCAATCATTCGAGGTTTAATCCATAGATGTTTGCAAATTCATCCTGGAATGGAGAGGTTTTCAGGAGCTCACTGAGTCCCAGTTCATCCTGCCAATCGGTGATCGGCCTTTCCCAGCCTTCTTCCCAGCGAGGCGAGAACAGTTCAGGAACCTCCTGGCCAATTGCAATGCCGAAACCGATTGCATCCCAGATCAGCCTGCGCTCACCTGGTTCGTAGGCACCACGCAGCATCCAAGATGAAAGAATTCCGATATGAAAGGGGCTTGAGCCAGTGCTTGCATAAAACGCCGTCGCAGCAGCTTCGCCGGCCACTGTGATCGGTAGACCAAGAATCGTGTGGTGAATTTCGTGCAAACGCGTACTTCTCGTTATGACGAACTCTTCATCCGTTTGGGATTCGGGCACCTGAGACTGATCAACTAAAAAAGAGATCCCAAGCTTCTCCAATCGGCGATGCACGCACCATCCAAGACTCCCTTTGGGCATGGCAGCCATTTGCTCAAGATCTGGCCATGTTTGTGAAGGCCGGTTGGCCAGTAGGTTCTTCACTTCTGGGGTGGCCAGAGCCCTCTCAAAAGTGTCTTTTGCCAGTTTGGTATTGGCTGGAATTCCAAAATATCGGCCGTGTTGAAATGCTCTTTCAGGCTGCTTTGCTGTCTGCAGAATTGAAATCCCTAGCTTTGTGACACCCTTGGAAAATGATGAGCGTGCGTAGTGCTTTTGTTCTGTAGCCATAAGTTGATGAAGTTCTGCAATCAATGTCGCTGGAACCCCAGGCGATTTCCTCCCCCGAATGGGTGATTTGTTTCTAAGACTTTGCTGAGTCAACAAGGATTGGCTTGACCAGTCGGTCGGCATCAGTCGTGGCGCCAATGGCGAAGGCCACATCTGCGCTGACTGCTGTTTCTTCAGGCACGCCGTTCTGACTTTCGCCGGTTTCAGGGGTGGAGGCAATGAGCGTTAAGGCTGGTAGCCAAGTGCTGGCGGCGCGTTGACAGTGTGTTCATCGAGATCGGAGGCGCTGATGACAGCCGACACTCCACCGCAGCACAATCGAGAAGTCGCCTGACTTTTTAAGCCACTGCTCTACAAGTTTTCGCACCATCCATGGGCTTGCCCTCGATCCGGCGCCATCTCCTGGAACCTTGGCCCCAGCAGCTTGAAAGGCCCGACACTTCGCCCTACGCCGGCAACGGCCTACGGCATGACCCCTGATCCATCCTGAAGGGGTGTCGGAAGCGAGCAATACGAGAGGTCACTCCGTTCCTGTCGTAGACGGGCTGACGTCTCACCGACATCGCTGGAGGACCGAGGGAGTCCTCGAAGTTCTTGGTTGCCTCACATCAGAGTCGTTTTGTCGTGATGGTGACGACGCGTAGGTATTTCTTCCATCACATTGGTGGAGTTCCCTCTTGGAGAAGGGGGGCAATGCGTCTTGCGAGGAGGGATTAGGGCCCCTCCTTTTTTTTGGACGTTCGCAACCTGCGCTCTCAACTCTGCTTGTGGATCGGTGGTGATGCGTCTGAGAGTTCCACGCTTCCTCAGAGAAAAAGCCCTAGGGGCTGCTCACCGTGATCCAGTTGCTGGCACCACCGTCATCCCCACCGGCGCCAGGGCGATCAAGGCCAGCTTCATGTGCTGGATCCCGAAGGGAATGCCCACGATGGTGATGAAGCAGGCCAGGGCGGAGCTGAGGTGGCCGATCGCCAGCCACCAGCCAGCCACCAGAAACCAGAGCACGTTGCCGAGCAACCCCAGCGGACCGGTGCCCAGATCTCCCCGGCCGCTCAGGTCTCTGCGGTTCACAGCTTCCTGCCCGAACGGCCAGAGCGAAAATCTTCCGATTACAAAGCAGGAGCGTGCCCAGGGCAGCCCGATGATCGTGATTGCGCAGAGCAGGCCTGCTAGCCACCAGCCGAGGGCCATCACAAACCCTCCGAGCACTACCCAGAGGATGTTGAGCAGGGCGCTGATCATGGTTCGTTGATGGGTGCGGAGAGGGGGCTGCCGCTTTCCTCCATAGTCTGCTCACTCCATCAGCTTTGCCGGCAACCAGATCGCCGCGGTGGCATCCCCCAGGCCAACGGTGCGGCCGTCGAGGTGTTCGATGCCGATCCAGGCGCAGATCAGGGCATCGAGCATGTCTTCCATCGGCTTGAGTGACGAGAGCGTGGTCACCTCATTGGGCTGGGGCAGGGTGAGCGGGATGGCGCTGATGCGCTGGCTGAGGGCTTGGTGGATGGCGGTGAACTCCCCGAGCAGGCGCCTGAACCGCTCAGCAATCGGTGGCTGCTCCGCCTTCCAGTACTGGGCTGAGCGGCTCACCTTGTAGGGCACACGATAGTCGCGCTTGAGCAAGGCCAGCAGGGCCACATGGGGGTAGCACTCGATCAGGGCCGGCCCTTTGCGAGCCGTAGTTGTGGTGTGCAGGGCAACGCCGAGCTCGGCGAAGCGTTCGCGCAGCTGATCGGCGATGGCACCGGGACGTTCGGCTGATGGGCTGTGCACGGCGCAACCCTTCGGCCCGAAGCGGCTGGCGATGGAGGTGTCGGCGGCGCGCCGGCTGGTGATCGGTGTTGTTGCCAGGGGCATGTCAACCGACACGCAGTCCACGGGCTGCCCCGCCAGTTGTTGGCAGGCCGCCAGCAGTGCGGCGGGATCGGGTTCACTGCCCTGGGCTTTTCGGCTCGTATCCAAGGGTTCCCCAGCGGCAATGGCGAGAAAGGCGTCGTAGCTGGGGGCCAGGGCCAGACACTGCCACCCCTCAGCGGCTCGTTGCGCCAGGGCCACACCGCTGGGATTGTGGGTCGTCCATGCAGCGTCGATGCCGAGGACGCAGGGGCAGTTGCTGGGATCAGATGGATCGGCCATCCAGGCTCCAGGGATTGATCAAGTCCAGGCCGATGGCTGTGAAATCAGAGGCGTTGCGTGTCGCCAGTTGCCCGTCATGGGCAAGAGCTGTGGCGGCGATCACGGCGTCAGCGGTGCTGATCGGCCGGCCCATGCCTTCGCGATGGCTCACCAGGGCTGCAAACCAGTGCGCCGCATCACTGTTGAACGGAAGCACCGGGTGCTGGAGCACGGACTTGAGCAGGGCGTCCCAACCTTGCTCAAGCTGTTGCTTGCGATGTGAGTCGGCCAGTCGGGCGATGCCGTTCAGAATCTCGGCTTCATTCATGGCGGTGATGGCCACCTCCTGGGGGCAGAGTTGATCCGCCCAGGCCAGAACGGCCTCAGCCGGTTGCTGCCTCATCAGTTCCGACAGCACGTTGGTGTCGAGAACGATCACGGCTCAAAGCTTGCCGCGGTTGGGGTGTCGTTGCGAGCTGGCAGCTCCAGCTCAAGGCCCCCGAGGCGGGCGAAATGGTTGTGAATGCGTGAGCCCAATCCCTCTTTGGTTGCCGCTGGTTTCGTGGGTTCAACCACTTGGCGAAGGATCTGGCGCACCTCTTCCTCCATCGAGTGGCCATGCTCGGCGGCGCGTCGCCTGAGCCGATCGCGCACGGCGTTATCAAGGTTGCGGATCGTGAGGGTGGCCATGGCTTGAACACTGCCAGCAGTGCTGTCATTGCTGTCAACGCTAGCGGTTGGCATGGGTGTGATCGTTCTAGTGTTCCGGTGGATTAATGCCGGGCTGTCCCATGGAGAAGCTCTTCGTCGGCCTCAGGCAACACAACTTGCAGCCTGAAGACTGCGTTGAAGCATTGCCTCCCTCGACTGAGGGAGGCCGGCCTCCATTGAGCTCCCTCAACTGAGGGAGGACAAAGTCAATCTTCCAGCGCAATCTGAGGGGAATCGTCCGCTCACGCAATGGTTCCCACCCCTCTGTTCATCACCGGAGTGCTGGCCTGGTTGAAGTCTCTGAAAGTTGGATGAGTGCTGAATCCGCCTTGCCGGTGAGAGGCTGGAAGGCTGATTGCTCGTTGTGCTCGTGCCCAGCCCTGCCGATGCCGACGCCAATCTCAAGCGGGCCCTCGAGCAGCTCAATGAAAACGAAGCGGCGGTGGCCGAGGCGATCAATGAGGCCCGGGCTGAACACTCCCGCACCGAGCCGCCGGTCACTGGCGCGGAGTTGCTAGGACGCATCGATGACCTGGCGGCGCAGCGATCGCTCGACAGCCAGGACGCCGCGATCCTCTGCCATTGGCCCGATGCCGCCTCCATCGGCCAGGCCTGGTTTGCGCTCAAGCATCCCGGCCAGAGCGTGCCCAGTCCGATGCTGGTGCTCGATGCCTATCTGGTGGGGGCGCCGCCGTTTCTGAGCAAGGCCCAGCGTGATCAGGTGAGCGACTGGTACCGCAGCCAGGTGTCCGCTAATGCCGAGTACACCGATGCAGTCACCGGTGCCGCCAAGGCCTTTGTGCTGATCGGTGATCTCAACGCCAGTGCCGCCGGTATGGCCTGGCAGACGATCATTCCCGATCTGCTCGCCAAGGGTCACAACCTGGAGTTCAACGTCACCAAGGAACAGGTGACGGCTGCCGCCGCCCGTTGGATCGTGGCGGTGGCCGATACGTTCACGCCGCCATCGCTCACGGGACAATGAGGTTGTCGATGCGGAGTCCAGCCACGCTCGTTGTTGCATTGGGGCTTGCCGCTGCGTGCCTCCCGAGTGCCTTGGCCCAGCAGCCGGTGCGTCCGTTGCCCAAGGTCGGCTCGTGTCCGATCGGGTATTACAGCTCCAGCGATTACTGCGTTCCCAGCAAGAGCGGCAACGTGAGAGGAGCGATTGAAAAAGTCGGCAATGGCTGCCCCATCGGGTTTTACGCATCGGGCAGCTACTGCCTGAGCAGCCCCAGCAACCAACGGCAGGCGATCGAGAAAACAGGCAATGGCTGTCCGATTGGTTGGTTCAGCTCCGGGCGCTATTGCCTTCAGCGCCGCTGAAGCATCCCTAAACGGGGGGATTGGCTAGCAAGTGGGAGTCATCTTCAGACCCATGACGCTCGGCGACCTCCTTCGCATCATCCTGGCCTTTTTTTTGCCGCCCCTGGCGGTCGCCACCCAGGTGGGTCTCACCGGTGCGTTCTGGCTCAATCTGCTCTTCTGGTTGCTCAGCTTCGGAGGTCTGGGGCTGCCATTCATGGCCATCATGTGGCCTGTGGCTGTGATCCACGCGATCTATATCTGCGTCACCCGCAAATGAGGGCTGACGTAATGGTGCCTTGGGTGATATTGACGCTGTCCCAGCCCTTGGGTCTGGAGCTGGATTCGGTCGCTGTCTTTGTGGCCGGCGCTGATGCCGCAGGATCTGGCGCGGGGGCTGCGCTATCCGGGCTGGGCTGGCTGCACGCGCCCAGAAGCACGGCCGCCGCCAGCGGAGCCAGCAGGTGGCGGGCGGGTCTGCTGGTGCGTTCAGTGGGCGATGGCACGGGTAGGTCAGCCGTTGCTCCATCGTCATAGCCATCCAACTGCCGCTACAAAAGGGGCAGCGCAAGCCCGCCTGACGCGAGCAGCACCCCTGGCTAGCTCTGTAGCAGCGGCTGGTCAGCGATGCGCCTTCAAGTACTGCCGATTTGGGGTCTCGCCCTGGGCTCGCTGGCCCTGGTCACCGGCTGCATGGGCGGTGAGCCTCTGCACCGCTTCACCTTTTCACCCGAGGCCATCAAGCCAGGGGAAACCACCCTCACCCTGCGCAAAGGCGAGCGCTTGCAGTTCTGGAACAGCCTGGATGTGACTTACAAGCCCGGCACAGAACTGGTTTTCAAGATTGGAATCACGCCCAAGGATTCAGGGGAGGCGTCGCAGGTGATTTGTGATGCCTTGGATCCCTCCGTGACATTTATGAGCCGAACGGTGGAGAGTCCAAGCCGCATCAGTCAGTCGTGGAAACAGGCGCGGATGCGCTGCAGTTTTGGGCCCGTTGCCACCACCCAAACCTTCAACATCACAGCTCTGCCTGTGGCATCAGCTCCGATGCAAGCCGAGCGTTTGAGTCTTGAACTGAAGCGCTGATGGCTTCAGCGCTCACCTCTGGGTTGAGGCCGGGAGGCCCACAGGATCACCCGGGAGGCCAGCCAGCCCAGGAAGGCGCCAATCACCCTTGCATTCGCGACGTTGTGCGTGGAGATGGTGGGCGGGATGGCTCTGCAGCTGAGCCATCCACACGCCGCTAGAAGAAGGGCATCCGAACTGCCTGGGTTGATGCAATGGCGATCCTTACCGGCGTTCCGTGAGAAATCGCCTGCTTACCTTGATGCTGTGGATGCCTACTTGCCTGCGCTGAGTGCGTTGAGTGTTCAGCAGCGCAGGGATCTGGCGGTGTTCAAGGCGGCTGAGCTCCTGAATGCGTTGATTCAGATCCGCGAGCGCAGGCAGGCACCTGATCGGCTGGGGGACGCCTTCGCGAAAGCCTCCTTCCAGCGCGTGCGCCAGGTGATCCGCGAGCGGCGGATCGTTTTGCAGGGAGCTGAGTTGATCGATCTGCGTGATCCTGTGCTCCGAGACCTGATCGATGAAGGCTGCCGCCTGTTCCATGCCGGCAAAAGGGATGCCGCTGTGTATCAACGAGCCCTGGCCCTCTCAGCAGCCCAGTGTCTGGTGCTCAACGATCAGCTTGATGAAGCGATCGCCCGCTATGCAGCAGGCAGCGGATTGTCGTTTCCAGACTCCCTGCTGCAGGCGGTGCGCAGCTCTTTCCTCGAGGCCTATCGAACGGCCTGAATCAGGGCTGCGCCCGGCACAGCCAGAGGCGGCTGAACAATCCCTGGTACAGCTGCAGCGGAGAAGGCCAGCCGGCTTGCGCCAGCACCCCTGAGAGCCGGCTTGGATCCAGGGAAAACACCACCTTGTTGCGGCTGTCGAAGATCGCCTCAAGCGTCTCCGGTGGCACGCCGCGATCCAGGAGCCGTTGCCGCGCCACCTTGAACACCAAGCGTTGGCTCTCGGGGGCCTCCGCTTCGCTGTAGGCGCTCAGCAGCAGAACGCCGCCATCCGCTGTGCACTGCCTGAGCTGCTGCAGCATCACGACCTGTTCTTCGCCTGGTAGGAGGTGAAGCACGTTGTGGCACACCACCAGATCAAAGCGGGCGCCAGTTAGCTCGCTCTCGAGGGCCCCATTCAGGCTGTGCTGCAGCAGCCGGCAGCGCGCGCTGCCGGGGTGATCGGCCAGGGTGTGGTGGCACTGCTCCAGCATCTGGGCACTGGGCTCGAGCACGGTGAGCGCAGCATCCCTGCAGGCGTTGAGCAGAGGGGGGAGTTCATCGCCCGGGCCGGGGCCCACCACAAGCACCTGCTGGGCATCGCTGGCTGTGCTCTGCACCGCTGCAACCGCGATCTCGTGCAGAACCTCGTGGCCGGGAATGGAGTTCTGAATGCTCTGGCGATAGCTGCGTCCGTAGTCGCCGTCGAAATCAAGCGAGGGCATCAAGGCACCGCGATGGAGCAATCTCCATGATGGATCGCAATCAGTGCTTGGGAGCGCTTGGGGCGAGGGTCTGCAGCCTGGCTTCCAGGGTTTGCCGCAGCCGCTGGCTGACGAGTGCGCAGAGGTCATCCACCAGGGGATCATCGGCGTGAAAGATCAGCCGTTGCCCCTGGCGCTCGCTGCGCACCAGCCGGGCCTGGCTCAGCTGGCTGAGCTGCCGGCTGATGTGCGACTGGGAAAAGCCGGTGCGCTCCATCAGCGTCTGCACGTCGCTGGGTGAGTCGCGCAGCTCGCAGAGCAGCTGCAGACGGGCCGGTTCACTCAGCAGCCGGAAGAAGCGGCTGATTTCGGCGAGTTGCTCTGCTCCCGGCTTTGCGTCAGCCACGGCGGTACGGCGTTTGTGCTGATTATGGCGTTACGAGTTTATGCGTGTAAAGTCATAAGTGCATTCGCAGGGTCTGATGGCTGAGTCCTTGGCCAAGCTCGCCGCCGGGGTTGGCTCCCTGTTGTTTCGCCAGCTCCAGGATGCCGACACCGGCACCTTCACCTACCTGTTGGCGGATCCTGCGACCGCCGAAGCGGTGCTGATCGATCCGGTGTTCGAACGCCAGCAGCGTGATCTGGCCCTGATCCGTGAGCTGGGGCTTCAGCTGGTGGCCTCCCTCGATACCCACGTGCACGCAGATCACGTCACCGCCAGCTGGTGCCTCCGTGCCGCCAGCGGCTGCGCCATCGGCCTGTCGGCCATTGCCGGGGCTGACTTCGTCACCCGGCCGCTCGCCCATGGCGACCGCATCCCTTTCGGCAGCCGTTCGCTGATGGTGCGGGCGACACCGGGGCATACCGATGGCTGCCTCACCTATGTGCTTGACGACGCCTCGATGGCCTTCACCGGTGATGCCCTGCTGATCCGCGGCTGCGGCCGCTGCGATTTTCAGCAGGGCAGTGCCCGCAAGCTCTGGCAGTCGATCCAGGGCCAGATCCTCACCTTGCCGGACACCTGCCTGCTCTATCCCGGCCACGACTACAGCGGCCGTTCCGTCACCAGCGTGGCGGAGGAGCGGCGCTTCAACCCGCGCTTCGGCGGGGCTGCGCGCGAGCAGGACTTCGTGCTGCACATGGACCATCTGCGCCTGCCCCACCCTCACCGGATCGATGTGGCCGTGCCGGGCAACCTGCGCAGTGGTCGCCCCCCGCAGACGAGCGAACCCCAGGAGCCCTGGGCTCCGCTGCAGCGCACCTATGCCGGTCTCGATGAAGTGCTACCCGACTGGGTGAGTGCCCATCGCGATCAGCTCACCCTGCTCGATGTGCGCTCCATCGAGGAATGGCAGGGCCCCGATGGTCGGGTGCCTGGAAGCGTTCACCTGCCGCTCTCAGAGCTTGGTGAACGCCAGGCGCAAGTGCCTCGGGATCGCCCGCTGGTGGTGGTCTGTTACGCCGGCAGTCGTTCGGCGCTCGCCACCCAGCAGCTGCAGCGCAACGGCTGGCCCCGTGTTGCCAATCTGCGCGGCGGTCTGCATCGCTGGGCGGATGAGGGCTATCCGCTCGAGAGCTGCTGAGCCCCTTGTCTCTTCTGTTCTCTCTCCGTGTCTGTGATGTCTCAACACCTGTCTCCCCTTGCTCTGCATGCCCGTCTGGCCTCCGTGACGGTGGTGGATGTGCGCCAGCCGATGGAGGTGGCCGGCGGCCGCATCCCTGGCAGCCGCTGCATTCCCCTCGACAGAATCGAACGCGTTGAATTGCCGGAGGGTGATCTGGTGTTGGTGTGTCACAGCGGCAACCGCAGCGCCCAGGCCGCAACGCTGGTGGAGCGGCGCTGGCCAGGCCGCACGGTGATGGATCTTGAGGGTGGCCTGGAGGGCTGGCAGCAGGCGGGCCTGCCAGTGGAGCGTCAGGCCGGTGCTCCCCTGCCGCTGATGCGCCAGGTGCAGATCGCGGCCGGCAGTTTGGTGCTGCTGGGGTTGATCGGTAGCCAGGTTCTGGCCCCTGCCTGGATCGCTTTGAGCTGGTTTGTCGGCGCGGGATTGGTGTTTGCCGGCATCAGCGGTTTCTGCGGCATGGCTCGGCTGCTGGCGGTGATGCCCTGGAATCGGGTGCGGCTTTGAGTGTGCTGTTGCTCCTCGGCGGCGGTGTTCTGATCGGCGCCCTGCTGGCCCTGCTCGGTGCCGGTGGCTCGATTCTGCTGCTGCCACTGTTGGTGACGGGTCTGGCCCTGCCGCTGCGCGAGGCCGTGCCGCTGTCGCTGCTGGTGGTGCTGCTCCTGGCTCTGGCGAACCTGATCCCGGCCTTGCAGCAGCGGCGGGTGGCGTGGCGACCGGCCCTGTGGCTGGGCATCCCCGCCCTTGCCGGCAGCTGGCTGGGTGCGGGCTGGGTGCGCAGCGGTGTGATCGCTCCCTCACTGCAGCTGACGCTGTTTGCCCTGGCGGCCACGGCGGCGGCCGGGTTGATGCTGCGTCAGCCACAGGCGTCGACGCCTGCGGCTGACCGGGAGGGCCGGATTCAGCTTCTGATGCAGGGGCTGGGGGTGGGCCTGCTCACGGGGATCGCTGGTGTGGGTGGGGGCTTCGCCATCGTTCCCGCTCTGGTGCTGCTGGCCCGCCTGCCGATGACCCTTGCCTCCGGCACCAGTTTGCTGGTGATCTCCGCCAGTTCCTTGATGGCCCTGGTTCGTCATGGCCATTGGCCGGCAGCGAGTGTGCCCCTGTTGCTGCCGTTGCTGCTCGGTGGTGGCATCGGCATCCTCCTCGGCCAGCGTTGGGTGTCCCGCGTTTCTGAGCGCAGGCTGCGCCAGGGGTTTGCCGCCCTGCTGCTGGTGTCAGCCATCACCACCGGTCTCGAAGCCCTCCGGCCGCAGTCGCCATCACAGGAGGTTGGCTTGCGCATTTCGGCACGTTTCCCTGAAGCCTGATGACAGGGGGGTTCCTGATGCTTTAGCAGTGAGGGAGATGTGCATCACTTCGCGCATGGTGGCGACTCCACTGGCATTCGTGCCAACAGAAGAAACCCTGATTGATGCCCTCCGCGGCTGCCGCGATCAGCAGGAACTCAAAGACCTCGAACAACGGCTCGCCGCGGTGGACGATGCCCCGCCCCTGTTCGACTGGATCTGCGATTTGCTGGTGAAGCGGCGCTTGTCTTGCATCCTCGCCGCGAAGCTGCTCCGGCAACTTCATCACTCCTGAGATGCTTCGGCGTCGCTGGTTGCGGCTGGTGTTCGTACTGGTGTTGGCGATGATGCTCGCCTCGCCGTTGCCGTTGTGGGCTGACGCCGAGGGCCCGGTGATCACCGTGGTCCGCTCAGCCAGTTGTGAGTGCTGCCGGCAATGGGAACGGCACCTCGAAGCAGCGGGCTTTCGCATCAACGATCAGATCAACGACAGCATCGACCCCAACCAGGCCTACTGCCACACCGCCAGCGTTGCGGGTTATGGGATCGACGGCCATGTTCCAGCGGCGTCGGTTCAGCGTCTGCTGGCTGAACGGCCTGATATTCAAGGCCTGGCGGTGCCGGGGATGCCGATCGGTTCTCCCGGGATGGAGATTGAGGGGGTCGACCCCGACCCCTATGTGGTGGTGGCCATCTCCCACGACGGCACCACCCGGGTGCTGGAGCGTTATTGACGGTGCTGTCCTCCCAGGACCGTCAAGGCAAAACCCCCGCAAGTCTCTGTTGGTGGGAGACCTGCGGGGGTTGCAATCAGCCTTGGGCTGATTTGTGGAGGCCGTCTTCCCTTGGAGGGAAAGGCGGCCTAACGCGCTCGTTTGTGCATCACGACCTTGCGAAATTCAGTGTTGCCATACGGTTGTTCAACCTCCAGCAAGTGGACTGAAAGAAAGGGTCGAAGCGACTGGCTGTGGCGCCTGGGGCCAGGTTCCTAGGTGGGAGGGTGGTTGACTCCGTGGGGCACCTGGAACGGTGCAGATGGAGTGCCGATCGACGTGGCGAACCTCAGTGCCTGCCGAAGGGCGATCCCTCTCTGATGCGTGAAAACTGTTGGAGCAGGGGCCAGAAAGTCAGCGAGCTTCTTGCGTTGGCTCGGGTGGAGTGTCGGCCGTCATGGGTGCCTCCGATCTCAATGAACACAGTGTTGGTGTTCCAGGCGACAAGTGCAATCAGTGAAATCGCGCATTGCCGATCGGCCGCAGACCGCTGAAAGTGAAAACGGCGTGCCTGCTGCAGCCCTCTCCCTCAGTTGAGGGATGTGCAACCCGCCGATCTCTGCCTCAATGAAGGGGCTGCACGATCCAGCGCGATGTCCCCCGCCTACGACCTCATCCTTGAGCGCGATGGTCAGCTGACCACCCACACCGTGGAGGTGGCCGATGCTCTGGAGGCCTGGCGGCTGGCCCGTGCGCGCTATCCATCCCGCATCCGCGGCGTGGTGTGGCGTGATCCCCAGCAGGTGCGTCCGGAGCATCCGCGCTAAAAACCGGGTATCCGTGTGGCGACCATGGAGCTTCGGCTCGACTCCCGTGCCAATCAGGAGGCGATCGCGCAGGCCTCTGCGTTCTTGAAGGAGCGCCGCATTGTTGTGGTGTTCGGCGACCGCCTGGCGCTGGTTTCGTTCGTGCTGGTTGATGCGATTGCCGCGAGCCTGGTGGGTGCCGCCACCACGGAAGACGAAGGCTTGGAGTTGGTGATGCGCACCCAGCCGGATCTACTGATCTGCAGCTCGGATCTCGAATCCGGCTATGGCATCAACCTGCTTCGCCGGGTGAAGGCGGAGTTGCCCACCTGTCAGCTCCTGATCGTGCTGGTGCGCGAAACCCAGACGGTGGTGCAGGAGGCGATGGAAGCCTTCGCTGATGGTGTGATCTTCAAATCCAGCCTGGGCACCGGCCGCGGTGATCTGATCAATGCCCTGCGCACCCTCGCTGATGGCGGTGTGTACTTCCCCGAGCAGATCCGCCGCATCGCTGCCTCCACTCCGCAACCCGATCTGCCGCCGTTGGTGGAGGAACTCACCCCGCGCGAACTGGAGGTGGCCGCCGGGGTGGCACGCGGCCTCAAGAACAACGCCATCGCCACCCTGCTTGGCCTCTCGGTGGAAACGGTGAAGACCCATGTGGGCAACGCCATGGACAAGCTCGGTGCCCGCGACCGCACCCAGATGGCGGTCATGGCGCTGCTGTATGGCCTGATTGATCCCCTGCAGTGAGCAAGGTTCAGCTGCAGCGCTTGAAGATCACGATGCTGCGGGTCGGGCCTTGTTTCGGCCAGTTGGGCATCACCCGCCATGGGGTGCGAACCGTGAGCTCGTTGGCGTCGATTGAGAAGAAGCGCGTCTGCTCCGTGCCCACCCATTCCGGCTTCCAAGCCACATCCACCGCAGTGATCCAGCGGTCGTCCTCCAGCCTGTAGGTGCCGGAGTAAGCCACAAGGCTGCTCAGTAGAGCCGCGTCGCCCTCGAGGTCGGTTGTTGGTTTGCGGCCTTCAGCGGTGAGCGTGAACGACACCCGTCCGGCCGGGGTGAACAGCGCGTAGCCCATGGGGTGGTCACCCATCGGCCTGAAGGTGTTGCCACTGATTTTCTCCTCTACCAGGTAGCTCACCAGTTGCCAGGCACCGTGGATGCAATGGGCTTCCACGGCAATCAGTGATTGCAAAGGCGTTGCTTTCAAAACGGATCCATGGATTGAGCGGAAGTTACCAATGGTCACTTCAGCGCCTCAGCGGCTCAGGGCGCTGATTGAGCAGATCGACACCCTTTTGTTGATGGTTGGTATCAACCACCACCGGGTCGTTTTGATCAGTCCGCACGATCGCAGTGCTCGTCGTCGCAGCGCACCGTGCAGCTGGGGGCTTCTTCGCCATAGCTCTGCGGTTCGCGCATGGTCCAGTACTCATCTACCAGCCCCATCAGATAAGAGCCGAGCCGCTGCAGCAGGGAGCGCTGTTTCATGGTTTCAAAATGCCATTGCTTTCGGCCTGCTGTCATCAGGCGTTGTGGGAAGAGCAATGAAAAGGCCCTGCCTGAGCAGGGCCGCAGGTCCGCCATGTGGCGGCATCAGTTCACTTGGCCAACTTGAGACCGCGGTACTTCAGAACCACAGGCTGCTGCCGTGTGGCTGCAGTGTGATTCGGCACGTACTTCTGGCCGCGATAGGTGAGCGTCATGATGGTTCCTCGAAGCAAGCTCAGGTCCCCGTTCCATGGCCTGAGTCGAACTGCGCCTCACCAAAGGTGAGGTGAACGTGTTCTTGTAGCTGTTGCTACAGACTCTTCATAGCGAAGCCGTCAACTGCCGTGTCGTTCATGCGGATACACAGTGATGAATTGAGGGGGCAATCAGCTCGCTTCTGGCCGCGGGCATGGCATCAGGGGCAGGCAATCCCCGGTGGGGTTGAGCCATTCATCGAATTCTCGGCGGATGGCCTCAGCGTCGGACAATCGCTCCGTGCTGGCCAGCAGCTTGCTGCGTTGTTGGCTGTAGTCCACAGCGGAGCCGATCAATTCAATGGCCTGTTCGCTGGTCATGGCTGAACATGTCGATCAGCTCATGGTTAGAGGGGCAGGGAAAGTCGGCCGTGACAACGGCGACAACTTTTCAAGTACGGCCTGGAAGATTTCCTTTACTTGGCTCGTCAAGAGCCATTGAATCCGCGAGGCTGCAACAAGGAATCGCGGCGACGCAGATTCCGTTTCACAGCCTGTTTGATGATGAAGCTGAATCTTGCCCACTCCCATCCCATGGGAACTTTGATTGTGGAGGGCGTGCATCAGCCATTCCGTGCCCTGGCCTGTGCTCTGAGGCCGGCCTCGATCAGGATTCAACCGAAGGCCAATTCAATGCATTCCTCAGTTGAACAGCATGAGTTCAGCCTGGGCTGATTTCAGAACATGGCCATGGCTTTGATCTTGCTGAGCTTTGTTTGCTCAAGGCCTTCAAGATCTTCGTAACTTATTAAATTCTGTTTGATCATATCGGCCAGATTAAACAGAATATTGGCTGTATCGAATTCGGCTCGGCCTTCGTATTGATAACGCTCGCTGCTAAGGAAATCGTGATACTTCCAGATGGATTCGGGTGAGTCGAGCAGAGCGCTTTGTTCTTTCAGTATCAAAATCAGAGCTTCAATCGAGCGCTGCTTGCCCGCTTCAAAGGCGTGTTTAGCGATTGATTGTTCCTGGTGTGTCCAGTCAGCTGCTGACATGGTTTTGAAAAGTTGAGGGTTGGGGACAGGGGTGCTGAACCAGGTTCAGGTTTGGGCGACTGCAGTGCGGATTCCTGGGAGCTGATGCCAGGGCACTGCTGGATAACTGTGATGTTCGCGATGATAGCCAAAGTGGTAACACGCTGCGAACGACAGAATCGGATGAAGATTGAGGCTGATGGGCTGATGGAAACCATCAGTTTTGTGGGGATTTTTGCGATGCGGCAGAAAAGTTCCCACCACAAAAAGTTGCCAGGAGCTGATGATCAAAGGAAGCACATAGATCAACACCAACGTGAGCAGTGGCTGGTGCTGATTGGCGGGCATGATCAACAGCAAAAGGGCCATGCAGCACGCCAGCTTGAGCAACTGCATCGGGTTCAGATAGTGACTGAGAAAGCGTGCATACCAGGCAACGGGTGAGGGATCAGCCGCGTTGCAGTAGTCGGGATCCTTGGTAGATCCAGGCGAGTGGTGATGCTGAATGTGATGGTTCAGGCACGTCTCAAAGTTCAGGCCCGCATAGGCCAAGAGGCAGCCTTGGCCGATCCTTCGATTCAACTTGCGGCGGTTTGCTGGAGCAAGGGTGCCGTGCATGGCATCGTGCGCCACGATGAACAGCCCGGTGTGCAGAAAGCTGCGCAGCATCACGAAGGCCACGAGGGCCAAAGGGTGGAGCTGCTGGAAGGGAAGGCGGAGTCCAGCAATGAGTGTGAACAACCAGGCGGAGGCGATCAGCCCCGCCAGTTGTAATCCCCTCCAGCGGCGTCTCCCTGAGGGATCACTTGCCACCAAGCTTCAGCAGCTCGGCGGGTGAAGCGAGCAGGTCGATCGCCACGAAGTAGATCTTGTTGTTGTCGTCGAGCAGGAAGCGCCAGGCCACATTCATGCCCACTTCCCGGCCGAACCAAGGGGTTTGCACCTTGCCGGTGACTTTGATCTGGGTGAAGCCACCGTCGGCAGGTTCACCGAAGCCACCCTGAGGAATCAGCTTGAGGTTTTGGCAGTCGCGCTTGAAGAACTTGAGGATGGCGTCGCGCCCCACGATCGGACGCTGGAACGGAGGTTGCAGGGCGCCGTCATCGAGGAAGAGATCGATGAGGTTGTCGAAGTCGTTGGCATTGAGCAGCTGCATGTAGTTGAGAATCGTCTGATTCAGCACGCCGGGAATGAAGATCTCCTCACGCTGATCTTCCGGAGTCGGCGCCACGATCGGCTCAGCCACCACCTTGCTGTCGTCCACGTCGGGGTCATACCCCATATCCACCACAAAATTGCGCAGCAGGGTGATCTGCTGGCCCTGCTCCACCTTCTTCACCGCTTCCAGCACCGAGTTGGCGTTGGCCGAAAGCTTGTAACCCTGGGGAATCGGCGCGACCTTGCCCTGACGCATGAACTCTCCAAGCTCGTACCAGAAGCAGAGCTTCACATTCACCGACCAGAAGGCATAACGGCTGGAGACCGGGCTGTTGATCTTGGCGGCCAGGTCGCACATCACCTTGGTTTGCTCGTCGAAGCTCATCGCCACGATTTCATCCAGGGTGGGCTTCGCCAGCGCCATGCGGGCTGCGCCAGGTGCCGCAACGGTGATGGTTTGTCCCATCTCCAGGTAGGCGAACCAGATCAGGGCCAGTTGGTCTTCAGGGCTGAGAAGCTTGAACCGTGCGGTGATGGCCGGCACGGCGTCGGCGGTCATGGTCTCCGGGAAAATCTGACGAGCCTTGTCGAGCGTGAACATCCGGAGCGATCGAGGAGGCGTGAACCGTAACACTATGTTGCGGAATTCAGCGCCCGCCCGCCCGTTTCTCGCTTTTTTACCTCGGATGTGGTAGCGGATAGGCTCGATTTCTCGCCCAGGGGCTCCCTAGGCTGATGGACCGTGGATTGTGACCATGAATCCTCAACAAGTCGGAGCGATCCGGCGTGCGGTGATCTACTTCGTTGTGGGATATGGCGGATTGGCAGTGATTAACAACAGTGGCCTGGCCCCAGATCGGATGTGGACCGCTTACGTACCTCTGTTTGTGGGCGTGTATTTCTTCGCCCGTTGGGCTGATGCCCGGATCGTCGCCTTCCGCAAACAAGGCGACGACACGGATCCATCCAATTGAAAAGTCGCCTCTTCCTCAAGGAGGAGGCGACAGCACTTGGAGGATGGAGAAGCGTCTAGCCGTTGGGCGCCTGGGGCCTGAAGTCCAGAGGAAAGGCTTTTTGGGGCTCCGGGGCACCTGTGGCTGCTCAATGCAGCCGGAACGATGCAGTGGAGTGTCGGTCGACGTGGCGTACCAGTGATTGCCTGCCGAGGGACGAAACCTTACGGATGGGTGGAAACTGTTGGAGCAGGGGCCGGTTGACTCAGGCTGCTTCGGGTTTGGGCTGGGGTGGAGTGTCGGCTGTCATCAGCGCCTCCGATCTCGATATGCACACTGTCGTCGGCCTGAGCAGCTGAGGCAATCCGTGTTAAGGCGCATTGTTGCTCTGGTTAAAAGAGGCGAGAGTGCGACTGATGTGCCTGCCCCTCAGCTGCATACTTCGCCACTCCCTTGAGGAGGTTTCACGACTGACGAGAAACGTGGCGAGAACTGGGTGGACTGCGGACTCGATCAGGCCATCAGGGAGTTGAACTTCTCGGAGTTCACGCGATTGGGGTTGTTGATCAAGCGAATCATGAACCTGGAAAGGGCATCAGCTCAGGCCAAGCACACCGAAGGTGATCTGACTGAGGATGCCGTGGCCGGTAAGGGCTTCGGTGAGAACGCCGATCACGAAACCGAGCATGGCCACACGACCGTTCAGCAGTTCAGCGCTTGCCATGCGCTCACCTTTGATCTGTGCGGCAGCAGCGTCCTGGAACCAGGCGTCTTTGTTCGTTGAAGTGGAATCCATGTTGATTAACCAGTTAACGGAACGTTACGACCCTTTGTTAAGGAATGCAACGTTGCTGCGTCATGGCCAGGCCTGGCTTAAGGGCAGCAGGCCTCCGTTGGCGTCGTAGCGACGCACCATCTGCCGCACTGTTCCATCTGGAAGGGTCCAGCAAAGTCCGCAGGCCGTGGCGTCGCCCGCCTGCCGATCGCGTTGGTCCAGGAGCAGTTCAACACCCTCTTCGGGCTCCCAGATCAGCAGGTCCGCCGCGCTGTGCGCTCGGCACTGAAGTGGCTCCGTTGGTGCCTCAGGTTTCCTGGTGCCTTCGATTTCCACCACGTACACCACCTGCTCCAATCCGCTCACTCCATGACGCACCACAATCCTTCTGCGCTCTTGCTGGTGCACCACGCAGAGTTCCGCCACCCAGCTCCTGGGCGTGATGCTGGTGGGGCCAAGGGACCAACCACCGTTGGGGCTCACCTGCATGGCGGGTGGCAGGGTCTGAAACGTCATCGACCGCTGCTGGCCGGTGTGCTCGTAGGAGAGACAGGTCTGAATCAGGCCGTCGCACTCTTTCACCGAAAGGGATGTGGGAAAGCGAGTCTGCTCGTGGCCATCGCCGTTGAGACGGATGAAGCACCCCGCCCATCGGCCGATGTTGTGCTGCAGCAACGCTGCCCGTTGGTCGTGCATGGCGGCTGGTGAGGAGCTGAGCACCTCCAGGTTGGCGCGCCGTCAAAGACGATGGAGCCTTCTGCTCCTGCTCGGCGCGATGACCTCTTCCCCTGTGCAGGCGTTTCTGGCCCAACTTGCCCGTGACCCTCGCCTGCAGGCGCAGGTGCAGGCCGCCGTCACAGCTGATGAGGTGGCCCTGCTGGCCCAGCGTCTTGGTTACGCAGTATCCGGCGGTGATCTGCTGCTGCTCTCAGGCCGCAGCGTGGATGGCGTCCGGGTGACCCGCGTGGATCACCCTGGCGAATATCCCGGCCGTTATTATTGAATTCGGTTTAGCTCATGTGCAGGGCTAGGAAGGCATCATCCAGCGCGGTCATCTCGGCCACGTCGTCCTGAAAGCAGCTGCCATACAACAGGTTGAGGATGCGACCCACCTCCAGGTCACGGTCGGCGACCTCCTGCCAGAGGCGCTGGCTCAGCACGCCATCGGCCAGAACGAACTGCGCCTGCACGAGCTCACGTGTGATGGCGAAGTAGCTCTGACGGTCATTGCGCAGGCGGCACTCAGCGGTTGGCTGGGCAGTCGTCAGCAGATCCTGCTGCTTCCTAACGTTTGCCGGCTTGGTTGAGGACTGATTCATACTGCACTCCGTAAACCTTCCCTTCAGTGTTGCGCCCTGTATCAAAAGGCACAATCAGCGTTCTTACCCATGCCTGCGAGCGAGCTCATTCACGAACTGAACGGCAAGCCCATCAGGATCTCTGTGCCCAGTGATCGTCTGGTGGTGGATCGGGTGGCCAGGCAGATGCAGCGTCGTCTTGCCGAGAACGACTGGCGTCCCTACGGCTCGAAAGCCGATGCGCTCCAGGCCTGGGCGCGCCTGGGCGGCATCCGAGTGGATGTGCTCCGGGCCTTGGATCTGCTGTGAGTCGTCCCGTCGATCGTTTTGATTCCGTCGATCTCGACCGGATCATTGAAATGGCCTGGGAAGACCGCACAACTTTTGAGGCCATCCAGGCTCAGTTCGGTATCGGCGAACCGGAGGTGATCGCCATCATGCGCAATGCGCTGAAACCCTCTTCCTTCCGGATGTGGCGCAAGCGCGTGAGCGGACGCCGAACAAAGCACGGCATCACCAGTCGCTCGTCTCGCTTCCGAGCCAGCGGCCATCGTTAGTGGCAGGCTGAAGCAGATGCTCCCCTCGCCATGAAGCAGCTGCCGGGCCCTCGCCGGCCAAAGTGGATCCAACAACTGGCTGCAATCGGTGTCGCCGTTGTCGCCACGATCTGGCTGGTCACCCTGCTTCCCGTACTGCTGTTCGTGGGCCTGATCGCCGGGTTGCTGCTGATCCCTGTTCTCAGGCAGCTGAAGATTGAGGTGGAGCAGCTGGAGCGTCGTCAGCGTGGTGAGCCTCCTCTCCCCAGAGATGTCACGCCCTGGCACCGCAGAGTCTGGAATCGATGGCGCGGCCGCTGAACCGCGTTCAGCATGAAGGCAGAGCCCGTTCTCTCTTGATCGTCCATGGAGTTCACCCTTGAGCAGCTCTCCCCCGACAACGTCACGTCGCTGTTCGATGGCGCCTTCTACAAAGCCGAGACCAACCGGGTGCGCAACCAGGATGATGAAACTGACGTGGCCGTGACCACCACGGTCTGGTCGGATGGACGCCCTGTGCAGGTGTACGCCAGCCCAACCGATCAGGTGTTTGTCTTCCGTTACAGCGCCAATTACGGCGAGGCAACCGAGGCTCAGGTGCTCAGGGCCTGCAATCTGATCGATGAATTTCCCGTGCATGCCCGTGCCGAGAAGGACGACGGTGGTGCCTGGGTGATCACCTTCATCTACAAGCACATCGTGCCGGAGGGGGTGGGCCTTGGTGCCCGGGAAATCGTTGGTGTGTTCCGGGTGTTCGAGAAACTGCTCACGGCTCATATGCAGAACTTTCACGCTCTGGTGATACAGGCGGAGTGATCCAGGGGTAGTCCGCCAGGATCCGCCGCAGGGAACAGAGCATGGCCAGAACGTCGTGTTGCTCCACCCGGCGGCTTCGGCCCGTGTCCTGCGGATGCCCCATCCAATTCCCGAAGGTGCGCACCTGGTGCATGCAGCTCAGCAGCCAGGGGTCCAGCCCCAGGCTGCGCAGCTGCTGAATGCCGTTGTTAAGGCCTCGCTGCTGGTGGTCTCCGCACTGATGCAGGCAATGCGTCACAAGACGCTCCAGCAACCGGCGGGAATGCAGCCCCAGGGAGATCGGTGAAACCTGATCGCTCTGCAGAAGCTGGATCAGTTCCGTGAGGTCCGCTGCGACCCGCAGTCGTTTCAGGCTGTCGTCCTCCAGGACAAAGCGGCACAGATGGCGCAGGCTCTCGAGGGCGGCCAGATCCTGGGGCAGCTCCACCAGGGTGTGATGGGGATCCTTGCGCTGGATCGTGCGGTCGATGGTGGCGCCGAGCGGGCGCAGCACCTGATCATCACGATCGAACAGGATCAGCCGGTGCAGTTCAGGCAGATGCCGGAAGGCCTGTTTGCAGATTTCCAGCAGATGGGGATAATCGGCGGCAGCGTCGGGGCCGCTGGGATGGAGTCCGAACAGCGGGGCGGCCACGGTGCGGCAGTGGATCCCCTGCATCGGCAGGATGGCCAGAAGGGAGAACAGGCGGTTGAACGCAGTCCAGGGTTGATCGCGCTCCTGTTCATCGCCAAGACCTCCTGCCACCACAGCCACCCGCTGAAAGTGGCTGTTCACCGGGCGGCCCCCCGGTCCTGCGGGGACAGGGCGCAGCCTCAGCTCAGCGCTGACCCAGCTGTTCACCAGGCTTCCGCTGAGATCCACGGCGCGTTGTGTGCTTTGAAGCCTGAGCCCGTAGGCCCGTTGCAGTCGGGTGAGGAAGGCGTCCGGTGCTGAGATGTCCGGTGCTGAGTCATCCGTCAGGCCTTCGGACGACACCGCCAGGAGATCGGCTTCGATTCCCAGACCTGCAAACGCACCGGCGCGAAGCTCCAGGTTGCGGGTACCGCTGCTGGTCTCCAGGTCGAAGGCATTGAGCAGCATCGCTGCGTTCCCGACATCTCGCTTCAGGATGGCGTCCAAGGCGGATCGACGCCCGAAGGTCGCTGCTGGCAGAGTTGTTCGGTGCATGCGGACGCGCCATGGATGCCACCGATCCCCTCAACCAGGCCAGGGCCATCGCTGATGCGATCGAGCGGATGGCCAACCAGCTCAGCCCAGCTGTGATCCGCGCCGCGCGCAACGATGGCGAGGGACGGAACGACCTCGATCGGATCGAATATGCCTTGGGCACTATCGGCAAGGCGTTGATTCTCACCGACTACACGATCGATGAGGAGAAAGATATGGATAAGCTTCAGGCCTTCCGGGACTCCCAGCAGACCTGAGGGGCGGAACGGGTGTAGACCGTAAATACACGAGGACACCCCTCGATGTTCATTACTTTGTCGAGCTCTTAGCGCCGTATGCCCCTGATCAATCTGCGTACGTCTCTGGCATCTGTCGACGATGGCGAGGGATTGCTTCAGCAGCTGTCGTCGTTACTGGCGGAGCAGACGGGCAAGCCCGAAGCCTATGTGATGACGCTGCTGGAGACCGCTGTGCCGATGACCTTCGCCGGCAGTGCCGAACCCTGCGCCTATGTGGAGGTGAAGTCCATCGGTGCCTTACAGCCCCCAGCCATGACCGCGGCCTTCTGCGATCTGATCAGTGCTCGAACGGGGATTCCAGCAAACCGGATCTACATCGGCTTTGAGGATGTGCCGGCGAGCTGTTGGGGTTGGAACGGATCAACGTTTGGTTGATCCGTTCAGTTCCCTTGAGGAACGAGGTCGATCACCACTGCGGTGGCTGACGTTCCACTGGTGTTGCGCCAGCCATGCAGAACACCGCTTGATTCAAAGACAGCGTCTCCTGCCTTTCGCACGATCGCCCGAACCCCAGCACCGTCTTGCCTGTATTCCACCAGTGTGCCGCTGAGGATGTAAGCAACCCCAGGCCTCTGCTCGTGTTCATGCCAGGCCACCGATCCACCGGGCAGGATCGTGATGCGCCTGGTCCGAAGTTCCCGTCCTTGCAGCGCCCTGAATTCCCGTTCGAGGTCGAGAGCTCCGAGCGGTTCCACACGGATCTGGCGGGTTTCTGATGGGGCACCTCCAATCGGTAGACGCAGCTCTTCACTGGGGGTGACGGGATGGGCAAAGGATCCAATGGCCCATCCCGCCAGCACGAGGAGCAGAGCACCTTGTCTGCGCATCAGGGATCAACGCTGGCCGAACAGTTCATCCCAGCTGATGAGCTGAGATGACTGGTTCCGTTGCCCCTCGTTTGACGGACTGCAGTGGGTGGGCTGACTGTTCAATGGATTAAGGGAACGCTGGTGATTTGACAACACAAAAGGTTGTCGTCCCTGAATGGAAGGACTCTTCATGGTGGTTTCTCCGTTGAGGTATCTGGATCGCGCTGAATGGTCTGTTTTCAGGCTCTCTCGGCGTGCAGGCGACGAACGGTCGACCTACTTCACATCAACAATGATGGCACAAGGAATGGTTTCTTGATTCTTCGGCCAGACTCTGACCCCCGTAAAGAAGGCCCATGGCAGTTCTGGGACGTCAGGCCATTCTTCAGGCGATTGACTCCGGGGTGATCACGATCACACCCTTCAACCCTGAGCTTGTGGGGCCAGCCTCAGTGGATCTCACCCTGGCCGGCAGCTTCCGGGTGTTCCGCAAAGTGCACGAGGTGATTGCGGTGTGCGAGCACACCGACTACCGGCAGTTCACCGACAAGGTGGAGGTGTCCGAAGGGGAGCACATCCTGATCATGCCCGGCGAGACAATCCTGGGGATCACGCGAGAGCGCCTCAGGCTTGGACCGGGATTGTGCGGTTGGTTGGAGGGACGCAGCCGATTCGCGCGTTTGGGGCTGATGGTGCACATCAGTGCTCCCTTCATGGGGCCAGGGATCAACAGTCAGCAGGTGCTGGAGATGAGCAACTTTGGGCCGGCCCCTCTGGCCGTGGTTCCTGGCACAGCCATCTGCCAATTCATCTTTCAGGAGCTGGATGGCGAGGAGCACTACGAAGGCCGTTTTGCCGGCCAGACCCAGCAGAGCTTCTGATCGCGTGTTGATTCAGTCGCCGATCATCTGACGGCGCACCATGGCGTCCCAGAGGCGCGTAGGGATGAAACGCTGAATCAAAGCTGCTTCCGACGAGCTGCCGCAGCGGTAGCGCGGGCTTGGATCAGCCACCGTGAGAGCTCGCTCGATGCAGGCGGCCACCACCTCAGGATCGGACCCTTGTCGGAAGCCTTCGGCCCACGCCCTTGCGACGTTGCGCATCATCGATCCCCACACCGGATCATCGCCACCGGCCTCGAGTGATGGCTTGCTGACGGCTTCAAATCCTGTGCGGATCAATCCCGGCTCGATCACCACCACCTTCACGCCGAAGCTCTGCAGCTCCATGCGCAGGGCGTCGCTGATGGCTTCAACAGCGAACTTGCTGGCGCCATACCAGCCGGCTCCCGGCGTCACGAACTGTCCTGCGATGGAGGAGATAGTCACGATCCGGCCCCGACCGCGGTTGCGCATCGCCGGAAGCAGCGCCTGGGTCAGGCCCATGAGCCCGAACACGTTCACTTCAAACATCGCCCGTGCCGCATCAAGCGGCATGGTTTCCATCGGGCCGATCGCTCCATATCCAGCGTTGTTCACAAGGGCATCGAGAGCACCGACGTGTTCCTGGATCATGTGGCTGAGCGCTTGCCGCGACTCGGCCTCGGTGATGTCAAGCGCATGCACGAAGGCTCCGCGTGTTCGTAGATCCTCCATGGCCTCAAGCCGTCGTGCGGCTGCATGCACAGTCCAGCCCCTCTCCAGCAGGTGCAGGGCCGTGATCCGGCCGATGCCGCTGGAGGCACCGGTGATCAGAACGGTTCCAGGGGTTGTCATCCGTTAGCCCACGCCGCAGGCGATGCGGGCTCCACCACCACCGAGCGGTGGAACATCGCTGTAGGTGTCACCACCGGCGTGCACCACCAGGGCCCGTCCACGCAGATCGGAGCTGCTCAGTCGGGGGGCTACCACAGTGGTCGTGGTGTTGCCGTCGGCATCCACAACAAGCCTGCTGAGGTCACCGCGGTGACCGTTTCCGAACGGTCCGAGATGGGTGTTGGTTTCGTCGGGGTCCCAGTGCCCTTTGGCGGCGAGACCCGCCACCATCACGCCATCGGCGTTCATGGCGGCCTCGCAGGAGTCGCCGGCATGCAGGTGGAACCCGTGCTCACCCTCGCTGAATCCCTGGAGTGATGGCGTGATCACCAGCCCCTGGTCGCTGTCATGGGCCTTCACGCTGCCGATGGGTTCTCCAACCCCCTCAGCGCTGATGGCGTGGAGCGTCACCTCCAGCGAACCGGCCGAGACCTGGCCTGGCATGCACAACAACAGGATCAACGTGATCAGGGGGATCAGGCGCGCCATGAAGAACATCCAGATGCGTTCATTGTTATTCAAACGGCGCTACCGCGGTGTTGGCAGCGGTACCGCTTTGAAGTCAGCGACCAGGGCAGGGCAGGTTCTGTTGGCAATCCGTTGCGCTTGTCCCTTGCGGTCGTTCCGGATCGGCTGCCGGCGGATGCCATCGCCTTCGATGTCGAAGCTGCGGTTCACACAATCGAGGCTGAGTTGGCGCAGGCGGTACCAACCATCGGGTTTGGCTTTCCCCACCTGCTGCAGAGAGTTGGCACAGCGATCGGCTGAGCCCAGGGCACAGCTGGCAGCTCCAAACAATCCCGTGAGGATGTTGCCAGCGATCTGCCCGCCCCGCTCGATTTCGAAGCGATACACGCGCGCTTGAACCCGTTTTGAAGGCGACTCGGGGTTCGGTTGCAGCACCTTCGAGAAGGTTTCGGCCGTGTCCATCACCCAACCCTTCTGGCGTTCGGAAGAAACACCTTCGGCTTCCACACCGGCAATAAAAGCTGTGTATCGCGCTTTCGGGTTGTTGTGGGGTGATTGCAGGTGAAAATCGCCAATGCTGAAAAACAGATTGGCTGCATCGGTGAAGTCCTTCACAGGTAGCGCTCCGTTGTCCATCAGCCAGGCCAGATAACGACCCGCTCTCCAGTCAGCAGCATCTTCTTCGCGATTGCTGAAGGCTCCGCGTGAGGAGCTGTGATTCACATGATGTCCCCATTCATGGGCAAGGATCGTGAGTGCGACGAGGCGTTGACGCACATTGCGGCTCAGCCTCTGACGTTTGCCGATGCTCCGTGGCTCAAGAATGATCTCCGCTGATTCGGGGCAGTAGGCATTGCGAGCTCTGGTCCGGCCGCAAGCTGAAAAGCGAGATCCTCGGGGGAGCAGGGTCACGGGCTGCATCTCAGAAGCCGCGTCGTTAGCCAGGTGCCGCCAGTACAGATCGAGCAGCTCATGGTGGGTCTGGATGTAAGCCGCCTGCGTTTGCCCTTCGGTGATGTCCACGCGGAAATCACGCACGAAAGCGAGCCGTTCCTGAATCGATGGGGAGTCGATCGTGACGGGGGCCGGCGGGCTTGTGGCGGCAGCCAGCATCAGGGCTGCGGGGAGAAATGTCATGGGATCGAAACGGCGTAACGATCCTCGCGTCCGGCCTTGATGGGCGTGGAGCGATCAGCCACGCTGTAGGTGACCCCTCAGGTCGCACCATGAAACGCTGGCTGCTCAAGGTTGCCTTCCGCATCGGCATGCCGCTTGCGCTCTGGCCGATGAAACTTCTCGATCGCCCTCGCTCAAAAGCTCTGCGTTGAACACACCGGTGTTCCGCATCAACCACCGCTGCATCAACTGCGGCACCTGCTGGCAATTTGATCCCGATCATTTCGCTCCCGAGGGTGAGCGGGCGAGCGTGCATGCCCAGCCTGTTGGCAAGGAGGCCACAGAGCAGGCGCTTCTGGCTTTGCAGGCCTGCCCTGTGGCTGCTATCGAAACCGAGCGCAGTTTGCGCCAGACCACTCCGGTTGATGGCTTCCCTGCTCTGATCAAGGAGCATCCCCAGGGCAAGGTCTATTACTGCGGCTGGGCGTCGCGGCGGAGTTTCGGGGCCTGCAGTTGGTTGATCACCCGGCCCTCCGGCAACGTGATGGTGGATGTTCCGCGATGGAGCGCACCTTTGGCCCGTCGGATCCAGGCCCTGGGTGGCTTGCGCTTCATCGTGCTGACCCACCGCGACGATGTGGCGGATCATGAGCGCTGGGCCCGCACGTTTCGAAGTGACCGCTGGATTCATGCGGCTGATGCTGACGCGGCCCCGCAGGCGGAACAGCTGATCACGGGCAGCGATGCGGTGCCGATTGTCGAAGGCCTTCAGCTCATCCCCACCCCTGGGCACACCCAGGGATCGCTCTGTGCATTGCTGGGGGATGCACGCGCAGTGCTGTTCAGTGGCGATCACCTCTGGTGGAACCCCGAGCATCGGGTGGTGGTGGCTTCAGCGCGCTATTGCTGGTGGGATTTTGCAACCCAGCTTGCGTCTGTGGAGCGGCTGCTGGATCTTGATGTGGCCTTGCTGCTGCCGGGCCATGGCCGGCGCCATACCTTTGCTCCTGGAGCCTGGCGTACCGCTCTGGAACAGACCCTTCTCTGGAGTCGGCGCCATCATGAGGCCTGATCAGGACGATTCGATGCAGGCTGTTTTCAACGGCACGGTGCTTGCCGAGAGCGACGACATCGTGATGGTGGATGGCAATCCCTATTTCCCGCGGGCGTCGATGCACGCCGACTACTTCCGCGACTCCAGTCACACCACGGCGTGCGGTTGGAAAGGCACCGCCCGTTACTGGGATGTGGTGGTCGATGATCAGGTGATCAGCAATGCGGTGTGGAGTTATGAGTCCCCGAAGCCCGAGGCGGAACAGATTCGCGAGCGTTTCGCCTTTTATCGCGGCAAGGGTGTGGAGCTGAGCTGAGGACTCAGCGTTTTCGCTGCCGGCGGCTGGCCTTGCGTGTGCCTCCGTACTGATAACCGGGTTGGTGTTCAATCCGCGACCAGCACTGCGGGCAGATCAAGGTCCAGTCTTTGATCACGCTGCTGCGCACGCGGTAATGCACCGGGCCAGTGCTCTGGCACAAGGCGCAGGCGATCATCTGGCCCTTGTGTTCGCTCTGGCTGACCTCAGCTGTGTTGTCGGGCTGTGGCATGCAGACATAGCTACCTTGCAGACGCATGCATCGACCCATGAGCAAGGCTACAAAACTGCTTCTGGCGCTGGATCGAGAACTGCTTGCGATCGATGACTTCGGCCATGACCCTCTCAGCGAAATCGACGCTCTGATCACTCGTCTTGAACCCGAAATTCAGCAGGTGGAGCTGAGGGGCCGCGCCAAACACCAGGCTGAGATCTATGTGGCCAGGGATCGCGCCTCCGTCAAGGTTGAGGTTCTCAATCGGGTGATGGAGCGATGCCATCAGAGCCGTTGATGGCTGATCCGTCTTGTGCGTGATTGCTAAAGAGCTCGTTCAAGTCCCAGGGAATCCCGACAGGATTCACCCATGTGGACTTCCAAACCAGACAAGCGCCAGAAACCCCAGGTCACTGGCGGACAGGGCTGGTTGCTGAACCGGCAGGAAGGTCTTGTTGTGCGCTTTCAACAAGCCATGCCGACGTCCCACGCGGAGTGGGTCTGGGTGGAAACGGGGCGGTTGATTGCTCCTGGCCAGGCCACCCCTGAGCATCGGAGACGACTGCTGCGCGTCAACGCCATCAAGGCTTTCGAAACGATGCGACTGACGGGTTGGGAGCGCACTATCGCCCATTGGTAATGAGCTCAACCTCAGCTTTGCGAGCTGTACCGAGAATAATTAACGATAATCATTCTCACTCGGTCGTCATGAGTTTTTTGTTCGAACAACGTTCCATTGGATACACATCGATCGGATGATTGGTTAAAAAGTGAGAGTGGAAGTGAAACACCTTCCAGTGCGTCGAGCGGGTGAGCTGAGGGGCTTGCCCATTTTTTTGGCTCACTGATTGCGCCAGGGATAGCGTCCCTCCCGGAGCAGCACCTGGAGATTGCGTTGCGCGATCCTCGCCGTGGCATGGTCTGCCCATTCTTCAAGAAGGGGGATTGCGCTCTCAACGGTGGCGATCTCTTCGCTGTGGAGGAGTGGCATCAACCAGAACTGCCGCCGGGCACATTCCGGTTCACTTTGGATCCAGCCCTGCCGCAGTGCCTCGCGGCTAAGGCTCACGGCGCGTGCGTCCCCAGCAAAGGCTTGAGACTCTCCACGCCAAACATGGCGGCTGAACTGATCCAGCAGAAGCACAAGAGCGAGTGCGGAAGAAGCCCCTTGCTCCCAATCGCTCAAACCGCCGGCTTGCGCCGATAGGCAGAGAGCCCCGAAGCGCTTGCCAATCAGTTGGTCGAAGCGCTGATTTTGCCGGAACCACTGCCAGGGGCGGCAGTCTTCAAACCAGAACCGAAGAATCGCGTCGGCGTCTCTGGCAGGTTCAGTCGGAACCACGGACTCGCTTCACCGCCAGGCCGGCTTCGCTGGCAGTAACCGCCGACAAGAGCACAAGCCCGAGAAGCCCGATCAGCTGGGTCTGGGGCTCGGCGTCTGGCTCGGCGTTCAAGCCCAGAGCTGCACCAGCAACAAACCAGGCGGTGGCCAGTACCGAGGTGATCCAGTAAGCCTTCCAGCGGCGTTGGTAGAGGTACCCCGCCCCTAGGCCTGGAACCACGTTCAGCACGACGGCCACCCATCCCGCAGATGCCGCAAGGATCAGCTCCGGGCTTGGACCTGCGTTCGTTTCCGGTGTTGTCATGCTTTGCTCCGGCTGGCGGCATAGGCCACAGCGCCTCCGGCAACGAGGGTGAGAACGCCGGTGCTCAGAAGGAACCCGGTCAGCATGATCAAGCCAAGAAAGGAACCCAGAAGCGACATCTTCACGCGCAGAAGTTTGGACTTCATCAGCAGCACCAGCAGCAGAGTCACTGTGGCTTTGAGACCTGCGATCTTCGCGGCGCTGATCGGGCAAAAAGGAGAGAAGGGAGGAAGCATCGACGTGAGGTGCACAAGGGTGCGACTCTTTTACTCTGACGTGTTCTCCCTCGCGCTGTGGCTCGATGTCTGCAATGGCTTGCCTCGAGCTTCGTGCTTCTGCTCTGCATCGCCTTGCCCTTGAAACCTGTCTCGGCGGCCTGGATCTGTGATGGCGATCGGCTCACGGCGGAAGCCCTCAGCATTGGACGGGAAGCGATTGGTGTGACGGCGGCTCCGCTGCCCAACAGCGCGGCAGGCACTGTGCCGGGTGATGGCGTGTTGCTCCACTGGCGCGGCGTGACGCTTCAGCTTCCTCGCACCAACAATGCAGGGACGCCGAGTTACACCGATGGGCGTTGGTGGTGGCAGGTGGAGGATCCCCTACATCCCGACTTCCGCGAGCGGCGTGGCAGCGTGATCAGCTATGCGTGCGAGGCCGAGGAGTGAGCTCAGGCTCCGGGAGCCAGGCCCTGCAGCAGCACGTATTCATAGACCGTCACAGCGAGAACAAGCAGCCCAATTCCACTCAGAAGCAGTCGTCCGTCCATGGTGGTATCGGGTCAGCCGCAGTGGACTCAAGATCACCCCATGATGGTGTTTTAAAGAGTCACGTGCACGATCCACGCTGGATTCTTGTCGCCTGGGGGGTCGTGGCTCTGGCAGCGGCCCTGCGGTTCTGGCGGATGACGCTGCCCTTCCGGGCAGGATTAACGACGCAGAATCGTTTTGGGTCCACCGATCTCGATCAAGCTCGTGCGTCGTTGGAGCGCTCCTGGCGTGCGGGCGAACGTCGCGGCACCAGCTGAGGATTGCCTTCAACGCCGTTACATTGAATTGATGAACCCGTCGATGTCCCGAAAGCAGATCGAGGAGGAGCTTGAGCAGGCTCGGGCGATGGGGCGCTGGCTCAGCGATGAGGAACGGGAAGAGCTGGCGGCGCAGAAGCAGGGTGAGCGACTTGCTCTCGAACGTGATCAGCGCTTGCGCACGCGCCTCGTGGTGTTGACGGGTGTGTTCTTACTGATCCCGCCGATGTGGCCTGTGGCCGCTGGCCTCGCGGTGTATCTGCTGTTTCCGCAGTCGTTCCGTCGGCTGATGCTGTTGGCGGGAGGCAGTTTCATTGTGTTCGTCGCCTTGGGAGTCGGCACCGTGGGTGTGGCCCTGGCACTTCTCTGGGCTGTTCTGAGCTGACGTCAACTGAAGCGTCAGGATCTGTAGAAATTGTGTCGTCTGAGACAGACGCGTGTGATTGGCGACACAATGAATTGGTCCGCGCGTGTGGTGACACAGACCGCGGACGAAGGCTCACCTCTCGGATGCATCCGGGGGAGGAGCTTTCATGGTTGGCGCATCGGGGTCAAAGTCGACCGTTTCAGCATCTTGGTTTTGGATCATGTCCTCGTCGTCCAACGTGGCCGCACCAGGATTGGCGCAAGTGAAGACAGCGAGCCAGGCCGTGATCATCAGAGCTGCAAGATGACCCAGGCGAGTGAACAGCCCACGATGAGGGACAGGACGCCCAGGAGAGCGCGCCAGAACCTGGGATCGTTGGGTTGAAAGACCAATCACATCAGGCGCAGCTATGGATCAGTTTGATCGAGCCGTTGTCCACCTGACGGAGGAGATCCGTGCGCAAGCGTCGGTCCTGATCATCAAGTTCCTGAAGCATCAGGACCGAGCGGTAGCTGTCGACGGTGATGCGGCTATGCAACTTGGCCTTTAAGTACAGCTCAACCATCGTTGAAACCTTGCGGATTCAACGCTAGTCAACGCCGACTGGGCAATGTGACGGAACAAGCGGACTCCTCAGCACTGCCCACCGCGGAGAAACGGGGGTGGGCCCTGGCGCATGATCCAGCTGGTGGCAGCTTTCTGGGTCTGCCAGGCCTGCATCAATTGCTTGGCAAGCTGCCGGAGTTGATCAGGATCCTGGGTGGTATCGAGGGCCCGGTTGAACTGTTCGATCTGAAACCGTTGTTCCGTGCTGAGCTGAATGCTGCCGTTCATCGAGATCTCCAATTACGAATGAACGCAAGTTACGGGCTTGAATCAAACGATTTGTTGCAGATCACACGCTTGTGCTCGCCTGTCAGCACATGCGCACTCGCAATCTGTTAATGCGCTCAAAGCAGGCCTCGGTGTTGCACGAAGCGCTGGATCATCGCCCAGGAGCCCAGGGTCACCTTCAGGGCCACCAGCAGATTCAGCAGCGGGATCCAGCCTCCACTCAGCAGACTTCCAAACTCACCGGCCCCTGGGGACAGTCCTTCGAGGGCCAGGAAGGACAAAACCACGAACCCCATCACCGCCGCTTTTTCCCAAAGATCGGCATGCCAGCGTTCGTGGAGCCGACGACTGCGTTCACTCCCGCCGCTGATCAGCACCAGGCCGATGGCGGTGCCGCCGGCAACGCCTGCGGCGAATCCACCGCCCGGGCTCAGGTGGCCTCGCAGCGCCAGCTCCACCGCCACTAGGGCTGCCAGCGTCGCCACCTGTTCGCACACCACCCGCGAGGGAATGTCGCTCAGGCTCCGGATCCGCGTGCGTAGGGGTTCGTCAATCAGCAGCATGCGCACACCAATGGACGCCAAGGTGAACACCACCACTTCGCCGACAGTGTCGAACAAGCGGATGTGCAGGATCACCCCCGACACCAGATTGGGCACGTCTCCTTCGGCCGCCAGCCCGCTGATCAGTTCACCCATGCCACCCACCTGAGGCAACGGTCCTGTCAGCGGTGCTGCGAAGAGCGCGATGGCTGCGAGCACATAGAGCCAGATCATGGTGTCGGCTCCTCTGATGGGATCAGCACCCCGCCGCTCTTGCGCCAATGCTCGTAGCCCGGGCTGTTCTGGAGACGTTGCTTCAGGGATGGCTGAACGATCGTGAGACGACCTTGATCCTCCAGCCATCCGTGGGGTGCTGAACCCTGGCGCACCAACCTGAGCCGCAGGTGCAAGGGCTGGATCCAGTGGCTCAGAATCTGGGCTTCAGCGTCGACCGATCGCTCAATGGTTCCCTCTGTGGCACCATCCACCGCAGCGTGACGCCGATCCTCGAGGCGCAGGGTCATCGACGAGCGCAGGGCGATCACGTAAAGGGTGGTGGATAGCAGGGTTCCCACCATTGCTTCGGTGAGAGCCACATCCGGGGCACCCAGCAGCACGTAGAGCAGCGTGGCCACTGATCCGAAGACGCCCCGCAGCATCAGGGCCTGGTAGGGATTGTCTTGGCAGACCATCAGCACCGACACCAGGGGCAGCAGAGCGGTGATCGGCAGCAGCAGCCCAAGGGAGCCTTGAAGGCTCAACAGGGAGAGATCGAAATCAGGAAGCATCACCCAGCTCCCGCGCTTTGGCCCTCTGCGGTCGGCTCTGGTGAACCCCACGGGCCACCACGTAGCCGAAGATCGTGTTCCAGAGCATCAATCCCAGCATGGCCAGGCCGTAGAGCGGCCACCAGTCGGGACGTCGAATCAGAAGACCCAACAGCATCAGCAGCGATCCGAGGGAGTCGGAAACCGTGAGTTTGTGCAGGCGGTCGAGCAGGGGACGCACCTCCAGCAGAGGCCAGCTGCCCCAGAACCAGAAAAACAGTCCCGCCATCAGAAACAGCAGGCTTGCAGCCTCCCTCAAGAGCACGACATTCATCATTCTCTCTCCTCCAGAAGCCTGGCCAGCAAAAGCATTCCGGCGTCACCGGCGCTGAGCATCAGTGCCCCCACCAGGGCAATCATCCGATCCCCGCGCATCACTGCCACCACCAGGGCCAGCATCGCCACTTTCGTGCCGATGCTTCCGAACGCCGCCAGTCGATCCCACACACTGCCGTTGCGGCAAAGCAGGCCGATCGGGATCAACAGGGCGACCACCATCCCCCAGAGAAGCAAGGTCATTGCGGTGCCCTCCCGCCAGCCGGCGCCTGCCCCCGGCGTTGGGCAGGGCGTAAGCGATGGATCCTGTAGCGATGGTGTGATCCCTCCACCGCATCCTCAACGCGCACCAGGTCGAGCACCAGGGTGAAGGGTGTGAGGGTGATCGCCAGCAGTTCCAGAAACACCACCAGCGGTGTGGCAGTACCGCTGGCACGATGCTCTGTCTCATCACACTGTTCGTTTCCACCGGCAAGGATCAGCGCCATAGCTTCGCCATAGGCCTGGGGAATGGCGACCAAACTTTGCCCGAACGCCTTGAGCAGCGGCGCGACACGTTCGCCGTGGTGGTGCGCTCGCGGCAACAGGATTGCCACCAGCAAGCCGAACAGCAGGTTGGTTCTGTTTGTTTCACCTGTGAGCAGCACCCACAGCAGTAATCGGAATCCCAGGCTCAGAACCACGGTCATCCCCATCCCTCCAAGACATGCAGGCTCAGCAGCATTCCGGCTCCAACCACAGCCAGGCTGCCGATCAGATCCTGGAGTGATTCCAGTTCAGGCCAGCGTCGTTCCAGTGCAGGTCGCCACCGCTGCAGACCCCGATCCAGCAGCAGACCGAGGGCGAACACCAGTCCGGTCACGGCGAGCTTTTGGCCGTCGTGGGTGGGGGCAACGGCGAGGCTAATCAGAGCCGATGCACTGATCAACACCACCACGAGCAGACTGATGCTGCCCCCTGCAGGTGCCTTGACTGTGCCCTCACTGCTGGCGCTTTCGCCGGGGGCACACCACGGAGCACCCCAGAGCCTGGCGTACACCGCCACACTGCCGACCGAAGCCAGAAGCACGGCGGCGGCCCAGAACGGCGGCAACGCAGACTCAAGCTCCGATTTGGCGGTGGAGCCGATCAACCAGGGGAAGCCTGCGATCGAGAGGGATCCGATCCAAAGGGGAACCTGCAACCTGGCCGGGAGTGGACGCTGACGCCAGGTGTTGAGGTCGGTGGAGTCCACGCCTCCACTCATCAGAAACAGCAGGGCTTTACCGAGACCGTGGGCGAAGGCCATCAGTCCTCCAGCCACTGGAGAGAGGGCCACAAGCCCCATCTGGGACAACGTGCTCCAGGCCAGAAGT
This sequence comes from Synechococcus sp. MEDNS5, assembly GCF_014279875.1. Lineage (NCBI taxonomy): Bacteria > Bacillati > Cyanobacteriota > Cyanophyceae > Synechococcales > Synechococcaceae > Synechococcus > Synechococcus sp. MEDNS5. The sequence goes on from NZ_CP047952.1 coordinate 903,131, forward strand.
CGACGCAGGTCGGTTTCGGTGAGCGCGCGCAAGAGGCCGAGCACTGCGCTGGCGATGCCGATCCAGCGAATGAGTGGTGCCAGCCCCGAGTCGATCTGCATCAGCCGCAGCAGAGGCAGAACCCCAGCGGTGACCACGACCCCTGAGTGGAGCGCGGCCACCTCCGGCCTGGCCGCCGCATGACTGCGAGGCAGCCAGAGCCCTGGCAGGAACAATCCACCCTTGCTGAAGAGTCCGAGAAGAATCAGCACCTGGGCGCTGCCAAGTTCCAGGCCTGCCAAGGCCTCCATGCTGAAGCTGCCTGTGCGCACATACACCAGTCCGGTGCCAATCAGGTAGAGGGTCATGGCCGTGCTCGCGACCAGCAGATACCGGAGTGCGATCCAGAACGAACGCGGCGCCTCCCGACGCAGTTGCAGCAGGAAGGCCGCGATGCCCACCACTTCCAGAGCGACATACAGACTGATCAGGTCTGTCACCACGAAGCAGGTGTTCAGTCCCCCGAGCATCACAGTAGGCACCAGGGGGCCAGCGGCTCCTTCAAGCTTGCGGCTGGCCAAACGGGTGGCCCCCAGCACAACGCCATTGAGCAGAAGAAACCAGGCAGCCGTGCCATCGATGCTCAAGCTGATGCCGTTGCTGCCGATCAGGTTGAGGCTGATGCTTTCGCCCAGCAGCAGAGACGGCAGGGCCATCAGCACCGTGGCCAGACAGCAGAGCATCAGGGGCAATTCCCCCAGCGCCGGCACTAAAGCACCGAAAAAGGCCAGCAGATAAGGCGCCAGTAGCCAGCCCACCACCACAGCCGGGGTGAGCAGGGATATCAGGATCGTCTCAGGGGTCATCAACACGCGTCGTCCCTGTCAAACGTGCGCACATCCAGGAGAGGATCACGGATGGAGAGGCGGCTGATCACCACCAGCAGCAGGGCTTGGGTGGAGAGTCCGATCACGATCGCCGTGAGGATCACGGCCTGGGGAATCGGGTCTGCCACAGCGGCCAGAGCCTGATCGGTCTCGCCGTTGGAGAGAATCGGGCTGCGCAGACCGGTGCGGGCCGCCACCAGCACAAAGAGCGACACCACCGATCCGCCCATCACATCCATGGCCAGCACCTTCAAGTAGAGGTTGCGGCGAAGCAGCAGCCCGAGAAATCCACTCAGCAAGCTGAGCAGAATCAGCAGTTCCAGGAGGCGGATGGTGGCCATTCAATGGTTGACCGACGTGGACTTGGGGTATTCAGCGCTTCGACCCCTCGCAGGAATCGCGAAGCGATCCCTCACCACCTCGAGCGGGTCGCTGAAGTGATCCCATGGATCAATGTCACGAATCAGGTCGGTGTTCACATGACTGCCATGCTCAAGGCCTGCGAAGACCCTGTCGGGATCCAGTTGTTTCCACTCTCCAGGGATGAAAGGAGAGACGCCGATACCGAGTTCGAACTCAGCCATCACGAACATGATCACATCGAAGGGATCCAGGCGCTCGAAACCGGCCTGGAAGCCCACCACGCCGCCTTCCTCGGCGGCCGTTGTTCCATAGCCTCCGAGCACGTGGCAGCAGTCATGGCGAAACACCGGTGGTGGTGGTCCTCCCAAGGCTCCGGGAAATGCGAAGTCATTGCGCTCGATGAAGTCGGCATAGGCCTTGCCGAAGCTGCCGGGTGGGTAGCCGCGCAGGCTCTGGAAGCGCTCCACCATGGCGCGGTCCTCGTGGCCGCTGAGCACCTTGAGGGTCGACACAAACGCTGGAAGACCACCATCACGAACCGTGGCTTCAATCGCCTGCCGCAAAAAGCCGCGCCGGGCGATGTCGAAGCGAACGATCGACTGGCGATCCAGCATCACGTTCCTGTAGCTGTTCACTGGTCGGGCATCGATCCCGAACGCCTCGGCAGCAGCATCCAGCAGTGAGAGGGTCTGGGGGTCAGGGTTGCCGTCGAACATGGCGACGAGCGTCATTCCCCTCAGAATGCGTTCTTTCCATTCAGGATCGGGATCACAGGCACTGACGGCTTGCGCCATGGCCGCGGGTGTGAGGCTTGGGCGTTGTTGCAGATCACAGTCCACCTGCAGAAGGTGGTCGCGGATGGCGCAGATCCCAGCAATGGCACGTTCCGATGGCTCGCCCCCCAATCGGGCCACGGTCATCAAGCAAGACAATCCGCTCTCCGCCAGACAACGCCGAAGCTCGGTGCTTAGGGGCCGTCCGGGGTGAATGACCATGGCGATCACCGGCGCTTATTCACCAGTGATAGCCATGGGGTGCGAAAGAGCGTCAGATGCTGTAGCGATACCCGCGATAACGCAGCTCAGTGGTTTTGCGCTCAGCCTTTTCGGGCTGATTGGCATCCAGTGATTCAGCGTCACGCTGGTCTTTCGCCATCGCCTGTTGGGCCTTTTTGAGGGCCTCAGCCTTGATCTGACGAGATTTGGTCAATTGAAGGGTGTTCATAGCTGAACTCCACAGTGTCCACACCCCCGTTGCCTGGTGCGGAGCGGACTGCAGCCTGGTGGCTCAACGTGTGCATATCTTAAGCCGATTGGCAAGGGATCGTCACGCGATGGCTGGTTTGTATTCCCTGCTCCTGTCGGTTGCGGCGGCTTCAGGCGCAATGCTGATCGAACGCCCCTTCTGTGACGGCGTCAAGAAGGCCGGGGAGTATTTCACCGGTTCCAATGTGTTCTGTTTATCCACCGCTCTGGTGAACACCGAGGCCCGGGCTGTGGAAACCCTGGCTCATGAAATGGTGCACCTTGCCCAGGATTGTGCTGGGGGGGGATTGCAGACGGACGCGTATGCCCTGCTTCTTTCAGATCAGCCCCCCAGCGTGGCCGCGGCCGAGGACGAGGCCTATCAGTTGGAACGAGATCCTCGGCGCGTGGTGGAGCTGGTGCGCCTGCACTGCTATTGATCACCATCCAGCGTTCTTGCATCAACCGATGACCCGCCCTCGCGATCGCCCCAGCAAGATCTGTCCTGTTTGCGGGCGTCCTTTCCAGTGGCGACGCAAGTGGAAGGATGTGTGGGACGACGTGAAGTACTGCTCGGAGCGCTGCAGACGGCATAAAAAATCCTCCGAAACAATGTCGGAGGATTCTTCGCCGGTGTCATAAGGCCCCATCACCCGGCCGTTGGATGAACGCTAGAGAGAAGTTTCTCCAGTGCCATTCACGCATTCATCAATAGGCCTGGTGTGAGGATTTGCGCAAGCCCCAGATCTAGGGTTGACAGAGGGCGAATCAATCGATGAGTCCCTCTCTCGGATGCTTGTCTCGTTCTGTGCTCCATATGTGGTGTGGGTCACGCCTTTTTCGTGAACTGCCCTGGTGTCATAAAAAAACCCCGCCGAAAGGCAGGGGTTCAGGGCCGGTAACGCAAAGACGTCTGACCTTGTTTCGACTCTTTGGTGCTGCCGTTCCTCACACAAGGTCACTCTTACGCCTGAACTGTCACAGTGCCAGTTGCCGCGGGACGGTTGCTGGTTCGTCCACGTTTGACGCGCTCGGGTCAAGAGATGTGAAGTGCCGGATCCTCGCCCTTGTGCCGGTTCTGCGGGTGGCGGTTGAATGGGCTCGCGGGGTTCGGGCGATTGCAGATGTCGAGCAACATTTCACATCTTGTTCTGCAGGCGATCGCTCACGTCGACTGGGTGGGATCGATCGCCGTTGTGCTGTTGATGGTGGCGATCACGATGGTTGGCCATCGCATCAATCACCCGATTCTCTGACTTCTTAGCTGAAAAATATCAGTCAGAAGAATCGCGTCATGTTTGAGATCATCTGTGTGCTGATGCTTCCGCTGATGTTGATCATTTACTACGTGATCCAGCGCTTGGTTGTGCATCACAGCGGAATGGAAACACAGCTTCTGATTCATGATCTGGTGATTGAAGCGATGAACAAGCACGACAACGACTTCAATGATTGATTGGGTGGGTGGAGATCCTCACCCTTTGCAGTGTTCTGCGAGAAGCGAGAGGGGTTACAACGATTTCAGTTGCAGTGAATGAGATGACAGTGACCTCCTCCCATGGCTTCACCTTGGAATCGGTTGATGTGGCTCATGGATCCGTGATCACCGTGTTTGCCCGGGGCCGCCTCAGTCATCAGGATTATGTGGATTTCATCCCGCAGCTCGAGGCCGCCATCGCCGAACAAACTGGTGATCGGTTGCGGCTCGTTTTCGATGCCCGTGAACTGGTGGGATGGGAACCGCAGGCTGCTGTGGATGATCTACGCCTCGGCCTCCGCCATGGGCGCCATGTGCAGCGTTTGGCGCTGATTACAGAAGCGCGCTGGCTGGCGTTGCTGAGTTCAGTGGTCGGTCTGCTGATGCCAGGCGAGTTGCGTCATTTCGATGATCGGGCATCCGCGGATGCCTGGATTCGTGCGTGAGTTGATCGCTTTTAGACTCAAGACGCTTTCAAAGAAGCGTTTGCCGAATTGCGATCTGCGCAGCGTCCTGATCCGATGCACCATCGTCCCCGGATTGATCGGTTGTTGTCTGCTGGCGGCCTGTTCATCGCCTCGTGAGGCGGAACGATCTCTCAACGACTCGGATCAGCGCCCCCGGGTTCTCGCCACCTTCACCGTGCTGGCTGATCTGGCCAGAAACGTGGCTGGTGAACGCTTGAACGTGGAATCCATCACCAAGCCCGGTGCAGAAATTCATGGCTATGAATTCACGCCCAGTGACATTGAACGGGCGTCCCGCGCGGATCTGATTGTGGAGAACGGGCTGGGCCTGGAGCTCTGGGCGCGGCGCTTCACGGCTGCGGCCGGAGATGTCCCCACGGTCACGCTCACGGAAGGGATTCAGCCTCTCTTGATTCAGGACGATGCCTATGCCGGCCGGCCCAATCCTCATGCCTGGATGTCGCCGCAGCGCACCGAGCACTATGTGGACCAACTCGTTAAGGCCTTTTCCTCGCTTGATCCAGAGGGTGCGCCGACCTACCGGGCGAATGGAAAGGCGTACAAGCTCAAACTCAGGCAGCTGGATCGCGAACTGCGCAAGGCTTTGCAATCACTTCCGAAGCAACAGCGCCTGCTGGTGACCTGTGAGGGGGCCTTGAGTTATCTGGCACGCGACTACGGACTGGATGAGGCCTATCTCTGGCCAGTCAATGCTGAAAGTCAGATCACGCCGCGTCGCATGGCCCGGCTGATTGAACGAGTTAAGCGAGACCAGGTTCCGGCTGTGTTCTGTGAGACCACGGTCAGTGATCGAGCCCAACGGGAGGTGGCACGTGCTGCTGGCAGCCGTTTCGGTGGCAATTTTTACGTGGATTCCTTGTCGGATCGCAACGGTCCTGCCTCCACCCTTCTCGATCTGCAGCGCCACAATGTGAAACTCATCCGAGAAGGGCTGGGGACTTCCGCCGATCCAACGCCATGACGATGCGCATCGCTGCTGAGCAGCTCTGTGTGGATTACAACGGCACGGTGGCGCTGTACGACGCCTCGCTGAAGCTTCCCTCTGGATGCATCTGCGGGCTTGTGGGCATGAATGGTGCCGGCAAGTCCACGCTATTCAAGGCTTTGACGGGATTCATCCGCCCATCGCGAGGACGGATCCGGATCAATGGCTGCAGCATCGCTGAGGCCCAGCGGCAGCAGTCCGTGGCCTACGTGCCCCAGAGCGAAGAGGTGGACTGCCAGTTCCCGGTGTCGGTGTGGGATGTGGTGATGATGGGGCGCTACGGATCGATGAATGCTCTGCGGATCCCCCGCAGTTCCGATCGGGTGGCGGTTCGTGATGCTCTCGAACGGGTTGACCTGCTGGACCTCAGCCGTCGACCGATCGGCACCCTCTCCGGTGGTCAGCGCAAACGTGCCTTCCTGGCCCGCGCCATCGCTCAACGCGCTGATGTGCTGCTTCTCGACGAACCGTTCAACGGCGTGGACGTGCGCACCGAGAAATTGATGGCTGACCTGTTTCTGCAGTTCCGACGAGAGGGATGCACGATTCTGATCTCCACGCACGACCTCACCCACGTACGTGATTTCTGTGATCTCGTGGTGCTCATCAACAAAACCGTGCTGGCCTACGGCGAAACATCGGAAGTGTTCACACCCGAAAACCTGTCTTTGACCTTCGGCGGCCTGCCCCCTGACCTGCTCACAGGGAACAGCTCTCCCTGAGACTGGGTTGATGGACCTTCTCCTGGAACCCCTGAGCCACGCCTTCATGGTCAAGGCGCTGTTGATCAGCGCCCTGGTGGGAGGGGTTTGCGGTCTGCTCTCCTGCTACATGACCCTCAAGGGCTGGGCTCTGATGGGTGATGCCGTCTCCCACGCGGTGCTGCCGGGAGTGGTGCTGGCCTATGCGCTGGGGCTTCCCTTCTCTCTCGGTGCCTTCGTGTTCGGCGTTGGGTCGGTGGCCACGATCGGCTTCGTGAAGCAGAAGTCGCGGATCAAAGAAGACACGGTGATCGGATTGGTGTTTACGGGCTTCTTCGCCCTGGGGCTGGTGCTGGTGTCGAAGACGCGGAGCAACATCGACCTCACCCACATCCTCTTCGGCAATGTTCTGGGGATCTCGTCCGCCGACATTCTCCAGACCGTCGTGATCTCCAGCGTGGTGATCGTGCTGCTGCTGCTGTTCCGCAGGGATCTGCTGCTCTTCTGTTTCGACCCCACCCATGCCCGTTCGATCGGGATCAACACGGGCGCCTTGCATTACCTGCTTCTCTCGGTGCTGTCGTTGGCGGCGGTGGCCGGATTGCAGACAGTGGGCATCATCCTTGTGGTGGCCATGCTCGTCACCCCCGGAGCCACGGCCTATCTGCTCACGGATCGCTTTGATCGCATGACCTGGCTGGCGATCGGCAGCAGTGTGCTGTCGAGTCTGCTGGGGGTTTATGTGAGCTACTGGACCGACAGCTCCACGGCGGGATGCATCGTTCTTGTGCAAACCGGTCTTTTTCTGCTGGCCTTTCTGCTGGCACCGCGCCACGGCATTCTGCGCCGTGGAAACCCTCAGGCTTGAGGCGGTTCTGACGGCTTGTGGCCATGGCGATGGTGGAGGTCGCTTACGTGTGGATGGGTGTGCTCCATCGCTTCATGCGCGTGTTCATGGGCATGCCATAGCGGCGCGCCTTCTGGGTGTTGATGGTGGTGATGGGGATCGGGATCCTCCAGGCTGTGTTGGTGGCGGTGGTTGTGATGCATCGCCGCGTGGTGATGCCGGTGGCTGTGGTGTTCACCGATCAGCAGGATCACGCCTCCGGCCATCAGTGCCGCTGCGAGCACCAGGGTGCTGCTCAGGGCACTGCCCAGCACCGCCACGGCAAACACGGCTCCCACAAACGGCGCAGTGGCGAATAGCACGGCTTCCCGTGCCGCTCCGAGCTGACGCAGCGCGATCAGATCCAGCCAGATCGAGATGCCGTAGCCCAGTGCTCCAATCACCAGTAACGCGAGGCTGCTCCGCATCGGAGGGAAGGATTGCTGGAACACGGCTGACATCACCAGCAGTGGTATTGAGGCTCCCAGGGCTTTGATGCAGGAGATCTGCAGAGGATCACGCAGGCTCAGGGCCTGGCTGAGGTTGTTGTCCAGCCCCCAGGCCAGGCAGGCCAGGGCGATCAACACCACGCCGCCAAGAGAACCGCCATCCAGGTGGCCTCCGCTCAGGATTAAGGCTCCGGCCAGGGTGAGTGCGGCCGCGACGAACCCGCGTCGACCCAGGTGCTCGCGGCCGATCAGAACCGCCACGATCAGCGTGAACAGGGATTCCAGATTCAGCAGCAGCGACCCTGTCGCGGGGGAGAGCCGTTCAAGCCCCAGCACCAGGCAGAGGGGGCCGACCACTCCCCCCAGAAGCGTGAGCAGTGCCAGGCTCGGCCAGTCGGAGGGCTGAACCGGAGTTTCCTCCGCGCTCGGGCTTGCCTTTGCGCGGGATCGCAAGTGTTGCAGCGGCAGCAGAACGGCACTGGCTCCGAGGTAGAGCAGGGCGGTGACGGCCAGGGGACCACCCTCAGAGGCCAGCCCCGCGATCAAGGGAGCACTACAGCCGAAGAGCACGGCGGCCAGCAGTCCGGTCCAGTAGCGACGCATGCTCTTCCGGTGACCTCATCACCATGCCAAAAGCTGCTGAGAAGTGAAGTGGTGGATTTCAGCAATCGCTGCTAAGAAATCTTTAATTGAAATCTGCACATGCTTGGTCGTCGTTGGTCAATCGCTGCTGCTGCGGTTCTTGGGGCAAGCGCTCTGGCCCCCCTGCCTGCGTCCTCGGATCCTGTCGTGCAGGTGTTCAACGCCATGGTCACTGAAGACGAGGTGATGAAGGCTCAGCGTGGCTGGTGTGCGGCTGTGCTTGCGATCAGCAATGCGTATCAGACCGGTGGCTACGCCGCCGCGAAGGCCAAGGCTTCTGCGGTGATTGATGCGGCCTATGGCTTCGACTACGGCCCGATCGCGTTCAAGCCCACTTACACCACAGGGGAGGACACCTTCCGTTCCACCCGCGCCGGGGCTCTGGCTTATTTCGTGGGTCCTGATCCTTCCATTCCCGCGTTCGGCAAGAACCAGGGCTTTGCCACTTATCGCCATTGGAAAAGCTGTGAGGTGAAGGATTACGTGATCCAGCTGTTCGGCAACACGGCCAACAGCATGGGACTGGTGCGCTTTACAGATGCCAAGGGGCAGGTGGGCTACGTGGAGAAGACCTTCACCTTCGTGCGTGAGATGAATGGCACACTTCGGATCGTTCTCCACCACTCGTCCGCACCCTTCGATGCACGCTGATTGGTGACAGGGATCTCCCTTCTCGTCCTTATTGATAGAGAATGAGATCCCTAAACCTTTCATTGCATCCGATGCAATTCAAGTCCACCCGTCTCAGGCTCAGAAGCGCAATGGCGCTCTTGGGTTTGCTCACCCTGGTGGGTGTTGCGTCGGCCCGTGCCCATCACGTCCCCGGGGATGACCACACGGGGATGCTGCTGTCTGATAAGCCTGCGCAATCCGATCAGAGCTCCCTTGGGGTGAAGGCTCTCTTCGATAACCGGGAGGAAGCGGAGGCCGCAGCCCCCGGTTTTGGGTGCAAGGGTGCCCACGCCATGGGCAGCCAATGGATGCCCTGTGCAAGCCATGGTCACGGCCTGGGGGGCTGACCCCATCTGGCCCCATGTCATTGCATGACGATCATCTGAGCCATTCGTGAATCCCCTTGAGAGGTTCTGAACAATCAGTTCATCCGAATGGCTTGCCATGCGCTTCGTTGCTTCGCTCGTTCTGGCTCTGTTGATCGGCCTGATGGCGCCGCTGTCCGCCAATGCCACCGATGCGGTGCGCGGCGGTCAGATCTTCACGACCAACTGCGCCGCCTGCCATTCCGGTGGCGGCAACATCATCAAAGCGGAACGCACCCTGCGGGAGGCTGATCTCAAAGCCCATCTCCCTAACTATCTCGGTGCCCATGAATCAGCGATCGTGGCCCAGGTCACCTACGGCCGCAATGCCATGCCAGCTTTTGTGGATGTGCTCAGTGAATCGGAGATCGCCGATGTCGCTGCCTATGTGGAGGAGCAGTCGTCCCAAGGCTGGAGCTGATTGTAGAGGCCTGGAATGACGCGTGTCTCCACGGCCTGGGCCATCTTTCAGGGGTTGTTGATCGAAGCTCTCCCCTTCCTGCTGCTGGGAGTGGCGATTGCCGGGATCGCTCGGTGGCTCGTTCCCCAGTCGGCGTGGGTTCGCAGGCTTCCGCGCAATGCCGTTCTTGCACCGATTGTGGGGGCACTTCTCGGCTTCGCTCTGCCGGCCTGTGAGTGCGGCAATGTGCCTGTGGCCCGACGGCTTCTGGCCAGCGGAGCACCCCTGGGAACCGGGTTTGGATTTCTCTTCGCGGCTCCGGTTCTCAATCCGATCGTGCTGGCCAGTACCTGGGCCGCGTTTCCCGATAAGACTTGGCTTCTCTGGGCGCGGCCCCTGGGTGCTTTCCTGATCGCCTTGGTCCTCAGCATGCTGTTGGGATTGCTGGCTGAATCCCGGCTCTTGGATCCAGCTCTGCTGGAGGAAAGGCGCCTCACGCAACCGCTGTCGCGGGTTGGATTGCTCGAGCGTGGTAGCGGTCTGGTGGGGGGCAGCGCGTCGATCCCTGATCTGCCCACATCCGCTGATCGGCTTAGGCCCGGGGAGTTGCTTGGCCACAGCACCCGGGAATTTCTCAACCTGCTCACCTTGCTGGTGCTGGGCAGCGCCCTGGCGGCGGTGGTTCAAACCTGGTTGCCCCGCAGTTGGCTTCTGGCACTCGGCAGTGCGCCGACACTGTCGGTGATCGCTCTGATGCTGCTGGCCCTGGTGCTGTCGGTGTGTTCCAGTGTGGATGCCTTTCTCGCCCTGGGGTTTGCCGCCCAGGTCACCCCTGGGGCACTGCTGGCGTTTCTTCTTCTCGGTCCTGTCGTTGATCTCAAACTGGCTGGACTGTTCACTGTGTTGCTCACACCCAGGGCGATTGCCATCACCGCGGTGGCGGCCTCGTTGCTGGTGTTGCTGATCGGTCAGTGGGTCAATTTTCTTCAGCTCTGAGTTGCTCACCTTGTGATGTCTCTGCTGCAACGCCTGCGCCGATCCCCCTGGTTGATGCCTCTGGCCTTAGGGCTGTGGGGCTGGCTGTTGCTCTGGAGCAGTTTTTCTGGACGTTTGGATCTGCTGCTCAATGCGGCGTTCCACGCTGTGGTGACTGTCGCCGGAGCGGTTCTGATGCTGCTGGCGCTGATCCAGCTGCGCGGTGCCCGGCGCCGTCGGGGTGGACCTGTTCCGCTGGGCGTGCTGCTGTCAGTGGGCGTGGCGCTGCTGATGCTGGCCTTCCCCCCGGCCCCCTCCTTCAGTGACCTGGCAGCCAACCGTCAGGACAGTCTCCCTGAGGCTCCCCAGCTCAGTTTTTACCTGCCCCCCGAGCAGCGCACGCTGACGGAATGGGTGCGTTTGTTGCGCAGTCAGCCTGATCCTGATCTGCATGCCGGCGATCCGCTGCGGATCAGTGGTTTCGTACTGGCGCGGCCTGGGGAGCCTGCGCAGCTGGCCCGTCTCACCGTGCGTTGCTGTCTGGCCGATGCCACGCCCGCTGGACTGCCTGTGGACTGGCCAGAAGGATCGGATCCAGTGCCGGATCAATGGCTTGAGATTGAGGGAACGATGACGGTGCAGGACCGAAACGGTGTGCCGACCAATGTGGTCAAACCCTTGAGCATCAAAGCGATTCCAAGGCCTGAGCGCCCGCTTGAACCATGACAGGCCGATTCGCTGGATCCAAGGGGCGCTGGCTTGCCGCCAGCCTGACGCTGTTGGCCGGAGTGGCACTGCTGCAGCAACAGCTGCTGGTTCGGAGGCCACCGCGTTTGCTGTCGGTGGCGGTGCAGCCGATCCGCTCCGGCGCCGCCGCTCTGGATGTGACGTTCAGCCGACCGATGGATCGCGCCACGGTGGCGGAGAGTCCCTTGGCACCAAGGTATCCCCATCGCTGGTTCGGTCAGCAGAACCGAATGCGACTTCTTATGGAGTCCGGCGAGCCTGTTTCAGGTTCTGTGCGGCTGGATCTGCGTGGCCAGGACCTGCGCCGCCTGCCGATGAAGCCGCAATCGCTGTGGTGGGATCCCAGGCCCTTTCTTCTCGCTGTGGCACCAGAGGACGACGGCGAGCGCTTGCTGATGCGGCTCCGCGATGGCCGTTGGCGTCCCTTGATGCCGGCGCAGCAGCGCATTCTCCAGGTGGAGCCCCTCGGTGACGGACGGGGTGTGGCTGTGGTGGGCGATGACGCTGAACTGACCCAGCAGGTGCTGCTCCGCCGGGTCGATCAGCGCTCGCTCAGCGGCGTGTCATCGGGGTTGGGCGACCCTGCACTCGGTGCGCTGGAGACCCTGGAATCGGGTTCCCTGCTGTTCGTGCATCTCAGTGCCAATCAACGCGGTGATCTGTTGATTCAGCTCGGGGGATTTGAACCCGGGAGTGATCGGATCTGGATTCTTGAGCAAGGCTCGGATCGCCGCCGCCTTGCGTTTGAGGCCAGTGGTGCCCTGCGCTTGCTCCCCGATGGCACGGGGCTGGTGCTTCCCTCGTTCGAGGGGCTTGAGCTGTTGTCTCTGGAGGCTAAGCCAGGAGCTGCACCACGTCAGACCCTGCCCGGCAGCCGTGAGGTGAAGGCGTTCTGCTCTGGGTCTGGCCGTGCGCTGCTGGTGCGGCACTGGCCCGATTACCGCCGCTCGGTTGAGCTGGTGATCCCCGGGCGTCCGCCTCGGCAGGTGTGGCTGGGCGAGGCTGGTGTGATGGCAGCCGCTTGCGACAACGGTGGCGAGCATCTGTGGCTCGTGCTGCGTGAGGCGGGACAGCAGGCTCGAGACCGGCTGCTGCTGCTCGATGCCCAAGGCCGCACCCTTCTGAAGCGATCCCTCGAAAACTGGCGTCTCAGCTCCGGTGCTGAACTCGACTTTGATCCGGTGAGCAATCAGTTGCTCACGGTCGTGCGCCGCCCAGGGGAGGACGATGGCCGGGTGGCTCTGATCAACGGACGCACCTTGAATCTGACCGTTCTTGATCAGCCGGCGGTGCTGGCGCGTTGGCTCCCTGCCGGTGGTGCCTGGGCTGCCAGAACCAGAGGGCCTCGATAGGTTGAATGGGAATCGTTCTCATCATGGATGGGGGATGCTCCCCTGGTTGCCGACTCGGTGTCGGCTGCTTTTGATAATCGCGTCGTTCTTCAAGACGTGTCTCTGACACTCCAGCCAGGCACGCTCACGGCTTTAGTGGGCGCAAATGGTGCCGGGAAATCCACCCTTCTGCATCTGTTGCAAGGGCAGCTGGCCCCCACTGCCGGCCGGGTGCTCTGTGATGGCGTTCCTGTGCAGACGTGCCGCGACCAAGTGGTGCTCATGCCCCAGCGCGGACGGATTGACTGGTCGTTTCCGATCACGGTGCGGGAGTTCGTGGATCTCGGATCGGTGCCATCCAGGTCTTATGGCTGTTGTGACAGAGATGCGGCACTGCAACGGGTTGGTCTCACAGCGCTGGCCGGTCGTCGCTTGGATGCCCTCTCCGGAGGTCAGCAGCAGCGAGTCCTGCTGGCGCGAGCGCTCGTGCAGCCGTCCCGGGTGCTGCTGCTCGATGAACCCTGTGCCGCCATTGATCCACCGTCGCGGGGGCAGTTGCTTCAGCTGATGCGGCAACTGGCTGATGCAGGTCAGACCCTGCTGGTTAGCAGTCACGACTGGGGGTCGGCACTGGATCAGTACGACCGGGTGATCGTGCTCGACGGCCGCGTTCTGGCCGACGGATCGCCTGATCAGATCCGGCACCGGCTCGGCGATCAGCTCGATCCTGGAGCGCACTGCCATGACTGAACTCGATCTCTGGCTTCTGCCGCTGTTGATGGCTCTGCTGGTTGGCGTGCTCTGTCCGGTGACCGGCACCCTGCTGGTGACGCAGAGGCGGGTGCTGCAGGCGAATCTCATCTCCCATGCCGTTCTGCCGGGTGTGGCGTTGGCTGTGGCGTTGGGTGTGGACCCTGCGATCGGTGGTGTGTTGAGCGGTCTGCTGGGATCCCTTCTGGCGGAGCGGTTGCAGCGGGGGCAACTCGCAGGTCAGGAGGCCGTGATCAACACCGTGCTGGCTGGGTTTCTCGGGTTGGGAGTGCTGTTGATTCCGCTTCTCAACCTGCGCCTGGATCTGGAGGGCTTGCTGTTCGGCGATCTCCTGATCGTGGACTGGTCGGATCTGACCCGGGTGCTGGTGGCGGCCTCGGCGATGGCGCTGCTGTTGCTGACGCGCTACCGCCAGCTTGTGTTTCTAGGGGTGGATCCTGAGGGTGCGCAAGCCGCTGGTTTGCCGGTGCGCAGTCTGCAACTGATCCAGGCTCTTGTGACCTCGATGGTGATTGTGAGTGCGATGGCGGCTGTCGGCGTGATCCTGGTGATTGGTCTTCTCTGTGCACCTGTGCTGCCCGGCTTGCGTCGGGTGGGCAGTCTGAGAGCGGCCATGGTGCAGTCCGCCTTTGTGGGACTGGCTCTCAGTGCCATTGGTTTTTTGCTGGCGGTGCCTCTGAACCTGCCTCCCGGTCATCTGATCGGGGTGGCATGCATGGCGCTTCTGTGCCTGCCGAAATTGAAGTTGGCTGCATGAAGCAGGCGTGGACAAGGAGATGAGAATGATTATCATTTTTAGAGAGCTCATGCATTCTTCTTGTTCGTCCCTTTTCTTCCGTCTGCGCCTGGGCTGCTGATTGCCGCTGCCGCATCGGCTCCCACCGTGGTTGCTGCAGACGGGGTGCTCTGTGACATCACCAAATTGTTGGTGGCCGATCAGGCCAAGGTGGTCTGTTTGATTCCTGCCGGCGCCGATCCCCACACCCTGGCGTTGCGTCCTGCCGATCGCTCCAATCTCAGCAAGGCCAATCTGGTTCTTCTGAACGGCTACAACCTCACGCCAGCGCTGAATGGCGTCAAAGCAGGTGGCCCTGTGGTGTCGATCGGTGAGATCGCTGTACCGAAGAATCCCCTGAAGGATCCGCACCTGTGGCACGACCCGTCGAATGCGGCGGCCATTGTGAACACCACAGCCTCAAAGTTGAGGCCGCTGTTTCAGGGGCGGCAAGATGCCGCCATCAATCGCAGGCGGGCATCGATGGATTCCGTCTTGAAGGCCTTGGGAACCTGGACTGGTGCTCAGATCCGCACTGTTCCTGAAGCGCAGCGCGTTCTGGTAACGGGCCATCGAGGCTTTTCGTTTTTGGCCAAGCGCTATGGCATCCGTGAACTTCCGGTGATTGATGAGTACGCCACCGGTGGTCGGATGCGTCCTTCCAGCCTGCGTGCCATCAGCAAGGCCCTCAAGGCTTCTGGCACCAAGGTGATCTTCCCCGACGCGTTGCCTCCTTCGAAAACGATGCGCCGGATCAGTCGCTCCAGCGGTGTGCCTCTGGCCAAGCAACCGTTGTTCGGCGAAGGTCAGGCTCCTGGGCAAAGCCTGATTCAGACAGCCACCGGCAATGTGTGCAATTTCGTGGTGTCCCAGGGAGGGCAGTGCGACAAGAAGGCGGCTGATCAGTTGCAGAAGCAGTGGGCTGCGATCAACTGATCGTGTTCATCTTTGATCCTTTTTCATCACTCTCTTTTCTCATTCCTTTTTCCCCATTTCTCTTCGTCTCCCAATGGCTCACTATCGTTCAATTGTGCTGAACACCATCTGGGCCCTGGCGTTGTTGATGGCTGGCGATGCTGCCATTCGCAGTGCACAGGCCCATGGCGGTCATGGAGGAGGTGGTGAAGAACTGCCTGCTGGTGAAGTCCGCACCACTCCGATCATCACGATCGAAGGCCATGGAGGATTTGAGAACAATCTGGATGGCCGCCCTCAGCATTACGCGATTGATGGCCAGTTCGGGGTTGTTCTGGAATGGGGACTTCCCAATAACGGCAGCTTCGCGATCGAAGCCTCCATGGGCCCATCGTTGGTGTGGGGTGAAGCTGAACACTTCTACGGCCGCGTTCATGTTGAGGAGCACCATGAAGAAGATCATCACGACGATGTTCAGTCCGGCCATGCAAACCATGGAGATTCCCACGGCTCAGGTGCTCCGTTTCGCCGCACGGATATCAAGGGATTTCTTGAGGCCCGTTATCAACCGAATGAGCGTCTTGCGTTCTCTGTGGCCTGGATGCCGTACTACGTCACGGGCGATGAGGGTGAGGATTTCGGTACCGGCTTGAAAAATGAAGTGGGCGCTGAGGTGATCTACGCCTTTGGCGATGGCGATGTGAATTTCGCTCTCGGTGATGGTCTGGAAGACATGGTTGACGGAATCTTTGTTTCTGTTGAAAACCGCACGGGATGGGAAAGCGACGGCACCTTTATCGGTAATTACACCGACCCCTGGCTCGGCTTCGGCTTAAATGTTGACCTCCTCAATATCACCCTGTCTGGCGGTCCACGTTTCTACAACCCAGGTAGTTACTCAGGCCTGTCTCAACGGACGGACTGGGGTGGTGAGATCGAGCTGGAATACCCAGTGGCTGAGAATGTTGTGTTGTTTGCCCATTGGGAGCCTGTTTACAGCACCGAAGCTGGGAATGGCTGGGGAGTTGGGTTCCAGCACCATGTTGGGACTGGACTCACGCTGAGCTTCTGATTCAGGTTGAATCAGATTAATAAAAAAGGCCGACATCTTGATGTCGGCCGAGAAGAGAGCAGCAATGTTTTGCTGTTCAATGTTGATTCAGTCGATCAAGGCAACCCAGGCGAATGCCAGGCCGATGCCCATCCAGATGCCAGCAGTGAGACGGCGTCCTTGCTCACCCAGCTTGGCAACAATGCCCTGGGAGCATGCCGTGACCAGCAGCAGCAATGCGCCCTGACCAATCAGCAGGCCGAGGAAATAGGTGGCGAGAGGTGTGGGCTCGGCTCCCACAATCGTGCTGCCCAGCAGGAATCCATGGAGGCCGATCAGCGGCAGCAGCCACTGCGCCGGTAACAGGGTGAGAGCGATCAGTCCTTCGGCAACCAGGGACAGGGACACAAGAGCCTCGCCCCAAGGTGCGATGGCATCGGAGAGGGGAATGAACTGCGACAGGGCGCTTCCTCCGAGACCCACGGCCAGGAGGGGAATCACCCAGGCCATCGGGCGGCGCAAGCCGATGAAGGCAATCGCCAGGAGGAACAGGAGATGGTCAGGGCCAAGAAGCGGATGGCCGATTCCGCTCAGCAGTCCCTGCCAGGCCGTCAGGTTTGTGCTCTCACCCATGCCAAAGGGATGGTGGGCACTGGCTGGTGCCGCAAGCGAAGCGCTGAGCAGCAAGGGGGCTGCAACCAGGCCTGCCCTGCGCACAGCTGCTCCAGGAGTGGAAAAAGTCAAGGTCGATCCTCGTCGTGAAATGGCCTGGCGGGCGTTCTGACTGACTTCGCGTGGGGGCGAAGCTTCACAGCTGCGGGACAGCGACGGATTTGCACCGTTCTTTCCCCGTTTCCATCAGCGGCTGTTCCCCGCTGAAACCAGCAAACCAAGTTACCTCTTATCTCAAATCCGTACTTTTCCGACCTCCGCTCTCAAAGGTGCCCGACCTGTTCCCACAAGGATGGGTTGGCGGGTGTAGATCTCCACCCTGATCCCATGGCGGGCAACGCTGATCAAGGCTCGGCTCACAGCCAGTGCGATCAGAACTGAGGCGCCAGGCCAGCGCCAGGCCACCAGCAGGTTGATCAGGTCCGCCATCGGGGCATTCACGTCTTGTCCTCACTTAGCAAGGGCATTGACGAAGCAAAGGGTGACAGCTGAGCGGCAAGCGGGCACCATGGGTCACTCACGCTGAAACGCATGCGTCGCATCGCCTTGGCTCTTGTGGGTGTCCTTGCCGTACCGCTTGCTGCGGAGGCAGGGCTGATGGACATTCTCGAGAGCATGAAGCCAGCTCCGCCTGTGCGCAATGAGCCGCAATTGCCGCCGCTGCCTCCCACGCCCGGGCGAGGCAAGAACTGGGTCGGCGATCGCATGCCCAAGAAGGACATGCCGATTCTGGTGCTTGCCGGCCATGCGGATTCCCAGAGAATGTATGGGTCAGGAACGCCTGGTCGTGCGGTTGACATCGGTGGTGCAGCTCCGATGCAAGCCGGCATCACTGACGAGCTCTACTGGAACCTGCGCACAGCGAAGGCTGTTGTGGCGGAGGGCAAACGCCAGGGGTTGGATATCACCTTTTATGACCCTGGGGTGCGCACGATCCGCAATGGCGAGGACCCCCGCACGAATTGGAGTGTGGGGGGCGAACATGCAGCCAAGGGCGGCTACGTGGTGGAGATCCATTACGACGCCTATGCGCCCCATGGCATCGGTGCAGGAATCATTCCCGCCGTGGCCTTCGGGTTCTCGGTGATGGATGAAGCGCTGGCCAAGGAATTCGGCGCCTACCCCTACGACTATCGCGGCATGTTGGGTGCTCCACGCAAGGGGGTCTCGATGCTCGAGATCGGCATGCTTGAGGGTTCGCTGGAGGCCGGACTGCGTGATCCCTCCCAACGGGAGGCCACGCTGGATCAGATTGCCAAGAGGGTGGTGTCAGCTCTTGAGGAGGGACTTGAACAGGGCCAGTCGCTTGACATGGTCTGCCGTTTGCGGAGAAGGATTGCCGCCGACTGCAGCTGAGCCGTTGCCATCTCTCCTGCTGCCTGAGGGCATGAATGAGGCCCATGAACCTGATCCTGCTCAAGAGTGACGACCAGTGGATCGATGCTCAGCGTGTTCGACTCAGGGATCGCCGTGCTGAGCACATCCGCAAGGTTTTGCGCTCCCAGCAAGGGGACACCCTGCGGGTTGGATTGCTGGGAGGCCGGCTCGGCACGGGTTGCATTGAAGCGATCGATGCCGATGCTGTGCTGATAACTGTGCAGTTGGTCGATTCGCCACCTGCGCGTCACCGGTTTGATCTTGTTCTGGCCTTACCCAGGCCCAAAATGCTCAGGAGAATTCTGCGCACCGTGGCGGAGTTCGGTGCGAGCCATCTCCATCTGATCCACACCGCCAGGGTGGACAGGAGTTACTGGCAGAGCCCTCTGCTTTCAGACGCCAAGGTGGATGAGGCCTTGCGCATGGGAATGGAGCGCTCCCGCGACACGATCATTCCCCAGGTGCACCGCCACCGGCTGTTCCGCCCTTTTGTTGAAGACCGGTTGCCTGAGATCTGCCAGGGCCGGCCTTGCTGGATTGCTCACCAGGACGCTGGTGTTGGCCTGTCGACTGTTGCAACGCAGCCCGCCGTGGTGATGATCGGTCCAGAGGGTGGTTTTGTGCCCTTCGAGCTGATGCTGGCCGAGCAAATGGGCGCTCAAAGAGTGCATCTCGGCGGTCGGACCTTGAGTGTGGATACCGCGTTGACAACCGTTCTGGCGCAGGCGTTATGAGTGCGTAGCGGAAGAATCAGGCCCAGTGAATTTCGGCGTTGATCAAGGGAACGATGCTGCGTTTCACAGGACACTGCTCTGCAACCCGCTGCAGGAGTGCGCGCTGGTCGTCATCGAGCTGCTCTGGGAGCTGAAGGGTCACGCGCAGGGTGTCGATGCGTCTTGGTCCGTCGGCGCTCATCACTTTTTCAATGTTGGCGCTTGCTCCCTCAATCGACCAACCGCGGCTACGGGCGGTGATTCCCATGATCGTGAGCATGCAGGTGCCCAGCGAAGTGGCCAGGAGATCGGTGGGCGAAAACGCCTCTCCCTTTCCTTCGTTATCAAGGGGCGCGTCGGTGCTCAGTGTGGCTCCAGATCCCGAATGGGTGGCCTCACAATGGAGATCACCGCTGTACGTGCAAGTGATGTTGGTCATTTTGTGAATAACTCAGCAGCTCGTTCGCTACCAAATCCAAGGAATTAAACGTGTGGTGTGCTGACGATAAGCCGCGAAACCGGAATATTTTTCATTCATCGATTTCTCTTTATCACCAATGCGTTGAAGGTAAAGTGCGGTAATCGCAAGAGGGACCAGATAGGCCCATACCGAGCCTGCGATAACAGCAAAACTGAGATAGCGCATCAAATCTCCGCTGTAGTTCACATGGCGAACCTGGCTCCAAATCCCATTGTTGACTAGATCGAGACCCAATGTTTTGGCCGTCATTTTCTGAACGTCAGCCGATGTGTTGATCAAACTGCCGAAGTAGAACAAGGGTATGGCAGTTGCTGTGGCGACAATCGTGAGTGGGTCGGAATTGAAGAAGGCCAGAAAAGCCGGAAGTGAGTAGAAAACACCAATGATCATTATGGCACTGATCACACCGACGGGGCCAACCTTTTCCTGGAATAAAAAAGTTCTTCGTTCTGGATAGATCCGCTGTTCAACGAGCCACCATACGCAGTAACTAATGTGCATGCAGGCGTAGAGAATCTGTCGCTGGTCTGAAATGCCGACCAATGCAATCAAGCCGATCACAATCGCAATGGTGATCATTTTGGCGATGTTGATTGCTGTGAGCTGGCTGACCATGACGACCTATCAATTCGCGGAACTTTCCAATGAACCTTGATCGGGAAAACGCACAACAAGCAGATCGTCTTTGGTGAGCTCGCCTTGTTCGTTTAGCAACTCAGGGTGTGTCGTGACCAGCCCGGTGCGATCACTGCGTTGCATGGCACGAGTTAGCACTGCTTTGCCCGGACGCATCATTCTGAAAGCCTGGAGAAGCAGAAACACCAAGCAAGCTGCGTAAACCAGTGGGAACAATGAACCAGCCATTCGATCAATCCTTTTTCTTTAGTGAGGGCAGGTCGGTTGGCTGAGACAGCACGTAAACGACAGCGGCCGTGATGACGACTCCAAAAACAACCATGCCGATGATGAAAGGGGTGTAATCGGTCATGACTGGCTCCGCGAGATACAAACCTTAACAATGCCCATCGCTGTCCGCGTGCTTAGCGTCAGGAAGAACGCCTGAGCAATGCATGCGCTGGGGTCAGGCACTGAATCAACGCGACCGGCAGCCCGAGGTGATGGATCAGCCAGGGCTGGATCCCGCAGAGCATGCGCGTGCCCTTCGCGGTCTGCGCCGCATCAACGCGATCAGCCGCAGCTCCTCCGGATTGCTGCGTTCGCTGCAGGCGCTTCATGCATCGGCTTCAAAACCGATCAGCGTTTTGGAGCTGGCCTGCGGCGGCGGCGATATCGCCATTGATCTCGATCGGATGGCCAGGCGCTCAGGGCTGGCGCTGGAGATCCGCGCCTGTGATCTCAATCCCGAGGCGATCCGCCTGGCCCGCGGCAATGCCCAACGCAGAGGTGGACAGGTGGAGTTCAGCGTGGCCGATGCCCTCGCGGAGCCAGGTCAGGATCAAGTTGATGTTGTGTATTGCACGCTGTTCGCCCACCACCTCCCTGATGACGCTGTGGTGACACTCTTTCGGGTGATGGCAGCGCGCGCCAAGCGTCTGGTGATCGTCGACGATCTGATCCGCAGTCGACTCGGCTATGCCCTGGCCTGGGGGGGAACGCGCTTGCTCAGCCGTTCATGGGTGGTGCATACCGATGGCCCGTTGTCGGTGCGCGCGGCATTCACTCCCCAGGAACTTCTCAAGCTGGCCGAGCGGGCGGGGCTCTCCGGGGCAAAGCTTCAGCGCTTCTGGCCTGAGCGCCAGCGGCTGATCTGGAGTCCTCCGTTGTGATGAGCCGGATCTGGGATGTGGTGGTGATCGGCGGCGGTGTCGCTGGCGGGCTCGCTGCTCTCGACTGCGCCCGGAGGGGACTGAACGTGCTCGTGGTGGAAAAGCGCAGCTTTCCCCGTTGGAAGGTGTGCGGATGTTGTTTCAACGCGCAGGCCCAAGGGGTGCTGGAGGCTGTGGGCCAGGGCGATCTGATGGCGCGTTGCGGTGCCCAGCCGCTGCAGCAATTGCGCATTGGCTTCCACGGCCAGGCCGCGGCTCTCTCCCTGCCGGGTGGCTGGGTGCTCTCCCGGGAACGTTTTGATCAGGCCCTGCTGGAGGCTGCCGCTGCGGCTGGTGCCACGATCCGCTTTCAGACGCGGGGGCAGCTCGGTGCGGCCTGTTCCGCAACGCGGAGCGTGCGGCTCACATCAGCTGCCGGCGGGCTACAGGAGGAGGTGCAAGCCAGGGTTGTGCTCGTGGCGGCAGGTCTGGTGAACCACTGCAGCCCCGAGCATTCCAGCGTTGAAACCATCGCCACATCCCGGGTGGGGGCTGGCTGTGTGTTGCCGCCCACGGCCCATGGTTACGCCAACAACGTGATCCATATGGCCCTGGGTAACGGGGGGTATGTGGGATTGGTGCAACGGGAGGATGGAGCGTTGAACCTGGCGGCGGCTTTCGATCGCTCCTGCGTTGCGGCTGCAGGAGGCGCCGCGGGAGCGGCAAGATCCGTTCTCATGGCTGCGGGATTCGACCTGCCTGCCGATCTCATGGCCGGGCAGTGGCAGTTGACACCAGCCTTGACGCGCCGTCCTCCAGCGGTTGCCGGCAGCCGCTGTCTGCTGATCGGGGACGCCGCCGGTTACGTGGAACCGTTCACCGGCGAGGGCATGGCTTGGGCACTCACTGCTGGCGCCGCTGCCGCACCGTTTGTGGTCGAGGGTTTGGCCGACTGGAGCCCAGACCTGGAGCGTCGCTGGCTGCAGACCTTGGAGTCCCTGGTCGTGCGGCGGCAGCGGGTTTGCCGGGCTCTGGCCACGGTGCTGCAGCGTCCGCTGCTCACCTCCGGCCTGTTCAGCCTCTGCAGGGTCTGGCCGCGACTCCCGGAGCGCATCGTGCGCCGCGTGAACCGCGTGCAGGTGCCCCCAGCGGAGATCGGTTGATGGCCCTCACGCTGCACGGCATCGGCACGGCCGTTCCCCAGGGGTCCATCACTCGAGATGAGGCGGTTGCTTTGGCGGAGCATGTCAGCGGTGGCGACAGCCGGAAGACAGCCCTGCTCCAGCGCATCCATCAGCGCAGCGGCGTGAGTCGCCGCGGCAGTGTGTTGATCGCTGATCACGCCAACGACGGTTCGTTTCTGGAGAGGGTGCCCTTCTACGGCGGCTCCAACCCCTTCACTGGGGAGCGGATGGCCGAGTTTCAGCGCCATGCCGCTGAGCTGGCGCTGAAAGCCAGCTCAGCGGCCCTTTCTGAGTCTGGGGTTGCAGTTGAAACGATCACCCATCTGATCACGGTCTGCTGCACCGGCTTTGAGGCTCCGGGGGTCGATCTGGCCCTGATCGATCGGCTTGGGTTGCGTGCCGATGTTGCGCGAACCCATGTGGGCTTCATGGGCTGCCATGCAGCGCTCAATGGCCTGCGGGTGGCCCGGGCGTTTGCTGAAGCCGATGCCGACGCCGTGGTACTGATCTGCTGCGTGGAGCTTTGCAGCCTGCATCTGCAGTACGGCGGCGATCCTGAACAGGTTGTGGCCAATGCCCTGTTCGCCGATGGTGCCGCTGCCGTGGTGGCGTCGGCGCAACGGCCGATCTCGTTTCCGGCTCTTGTGCTGGAGACCAATGGGTCCACCGTGATCCCAGGATCCGCTGGCTTGATGCATTGGAGAATTGCTGATCATGGGTTTTCCATGGGCCTCTCGCCTCAGGTGCCGCAGACCGTGGCGCAGGCCCTGCGCCCCTGGTTGGATGATTGGTTGGGCGGTTGGGATCTCACTCCCGCGTCCATCAGCAGCTGGGCCATGCATCCCGGCGGGCCGAGGATTCTCTCGGCTTGCGCTGAGGTGCTGGAACTGAGCCCCGAGCAATTGCAAACATCACGGGCCGTGCTGCACGACCACGGCAACATGTCCAGCGCCACAGTGCTTTTCATTCTGCAGCGGTTGCGCCACTCAGCGAACCCTGGCCCCTGCCTGGCCCTGGCCTTCGGGCCTGGTCTCTGCGCCGAGGTGGCCTTGTTCCGGATCATTCATGGCTGACCTGCGGCCTCCCGCAGTTGCTTCTTTTTTTCGACAGGATTGAGTTTTGTTGCAGAGCCCGTGATCGCACTCGTCCGTCGCCTGGCCGGGCCTGCCGCCGCCGCCACTGGTGTTCTGGGCCTTGCTGTTTCCGGCACGGTCTGGAATTTCTACGGACGCCTGCCCGGCCTGAGCGGAACCATTGCCTCGCTGCTAGTTCTGGCTGTGGGCTTGGTGCTTCTGCGGCCACTCCCCCAGCCTGCGCTGCCCGAGCCAGCTCTGCCCGAGCCACAAGTTATCGCTGCAGATCCAGTGGCCTCCGGTGAGTCGCTCACCACCGCTGAGGCCATCGCCCGTGAACTGGCTGCTGAGGAGAGCCGCAAGCCTGAGGTGGTTCTGGTGACTTACGCACCCGAGAATCTGCTCCCCGGCAACACCCTTCCGGTTCGCAAGCGTCGCCCTGGAGCATCGTTCAAGCCTTATCGGGAAATGACCGACGAACTCTTCAAGAGTTGACAACCCCTGATTGATTCATGACAGGAAATCTGCAGGCCATCGGGTTTCTCTTCGCCTGGGTTCTTGGCTGGGGCGTTGGTGGATCGTTGATCGATGCCGGATTGATCGAGTTCGGGGTTTATTCCCTGGAAAACGGCCAGATCGGCACCGCCATCACCTTTGTTTTTTGGTCTCTGCTGTGGGGCTGGGGTGGATTCAGGCTTTACCAGACCCTCACCAACTCCAGCGCGTCACAGGACGATCCCTGAGCAATCCCCTTTTGCTTCATCACGACCTGTCGCGGGCGGATGCTGTTACCAGTAACCCTCCTCGAGGTGAGGGACTGGGGATCTGCTGAAGCGTCAGGTCTTGATCCGGCGCCAGCTCCAGCCGCACGCGCTGCAGCAGCCCAACCGCCATCAGACGGATCTCCAGCTCTGCCAACGCCTTGCCCAGGCAAACTCGTCCCCCGCCGCCGAAGGGCAACAGGGTTTGGGTGAACGATCCATCCAGGTGCCGTTGCGGCCTGATGTCCGCCAGGTCGCAGGAGCCATCGCCAAGGTTTGGTGAAAGCGCCACCTGAATCACCCGATCCTCTGGTATCTCCACATCCCCTAATTGAACGGTGTCCTTGGTTTTGCGGAAGAACCCTCCCACTGGCGGCGTCAGGCGCATCACCTCCAGCACGGTGGCGTCTAGTCGAGGGCAGCTTCGGCCGTCCAGGTTGGGCCAGGACTGATCCAGCAGTTCCGGCAGCAGCCATTGCTCCACGTCGGGGTTGAGCAATAGGGCGCGCATCAGACAGCTCAACGACGACGCGGTGGTTTCGTAACCGGCGAACAGCAGCAGAAGCAGTTGTTCCACAAGATCGTCATCGCTGAGAGGAATCCCAGCTTCATCCAGGCCACCGCTGAGCAGATCCAGGCCTCCCCGCTCCGTTGATCTCTGAGCCAGAACCTGTTGCAGGCGACCCAGCAGGCGCTTCTTGGCCTCCAGGGCCTTGGCGAAGGGCGTGCCAGGAATGGCGATGGGAATCGAGAACAGGGCCCGGGTCCAGATTTCGAAGTCGGCGAACAGGGCCTGCCGGTCGCTGGCATCCAGGCCCAGCACGGTGGTGGCGATCACGGCAAAGGCGAAGCGACGCATGCAGGGCACCAGCTGAACCGGGGACTGGGCCTGGATCAGATCGTCTGCCAACTCCTCCACCAGAGTGGCGATCGAGGGGGTGTAGCGGCTCAGGGCTGCTGCGGAAAACAGTTGTCCGACAACACGGCGGCGCGCCTTGTGACCTTCTCCGCTGCGATTGGCCAACGAGCGGCTGCCGAGAAGCTGGCGCACGCTCTCCGGCCACCAACCTTCGAGGGCGTCCCCCTGGGCGAACAGATCGGCAATCGGCTGTTCCCCGCGGATGAAAACGAGGCGCTGGTTGAGCAGCCGCGTTTCAAACACATCGCCATGGGACGTGAACCGTTTCTGCGCGAACTGCGGGTCGCGGAAAAAGTCGAGGGTTTCCTTCAGGCCGGTTACTGCACCCGTGCTCGGAAGTGACCTGGCCGTCATGGCGCGCGGGAGAGAGGAGGCCACACGCTATCGAGCAGGGGAAGTGCTTTGATCGCCCTGTTGGTGTGACATTGACGATGGCTGGATCCGGCATGCAGGACGCGCTGGCAGCGCTGGTTGCCGATGTGGGAATGGGCAATGTGATTGATGCAGAACTGCTCGAGGGCTGCCCTGTGGCAGCCCACGAGCTCGATGAGATGGATGCCGATCAGGCGGCGCGGGTGGCGGCGCACTGTTTCCAGACCCTCTTTGATCACAGCGTGGAAGCGCCTGTGGGGCTGGAGGCGGATGCCTCCGCGGGTCTGTGGAGCGGCACCCTTGATGACTTCCGCTTCAGCATCAGCCGCGACGATCTCGGCGATCTGGTGTTGGATTTCAGCAGTGTCCAGGCATGACCATCGAGGAGCTCCGCGGAGACCTTGGTCAGCGGATCGGCAAGAGAGTGGAGGTGCTGTTCACCCGCGATGGAGAGCCTGCGCAGGAGATGACCGATCTCTATCAGGCCTCTCCTGCGGGCTTCGGGGGGCAGTTGCAGCTTCGCGATGGATCACGTCTGGCCTGGGAACTGTGGCTTGAGGATGGGGAGCGCTGGAACTTCCAGGCTTCACCCATTCACTGATGAACGGATCGTTTTTGGCTGTTTGCTTCAGGCAAGGAGCCAAGTGCAGATATTAAGTTGTGTTTTGATGATTATCCCAAGGTCAATATGGCTTGATACGCATCAATAATTGGCTTGGATCGGAAGCCGGGATGATGTTTTGATTCCGCACTGATCCTGTAGTTCTTGATTCGTGCATTGCCGCATTGGTTATGGTTTGTCTATGGGTATTGAACTGCAATTAGTTGTCTCCCGAGGCACCGCACGTGGTCTTATTAATGGATCTTCTGCTGCTGATTATGGAGAGGTGATTTCACTTTGCAAGGTGCTTTATCTTGAGGGGGATTACCAGTTGGCAGCTGATCTTCTTCAGTTGGCAAAGACTTTGCAGCCAACTCCTCTAGAACTTGCTCAATTTGGCTCTATTGATGAGTCTTCTACACGGATGAAGGGTGCTTGGGAGGGCATGACCAGTCATTCCCCCCCCGCTTGTCAATCCTAGGTTCAGAGGTTGAGTCGCTTGCCCTGCTGACCGCTGCGGTCACTTGGTTCCTTGTGGCATGCACATGTCTGGGGGCCCATCCTTCAGTTGTTCCTGGATTTTGGGTAGTAGTGAGCAATGGTGGGCAACGGAGGCTGTTTGTTAAGGCCCCTTCGCCGGCTCGCAAGGTTGAATTTGCTTCTTTGTTTAAGCAGCTCGTGTGAATCTGAAATTTTCACGACAATGGGAGTGACATTGCCTTAACAACGTGCGCGCACTGTTTCTCTGCTGTGCTGTTCTTTGCGTGAGTGCTCAGGGGCTTGTCACCCCAGCTGCTTTGGCCCACTCCGGTCATGGTGATGAGTTTGTCCAGAACGGTGAGGTTGATCAGGTGAAGGCATCGCCTGATCAGGATCAGCTCCTTGGGATCATCACGGATGCTCCCCAGAGCGGGCCTGATGGGCAATTGACGGTGCCGAGCGTTGCTGTTGTTGATGCTGCTGGGAAACCTCTGGTGTTTGTACGCAGCGGCAGCACGTACGACCCGGTGTTCGTACGTCTCGGGGCGGCAACGAACGACCGCATTGTTGTTCTGGAGGGTGTGACTGCCGATGAACAGGTGGTTGTTTCAGGAGCTCTTTCGCTTTACGCCGAGTCTCAGAAGCGGGATCGTGTTCCGGTTGAAAAGAGTCCAACAAGCACCGCAGTGGCCGAATCGGGCCAGGCTGCAGTTGAGCCTGTACAAAACAGTGCCCCTGCATGGATTCTCCCCGGAGGCATCGTTGTTGCTGTGTTGTTCATTCTCGGTGTGGTGGTCGGAGTTCGCAGTCGTGGTTCTGGATCCAAGCAAGGTTGATCGGATGCAT
The DNA here is from genome assembly GCF_014279875.1 of Synechococcus sp. MEDNS5. Lineage (NCBI taxonomy): Bacteria > Bacillati > Cyanobacteriota > Cyanophyceae > Synechococcales > Synechococcaceae > Synechococcus > Synechococcus sp. MEDNS5. Next base: position 930,479 of record NZ_CP047952.1, read on the forward strand.
CAATGTTGACCAAGCTGCTCAATGCCATCCTGCGTGGTTCGATTGCACGCCGTTGGTTTGTCGTTGGCTGCTCGATTCTGATCAGTGTTTGGGGCGTTCTGAACGTTGTTCAGATGCCTCTGGATGTATTCCCCCCCTTTGCGCCACCACAGGTGGAGATTCAAACGGCTGCTCCTGGTCTTGCACCGGAGCAGGTTGAGCGCCAGATCAGTGCGCCCATTGAGGCGGCTGTGAATGGTTTGCCGGGTGTTGAGGTAGTGCGCTCGGCATCCAAGCCTGGCCTCTCGATGGTGCAGGTGGTGTTTCGCAATGCATCGCAGTTGCAGAACGCCCGGCAGTTGGTGTCGGAACGTTTGCAGCAGCTCCGCACCCAGTTGCCAGCGTCGGCCGATTCGCCGGACATCTCCCCGCCCCTTTCGCCCCTCGGCACCGTTCTCCAATACGCCTTCACGCTGCCTGATTCGGCGACGGCAGAGGAGCAATTGCGATTGCGCTCGTTGGTTCAAACCACCTATGAAAATGCGCTGCTCGCCATCCCTGGCGTCGCTCAGGTGACGATCTACGGCGGTGACCTGCCGCAGACACAAGTGCAGCTGAATCTGGAGGCTCTGCAGCAGCGCAATCTTGCTCTCTCTGATGTCGTTGAGGCAGCTCGCGCATCACAGTTCAACGGCCGCGGTGGTGTTCAGATTGCTGGCGGGCAAGAACGTTTAATCCTTCCTCCCTCCTTCAGCACGGCCAGTGCTGATTTGGAAAGGGCACCGTTGCGTTCAGCGACCGATCAGATCATCGCGTTGGGCGATGTCGCTGAGATCCGCCCCGGTGCTGCCTTGCGGCGTGGCGAAGCCACCTTCAATGCCAAGCCAGCGGTGGTGTTGATGATCAACAAGCAACCCGATGTGGACACTCCGCAGCTGACGCAAGCTGTAGAACAACGGGTTGAACAGCTGAATGCCTCCCTGCCGAAGGGTGTGGAGGTGCGCCAGACGTTCCGTCAGGCCCAGTTCATCGATATTGCTATCCGCAATGTGAGCGAATCACTGCTGCTGGGCGTTGTGATTGTGGCGGCTGTGTTGGTGCTGTTTCTGATGAACTGGCGCACTGCTTTGATCACTCTCAGTGCCATTCCGTTGTCGTTGTTGGTTGGTCTGTTGTTGATGCGCGGGCTTGGGCTTCAGCTCAACACCATGACCCTTGGTGGTTTGGTGGTGGCCATCGGATCGGTGGTCGACGATGCCATCGTTGACATGGAGAACTGCTATCGGGGGCTGCGCCGCAATCGGCAGTTGCCGCTGCCCCAAGACCCCTTGGACGTGGTGTTTTGCACTTCTGTGGAAGTCCGTCAGCCGGTGCTGTTTTCCACCCTGATCATCGTTGTGGTGTTTGCTCCAATCTTCACGCTCACGGGCGTGGAAGGGCGCATTTTTATGCCGATGGGCATTGCTTACGTTCTGTCGATTGTGGCGTCGACGCTTGTGGCGCTCACTCTTTCACCGGCCTTGTGTGCTCTGTTGCTGAGTCGGGCGCCGCTGCCGGCGAACACCTCTTGGGTTGAGGGCACAGCGGAGCGGCTCTACAAGCCGATTCTCAACATCGCTTGAACCAAGCCACGTCGCGTTTTGGCCCTTGCCATGGCTTTTGTACTGGCTGCTGTGTTGATCCTTCCAGGCCTTGGGCGGGTGTTCCTGCCGGAGTTTCGCGAGCAGTCGCTTGTGAATTCAATGGTTCTCTACCCCGGTGTGTCTCTCGAAATGACAACCCGCGCAGGCAAGGTTCTCTCAGAACGTCTCCAGTCCAGTGCAGATGTGAGCTGGATTCAAGTGCGCTCCGGGCGTGCACCAGGAGATGCCGATGGTGCAGGAGTGAATATCGCTCATGTGGATCTGGAATTGATTGATCAGGCCATGGCGGATCGCCCTGCTGCCATCGCGCGTATACGTGAGGCGTTTCTTGCTCTACCTGGTGTGGCCCCCAACATCGGTGGGTTCATCTCCCATCGGATGGATGAAGTGCTTTCTGGCGTACGCAGTGCCATCGCCATCAAGATTTCGGGCCCTGATTTGAATGAACTGCGCCGTCTAGGCGAACAGGTTCGCGATGTGGTGGGGGAGGTTCCAGGCGTGGTGGATCTGCAACTTGAGCCTCTGCTGCCGGTGCCCCAGATCCAGCTGACCATTGATCGTGAACGGGCACTTGAGGAAGGGGTGAGTCTTGCAACGCTTGCGGAAGCGACAGACGTTGCCCTGCATGGTGCACTCATCAGTCCTGCTGAGCCCGCCAGTGGCCGCTTTCCCCTGGTTGTGACCCTGTCTCCTTTGCAACGTGGTGATCTGGATGCCTTGCGCAGTGTGCCGATTCGAACCGCTTCAGGTGTACTGCAACCGCTCGGCGACTTTGTGGTGGTGAAGTCGACCCGTGGCCCGAACGAGATCAACCGTGAGGATGTGGCTCGACGGATCGTGGTGTCAGCCAACGTTGCCGGCCGCCCCTTGGGGCCGGTGGTGAATGACATTCGCAGCCAGGTGAGCAAGTCGGTGACGCTGCCGGCTGGGTACGCCATTCGCTACGGAGGCCAGTTCGAATCTGAACAACGCGCAACCCGCGCATTGGTTGTCTACAGCGGTTTGGCTGCGGTTCTGATCGCCTTGTTGATGTTGGTTGTGGTGGGCTCGTGGCCTGCCACGGTTGCGATCTTGATCAATCTTCCCCTTGCCCTTGTGGGTGGTCTGGTCGCTGTTCTGCTCAGCGGCGGTGTGCTGTCGGTGGCCTCACTCATCGGTTTCATCACCTTGTTTGGAGTCGCCGTTCGCAATGGCCTTCTGCTGGTGGACAACTTCAATCGACGCCATCAACGCGGTGAGCCGCAAATGGAGTTGATCTGCAATGGCAGCCTGGAGAGGCTCAACGCAATCTTGATGACGGCACTGACGTCATCACTGGGCATGTTGCCGTTGGCTCTTGCTTTTGGCGCCGGTAATGAAATTCTTCAGCCCCTTGCCATCGTTGTGCTCGGAGGTTTGATCACTTCCACAATGCTCACGCTGGTGGTGATTCCGGCTTTGTATGCCCGCTATGGACGTTGGCTTCTTCCTGCCACCGTTCGCTGACTCATTGGTGCCTGCAGAATTACTGCAGTAACAGGCGGATCCTTGCGGAAAGACTCGATTTCAAAGGTGAAGTTTCGAGCAGGCCCGTGAATTTCTGCACAACCTCCGTCTTTGCGCGCTGCTGATCTGTTTGAGAGAGATCACTTGAACGAACGTTGCATCACCGCTGTGGCTTGAAAAGCATCAGTGCACCAGAAACCGTGACGATAACGGTGAGTGCTCCGAGCAGCATTGGATAGAAGGGCTGGAGGTTCAGAACACCAAAGTTCCCCGTGTGGATCTTGAGAAGCCAGAAGGCATCAATCTCTTGCTCCAAGAGCAAGCTGTAAAGAGACCCTGTGCCGGCTGTGATCAGCAATGGGAGAGCGGCGATCGGAACGAGCCAACGATGAACTTTGCGTGCCCTTCGTGAAAAGTGTTGACTCATTGCTTGCGCAGCTGTGTGTGGAGTTCGCGCTCATCAGCACAGGGCATCCACTTCCCATTGTTTTGATGCACAGTTGTGCAGCCGATTTGTTGCGCGCGGATTTTAGCTTCTGCTTGGGTGGCATAAATTCCTTTGCTATGGCTCCACCCTGGTTCAGGCCGAGCTGCAACGAACAGGCCAATCACAGTGATACCCATCGCCAACTGCTGGAATCTGCAAGCCATTGCGCTCATCGGCCTTCGCAGTGTTCGACTGCTTTGAGGTAGTGCAGTTGGCCGGGGCTGTTCCGATTTCCAGGGTTGATTGCCTGTCGCATGCTGATCTGAACATCAACACAACGGTTATAACGGTGCATCTTCACGGCCTGTGGGATCAACAAGACGGCGATTGCCAGAAGGCTGAGGCTGCTGATGGCGGCCAGCAGCGGAACCGCATGAGCCCGCACCATCTCCAGAGCCGGTAACTGCTGTTGGCTGTGGTCGTTCATCGGACCTTTGATATCAATTCATTTTGGCTTGATTGTGGCGTTTCATGCCTGCCGGCTAACTTATGTTTCAGTTCTATGGAAATTAAGCCTGAACGGCTTAAGGGTATGAACCCTGGGTTTGGCTAAGCATCAGTTCGTTCTGGTGAGAGACTACCCCCTTGTCAGCACGGCTTGAGCAACCCGTTAAACACCAACGGATGCTCAGATACCGAGGCATCGAGATGTGGATCAACCTGCAAAAGAATGCACGATCAGGACCAAATTTTTTTGTGGCTTGAGTATCGTTTCAATCAAATAAAAACGACTCAAACCAGAGTTTTTTCATTTTCATGCGTGCTCTCCCGATCGCTTTGACCTTGGGCCTTTTGTTTGGCGGATTGGCTGAGCGAGGACCGATCGCCCATGCTCAATCCGTTGATGTCACAACCATCAAAGATGAACTCAGCCCCCGTGAATTTAGGGCCTATGGAGAAAGTTCACCTAAGAAACTGAAATCTCGCATTGGTGAACTCACATTCACCAAGGGCGGTTTTGCAGGCGGTTACCCCAGTCTTGAGACCATCGATACTCTTAAGAATGAGCTCGATTTTCAAAAGGCAACACAGGCGTACATCTGGGCCGTTCCGATTGTCAGTTATGCCCGATGGCTTGAGTCCCATGAAGAGCTTTTCGGTGCCAAAGATGGCCAGATTGTGCGGCTCACCTCTCCTAAAGCGAAGCAGGGAATTCTGACGGCAAATGCCACGACTCCCTATGCGGTTGCCTTTGCCGATCTCTCTAGAACAGGGCCACTGGTTTTTGACATTCCCAAAGGACTGTCAGCAGGGGTTGTCAATGACATCTGACAGCGTGGCATTCATGATTTCGGGATGTCTGGTCCGGATCAGGGCAATGGCGCGAAGCTGCTCGTCCTTGCGCCTCAGATGGCCATCCCCGATGGTTTGGATACCAAGGAGTACACCGTCATTCGCAATGGCTCCAACATTGCGTTTTTTGGGATCAGGGCTCTGATGCCTGATCCTGCTGAGGCGGATCAGCTGTTATCAAGTTTCCGCATCTTTCCCTATGCAGAACGTGCCAATCCCACCCTGAATCCGATCATTGATGTGGATGAAAGCACGGAGTGGGGGCAATGGCAGCCCCATGGGATGGTCTACTGGAAGGCATTGAAAAAAATCATGGATCGCGAAGTTTTTGAAGATCGCGATCGCTTCTTTTTGAGCATGCTCGCTTCGCTTGGTCTGGAGAAGGGCCAACCCTTACAGCTCACGGCGACTCAGGCTGAGATCTTGAAAGAAGCTGCCGTGATCGGTGAGGCCATGCTCAAATCGATCACCTTTGACAAGCCCTTCTCAAATAATGATCTTTACAAGGGCACGAACTGGGATCAGCTGATGGTGGTCACGGTGGATGACCGAGATGGTGATATGGATCAGCTGTATCGCAGGGCTGCCTTTACCTGGGAGGCTGTTTCAAGGGGCAAGGCTTATTACATTGAGAAGGCAGGCATCGGACAGCAATACCGGACGGCTTACAAGGATGGCAATGGCAACTTTTTGGAAGGCGACAAGCACTACAAGCTGACGATGCCGCCCAACGCGCCTGCGGAGGTGTTCTGGTCGATTGTGGTTTATGACGTCAATTCGCGCACGCTGATTCTCAACGATGAAGGCAGGGCTGCACTGAGCTCAAGAACAGGTCTGATTGAGAACGACGATGGTTCAGTGACGATGCACTTCAGCCCTGAATTGCCGGACGGCGTTAAAAAAGCCAATTGGATTCAGACCAATCCCAAGGAGAGCTGGTTCTCCTATCTGCGCTTTTACGGACCGACTCAGGCCTATTTCGATCAGACCTATCCCTTGCAGGACATCATGCCTGTGAACTAACGATTGCATGAGAAAGCCCCACCAAGGGGCTGCTACCAGAAGGGCTACTCGGGGTGCGAGATCAGTCCTTCCTGTTACATCAATGTCTTCAGGCATTCCAACTCAACAATTAGGACATTAAAGAATGAAAACCAAGCACTTCATCCTCACCGCCGCATGTCTTGCAGGATCAATTGCCGTTTCACCCCTTCAAGCGCAGGAGAGTCCAACCTATAAAGCGAAGGTTCCCGAGGTATTGCTAACTCCCGACAAGATGGAGAGCAGCTATCTCGGTGAACTGAGATTTCAAGACGGTTTTCCAACGAAGGACACTGCCTCCAAAGTGAGCTACTTCGTAGATATCTCCCGTGCGGTCGAACTGTTCATCAATGGAACGCCAGCCGCTTCGATGTATGGAATGCTGAACGGGCACGTCAAAATCGGTCTTAAGCCCAACCACTCAATAGGGATCACTGAGCAGTTGATGAATGCCCGTTCCCTGTGGCTCACGCCACAGACGACCACGCCTTACGTGCATGCGGAAATCGATGTGAAAGACGGACCCGTGGTGATCGAGATCGGCACACCGGTTCTCGGTTTTGTGAATGATGCCTTCTTCCGTTATGTCACGGACCTGGGGGTGGTCGGTGCCGACAAGGGCAAGGGAGGCAAATACCTCTTGGTGGGCCCTGACTATGAAGGGGAGATTCCCGAAGGATATTTCGTCTCCAAGACATCGACCTATCGTCATTGGGCGTTGATGCGTATTGCCGCCAAGCCCGGTGAAACCAAAGAGGCCATTGAGGCCTTCAAGAAAACCTTCAAGATTTACCCGCTTGCCGACGCCAACAATCCCGAGCCGACTGGGTTTATCAATCTGTCAAACAAGCAATACAACACTATTCATGCCAATGATGCGAGCATTTATGACGAGCTCAATGAAGTGATTCAGTATGAGCCCGCGACCGCTTGGGATCCTGAGCTAGTAGGGCTGGCTGGAGCGATTGGCATCAAAAAAGGACAGACGTTCAAGCCGGACGATCGGATGAAGACAATCCTCACCGAGGCTTCCACCATCGCCAATGCCTATGCCAGGACCGTCGTCTTCAGCCCTCGCAATCAAGAGGTTTACTTCTATCCCGGGAAGCGTCAGTGGTATTCACCTCTGGCTGGAGGGAGCCATGAGTTTCTCAACAATGGCGAGCGAGTGTTAGATGATCGCCTGATCTTTTACTACTACGCCACGGGCAGCACCCCGATGATGGTCAAGCCAATGGTTGGCAAGGGTTCGGTCTATGCGATGGCAACCACTGATGGCAATGGCGTGCCTCTGAATGGAGCGATGACCTACAAGGTGACGTTGCCAGCTCCGATCCCGGCCAAAGACTTCTGGTCCTTCATGGTCTACGACAATCAGACACGTTCGATCCTCGAAACCGATCAAGTTACCGGTGGTTTGGATAGCAACTCAAAAGGCGTGAAACTAAATGATGATGGGTCTGCGACCGTTTACTTCGGCCCCAAGGCACCGGAAGGACAAGACGGTAATTGGGTGCAGACCATGCCCGGCAAGGGATACAACGCAATCCTTCGTCTTTACGGCCCGCTTGAACCATGGTTCGAAAAAAGCTGGATGCCAGGCGACTTCGAATCAGTTAAATAGCTGGTCAAATATCATGCCTTAAATGCATACAGATAAACGCACCACTTGCTTAGAGAGTAGTGCTGTTCTGCGCCGCGGTTGGTGCTTTCCCCCTGGTCTGATCCATTCCTCTGCAGAATCACTGCATTGATGGGGAGCGTGGTGGCTGGAGCTGGTGTGAATCCTGCTGATCAGCGCTGGGGTTTCTGGCCGCTGCTGCCACATAGCTCTCAGTCACAGGAAGTGGTCTGAGGGGCTTGTCCCTGAGTTGTCCCTGGAATTTTGTGCAAGTGGGCTGGATGGTGTGCAACTGCAGCCCCGAGCACTCACGCCGATGCGTGATGGCCGCTTTCTCGATTCGACGTGTTCAGAGATGAACCAAGACTGCAAGGGCAGCTGGCGCATCAACAACATCACCTATCGCGATGAGCCGGGTTATCAGCTCAGGGCAATGCTGAGATACAACTGAACCCCAGCGTTGCCTTCAACAGTTGATTTTTGAGGACGTCAAGGGCAGAGATTTGAAGCCTGAAGTCATCAGCCTTCAAGGACTGGATCTTTACCGAAACGATGTTGATAGCAAAAGACTGTTCATCAAGTTTCAGGAGAATTCGTCAAGCCAGCTGAGCGGGGCTTTTACAATGAATGTCAGCGTGGTTTCTGAATGGATCCTTCCAAATCGTTAAGTGATCAGCTGCGCCGGTGGTTGCAAGCTGAGCTGATCGATGCCGATATGGCCGAAGCGATTCAGCGATGGGAAGACTCCCAGCTCAATCAGTCAAAGCATTCATCGGTGCGTCATTTGACTGTGCCAATTCGTTTAACGATTCTGCTGGGTTCACTGCTGTTGGCTGCTGGCTTACTGCTTTTCGTCTCAGCTCACTGGGATCAGATGCCACCGTTGTGGCGCGTGAGCCTGCTTCTGTTCATCGTGATCGCTCTTCACGCTGGTGGTGCTTGGTTTTCTGAGCGTTTTCAGCTGATGGCACTTGGCTTGCACGCAGTTGGCACGATGGCTTTTGGTGCGGGAGTGTTTCTCTGCGCTCAGATTTTCCACCTCGATGTCCTCTGGTCGTTCCGTTGGGGCCTACTGCTCTGGTCCTTTGGAGCCGCAGCCGGGTGGATGTTGTTGCGGCAGTGGCCCCAATTGGCCTTACTTTCACTGCTTCTGCCTGGATGGATCAGCGCACTGATCATCGTCGAAGTGGATCGGTTTTCGAGCTCTGAAGCGGACTGGGCCGTCGTTCCAATTGCTGCTGGTGCACTTCTGACTGCTTTGACATATTTCACAGCACCTGATCGAACGCCATTGACCCCCGCTCGCTCGGTGTTGATGTGGATAGGTGGTCTTGCTCTGGTGCCGGCAGCAGTGACTTGGGCTGTAGTGGCGACGGGTATGGATTTACCTGCTTTGGGACAGCCGCTTTGGTTGTCATTGCTGGTCTGGGTCGTGACGCTGGGTGGGCCGGTCATCCTTGGTTGGTGGCTACGACCCCATCGCTTTTGGCCCCTGGCTCTTGCAGCGATCTGGATGGTCCTCGATCTTGTGATCCAGGTTCAAGGATTCAGTGTGCTGAGTTTTGCTTGGTGGGGGGTCGGGTCTGTGGGCTTGATGCTTTGGGGAAGTACTGAGGCCCGAGCAGAGCGGGTGAACATCGGCATCGTTCTGCTCGCTACCACGCTGATTGGCTTCTATTTCACTGAGGTGATCGGTCGTTTTGATCGCTCACTCTCCCTTTTGGGGCTTGGCATGTTCTTTTTAGTTGGTGGATGGGGCTTAAACAGATTGCGACAAGCTCTGCTTCCCAATCTTCCTCCCAATCCTCCGTCATAGATGTCATGAACAGTCGAGTTCGATGGAGACCAGGTCTTCTACTTGCTGGTGTTCAAGCCGCCCTGATGCTTTCAACTGGGTTGCTGTTTTGGTTCGATCGTCAGATCAGTCCTAGAGCCTGGGTGCCAACGGCACCAGTTGATCCAAACCTGCCGATTCGAGGGCGTTACATCACCTTGAATATGGTGGTGCCTTTTGTTCCGACCAGGTCGGACGTTTCTACCCTTGACCTAGTTGGATCCTGGCAACATGTGAAGCTTCGCGTTGAGGCGGATCGGCTTCAGGCTGTACAGAAGGTTCGAGCAGGATTAAACAATCATCTCGGAGAAATCCGGCTGAGTGAGGGATCGCTGGTAGTTAATCCTGGGCCAGAATTAGCCTTTTTTATTCCACCCGATGTCAAGGATCCTTCAATCCGAACGGATGGCAGCACCCTTTGGGTTGAAGTGACACTGCCTGCTTTAGGAGCTCCAAGACCGATTCAACTTGGTATCGAGAAGGATGGCCGGATTGAACCCTTGGCATTGCGCTGAAGCAATGATTCGAGGAACGAGGTTGTGCCTTGTACTTTGAAGATCGGTCAACACCTCGCACTAATCTCGAAAGGTCGACTTAACGTCGCCTTGGTTATCCGCATAACTCAGCAGACTGTGGGGATTGAACTTGGTCTTGGTGAGAGCAAACGGCGTTGAATCTGAGGACCAACACTGGCCCTGGTGGCCGCTGCTGCCGCTCTACCCCTATGGCCGGCGAGCCACGCATGCCGAAGAGCTTATTTCCGGTGAGGTCTGGAGCTTTGAGCAGCTTCAAGGGGTGTATTACGTGGCTGTGCCGATTCGTCTCACGGTGGTGAGGGTTCCCGGCGGGTTGATGTTGGTGAATCCCCTGCCGCCCACCCGGGAGCTGCTGAAGAAACTCGCGGATCTTGAGGCTGTGCATGGCCCCGTGCAGACCATCGTGATGCCGACGGCATCGGGGCTCGAGCACAAGCTTCCTCTTGGCCCCCTGGCTCGCGCGTTCCCGCAGGCCGATCTGTGGGTGTGCCCTGGCCAGTGGAGTTTCCCTGTGCAACTTCCCCTCAGCTGGTTAGGAGTGCCGAAACGTCGCACCCGGGTTCTGCTCGACGACGGGGTGCCCCATCCAGAGATCTGCAACTGGGTCTCTCTCGGTCCACTGGACCTCGGCGTGGGGCGATTTCAGGAGATCAGCTGTTTTCACCGTCCTTCCGGGGCCCTTCTGGTGACCGATGCACTGGTGGGGATCAGTGCTGAGCCCTCCGCGGTGTTCGATCCAGACCCCACCCCGCTGTTGTTCCATGCCCGCGAGCGGGGCGATGAGCCGCTTCTGGATTCAGTTGAAGCACGCCGTCGCGGTTGGGCCCGGCTTGTGCTGTTCGCCTCCTACTTGAGGCCGGAACCGCTGGACGTTCCTTCGTTGCAACAGGTGCTTCGCCAGGCGTTTCGTCCCGGTTTGCGCTCGCCCCGTGAGCACTTCGGGCTCTATCCTTTTTCCTGGAAGGACGGCTGGCAACAGGCGGCGGCGGCCTTGATGGGGGACCCTGCACCGCGTCTGCAGGTCGCTCCGGTTTTGGAGCGGTTAGTACTGCCGAGGGCTCGCCAAGCCTTGCTCCGTTGGTTGGATGCATTGGCAGGCCTTGACTCCATGCGTTGGCTTGTGCCGGCGCACTACAGCGCCCCTCTTGTGTTCACCCCTGAGGTGGCCGCTGGCTTTAAAGAGGAGCTTCTCCAGAGGCCCTGGGCTCCAGATCAGGCCAGCTGGACCTTTCTTGCAGGGATCGACAGAACGCTGCTGCGCACCAAGCTGGTGCCGCAGGACCCGTTCACAGATTGAGTTCGTCGTCTGGGCCGATGGCCATCTCATCGTCGCCGAACATCGCTTCTTCCAGTTCCTTGCGCTGCTCCATCTGACGCAGGAAGTATCCCGTCATCATTGCGGAAGCAAGCATGTTGGCCAGGTTGTCGCGATTGGCGGTGACCTTCACCTCGAACTGCTCTCCGGGAAGCATCCCCAGCAGCCCCTGCACGTTGTGACGGATCACATCCTGAATGTCGTTGCTGGCTGATTTCGCCACACGTTGCAGTACATCAGGAGATTGATCCTGCAGGTACTGAATCAATCCGTTGACGGGCTGTCCGTCCTGGCTGTCTGTGGTCAGGAATTCTGGGTTGAACATCCCGCCGCTCTCTGTCAGGACCCTGAACCTATCGCAGCTGTGTGCTGCATCACAGCTGCATCCGGGAGTGAGAACCGAATCGGACCGAACCGTGCCAGTGGCCAGTAACGCCAAACCGCTGTTCCAATCACAAGGTTGTCTGGTAGGGGTCCCCACAGGTGGGAATCGAGGCTGGCATTGCGGTTGTCGCCCATCACCCACAACGCTCCATCCGGCACGGTGACGTGCGGCATGGCGTAGTTGATCGCTTCGTTCAGCCAGGGCTCGTTCACCACACTGTTGTTGCGCAGCAGCTGTCCATCGCGGACCTCGAGCTGATCGCCTGGCAAACCCACCACCCGTTTGATCAGCGCTGCATCCGGGTCATAGCCTGCAGCCACGAGCTGGGGGGGGACGCCGAACACGACGATGCTGTTGAGGGGCAGCGTCTGGTGTGTGGCGCGATCGAATCGCGGCCTCAGCTTCTCCACCAGAATCCGATCCTGCAGCTGCAGGGTTGGCAGCATCGACCCCGATGGGATCCAACGGGGTTCCAGCACCTGCCATCGCAGCAGTAGTGCCAGAAGAACCCACAGGAGCAGGGAGAACCAGCCACTGCGGCGTGGGTCGGACTGATCGGGTTGGCTGGGCATCGAGGGGGGGCCCAGGGGGCAGACGCTGAACGAGGATCGCATCAGCGCCGACGACTGGTCTGAGCCACGCCACCGCCAATCTCAGGGCCGCCGTCAGCCTGCTGGCCCATCTGCAGCACCGGGGACTTCAGCAGATTGTTCTCTGCCCTGGCAGCCGCTCCGCTCCTCTGGCCCTTGCGGCCGGCGGCTTGGCCAGGCAGGGGGGGCTGACGTTGGTGACCGCGATCGATGAGCGTTCAGCTGGTTTTCATGCCCTTGGGCTCGCCCTGGCGTCCGGTCGTGCCACAGCGGTGATCACCACGTCTGGGACGGCTGTGGCCAATCTTCTGCCCGCAGCCGTCGAGGCTGATCGTTCCTGCATTCCCCTGCTGCTGCTCACGGCCGACCGACCGACGCGCCTGAAGGACTGCGGCGCCAACCAAACCGTGAATCAGGAGCAGTTTCTTGCTCCTGTTTGCCGCGCGTTTCTGAGCACCCCAGGCGAGGGGCTTCACCACCAGGGCGACGTTCAGCTGCAGACCCTGGCGTCGACGCTCTGGGAGAGGGCGCTGGGATCGGCTGGGCCCGTGCACCTGAATGTGCCGTTTGAGGAACCACTCCATCCCAGCGAGAGCGAGCAGCAGGCGTTTTGGTCGGCGTGGCAACCCCTGTCTGGCGTTGGTGGCGAGCGTTGTCCTGCTGAGCCACTCCCCACACCCTGGGATGGTCCGGTTCCGGACTGGTCCCGTCCGGGCGTGGTGGTGGCAGGACCCTGGCGTGGTCTGAAGGCGGACCTTCCGGCTTACCAGCGGGCGTTGCAGGAGTTGGCCCTCACCAGCGGCTGGCCTGTTCTGTTGGATCCTCTGGCTGCTGCACCCCAGGACCTACCGGGGGTGATCCGCCATTGGGACCTGATGTTGCCGGCCGGATTGCCCACGCCTAAGCCGTCGCTTCAGGTGTTGCGCCTCGGTCCTCTCCCGGCCAGCCGCCGGCTTGAAGCCTGGCTGCGCGCGCTGGGACCAGGCCAACTGCTGATCAGCGAGGGAGACTGCCGCGGCCTCGACCCCCTGGGCCTGGCAGACCAGTGCAGCCTTGGGCTCTCCAGTTGGTGGCAAAGTTTCTCCCCCCAGCAGGTGTGCTCTGGGGAATGCCCCAGCGCCTTGCTCACGGCCTGGCGTGCTCTGGAGGCGGTCGTGGAGCGTGCGCTTGCCCAGCCGTTCCCCCAGGCAGGCCCCGTCAGCGAACCGGCCTTGATGCGGCGTCTGCCTCGGTTGTTGCCGCCAGCCCTGCCGGTGATGCTGGCCGCCAGCAGTCCCGTGCGGGACTGGCAGGCCTTTGCGGCTGCAGATTCCGGCCAACGCCGTTGCTTCAGTTTCCGCGGAGCCTCCGGCATCGATGGGACCCTGTCCCTTGCCGTCGGTCTTTCTCGGGAGCTCGGCCCCCTGCTGCTGCTCACTGGCGATCTGGCTCTCCTGCATGACAGCAATGGCTGGCTGCTGGCGTCGGCCTCAGCACCACCTTTGTTGGTGCTGCTGATTGATAACGGCGGCGGCGGCATCTTCGGGCAACTGCCGATTCCAACCGGCTCGGCAGCTGAGTTCGACCATCTGTTCGCCATGCCCCAGGCGGTGGATCCGCTGGCGTTGGCCAGGGCTCACGGTGTGCCCACCCGTCAGCTGGCCTGCCTTGAGGATTTGCCCCATGCCCTGGAGTGGGGACTGGACCAGAGGCGACCAGTGCTGCTGCGGGTCTGCACGAACCGGATTGCTGATGCCGCTTTGCGGCAGACGTTGCGGCGACAGGTGCAGCAGGCGCTCTGCGGTGATCAAGGCAGTACAAAAGAAGACTGATCCTCTCCGCCTCTATGGCTGATCCCACCTCCCGATCCGTGCTTCCTGGTGATCCGGGCGTGGTGTGGCACCCCTGGGGGGACTACAGCGATGTGCTGTTGGATCGAGCCCAGCCGGGCATCGCGCGGGTGGCCATCAATCGCCCGCACAAGCGCAACGCCTTTCGCCCGCGCACGGTGGTGGAACTCTGTGATGCCTTCACCCGCATCCGCGATGACAGCAGCATCGGCGTTGTGCTGTTCACCGGCGTTGGTCCTGCGGATGACGGTGGCTACGCCTTCTGCGCCGGCGGCGACCAGAGTGTGCGTGGTGATGGCGGCTATCTCGATGAGGAAGGCCTGCCTAGGCTGAATGTGCTCGATCTGCAGCGGATCATTCGCAGCCTCCCCAAGGTGGTGATCGCCCTGGTGGCTGGGTATGCCATCGGTGGGGGGCAGGTGCTGCATCTGCTCTGTGATCTCAGCCTTGCCGCAGAGAATGCCGTGTTCGGACAGACCGGCCCGCGGGTCGGCAGCTTTGATGGCGGTTTCGGTGCGGGCTATCTGGCCCGGGTCGTGGGTCAACGCAAGGCCAGGGAAATCTGGTTTCTCTGCCGTCGCTATGGGGCGGAGGAGGCCCTGCGAATGGGATTGATCAATGCCATCGTTCCGCTGCACAAGCTCGAAGCCGAAGGCGTGCGTTGGGCTCAGGAGGTCCTTCAGCACAGCCCCACGGCGATTCGCTGCCTGAAAGCCGCCTTCAATGCCGAAACCGATGGCCTGGCAGGCATTCAGGAACTGGCCGGTCAGGCCACCCATCTCTTCTACCGAACGGAGGAGGGGCAGGAGGGGCGCAACGCGTTCCTTGAGAAGCGGGATCCTGATTTCTCAGGCTCCCCCTGGCTCCCTTAGCTAAAAAAGTTGCATCGTTCACCTCGTTTCGGCGCCGCGATGCTCCAACGCATCCTTCCAGCAACCATCGGACTGCTCGCCCTGGCTGCGCTCACTCCGCTGCCCTTGATGCGGTCTGTTCAGGCGGCGGAAGTTTCCAAGGCTGAAGTCGATGAGGCTCCAGCACAACGGGAACCGGATCCGATTCCTCCCCTTGCGGCACCGGTCAGCGATGCCGATTCGATGGCCCGCGTCCCTTCGGATCTTTTGCAGCGTGTGGGTCTGCAGCTCGTGCTCGATCGCCAGCACCGGCAGGTGCTTGTGCTCCACGATGGTTTGCTAACGCGCCGATTCCCTGCGGCCGTGGGCACGGTCGGCTGGGAAACTCCTGCCGGGCGGTTCCGGGTGATGCAGATGGTGAAGGAGCCGGTATGGACCCATCCCGTAAGCGGTGAACTGCTGGGCCCCGAGGTGGAAACCAACCCGCTGGGATCCCGTTGGATCGGATTCCATCGCGACTGCAAGGGCCGCACAGGCTGGGATGGTGAGCAGTATCTCGATATCGACGGCTGCACGGTGGCGGGGTTTCACGGCACCCCCTACCGCTGGACGGTGGGACGGGCCGTGTCCCATGGCTGTGTGCGTCTCTACGAAGAGAACGTTCAGGAGATTTTTGAGATGGTGCGGGTCGGCACTCCGGTGACAGTGCTCCCTTGACCGACCTCTGAACCCAGCTGAATACGCTTAAAGTCGCGCCGCCCAACCGGTTTGACTGACCATGCGCGTGCTCTTTGCTGCCGCTGAATGTGCACCGATGGTGAAGGTGGGCGGCATGGGCGATGTGGTCGGCTCGCTGCCGCCGGCCCTGGCGCAGCTCGGTCACGATGTGCGCCTGATCATGCCTGGCTACGGCAAGCTCTGGAGCTCTCTGGATATCCCTGCGGAACCGATCTGGCGGGCCCAGACCATGGGCACGGAATTCGCTGTCTTCGAGACGCGACACCCCACGAATGGTTTACCGCTTTACCTGGTGGGTCACCCCGTCTTCGATCCCGAGCGGATCTACGGCGGCGAGGATGAAGACTGGCGGTTCACCTTTTTTGCCAGTGCAGCGGCCGAATTCTCCTGGAACGTCTGGAAGCCCCAGGTTCTGCATTGCCACGACTGGCACACCGGCATGATTCCGGTGTGGATGCACCAGGACCCTGAGATCAGCACGGTGTTCACGATCCATAACCTCAAGTACCAGGGACCCTGGCGCTGGAAGCTGGATCGCATCACCTGGTGTCCCTGGTACATGCAGGGAGACCACACCATGGCGGCTGCGCTTCTTTACGCCGAGGGGGTTAACGCCGTGTCGCCCACCTATGCCCAGGAAATTCGCACCTCTGAATACGGCGAGAAGTTGGAGGGTTTGCTCAACTACATCTCAGGAAAGTTGCGCGGCATTCTCAACGGCATCGATCTAGAGGCCTGGAATCCAGCTACCGACAAGGCTCTGCCCGAGAACTTCAGCTCCACCAACCTGGCTGGGAAAGCCACCTGCAAACAGGTCCTGCAGGAACGCATGGGACTGGCTGTGAACCCTGACACCTTCCTGGTGGGCATGGTGAGCCGTCTGGTGGATCAAAAGGGAGTGGATCTGCTGCTGCAAGTGGCCGATCGCCTGCTCGCCTACACCGACTCGCAGATTGTTGTTCTCGGAACCGGGGATCGCGGTCTGGAGTCCGGTCTGTGGCAACTGGCCTCACGCCACCCAGGGCGTGTTGCTGTCTTCCTTGCCTACGACGACGCTCTCTCGCGTTTGATCTATGCAGGAAGCGATGCCTTCCTGATGCCCAGCCGCTTTGAACCCTGCGGCATTAGCCAGCTCTATGCGATGCGCTACGGCTGCGTGCCTGTGGTGCGCAAGGTCGGCGGGTTGGTGGATACGGTGCCTCCCCACGATCCCCGGCAGAAGACCGGAACGGGATTCTGCTTTGACCGGTTTGAACCTGTGGATTTCTATACCGCTTTGGTTAGGGCCTGGGAGGCCTTCCGCCATCAGGAGAGTTGGAAGGAGCTTCAGCGGCGCGGGATGGAGCAGGATTACAGCTGGGCCCGCTCAGCATTGGAGTACGACCATCTGTACCGCGACGTCTGCGGTCTCAAGGAGCCCAGTCCTGATGCCGCTGCGGTGGAACAGTTCTCCCAGGGGCAGGAGGCCGATCCCTCCCGTCACGGTGGATCCCCACAGGCTCTCTCACCCTCTGATGAAGGCCCCATTGAGAGCAGCGAGCAATTCGGTGCTTCCAGGCCGGTGCGCACCAGTCGCAACCCTCTCGCCAGGCTGCTCGGCAAACAGCGACGATGATCGTCTATGGCTGAACCCCAGGACAAAGGCGCCTTACCAGCTCCCTACCAGAGTCCATGGGAAGCCTTGCGCCGTGATGTGCCCGCTGCGCTGGCCGATCTGCGTCTTCGGGCTCAGGAACTCTGGCGACGCAATCGAGAGGGAGATCTCTCCACACCGGGGTTCTGGCCCCAGGATCTGGCCCCGTTGTTCTGGCCGCTGCTCCTGGTGCTAGTCGTCTCCTTGCTGGTGTTGGGGGGACTGCAACTCAAGGGAGCGCTAGCACCTGGGGAGGACCCCGAGCCTCCAGGCATCGAGCGCATTCTCACCACACCGCTGCCCGAGGCCAGACCTCTGGCAGCGATCCCGGAGCCTGAGCTACCCGATCCCATGGTTGCTGACCCTGTGGTTGCTGACCCTGTGGCCGCCGAGCCGGAGCCCCCGCTGTTGCAGGTCACGCCCCTCCTAAGCCTTCTCGCTGCTGTGGATCGTGATTCCGCCATCCCGGAGGGTCTGCTGCTGACAGCGCAACCGGTTCCGGAGCGCAATGGGGCTGTGCTCACGCTTGATACCAAGCAGTGGCTGGCCCTTGCGCCATCCCAACGGCATGATCGCGCTGAAGCCTGGTGGCAACAGCTTCAGGAGGAGGGGTATGACGATCTCACCCTTGAGGATGCTGGCCACCATCTGCTGGCAAGGCCATCCCGCGTCGGCAGAGGCATGATCATGTTCGATCCGCAGAAAACACCGTGACACTGCAGCTCTCCCAGCTGGTGGAGCTCTGGGGGCAGCCCCTCTGGACGGGTGGGCCATTACCGGATCTGTCCAAGGCCCTCGGACCGGTCTGCACCGACAGCCGCACGCTGGAGCCAGGATCGTTTTTCATCCCACTGCGGGGGGAGCGATTCGATGGTCATCGCTTTCTCAGCACTGCTGTTGAGAGAGGAGCTCAGGCTGCCTTCGTGGCCAGCGATTGCGCCCATGCAGTACCAGGCGGCCTGCTGCACTGGAAAGTGGCGGATACGCTCGAGGCCTACCAACAGCTGGCCACCCTCCATCGCCGCCAACTGAACGCAGCCGTGGTGGCGGTGACCGGATCGGCCGGAAAGACCACCACCCGTGAATTGATTCGCTCGGCGCTGGCTCCCCTGGGCGATGTGCAAGCCAGCGATAGCAACAACAACAACGACATCGGTGTGCCCCTCACCCTTCTTGGTGCCCACCGCGGCCATGCGGCGGTGGTTGTGGAGATGGGCATGCGTGGAGCCGGTGAGATTGAACGTCTCTCGTGTTGTGCTGAACCGGAGATCGCTGTGATCACCAATATCGGCACGGCGCATATCGGACGGCTTGGGAGCCGTGCGGCCATTGCTTCCGCCAAATGTGAAATCACCGCGGCACTGTCAACGCGTGGCGTTGTGGTGATTCCGGCTGGTGATGCGCTTCTGGAGGATGCGTTGTCGAGGTGCTGGACGGGCCGCATTTTGCGCGTGGCCCTCGAGGGGGATGAGCCCGAGGATGGCCCTGAGGTGAGTGGACTGACCTCAGGAGCTCTTCCGGCTCCCGATCTTGTGGGTAATTTTCAGCTGGAGGATCAGTTGCTCGCGTTTCAAGGAATGCGGTTTCGCTGTCCTCTCGAGGGGCGACACAATGCCCGTAATTTCATGCTGGCTCTGGCGGTCGCCTTGGAACTCAAGGTGCCCCTGCAATCCCTCGAGGCCATCGATGTTGCGATGACGGGCGGACGGAACAGACGCCTGGCTGTGGGCGGCGTTTCCCTGCTCGATGAGACCTACAACGCGTCACCGGAAGCGGTGTTTGCAGCCCTGGAGTTGCTCGCTCACCAACCGGGAGGTCGTTTTGCGGTTTTGGGAACCATGCTGGAGCTCGGCAGTCGCAGCGTTGAATTGCACCAGAGGGTGGCTCAGAAGGTTGTTGACCTCAAGCTTGATGGACTGGTGGTCGTCGCAGGCGGTGAAGAAGGCGACGCGATGGAAGCCACCGCTGGCTCCCTCGCCCGTTTTGAAAGGGTTCAGACTCCTGAACAGGCGGCCCTTCCTCTGGCGGGTTGGTTGAAGCCTGGAGACACAGTGCTTCTCAAGGCCAGCCGTGGAGTGGCGCTGGAGCGCCTGATTCCTCCCCTGCAGACCAAGCTGATCGGGTGATCAGGCGGCAACCAGGCTGGAGTGGCCTTCTTCGCAGCGGATCAGATCGATGGCGTTGGGATGGTCTTTGATGTACTTGATCATCTCCATGGCCAGGACCCGAGCCTCAAAAGCATCGCCGGCGTAATAGCAGCCTTCGATGCGATTGCTGTTGGCATCGCGGTAGCGCACGGTGTAGCGCTTGTGATCGTGCATGGATCCAGTGGATGGATACTTCCAACCTCACGCATGAATGGCCTTTTGCCATCATCAGTTCGTGAAGAGAATCTGGTGATTTGAATAAGTTTCTTGGGGGTTAATTCTTCCTTGATCTTTTCTTCTCAGAGGCGCAATTTGATGCGGAATCGCTGACTCTTAATCCAGCACAATCACGTTTTTTTCAGGAATTCCAGCCCTCTTTCACCCATTGTTTGGCACGCCCCAGGGCCAGGGAACCATTCGCAACATCCTTGGTGATCGTGGAACCAGCACCGATCGTCACATCGTTGCCGATGGTGACCGGGGCGACCAGAACCGAATTGGCTCCCGTCTTGCTTCGGTCTCCGATCACGGTGCGGTGTTTGTTGACACCGTCGTAATTCGCGGTGATCGTTCCAGCGCCCACATTCACGTCTGCTCCAAGCTCTGCATCACCGATGTAGCTCAGGTGGTTCACCTTGCTGCCCGCGCCCAGGGTGCTCTTCTTCACTTCAACGAAGTTGCCGATACGGCAACCTTCACCGATGTCTGCCGCCGGCCTCAGGTTGGCAAAGGGGCCAATCGCCACATCTCGGGCGACTTTGGCGCCGCGAATCACCGAATGCAGCACGGTGACATTTTCGGCCAGCTCGGAATCTTCAAGCAGGCTGCCAGGTCCGAGGCGGCAGTTGTCGCCGATGCTGCACACACCGCGCAGATGGGTCTGGGGTTCGATCACAACGTCGCGTCCAAACCGGCAGGACTCACTCAGGGTGCAGCTGGCTGGATCCACGAAGGTCACGCCCTGATCCATCCAGTGTTCGCGCAGGCGCTGCTGGAGGAGCGTTTCGCACTGGGCCAGCTGACGTCGGTTGTTGATTCCGTTCACTTCATCGGCATCCGCCACCTCCAGATGCATGGCCCGCTCCAGCATTGAGACGGTATCGGTGAGATACAGCTCACCCTGGTCGTTGTCGGTGCTGAGGTTGGGCAGCACGTCCAGGAGCTTGCTCCAGTTGAAGCAGTAGATGCCGGCGTTGGTCAGGGTGTTGCGTCGCTGCGCTTCCGTGCAATCACGATGCTCAACAATGGCGCTCACCCGCCCGTCGTCATCGGCGAAGACGCGCCCGTATCCAGTTGGATCCTCCAGCCGCGCAGTGAGCAATGTCACGTCGGCACCGCTGTTGCGGTGCGTTGCCACCAGCTGCTCAATGGTTTCGGCCCGAAGCAGGGGAACGTCTCCATTCAGGACCAGCAATTCCCCGCTAAAGCTCTGAAGGGGAGCGATTAATTGCTGAACGGCGTGTCCGGTTCCGTTCTGCGGTTGCTGGAGAACGAATTCCAAACCTCCGAGATGATTCAGTTGCTCCTCCACGCGTTCGGCTTGATGCCCCACGATCAGGATCCGGCGTTCTGGTGCCAGCGTTCTGGCACTGGCGAGCACCCGTTCCACCAGCGTGGCTCCTGCCAGGGGCTGCAGCACCTTCGGCAGCGCACTCTTCATTCGAGTGCCTTTTCCTGCGGCCAGAACGGCAACGGCGAGCATGGTCTGCAGAACGAACCCGGGGAATCTACCGGCATCAGCTGGTGGCGTCTTGCCGCCACCTCCTTTGCCAGGCATTGGTCGCTTCGAGGTTGCAGCTCGCCTGTTCCAGGCTCCGTCGCCGCAGGATGACAGCGCTGTCGTCAGCGCTGCTGGGATCACGAAAAGGCACGGCAGCACGGGTGTGGAGGTGCTCTTCCTCCATAGCCAACAGCGCTCTCCAGCCCGGTCCAGCAACTGGAATCGGCGGTCCGGGCCGCACGGCCATCGTGCCGCTGCTCCAGCCTGGCCGTTCACCGGGAGCTGGCAGGAGCGACAACAGCGTCAAACCGTTTCGTCGCAGGCTGGCCCTCACCGCCGCTGAACGGCTGTAGGTCAGCAGACGTCCGCCTGCTGCCAGACGTCCGGCCAGGTCTGCCAGGAACTCTTCAGTCCATAACTCTGGACAGCGCTGCGGTGAGAAGGCGTCCTGGAGGATCAGATCAAAACACTGGTCTCCGGGGATCTCCTGCAGCATGCGCCGGGCGTCTCCCCAGAGCAGCTCGCCGCTGCTTCGGTTGTGATGCCAACCCCCGTGATCACGCATCTGTTCGAGGATCTGCAGGACGGATGGCGACCAGCTGCTGCGGAATTCCGGCTGGGCTAAGGCCAGCTCCAGAGGTCGCCGGTCAAGCTCCAGCCCCCACCACATCAGCTCTGGAGCTGGTGAGGGCAGCGCTTCCAGCACCGCGGCGCTGTTGTATCCAAGCCCGACGCAGACATCCAGAACCCTGAGCGGTGTCCCGTTGCGGAATCGCTCCAGCTGGGCTGGCACGGCGAACTTGGCAATGGCTTCGTTGCGGGCCCCGGCGGAGTTGTGAAAGGCCTCACCAAACCGCTCGCTTTGCAGGCTGAAACTCCCGTCCGCAGTCGGATAGGCGTGCAGTGGTCCGAGGTCAGGTCCGCAGTCGGGCAAGGTCATCCCAGAACGAGGGGTAAGACACCGCCGCGGCCTCGCTTCGATCCAGTGTTGAGTCACCGCTGGCTAGCAGCGATGCCACCGCCAAACTCATTGCCACGCGGTGATCCGTTTCACTGTCCAACTCCGCCCCTCGCAGGGGACGGCCTCCGCGAATCACCAGACCGTCGGGAGTTTCAACGATGTCAGCGCCCATGGCCTTGAGTTGACGGGCCATCACGGCCAGGCGATCTGTTTCCTTCACTCGAAGCTCGGCGGCTCCGCTGATGTGGCTTTCGCCGTCGCAAAAACAGGCCGCCACCGTGAGGATCGGCACTTCATCCAACAGCCTGGGCATGATCTCCTCCCCGAAGCGGAATGGTTGCAGTGGGCCGCAGGTCACGCGCAGATCGCCGACGGGCTCTCCAGCCACATCGCGGCGGTTGAGCACCTCGATCTTCGCTCCCATCTGTTCCAGCACATCCAGCACGCCGGTGCGGGTGGGGTTCAACCCCACGTTCTCCACGGTGAGATCAGCGCCTGGAACCAGGGCACCGGCCACCAGCCAGAAGGCTGCCGAACTGATATCGCCTGGGACCACCACGTGCTGTCCCTTCAGCTGAGAACCTGGCTGCACAAGGATGTGTCGCCCCATTTCTCCTCCCACGCTGAGATCGGCTCCGAACGCTTTCAGCATGCGCTCGCTGTGGTCTCTGGAGGGAGCGGGTTCGATCACTGTGGTGGCACCTTCGGCGGTGAGTGCCGCCAGCAGCAATGCCGATTTCACCTGGGCACTGGCCACAGGGGTTCCCACCACGGCCCCCCGCAGCCGGCGACCCTGCACCGCTAACGGCGCATAGTTGCCATCACCACGGCCTCGGACCTCGGCGCCGAGCATGGCCAGGGGGTGGCCCACACGTTGCATCGGTCGTCTGCGTAGTGAGGCATCACCGGTGAGAACGAAGTGGCGCCCGTGACGGCCTGCCAGCAGCCCGAGCATCAGGCGCATGGTGGTGCCGGAGTTGCCGCAGTCGAGCACGGTGTCTGGCTCCTGCAGTCCATCGAGGCCGACTCCGGTGACGCGGATTAAGTCACCTTCAGCAATCGGGCTGATGGCAGCTCCCATCGCCCTCAGGCAGGCGGCGGTGCTGATTGGGTCTTCCGCAGGAAGTAAGCCTTCGATGGTGGTTTCACCCTCGGCAATGGCTCCGAACAGCAGGGCCCTGTGGGAGATCGACTTGTCTCCCGGGACCCTGACACGCCCCTTGAGGCTTCCGCCTGCTTTCAATTCACGGGCAGCGGCGGTGGATCCCGTCACGTGGTTCAGGAAGGTTTGGATGCCCGCGATCCTATGGGTCGGTTCTGCAGGAGAGCATCGAGGGCGTAGCCGAACAGGCTCGGATCCGGCTCTTGAGCCGCCAGATCGTCCAGCCCCAGTTCCTCCAGCCGGTCTGACACCCGTTGTTCGAGATCCTCGGGGCGGCTCAGGGGCTCTCCCCAGTCGTGATTTTTCTCCGGGCCGATCTTGGTGGTGGCATCGATGGCCATGCGTCCGCCCAGGCCAAGCTGCTCGCTGGCGAAGTCGAGGGTGTCGAATGGCGTGTTCTCGAGCACAAAGAGATCCCGCTGCGGGTCCACCTGAGCAGCGATGGCCCAAACAACCTGCCTGGGATCACGCACATTCAGATGGCTGTCGATCACCACAACAAATTTGGTGTACGTGAACTGGGGAAGTGCACTCCAGAAGGCCATGGCCGCCCGCTTTGCTTGCCCTGGATAGGCCTTGTCGATCGAGATCACCGCCAGCTTGTAGCTGAGGGCTTCCATAGGCAGGAAGAAATCCTTGATTTCAGGAATTTGTTGCCTCAGGATCGGCGTGTAGATCCTGTTGAGAGCGATCGCCAGCATCGCTTCTTCCTTTGGTGGCCGGCCGCTGAACGTGGTGAGGAAGATCGGATCACGGCGCTGTGTCATGCAGTGGAAGCGCACCAGGGGGGAGTCTTCGACGCCGCCGTAGAACCCCATGTGATCGCCGAAGGGGCCGTCAGGCAGGACCTCACCAGGAGTGATCGTTCCTTCCAGCACCACCTCGCTGTGGCTTGGGACCTGCAGATCGAGGGTCTTGCAGGGTGAGAGCCGAACCCCTTCGCCCGCATAGATCCCTGCGAAAAGCCACTCACTCAGTTGCACGGGGATCGGAGTGGCCGCGGCCATCACCAGCAGTGGGTGCACGCCGATGGCCACAGCTACCTCGAGTTTTTTGCCCATGGCTGCGGCTTTGCGCAGGTGGCGCGCACCACCACGCACGCTCAACCAGTGCACCGTCATGGTGTTGACCGATTGCCTTTGCAGCCGATACACGCCAACGTTCGGCACTCCGGTTTCCGGGTCCTTGGTGATCACCAGTCCGAGGGTGATCACGCCGCCTGCATCCCCTGGCCAGGGCCTGATCAGAGGGATCTGGCCGAGATCAACCTCATCCCCTTTGAAAATCTGTTGGCGGCATGGAGGCAGCAGATCCCGGTCGGGTCGTGCTTTCACCAGATCCCAGAAGACCCGCGCGAACTTCTTGGTTTCTCCAAGCCCTTTGGGAGGACGGGGCTGTTGCAGCAGGGCCAGCCGCTCTCCAAGCTCCTCCAGTTGCTCTGGCCGCTCGAGGCCCATGCTCCACACCACCCGTTCCACCGTTCCGAGCAGGTTCACGGCCACCGGCATGGAGGAGCCGATCACGTTCTCGAAGAGAAGCGCCGGCCCACCATTGGCCAGAACGCGATCGGCGATGGCGGCCAGTTCAAGATCGGGATCGACGGGAGCCTGGATCCGCCTCAGTTGTCCACGCTCTTCCAAGAGTTGGATGAAGGAACGCAGATCCCGGGTGCCGGGGCCGGGGCGGAACAGAGCCATGAAGACAACACCTCAGCGGTGGGTGGTCTCGGTACTGTGACGCACGCGGATCATGAGCGTGGCCATGCAGCTTTCCTATTTCCATGTGGCGGCCGATGTTCCTGATGCCATTGGCGCGCCGGATGGACCTGATGCTGCTGTGGTGATTGATGTGCTGCGTGCCACCACCACCATCGCCTGGGCACTCCATAACGGAGCCGAGGCGGTTCAGGCCTTCGCCGATCTGGATGAGCTGCGCTTGCAGTCGCGAAACTGGCCTGAGCAATCCCGTTTGCTGCTGGGAGAGCGAGGCGGCCAGATGCTTGAAGGATTCGATCTCGGGAATTCTCCTGTTGCTGTGATTCCGGAAGTGGTGCAGGGAAAACGCCTGTTCATGAGCACCACCAATGGCACGCGCGCTCTTCAGCGGGTGCGTGATGTGTCCGTGGTGATGACGGTGGCTCTCCCCAACCGCCTGGCGGTGGCGCAGCGACTCCTGCACGACAAACCGGAGCGTCTGTGGATGGTGGGCAGTGGATGGGAAGGCACCTATTCACTTGAGGATTCTCTGGCGGCAGGGGCACTGGCCGAGGCACTGGTGGCTTCAGGAGCCCAGGTCGCCAACGATGAACTGCAGGCGGCCCTGGCCCTTTGGGCGCAGTGGAAGCACGACCCTGAGGCCTGCTTGCGCGTCGCGTCCCACGGCCAGCGACTGACGCGCCTGGGGAATCACGACGCCGATTTCAGTTGCTGCGCCGGTCTGGATCAGTTGAGTGTGGTGCCAACGCAGACTGAACCAGGGGTTTTAAGAGCCATCCACGTCTGAGCA
This sequence comes from Synechococcus sp. MEDNS5, assembly GCF_014279875.1. NCBI lineage: Bacteria > Bacillati > Cyanobacteriota > Cyanophyceae > Synechococcales > Synechococcaceae > Synechococcus > Synechococcus sp. MEDNS5. Next base: position 956,234 of record NZ_CP047952.1, read on the forward strand.
GCCATACCATTTGCATCGACCGCATTCGATGGCTGTGAGTGATTTTCTGGCGGCTGCCGTGCAACTCACCAGCACGTCAGATCCCGAGACCAACTTCAGTGCTGCTGAAGAACAGATTGATCTGGCGGCCCGTCGGGGCGCTGAGCTGATCGGACTTCCTGAGAATTTCGCCTTCATCGGTGAACCTGAGCAGCGTCTCGCGATCGCACCGGCACTCGCCGATCAGGCGTCCCAGTTCCTGATCACCATGGCGCGTCGCTACCAGGTGGTGATTCTCGGCGGGGGATTTCCCGTTCCAGTGGGTGATGGTGCTCACACATGGCAGAGAGCTCAGTTGGTGGGACGGGATGGTCAAATCCTTGCCAGTTACGACAAAATCCACCTCTTCGATGTGGACCTGCCCGACGGAAGTTCCTACAGGGAATCCAGCAGTTTCACCCCTGGTTACACCCTTCCTCCGGTGGTGGATGTGCCTGGACTGTGTCGGGTGGGGGTGTCCATTTGCTACGACGTGCGCTTCCCTGAGCTCTATCGCCATCTCGTCGGCGCCGGAGCCGAGTTGCTGATGATTCCAGCTGCGTTTACGGCTTTCACGGGTAAAGACCACTGGCAGGTGCTGCTGCAGGCCCGTGCGATCGAGAACACGGCTTATGTGCTCGCTCCAGCGCAGACAGGCAGCGATGGCGCTCGTCGGTTCAGCCATGGTCATTCCATGGTGATCGATCCTTGGGGCACCGTTCTGGCCGATGCCGGTGTGTCCCAGGGCGCTGCCGTCGCTCCAGTGGATCTGGATCACCTCGCGCGCATTCGCAGTCAGATGCCTTGCCTGCAGCACCGCCGAACCACGGTGTTCTGAGCTTGGTCATGCCCCGGCTGCCCCGTCGTTTCACCGCACTGCTACTTGCTGCTGCTCTGCAGTCGGCGGGATGGTTCGTGGGCTTGCCCGTTCGGGCGGCCAGTGCTTTAGCGGCCTGGTCCTTTGGAAAGGATGGGGTTCTGCAGCTGCGCACGTCCACCGGTGCGCGTCTGGACGCGTTCTTCGAGGCCGGTGATCGTCGTCAGGGGCCGCGGGTTTGGATTGATTTTCCTGGTGAGCTCAGCCGTCCGAGGCGGATTCCAGGGTCGGGGCCGGTTCGTGAGATCCGCCTTGGCAAGCCAACGCCTGGAGCCACCCGGCTTGTGATCGAGTTTCAGCAGGGGGTGACGCTTGACCCCGGGAACCTGCGGCTGGTGGGGACGGCACCGGATCGATGGAAATTGATGTTTGAGGGGCTTCCCACCCAGGGGTTGCGGTCGATCGGCGAAGGGGATCTCAACCGTGCCAGCAGCGGGCGCTGGGGCGGCGTGCGCATCCGGCCGACACAAACACCTGTGAACGCTGCGGGCTTGCCTGACGTAGCCAGAGGGCGCTACCGGGTTGTGGTGGATCCAGGCCATGGAGGTCCTGACCCCGGTGCTGTGGGCATCAACGGAATTCGTGAGGCTGAGATCGTTCTCGATATCTCCTTGCAGGTCGCCCGCCTTCTGGAAGCCAAAGGCGTTCAGGTGACCCTGACGCGCACGGCTGAAGTGGATGTAGACCTGCCACCACGGGTCTCACTGGCGAATCGGATTGGGGCCACAGCGTTCGTCAGCATTCATGCGAATGCGATCAGCATGTCGCGCCCGGATGTGAACGGAATCGAGACTTTCTACTTCTCCGATCCGCGATCGGCCCGTCTTGCGGCCCATATCCAGCAGCAAGTGCTCAATGTGTCGCCAGGCAGCCCGAACCGAGGCGTGCGTCGGGGCCGATTCTTTGTGATTCGACGCACCACCATGCCGGCAGCTCTGGTGGAAACGGGATTTGTGACTGGTGATATCGATGCAGCTCGGCTCGCCACAGCGTCCCATCGCCGCAGGCTGGCACTGGCGATTGCAGCCGGCATTCTTGAGTATCTGCAGGGGGTCCGTTGACCATCCGTCTCGGTTTGTTTGACAGCGGCCTGGGGGGGCTAACGGTGCTTCGGCGTGTGCTCGAACGCCATGGGGGAGTCCCCACGATCTATCTGGGAGACACGGCCCGGGTCCCCTACGGCAGTCGTTCTCCATCCGAGATCCGCGCTATCGCTTCCGAAGTCGTCGGCTGGCTCCGTCATCAGCAGGTCACCACTGTGGTGATGGCCTGCAACACCACCAATGCTCTCGCCCGGGATGTGGCTGAAGGGCAGGCCGGTGTTCCAGTGGTCGGTCTCATCGGCGCCGCTGCCGCCATGGTGCAGGAGTCGCGGGTGGGTGTGTTGGCCACTCCAGCGACCGTCGCATCCGGTGCTTACAGAGAAAGCATCGAAGCCCTTCATCCGGGAACGCTTGTGGTGCAGCAGGCCTGTCCGGACTTCGTTCCGCTCATCGAGGCAGGGGACCTGAGCTGTGACGATCTGCGCAGTGCAGCCATTGGCTATCTCCAGCCTCTTCTGGAGGCCTCGGTGCAATCAATAGTGCTGGGTTGTACCCATTACCCGCTGCTCCTTCCCCTCCTCTCCAACTTGTTGCCTGATTCGATCCGATTGATCGATCCAGCACTGGGAGTGGCAAGCCAGCTCGATGCTCTTCTCGGCAAGCCGTTGCCAGGTGGCCTCGATCAGCCGCTGGCCCTGGAGGCCACCCGCATCTGTGTGACATCGGATCCGCAGGGATTCGCTGATCGTGCGACGCCCTGGCTGGGGCAATGCCCGCAGGTCGAACAGATTCTTCTGCAGTCTCCGGTCGATGCCTTCTAGGATCTCGCCACCGAGGGGACCCATGACCACCGTCACCGAGTTGCTGCAGCCGGTCGAGGCGGATCTCGAGATTCTTCTGAGCGATCTGCGCAGTTTGATCGGTGCAGGACATCCGATTTTGCAAGCTGCTGCTGAACATCTGTTCAGCGCTGGGGGTAAGCGATTAAGACCGGGGATCGTGCTCCTCGTTTCACGAGGCTTATCCCCTGATGGAGAGCTCTCGCCGAGGCATCGACGTCTGGCAGAGATCACGGAGATGATCCACACGGCTTCTCTCGTTCACGACGATGTGGTGGATGAAGCGGGAACGCGACGGGGTGTGGAAACGGTCCACAGCCGTTTCAACCATCGCGTCGCTGTTCTTGCTGGTGATTTTCTGTTCGCACAGGCCAGCTGGCACCTTGCCAATCTGGACAATCTCGATGTGGTGAAGCTCCTAAGCCGCGTGATCATGGATCTGGCTGATGGAGAGGTGAAGCAGGGATTGTTCCGATACGACACTGGGCAGACCTTTGAGACCTACCTCGAGAAGAGCTACTGCAAAACAGCTTCCCTCATTGCCAACAGCGCCAGGGCGGCCGGCGTTCTCAGTGGTTGTACCGAGCCTCAGTTGGAATCTCTTTACCACTACGGCCGGCAACTGGGATTGGCCTTTCAGGTCGTTGACGACATTCTCGATTTCACTGGGAGTGATCAGCAGCTCGGCAAGCCCGCGGCCAGTGATCTGTCCAGCGGTTACCTCACCGCTCCAGCGCTTTACGCGCTCGAAGAAAATCCTTCTCTCGGCGTGTTGATTGAGAGGGAATTCAGCAACGAGGGTGATCTCGATGAAGCCCTTCGGATCGTGCGTCAGTCCGATGCGATCGCTCGTACCCGTCAGCTTGCTGAACGTTTTGCGCAGGAATCCCGCGAGGCCCTGAGCTGGCTGCCGGAATCCACTTGCCGCACGGCCTTGCTCGAATTGCCTGACTTTGTGCTCAGTCGCCTGTACTGAACACTGTTCGCAAGCGCTTCTCCACCTCGGAGAGTGCCTGAATCCTGGTGATTCCCTCGGAGTTGATGGGCTTAGAAAGTCCAACCGATGGCATGAGGCGCCACACGTTGCAGCCAGCGAGTTGCGCCGATCGACAACCGGCATCGGAGTCTTCGAAAGCCCAGCAATTCTCCGGTCGCACATTCAGCTTCAAGGCTCCCAGCTGGTATGGGTCTGGAGCCGGTTTTCCAGCCTTCAGTGCGCTGTCGTCTCCACAAACCTGCACTTGCAACAGATTCACCCAGGAATGGTGACGGATCTTCTGTCGCAAGGAGTTTTGATCACTGCTGGTGACCAGTGCCATCGGCCGATTCAGGGAACGGATGTACCGCACGAGAGACTCGGCTCCCGGCATCGCCGGGGCTGCGGTCATCAGATCAGTGGCAAGCGGTTGACGCACCGCGAGCAATTGCTCGGGGCTGATGGGCTGACTGATCCAGGAACAGACCAGCCGGGCGTTCTCCTGCCGACGCTGGCCTTGCAGCTGCGCAAGCTGTGCATCGGTCAAAACAGTCCCAAAGTGTGATGCCGCTTGCTGCCATGCGATCGCATGCAGGGGTTCAGTATCCAGAAGGACACCATCCAGGTCGAAAAGAAATGCCTCAGGAACTGAGGTTCCATAAAGCGTTGACGCCGGCTCAGGCATGCGAGCCAATCTGCTCCTTTCCGCATTCTGCAGCTGCTGGCTTCTGGGTTCAATCAAGGTGAAAGGAACCTGGCAACGCTTGGCAACGACGCACTGTCGATGGCGCTTCGTGCTGGATAACCTTGCCGAGACACTGCAAGCGGCTGCTGGCGATGAGCGAAGGTTCCACGATCGAAAGCGTGCTCAAGGAACAGCGCGTTTTCGCTCCGCCCATTGAGCTCACTCAGTCAGCCCGGATTGGAGGCATGGATGCCTACCAGGCCATGGCCGATGCGGCCAGAACGGATCCGGAAACGTTCTGGGGCAATGCGGCTCGCCAGGAACTCGATTGGTTCACACCGTTTGATCAGGTCCTCGATTGGTCCAACCCTCCCTTCGCTCGCTGGTTCCAGGGAGGCACCACCAACCTCTCTCACAATTGTCTTGACCGCCATCTTCACGGTGAAACGGCCGACAAGACTGCCCTGATCTGGGAGGGGGAACCCGGCGATGTCCGCCGTTTCACCTACAGAGAACTGCATGCTGAGGTGTGCAAGGCAGCCAACGCGCTCAAGTCCATGGGCATTGGCAAAGGGGATCTGGTGGCCCTCTACATGCCGATGGTTCCGGAAGCGGCCATCGCCATGCTGGCCTGCGCTCGCATCGGAGCTCCCCATTCAGTGGTGTTCGGAGGCTTCTCTGCAGAAGCGCTTCGGGACCGGTTGATCGATGGTGAGGCCAAGGCCGTGATCACCGCCGACGGTGGCTTCCGCAAGGACAAGCCCGTTTCTCTGAAACCTGCCGTTGATGCTGCTCTCGCCGACGGTTCCTGCCCATCGGTGACCTCCGTGCTGGTGGTGCAGCGCACCAAACAGCCAGTGGACATGGTGGAGGGCCGCGATCAGTGGTGGCATGCGCTGGTGGATGGTCAGTCCCGCGAATGCCCCGCCGAGCCGATGGAGAGCGAAGATCGGCTCTTTGTGCTCTACACGTCGGGATCCACCGGCAAACCCAAGGGTGTTGTGCACACCACCGCGGGTTACAACCTGTGGGCCCATCTCACGTTTCAGTGGATCTTCGATCTCCGCGATAACGACGTGTATTGGTGCACAGCGGATGTGGGTTGGATCACCGGTCACAGCTACATCGTGTACGGCCCGCTGTCCAATGGGGCCACCACGGTGATGTACGAGGGAGCTCCACGACCTTCCAAACCGGGAGCTTTCTGGGAGTTGATCCAGAAGCATGGGGTCACGATCTTCTACACCGCTCCCACGGCGATCCGGGCCTTCATGAAGAACGGCCGGACCGTGCCTGATCAGTTCGACATGAGCAGCCTGCGACTGCTCGGAACTGTTGGCGAACCCATCAACCCCGAAGCCTGGATGTGGTATCGCGATGTGATCGGCGGTGGCCGCTGCCCGATCATCGACACCTGGTGGCAGACCGAAACGGGTGGTGTGATGATCAGCCCTCTCCCCGGAGCCACCCCCACCAAGCCCGGCTCAGCGACCCTTCCACTTCCCGGCATCGAAGCCGATGTGGTGGACGCCGATGGCAACAGTGTGGCCGCCAATGAAGGGGGTTACCTGATCGTGCGCCGTCCTTGGCCAGGGATGATGCGAACCGTTCATGGCAATCCTGAGCGGTTCCGCCAGAGCTACTGGGAACATATCCGTCCTGAGGATGGCAGCCACATCTACTTCGCAGGCGATGGCGCCCGACGGGATGCTGATGGTTACTTCTGGGTGATGGGACGCGTGGATGACGTCATCAACGTCTCCGGTCATCGTCTCGGCACCATGGAAATCGAATCAGCCTTGGTCAGTCACCCTGCGGTGGCTGAGGCCGCTGTGGTCGGTCGTCCTGATGATCTGAAAGGCGAGGGCATCGTGGCGTTCGTCACCCTTGAGACAGATCGCGAAGCCAGTGATGCCCTGATCGCTGAGTTGCGGGCCCATGTGGGCACCGAAATCGGTCCGATCGCTCGCCCCGATGAAATCCGCTGCAGCGATGCCCTTCCTAAGACGCGCAGTGGCAAGATCATGCGCCGGATTCTTAGAGCGCTTGCCGCTGGGGAGGATGTGACAGGTGACACCAGCACCCTGGAAGATCGTTCCGTGCTGGATCGTTTGAGGGCCTGATCTCAGGCCCACGCAACCAGAAGGTCGACCAACCGCCGGATCCGTCGGCTACGACTTGGGTCATCAGCCCAGTCGCCAAGAAGTCCTTGCCGGAGTCCTGCACTCGCGGGGGTGAGGTGATCGCCTGATGTCTGCACGAAGCGGCTTTGGTCCCCGGGTCTGCGCTGGAGAGCCTGAATCAGATCATCACTTTGATCGAGGGCATCGTCTCCGAAACGTACGACAAGATTGCGGTCCTGCCTGTAAAAACGCTCGATCATGTTGAGCGTTTCCGTTGGACCTGGGCTGAACTCAGTGACCACACCGAGCTTCGGAGCGAGGGTCCCGAGCAGGGGAATGGAGCGGTCGGCCTTGAAGTTGTTGAAGCTCAGTGCTGCAAGACCGCTGCAGCCGCGCCCATCATCCGGAGCGAGGAGATGGAGCTTGCAGCCGAGACTATGGCCCAGTCGCAACGGCATGAACGAGTTGTTCAGCCGCTCCTCAAGGAGGCGTCGGCACTGCCTCAGCTGCTGCCAACCCTCGCGGGCCTGAAGCTGGTGGTCGAAGCCAGGAACGTAACTCCAGGCGTGAACGGCATAGCCCTCATCCGCCAACCATTCCAAGAGGCGTCGGTAGCTAATCTGGGGACTGGTGGCGAGATAACTACCACCGATAAAGTCCACGAGCCCGCGGACGGAGTCTGTCGGCCACAGACACCAGCACTGTTCACGTCGCTGCCAACGGTTCACCTTGCGGCCAGAGCGCGCACGACCGACTCTGCCTCCTTCACGTGGGCCGGTCCATCGAGAAGGTTGTTGAAAACCAGTTGGATCATTCCCTTCTGATCAATCACATAAGTCACCCTTGCCGGAAGGAGTCCGAAGGTTTTGGGCACTCCGAAGGCTCTTTTCAGGCTTTCAGTTTTGTCGCTCAAAAGCGGAAACGGCAATTGGTGGCGTTCTGCGAACCGCCTGTGACTCACGGCGTCATCACCACTCACTCCCCAAACTTCAGCCCCCAGTGCTGTGAGATTGCCGTGGTGATCCCGGAACGTGCAGGCTTCCGCTGTACAGCCTGGAGTGTCGTCTTTCGGATAGAAGAACAGAACAAGAATCCGGCCATTGAGGTCTTCAAGCCGGCGCATCTGACCGTCTTGATCTTCGAGAGCGAAGCTCGGGGCTGCATCGCCAATCTTCAAAGCCATTGGATACCAGCACTGATTTGAGCTTAGGAAGCGATTGCCGTTGACGAGAGAATGAGCTCGCTGAGATCTGATGGCCCCCTCCCATGACTGACAGTGCCCTGGAGTCTGGTCAATTGGATCTTCTGCAGGGTTTTCAATCGCCGTCCCATCACCTGCGCCCGAGCGAGCAGCCGGCCATCTCAGAACTCTCTCCGGAGGTGCCCCCTTCCCGTCTGCTGATTGTTGACACCGAAACGACAGGGCTGGATGCCGATCGTGATCAGTGCCTCGAACTTGGAGCGATTCTGTTTTCCGTCCCCCATCGTCAGGTGCTGGCTCAGATGTCGTGTCTGCTGCCGGTCGATCACAATCCCGCTGAGTCGATCAATCGAATCCCGGCAGAGGTCAGCCGCGTGGATCAGCCCTGGGGTGATGGGCTGGCTTGGTTTGAGCACCTGATGGAGAGCGCGGATTATCTGGTGGCTCACAACGCAGCCTTTGATCGGCAGTGGTTCGGTCGCGGTGCTTTGCCAGAGGCGAAGCGTCCCTGGCTTTGCACCCTCGAAGACATCCGTTGGCCTGAAGCGCGCAATCTGAGAGCCAGGCCTTCGGTGATCGACCTTGCCCTGGCCTATGGAATTCCTGTGTGGTCAGCGCATCGGGCTCTAACGGATTGCACTTATCTGGCTGAGGTGTTTCAGCGCTGCGACGACCTGGAGTTGCTGATTGCCCATGCCCTAGAACCGCGTCGTCTCGTGCGTGCCCAGGTGTCCTACGACCAGCGCCATCTGGCCAAAGAGGCAGGCTTCCGCTGGAACGAACCCGTCAAGGGCGCCTGGGCCAGGCGGCTTTCGGAGCGGGAGGAGCGGGAGCTTCCCTTCACCGTGGTGCCGGTGGACGCTGTGTTGCCACAAGCATCCTGATTTGCTTCAGCAGTCCGAAGCCACACGGGTTTTTTGCTGAACAGGGCACCGCAGGGGCCACCCTAACGGTATGAAAGCGTCGACCCACCGCCATTCCGTTCGTTTGCGCCTTCAGCGATGGCAGCAGGTCAGAACCTGGGCGCGTTTGATCCGGGAAGCGGAATGCCTGTGGCACGTCGATGTACGCGAGCTCAAACGTCTTGGAGCATTGGAACTTTCCCAACTCCTGAATGAGGTTCCTTCGTGTCAGCGCAGTCGGGTGAATCGTTGGCTCACCCGTTACAGCGTGTCGACCCGTCTTCCTTTTGAGAGCAGCGGATCGGGCTCGCGTTCATGCAGCTCGCCTTGGACCAAAGATGAGTCTTGGCGGCCCTGAACTGGCTTCGCGAACATCCTTAACCTACTGCTAACGACCAAATCCGTTTCGGTTAGCTACTCCTAGGACGCCGATTTCTCCCAGGCTTCCCATGAGCTTCGCCAAGAAGGCTCTCATTTTTTCCTCTTTGCTGGCTCTTGGAGCCGGCGTTTCCGCTTCTGCCGCTGATCGTCTGAACGGCGCTGGTGCGTCTTTCCCCGCCAAGATCTATCAGCGCTGGTTCGCTGAGCTGGCCAAGGCCGGTGGTCCTCAGGTCAACTATCAAGCTGTTGGATCCGGTTCCGGTCGTAAGGCTTTCATCGACCAGACCGTGAACTTCGGTGCTTCTGATGATCCGATGAAGCCCAAGGACATGGCCAAGGTGAAGCGCGGTGTGGTGCAGATCCCCATGGTGGGTGGCACCATCGCCTTCGGTTACAACAAGCCCGGCTGCAACCTCAAGCTGACCCAAAAGCAGGCTGTTCAGGTGGCGATCGGCAAGATCACCAACTGGAAGCAGCTTGGTTGCGCCCCCGGCAACATCACCTGGGTGCACCGTTCCGACGGTTCCGGCACCACCAAGGCCTTCACCAACTCCATGCAGGCCTTCTCTTCCGAGTGGACCCTGGGCACCGGCAAGTCTGTCAAGTGGCCCGGTAAGAACGCTGTGGGTGCCAAGGGCAACTCCGGCGTCGCTGGCACCATTCAGAACAAGGTTGGCGCCATCGGTTACGTCAACCAGTCCTACATCAAGGGCAATGTTGTTGCTGCTGCATTGCAGAACAAGTCTGGTGAATACCTCAAGCCCTCTGTGAAGGCTGGTGCCACCGCGCTGAACGGCATCAAGCTTGATTCCAACCTGGCTGGCAAGAACCCCAACCCTTCCGCCAAGGGTGCTTATCCCATCGCCACCCTCACTTGGGTGCTGGCTTACAAGACCGGCAACGGCAAGAACACCGATGCCATCAAGGAAGCCTTCAACTTCATGCTGAGCGACAAGGCCCAGAACCAGGCCCCCAAGCTCGGCTTTGTTCCTCTGAAAGGCGGCATCCTCAGCAAGGCCAAGGCTGCTGTGAACAAGATCGGCAAGTGATTCTTTGAATCACCTTCACTGATCGGATGAACGAGGAGGGGGCAACCCCTCCTTTTTCATGTTTCCTTTATCTTTCTGATTTTTTAGGAGAGCCTTAAAGCACTGATCCCCATCTCTTTGCCTGCGAGGGATGTTGTGCTCCATACACTTTGTTGTATCGAGAGCTTCAGCCATGGTCTCTGCTCCTCAGTCCGCTTCCAGCCGTCGTGACGGCTTTCTTGAGCTTCTGGAGAACAGTTTTCAGAAGCGCAATCTCGTGCATCTTTCCGCGGGAAGTGTGGTGCCATTGCTCAAGAACAGCCTTTGGCTGGTGGTGAGAGGCATGGTGAAGCTCGGTGCTGTTTCCGTTCATGGTGACGAGCTTTTGCTGGGCCTGGCCGGACCGAATGAGCCGTTCGGTGAACCTCTGAGCACCGTTGAGGCCTATGAAGCCGTCACTCTCACGGATTGTGATCTCCTTTGCGTGACGATGGCGGAAGTTGGCGAATCGTCAGATCTGGCCAGAGCACTTCTCGATGCTGTTGTTCTGCGCTACAGGCAATCGGAATATCTGCTCTCGCTTCTTGGCTTACGCCGCGTTGAAGAACGGGTTCGCGGCTTTCTTGAATTGCTGGCTCAGGATTACGGTCAGCCCTGTGATGAAGGATTGCGCCTGAATCTTCGTCTGACCCATCAGGAAATGGCGAGCGCCTTGAGCACCACACGCGTAACGGTGACTCGCGTGATCGGCCTTCTCAGGGATGAGGGTTGGCTCAAGATTGACGCCCATCGCCACCTTGTGATCACCCATCTTCCCAAGAAATAAATCATCGGGATTGTCAGGCCCAGGGAGTCTCCCTAGAAAAGACCTGATGGCTCAAAGCTTTGGCTGATTCCTTGTTTCCTTTGGTTCTGTTGGCCCTTCATGCAGTGCAGGGCTATTGGTATGCAGGCCTGTTGATTGCCATTCTGTTCTCACTGTTTGGTGTGCAGGCGATTGATCCGTCTGCCAAAGGGTGGTCTCACCCCCTGTTCCGATTGGTGATCATTCCCGGCGTGTCACTGTTCTGGCCGCTTCTGCTTGTGCGCTGGTTGCGCCGTCAGGGGCCACCGCGGGAGCGCAATGCCCATCGCCTTGCTTTGCGGTCATGATTCGATCCCATCGCATCACGCACAGGCGGCTGTTTCCGCTGATTGCGGTTCTTGCACTTGTGCTGTCTGTTTCGGCTTTGGCTCTCCGTCCGGCTGTCCCCGTTTCGTCCTCTGAATCAGCCCCGCTATATCAGTCACTCGGTTTTTCAACTGCGTCGCTTTCGGCTTCCAGAAGCGTTCGGGTCAAGGTGAATGGACGTCCCGTTCTGCTCGGTTATCAAGAGGCATCATCGGCTCAGCCAACGCTGTTGATCCAACCCCAGCAAATTCAACCCGAGGCCCAGGTGCAGGTCTTGTGGACCAGCGGCGATGTCTCTGATGAAACTCTCCCTTCGGCGGTGTTTCTCGGTGAGCTTTCTGGCGAATCGGCCCTTGCCTTGCCTTTGCCAAGTGAATTTTCCCCTGATCGCCCCGGCCAGCTTCTGTTCCGCAGCCTTCCTTTGGCCAAAACCCTTGGATCCGTTGATCTGGCAGCGCTTCCTTCCAACCTGTTTCAGGAGAGTCGCTGATCATGGGTCATCCCTATCAAGCCGTTCAGTGGACCCGTAAGAAACTGATTTACGACGGCATTCTTCTTGCCCTGGTGATGGGCTATCTGCTGGTGTTCACCCAGATCACCTATGCATTGAATCGTGCTGTTGGTTCCGTTGCTGAATGGGAAGGGGTCGAAATCAGGGCTTATGGAAGCGCCGCCTTCATCCTTCTGAGCATCATCCTCTGCATCGGTCCCCTCAGTCGTTTGAACAAGCGTTTTCACGTGCTGCTGTTTAACCGGCGACACATGGGTGTTCTCGCTTTTCTGCTGGCACTGTTTCATGTGCATGGCTTCCGTTTGCCAGCTCAACCTTTTCAAGCCCTCGGACTGTCTGTTCCCAAAATTCCTTTTCAGTTCTTTGGTGCCCTGCCCTGGTACAACGATTTCGGCGATCTCGATCCCCTTGTGTCCCTTTTCGTGGGGAATCGCCATTTCGACAGTCTCACCTTTTTCCCGTTTGAACTTCTCGGGCTTGGGGCTCTGCTGGTGATGTTCGTGATGGCGGCCACCAGCCACGACTTCTGGCTTGTGAATCTCACCCCGCCGATCTGGAAGGGAATTCACATGGCTGTGTATGTCGCCTATGCATTGCTTGTCGGACACATCCTCCTTGGTCCTCTTCAGACCAACCGTGACCCTTGGCTAACGGCGCTGGCTCTGGTGTCGTTCGTGTGCGTGATCGGGCTCCATCTCATCAGTGGCTGGCGGGAACGCAAGGCCGATCGGTCCCTTGATTCCTCACCGGATGCTTTCGCTGTGGAGGGGTTTGTGGATGTGATGGCGCTCGATGATCTTGACGACGAGTGCGGCACACCGGTGGTGATCCGCGGTGAGCGTGTCGCCCTGTTCCGTCAGGGCGATGCGGTCTACGCCCTCAGTAATGTCTGCGCCCATCAGAACGGCCCTCTGGCCGACGGTCGCCTCAGCCATGGCTGTGTGGTGTGTCCATGGCATGGCTGGGAGTACCGCGCTGAAACCGGTGTTTCCCCACCCCCGTTTGCCGAACGTGTACCGGTGTTCCCCGTTCGCATTCAAGAGGGCCGGGTGTATGTGGCGCTCCAGCCCGTTCTCAATGCAGTGAGTTGATCGTCATGTCACAGCGCAATACACCCTTCTTTGTTCATTACCTGCCACTGCCGCCAGAGCTGCGTGCCTTTGTGATTTGGCTTGTGTTCGGCCTCAGTGTTCTCACGTTGATTCTTTCGATTGTGGTTCCGGCCCTGCAGGACCAGTTCGGCCCTGGCTGGCGGCAACCAACCCGGGAGATCAGTGGGCTGCTCCTCGATGGTCCTGGTGCACCGCAAGTGCTGATCCCGAGGCCTGATGGGGAAGGCGAGACTGCCTATTCCAGGGTTCTTCTCGCCAGCACCCGTAAGCTCGCCCCCCCTGCATCGGTGATGGATAAGACCGGTGAGTGGGTGAAACTTCGCGGCGCCCTGTTTTCGAATGGCACTCTGACGGTGATGAATACCAATCGCGCCGGGGTCCTGGATGCACCCCTTTCGGACCAACCGGTTCCCACCGAGCCGAATTCCCTGGGGACCTTCGCGCTCAAAGGCGAGATCATCGACGCCAAATGTTTTTCCGGTGTGATGAAACCCGGTGCTGGTAAGACCCACCTCGGTTGTGCCGTCCGCTGCATTAGTGGAGGAGTGCCAGCCATGTTCCATACCCGCAATGCACAGGGACAGGAACTGGATCTTCTGCTTGTTGATGAGAAGGGTGATGCTGTCAACGACAGAGTGCTTGATCGCGTTGCCCTGCCTTTGGAGATCCGCGGGGAAGTGCTGAAGTTGAATGATCTCCTGTTACTGCGTGCCGACCCATCCACATACCGCTCGCTGCTCTGAACGTCTTCGTTGTTTCGTCTATCCATTGAGTTCATGCTTTCTCCCCAGCTCGAGGTTCTTTTCTCGCGATCTCTGGCATCACTTCGCCCGGTGATCGTTTCGTTCCTGATCGTTCATGCCATGAGTCTCAGTGGCGGACTCGATCAGGCGTTATCGCCCTGCAACGTGCTGTTGGTCGGTAATTTCTGCGCCGCGATGCTCGTGCTGACCTTGTTCAAACCGGCATCGATTCTGAGGGAGATTTCTGAGCTGCCCTGGTCGATCAAAGGCTTGATGCTTCTGGATGGTGCTCTGACAGCCCTGATCTCGGCATTGATTTTCACTGGACTTGAATACACCACTGCCAGCAACGCCATCCTCATCGGCCGCATGGCCCCGGTTCTGTACGCGTTGATTGGTGCCCTTGCTCTGGGAACCGTGTTGGCAAGGCCTGTCTGGATTGGCAATGGCTTCATCATTGTCGGCGTGTTGATGATTGTGTTGTTCAGTACCGGTGGCAATGTGAACAAAGGCGATGCGATGATGATTGCCTCCACATTTGTCTTTTCGATTGTTTCAATTATCGGCAAAAAGCTTGTCGCAAGAAAAATTTCGATGCCTGTGTTGCTCTTCGCTAGGAATCTATCGGGGAGTGTGATTTTCTTCTTCGTTGCGATATATCTGTTCGGTGTTCATCACTTCGCGGATGTTTTCGCTGGCTCGTTATGGATGGTGATGGTGGTCTATGCCGGCTTAATCATCGTTGTGTCCCAATGGCTTTGGTATAAAGCGTCTGCCGAGTTGAGCTCTGTGAGCATGGGACGTTGGGCTTCGCCTGCCCCGCTTGTAGGCCTCACTTTTGCCTACTTTGTGAATAACAACATCCCCGACAGCAAGCAGTTAATCGCTGGGGTTGTGATTCTGGTGGGGATTGCCATCACCACCTTCGGTAAGCCAGCGCCCGGGACGCAAGTCGCTGAGGACAAGCGTGAAACCAGCAGCAAGGCTGATCTCTTGATGCAGGGGGACAACGTCGTTTCGCCGTCCGTATGACGGTGGGCATTGGTGTGATCTGCGATGCCCTGGCCTATCGCGATCAGCCCGGATCTGACGTGATCCGCTTCTATCAGGCCTTGGCCAGAGATCAGGCGTTTGAGTCGTTTCACCTCCCTCTGCCCGCCCTGCGAGCGTCATTGGAAACAGGCGACTCAGGCAGGCTTTCTGCTCTTCGCCTCAGCGACCGAGCTGCGGCCAGCCTCTGGACGGCGGAGCCTCAAAGCGCTCTGCAGCTCCTGCCTGCAGAGCGCTTTGACCTGCTGTTCTGTAGAACGCTGAAGCCTTTTCCCCCCCGTCACCTCTAATTGCTGCGGCAGCTTGAGCCATTGACGCGCTTTCTGAACCGGCCCTCCAGCAAGATCCGGCAGCTGGCTTCTTGGTTCCTGGCTGATATCGCTGGATCCTTCACCCCACCATCACGGTTGATCCGCTCGTCTGAGGCCCTTGCTGAAGTTCTTGATCTCTGGGGAGACGTCGTGATCAAGCGACCGAACAGCACCCAAGGCCGAGGTGTATCCCGCTTGCGTCGATCCGGTCGGGCTGTGCAGTTGAGTCAGGGGTTGCGCGAGGTCGAGACCTTTCCCTCTCTGGAACCTGTCATGGGCTTGATCGGTGATGTCTCCGAGGAATGGTTGGTCATGCCGTTTCTCTCTGGCACTTGCAAGGGCGACAAACGCGTTCTGGTGGTGGATGGGGAGGTCATCGCCGGGTATCGCCGTCGCTCGAGGAGTGGTCACTGGATCAACAATGTGTCCTTTGATGCCGCTTGTGAACTGGAAGCGGTCTCGGAGGACGAGCGTTGCGTCGTTGCATCCACGGCTCCGTCGTATCGATCGATGGGGATGCGGGTGCTTGGTTACGACTTTCTCACTGGTGACAGGGGAGAGCCCGTGGTGAGCGAGATCAATGTGGGCAACATTGGCGGTTTTTCAAGGGTGACTGACCTGGGTGGTCCAGATGCCATGCAGCAATTGTTGGGGTGGATGCGGCTTTTCGGTCAGTCCGAAGGCGACCTGTTGATCGAGTCAGCCCAGACTCACCATGCAGCAGCGATGGCAGCGATCTACCAGCAGTCGGTTGACCAGGGCGGCGTCACCATGGACGCCGGCTTGATCACGGCAGAGTCCTTTCGGCAGCGGTTGAGCGCCTGCGGCGAGAGGTCTGGCTTTTGGGTGCTCACACTTGGAGGGGAGGTGCTGGGGTGGACGGAGTTGCGAGCCTATTCGCCGCGCTGGGGTTATCGCTTCACGGCAGAAACATCAACCTATGTGCATGCGTCTGCACGGGGAAGGGGATTGGGTTCCAAGCTTCAGGGTTTTGTGATTGGTCAAGCACGAGAGATGCGTTACAGACATTTGGTGGCCAAAGTTGTGTCCAAGAATGACCAGAGTGTGGCGTTTCACTTGAGGCATGGCTTTGAGCATGTCGGCATTCAGAAAGAGGTGGGATTTCTTGGGAATTCGTGGCACGATGTTGTGATCCTTCAGTGCTTGTTGGTCTGAGATGGCTGTGCCTGGATCAGTGCTTGGCATGTCTTGGCGTCTGCAAGCGCTGATTGCATCAATTGGTGAGCAGCCCCCCTCGAGCCTTGCCCGTCTCGAGCGTTCTGTCGCTGATGCTGGACTTATTGAGCAGGATCTCCTGCCATGGGCAGATTTCAGCCACCCGGTTGAAGATAGTTACGGGCGGCGATTGATCTGGAAATCTGATTTTGTTGAGCTCATGGTTATGAGCTGGATCCCTGGAGATTTTAGTGCGATTCATGATCATGGAACGGCCCACTGGGGGGTAGTCCAGTCTTTTGGACCTGCAACGCATTCGCTGTTTAGGCTGAATGGATCCCAACTTGAATTTGATCGCCAGAGTGATTACAAGCCTGGTCAGATTCAAACGGTGGATCATCGGCTGATCCATCAGATGGGCAATGCCAGTGGGCGAGCTTTTGTAAGCTTGCATCTCTATGCGGCTCTCCAGCCACTGGCCACAATCACCGCCAATGCCCGTGTGTTTGATGTGGTGGAAGGGGTGATCCAGTTCACTGATGGGGGTGTGTTCTTTGCCTTGCCTGATCGTCAGGTGAAACGTCAGCTCACGGGACTGAAGGCCAATCCATCGCTCATCTCCCATCAACGTCGGTTGCGGGATGCGCGTCTGCACGTGATGGCCCAGGCCTGAGCAAAAAAAAATCCCTCCGAAGAGGGATTCAATGCCTTGAAGGCGACGGTGAAATCGGAGCGGCGGGATTTGAACCCACGACCCCCACTACCCCAAAGTGGTGCGCTACCAAGCTGCGCTACGCCCCGTCAGAATCAAGTTATCACAAGGCATCCACGGTTTTGATCCGTCTGTGGATCCGAGTGAGAAGACGGGCGGTGAGCCGCTCTCTTGAGTCGCCTGCGTACCCCCAGATCCGTAGTTCTCTGGACAGCTCCCGCAGCTCTCGCATCGCCATGGAGGCCAGCTGCAGCTCCGGCAAGGTTCTCCAGGCCCGCGACGTCATCGGCAACGGCGCTTTCGCTCCCCGCTCACCAAGGTTGATCGTGCCGTCAGCGATCCATTCCGGGATCAGCACCACAAGCACGGCAATCAGCCCGTAGAGCTCGACAAGCCCCTTGGGCAGGGGATGGAGGCGACGCCTTGCGGATGGCTTGGGAGGGGATGACACAGAACTTTCGTGGTCAAATTGCGAGGGTTCCTGGCTTGGTCGGACCTCGATCGAGCTTTGGCCCCGAGTCTCGCCAAAGGAAGGGCTGGCCATCCGTGGATGGTGCTCGGAGAGAGAACGCCAGGGTGAACACCATGAGTACCGTCGCGGCCAGGATGGCGATGACCCAGCGATCCGGGAGGGTTCGGTTCACGGGTTCAGCGCGATCGGACTGTTGTCACCACGCAGCACGCAATGGCTGATCGACCAGTCGTAGTGACTCCAAACTTTTTCCGGCAGCCGGTAATCGGCTCCATCGAAGTTCCCGAGACGCACACCCGTGGGCATGGCCGAACAGTAAGGCCTGCTCCCTGGCCTCGCCAGATATTGCTGGTGATAAGCCTCGGCGAAGTAATAAGGGCGATCGGCGGCGATCTCCGTGGTGATCTCACCGTGCCCAGCTTCCGACAAGGCGTTCTGATACCAGGCACGGCTGGCCTGAACCAACTGCATCTGGCGGGCATTCGTTGTGTAGATCGCCGATCGGTACTGACTGCCGCGGTCATTCCCCTGGCGATCTCCCTGGGTGGGGTCGTGACACTCCCAGAAGAGTTTGAGCAAGTCACTCACATCGATGGCAGGTGCGCTCCACACCACGCGCACCACTTCCGTATGACCGGTTCGGCCGCTGCAGACCTGGTCGTAGCTCGGATGATCCGTCTGCCCGCCTGCGTACCCCACAGACGTTGAAATCACGCCTGGAAGTCTCCAGAACCCTTTCTCAGCGCCCCAGAAGCAGCCGCAGCCGAACACGATCTCTTCCTGATCGTCCATCAGGGGCGCCCGCAGTGGCGAACCGAGCACGACATGGCGCTCAATGCCATCACCCTGCTCAGGTGTCCCAGTGGACCCTGTCAACCAGTTGGGAAGCATGGCAAGGACATATCAGAACCCAAATTAGGTCGTTGATCCTGGATCCAGGCGGATGTGGTTGAGCAAAGTGGTGACAAAGGCAAAGAGCAGGAATGGAAGGCTCAGAACGAGAATCAGTCCCACACCCACCAGGGCAAACAGAGGTCTTGACGATCCCATGAGCGCAAGTCCTGAAGCGAGGCTCACGAAGATCACAGCCATCCAGGCCAGGATTTGGCCGTAGATATCACCGAACGTGAGCGTGCAGCGAACGTGAAAGGGGGTGTCGTTGCCTGACGTCATGATTCCAGGGCAGTGAACTCAGCTAAGCCGAGAGCGGCAGCTTTGTCCGCCGTTCATTGCGCAAGCTTTGCGTCAGGCCACAGATTCCAGCCGTTCCTCGGCCTGTTCCCGCTCCCAGAGACTGCGGTAAAGCCCCTTTTCTTGAATCAGTTGGTTGTGATGGCCTTGCTGCACGAGGCGTCCCTCCTCGAGCACGAGGATGCGATCGCACGCAGCAGCAGCAGAGAGCTGGTGACTGATCATCACCACGGTCCGTTGGGTCTGACGTCGCACCGATGTCAGGATTTCTGCGGCCGTGTTGTTGTCCACGCTAGCGAGCGCATCATCGAGCACCAGCACAGGACATTCCATCAACAGAGCCCGGCCCAGGGCTGTGCGCTGACGCTGGCCTCCACTGAGTGTGATTCCCCGTTCTCCCACGAGGGTGCTCATCCCGTCTGGGAAGCCCCGCACATCGCTCATTAATCGCGCTTGCTCCGCAGCGGACTCCACCCTGTCCATGGAGGCCTGAGGTTCCCCGTACCGGAGATTGTCCGCAAGGGTATTTGTGAAGAGATAGCCCTCCTGGGGGACGAGAGCGAGCTGAGCGCGCAGATCTTCGAGCCGAAGTCTGGTGACGTCGTGGCCATCGAGGAACAGCTCTCCAGCCGGTACGTCCACCATTCGGCCGAGGGCTCTTGCCAGGGTCGTCTTTCCGCACCCGACGGGTCCCACCACAGCCACGAGTTCTCCAGCTCGAATGCGGAAGCTGAGTCCGTTCAACGTGTCCTGAGCACTGTCTTCGTATCGGATGTGCAGGTTGCGGGCCTCAAGCTCGCCACGCACTGGCTGTTGAAGGGTGGTCAGTTGGCCGCTGTCGCGGATCAAAGGTTGTCTCGAGAGGAGTTCCTCCACCCGTTCGAGGCTCACCTGGCCGGTCTGAAAGGTGTTCAGGGTGAAGCCCAGCACAGCCGTCGGGATGACCAGCCGTTCCACATACAGAATCAGGGCGACGAGCCCGCCGATCGACAGTGTCCCCTGCTGAAGCTGGCCACTGCCGAGGGCCAGAAGCAGGAGAAGAGAGATTGAGGAAATTCCCTGAAGCAGCGGAAAGAGAGTGCTTTGGGATCTGGCCAGTTGGATCGCGGAATCGCGATAGCGGCGATTGCGGGAACTGAACGCATCGAGTTCCTGATCTTCCTGGTTGTAGATCTTGATGGCGGCGATGCCTGAGAGGTCTTCCTGGATCAGTTCGCTCAGACCTGATAACGCCTCCTGCTGCCGGCGCTGCTGATGCATCATTCTTCGTCCGAACAGTCGGACGGATCCCAGCATCACGGGGTAAAGCGCAATGGCTGCCACGGTGAGTCCTGGATCAATCGCCAGCATGGCCGGCAGGGTGAATGCGTAGGCCAACGCGGTGTTCGTGAGACTGAGCACGGCAAAACCAAGCAGCCGGCGAACGTTCTCCACATCACTGGTGGCTCTGCTGATCACCTCCCCACTGCCGGTTTTTTGAACCCAGCCGGGCTCCTGTTGCAGCATCTGGTCAAAGAGTTTCTGGCGCAGCTCCACCTCCACCTGCCGCCCCACGCCGAACACGAGTTGACGGGAAATCAACCGCACCACCGCCATCGAACTCGCCAGGAGAACGATCCAGCCGGCCTGGGTCAGCACATCCGACAGCGCAAAATCGTTCTGAAGGTCGTCCACCACCCGTCGGACTTCCAAGGGAATGGTGACGCTGAGAATGTTCACCACCACAAGAGCGATGGCGCCCAGCATCACCGTGCGTCGGTGAGGTTTCAGGTAGCGGCCGATCAGATCGAGGCGGAAGGCGGCCATCGGAGATCCTGAACAGACAACAACCTAGGCATCAGTCGATGCGTCAGGCTGCGGCCAATCGCGTTCGTAGCGTGTCCGATTCCGGTGATCAGAACCATCCTCTCGAGGCGATCGACCGCGACACGGTGGATCGCCTTTTGGCTTGCGAACCCCCAGGCGACCAAGACGTCACTGACCTGGCACGGCTTTTCATGCGCTACGAGACCTTTCCTGGCGCTGCCTCCCTTCGTCATGATCTCGATCGAGTGTTGACCTTTTGGGGCATGTCCCGCGATGACCTCAACAGCCGGGCGCGGGGGCTTTGGTCCGCTGGCTTCCGTCCCGGTCAGTCCGAAGCGGACGAGGTGGGATCGGGATTCGATGCTCAGCAATCCGACAGTCCGTGACGCCGGGACACAGAGATGCCAGAAGAACTGGTCACCGGATTCATTCTGGGTAATAGTGGATTGATCCCCATTACCCGGCCCGGCGTGCTCAAGCACCCGGGTTTTTTTCTGTTCACGGGTCGCCGTGAATCGTCACAGGCTCTATTTCATGGTTTCTTCGCCCATTTCCTGGTCCAAGCGTCTGGATCATCTGCTCAACGGCGGTGTTTTCAGTCATGCCGAGGCCACAGAGCTGATGGAAGCCTGGCTTGAGGAAGGGCTTACACCTGTTCAGACAGGTGCTTTCCTTGCTGCCCTGCGGTCCAGGGGAGTGGATGGAACCGAACTGGGAGCGATGGCGACCGTGCTGCGCCAGGCCAGCCTTCTGCCTTGTGAACGACCGTCCCTGCGCATGGTGGATACCTGTGGCACCGGTGGAGATGGCGCGGACACCTTCAACATTTCCACAGCTGTGGCGTTCACCGCTGCCGCCTGCGGCGCCACCGTGGCGAAGCATGGCAACCGCAGTGCGAGTGGCAAGGTCGGTTCTGCCGATGTACTTGAGGGGTTAGGTCTCCATCTCAAGGCTCCCGCTGCGCAAGTTGTGAAGGCCTTACCAGCCACCGGAGTGACCTTTCTGTTCGCTCCTGCTTGGCATCCCGCACTGGTGAATCTCGCCCCTTTGCGCAAGAGCCTGGGGGTGAGGACGGTATTCAACCTGCTTGGCCCTCTGGTCAATCCCCTGCGCCCCGATGGCCAGGTGCTCGGTGTAGCGACCGATGATCTGCTTGACCCGATGGCCGAGGCTCTGCGCTCGTTGGGGCAGGACCGGGCTGTGGTGGTGCATGGATCAGGCGGTTTGGACGAGGCCTCCCTGGTCGGCCCCAATCCTGTGCGCATCCTTGAGAAGGGCCATCTGCGCTCGGAATGGATTGCTCCTGAGGATCTGGGTTTGCATCAGGCACCGCTCGAAGCCCTGCGCGGTGGTGATCTGATGTGTAACCAGACCATCCTTGAGGAGCTGCTGAAGGGGCGCGGCAGTCAGGCGCAGAACGAGGTGGTGGCGTTCAACACAGCGCTTGTGCTCTGGGTCGCTGGTGTGGAAAGCGATTTCAGGCACGCTGCCCAGAAGGCTCTCGCTGCCCTCGCCCAGGGCTCTCCATGGTCCCGCATGGAACAGCTACGCGATGCTCTGTCCCCTGCCAAGGAAGAATGAAGGTGTCCGACGTGCTGAAGGGATCGGTTCGACAATGATTGAAGCCTCTTCCGCGAACACGGCGATGCTGATGCTCGCTGATGGAACCGTGTTCCAGGGTTTGGCCTGCGGAGCTTTGGGGAGTGTCGTGGGTGAGGTGGTCTTCAACACGGGGATGACCGGGTATCAGGAGGTGATGACGGACCCCAGCTATTCGGGTCAGCTGGTCACGTTCACCTACCCAGAGCTGGGCAATACCGGCGTGAATGATCACGACCAAGAGGCAGATCACGCCCACGTGCGTGGATTGATTGCCCGTCAGCTGTCTCCGGTTTCCAGCAATTGGCGCTCAACCCGGAGTC
Source organism: Synechococcus sp. MEDNS5 (assembly GCF_014279875.1). NCBI lineage: Bacteria > Bacillati > Cyanobacteriota > Cyanophyceae > Synechococcales > Synechococcaceae > Synechococcus > Synechococcus sp. MEDNS5. The sequence continues at coordinate 978,484 of NZ_CP047952.1, forward strand.
TGCAGGCCTGGCTGGAACAGCAGGGTGTGGTTGGCATTCAGGGAATCGACACCCGTGCCCTGGTGCGCCATCTGCGTGAAACGGGCGCCATGAACGGCATCATCTCTTCCTCAGGGCGCACCCCGGCCGATCTGCGCGAGGAGCTTCGCGCTGCTCCCTCCATGGAGGGGCTCAACCTTGCCGATCGGGTGTCCACGCCAAAGGCGTACAACTGGGAGAAACCCTGCAGCGTGGCGTTTGACCGCCGTCTGCAACCCAGCCGTGGCGAGCGGCCCTTCCGTGTTGTGGCGATTGATTTCGGCATTAAGAGGGCCATTCTCGATCGGCTTGTGAGTCATGGTTGTGCCGTCACGGTGCTGCCTGCCTCAGTGGATCTCAACACCGTTCTGGCCCATGAGCCCGATGGTGTGTTCCTGTCCAACGGACCGGGTGACCCCGCGGCCGTCACCCATGGCATCGATTTGGCCCGTGGTCTTCTGGAGCATCGAACGCTGCCATTGTTCGGAATTTGTCTCGGTCATCAGATTCTCGGCTTGGCCATCGGTGGCGAAACGTTCAAGCTCGGCTACGGCCATCGCGGACTCAACCATCCCTGCGGCACCACGGGTCAGGTGGAGATCACCAGCCAGAACCATGGTTTTGCTCTGGATGCTTCAAGCCTTCCCCTGGACCAGGTGGAGATCACCCATCTGAATCTCAACGACCGCACGGTTGCGGCGATGGCCCATCGTTACCAACCGGTCTTCAGCGTTCAATACCACCCAGAAGCCAGTCCTGGTCCCCACGACGCGGATCATCATTTCTCTCGATTCGTCACACTGATGTCGGATCGCCGTTGATCCGTGGTCTGTGCTGGTGAGCATCCCTACACTTCGCACGACGCGATCCAGGGGGTCTGTTCCCATCACTGAACTCCAGCGACTGACTGTTTCCCTACGTGGCGGCTTCGAGCAGAAGGATGGGTGTCTGGTTTTTCACTTCACCGGACAGCTGGATGCCTACTCCGAGAAGCAGTTTCTCAGCTATGTGGCGGATGTTCTCAAGGCCAATGCCTCCCCAACGGTTCTCGACCTGAGCAAGATCGACTTCCTCGATTCATCCGGTCTGGGTGCTCTTGTGCAGCTTGCCAAGCAGTGCAAAGACGCCAAACGCAGTTTCGTGATGGTGGGCAATGCCCGAGTCACCCAAACGGTGAAGCTGGTCAGGCTTGAAGAGTTTCTGCACCTCGTGAACGATCTTCAGACGGCCTTCACCCAGCTGGCCGCTTGAGCGACTGGATCCGGCTGCAGCAGGCCCTTCCTTCGCAATCCGCAGATCTAGGTCCTCTCCAGCTCGCCTGGCTCGGTGATGCGGTCTGGGAACTCCATCAACGGTTGCGTCACTGTCGCAGACCGGGCCGCTCTGCAGACCTCCACCGCGCTGTGGTGTCGGAGGTTCGAGCTGATGCGCAGGCGCTCGCTTTAGAACGCCTTCAGCCCCTGCTCACCGAGTTGGAATGCGATCTCGTGCGTCGTGGCCGCAACCGTGCCGGGAAGGGGCCCCGCGGTGGCGACCCTGCCGCTTATGGAAAGGCCACGGGATTTGAGACAATGGTGGGCTGGCTCTTTCTTCACAATCCGGCTCGGCTAGCCCAGCTTCTGGATCGCCTTGAGGAGACCGAATCATCCCTGTCATAACCATCGATCCCATGAGCTCCCGCTTTGACCGCCGCCCGTCCCGTCCTCCCCGCGGCGCAGGCCCTGGTGGCGGACGTCCGTCCCGAGGCGGACCACGTGGCAGGTCGTCTCGTATGGACGAGGGAGGGGCAGGATTGCGTCGACGTGATCGCAGCGATGAGCGTGATGCATCCCCCTGGCGTGGTGAGCGCGACGACGGGGATGCAAGGCGACGAGGGCCTGCACGCAGTGATTCCCGCGACTTCAGACGATCCGGAGAGCGTGCAGGCGTGCGCTCGCTGGATGGTGCTGGACGAGGACGCCGCGATCAACGCAGTAACGACCGTCGCTTCTCAGAACGCAACCGTGCACTGCCGCTGGGTAGCCGACCGCAGCGATCGGAGCGCCCTGACCGCCCTGACCGCCCTGACCGCCCCGGCCGCCCTGACCGCTCTGGCCGCCCGGATCGTCGTTTTGAGGAGAAGCCCCGAGGCGAAGCCAGTTCTCACTCCGCTGATCCCGTTGCTGACGATCTTCTCTGGGGCCGTCACGCCACCCAGGCAGCCCTGGAAGCCGGTCGTCCCATTCACCGCATCTGGTGCACCAGTGAGATGCGCAGCGCACCGCGGTTCATGCAGCTGCTGAGAGACGCCAAGTCCTCCGGGGTGCTGGTGGAGGAGGTGACGTGGGCCCGACTGGCTCAGATGACCGGTGGCGCTGTTCATCAAGGCATCGCCCTGCAGACCGCTGCTGCCGACACCCTGGATCTTGCTGATCTTGTCGAGGGGTGTGCCGCCCTTCAGGAAGCTCCTTTGCTGTTGGCACTAGATGGTCTGACTGATCCCCACAATCTGGGCGCCATCGTTCGCTCAGCAGAGGCCCTCGGCGCCCACGGCGTGGTGCTTCCGCAGCGCCGTAGTGCGGGATTGACCGGGTCTGTGGCCAAGGTGGCGGCTGGAGCCCTGGAGCACCTCCCCGTTGCGAGGGTGGTGAACCTGAACCGATCGTTGGAAACCCTGAAAGACGCGGGCTACCGGGTGGTGGGTCTTGCTGAAGAGGGCGACCAGACGCTTGAGGAGGTTGACCTGGACGGTCCGCTGGTGGTGGTGACCGGTTCAGAGGGCCAAGGATTGTCGATGTTGACGCGCCGCCATTGCGATCAGCTGATCCGCATTCCCCTTCGAGGCATCACGCCGAGCCTTAATGCGTCGGTTGCGACCGCCCTTTGTCTTTATGAGGTGGCCCGTCGCAGTTGGATGAAAGGCCTCCGCGGTCAGAACCCTTCACCCCAGATCGTGCGCCCCAAAGTGCTGGCAGCACCCAAGCCCGACAGTGGCGTGACGGCGCAGGAAACGGTGCTTGATCTTCAACTTGAACGTTCGACCGATCTGGCAACACCGAGTTTCGATGGGAGTGTTGAACTTTGAAAGCCAGGAGTTCTGAATCGAGGCACAATGGCATCGACTTCATCGCTCCGCCATGAGCCCGCTGAACAGACCGATGCGCTCCCTTGCCAACGGTCTTGGATTCGCTTGGTGGGCCAGAGTGCAGACGCAGAGCCCTGATGTGACCTATTGGTACGGGCCTTTTGTGCGTCGTTCCAGTCTTGAGGAAGCCCTCCAAGGTTTTCTTGCAGATCTCTCGTCGGAGTCGCCTGCAGCCATCGAGCATTCATTGATCCGTTGCCGTCGCACAGAGCCGTTCACGATCGAGTCCCAGTCCTGAGAGGGCCTTTTGTCTCTCGACTGGCTGATAGCGTCTCAACTGCACGAAAATCCTGACCATGGCGATCGCCGAATGGCGTCAGCAACTGGCGAGCGGAGAGGTTTCAGCGAGGGAGCTCACCGACCACCATCTGGCCAGGATTGAAGCGGTAGAACCTGGACTTCATGCTTTCCTTGAGGTCACCGCGGAGCGGGCTAGGGCTGATGCCGATCGCGTCGACGAAGCCAGGGCCTCCGGTGAGGACTTACCTCCGCTCGCGGGGATACCTCTGGCCATCAAGGACAACCTCTGTACACGGGGTGTGCGCACCACCTGTTCCAGTCGGATGCTGGAGCATTTCGTGCCTCCCTATGAGTCCACGGTGACAGAACGCCTCTGGGCGGCCGGAGCCGTTTTGCTCGGTAAGACGAATCTCGATGAGTTCGCCATGGGTGGATCCACGGAGACATCCGCCTTCGGTCCGACGGCGAACCCCTGGAATCCTGAGCATGTTCCCGGAGGAAGTTCCGGAGGCAGTGCCGCGGCTGTGGCGTCCGGCGAGTGTCTGGCCTCTATCGGTTCCGACACCGGCGGTTCCATTCGTCAGCCGGCATCGTTCTGCGGTGTGGTCGGTCTGAAGCCCACCTATGGACGCATCAGTCGTTATGGACTCGTTGCCTTTGCCAGCTCCCTCGATCAGGTCGGTCCCTTCAGCCACACCGTTGCCGACGCAGCGGAACTGCTTCAGGTGATGGCCGGCGCGGATCCCCGCGATTCCACGTGTCTCGATGCTCCCGTTCCGGATTACTGCGCGGCACTGGGGCGTCCAGTGGAAGGTCTGAAAGTTGGACTGGTGAAGGAATGCTTCGAGCAGGATGGATTGGATCCTCAGGTGAAAGCGTCCGTTCTCGCAGCGGCGCAGCAGCTTCAGGCTCTGGGAGCGGAACTGGTGGACGTGAGCTGTCCGCGTTTTAACGACGGGATCGCCACCTACTACGTGATTGCACCGTCGGAGGCTTCGGCCAACCTCGCCCGCTACGACGGTGTGAAGTATGGATACCGGACCGATGACGCGGCCTCACTGGCTGCCATGACCGCCCGCAGCCGTGCCGAAGGATTCGGCAGTGAGGTTCAGCGACGCATTTTGATCGGTACCTATGCCTTGTCGGCGGGCTATGTGGATGCTTACTACAAGAAAGCCCAGCAGGTGCGCACGCTGATCCGGCGTGACTTTGATGCCGCGTTCCAGTCTGTGGATGTGTTGCTCACGCCCACCGCTCCAGGCACAGCCTTCAGGAACGGTGCTCACGCCGATGATCCTCTGGCGATGTATCTGTCTGATTTGTTGACGATTCCGGCCAACCTCGCAGGCCTTCCGGCGATCAGCCTCCCCTGCGGCTTCGATACCGGTGGACTGCCGATCGGAGTGCAGCTGATCGGAAACGTGCTGGAGGAGCCTCTCCTTCTGCAGGTGGCTCATCAGTACGAACAGGTCGCTGATGTGATGAAAACCCGTCCGGAGGCGGCGTTCATCCCAGGTTGAATGCACTAGATGCGGTGTCGGCGAGTCGGCGGGACCGCTGCATCTTGCGCCGGCGCTTAGGCTGTGGGTATGGCTTTCGTTCCCCTTCACAATCACAGCGACTACAGCCTGCTGGACGGTGCCTCCCAACTGCCCCAGATGGTGGAGCGTGCCAAAGCGTTGGGCATGCCGGCACTGGCTCTAACGGACCATGGCGTGATGTACGGGGCTGTGGAACTCCTGAAGCTTTGCAAGGGTGCGGGGATCAAGCCGATCATCGGCAATGAGATGTATGTCATCAATGGCTCCATTGATGACCCACAACCCAAAAAGGAGCGGCGGTATCACCTGGTTGTGCTGGCGAAGAATGCCGTCGGTTATCGGAATCTCGTCAAGCTCACCAGCATCAGTCACCTGCGCGGCATGCGTGGTCGGGGGATCTTCTCTCGCGCCTGCATCGACAAGCACCTTCTCAAGCAACACAGCGAGGGCCTGATCGTGGCAACCGCGTGCCTTGGCGGTGAGATTCCTCAGGCCATCATGCGAGAGAGGCCTGATGTGGCCAGGGACGTTGCCCGTTGGTACCAAGAGGTGTTCGGCGAGGATTTCTATCTTGAGATCCAGGATCACGGCTCTCCCGAAGACCGCATCGTGAATGTGGAGATCGTCAAGATCGCCCATGAGCTCGGAATTCAGGTGGTGGCCACGAACGATGCCCACTACCTAACCAGCAATGATGTGGAAGCCCATGACGCCCTTCTCTGTGTGCTCACGGGCAAGCTGATCAGCGACGAGAAACGCCTTCGTTACACCGGCACTGAATATCTCAAGAGTGAAGAGGAGATGGGTCGGTTGTTTGCCGATCACCTCGATCCTGCTGTGGTGCAGGAAGCGATTGCCAACACCGTGTCCGTGGCGGAGAAAGTCGAGGAGTACGACATTCTTGGTCGCTACCAGATGCCCCGCTTTCCGATTCCGGAGGGGCATACGCCGGTCACCTATCTACGCGAAGTGACTGAGCAGGGTCTGCGTGACCGGCTTGGATTGTCCAGCAACGACGCGATCGATGAGACCTATGCCGATCGTCTCGCCCATGAACTTCAGATCATGGAGCAGATGGGATTTCCGACCTACTTCCTTGTGGTGTGGGATTACATCCGTTTCGCGAGAGATCAGGGGATTCCTGTCGGTCCAGGCCGCGGCTCTGCTGCTGGCTCGCTGGTGGCTTACGCCCTTGGAATCACCAATATCGACCCGGTGAGTAATGGCTTGCTGTTTGAGCGCTTCTTGAACCCGGAACGCAAGTCGATGCCTGATATCGACACCGACTTCTGCATTGAACGCCGGGGCGAGGTGATCGATTACGTCACGCGCCGTTATGGCGAGGAAAAAGTGGCGCAGATCATCACGTTCAACCGGATGACGTCGAAGGCTGTGCTCAAGGATGTGGCCAGGGTGCTGGATATTCCCTACGGCGATGCCGACCGCCTGGCGAAGCTCATCCCAGTGGTTCGCGGAAAACCAGCCAAGCTCAAGGCCATGATCGGTGATGAGTCGCCGAACCCTGAATTCAAGGAGAAGTACGACAAGGACCCTGTCGTACAACGTTGGGTTGATATGGCCATGCGCATTGAGGGCACCAACAAGACGTTCGGTGTGCACGCTGCCGGTGTGGTGATTGCCGCGGATCCCCTTGATGAGCTGGTCCCTCTGCAGCGCAACAACGACGGTCAGGTGATCACCCAGTACTTCATGGAGGACGTGGAGTCGATGGGTCTCCTCAAGATGGATTTCCTGGGTCTCAAAAACCTCACAATGATCGACAAGACCCTTGAGCTTGTTGCCCAGAGCACTGGGGAGCGGATTGATCCCGATCAGCTCCCTCCCCAGGATCAGGGAACCTTTGATCTCCTGGCCAGGGGTGACCTTGAAGGCATTTTTCAGCTGGAGTCGACCGGGATGCGTCAGATCGTGCGCGATCTCAAACCGTCTTCTCTGGAGGATATTTCCTCAATCCTGGCGCTGTATCGCCCAGGACCCCTCGATGCCGGCCTGATTCCCAAGTTCATCAACCGGAAGCACGGACGGGAGGCGATTGACTTCGCTCACAGCACCCTTGAGCCGATTCTCAGCGAAACCTACGGAATCATGGTGTATCAGGAGCAGATCATGCGCATCGCCCAGGATCTTGCGGGTTACTCCCTGGGGGAAGCCGACCTTCTGCGCCGGGCCATGGGCAAGAAAAAGGTGTCGGAGATGCAGAAGCATCGGGGCATTTTTGTGAAGGGTGCCTCCGAGCGCGGTGTCGACGACAAGGTGGCCGATGAACTCTTCGACCAGATGGTGCTCTTCGCTGAATACTGCTTCAACAAGAGTCATTCCACGGCCTATGGGGCGGTGACTTATCAGACCGCCTATCTCAAGGCGCACTATCCGGTGGCTTACATGGCTGCGCTGCTCACGGTGAATGCCGGTGCCAGTGACAAGGTGCAGCGTTACATCTCCAACTGCAACGCGATGGGCATTGAGGTGATGCCTCCGGATGTCAACGCATCAGGCACCGACTTCACCCCCCGCGATCAACGCATCCTGTTCGGCCTCTCCGCGGTGCGCAATCTTGGCGACGGAGCGATCCGTGCCCTGATTCGTTCTAGAGATGCGGATGGACCTTTTGAGTCCCTCGCCGATCTGTGCGATCGCGTGCCCTCCAGCGTGATCAATCGCCGCAGCCTCGAATCACTGATTCACTGCGGTGCGATGGATGCCCTTGAGCCAGAGGCCAACCGTGCCCAGTTAATCGCTGATCTCGATCTGCTTCTGGACTGGGCGAATTCCCGTGCCAGGGATCGCGCCAGTGGTCAGGGCAATCTCTTCGATCTGATGGCAGGTTCTGCAGACGGGGATGCCGAGGCTCCATCTGACCTCAGCCTGGCGCCCAAAGCTGCGCCGGTGAAGGACTATCACCCCAGTGAAAAGCTCAAGCTTGAGAAAGATTTGGTTGGGTTCTACCTCTCTGACCATCCGCTCAAGCAGCTCACCCCTCCGGCCCGACTGCTGGCTCCGATCGGGCTCGCTGGCCTCGAGGAGCAAGCGGATAAGGCCAAGGTGAGTGCGATTGCCATGGTGAGCGAAATGCGTCAGGTGACGACGCGAAAGGGTGACCGCATGGCGGTGCTTCAACTGGAGGATCTCACTGGTTCCTGTGAGGCGGTGGTCTTTCCCAAGAGTTACGCACGGCTTGCGGATCATCTGATTGCCGAAGCCCGCCTGCTGGTTTGGGCCGCTGTTGATCGCCGCGACGAGCGTGTCCAGCTGATTGTGGATGACTGCCGCGCCATCGATGATTTGCGCCTGTTAATGGTGGAGCTGGATGCCGATCAGGCCAGTGATGTGGCTGTTCAGCACAAGCTGAGGGAATGCCTGCAGGCGTATCGTCCCGATCAGGATGAACTCGGCGTGCGCGTGCCGGTGGTGGCCGCCGTGCGACGGGGCTCGGATGTGCGCTATGTGCGCTTGGGGCCCCAATTCTGCGTTCGGGATGTTGCAGCTGCACAGAAGCATCTCTTGGAAAGCTCCTTCCGGGTCAGTTGCAGTGATCCGCTGTTGGTTTGAAATTTGGTCTGAAAACGAGGCATTGAAGCGAGTGATTTCAACTCTGCTTCTGGGCTCGAATCGAACTGCGCAGTCTCTGCAAGTTGGGTTTGATGTGTTCGATGCCAAGCAGCGTTCCGGGTTGGGGTTCCCAGCTCGCTGACAACACTCCGAAACTCAGCCCGACCAGGCCAAGAAGAAAGAACAAGCCGGATGTGACCAGAGTGATTCCTGGGGGGATGTCAAGAATGCCCCGACTCACCAGCACGTAGCTGCCAACAAAAACACCCATCCCCATCAGGGAAGGTAAACCGGTCGCGATGGCCACCCTGCGGGCCATGCGATTGGCCACATTTTTGGGAATCGGTTGATTGACAGAAGGGCTGGGTTCCGACCGGCGCGGTTCAAACGGTAGGGGATCGCGTCGTTCGGCCATGACTCAGTAAATAACTGGAACCGCGGATCAGCCGCGGATGCCCAGTTTGGCGATCAAGTCGCTGTAACGCTTCTCGCTCTTGCCTCGCACGTAGCCGAGCAGGCGCTTGCGCCGGCCGATCATCTTCAGAAGACCCTGACGGGATGAGAAGTCGTGGATGTTCTGCTGTAGGTGGCTGCTCAGCTTCGAGATGCGCTCTGTGAGCATGGCCACCTGAACCTCAGCCGATCCAGTGTCGGTGGCGTGAGTCTGATGAGCGTTGATCAGTTCTTGCTTTTCGGTGGTATCGAGCGACATGCGCGGCGTCTGGCCCTGACAGTGCAAACAAACAATTTACTCTGCCGCGGGGCCCTAAGCGGATTGACTTAACCACTTCAGGCTTGCCCGTAACCAGGCGTCACCGTCATCCTCTGCAGGAACCTCGGTTCCTGAGGCCACGGCTCGCATGGCCCTGCGGATTTCAAGATCCTCATACCCCAGCGTTTCGAGGGTGATCTGAAGTTCCTTCAGGCATGGTTCGCCGAGAGGAACCTCCTTCACGTCGCTGCGGTCCACCAGGGACAGGCTCGGTTCCTGCAATGGTGCCCAGGCACCGAGGCGATCACGCAGTTCCACCGCGATCCGCTCAGCGGTGCGTTTGCCCACACCCTGCGCCTGGGTGAGGCGTTTCAGGTCACCATCAACGATCGCAGCCACGAGCTCTTCAACGCGGCAACAATCGAGTAAGGCCAGTGCCATCTGCGGACCAACCCCGTTGACGCCGATGAGGGTTCGGAACAGATCGCGTTCCTGTTGTTCGCAGAATCCGAACAGGGTGGATCCATCGTCCCGCTGCACCTGGTGCACCCAGAGCGTGCAGCCGCTGCCATCCACTAGCTGGTTCTGATCTCTGGAGGTGAGCTGCACCTCGTAGCCGACTCCGCCGCAGGCGATCACCACCCCACGTCGACCACCCTGCTCCCAGCTCTGGATCCTTTCCCCCTGAAGCCAGCCGATCATGGGAGAGTTCCTGTTGAAGCCATGCTGCCTGATCTGTCGAGCCTGTCCTCCATGCACGTGCCGTTTCGTCGCTGGCTCCGGACTGCGGCGTCGGTGCTGGTTTTTTTGATTATCAGTGCCGGCCTGTCTGCATGCGTTGCTTCGGATCAGCCTCCCCGCTCCGTGCTGCTGAGTGCGCTGGGCCAGCAGATCCAGCTCACGCAGACGTCCATCGCCCGTTCCCTCGATCTGGAGGCGGCCGGTGTTCCCGAGGTGAGCAGAGTGCGGCTTGAAGATCAGGATGCGATCCGCATCGGTGAGCAGAAAGGCGTGCATCTCACCGGTCGCTTCGACTGGCGGCTGCCCGGAGATGCCGTCAAGGTCGATAGTGCGTTCGAGCTGTACCTCGAACGGGGTGAACGGGGTGAAAGCTGGCGTCTGGCGATTCCCAGCGGGTCTGACGATGGTGCATCCCAGGCCTGGATCACCTATCCCCTCGCCATCGACTGACGGGCACTCAGGCTGATCAGTGTGGCTCCGAGAACGCAAAGCGCTCCAACAATCACTGTTCCTGTGATCGGCTCTGCGAAGAAGAGCACACCCCAGAGCGTGGCAAACACCACTTGGACGTAATTGATCGATGTGGCGCGTGCTGCTGGCAGTGCTGCTAGCCCCTGGGTGAGCCAGATCTGACCCATCTGGGTCAAAAGACCGACCCCGACGAGCCAGACCCAGTCCATGCCACTTGGGAGGACCAGGCGGTTCACAAGGAGCGGCAGCGTTGCTGGCACAGAAACCAGGGGGAAATAAAACACAATCACCAGTGGATGCTCCCTGACGGACAGCTGGCGCACACTCACGTAGGCCAGGGCTGTCATCAGGGCTCCCCCAAGTCCAATCAGCGCAGCCATGGCAGGGAGTCCTGCCACAGATTGCCCCATCCATTCGGGCTGAACCACCAGGATCACTCCAATCAGGCCCAGCACGATGGCCAGGCCAATGCGTTTGCGGATCGGTTCCTTGAGCAGAGCCCAGGCTGTGAGTGCCGTCAGCGTGGGATAGGTGTATTGGATCAGCGTCGCTGCCGCGAGGGGCAAGCTGGCCAGGGCCTGGAAGAAGAGCAGCAGCGCGATAGTGCCGAGCGCCCCGCGCACCAGGAGGAGTCCTTTCTGATGCCCCCAGGGCGAGACGTTCACCTGCGCGAGCATCGTCAGCGTGATCGCGATGCTGATCAGTGATCGGATCAACACAATCTCCGCCACGGGCAAACGGCCGCCGAGGTGCTTGACGCACACCGTCATCAAGCTGAAGGCCAGAGCTGCACCCAGCAGATAGGTGCAGGCTTTCCACTCATGGGGCGACTGCGTTCCGCGGATCGCTGCCAGCAGGCTCCGCATCAACAGGTCCGCAATCACTCCGACAACCTTGCCACCCGTCGGGTCGAACGGTTTTCAACAACGGATTTCTCGTCGCCAGCGCCAGGGTCTTCCACAATGGGCCAATGGTCAGTGCCCGTCTGCATCCCCGAACCATCGAGGCCGTCAAGGAGCGCGCCGACATCGTTGATGTGGTGGGTGAGCACGTTGTGCTCAAGAAGAAGGGCAGAGAGTTTGTTGGGATCTGCCCCTTCCACGACGACAGCAAGCCGTCGATGACGGTGTCGCCGGCGAAGCAGTTCTATTACTGCTTCTCTTGCGGTGCCGGCGGCAACTCCATCAAGTTTCTGATGGAGTTTCAGCGCCAGAGCTTCAGCGATGTGGTGCTGGATCTTGCCCGTCGTTATCAATTGCCTGTGGAGACCGTGGACGGTCCCCAGCAGGAGCGTCTGAAACAACAGCTGTCGCGTCGGGACACGTTGCATCGGGTGCTGGCGTTGGCGGCTGGTTGGTTTCGGAGCCAGCTGAAGGTTGCATCCGGTGCTGATGCGCTGCGTTACCTCCAAGACAAGCGTGGACTCAGTGACGCCACCCTTGAGCAGTTTGAACTGGGTTATGCGCCGGATCAGTGGGATGGTCTGCTGAAGCACCTCCAGCAGGTGGAGGGACTGGATCCTGGGCATCTCGAAGCTGCAGGCCTGGTGGTGCCCAGGAAAGGCGGCAATGGTTTCTATGACCGCTTCAGGCATCGGGTGATGGTGCCGATCAAAGATCGCCAGGGACGGGTGATCGGTTTCGGCGGTCGCAGCCTTGATGGCACCGAACCCAAATACCTCAACTCTCCGGAAACCGAGGTGTTTGAGAAGGGCAAGCACTTGTTCGGCCTTGATCGGGCGGCATCAGCAATCCGCAAGGACGACCGTGCCGTTGTGGTGGAGGGTTACTTCGATGTGATCGCCCTGCATGCTGCGGGCGTGACCAACGCCGTGGCGTCTCTGGGCACGGCCTTGAGCAGCCAGCAGATCACCCAGTTGTGCCGCTGCTGTGATGGCAAGCGCATCGTGCTGAACTTCGATGCTGATGGTGCCGGCGTTCGTGCTGCCAATCGCGCCATTGGCGAGGTGGAACAGCTGGCCCTTCAGGGACAGCTTGAGCTGCGGGTTCTTCACCTCCCTTCTGGAAAGGATCCCGATGAATTCCTCAAGGACCATGGAGCCGGTGACTACAGGGCCCTTCTGGACCAGGCACCGCTCTGGCTCGACTGGCAGATCGAGCAGGTGCTGGAGGGACGGGATCTCAGCAAGGCCGATCAGTTCCAACGCTCTGTTTCCGCCCTCGTGGAACTGCTGGGCAAGCTGCCTCAGTCGGCGATTCGCACCCATTACATCCAGCAGGTGTCCGAGCGCCTCAGCGGCGGTCAGGGGCGCTTGGCTCTTCAGCTGGAGGAGGACCTGCGTCAGCAGGTTCAGGGCCAGCGCTGGCATGGACGCTCAGCCCGTCATGAGAAATCCGGGGAAGCGAGTCAGCGAGAGCGTTGTGAAGCGGAGATCCTGCGCCTTTACCTGCATTGCCCCTCATACCGTGGCGCGATTCGGCAGGAGTTGCGCCGACGTGAACTCGAGGACTTCGCCCTGCAGCACCACCGTTTGCTCTGGTCTTGCCTCACGGAGCTGGAGGAAGGAAACCTTGGCAGTGTGCGCTTGGAATCAATCAGCCGTGGTGAGGATCGCGGTGATGAACTGGCTGATCTGGATCTGCCCCGCCTCCTCACCGATCAACTGCTTCTGGAAAACAGCACCCTCGTGACACGCCTCACACCACTGCTGGAACCAGGCGAGCTTCAGAAGGTCGCCCTGTCCCGGCCGATGGAACAGCTGCGGGGAACGGCCGCCATGCTCGAGCGTCAGAAAAGCCACAAGCGCTGCCGTCACCTGCTTGAGGCCTGGGCCGGGCAGCGGCTTCAGACGCTTGAACGTTGCATTGCCGTGCTGATCGATGAAGAGCGTGAGCAGCACCAGCCCCAAAATGTCGACATGGAGCAGCGGATTCAAGCCATGTTCGACGATCTCAATGCCGAAGCACTGCGATTCCAGGAGCTGTATTACAGCGAACGCCGCCACATCCTGCATCTGGATCAACAGCGCTGCGCTGGCTACGGCGACGGCATCGCTCCTGCGGCTTCGGATGCATCAGCCATGAGCGCCTGATTTAACCGGCTCCTGCAGAGTCGTTGCAGCAGAGGCATGGACTCGTCTGGCCACTGTTCTGTTCTGAGCAGTGTCTCCAGTTCCTGTGCTCGCTTGAGCACCATCCGGCATGCCGCGCCTTGATCACTGAGCTGCAGCTGCGACACATACACATGCGCTCTGGCCTGATCATGGGGCGCCCCGTTTGCGGAGAGTCCAAGCGCCTGCCGAAAGAGATCGGCATCAAAGGTTCCGAGCGAGGCCAGCATTCCGAGGGCATCAGCGATCAGTTCGTCAAACAAATTGATGCGCATCTCGCCCACCAGTCGCCTGCAGGCGATGTGCGCCAGCTCGTGTTCGCGCCTCCACTGCTGGGATTGGTTCAGCCAACGATCGTGGTCGGGATGGTCAGGAATGCGCTCTGCCGGAAGTGAGGCATAGGGCGCACGATGCAGCAGCAGGATTTGGCACCGCGTCTTGGCACTGAGATCGCGGATCAGTCCCCAGTGAATCAAGCCGCTGATGGCCTGGGCATGCACCGTGGTTAACACCGGCACGTCTTCACAGCGAAAGGCGAGACATCGCACGATCAGCACGAAATCGTCGTGATCCTTGAGGGTGAGAACGGGGATCGCGCCGGTTGGATGCTCAGCGATCTCCAGCGTCAAGCCATCGGGATCCTTCAAGACAGGAGCCTGATTCATGTCCTCGGCGAGAGGCGCAGTCCCCTGCAGCACCAATCGTCTGTAGGCCTCTCCCTCTCGCACTCCTGTGCCGGGTTGGAGCAGAAGCTGGGGCAGGTCAAGACGCAGCCGGTTCCAGACCTCAGAGGGTGGTGTTGTATCGCACCATCGTCTCCACCAGATTTCCCGTTCGTCGGCAGGCAGCGGCAGTGGAGGCCAAGGCGTTTCAGCCCCCTTGAACGGTTGGCAGTACTCCTCGAGGGTCTGCATAGGGGGATTGGAACTCTTTTCTTTGATTAGCCATGCATCGGTTTGCTCGGCGAAACCTGGCGTCAGCGACAATCCCATCGAACTCCTGAAAGCCTGATGGGTGTTTTCGAGCGCTATCTCAGTCTGTGGGTCGCTTTGGCGATCATTGCCGGTGTGGCCCTCGGTGCAGCGGTTCCCGCCTTGCCGGTGGCGATTGCATCGCTTGAAGTGGCTGGGATCAACCTCCCGATCGCCCTGCTGATCTGGGGAATGATCTACCCGATGATGCTGGCGGTGGATTTTTCCGCGATCGGAGGTCTCAGCCGTCAGCCGCGCGGTCTGCTCATCACCGTTGCGGTGAACTGGCTGATCAAGCCGCTCACGATGACAGCGCTGGCCTGGCTGTTCATCCGCTTCCTGTTCGCTCACTGGATTCCTGCTGAACTCGGGGATCAGTACGTGGCCGGCATGATTCTGCTCGGCGTGGCCCCCTGCACGGCCATGGTGTTCGTTTGGAGTCGTCTCAGCGATGGAGACGCCAATTACACCCTGGTGCAGGTGGCGGTGAACGACCTGATCATGGTGTTTGCGTTCGCTCCGATTGCAGCCCTGCTGCTCGGGGTGAGTGAGGTTCTTGTCCCTTGGGACACCCTGATCGCGGCTGTCGGATTGTTTGTTGTGGTTCCTCTGGCGGCCGGCTGGCTGACCCGGGTCTTTCTGCGGTCTTCGACTCGCATCAGCACGCTTGAGCAGCGTCTGAAACCGCTCACCGTGGTGTGCCTCATCGGCACGGTGCTGCTGTTGTTCATGGTGCAGGCCGGCTCGATCTTGGCGGATCCCCTGGCCATTGGGCTGATTGCCGTGCCTCTGATCCTTCAGACCTATCTGATCTTCTGGATCACGGCGCAGTGGATGCGGTTCTGGGGGCAGCCGCGTGTCATTGCTGCCCCGGGAGCCATGATCGGGGCTTCGAATTTCTTTGAGCTGGCTGTTGCCGTCGCGATCAGTCTGTTCGGTTTGCAGTCCGGTGCTGCCTTAGCCACTGTGGTGGGCGTGCTGGTGGAAGTGCCGGTCATGCTGTCGTTGGTGGCGATCGCCAACCGCAACCGTCGTCTGTTCCCTGTTTGAGATGTCTGAATTTTTCGAGGCGATCTGGCACGGGGAGGGCATTGGGGATGGTGGTGACGTGGAGGAAGCCCTTCAGGCGTACGTGGCGGTGAAGCCCGACGACAACGACTGGATCAAGGCCTGTGCAGTCGAAGGTGCTGAACCTCGCATCGAGCGTTTCGCGTCTTTCGAGGCCTACCTCGACAACGACGATGCCCTGGAAACCATTCCGGTGACGCCGCAGATGATCGTGGTGGCTATTGAGCAATTACCGGTCTGATGACGGGTTCCTCAACTGATTTCAGTACCTGTGAGCCTGTGAATGGGCTCTGGCCGGCACTGGTGGAGCGCTTGGGCCTTGAGAAGGCGCAGCGAGCTGCCCGTCAGGCCCTCGATCTGCAGCGGATGTCGGGCCATGGCGGCACGCTCCCGGTGCTGTTCTGCGAAACCTGTGGACTGGCGCTGGCCAGCATCGATCTGTTGCGGGAGCAGACAGGACTGAATGCCCATGGGGAGCGCATGGTGCTTCTGTACAGCAGTCGTGCTCAGAAAGTGCAGCTGCTGCAGCAGGCCTGAGCTCAATCCAGCTTGATCCCCAGCTGCATGGAGACGCTGTTGTTGATTTTCGGGCTTTGCAGTGCGTTGAAGATCGTCTGTCCGTTCAGTGACGTGAACAGTCGTTGATTTCCCATGGGAAAGATCTTCAGTGCAACCGAAAAGGTGTTGTTGGTGGCAATGCCATTGACGTAGGCGCCTGTGTAGCTGTTGGTGACTGTGATGCTGGCGAGTGAGCTCGGTTTCCATTCCAGCTGTGCTCTGGCGGTGCCGGCAGCAAAGGCCTGTCCGCAGATTGGATCCGCTTCACATCCCGGGCCACCCCAGATCTGCTGAATGGAGGGGCCCACAGAGACATTCAGGGTTGTGGTTTTGTTCTTGATCAGGTCGTAGCCCAGGCCTGCGGACCCCACAAACACGTCGGTTCCGATCGTGTTGAGCATGTCGTAATTGAATGTGGTTGTTGCGTAGGCATTCAGGCGATTCCCCAACCTTCGCGTGTAGCGCAGCTCACCATCGCCTTCGTTGGTGTCCGTTGTGCTTGCGTTTTCTCCCTGGTCCCGTGACACCTCATAGGTGGCGCGTCCTTTCAGGGCCACCTTGTCAGCGCCCTCGCTATAGCTGGTGTCGAGCTGAAAGGTTCCACCGGCGGAGAGATCGCTGTCTGTGTTGTTGGCAGACAGTCCACCGGACACACTCAGCTTCCATGGTTTCGCTGGTGGTTCGGTGATCAGGGCTGTGGCCGGAATGCGCAGACGACCGAGCACCGGATGCAGGAGAATCGTGATGGCCTCTGTGGTCTCGTCCGGAAGCAGTACACCCTTCAGCGTGTCGCCGTTCTTGAGTTTGAGCGTGACCTGCGGCTCGCTCGTAGCCGGAGCAGCAACAACTGGTTGACCGAACAGAAGCAGCGCTGCAATGACTGAACCTTTTTGCAGCACTCTCATCCCCTAATTTGTGTCGCCAAATCCTGTCACAACATCTCTGTTCTGTTGTATTCCCTGAGGCGGCAGCGTTCCAATTGCAGGAGCTGAAGGCCAGCTTCGCCCGAGCCGGCGCGATCGATGGCCGTCACTTTCAAGATGGAGTCAGCAAGGTGGTCGCCTCCCCCGCTGACGTCCGGTTCAGGCCTGGACCACCGGCACATCGCTCAGGCGGGTGGTGGCAGCGCGGCCGAGCTGCCCACGCCGCATCGCCCAGCTCGGATGCAGGCCGCAGGCGGCCCACTGAACGGTTCCCCGTCCATGGCGCTGGTTGAGCTGATCGATGGTGCGCATCAGCACCTCCCGACGTGCCTGATCCACAGCGTTGCAGGGCGCCAGCAGGTGGTGCTGCAGTTGCTCGGTGCCCTGCAAGTGCTGCATGAGCACTCCGGCTTTTGCCAGTTGCCGATGGGGTTGAAAGATGCGCTCCACCAGGGGAAGGGCTGCCTGCAGCAGCACCTGCGTGTCGTTGCTTGGCAGGTCGAGAGAGGTGCTGGCGCTCCGGCTGTAGAAGGCCGGTACGAACGGGCTGGTGCGGGTGTAAACACTCAGGGCTGCGGCCCGTTGATTCTGCCGGCGTAGTTTCTCGGCCGCTCGCACCACATAGGTGGCCACGGCTTCGCGCAGCTCTTCCACACAGGTGACCGGCCGACTGAAGCTGCGGCTGACGCAGGTTTCCTGTTTGGGTGCCGGGGTGAGATCGAGGGGGAGACAGGCGTGACCTTGCAGTTCCCGTTGCAGGCGTAGTCCCACTACACCGGCTTTGGCACGCAGTGGCCCACTGGCCATGTCGCGCAGCTCCCGCGCATTGCGGACGCCCCGCAGGCGACACCAGCGGGCCAGCTTGCGGCCGATTCCCCACACATCCTCGATGGCGATCGTCTCCAGCCAGTGATCCCTGTCGCCGCAGTTTCCGAGATCGAACAGGCCGGCATGGCTGGCCTCCACCTTCGCCAGTCGGTTCGCGAGCTTCGCCTGGCCTTTGCTTGCTCCCAGTCCGATGGCAATCGGCAGCCCCAGATTGCGCCGTGCCAGGGCCCGCATGCGTCGGCCCCAGGGTCGTAGATCGCCATCCGCAGGACGGCTGATGCGAGCGAAGGCCTCATCGATGGAATACACCTCGAGTTCTTCCACCTGGCTTTCCAGCAGACTCATCAGCCGCTGGCTCATGTCGGCATAGAGGGCGTAGTTGGAGCTGCGCACCACGACGCCCTGGGCCTCCAGCGCCTGCTTCGCCTTGAAGTAGGGGGTGCCCATGGCGATGCCGAGGGCCCGAGCTTCGGCGCTGCGGGCCACGATGCAGCCGTCGTTGTTGGACAGCACCACGACGGGGCGTCCCAACAGGGACGGATCGAGGCTCTGTTCACAGGAGGCATAGAAATTGTTGGCGTCGATCAGGGCAGTGACCCGGCTCATGGTGTTTAAAGGGGGTGAATCACATGGATGGCGACACCCCAGATCTGCATGTCGCCACAGCCCTCCAGCTCCAGGGGGGGATAGTCGGGATTGGCGGCCTCCAGTCGCAGTCGACCGCGATGGCGTGCCAGTCGCTTGAGTGTGAAACCGCCATCGAGCACCGCCACCACGACCCGGCCTGGTCTGGGGTCGAGGCTGCGGTCCACCACCAGCAGATCGCCGTCGTGAATGCCGGCGCCGGTCATGGAATCGCCGCTCACTCTCAGAAAGAACGTGCTGGTGGGATGGCGGATCAGCTGGTCGTTGAGATCGATTCCCACCTCCACGTAATCGTCCGCGGGGGAGGGAAAGCCTGCGGCCACCCGTTCGCCAGCCAGGGGCAGGAGAAGCGGATGGCGCTGGGAGCGCAGGGGCTGCGGTGATTGGCTGAAGGAGCGATCGAACGCCACAGAGACGCAACGAGCAAGGCAGACCTCCATATTAGTACATATGTTCTAATTTTTCTGGACTTGGGTTGTGCCGATGCGGTTCCGATCAGTGAGGATGCCCGGATTGCACGCGCTCCAATGGCTGAGACTCCCTATCTCGTGGCTTTGGCCCTGATTGAACAGGGAGGGGCGCGAGCGCTCCCACTCGCTGGTCGTTCACTCAAGGCCGATGAAGCCGTTGCCGATCAGCCAACAGAGGCGGCCCACGGCCTGGCTCTGGAGCTGCTGTTGCGCGTCTGGCAACGCAGTGATGACGGTGTTCTGAAGCGAGCCTGCGCGGAGGAAAGTCTGTTGCTGGTGGAGCTGGCGATGGAGCGTTTGCCCGAGGACCTTCCAGCATTGAAAGCAGCCTGGTTGAACAGCGGCGATACAGAGGCTTTCCGCGCAGGTTTGCGGGCAATGTGTGGACGCGCCTGGACGATGAGCATCGCCAAATTCCAGCCGGTGACCCTGACGCCATGGAGGGTCTGAGCTGTGATGAAACCCTCAGTATTCGCTGAATCAACGCCTCTGCCTCCAGAACCCCATCTCCTGCGCGTGCTGGCGGGTGGGTGCGGTGTCGGGATCGGTCTCGGCCTGATTCGCTCCGACTTCGGTGTGATCGGCCGCGAGATGGTTGTACAGGACTGGATTCCTCAGGCTGATCTTGGAGGCCTGGCCGCTCTCAACATGGTCGGCTACGTGCTCGGGTGCGTGCATCAGGCGCAGCTGCAGGGCAAGGCTCAGCTGTTGCGCAGCCTGCGAATCGCTCTGATTGCAGCGGTGGTGTGCCTTTGGTTGGGAGCGATTCAAAGCGGCGAGCTCGGGGAAGGGGGGCTGAGAGTGCTGGCGGGCTGGAGTGCGGGACATCTGATGAGTGGTCTTCCGGGATTGGCGATCGCCGGGGTTCCTGCGCGGAGACAGCGTCAGGCGGTGGCGGTGGTTCTTGGCGGTGGAGCCCTGGTGGCGCTTCTTGGAGCCGGTGCCGTGGCCTGGCTGGCACCGCGTTCTGCTGCGGGGGCTTGGGTGGTGATGGCGACATTCGCCACCGGACTGGCCATTCCCACGCTCTGGTTGGTCGCCAGGGGGCAGCGGCGATTGCGGGCCATGGAGCTGCGAGGGGAGGAACGTCAGCTCGCCATTGCCGATACAGGGCTGAGACGGATTCATTGGGCTCCACTGATCGCCCTCACCCTGGGCTTCGTGCTAACCGGGGCGGCTCAGGTGCCGATGGCGTTGTACGAGCCTCTGGTGGCCTCCGGCCGGGTCGGGCTCAGTGCGTCCATGAGCAGTGCCTCCTTCGGGGTGATGGGATTCGGAGGGCTTGTGGCTGCGTTGTTGGTGCTCACCCTGCCCAGTACCTGGCCCACAGCTCTGCTTCTGCCTGGGGTGGCTGCGATTGGGGCCGCCGGGGCCTGGCTTTATGCCGCCGCCCGCACGCCGCAGCAGCTCCTGCTGGCAGCCTTCCTTATCGGTCTGTGGTCGATCATGACCTCCTCGCTCACCCTGGACCGATTGCCGGCTCTTGTGCCAGCCGATCTGCAGCGGCGCTGCTGGGCCACGCTCACCACCCTTAATGGACTCGGTTTCGTGTTGTTTTCAATGGGAACCTCTTCTCTGGCCCAATCCATGCTGGTGCAGCTGCTCTGGCTCGGTCTGGGTGTGATGGTTCTGCAGCTGCTGATGGAGGTGTTGCAGATCCGACAGGCCATAGGCTCTAATTCCTGAGTCTGAGCACAAAGGGAGCTGCTCCATGGCCGATGAGATGGGTGCTGATCCCTGCGTGACACCCGAGCAGATCATGGGTGCGTCCCAGCAGAGCGCTGGAGGGCATCGCAAAGGAACAACCTCAGCGTTCTTCTTGAATGCGGAATGGGCGCTGCGCCAGCCGCAACGCACGGAGCATGACCGCCTTCAGGCTGCTGCCTGTGAACGGATGCTGCGCCGCCAGATGGTCGATATCGTGCGTTCCAACGGAGTGGGTGATCTGTTCGACTGGCGTGATCAGGACATCGCCGAAATCAGCCGTCAGGAGCTCGAGCAGCGGGGAGGTGAAGCGGTGCAAGCCTTTGATGCTGATAATCGGGCGGCACTCGCCGCCGGTGACGTGTGTGGATTCACCGGTGAAGATCTCCTGCCTGGGGATCAGGATTACGGAGCCCCAGCCGCCGCCACTGAGGTCAGCACCCACCGCTCCGATGCCTTGCTGCAAGCGCATCTGGAGCGGCAGAAAGGAGTGAGAAAGGGAACGTTCGGTGCGTTCTGCGCCAACTACCGGCTGGCGCGGCAGCATCCCAACCCTGCTGGTTCCGCCGCTGCCGAGATGATGCGTGAACTGTTGCCCCACGTCCGTCAGCTGGGGTATCTGCGTTGGTGGCGCTGCCGGGATGCCTGGGCAGAAGCGTTGACCGCGGACGCTTGAGCTGAAGTCCATTCACGCCCGGTGGTACGGGCTCCCTTGAAGAATGGTCTGAGCTCGGAACAGCTGTTCGAGCAGCAGCAGCCGAGCTAGTTCATGGGGGAAGGTCATCGGTGAGAGGCTCAGTTGCCAGCGGGCTGCAGCTTTGAGCTCATCAGTGAGTCCATCGGCGCCACCGATCACAAAAGCCAGGCGTTCATTGCCCAGACGCTCGAGTTGTTGAGCAAAGGGGATCGAAGCCAGTGGTGTGCCTTGCTCCATCAACATCACCGGCCATTCGTCCGCTCGCAGCGAGGAGCGAATCGCCTCCGCTTCCTTCTCGGGTGTGCTGTCTTTGAGTTCCACCACCTGGAGGCCCTGGAGACGTTTGAGGTAAAGGGCCACCCCTTCCTGCACCCAGCCCTTGCGCACCTTGCCAACAGCAATGATCCGGCAGCGGGAGATGTTCATGCCGCGTCGTCGAGAATCCAGGTGTCCTTGAGGCTGCCGCCGCGGTTCAGATTCACGATCGAGGAGCCAGGGGGCGCCACGCGGGTGAGCGCTCCTGGAAGCACCTGGGGCGTGTTTCCAAGCAAAGAGACGGGCCGGAGATCAACGGCGCAGTGCTTGAGCTGTTCCCCAATCAACGTCGGCAGGGTGTGCAGCATCTGCGCTGGTTGGGCGATGAAACGCTCAGGGTGTGCCTGCAGAGACGCCGTCATCGCATCGCATTCAGCTGCGGAGGCGGTTGGACCATGGAGCATGTCGAAACCTCCGGCACCATCCACCGGCTTCACCACCATCTGATTGAGGTGGTGAAGCACATGCTCCAGTTCTTTCGGTTCCTGGCAACTGAACGTTGGCACCTGCTCGATCAGGGCCTCTTCACCGAGGTAGTAGCGGATCATGGCGCCAACGTGTCGATACAGAGCTTTGTCGCTGCCGATCCCGGCCCCAGGGAGATTGGCGATCTGAACGTTTCTGGCAGCGGCCACCCGTTGTAGACCTGGCACTCCAAGCCAGGCACTGGATCCATCGGACTCCCTGCCGATGCGATCTTCATTGCGGCGGTAGATCACATCAACGGGAAGATTTTGTCCGTTTTGTCGGAGAAATACCCGGTTCTGATCGCAATACAGATCCTCTGGGCGCGCCAGTGCAATCCCCATGGCTGCAGCCAGAAAGCGGTGCTCACTGATCTCGGTGCTTATGGTGCTGGGGGTGAGCAAAACGATCAGTGGATCATCCTGATGGGAGCAGAGCTGATGCAGCGCAGCGCGGAGCTGCTGCAGACCTTGCTGAACTGGCCGGGGTGACTGGGCTGAGTTCTGTGGCAGTCCAGCTGCCAAGGAAGCCTCGCGGATGCGGATGGCGTAGCCATGGCCTCCGACCCGGCGAAGATTGTCTTCCAGAACCCGCCACCCTTGCCGGCTGCCACCAATCAGATCCAATCCGTTGATCAGACACCAGCAATGGTCTGGTGGAAAGAGACCTTGCAGGTCGGACTGCCAGAGCGGTGATCCTTCAATGTCTTCTCTGGCGATGACGCCGTCCTTGAGGATCAGTTGGCGGCTGTAAACGTCGGCAACAAAGCAATTAATGGCCCGGTGACGCTGCGAAATGCCTGCGCAGAGTCCGTCCCAGTCCGCTCCATGAATCACCCTTGGCCAGGGGTCATAAGGAACGACGCTGTCCTGGATCTGTACGCCATGGCTTTCGAGGTGGCGATGACCAGAGGCCAGCAGCTGCCGCCATTCCTTCCATGAGATCTGCTGGAGGTTGTGGATGGCCTCAGCCGGCGTCATCGTCTTCGAGCAGAAGCTGCCCGAACGCCACATACAGGCTTTCCTCTTCGCTGCCGGGTGCCACGGCGGGCCGTTGAGGACGGGTGTTTTTTCCTGAGCCGGCGTTGCGAGCCGCCGCTGGGGCCGGAGGGAGAGCTCCCTCATGGGGTGAGGAGCTGGGTGTTGTTCCCCGTGGCTGTTGCCGGCGTTCTGCTTCGGCTTTGGTCTCCGCCTGGCGAAGACGATCCATGAGGTGCTCTGGAACGGTTCCATCGCCGCTGACCTTCATCAGTTCGTGGAACAGAACTTGGGGGTTGTCTTCGGTTTCCACCTTGTGACGACGCTCGCTGGCGCGCGAGGCGTCTTTGGGCTTCTCTGCGGGGGTTGGCAGCGATTGCGGCAATTCCCGGCCCAGTTTCTTCAGCCGTTCGAGGCTGCGCGGGTCAAAGCTCATCAGCAGCCCAGGGTGTCGCGGGTGTCCCGTCCAGTGACGGGGTTGGTGCCCTCAGCCGCAGCACAAAGGGTTTTGAGCACATCACCACGCAAAGGCACGTTCGTGAAGTCCGCGCCGCTGATCGTGACGTCGATGAAACGGGTGTTGAAAGCGAAGGCGTCTTCCAGAACGGCATCGGTGAGATCCGTGCCGTTGAGCACGGCGGAATCCAGCGTGGCGTCGCGGAGATTGGTGCGGCTGAGGTTGGCGTCCTGCAGCTTGGCGCCGTACAAGCTGGCCCCTTGCAGGTCACTGCCAGAGAGATCAGCCTCGCGCAGGTTGGTGAGGTTGAAGGTCACCCCCTGCATGTCCCGGTTGGAGAAATCAGCTCCGATCAGCACCTGTTTGGCGTAATCCATCGCTGCCTCAGCGGAGGGAAGCAGGAGGCCGAACACCAGCCACAAGGCAAGCAGTGGAGCCAGCAGACGGCGTTGCATGAGTCAGAAACGGGCTCGACCTCAGCCTAAGCGGCCTGAGGCGTGGAGCCTTCACGCCCTGATGACTTTTTCAATGCGGTCAAGCCGCTCCTCGCGGGATCCCCAAAGTTCGATCAGTTGCGGTGCGTTCAGCGAGGGCATCACATTGAATCGCTGGTCGCGGTAGATCTGTTTGAAAATGGCATCAACCTCACTGCGGTAGGGCAGGTCAATAGGGCGAATTCCATCGTCTTCCATCTCCACAGGCCATTGGTCGCTGATGGGGATGAAAACGATTAGATCCAGGTTCTGAAGTATGTTTCTCACCCTGGGAACCATGGCTTCAACGAATGCATCGTTGATGTCAGTGGTGCCGTAGTCAGCGGTGTATTGCGAGTATGCGATGTAATCCACTGGCGCGCGATCGAAGATCACGCATTCGTCGCTGGATTGATAGGCATTCACTCGGCTGGCGTTGTAATACATCTGAATGCCGTTATGCAGGCGATTGCATTCCTGGCGAAATTGAATGTCATATCCCTCGCTATGAAGCGCTCGAAAGGGTTCCTCTTCTCGCGTGTAGTGAGGATGACGTTTCACCCAGTCCCAAACCAATGTGCTTTTCCCTTGGGAATGGGCTCCGCTGATGGCGATTCGCATACCCATTGGCTGCCTCAGAGCTGTTCTAGCGCTGAATCGAAGATGAGGCGGTCGTTGTCGTCCGATGGAGCTGGGTTCTTCGATACTTTTACTGGGGCTCTCGGCTATGGCAGCAACTGCTCTTCCAGCAGCATGTTGAATCCAAGCAGTTGTTCATCACTCAGTTGCTGCCTTGATCCCACCTGGAAGTGGTTCTGGAGAAACTCTCGTGCTTGCTGTTGCTGCCAATTGAGGCGCTTCAGGATCTCATCGCACTGGTTCACAAGATCTGAGCGGCGTAAGGGTATCGCCGCCGTTCGTGCATCGCTCGAGGCTGGAAGTTCACGCAGACGCTTGAGATAAGCCACGAGATCACTGAAGCGGGTGAGTCGATGTCTGCTGCTGTGGCCAAATGCTCGCTCCAGATAAATGGATTCATTGGCTCGATCCCAGCCGATGCGTTGCAACTCGAGGTCGATTGCGGTGAGTTCTTCGCTCCAATCGTCGGGATCAGTGGGCGCTTCGTTGACAGCGCTGGTTTGGGTGTCTTGCTCAGGGGGGTTGATCGCAGGGGCAGTTTGCGGCTCAGAGACAGGCGTTGCCTTCTGTGCAGTTCGATCCCCTTCCTGGCCGTTGCGGCGCACAAGCTCCTTGCTGCTGGCTGTCGTTGCCTTGGGCGTTCCCAGGCGTTGCCGCAGCCTGGCGATGGCCTGATCTTCTGCTTCGGTTGCCGTGGGCGCCTCACCCAGGGCACTGCCCAGTGACGTGTCGCCGTCAAAGGCTTCCACGCGAACAATGCAGCGCTGGTCGTTGTGATGGCAAAGCTGGGCTTGGGTTTTCATGCCACTGGTCGGCGCGTCCCATTTCTAGGGTGGGCTGATGGACACAGCTGCACTGCCTTCCCTAACCCCCTGGCTGGATGGCGTTGATCAATTTGGTGAACTGCTTCCCTTGTTGCCTGTGCTGGTGAGTCTGGAACTGCTGTTGTCCGCAGACAATGCCATCGCTTTGGCTGCGATTGCCCGCACCCAGCAGGATCCAGCTCTCGAGCGTCGCGCTCTCAATCTGGGTGTGTTGATGGCATTCGTGCTCCGCGTTGCTCTCATTCTTCTGGCGCAATGGGTGCTGGCCTTCCCGCCGATCCAGCTACTGGCAGCTGGCTATCTCCTTTGGCTCTGTTATCAGCACTGGCGGCCTGCTGCCACTGAGGACGGTTCACAGACCCTGGAGGAGTCTGCACCGACTGTGCGTTTTCGCCGCACTGTTCTGACCCTCGCCCTTACGGATCTCGCGTTTTCAATCGACAGCGTGGCTGCCGCTGTGGCGATCAGTGATCAACTTCTGCTTGTGATAACAGGTGCCCTGATCGGAGTGATCGCACTTCGCTTTACGTCGGGTTTGTTCATCCATTGGCTGAAGATCTATTCCAGACTTGAATCGGCCGGTTATTTGGCCGTGGCGTTCGTTGGATTCAAGTTGCTGATCCAGCTTGTTTTCCCAACGATTGATATCCCTGAGCTGTTGACGCTCTTTGTGGTGACCGTGTTAATGATTTGGGGATTTTCGGTTCGGCTCCCTCCAGTCGTTGAGGAGACCTGAGCCATGCTCATCGAGATCCGTCAGTTCGGCAGCGAGCAGCCGATCGATCGGCTTGAGATGGAGGATCCTCCCCACCCTGGCCGTTGGTTTTCTCTCGACACCAGAAGTTTCCTGGTGATGCAGCGACGGCATCGTTACAGGCTTCGCTCCGGTCGCTACGAACTGCGTTCTGTGGTCCTTCTCGTGAAGACACAGAAGCAACCGGAGGATGCCCACTGGTTCCGTCATGGTTGGGTGATTGGAGATCCCAGTTGCCGCTTCAATGCACTCAGCCCACTCCTGCGCTGTGCGGTGCTCCCGGAGGGTCCCTGCGAACGGTGTGTGCATCGCGAGGCTGCTCCGTAGCCCCAGTTCTTCAGAATGGAGCGGTGAACAACACCGTGGATCGATGAAACGCGAGCGATGCTGGGTGTGGTTCCGAGGTGGTCTGAATGAACGGCCGCACTGGGTTGGTGGTTTTTATGGCTCAACGGATGATCAGGACGGCATCCTGATCCAACATCCGAGTTATCGCGATTGCAGGCTTCCTGCTTGGAGAGTGACGCAGCAGGAACCCACTGATCTCCATGCCGCACCTGAAGTACCCGACAATGCTGTTTGGCAGTTGTTCTGAAGGCCCTTTGGATGCAGCATTCCGCTCTGCGGGTTCGAGCTGTGCTCCTGGAATTTCTTAAATTTCGCGTTCTCGCGGCTCAGCAGACCTTTTTCAGCAATGAGACCCCCGTGCAACGCCGCGCCTGGCTGGCACGCGTTCACCCCCAGGCGCTGGTGCTCAGTGATCAGCAGCTCGATGAAGTGTGGAACCAGGCGCAGCAGCTTTATGCCGATCATTAAGTGCTGATTGGGTGGCCCCGTAGGGTGTGGCTAGCGGCGGCACCACAATCAGCGCAGTTTCTGTCCCCACTGATCCTCAGGCTTTGTTCTCGGATCTGGGATTGGGTGAGCCCCTGCTGGAAGCACTTCAGGCCAAGGGTTATACCCACCCATCTCCGATTCAGGCACAGGCGATCCCGGCGGTGATTGATGGCAGGGATGTGATGGCAGCTGCGCAAACCGGTACGGGTAAAACGGCTGGTTTCACCCTGCCGGTTCTGGAGAGACTTCGGCACGGTAAACGGGCTGGACGAGGCCAGATTCGCGCTCTTGTTCTCACGCCTACCAGGGAACTCGCCGCCCAGGTTTTAGAGAATGTGAGGGCCTACGGCATTCATCTGCCTCTCCGCAGCGATGTTGTGTTCGGCGGTGTGAAGGCCAACCCACAGATTGATCGCTTGCGAGGTGGCATCGATCTGCTTGTGGCCACACCCGGTCGGTTGCTGGATCTCCATCAACAGGGGGCTCTGCACTTTGACCAGCTGGAATGCCTGGTTCTTGATGAAGCTGATCGCATGCTCGACATGGGCTTCATTCACGACATCCGCCGCTTGATCAGGCTGATGCCTGTGAAGCGCCAAACGCTTCTGTTTTCAGCCACGTTCAGTGCGCCGATCCGCAAGTTGGCGTCAGGCCTTCTCCATGATCCCGTCCATCTTCAAGTCACGCCTGAAAATCAAACGGCGCGGTCGGTGGAGCAAGTGGTGCATCCCTGCGACATGGCGCGCAAGAGCGATTTACTGAGCCATCTCATTCGTGCGGGGGACTGGCGTCAGGTGCTCGTGTTTTCACGCACGAAGCACGGAGCCAATCGGGTGGCCGACCGTCTCAACAAGGAAGGTCTTTCCGCGGCGGCCATCCATGGCAACAAGAGTCAGGGGGCACGGACCCGAGCCCTGCAGGGTTTCAAACAAGGAGGTGTCCGTGTGCTCGTGGCGACGGATATCGCCGCCAGAGGCATCGATATCCAGCAGCTCCCCCATGTCGTGAATCTGGATCTGCCGAATGTGGCGGAAGACTATGTGCACCGAATCGGTCGTACCGGTCGTGCCGGGGAAACGGGGCATGCGGTATCTC
The DNA here is from genome assembly GCF_014279875.1 of Synechococcus sp. MEDNS5. Taxonomy (NCBI): domain Bacteria; kingdom Bacillati; phylum Cyanobacteriota; class Cyanophyceae; order Synechococcales; family Synechococcaceae; genus Synechococcus; species Synechococcus sp. MEDNS5. The sequence continues at coordinate 1,006,671 of NZ_CP047952.1, forward strand.
TGGTTGCCGCCGAGGAAGCCCTTCTCCTTAGAGCGATCGAGCGGCTCACGGGTGAGGAGCTGAAGCGTCAGATCGTGGAAGGGTTTGAACCCACTGTGCTCAAAGCTCCCCCCCTGGATCTCAGTGGTGGCCGCAGGCGCCCACCAGGGAAACCCAGAGCGCGCACCGCACCCTCACCCGTGCGCAGCCGTCACCGTTAAGGGTTCGCCGCGAGCCCCATCGTGTCTCCAGGGACTGCCTGGAGTTGCTGGATGAGGGCCTGCCCATGGCTGCGAGCCTTCCCTTCCAGCTGGGCTTCACGAATCAGGATTGGACAGCCACTGGTACTCACCACCAGGCCTGAACCAGCGCAGTGAAGAATCTGGCCGGGGGGATGTGCACCTGTGCTCCATTGCCCGACCAAGGCGCGAGCGTCTTCAGTTAATGCATCTGAGAGACGTTCGATTAGAGGTTCCGTTGCCAGCACCTTCAGGCGGCGTTCTTTCCAGACTGTGACGGCTCCCGGATACAGACCCATCACCGTTCGATGGGTCGTCAGGGCGGAATCCCCCCAGTTCAGCTGAAAGTCTTCTTTGCTGAGCATGCGGGCATAGGTGCCCTGGTCTGGCTGTCGGCGCACCTTGAGGCGCGACCAACGCTCTGCCTCGGGCCCAGGGCCCGCCGTCTCGATGGCAGGCAGGGCTTTCAGCATCAGATCGGCGGTGAGCCTGCTGAGTCGCTCTCCCAATTGATGGGCATTCTCCAGGAGGCCGATCGGCAGGCGTTGCTCCAGGAGAACTGGACCGGTATCCAAGCCCTCCTCCATGGCCATGATCCCCACGCCGGTTTCCGCATCCCCCTCAAGGATTGACCATTGAATCGGTCCCGCACCTCTCCAACGGGGAAGCAGAGAGCCGTGTCCGTTCCAGCAGCCCAAAGGTGGTTGCTGCAGGATTTCCTTGGGCAGGATCTGGCCGAAGGCGACCACTACAGACACATCCGCACCCAGGGCATTCAGCTGTTGCTGGCAGGTCGGGTCCCGTCGGATCCTTTCCGGGGTGAACACGGGATAGCCGAGCTCCTGAGCCCTGGCTTTCACAGGCGAAGGCATCAATTGTTTGCCCCGACCTCGGCGCCGATCCGGTTGGGTCACCACACCGACGATCTGATGCCCTGCTTCATGGAGTGTTTCGAGGGTTGGTACGGCATAGGCCGGTGTGCCCCAGAACAGGATCTTCAAAGCCAAAGCAGTTGAGCGGTGAGTGAATCAGGCTTCGCCGGTGATGGCGAGACCATCCACCCACACGTGAGGACACACCCCTTCGTGGGTGACGATGGGATCGGCTTCGATCTGAACGATGGATCGAAGGAGCTCTCGGATATCGCCGGCAACCGTTGCTGCCTCAACGGAAATGCGCTCACCCCCATTCACCAACCAGCCATCGAAGGGAAGCGAGAAGGATCCCTGGCTGGCTTTGACGCCGGCATGGAGAGCGTTGAGGCTCTCGATCAGAACGAATGGGTCGCTGGTTGTGCGGTGATCAAGGTGATCGGCTGGGAGAGTGCAGCCTTCACTTCGATGAACCTCAAACCAGTCGGGTCCGACAGACACCTTGGCTCCTAAACCGGCGTGTCCGGTGGGTTGGACACCGAACGCACGGGCGGTGGCTTCTGAGTGCAGGAAACTCTCCAGACGCCCATCCCCAATCAGCCGCAGGGTACGGGTTGGCGTTCCTTCCCCATCGAAAGGCATCGCTCCCACATGGGCAGGGTGAAGACCGTTGTCGATCAGATTGAAGAAGGGAACGGCCAGTTGTTGGCCGATCGTGTCGGGCTTGCTCAGGCTCACACCGTCAAGAACGGCTCGGGCATTGAACATGCTGCTGAAGGAACCGATGAGATCGAGAAAAGCTTCAGGTGTGAAGCACACCAGATAGCGACCCGTATCAATCGGTTTGTAGTTGAGATGGCTGATGGTGCGTTCAGCTGCTTCATCGATACATCCCTTGAGATCCAGGTCGGCGCTGCCCAGAGCCAGTCGCACCGCTCCTCCACTTCTGGGTTTCCGTCCTTGCTCTTCAGCGCGAGCGAATAGATAAAGACTCGCTTGGGTGCGTTGTGCCTGCCGGAGAGCACCATCACTGTTGAGGTAGATGCGCTCACTGCTCCCTTCATTGAGACCGTTGTAAGGGACCGTCTCGATGGCGGGGTGCCGGCTGAGGAGTTCCTTTTCAGCCTCGAGAAGATGCTTGAGCAGGGATTGAATGCCTTCGGAATCCTTGAGAGGGCGATCGAGAGGTTCGGTCGGCGCGTTCGCTAATGGAGAGAAGTGGGGAACCTCATCAATGTTCCCGAAGGCGCTGGCCTGATGGGCGCCCATCAGTGCCTTTTCCAGGCCTGCATCTGAGAGATCTGATGTGCTGGTGATGCCCACCAGACCTTCCCGATTCCAGACGCGCACGGTGATGGAACTGCGTTGTGAAGCTTTCAACTGTTTGGCTTCACCGCGATCCACCTGAACGGATGCACTGTTGCTACGGCTGGCTCCAAGATCCCATTGAGAAATACCTTCTCGGGATGCGAGCTGGTGGAGCCGATCACGCAGAGCCGACACGTTCAGAGGTGAACTTCCCATGATCAGCGGCCTCCAACAGTGATGGAATCAACTTTGATGTGGGGTTGGCCCACGGTGACAAAGACGCTCCCGCTCACCGAACCGCAATAGCCGGCAGCAAGATCGAGATCGTCGGCACACATCGAAATCCGCGGCATGACCTCCTTGGCCTCACCGATCAAGGTGGCGCCTTTCACGGGTTTGCCCAGGATTCCGTTTTCAATCAGATAGCCCTCTTCAACGGAGAAGTTGAACTGTCCTGTGGGGCCGACACTGCCGCCTCCCATGGATTTGCAGTAGAGGCCACGATCCACGGATCCGATCAGATCATCGATGCTGTGGGGACCGGCAGCGATGTATGTGTTCCGCATCCGGCTTGCGGCCGCGAATCCATGGCTCTGGCGACGACCACTGCCGGTGCGGGCGTGGCCAGTGCGTAGTTCACCGGCGCGGTCGCTGATAAAACGCTTCAGCACCCCATTTTCGATCAGAACTGTGCGCTGTGGCTCCATGCCTTCGTCGTCCATGGACATGGAGCCGAAGGCCCCATCACTCAACCCTTCATCGATGGCTGTGACGGCTGGATGGGCAATGGATTCGCCAATGCACTCAGCGAATGGCGTGGTACCGCGTTCGATCTGGGTTGTTTCCAGCAAGTGGCCGCAGGCTTCGTGAAAGATCACGCCACCAAAACGGTTGGCGAGCACCACAGGCATTTGGCCACCGTCCACGTACTCCGCGCGAAGCATGGTGGAAGCACTGCCGCAGACCTCCTGTGCGGAGGCTTCGATGTTCCAGTCGCACAGATCATTCGGTTTGTCAGTGCTCCCATAGCGGCGGGCGATACTGGCCCGGTGGTCACCGTCTGCAGCCAGCACGCTGAGGCCGCTGGATTGATGCAACCTGATGTCGCGAGCGAAGGTGCCGTCACTGGCAGCAACGAGCACTTCCTGCCAGTCGCGGGAAAAGCTTCCACGCCTGACTTCAAGATGCTGGCCAAGGCGCTGCAGGCATTGCGTCCCTTCAAGCAGTCGCTGGGTGATGACATCGAGGTTGGGCGTGCTGTCCAACCAATCGTTTTTCGTCGCAGCGAAATTTCTGAGGGCGCTTAGACCCTGAAAGGCGTTGGAACTGGAGAGGCTGGATCGTTCCAGTTGAAGCATGGCCAAGGCCTGATCGAGTGCTTCGGCCAAACCGGCGTCACTGAGATCGTTGGTGCTGACGAATCCATCGCGCGCACCCCGGAATACCCGGATGCCAGCCCCCATGCCGAAGGCCGGCGAAACGCTGGTGATCTTGTCTTGCTCAGCGAGCACACCCAGATGGTCGGTGCGCTCGAGAAAGACTTCAACGAGATCAGCGCCGGCTCCCAAGCCGGCGTTCAACAACGTGTTGAGGCGCTGCTCCCAAGGCGAACAACCGGGATCAAGATTCGGAATCCCGACTGCAGAAATCGTGTTGGTTTGCATCAGCGCACGCTGGGTTGAAACTGTTCGCTGCGCACGGGTGCCATCAGGAAGAGGGACGCCATCTGCGCCCCGTTGGCGATCCAGTGGGGAAGTTTGCGCACCACCTTGATCGGTGCAGGTGAAGCACTGGCATCCACAGCGTCCAGAGCAGCGTTGTTGGTCACAAGGTTCTCAAGCCCGGCGTAGAACTTCGGGTTCTTGACATCCAAGACAACAGGGAAAACCCTGGCGGTGGTCTCGTTGGTTTTGTCGATCACCAACCGGTCGTAATCACGCGCATCAAGACCAAGGGCTTCGTAGAACTCCTTGCGAGCGACGTCACGCACGTACATGGTCGCGAAGACAGCCAACAGGAAGAAGCGGCACCAGAGGCGAGCCCGTAAACCACGGACAGTATCGGGTTGTGCCTTCATCAAGGCATCGAAGAAATCACCGTGGCGGTTTTCGTCCTGGCACCAATTCTCGAAGAAATTGAAAATCGGAAAAATCTTGCTGTCGGGATTCTTCTCGAGGTGACGGAAGATCGTGATGTAGCGCCAATAACCAATCTTTTCAGAAAGGTAAGTGGCGTAGAAGATGAATTTGGGTTTGAAGAATGTGTATTTCTTGTTGGCGGTCAGGAAGCCCAGATCGAGCTGCAAGCCGAAATCACTCATCGACTTGTTAAGGAATCCAGCATGACGGGCTTCATCACGGGCCATGTGAGCAAAACACTCAGCCAGAAGTGGATTTCTGCTTTTGATCCGACGGCTGAGCTCCTTGTAGAGCAAAAACCCTGAAAATTCTGATGTGCAGCTCTGCTCGAGGAATTCAACGAAAACGCGACGCGTTTCCGGATCGAGTTTGTCTGCAGCACCATCAAATTCTTCGTTGCGAACAAAGTGATGACGGTTGTAGTCCTTGCGGAACTCCTCGCAGATGGCCTCCAGTTCCGCTTCGTTAGGCCGCAGATCCATTGCGGCCATGGCTTCGAAGTCCGTTGTGTAGAAGCGCGGCGTGAGGATCGTGTCCTTGGCCGGGTCCTTGACGGCAACGGCTGATCCTGCTGAAGGTGCGTCGTTGACGGCGGTTGGAGGCACCATCTGTTTTTGCTCAGTGCTAACTATCGTAAGTGGCACCGTGAGCTTGATGGGGTCTCTGTGAAGCGCGTCGTTCAGTTGCCCCCCAGCCATTTCTGACCGTTGAGCCGCTGGAGCAATCTCGATTGCAGGAGCGCCAGGTTGATTCGCTTTTCGTCGATCAGAAACGACTCCAGCAGGCTCGGTTCGGTTCCGGACTCGGCAAGGGCAATCGTTTTGCCGGAGGTGATGGCTTCGGATTCGAAGCAGACCCAGAACCTGCGCTCGCTGCTGAGCTCTCCTTTCACCATCCAGCACAAACCTCCCACCACGGGCCTCTCACCTTCGCAGAGGGAAAGGCTCACTGGAGTATGGCCTCGTTCAGCCAGAGCCTTCGAGAGCGAAGGCAGAAAGTCGTCCTGGATGAAGGAGGCGAAGGGTTTGTCTTCGGGCTTGGGTTTGGCGGCAGGTTTTGCTTTGCCTTCACCAGCGGGTTTGGTCTCGCCTTTCGGCTTGGCAGGGGTTTCGCTCACCGGATGTCGGTCACTGGCGGGACTGTAGACAGCTCAGGTGATGCCTCACCAGCCGCGGGCTACCAGTCCTCACTAAGAGGCTGATTCCAGTCATCCGGGCCTGCTGCATTGGATGTTCCTGCTGCATTGGATGTTCCTGCTGCATTGGATGCTTCGGCCGTCGTGGTTGCCCCATGATCGGGACCGGCCGCAGGCACCGTCTCGGCTTCAGAGTCGCCCCGTCGGATCACACGAAAGGGCACGGAGACCGTCGGCGCTGGGTCACGCACATCCCGCTCAGGCCATGTCACGGATGCGGCATCAGAGGGAGGCTTCGGGGGCTCCAGCGGTTCTGAAGGCTCAGGCGGCCACTCGAAGGGTTGTCGCACCTCCCGCTGGAGCGTTGGTGGTTGGGGAGATGCCGCCAAGGCACCACCCGAGCCCAGCGCAGCGCCCGTTGCGGCTGCGATAGCCATCCATGCTCCGATGGGCAGGGTGGGTAGCTGCCAGGTGAGGATCCGAAGGCTGCCTCCCTTCCCGAGATTCAGCCCTGCGACCAGCAATGTGAGCAGCAAGGGTGACAGGCATGGAATCAGCAGCAGCCGTTGCAGCGCGGTCATGGCCTTCGTCCCTGCCAACGGTTCTGTTCTGTGAGTGACTCGTCCAAGCCATCAAACAGGCGCATGACGAGAAAATCGAGCATGTCGTCGAGGGATTCCGGTTGGGTGTACCAGGCTGGAATAGGCGGCGCAATCCTGGCTCCAGCTTCGGCAAGCGTTGTGAGATTGCGCAGATGAATCAGGTTCCATGGCATTTCTCTCGGGGCAATGACAAGGGGCCTGCCTTCCTTGAGATGCACATCCGCACTGCGCTCCAGCAGGTCTCCTGCCAGTCCAGCCGCCAGGCGCCCCACGGTTCCCATCGAGCAGGGAACAACCACCATTCCCCGGGTCACCACACTGCCACTGGCCACCACAGCGGCTTGATCATCCCAGCGATGGCAGATCAGCTCGCCGCTCTGCACATCGAGATGGTCACGCCAGAACTGGTGCTGCTGGCAGGGATCCACCGGGACGGCGATGCCCCGTTCAGCTCTCCAAACTTCGTGGGCTCCCCGGCTCACAATCACGTGCACGTTGTGCCCAGCCCGGAGAAGCCATTGAATGCTGCGTTCAGCTAATTGCTGGGCCGATGCGCCGCTGACGCCGATGACGAAAGGGGCGCTCATGCGTCTGACACGGCCACAGGCAGGGGATCGGCTTCCGTGGATTCGTGCGAAGAATCGTCGTTGAGCGCCACCTCCAGGTCGATCTGGTTTCGCAGCACGTCAACTTTCAGCACATTCACCTTCACTTGGTCGCCGAGTTGATAAACCCTGCGACTCCGTCGACCCACGAGTCGATTCTGCCGGGAGCGGTATTCGTACCAGTCGTCATTCAATGAGCTGACGTGCACTAACCCTTCCACCATCGATGGAGGGATCTCCACAAAGAATCCATAGCTCTGCACACCACTGATCACGCCGGTTTGCTCCTGATTCACCATCGGTTCGGCACTTCTGGCTTGAGCCATGGCGACCACGTCTTTGCGTAGCTCTGCCACCTGACGTCGGCCTGTATTCAGACGCTGGACGATCCGTTCCCGGAACAGCTCTGACAGTTTCTGATCCTGCGAGGCAGTGAAAAGGGGCCAGGTGATCTGATCGCTTGCCCCCTGGCGTCCGATCGGCACCTTGTCTTTGTGACGCACGCTGGGCCGGTCCTTGCCCTCGTTGAGCAGGTGACACAGCACCTGCTGATTCAGGACATCGGCGTAATGAAGAGTCGGGCAACACCAGGGAGCCAGGGATTGAGCCCAAACAGAACCGGATGTCTCTGCGTCATTGTTGGCCGGTTCATCAACCTCTGCTGAGGATGCAACCTCTGTCTCGGCATCAGTGCTGTTGTCATCGGTTTGGAGGCTTCCAGTCGTCGCTGCAGCATCACTGAGTCGGTAGGTGCTGTCGGGCAGTGCATGCCGAAGCTGGAGATTAAGTACGCGGCTCGACTCACAACCGGCGACAGCCTTGGCAAGTTCATCTGCGGACGGCGTTCCGTCTTCATCGAGTTCGAGAGGAACATCAAGGGCAATGGCCGCTTTGGCGACATCCGTCAGAGCGGAGTCGTCGGCGGGTGGGGCACTCAGAAGCACCGCAGGGAGACGCAGATCCTGGCTGTGGGAGTTCCAGACCCGGTGGGCCGTGCGCAACAGCACAGCCATGACCGATTCCGGAGCGGCAGGATTCAGCGGTTCTGTCGAGCTGGTTGCATCACCATCTGGGGCGAGCGGATTCAAATCTCCCAGGGTGTCGAGCTGAGGCCTGGGCAGATCCAGTTCAATTAAACCTGCAGCCTTTTCGCACTCATGGGCGTTTCTGGCACAGAAGATCAGAGTTTCCAGCTGGCTGATCTGCTCTTTGATCGCTTTCAAGGCCGCTGGAATCGCCCGGGCTTTCGGTTTGCGTGCTTCGAGGGCAGCCAGATGTTCGCTGGTGATCTCAGCAACAGGACGGATCTTGGTTAATGAGAACTCCCAGTCTTTCCATTCACGGTCAGGGCCGAAATCCAGCCGAAGCGTGACAGCATCCTGAACTTCGCCGACGCGAAAAGCGCTGGCCTTTGTTAGCGCTGGGCTCAGAAGCGGAAGCCATTGCTGGCCAAGGCAGATGCTCTCTGACTGGTCCAGCAGCCACTGGTCGAGACTGTTCCCAGGGGTCAGCCGTTCCGCTACGGCTGGCGCATGGATCCAAAGACGCGTCCCTCCCTCGTGGGGGATGACATGAACTGCCGGCAGCGAGACAGCCTCGCTTGCCGACCAGCCTGTGAGCAGCAATGCCGGCTGATCCGTGCAATCCAGCCGCTTTTTGGCTGCGGGTGCCTTGAGTGATGCGCGTGGTGGGCTGGGCCGTTGATGGAGGTTGGCTTTGGTCAACATCAGGTCCCGATCCGCCTCAGCTCCGCCATTGAGAGGCAATGCACGGGAGACATGGCCCTGGGCAGAGAACTGCGCGACGGGGTAGCGGTCAAGAATGACTTCGGCGACCGCTTCATCCGCGGGAGTGTCCGCGTGGCCTGCATCCTCGGAGGGAAGCTCGATGGTCGCCAGAATCCTGTCGTCGAGGGGGACAGCCACAAGCTTGTCCTCCTGCTGTTCGACAGCCGCCAGAAGGCTCGTGGTGGCCCGTTCGAGAATGCATTGCACACCTCCTTCTGGAGAACGACGGCGACCTCCTTCCCGGGTGATGCGCACAAGAACGCGATCGCCGTTCCAGGCATGATTCAACTGGTGATCGCGGATATAGATGTCATCACCGCCATCATCGCGGATTGCAAAACAAAAGCCCTTGCTGCTGCAACGAAGGCGGGCTTCTACAAGGTCATCGGAGATGCAGCGTTGGATGTCTCCGCTGTCATCGGTGCTCAGGATCCCGAGGCGCGTGAGAGCTTGCAGTGCCAACGCGAGAGACTGTTTTTCTGATCGATTGGTGAGCCTCAGGATCTTCTCGAGCTTTGCCGTTTCCAAGGTTCCATCGGAGGGAACCTGGTCGAGCAGATCAGCGACCGTGAATTTCATCAGAACGGAATCAGGAACCGGCCTTCAGGACCGGGAGGGTGACAACGCAGGTGCGCAAGCAGCAGAGGAACTGCGCAACCTCCTTTATCCATTTGATCTTACGGGCCGATGCCCTGCCTGGGTTTTGTTCAGTCCCGTTCGGGAATGATGCTGCTCTCTGTTTTCAGCTTCGGCCAGAGAAGTCGGAGTCCGATCACCAGGAACCCAACGGATGCCAGCAGCTGGAGCCAATCGGCTGGAATGATTGTCGACAGGGAGCCTCCCGCTACCGCTCCGATCAGGCTTGCGATCACGAGGGCGCTGGACGATCCTAGGAAGACCGCCAACGGCCGATCAGAGGTGCCGCTAATGGCGACGGTTGCCAACTGCGTCTTGTCGCCGAGCTCAGCCAGAAACACGGTGACGAAGGTTGAAAGCAGCAGCGTGAGGTTCATCGTTGGGTTGGATGGATTGAGCTGAGGGGCGACCGGGTGCGTTCAGAGGGGATGGCTGCCCAGGACCGAACGTAGTGCCTGGGATCCGAGCCACAAGCCAAGTCCCACCATCAGGAGACCTGCCATCTGTTCCAGTCGTTCTGGTTGCAGCACCGACGACAGCCAGCGGCCAACGAGCACGCCGACAAGACTGGAACAGATCAGTGCCAGAGCGGCACCACCGAAGACCAACCAAGGCTGACCCGATTCTGCGGAGAGCAACAGCGTTGCCAACTGTGTTTTGTCTCCAAGTTCCGCCAGGAACACAGTGGTGAAAGTACTGACCAGAACGGTTGTGAACCCTGGACGCTGAGAGCTTCCGGCGTCGGTCATCGCGATGGAGGCGTGGATCGAATCAGACGTTCGAACTTACGCAGTTCCAGACTGCGTCCGCCATGAACCGAACGAATCTGCTGGCGGCAGCAGGCGATGGCGAAGGCGTCAGCGCGGTCTTTGGGAACCTCGAAGAGGCTGCAAAGGCTGGCGACACGACAGAAATCCGGGCGTTCTTCATAGATGCGACATCGCCTGGCACCGCTGTCGAAGTGAATGCACCATCCGTCGGGCCCCACCATCGCCAGGTATTGGCTCTGCTGTTCAGGTGTCAGGGCTTCGATCGCTTCCTGACGTTCCTCCGGGGCCAGCTTGCAGCAGGCGCCGCAGTGCTGGAGGCAGGCCCAGTTCAGGGTATGGCGACTCATGATGACGGTCTGTTTTTGGTTGCGTTGTGGCCGAGCGGAAGGCTCGTAACCTATACACGGCAAACTGTTGCTTACCAGCATTCGACCCATGGGAATCGATTTCCACCTGATCGCCAATTTCGGTGCACTGGCCTTGATCACCCTGGCAGGTCCAGCAGTGATCTTCATCCTCTTCTACCGCCGCGGCGCACTCTGACGTTTGAGCTTGCTCAACCCGTGATACACCGGATCCCTGCACACCAGGCGCCCCGTGTATGAGGCGAGAACAGCCGCCAGCACCACGCCGGCGAACAACTGCTGATCACCGGCGAGACGCCAGGCAAAGATGATGGATACCAGGGGGAGCTGGGTCGCCCCTGAAAGCCCTGCCGCAAGACCCAATCCGATTCCCAGTTGACCGCTGTAACCGGCGATCGCACAGACGGTGTAACCCAGAACAGCTCCGAAGGTCAGCGAGGGATCGATCAGGCCTCCAGGAACTCCCGGGCTGAGAGCCAGCATCGGAGCAATCACCCGGACAACGGTGATCCAAAGACTGGTTACGCCTGTCAGCCAGTAACTTTCGTTTTCAAGCGGATTTGGCATTCCCTGCTCGATCAGTTGGCGTACGAGAGATTCACCATCGGAGGTGGATGTTCCCCAGCTCATCAGAGCCAGCAGGCTCAGACCTCCACCGAGATAGAGGCCCGTGCGCAGAGGCCGTTGCCTGACTGATGCCGACAGTCTCTGGGTGAGCCAGACGAGTCCCTTGTTGAACAGGCCGCCAACAAGGCCGGCCACAAGTCCAATCGGGATCGCCATCATCAGCTGTTCCAACTCCGGCGTCACGATGTTGAGAACGCCAAGGCCGAACATCGGTTGCCCGCCGATGTTCGACAGTCCTGCTGCCGCAACACTGATCACCAGAGCAGGCCAGATGGTCACAATGGCGTAATCGGCCGTAAGCTCCTCCAGCATGAAAACGGCTCCGAGCAGAGGGGTGTTGAAGCCCCCGGCCAGGCCGGCGCCTCCACCGATGGCCACCATCTGCCGTTCGCTCAGAGACGGCAGCCAACCCTTGAAACGCTGATGGCAAGCTCTGGCCACTGCGGCACCGAACTGCACAACAGGCCCCTCCCTTCCCAGGGGAAACATGGCCACGGTGGCGATCGACCAGAGCAGGCCGCGTTGCACCGTGCCTGGAGCCGCCATCGCCCTTGGCAGCAGTGAAGGATCCTTTAATCCATTCATCGTGGACGGAATTCCGGACCCTGCTCCCTCATGCCACGGACCGCGCTGCAGCATCAGGAGGACAGGCATCACGACCAGCGGTGCCAGCGCCAGAAGAACACCGGGCAGTGTCCATGGGCTGGCTGCATTCGTGGGCATCAGGGCATAAAGCTTTTCCTGAACGCGATCCACAAGGTTGAGCGGCAGGCAGGCCAAGCCGATCAGCACGCCAACAACCACCAGGCTGATGAAATGACGCACCAAGCTCAGCAACTGGCGTTGGGAGCGCAAAGTCCCTGGAATCAGGGCGGTTTCCTGGCGACTGTCCGGACTCATGGGCAAAGGCCGAGACCCACGCAGGCCTCTTGCAGCAGGCCCGCAACGTAGGGGTGCCGGGCCCGACTGTCTTCACTCTCCAGCGCACCGATGTCGTTGATCTTGCAGATCAAAGACTCACCGGCGGGATTCAACACTTCGAGGGCTTTCGGTCCCAAACGCTGCATCTTGTAAACCCCAGATCCGCGACTGAGTTCCATCACCGGATGGTGAATCCGCAGGGCCTGGATCTCCAGCTGAAACCGGGTCTCCCCACGCCAGTGATTCTGGGTGAGCCTGTAGGTCAGATCAATCGTCTGCGGAATCGCAGCGGCGGCGGGCCATCGCCAGATGATGGCCTGACGTTCCGTGCCGTTCTGCTCCAGGGTCAGGCGTCGATGCCCGCCGCGCAGTGGTTGTTGTTCCAACACCCGGCAACCTCTGGACCAGAACAGTGGCTTGGGATGTCCTGCGCCAAAGGGTTCCAGCTTCTGCAGGCCTGCCCAGAGGTCATGGTTGATCTCCTCCAGCGTTAGAAGTGCCTCCGGTTCCACCAGCAACCCCTCACCCCTCTTATCGATCCAGGTTGCGGCCAGCCTGTTCAGCCCGTCGTGGAGCTCTGTCACGGCTGACACCTGAACCGTGAAGCCTCCTGCTGCGGGATGTCCGCCAAAGCGTTCCAGCAGATGGCCGCAGTGCTTCAGAGCTTCATCCACCGCGAAACCCTCTGGAGCCCGCACGGATGCCCGCATGAATCCGTCCCCATCTGCCGCAAGAAGGGCGGCCGGCCTTTGATAACGCTCAACCAAACGGGCGGCCACGATCCCGATCACCCCGTGATGCCAATGGCTTTGAGCCAACAGAACGAAAGGCGGTAAGGGCGATGGGTCGCTGTCCAGCAACGCAATGGCTTCCGCTTCGATCGCATCGCACAGGTCGCGGCGTTGCCGGTTGAGGACGTCACAACGGCGTCCCAGTTCGTAGGCCTGGTCTTGATCTTCCGCGGTGAGAAGGTCCACCACCAGCACAGGATCACCGATGCGGCCGACCGCATTAATTCTGGGTGCCAGCTGGAAACCGATGTCATCGGCGACAAGGGGGCGATCACCCAGTCCAGCCAGCTGCTGCAGAGCTTGCACACCCGGACAACTGCTGCGGTGAAGGTGTTTCAACCCTTCCTTCAGCAGACTGCGGTTGGCCCCTGTCAGGGGTGCCATATCGGCCACGGTGCCGATGCAGAAGAGGTCTCGGGAGCTGCCAATCGCTTCGGGCCTGTTCATCTCCAACGCCAGTGTGCGGGCCAGGATGTAGGCGAGACCCACGCCTGCAAGACCGCGATACGGCGAGTTTTCAGGGGTTGTGGCCGGATGAATCAGGGCCTTGGCTTTCGGAGGCTGATCCGGAAGGGTGTGGTGGTCTGTGAGGATCACATCCACCTCGAGGTCTGCGGCGCGCTCCAGTGCCTCCCTTGCAGCTACTCCGTTGTCGACGGTGATCAAAAGCCTGATCCCCTCCGCATGGAGCTGTTCCACCATCCCCGGGTTTAACCCGTAGCCATCGTCCATCCGGCTTGGAATGGCTGCTTTCGGATTGGCACCAAGACAGCGGAAGGCACGCAGCAGCAGGGCAGTGCTGGTCATGCCGTCGGCGTCGTAATCACCGCAAACGGCCAGAGACTCCCCCGTCCGGCATGCCGTCTGAAGGCGCGCAAGCGCTGGGGCGAGCTGGGGGAAGTGGTCGTGGGGAGCCGGCGGGTCCTGATCGCTCAGGAGAGACTCCACGTCTTCTGTTGTTGAGAGGCCGCGCCGATAAAGAACAGCTCTGAGCGGTTGGGGTAAAGCAATGCGATCAAGGGGGATGCCATCGATGGGCCGCGGCAGGCGCCACTGCTGCTGTCGGGCGACCTCAACCATCCCTCAATCTCCGATGGATGCATTGTGGGGGGTTCCGCGACCGATGGTGTTCCTTCAGGCTGAACCCATGCTGAATCGCTGCAATGTCTCGACTGCAAGCCGTCTTTTGGGATGTGGACGGGACGCTTGCTGACACGGAGATGTCCGGCCATCGGGTGGCCTACAACCGTGCCTTCTCCGAGCTGGGTATCGACTGGAACTGGGACCCTGACCTGTATGCCGAGCTCTTGACCATTCCCGGGGGTACCAAGCGCATGCAGCGGTTTGCCAAGCGGTGCTCTGTGTCTCTGTCGCCCGATCTGCTCCAACGGTTACGTGAGGCCAAGCAGCGTCACTACCTCGACTTGATTCGCGCCGGTGCAGTGCGGTGGCGGCCAGGAGTGCTGCGGCTTCTCAAGGACCTTCAGCAGGCTGGTGTTCAGCAGTGGATCGTCACCAGCAGCGGACTTGCTTCCGTTCAGGCGCTCTTAGAGGTCCTGCATGGTTTCAGCGCAGGCCCTTTCTGCGGTTGGGTGACAGCGGACGATGTCCGTTGTTCAAAACCGGATCCAGAGCCTTATCAGCTTGCTCTACGACTCAGTGGTGTTGATCCAGACTGCGCGATCGCCTTGGAGGACTCAGCACCAGGTTTGCGTTCGGCTCGTGCGGCAGGACTGCGCTGCCTGTTGACTCCATCCCCTTGGGATCCTGAACTGCCCATGGACAATCACCATGCCACGGCTGTTTTGGATCATTTCGGAGCTGAAACCTCGTGTCAGATCCACAGCGGCCCCCCTTGTGAAGGCGGCCGGGTCACGCTGAAGTATTTGGAGATGCTGCTTGATCTGGGTCAGGAATGACGCTGCATGTCACGCGATACGACCGGCTTCAGCGTCGGGTGGGAGCTCATCTGTCCCAGGCGCTGGTCGGTCCTTGGCGTCGCAGGAGTGTGGGACTGCTGGCCTTGCTATTCGGTTTCATTGTGGGCAGCAACGTCACGATGTACTGGTACCAGAAATCGGGTCAGGAGCGCCCCATCGCCGTTCTGATGATGGTGGCGGTTTTAGAAGTTCTGGTGCGGTTGCGGAGCAGGGTGCGGATGGATCCTTGGCCTCTGGGGTGGCTCGCTCTCGACAATCTGCGGATTGGAACCGTCTACGCCGTTGTGTTTGAGGCTTTCAAGCTTGGCTCGTAACATTCGACCGGACGCACCTCTCGGGGGGCATGCCCTGCTGGAGCTGTTGGGTTGGCCCGATCCGGAATGTTGGTGGCGCCACTGGCAGGCCCGTGGCGGTTTGAGCCTGGTGCGGGATCATTGGGCTGTTCCTGTCGATGACGCCTGGATTGCGTCCCTGGCTCTTCCGCTTCTGACCCGAGTCGAACAGGCCCATGCCGAGAATGCCCCGACGTTGCTCGGGGTCAGCGCCCTGCCGGGTTGTGGCAAGACCACCCTCTGCAGCTGGATCAAACATGCTGCCGACCATCTCGGCTGGTCGGTGGAGCATCTATCGATCGACGACTTCTATTGGCCTGCAGATGAGTTGGAACGCAGCAT
Organism: Synechococcus sp. MEDNS5; assembly: GCF_014279875.1. Taxonomy (NCBI): domain Bacteria; kingdom Bacillati; phylum Cyanobacteriota; class Cyanophyceae; order Synechococcales; family Synechococcaceae; genus Synechococcus; species Synechococcus sp. MEDNS5. Next base: position 1,022,060 of record NZ_CP047952.1, read on the forward strand.
GGCCGGGAATCCGTGGGGAGTCCCCCGGGCTTTGCCTGGCAGTCATGACCTCATCGGAATGGAACGATGCCTGCAGACTTGGCTGCAGGGAGACTGTCTTGAGGCGCCACGGTTTGACAAGTCTCTTCGGGGAGGACGTGGCGACCGTTGCGGTTCAACCATCTCCAAGCCACGGGTGGTGTTGCTGGAGGGATGGTTTCTCGGTGCGGTAGTGCGTGAGCACAATGATGAGGCAATGCAGCAACAGCTGACGCCCTCAGAACGTCAGTGGCGTCCCAAAGCACTCAGAAAGCTCAGAGAGTACGCAACGATCTGGTCCATGCTCGATGAGCTCTGGCATCTGCGTATCGAGAACGTTGATGCCTCCGCGCGCTGGAAGCGTCAGCAATTGAACACGCTCTTGGAAAGCACCGGAGTGAACTTTGTTGAGAACGAACTCTCTGATTTCAATCGAATGGTTCAGGTGGCTCTGCCGAGCCGTTGTCTCGATTGCATTCCAGGAGCCACGATCATCGTGGACCTCACGAGCGAAAGGGCCGTTCGCGAGGTCCGTTTCCGCTGAATCAGCTTTCGGAATCGTCGGCTTCCGCCACGGGATAGACGAAACCTTGAGCACGGCCGCTCAGAACGGATTTGCCAATGGAAAGAGCCTTCTGGGCTGCAGTTGCTGCCTTGGCTTTCCAGACGGCATGCCGTTGGTTGCGCTTGCTCTTAGAGGTTTTCTTCTTCGGGACGGCCATCTCGGGCTGATTACTGCCAAACAGCCATGATCCACTTTCGGGAGCCCCTCCGTCAAATCGCTAGTCTTGGCCCAACGCAACAGCGGTGTGAGCCCAGAGCAGAAGAGTCAGTCGCAGCCGGGCCTCGATGCCCAGAGGCCGATCGGAACCGACCAACCGAGCAACCCATTCTCTCGCCTCCGTTCGGAGCCTCCTCCGAGTTACAGCGCTTTGCTGAAGCAGATCTCCTCGGGGAAGGTGAAGGAACTGCAGTTGGTACCGGCCCGTCGGGAAGTGATTGTCACCTACCCCGACGGTCGTCGCACAACGGTGTCGATCCTGGCCAACGATCAACAAATTCTGCGGACCGCTGAGGCTGCTGGGACTCCTCTTCGCGTCAAGGATGTCCGGCAGGAACAGGCCCTGGCCGGACTGGCCGGCAATCTGGCGTTAATCGTGCTGATCGTTGTTGGACTGTCGCTGTTGCTGAGGCGATCGGCTCAGGTGGCCAACAAGGCCATGGGCTTCGGGCGTACCCAGGCGCGCACCAGTCCGCAGAGCGAGGTGACGGTGCGCTTCGAAGATGTGGCCGGGATCGCAGAAGCCAAAGACGAGCTTCAGGAGGTTGTGACCTTCCTCAAGCAGCCGGAGACGTTCATCAAATTGGGAGCGCGGATTCCCCGGGGGGTCCTTCTGGTCGGCCCTCCCGGCACCGGCAAGACCCTTCTGGCGAAAGCCATTGCCGGGGAGGCTGGCGTTCCGTTTTTCTCCCTCGCGGCCTCCGAATTCGTTGAGTTGTTCGTGGGTGTGGGTGCCAGCCGTGTGCGCGATCTGTTCCGCAAAGCCAAGGAGAAGTCACCCTGCATTGTGTTCATCGATGAGATCGATGCCGTTGGCCGACAGAGGGGAGCAGGGATTGGTGGAGGCAACGACGAGCGCGAGCAGACGCTCAACCAGTTGCTCACTGAGATGGACGGGTTTGCTGATAACTCGGGCGTCATTCTTCTGGCGGCCACCAATCGCGCCGACGTCCTCGATACAGCCTTGATGCGTCCCGGGCGGTTCGACCGCCGGATTGCCGTTGGCTTGCCGGACCGCAAAGGGCGCGAAGCAATTCTTGCTGTGCATGCCCGCACAAGACCACTGGCTGAAGACGTGTCCCTGGCGGACTGGGCCCGACGCACGCCTGGTTTCTCCGGAGCCGATCTGGCCAATCTTCTGAATGAAGCGGCCATCCTCACGGCCCGCTATCAGTCCACAACTTTGGGCAACAAAGAGCTGGAAATGGCTCTTGAGCGAATCACCATGGGTCTGACGGCTGCCCCTTTGCAGGATGGAGCCAAGAAGCGATTGATCGCTTACCACGAGATCGGTCATGCGCTGGTTGCGGCATTGACGCCCAATGCCGATCCCGTCGACAAAGTCACTCTCCTGCCCCGCAGTGGTGGTGTGGGGGGATTTACGCGTTTTTTCCCAGATGAGGAAGTGCTTGATTCCGGCTTGGTGACCCGTGCTTATCTCCATGCCCGTTTGGTGATGGCCCTTGGTGGCCGTGCCGCAGAGATTGTCGTGTTCGGACCGTCTGAGGTCACCCAAGGGGCAAGCGGTGATTTGCAGATGGTGTCGCAACTGGCACGGGAGATGGTGACCCGATTCGGATTTTCCGATCTGGGCCCTGTTGCTCTCGAGGGACAGGACCAGGAGGTGTTTTTGGGCCGAGACCTGATTCATACCCGGCCTTCTTACGGGGAACGCACCGGTCGCGAGATCGACCTCCGTGTTCGCTTGCTGGCATCCGAGGCTCTGCAGCAAGCGATCCATCTGCTCGAGTCCAGGCGTGAACAGATGGATGTTCTGGTTGATGCTCTGATTGAGGAGGAAACCCTTCAGTCGGATCGCTTCTATGCCCTCATAGGGATTGATCCGCCGGATCGGAGTCCTAGCCTGGGGCAACTGCCGGCCTGGACTTGAGCCTGTCCAAGCGAGCCTTTTTCGCCCGCCATCCTGCATCTGCCCGCTGGCTGCTGCTGCTGGTTCCAGTGTTTGTGCTGTTGGCCCGCCTTCAGGTCGAGATGGCCTGGTTCCAACAGTTCAACCTTGAGGATGTGTACCTCAAACGTCTTGGGCTTCAAGGTGTTGGAGGTGCCGTCGCCCTTGTCCTTGTAGGTGTGACGACCATTTGGCGGCAGCGATGGATGGCGGCCTATGAGCCCACCCCCGAGGGTGAACTTCCTGCCCTGAGGGGAAGAACGTATGCGCTTGGTCTGGCCAGCACGCTTGTGGTGCTCCTGAGCGTGCTGGTGGTGTACACCCGCCTGGCCTGGCTGGCCTTATCCCAGCCATTCCTCCTGGCGCATTGGTGGAGTGTTCCCTTCCAGAGCACCTGGCCGCTGTTCACCCTCTCGATTCTGCTGATCCTGACGATCACGATCGGACTGACAAGAAGTCATCGACTGGGATTGGCCCATCTCTATGGAAGTGCCTGTTTCTGTCTGATCACGGCCCGCGCCTGGGGGCTCTGGGCCTTGGCACTCACGATTCCTGATGCCAACCGTTTTGAGCCTTTGCTTGGCGCTGATGTGAGCTTTGGGCTTGGTCGTTTTTCAGCGCTTGCTCTGGCTTTGGAGTTGCTTTTGCTTCAGTTGCTCCTTGTTCTCAGCACTTCGATCTGGAGCCGGCTGACCCGCAGTTCCTGCCTGAGTGATTGGGGCTTTCCTGGTTGGACAACCCAGGAACGCCGTCTGCTCCGTCCGCTGCTCGCAGCCTTGTTTCTGGTGCTTGCTGCACTGCTCTGGTTGTCGCGCCATCAGCTGCTCTGGACCCAGAACGGTGTTGTGGCGGGCGCAGGCTGGTTGGACGTGCATCTGGTGTTGCCGCTCAGGGTTGGGGGCAGCGTTCTTCTTGTTCTCCTGGCGACCACCTTGTTCCCCTGGCCTGGGGTGCCCTCGCGACGACGACGGGGAATGCGAGGGGTTTTCGTCGCTCTGGCGATCGTGCTTCTGCTCACCGAACTGCTGTTGGCCCCCCTGGTGCAGTGGATGGTGGTCCGCCCCCGAGAATTTCAGCTTGAAGAGCCGTTTCTCCGCCATGCCATCACAGCAACGCGCGATGCTTATCAACTCGGCGGCATGACGACACGGCCAATTAATCCTTCAAAGCAACTCGAAGCTGAGGATTTAATTCAAGGAGAAAGCACATTAAAGAATATTCGTCTCTGGGATAGTCAACCGCTGCTGGCTTCGAATCGGCAACTTCAACAGCTCAGGGTTTATTACCGCTTCGCCAGAGCTGCCGTGGATCGCTATCCGTTGCGCCCTGATCGCAAGGAACGGCAGCAGGTGATCATGGCGGCCCGCGAGCTGGATCAAACGGCCCTGCCCCGGCGATCCAGAACCTGGCAGAACCGACATTTCGTGTTCACCCATGGGTTCGGATTCACCCTCAACCCTGTGAACACCAAGGCGTTTGACGGTCTTCCTGAATACTTCATCAAGGATCTGGGCAGTTCCACCAGGATCGAAGGAAATCCTTCTCTCGGTATCACCCAGGCTGATGTGAAGCGTGAAGTGCCGATCGGCCGGGCCGCTCTGTATTTCGGCTTGCTGCCTTCGCCTTACGCCGTGGCACCCACGCGCATCGAGGAATTCGATTATCCGGAGGGCGATCAGAACACCTACAACCATTATTCCGGCTCAGCGGGGATCTCACTGTCATCGCTGTGGCAGCGCATCAGGTCTGCCATTTATCTCAATGACCCCAGACTGCTCAACACCGGTGCATTGACGCCGCAATCCAAATTGCTTCTAAGGCGCGATGTGAAACAGAGAGTCAAGGCTTTAGCTCCATTCCTCACCTTTATGGGAGATCCTTATCTGGTCTCCGTGCCCCTTGAGGATCCTCCTTCCGGTTATTCAAAGGATCAGCATCAGTATTGGATTGTTGATGGTTACACCACCTCTCGAACGTATCCCTACGCAGCCACGCTTCCCGATGGACGCCCCCTGCGTTATCTGCGCAACTCGGTGAAGGTGATTGTTGATGCCTACAACGGCAGCGTTCATTTCTATGTGAGTGAAGAGAACGATCCAATTATTCGTGGATGGAGCCGATTGTTTCCAACATTATTTGAACCATTGGATGCGATGCCCTCGAACCTTCGGGGCCATCTGATGGTTCCTCAGGCTCAGTTTGAGCTGCAGGTTCAGCAACTTCTGCGTTATCACGTGACTGAGCCACGCATTTTCTACAGCGGTGATGATGTCTGGCAGGTTCCCCTTGAGCTCTATGGCCGCCAGCAGATTCCGGTTGCTCCTTATCACATTACGGCCCAGGTTGAAGCAAGCGAACGCTCCGAATTTCTGCTGCTTCAACCGCTCACCCCCTTGGCTCGCCCGAATCTGTCGGCCTGGCTGGCCGCTCGCAGTGACGGGGATCACTACGGCGAATTGATCCTGCTGCGCTTCCCGAGCGATGAACCGATCTTTGGTCCTGAGCAGGTTCAGGCCTTGATCAATCAGAACCCTGAGATCAGTCAGCAATTCGGTCTGTGGGACAGAGCGGGTTCCCAGGTTGTTCAGGGAAATCTCCTGGTGGTGCCTGTCGGCGACTCGCTGCTCTACGTGGAGCCGATCTATCTCAAAGCTCGTCTAGGAGGATTGCCGACGCTCACCAGGGTTGTTGTCAGTGATGGGCGACGCCTTGCGATGGCCGACACTCTGCCGGTTGCCATTGATCGACTCATACAAAAAACCCTGCCGCCGATGGCGACAGGGTCCTGAATCCGAGCTGTTCGTTGAACGATCTCGGATCAATCAATGGTGGAGAAATAGTCCTTGGAACCCTTGGGGTCCTCCAGCATCGTGGCAGCGCCAGGTGTCCAGTTTGCGGGGCAGACTTCGTCAGGATTGGACTGAACGTACTGGAAGGCCTGCAGAAGACGCAGGGTTTCATCAACGTTGCGGCCCACGGGCAGGTTGTTGATGGTGGCGTGAACAATCACACCCTCGGGATCGATCAGATAAAGACCGCGGAGTGCCTTGCCCTCGTCGTCGAGGATGTTGAAAGCGTTACCGATTTCCTTGTTGAGGTCAGCGACGAGAGGATAGTTGATGTCACCGATACCACCCTGGTTCCGCGGGGTCTGAATCCAAGCGAGGTGGCTGTATTTGCTGTCGACGGAAACGCCGAGGATTTCGCAGTTCTTGCTGGAGAAATCGGCGTAGCGATCGCTGAACGCCGTGATCTCCGTGGGGCACACGAAGGTGAAGTCGAGGGGATAGAAGAACAGCACCACGTACTTGCCGCGGTACTGGGACAGGCTGATCTCCTTAAATTCCTGGTCAACCACTGCTGTGGCGGTGAAGTCGGGGGCCGGATGGCCCACGCGCAGACAACCGTTGGCGGTCATGATGAACGGGCGAAGGAAGGCAAGGAAGCGTGAGGACCTAGCTCGAAGTCGTTACGACTTCCAATTGCGGGCAACAATTTATCACGCCTCTGTGCTCATGCCGTGTGCCCCGATGCACCCAATGGCGCACTCGCCGACTTTTAGGATGTACTGATGATTCATTCGTCCATGGCCTGGGATCAGGCGCTTCTTAGAAAGTTCAGCAGCACTGGCCACTTCCGCTTGCTGAATCAGGTGCGAAGTGAGCTCAGCAGTCAGCCCTTAGTGCGCGATCCTTCCAGCCGGGCTCTGCTGCTCAAGGCCAGACCGCATCGCGGACAGCCGGTCCGTCAACAGCGAAGGCCCAACGCGATGCCAGAAGGCATGGCTTCACTTTCTAAGTCTGTTGTCACATCGTCGCCGAAATCATTCCGAGAGAGGCTCAACGCTATTGATATGCGCTGAGGATGTCCCTTCAAGATGTATGATGGCAACTGGCCTGAAGGCCCTTTCGTCAGAGTAGCTCAGCTGGTTAGAGCACAGGATTCATAACCCTGAGGTCGAGAGTTCAAGTCTCTCCTCTGACATTTTTCAGAAACAAATCAAAGCCTTCAAGTGAAATTGCTTGGAAGGCAATTTTGTTTTGATTGGGGTGAATCCTTATTAGCCTCTGCGAGATGGAAGCATGGACATTGGATCCATGGCTGCTCCGCCAGACTTGCGAATTTCAAAATGGAGATGAGGACCTGTGCTGCGGCCAGTACTCCCCATCAGGGCAATACGAGCACCTTGAGGAACCAATTGCCCTTTTTTAACCAACAGTCGACTGCTATGGGCGTAACGCGTTGAAGAACCATCTCCATGGGACATTTCAACCAGGTAGCCATAGCCGCTGCTCCAGCCGGAGTAAGCAATCACGCCATCCTTGGCCGCCAGGATTGGAGTACCGACGTTGTTCGCAATATCAATACCTTTGTGCATTCTCCCCCAGCGCCAACCGTATCCAGAGGTGAAAACACCCTTTGCGGGCCAGATGTACGTCTGGGACGCATCGAACTGCTTGGATCCAGGGAGTTCAGGAAGTTCGGGCCAACTTGCTCCGCCGGAACGTAAGGGGCGCACAGCCAGCACACTGGCTTTGGCAACACGAACCTTGCTTCCCACCACGAGCTTCGAGAGTTCGACCCCTGGGTTAAAGGTCTTCAACTGCGTCAGAGTGATGCCATGGTCTCGCACCAAGGACATCAGCGACTGCTGGGGCTTGATTTCAACGACTTCTACGGGAGCCGGAGGGGTCTTGAGCGGTGCTGTGTCTCTGATTTGCGTTCCGTCTATCGCCTTTGATGCACTGATGGACTCAGCGCTCGTGGAAGGGAGAACAACCCAGGTTCCGATCTCAAGATCAGTCTCGGCTTTGAGCTCATTCAGTTCTTCGAGCTGGCTCGGGATTAGGTCAAGATCACGCGCCAACGTTTCCAGATTGCTGGGTTCGATCAGTCGAACCCAGATCTGTGATGGCTCTGATGACAGAGCCGAAAGGAGTTGCTTTGAGCTGATGTGATCGGAGTCTGCGAAACCCGATGCCTGCGACATCGCGAACAAGGCGCTGCTGGATGCAACAGCGGTCACGGCGAGGAGCAGAGGCTTCATTCAGCGCGCAAGTGAGGAACAGATCCGAGGACGCCGCCACAGCATCAGATCGCGCTGAAAGTAGCGGGCTGAACACCCCTCTGCAAGGGTGCTCGTGGCAGATCATGGATTACCACAGCTGCAGTTTCAGGCCCGCCTGGAAGCAGGCGATCGCGCAGGCGACGGACAGGTTCAGGCTGCGAACGCCACCCTGGCCGTCACTCCCAGCGCTGCAAGGCATCGGAATCGTCAAAATCTGATCGCATTGATCTCGCACTGGCTCTGGCAGCCCTGTGTCCTCTCGCCCGAACAGCAGAACATCCCCTTGCTGAAAGCAGAAACTCTGCAGGGCAACGCCATCCCGACGGCTGCAGCCAATCACGCGGGACGGCTTGGCGAGACAGCTTTTGAATGCTTTGAAATCAGCATGAACCGAGAGGTTCACATGGGGCCAGTAGTCCAGCCCGGCTCGTTTGAGCTGTCTGTCATCGATCGAGAAGCCCAGGGGCTCAATCAATGACAAAGGCAAATCAAAGGCTGCGCAGGTTCTCGCGATGTTTCCCGTGTTCGGAGGAATGCGTGGTTCGAACAAAGCCACTCTGAGCGGGGATGGCTTGAGTTTGAGAAGGGTCACAGCGGGACGCTCTGGCCTAAAACGTGAAGATCGACAGCTCTGCCCTGAACGACGAGCCAGCTTCGATTGGCCTGCCTGGCCAATCGCTGAGCCAGTTCTCCCTGGCGATCGCGGAAGAGTCCGCCAATGGCTGTTGGGGGCACCACCCCCCAGCCTGTTTCTTCAACCACGATCACGGCTGGTTGACGGCGCTGTTTCAGTGTGGTCAGCAATTCGATCTGAGCGGCATTCCACTGCTGCGCATTGGTCTGTAGATAGGCGGCCGTGAATCCACCGAGAGCATCAATCAGCACCCCATGGTTGTCCGGCGCTTCCTTGAGCGCAGAAGTGAGTTTTCCATCGCATTCCAGAAGACTCCAGTTGGGTGGTCGACGTTCACGATGTAGGCGCAGTCGCTCCTGCCACAATGCATCTTCAGGCAAGGACGGTGAGGTGGCGATGTACGTCACCTCAGAACAAAAGGAGATCAAATGTTCGGCCCAACGGCTCTTGCCTCCTCGGCTTGGACCGGAGACAAGAACCAGGCCTTGAGGATGATCAGCCGCCACCATTCATACCGCGAAGCGTCGCCACCGAGGATGGGCTGACGCGGTTGAGATAGCGGAAGATCCAATACTTAAAGATTGTCGCCAGGATCACCGGGAAGGTGGCGATGAACAGAAGGATGAAGTTCTCTCTGGCTGGGAATCCGAAATGATTGGCGATTCCATCAAGAAGAACCGTCCAGCCTTCAGGGCTATGGAAACCAACGAAAATGTCTGTGAAGAGAATGATGGCAAACGCCTTCGCTGAGTCGCTGAGTCCATACACAGCTTCGTCGAAAAATCCCCTGAGAACTCGTAATTCTTCTCGGCTGAACACACAGACCACAACAAATGCGACTGTGGCGGCGAGATCAGCGAGTACGTTCTTGACGGCATGGGTGCTCTCTGAATCAGCTTCCTGCTTCAGCTCTTCCGCTTTCGCAGATAGTTTTTTCTGCAACTCTTCCTGTGTTGGAATCGAATCGCCGCGCAGGAGTGCATCAAATTCGATCTCGGCCTTGTAGACACGGAGTTTCTCGACAGCTTGCTCTTCCAGTTGTGGTTTGGGGTAACTCAAAAACGGCAGATCTGGAGCAAAACGATCCACAGCGGGGCTGATGATGTACGTGCGGCTCACTTGTTGCACCAAAAGGGGAACAAGGATGAGGAGCAGCAGCACCTTGAGGGAAATCAGGGTGGAATCGCGCCGCCGCCGGAATCCAGCCACCAGCGTTGCTTCTGAGGTGGGATTCAGCTGCCGTCGCAGCGTGTCGAAGATTCCGAGAAGCGACCGTGGCAGCGGATCAGGAGATCGGCTGATGGTGGGAGCTGAGGCCGTCCGTCGCGGGCTGTAGCGGTTGACCACGCTTTCGATCAGCTGGAGCTGGCGCAACTCCTGTGGATCGAGTTGGCCACGCTGATACTCCAATTTGTCCAGAGAGGCTCGACAGACGCTGATGGCTGCCCGGAATTTCCGGAGAACCGTCGCTTGAACCGAACTGGGAACAGAGAGTTCCAGATCAGGACGGATCGGCCGGTCTCCGTAGTACTCGAGTTCCAGGCTTTGAATCAAGAGAGCGGCTTCGTAGCCGCGATCAAGATCGGCGTTCACATCGAAGGACTTGGCCCTTCCGAAGGTGTCGAGCCAGTTGCGTCCTGCCATCGTGCTGTTACCGGGAGAAAATCCACCAGGTGGCCATCGGAACTATCGTGCCGACCACCAGCAGAACGACAACCCAAGTAAACGCATTGCTCTCTTCGGTTTCTTCAGCAGTTGGCACATTGGTCGGTAGTGCAACCCTCTCCGCCTGAACCGGAGGGCCAGGGTCTTCGCCACCGTCGAGCACGATCTCAATCCTTGCGACGCCATCGAGGGTGGCCTGTCGGAAGCGATCCCCGTCCCGCAGTGGTTGGCTCATGGTGGTTCTCCCCGTGCTGCGCAGCAGGCTCTCCGGCAGTTGTTCCAACAGGGCCGGTGATGCGACAACCGTGGCCTGTTTGCTCTGGCTTTCCTCCAGGAACAGCAGCAAGGGCCTGTCCGATCCAGCAGTTGCCTCACTCCAGCGATTGAGCAGCTCCTCTCCGAAGGCCGGAAGACTCAGGCCGTAATCAAGGCGCCGGAGGGTCACGAGCCGAGCATCCACGTGAAAGCGGTCCAGCTCCTGCAGTCGATTGCTGATTTCGTTGCGACCCGATCGACTCAACACTTCAGCTGAATCGAGAACCAGCTCATCGGGTGGCTGCGTCGGGAAGTCCTGGGGAGAGACAGCAAGCGCCAGCGGCGTGCAGAACAGCAAGCAGAGGGTGGCGGCCAGAATCCCGCCGGTGAGCTGGGTGAAACGGTTCATGGTCATGCTCAGCGTCGAATTAGTCTGCCCTCAGGCGGACAGGCTGTCTCGGTTGAGAGCCATGATCGCCTCCAGCACCATCACGGCGCGTCCTTCCGGAAGATTGAGACGTCCAGTCAGATTGTTGAGAAAGTGTTTTTCTTCGGGGGTGACGTCCCTGTCGGCATGGGTGAGCTGAACAGCCACCGCCAGAGCTGTCTCCTGCTGAACAGGCGTCAGAACGGGCAGGGCATCGTCGACAAGACGTTCGACGCCGTCTGTGCGGAGCTGGGCCAAGAGGCGATCAAACAGTGCTGCCATCTCCTGCTCGTTGCGGTCCTTGTAGGGCGTGCGGTATTCGAGTGAGCGGCGCAGAGCGTGGGCCTCATCACGCCCAAGGGTGCCATCACAGGCCACCGCGGCGAGCGCAATCGCGGCAAAGGCTTCAGCGTCAGTCATCTTGGGCTGGTCTGTGCTTCCTCATTTGAGCAAGAGTGAGTCGTTCTGACCGCAGCATGTTGCAGACCATGCCTGGCTCCGCTCGTCTTTGTCTGATCGCCGGGGTCTTGGTGCTGAGCCTGTCGCTCGTCAATGCCCTCACGGCTGGAGACTTTCCTCCTTCCCTTCAGCGCGCTGAAGTGCTTGCTGGGATGGCAGCCGTTGGTTTGATGTTGGTTGCCGTTCTTTGGACGCGTGCCATTCCCCGGCCGGCTGAAGCAGCGCAACTCAGCGGTGAGCAGGGGCTCCGCATTGACGAGGCGCTGGATGATGCACTGACCTTGGAACTGGCCTGGGGTAGCCATCAGTTCCTGACAGCCACCTCAGCCGCCTCGATGCTGGTGATGTGGGATGGGAAAGTTCTTCTGCGACGGGGACTGATCACGTCGGATGCATTCGTGCCCGGTGCCATCTGCCAACGGGCGAGCCAGCGCCAGGAGCTGATCTCTCTGGTGAAGACGGCGCTTTATCCAGGTCGCGATGAATTTGATCCCGTGTTGCCAGGCTTGCCATCAGTGATGGTGCAACCCCTCGGCCACAGGGGGTGGGTCGTGCTCGGCGGCTGGTCCGAGCGTTGCTTTACCCGATCGGATGAACGTTGGTTGGCGGGATGGAGCGAACGCCTCAGAAGGACACTGGATTCGGTTGGGGACGGGATCCAGGAGTCCCACCCTTTCCCTCAGAAGGGAGCCTGACTTCCGATTGCACCTTGGATCCAGGCGCGGTGAAGGAAATTCGCCCCTCCTTGCCAATCGTTCCCTCAAGCCGCATGGCTCGGGTGACCTGATCGTTCTCGTCTCGCCGCAAGCGAACCTTCCCTTCGGCCAAGACGTCTTCACTGTTCCAGTTCCAGCGGCAACGTTCAGCCTCCAAAACTTCCCCCGGCTGACGGATCTCACAGGCCCCGTTCACATCGACGGTCGTTGCGCCGAGATCCGCCCTGAAGCCATCACCTGTGATTCTGGTGCGCTCGAGGTCGGCCTCAAACGGCTCTGCACTGCGGATGATCTGATCCCGGAACAACCAGGTTGTTGCCTGGGCCCTGAGCACACCCTTCTCGCGTGGGATTTTGAGAATCACCGGTGCTTGCACGGTGATCTCTCCTTTGAGAGTGTTTCCATCCAGTGATTGGCCCTCGAGTTGCTCGAGCACGGTTCCTTCCTGATCTCTGCGCTGACCGAGAACGGGTCCCTTGGCTTTGAGCTGTCCTGAATCCAAATTCCATTGGGCTTGACCGCTGCGCAAAAAGCTGTCAGGGGGGGTACTGCGGTCGGCGGTGGACCAACGGTCGAGTTGAACGGTGCCCGTCAGCGTGAGTTCATTGGTGGTTTGTTGAAGTTCGGCTTCGCGGGCAGAAATACGCGACTCCTGATCCGACGCTCGGGGCCGCTGTTCCATGGTCAGAACGCCTTGTTCAGGCCTCCAGCGCAGTCGATCTCCCTGGATCAGCAGCTTCGCGCCGGTGAGTTGCTGAAGCTTGACGTTCCCTTCCAGCAGGATCTTTTCCCCATCGTTGATCACTTGGGCGAGATCGGACTGAATCCGAAACGATGGCTTTCCATTGCGAAACAGGAGACCAACGGGCCTGCGAGCGCGAACCAAGCGTTTGTTCAGTTCGTAACGGGCTTCCGGGCTGGACAAGCTCCATTGCCGTTGACCATTGCTGGCTTTCTGTTCAAGCTCCAGTGAACGGAACACGAAAGGCGGCGCCTCGACGGCGACCGGTGTGTTCTCATCCGCGCAACCACCAAGGAAGGGAAGGCCTGCCAGTAGACAGCTTGAAAGCCATGCATGGCGTGTAAGCAAGGCCATCAGAGGGGGGACTCAAGCTCAAGTCGCTGCATCACCGGCTCAGGTTTCGGAAGTCCGATGCCTGGCTCCAGTTGGCCCCAGCTCAGCGCCTGGGTCCAGCAATCCTCGCTTGGACGCTGATCCAGCTGGGCCAGGATCCTGGAGCTGAGGCCTGGCACCAGTGGTTGAAGCAACAGGCCGATCACCCTGCAGCATTCGAGAACGGCATAGAGATCATCTCCCACTTTCTCTTCGTGGCCTGGTTGTTTCATCAGGCTCCAGGGTGCTTGTTCATTGAGATAACCGTTGGCTTCGATCGCCAGTTGCAACACGGCTTCAGCCGCGTTCTGAAAAGCCAGTGCAGGGATCGACTGCCGCACGCGGACAATCGTTTGTTCCGTGGTGTCTTTCAGAGGATGGTCAGAGCGAACTCCATCCGACACAGGAGGAAGGGATGCATCGAACCACTTGCGTGACATCGAGGCAGTTCGATTCAGGAGATTGCCGATCGTGTTGGCGAGATCGTTGTTCACAAGATCCATAAATCTCTGCTGCTGAAAATCTCCGTCTTCGCCAAATTGGATGTCTCTCAGCAGATACCAACGCACGGCATCGGTCCCGCAACGCTCCAGCAGGGTTTCCGGATCCAGCACATTCCCCAGCGCTTTGCCCATTTTCTGGCCCTCTCTGGTGAGAAAACCATGCCCGAAAACGCGTTTCGGAACAGGCAATCCCGCAGACATCAGCATGGCGGGCCAATACACCGCATGAAAGCGCAGGATGTCCTTGCCGATCACATGAATATCCGCAGGCCAGCCAACGTCTGCGAGGCGATCCAAGTTCGCCGCCCCACCGTCATCCAGCAGCGCTGTGAGGTATCCGAGCAAGGCGTCAAACCACACATAGAACGTGTGCCCCGGATGGCCGGGGACGGGTAGTCCCCATGACACATTCACCCGGGAAATGGAGAAATCACGCAGCCCTCCTGCGACGAAATTTTCAATCTCCCGACGGCGGCTGGTGGGTGCGATGAACTGAGGATCCGCAATCAGCGTTTCAATGCGCTCCTGAAACTGGGAGAGACAGAAAAACAGATTTTCCTCGTCGCGCCATTCCAGCGGCTTGCGGTGGATGGGGCAATCAGGATTGTTGGCATCGGAGGGATCATCTTTGAATTCCTCACAATCCACGCAGTACCAGCCCTCCTGATGGCCGGTGCGGATATGCCCTGCAGCTTCACAGCGCTGAAAAAAGTCCTGGACCAGGGGAAGATGGCGGGGGCTTGTAGTGCGGACGAAACGATCATTGGTGATGTCCCAACGCGCCCAGAGGTCGGAGTACAAGGCGGAAATCCGATCGCAATGATCCGCAGGACTGATGTTCTGCGTTTCGGCCGTGCGTTGAATCTTCTGGCCGTGTTCATCAACACCGGTAATGAACACAACGTCTTGGCCTTCCAGCCGCTGAAAACGAGCGAGCGCATCACAGGCGAGCGTGGTGTACACGCTTCCGAGGTGGGGCTTGGCGTTGACGTAATAGAGCGGCGTTGTGAGGCTGTAGGTCATCGCGTCGGCTCTCCTCTGAGGCCCCTGGCTCTGGGGCTGGATCTTAACGACCTCCTTTTCTTCGCTCTGGTTTCGATGCCATCCCCAATCCAACGCGCAGAGGTTCGGCGTGTCTGGTTGTCGGCCCTGCACCAACTGGCTCTGGCTGATGACGATTTCAGCGAAGGTGAGCGCAGAGCGCTGGCCGATCACCTTTCTAAAACTCTGCCTGACGCCGATCTCAACTGGGACGGCTTGCCCCCTGCTCAAGACAGTGATCTGGCCGAGGCTTTTGCGGAAGATCGGACCCTCGCCGAGCAGTTTCTTCGCTCTGCCGTTGTGGTGTCATTAGCCGATGGTCATCTCAGTGCGATGGAATTGGATCTGCTCCATCACTGGGCGGACCTGCTCGGCTGTGATCAGTCACCCCTGAAGGATTTGCAGCCGTGTGACGCTTCGACAAGCGCCCGGAGCATCCATCCGCTTGAACCCTTGAAGCAGTGGTTGGATGCGCTTGACCCCAGTGACCCGGCCGTCGCGGGCTTCATCGTGAGTCTGATCCCTGCGCAATGTCCGTTTGAGAGAGACATCGTGCTGTTTGGCCACAAACTCGTGCACATTCCGCCGATGTGCAAACTGAATCCGCTGTACGACCAACTCGTGGGGCTGCGCTTCCGCTGCCTGGGCCATCTCCACGAAGAACAACAACTGCGGATCTGCCGCAAAGACTCCGCCCCGGCATGAGCGCTTCCCTCGACACAGTCGATGTGCTCGTTTGGGGCGGCGGCACCGGTGGTGTAGCTGCTGCGATTCAGGCCGCACGGGGTGGTGCCTCCACGCTTCTGCTGACACCTGGCCCATGGCTCGGGGGGATGGTGAGCGCAGCTGGAGTGTGCTGCCCGGATGGCAACGAACTATCGCCCTGGCAAACGGGGCTTTGGGGGGCTTTCCTGCGGGAGTTGGAGCGGCGTGAACCGGAAGGGCTGGATCACAATTGGGTGAGCTGCTTCGGCTACCGGCCCACAACGGCAGAGCAGATCTTGCAGGACTGGGTGAGGGCCGAGGCCAATCTGCTCTGGTGGCCCCGTTGCCGCTTGCTGGAGGTGGAGCGGGAAGGATCGCTGATCAATGCCCTGCAGGTTGAGATCGATGCTGAACGCCGGCGCGTGCGTTGCCAGGTGGTGATCGATGGCAGCGACCGCGGTGATCTGCTGCCGTTGGCAGAGGCTCCCTTCCGCTTCGGCTGGGAGGCGCAGGAGCAGTGGGGTGAACCCAGCGCCCCAAGCCGGGAGCGCCTCAATTCAGAGGCCTTTTTCCAGGATCAGCCGGTGCAATCGCCCACCTGGGTGGTGATGGGCCAGCTGCAAAGCGATCACCTGCAGGCGGATCCAGCCCGCGGAATCGATCCCGCTGGCAGGCCCCAGCTTCCGGCTCCTTTTGAGAAGGCCTGTGAGTGCTTCGGCCTGGAGCGCACCCTCACCTATGGGCGCCTGCCCGGTGGCTTGGTGATGCTCAACTGGCCCTTGCATGGCAACGATTGGCACTGGGGGCTGGAACGGGCCTTTGGCGGAGACTCCCAGCAGGAAGTGGACCTGTATGCAGAGATGCAGGCCCACAGTCTCCGGTTTGCCGAAGCCCTGAGGGAGGCGAGCGGCGGCTGGCTTCAGCTCGGCCAGGCTTTTCCCGAGGAATCAGGCAGTCCGGCTCCCTGGCTGGCGGCCATGCCTTACTGGCGCGAGGGGCGGCGCTTGGTGGGGCGCGCCACAGTGCTCGAGCAGGACCTGTTGCCGGTTGGCGAGGGTGCCTCGTGTGCTGCCTTGCCCCGCGACTCAGCCGATGCGCTGCAGTCGATCGCGGTGGGCAACTACGCCAATGACCATCACTATCCCGGGCCTGATTGGCCCCTGGCACCCAAGAGCTGCCGTTGGGGTGGGCGCTGGACGGGCACACCGTTCTGCATTCCGTTTGGCGCGCTGGTCAGTGAAGAGATCGATAATTTGTTAGCGGCCGACAAGGCGATCAGCACCAGCCATATGGCGAATGGCGCCACCCGCCTTCAACCGTTGGTTTTAAATGTGGGCCAGGCGGCAGGAGCTGCAGCGGCCCTGTCGGTTGCCCAGGCCATTCCACCGGCGAACTGTCCGGTGCATCAGCTGCAGGAGCGATTGATCACTGATCAAACGGCACCCTCGGCAGTGGTTCCGAACTGGCACTTGGCCTGGAACCATCCGTTTTGGAAAGCCCCGCAGCACCGTGCACTGCCTGGCGCTTTGGCGCTGGGTGAAGGGGAGAGAACTGGCGCACATGCCACTTCCAGAGACACGGATTGTGTGCTGAGGGGACGTATTCATCCCTGCGCAGATGGAGGGTTTCGACTGGAGACCACCGATGGGGATCACTGGCCTGTGATCACCCTTGAACCATCGGTTCAGGCCTGGATGACCACCGTGAAGGGGCCAACGCCCACGGCCTTGCGAGGAACGCTCAACCCATGGGGGCCCTGGCTGAGGGTGACTGGCTTTGGTTGATCAGGGCTGATCGGTGACCGCGCCCTGGCTGCTGGAACTGACCAGTCGCGCGTATTTGCCCAGAATCCCCGTCCGGTACTTCGGCGTTGGCGGCACCCAGGCGTTACGTCGACGTGTCAATTCCGTGTCGTCTACATTGAGTTGCAGGAGCAGTTGATTGGCATCCACGGTGATGCTGTCTCCTTCCTTGATCAGGCCGATGGTTCCACCCACGGCTGCTTCAGGAGCCACATGGCCGATCACAAGACCATAAGAACCGCCTGAAAAGCGTCCGTCGGTGATCAGCGCAACCTTGTCGAGCAGCCCCTGACCCACGATCGCGGAGGTGGGGCTGAGCATTTCGCGCATGCCTGGACCGCCGACGGGGCCTTCGTTGCGCACCACCACAACATCACCGGCTTGGATCTGGTTGTCGAGAATCGCTTCCAGGCAGGTTTCTTCGCTTTCAAACACCCTGGCTGGACCGGTGATCACCGGATTCTTCACACCACTGATCTTGGCGACAGCTCCTTCGCTGGCCAGGTTGCCCTTGAGGATGGCCAGGTGGCCTTTGGCGTAGAGGGGATTGAAAAGTGGTCGAATCACATCCTGATCCGCGCGCGGCGTGGAGGGCACATCCGCGAGCAGTTCCCTGAGGGTTTTGCCTTCGATCGTGCGGCAATCTCCGTGGAGCAGACCGGCATCCAGCAGCAGTTTCATCACCTGGGGAATCCCACCAGCGCGGTGGAGATCCACGGTGACGTAACGGCCACTGGGTTTGAGATCACAGATCACCGGAACGCGTTGGCGGATCTGTTCAAAGTCGTCGATGGCCAGTTCAACGCCGGCCGTGCGGGCAATGGCGAGCAGATGCAGCACGGAATTGGTGGAGCCACCCACCGCCATGATCACGCTGATGGCATTTTCGAAGGCCTCTCGGGTCATCAGGTCGAGGGGGCGGATGCCGGATTGGATGGCCTGCACCAACACCTCGGCCGATCTGGCTGCGCTGTCGGCCTTTTCCTCATCTTCAGCGGCCATCGTGGAGCTGCGGGGAAGGCTGAGCCCCATCGTTTCGATGGCGGCGCTCATGGTGTTGGCGGTGAACATGCCGCCGCAGCTGCCAGCACCGGGGCAGGCATTTTTCTCAATGGCCGTGAGCTGCTCTTCGTCGATCTTGCCGCTGGTGATCTGACCCACCGCTTCAAAAGCACTCACCACGGTGAGGTCGCAGCCGCCCAGTTTTCCCGGCTTGATGGTGCCGCCGTACACGAAGATCGCTGGGATGTTCATCCTCGCCATCGCGAGCATGGCCCCAGGCATGTTTTTGTCACAGCCGCCGACAGCCAAAACGCCATCCATGCTCTGGCCATTGCAGGCCGTTTCGATGGCGTCAGCGATCACTTCCCGGCTCACCAGGGAATATTTCATCCCCTCGGTTCCCATCGAGATGCCGTCGCTGACGGTGATGGTTCCGAAGGTCTGCGGCATTCCGCCAGCCAGTCGGGCCGCCTCTTCGGCACGCCGGGCTAAGTCATCGAGCCCCACGTTGCAGGGCGTGATCGTGCTGTAGCCGTTGGCGATGCCGATGATCGGCTTGCCAAAGTCCTGATCGCCGAAACCCACGGCCCGCAGCATCGCCCGGTTGGGTGAGCGCTGGATCCCTTTGGTGACGGCATCGGAGCGGAGCATGGATCAGGCCGTCTTCCGGCGTGAAATTGAAATCAACCTACCGGCCGCGCTGGTCACCCTTTGGAGCCAAGGTCTTCAAGCTGTTTGCGAACATCCGCGATCGCGGCATTCAGCTGCTCTACCCGAGCCTCCAGCTGACTGTCGGAATCAAGAGGCTGGAGTTCTCCTGGTCCAAGAGCCTCACTGCCGTCCTGCATGCGCGGGGCATACAACATCGAGCGCTTGTAGCGCAGACGCCGGCGACGGTCTGCTTCCGAGATCAGCCACCAGCCAAGCCCTGCTGCGCCCAGAACAGCTCCGCTGACGAGTGTCGCCAGTGTTGCTGAGGTTGAGTCTTGCTGACGCGCCATGGCCCTCTAATTCCTCGTTGAACCCTAGGTGGCCTGCGTTGATCTGATCCCCAGCCTTTGCAAGGGGTCACCGATTCCCGGAAGAATCTGATTCTGTTCATCGAGATCAGCATCGATGCAGGCGGTGTGAATAGTGATGTCAGGGAAGGCCTCACCAATGCGCTTCAACCCCGGGCTTGCACAAATCGTGGTGATCACACGCAAGCGACGCCCATCCACCTGTTCTTGCTGCAACCGATTCAGGATCGAGAGCACAGTTTCACCATCATTGATCTGATCGAGAAGCAACACAACACCCGCTTGGGCCTCGATGCCGGAGGGCACGCCATCGAGGCATAGATCAGCATTCGGAAGCACCTGGCGTGCACCCTCCCAGAGATGCAGGCCTCCAGGGAGATGCGGGATTGCAAGCAGGGGAACGTTCGCCTCAATCATCGTTCCTTCTGTGCTCGCCAGAGGTGTCTTCACCACCTCCCTTCGGTGCGGCAACCAGTCGCGAAGCGC
This sequence comes from Synechococcus sp. MEDNS5, assembly GCF_014279875.1. NCBI lineage: Bacteria > Bacillati > Cyanobacteriota > Cyanophyceae > Synechococcales > Synechococcaceae > Synechococcus > Synechococcus sp. MEDNS5. Next base: position 1,041,664 of record NZ_CP047952.1, read on the forward strand.
TTCGTAACTCAGCCATCGGCCGAGCTCCTCCATGGCTGTGCGAAACAGAGCTGCCGGAGTTCCCTCATGGCGCAGCACCGTCAGCCAGTGGGCAATGAGTGGGTGGGGCGGAACCACCACCCGAAGAGTCTTGGCCATGACACGTGGCTGGGCAGATCTCTGCCATAACGTGACCGTTCAAATTACGGCAGCTGCTTCCGGCACCCGCCGAGGTCTCTCCCCCCATGCCTGTCTCCGCGTTTCTTCGCCATTCGCTGCGCCAACTGACCACGGTCTTGCTTGCCGGATTGCTGGTGTTCTCTGCCGTTCTTGTCGGTGGACCCTCAGTAGAGGCAATCACCGCCCCGGAGCTGCGCGGTCAGCGTGCGGTTCAGGACATCTCGTCCAACATGCACGGTCGGGATCTGAAGGAAAAGGAATTTCTCAAAGCCGACCTGCGCGAGGTTGACCTTGGGGATGCCGATCTCCGCGGGGCTGTGATCAATACCTCGCAACTCCAGGGGGCTGATCTTCGCGGTGCCGATCTTGAAGATGTGGTGGCTTTCTCCAGCCGCTTCGATGGGGCCGACCTGCGCGATGCGAACTTCACCAACGCGATGTTGATGCAGAGCCGTTTTAACGACGCTCAGATCGATGGAACCGATTTCACGAATGCCGTGATCGATCTTCCCCAGCTCAAAGCTCTCTGTGGACGCGCCAGCGGTGTGAACAGTCTCAGTGGTGTGAGCACCAGAGAATCACTGGGATGCCGTTGATGGCCAAGCGACTTCCCGTCACGGTGATCACCGGCTTCCTCGGCGCCGGCAAAACCACAGTTCTGCGGCACCTGCTCACCCAGAGCGGTCAACGACTTGCCGTGATGGTCAATGAGTTCGGAACCGTTGGCTTGGACGGAGATCTGATTCGCAGCTGTGGTTTCTGTCCAGAAGAGGAGGTGGAGGGCCGTCTTGTGGAACTCAATAACGGCTGCCTCTGCTGCACCGTTCAGGACGATTTCCTGCCAACGATGGAAACGCTTCTGGAACGATCCGATCAGCTTGATGGCATTGTCGTTGAAACCAGTGGCTTGGCTCTTCCCCGTCCCCTGCTCCAGGCTCTCGAGTGGCCTGCCATCCGCCGCCGTGTGCATGTGAACGGGGTCGTCACCGTGGTGGATGGTGAAGCCATGAGTGGAGGCAGTCCCGTGGGTGATCCTGAGGCGCTGGAACGTCAGCGGCAAGAGGATCAGAGCCTTGACCACCTCACTGCCATCGAGGATCTGTTCGAAGACCAGCTCCAAGCAGCAGATCTGGTGCTGATCAGCCGTTCCGATTGTCTGCAGCCTTCCCAACTGGAAACCGTTTTGCAGGCGATCGAGCCGCGGCTGCGTCCCGGTGCGGGCACCCTGGCCGTCAGTCGTGGACAGGTTGATCCGGCTCTGGTGCTAGGCCTTGAGTCCCTTGAATCGAGCCATCGCGCTGAGCACGCTGACGAAGCCGGGCATCACGACCACAGCCACCACGACCACAGCCACCACGACCACAGCCATCACGACCACAGCCATGTGGAGGCCATCAGTGGTCAGATCCGTCTGGAAGGACCCTTTGATCGCATAACGCTTGAGCAGCTCCTGCCGGAGTTTGTCCGCACCCATCATGTGATCCGCCTCAAGGGTCGTGTCTGGCTTCCAGGGAAGACCCTCCCTCTGCAGATCCAGATGGTGGGTCCCAGGTTGGACAGCTGGTTTGAGGCAGCTCCAGACCATGCCTGGACGCCTGCAGCAGGCTCCGGTCTTGAGCTCGTCGTGATCGGCCTCGAGGCGGGTGCGGCGGAGAGTCTGGAGTCCAGGCTTCTGGCGAATCGCTAGCGATGCAAGAGGCGCGACCGCACCCTGTTCCAATCGCGCATCACCCAGAGCGAGAGCATCACCAGAACAGCGGGAATCAGCCCCATGCTCATGCGGATCATGACCAGGGCTCGCTCAGGCTGGGCTTCTCCCAGGCTTGCTTCGTAGCCACTCCAGCTGAGTATCAGGCCCAGCAGGAACACTGAAACGGCACTTCCAAGCTTCTGGATCTGAACCATGAAGGCTGTGATCAGACCGGCGGGATGGTTCGGCTCCGCATCTACAGCCTCCGGCAGAAAGGCCCAAGGAAGCAAATAGGCCGTGGCAGCGCAGAGACCCAGCAGCACGAGGGTGACCAGCAAGGCGAGAAGCTGGGTTCGATTGGCAGCGGCCAGCGCGTTTCCGCTGATGGGGAGCGCCGGCAGCACCATCGCGATGATGCAGAACACGATCCAGCCACAACCACCGGCCTGAAGCGCCAGCAAGCGGCTTCGTTGTGCGGCCACCCGATTCCAGATCCAGAGTCCTGCCATGGCGCTGATCTGAAACGGGATCAGCAAGAACGTGCTCCAGCGATGGGGGAGATGCAGGGCATCCGAGAGGTAGATGATCGACACAGGCTGCATCAGTTGAAGGGCTCCCCACCCCAGCAGGTACATCGCCACCACCCGCAGAAACAGTCCGTTGGCTTTGAGGCTGCGCAGCTGAGGGATGAGAGCCTGATGCGTCGCTGCGGGTCGCTGGCAGCGACTCGCAGCAGGCGCCAATCCAATCGCACTGGCCACACTGCCGAACACCAGGATCAGGCCCGAGGCCAAACCGATCCGCAGGTATCCAGGTGCACCTTCATGGCTCAGTGCTGCGCCAAGCAGAAGCCCAAGCAGGCTGGCCAGAACGGACCCCGTGAAGCGGTAAGCGTTGAGGCGGGTGCGCAGCGTTTCATCATTGGTCAGCTCCGTAGCCAGGGCTGAGTAGGGCAGGTTCACCCCGGAGTAGGTGCTCTGAAAGATCGCCGCTACCGCTACAAACCAGAGAAACCGCCAAGGATCACTGAACGGTGGCACCCACCACATCAGGGTCATGGACAGCCCCAGGGGTGCCGCACTGGAGATCATCCACGGCAGACGCGGGCCCCAGCGTCCGCCAGTGCGATCGCTGAGCAAACCGATCATCTGATCACTGAACACATCCCAGACGCGAACCACCATGAGCACCGTTCCGGCCAGCCATGCGGGCAACCCAGCGACTGCCGTGTAAAAAACGAAGAGATAGAAGCCCACGACGGCCGTGGCCATGCCAGTTCCGGCATCACCAATGCCGTAGGCAAGCAGCACTCTGCGCATGAGCGGAGCGGGAGCATCGGAGAGATCCAGCGCAATGCCCATATGCGATTTTGCCCTTTGCTTGCGATCTTCGGCGATCGAATCAGTTCATCACCACAAGGCGCTGGGTTCCTGACCGTTCGATCAGAGTGGAGAGATCGAGCATGTCGTTGCGGTTCACCAGACCGATACATCCAAGGGTGCCGCTCTGGGTATTCAGGCGACCGGCGCTGGGATCCTGGTGGATTCCCAGAACTCTGCGACCGGTCGTGAAGGTGGGCTCGATGCTGATCCAGACAGGGCCAAGCTCGGGGTAGGCCCCGTCGGCGAGGGGTTCGACCGGGCCGACGCTGTAAGTGCCTGCTGGCAGGGGAGCCCGGCTTCCCATGCGGTCGCGGTCAGCGTTCTGACGATTGGCCCGTCCGCTGACGGCGTCAAAACGACGCGTGGGTTTCCCTGGAATCTCGAGCCTCAGATCCCAGATCGGATCGCCGGTGGAGGCGATGCGGCGGTCGGTCCGTTCCAGAACGAGGGTGGGGACAGGCTCCGCCCGCGGTGGAACGGGCTCGAGCAGGGCCATCAGGGACGGACGCTCGCCATCCTGACGATCAGCGCGCGCTGCGGGGGTCACTCCCAGTGCGAGCAACGCTGTGGCCACAACTGGGAATGCAAGGCAACGGCAGAGGGTTCGGCGATCCCGGACGATTTGCATTCCGCTGACAGAAAAACTGACCTGTCTTACGGGCAAACATTATCGGTTCAAAAATGAATAAACGGTTTCTCAGCCGGCCCCCGTTGTGCGCCAGTCGAGGCCAGGGATGTGAGCCACGATCGACGCTGTGGTTTTCATGTAGTCCGCATAGTTGGGGCAGCATTTGAGCAGTTCACGCTCTTCCCGGTGCGCCTTGCCGGTGAGGACAACCACCAGCGACAAGAGAAGCGCCAAGTGCAGCAAACTTCCCCAGGCGAGGGCTACTCCCAAGGAACACACCAAAACCGCTCTGTAGAGAGGATGACGGCAGTGGGCATAAACCCCCGTGGTGACCAGCGCGGCCCCTTTTTTCGGCTCCGGCAAGGGCGAGAGACTGGGGCCCAGGGCGCGGAATCCCTGAACCGCCAATCCCAATCCCACGGCGAAGAGGATCAGTCCGCCCATCGTCACCACCGGTGGCCAATGGACCCCTAGGGAGTCCGTGCTCGGCCAAGCCGGCGCCAGATGTCCCACGATCAGCAGCAGCTGGGCCACCAGCCACCATTCCCCCTGTTGATTGCTGAACAGGCTTCTCCAGCTCAGGTTCCAGCCTTGGAACGCCCGGTTCCAATCCGCCATGGGGTGGCCTTCCTCAACGTGCTCTCACTATGCGAACGATTCTGATCACAGGTGCGAGTCGGGGTATCGGCCGGTCGATTGCGACTTTGCTGCTGTCTCAGGGGTATCACCTTTGTCTGGCTGTTCGCGATCCGGATGGCCTCCGCGACACAGCCTTGGATCCCCGTCTCCATGGCGATTCTTTATCGCTTTGTCGCTACGACGCCAGGGATCCAGGCGATGCCGAGCGGGCTGTGCAGGCGGTGCAGCAGGCGTTCGGAGCACTCGACACCCTGATTCACTGCGCGGGAATCCTCCGGAGCACACCGTTGTTGTTCAGTGATGCGCAAACCGACGAGCCCGACGAGCTCTGGAGTGTGAATGTGAAGGGCCCTTGGCTGCTGACGCGAGCAGCCTGGCCAGCGCTTGTTGCTTCACAAACGGGTCGAATTCAGGTTCTGGTCTCCATGAGCGGCAAACGCTGCAAGGGCACGTTGGCGGGCTATTCCGCCAGCAAGTTCGCCTTGATGGGCCTCTGCCAGGCGATGCGCAACGAAGGCTGGGACCAGGGAATTCGCGTGACCGCCATCTGTCCAGGCTGGGTGAACACCGATATGGCACGCGGAACAAGTCCTCTGGCACCGGAGTTGATGACGCAGCCGGGCGACCTTGCATCCCTCTGCTGTCAACTGCTCAATTTGCCGGCATCCGCCGTGCCCTTTGAGCTGGCGGTGAATGCCACGTTGGAACGCTGACCTCAATCGAGCGGGATGTCGCCGCGGGCGCAGACCGTGTTCCAGCACAGCGTTCCATCCGCACTCCAGTGCGTCTGCACCTTGGCCCAAGCGGTTTGCTCGCCAATCTTCATCTCCATCGTGCCGCTGCCATCGTGCTGAAATCGCACGACTTGGTTGCTGAACGCCAGTTCCCAGCGTGCCCCCGGTTGTTCGCTCACGTAGTGGCAGGGCGACCAGGACTGATTGGCGTGGCGGCATTCCATGGTGACGGCCACAGCGGATTCAGCCCGCGTAGGAGCGCCAAAGACTGCCACTGAGACCATCAGCAGAGCGACGGATGGAAGAACAGCGTTGTTGGGTGCAGTCACTCGTTGCAGGGCTCACTCACCTGTTTTCAACGTGCGGCCGTCTGCGCCTTTGCGGACCCCTGGCCTGTCAAGATTTAACAATTCCGTTCAGAGCTCGTGCCGCGTTTTCAAGCCCGCGTTCTGGTGCAACTGCGCCCATCGGTCCTCGATCCCGCAGGGGAAGCGACGAGTGCCGCTGCCCAGCGTCTTGGTGTGGATGGGATTGCCCATCTCCGCATCGGTAAAGCTGTGGAACTGGAATTGGAGGCACCTGACGAGGCGGAGGCGCGTCGCAGGGTTGAACTGCTCAGTGATCGACTTCTGGCCAACCCTGTGATCGAGAACTGGACTCTGGAGCTCTCACAGTCATGACCATCGGGGTTGTCGTTTTCCCAGGATCAAACTGTGACCGCGATGTCCGCTGGGCCACAGAAGGGTGTCTCGGTCACCCGACCCAGTATCTCTGGCACGAGGATCGTGATCTCACTGGGTTGGAGGCCGTCGTGCTGCCGGGCGGATTCAGTTACGGCGACTATTTGCGCTGCGGCGCCATTGCCCGCTTTGCACCAGTGCTCGAGTCCTTGAAACGTTTCGCGTCTGAGGGGGGCCGTGTTCTGGGAATCTGCAACGGATTTCAGGTGCTGACGGAACTCGGTCTGCTGCCTGGTGCCCTCACGCGGAACCGTCATCTCCATTTCATCTGCGAGTCCACCCCCCTTGCGGTGGTGAGTGATCGCACCCCCTGGCTGGCGACTTGCGCGCGCGATGACCAGTTCTCCCTGCCGATCGCACACGGGGAGGGCCGTTTTCAGTGCAGCGACGACACTCTCAAGAAGCTGCAGGACGATGACGCCATTGCCCTGCGGTATTGCCGTAACCCCAATGGTTCTGTCGCCGATATCGCTGGTATCACCAATGCACAGGGCAATGTGCTGGGTTTGATGCCACACCCGGAGCGCGCTTGCGATCCAGTGACTGGAAGTACAGCCGGTCGCGCGATCCTGGAGGCTCTGCTCTCCTGAGTCATGCGCCGTCGATCGCTGCTGGAGTTGGCTTCGTTAGCAGTCGGTTCCGGGGCGATGGCCTCACTCTGGCCTGGTGGTGTGAGGGCACGCCAAACGCCCCGATCGCTTTCACCTCTACAACCTCTGGCGAAAGGCTCGCGGCTGCGTGCTCTTAATCCAGGAACCTGGATGGATCCAGACACGGATTTCAATCCTCTCGTTCAACGCTGTGAGGCCCAGGGGTGGGTCTTGGAGATCCCTGACGACGTGCGCGGTCAGTGGCAGTGGTTTTCGGGAACCGATGCTCAGCGACGCCGGGTTCTCGAGGAGGCCTGGAATGATCCCACTCTGGATGGGGTGATGTATGTGGGTGGCGGCTGGGGCGCGGCCAGGGTGCTGGAAGCAGGCGTTCAGTTTCCGAAACGATCCTTCTGGGCGCTTGGTTTTTCAGACAGCAGCGCCCTGCTGTTAGCTCAGTGGAAAGCCGGACTTCTTGGCGCTATTCATGGCTCCACAGGTGGGCCGGAGGAGCAGTGGCAACGCACAGTGTCGCTTTTGAAAGGTGAGCCGACAGCACCGTTGCAGGGACGCCCGATGCATGCTGGTTCAGCCCAGGGCCCCCTGGTGGTGACCAATCTCACGGTGGCGACGCATCTGATCGGAACCCCATGGTTTCCATCGCTTCAGGGATCTGTTTTGGTGCTTGAGGATGTGGGCGAGGCTCCCTACCGCGTGGATCGCATGCTGACGCAGTGGCGGAGTGCGGGGCTCTTGAACAACGTGGCGGGTGTGGCCTGCGGTCGTTTCAGCTGGAAGGAAGACGACATCCTTCCCGGTGATTTTTCGATGGCTGGGATTCTCGAGGAACGGCTCGGTGATCTCGGGATTCCCCTGCTGCTCGATCTGCCATTGGGCCATGGATTACCCAATCAATCCCTGCCTCTGGGCGTGCAGGCACAGCTGAATGGGAGCGATGGCACCCTTCAACTTCTTCGCTGACTCAACATGGCCGACCTCACCATTGCCAACAGTGTCTGTGATCTGATCCTTGGCGATGTGCGCGAACATCTGCCGCTGGAGAGGATTCCGCTCGAAGGTGATGTGCTGGGTCTGGGCACAACCACGAGTGTCGACAATGGAGAACTGACCTTCCTGCGCGATGGCGATCAGCAGACCGCGATCTGGCGCTGCGTCGCTCACGACGGCAGCATCGTCAGACTCACCCCTGGAGATGGCAGCGGCCACTTCCCTTATGTGTGCTTCACCGGCGATGCCACGTCTTTGCGTCGACCCGCTGATCTCGGAGCCCTGGGAGACCTGGAGGGCCGACCACTTCAAGCCCTTGTAGAGGAAGCCATCGCCCAGGGGCAGCGTCTTGGCACCCTGGAGGCGGCACCGATCTACGGCGTGCGTCTGATCGCGCACTGGCATGAACTGGTGATCACCGTGGCCTCCAAGCTCTGCATGGGACAGCAGCGCAGAAACCTCGGGATCGCTTCCAGTGAGGCAGGCACCACAGTCGCCGGTCTCAGCCTCTACGACATGCTTCAGCACTACAGGCTTTCACCACTGCCCAGTGAAGATTCAAGCGATCCGATCCGTTATCTCGGCCGCTCTATGCACTGGGATTGCTGCGGATTCTTTGATACGGAGCCGGAACAGGGACGGGTGACCGTGCCACAACCAGGTGCCCATCTTCATCTGCATGGCTGCAGCACCGACCTGGCTTACGGCGGTCATCTCCACCATGAACATCCTTCAACCCGCCTGGAACGTTTGGAGTGCCTTTGGATCTACCCGCTGCGCAGCATCAGGACACTGGCCAGCGACCTGGCAATTCAGCAGCTTGCCTACAGAGAGGGAGAGCTCCAGTTCCGTGTCTGCAACATCGGCAGCATGGATGTCAGTGATGTGGGCGTCGCTGTCGTGATCGATGACCGCTACAGCAACCATCGCTACGTGCGCATCCCGTGGCTCAAAGCCGGTGAAGGCGAGGACTTCACGATGCCCCTGGATCTGCCCGTGGGTGATCACAGGATCTCCGTGATCGCTGACCCCGAACAGATGGTGATCGAAGTGGAAGAGCGCAGGACCAACAATCGGATGGACCTGGATGTGGTGACTGTTTAAGCACAAAAAAGGGAGACCTTTTGGCCTCCCTTGGCGTGATGACTCGATCGCAATGATCAGGCAGCGACAGCAGCCTTGGGATCGAGAGCGCCTTTGGCGTAAAGACCGGCGTAGTGGGTGATGCTGGCCTGCTTGATCTTGCTGGCGTTGCCGGCGGCCCAGAACTGCTGGTAGCGGTCGAGGCACACCTGCTTCATGTACTTGCGAGCCGGCTTGTTGAAGTGGCGGGGATCGAAGTTGGCGGGATCAGCCATGGCCGCTTCGCGCACAGCAGCGGTGAAGGCGAGGCGGTTGTCGGTGTCGATGTTCACCTTGCGCACGCCGTTGCGGATGCCTTCCTGGATCTCTTCGACGGGAACGCCGTAGGTCTCGGGGATGGAACCACCGTGCTTGTTGATCATCTCCAACCATTCCTGGGGAACGGAGGAAGAGCCATGCATCACCAGGTGGGTGTTGGGGATGGCCTTGTGGATTTCAGCGATGCGGCTGATGGCCAGCACTTCACCGGTGGGCTTGCGGGTGAACTTGTAAGCGCCGTGGCTGGTACCGATGGCGATGGCCAGGGCGTCGCACTTGGTTTTGGCAACGAAGTCAGCAGCCTCAGCGGGATCGGTGAGAAGCATGTCCTTGGAGAGCTCACCTTCGAAACCGTGGCCGTCCTCAGCCTCACCCTTGCCGGTTTCCAGGGAACCCAGGCAGCCCAGCTCACCTTCAACGCTCACACCCACGGAGTGGGCGAAATCCACCACTTGCTTGGTGACAGCCACGTTGTACTCGTAGCTGGCGGGAGTCTTGGCATCGGCTTCCAGGGAGCCATCCATCATCACGGAGGTGAAACCGTTGATGGCAGCGGAGTAGCAGGTATCGGGAGCGTTGCCGTGGTCCTGGTGCATCACCACGGGGATGTGGGGATAGGTCTCGGTGGCGGCCAGGATCAGGTGACGCAGAAAGATCTCACCGGCGTAGCTGCGAGCGCCGCGGGAGGCCTGCAGGATCACGGGGCTGTCGGTCTCATCAGCCGCTTCCATGATCGCCTGCACCTGCTCCAGGTTGTTCACGTTGAACGCAGGAATGCCGTAGCCGTTTTCGGCGGCGTGGTCGAGCAGAAGCCGAAGCGGAACGAGCGCCATGGGAAAGAACCTCGAGGTGGAACGTCTTGAAGACGAATGGGGGCGAATCTACCGGATCTAACCCCGAGATTCTTGTCTCGCCTCGATCAGCGTCCTAAGGCCATCTCAAGGCAGCGGTCGCATGCCTTCTGACTGGCCAGCCCTTCCAACAGACCTGGCACCATCGGCCGGCCGCTGCGCATGCTTTCCGCCCACCAACCTTGCAGCCGAGCGACAGGGGCAACGCGTCCGTCACTCCAGGTTTTCGCAAAGCGGAACTCTTCATCCGCCTGAACGCTGCGAGGCGGTTCGCCGTCCCGTTGAAGGGTGAGGGAGAACCCGTGCACGTAGTCCTTCTGGTTTTCACTGCCCAGCTTCAAACTTCCTTCCGATCCGTAGATCTCCAGCCAGCAGCCCCTGCCATTGCGCGCTACCGATGCCAAGGCCACCTGTGCGGCCAGCGGTGCTCCCTGATGGGACGTGAGCGTGGTGTTGATCAGGGCGATGTCTTCCGCTGTGACGGCCCGAACGTCGCCGCTGGCATCCGGCCTGTTCGCGATGGCGGTTTGCGTGATTGATTGCAGGGTCTGCACCGGACCGATCAGCCAGGCCAGCATGTCGAAGGCATGGGTTCCAAGGGCACCCAGCACACCGCCGCCTTCGTCGGCTTTGGCGTACCAGTTCCATGGGCGCTGAGGATTGGCTCGACTGCTCATCAGCCAATCGAGCCTTGCAAGCCAGGGGGTCCCGATCGCGCCGCTGTTCAGAAGCCGTTCTGCCTGCTGGAATAGCGGTACAGCTCGATATTCAAAATCCACCGCCACAGTGAGGCCCGATGCCAATGCTGTGCGCTGCAGGTCAGCCACCTGACCCGCATTCAAGGCAACAGGCTTTTCAAGCAGCAGATGCTTCCCTGCGGCCAGAGCCCTTAGGGCCAGCTCGTAGCGCGGCCCAGGCGGTGTGGCGATGATCACCGCTTGCACATCGGGATCCTCAAGCAGGGCATCGAAGGCGTCATATCCCTTCAAGCCCCTGTCTCCAACCATTTGATCCAGGCGGTCTCTACGGGGATGCCACAACGCCACGGCCTTGAAATCAGCGTTCGCTTCCAGAGCGGGCAGGTGAACCGTTGCCCCGAAACCGAGTCCGGCAACGGCGACACCAATTGGTTCTCGATCAGAGCGCAAAGCCATGAAGCATCAGGGGGTAAGACAACAAGGCGGAATCAGGCCAAGCCGGAGCGACACACAGCATTGATCACCTCAGAGATCAGATCGTCGTCAGCCGGCGCTTCCCAGGAGGCCTTGAAACGGGGGAGACCGTTTTTCTGCGTGTCCCGATACAGCCGTTGGTCGCAATCAATTTCCATCACGACCAGGGTCCCTAATGCCGGTGATTCATCCTCCGTTCTCAGGCTGTAACGGCTGAGAACGGAAACGTTGCCGTCCCGGGTGCGTCGAACACTGCCGGCGTCCCACCACTGTTGGCCCTCCAAACTGGATGGAACCTCTCGCCAATCAACCGGGCCTGCCAATGCTGGCCCCCCAAGCAGGACAAGCAGGAGTGGCACAACCAACACGCTGATCCACTGGGCGGATTTGAAACGGGGAGTCAGTCGCATCAAACTGCCGCACTCCCCTGCAGGCAGCCATGCAGCTTCATCAGCGTGGCGAGCGTGGATTTCAGCTGGGTGCGAGGAACGATTGTGTCCACGAATCCGTGGTCCTGGAGGTACTCCGCTGTCTGGAAGTTTTCGGGCAATTTTTCCCTCAGAGTCTGTTCGATCACCCGGCGGCCGGCGAAGCCGATCAGAGCCTTCGGTTCCGCCAGGATCAGATCACCGAGCATGGCGAAACTGGCGGTCACGCCTCCGGTGGTGGGGTGGGTGAGCAGGGGCACGTAAAGCACGCCTGCTTCGCGATGCCGTTCCAGGGCACCGGAGATCTTGGCCATCTGCATCAGGCTGAGCATCCCCTCTTGCATGCGTGCTCCCCCTGACGCGCAGACGATGAGCAGCGGCAGGCGCTTGGCTGTGGCTTGTTCGACCAGGCGGGTCAGCTTTTCTCCCACAACCGATCCCATGGATCCGCCCATGAAGCGGAAATCCATCACCGCCAGGGCCATGGGGATGTCGTCCACTCGGCAGAAGCCTGTGATCACTCCATCGCGGAGGCCTGTACCGGCTTGGGTCTCCTGCAGCCGGTCGGCGTAGGCGCGACGGTCCTTAAAACCAAGAGGATCGGTTGGGGCCAGTTCCTCGTCAATCGCTTCAAAACTGCCTTCATCGGCGATCAGGGCGATGCGTTCAGCGCTGTGGATCCGGTGGTGATGTCCGCAATTGCTGCAAACACTGGCATTGGCAAGCAGATCTTTGCGATACACAACCTGGCCGCATTCAGGACATTTGCTCCAGAGGCCGTCGCCTTCCTCGGGCTCCTGGGCAACCTTCACGACGGACTGTTCCTTGCGGCGATCGGCGAACCAGTCGAATAGCGACACGCAATGCCTTCTACTGGAACCATTTAAGACGACACATCAGGCTCCTCCCATCAGAGCAAGCCAGCGGTGCCACCACCACGACGCTCCCATCAGCCATGTCATCCAGACCCCGAAGGCGATGAAAGGACCGAAGGGGAAGGGTTGCCTGGGCCCAAGACGGCCCGTCCATCGGCCCAAAGTTCCAACCGCGGCACCGGAGAACACCGCTAGAGCCATGGAGATGCCGAGGCCACCCAAACCGAGCCAGGCCCCAGCCATCGCAGCCAGTTTGGCGTCGCCAAGACCAAGAGCAGGTTGGCCCAGGATTCGTTCGGCAAGTGCGCTCAGGCCCTCCATCACCAGAAGTCCGGCCGCGCTGGCGATCAGATGATTCAGGAGAATCGCCTCTGGTTGGTCACTGCCGCCTCCCCAGGCCAGAAACGCTGTGGCGATGACGCCGCAGATCACCCCTGCTCGGCAAATCGGTTCCGGCAACCACAGGTGGTCAAGATCAATCAGAACCAGCGGCAGCAGGAGACTTACCAGCACAAGCCCCATCAGCAGCGTGATCAGCACCACGCTGTTTTCGCTGCTGCGTTGGGCAGGGATCAGGGCGCTGAGCCACAGGCAGCCACTAAAGATTTCCACGATTGGGTAACGGGCCGAGATCGCTGCTGTGCAGTCGCGACATCGGCCGCGCAGAAGCAACCACCCAAGCACCGGAACGTTGTCATGCCAACGCACGGGATGACCGCAGCTCGGGCAGTGACTTCCTGGCCAAATCGGAGATTCCTGCCTTGGAAGTCGCCACACCACGACGTTGGTGAAACTGCCGATGCAGGCGCCGAAGAGGGCCAGGGAGATCACCATAAGAGCCACTAAAACGAGCTCCCCTTCTGTCGATCTCTGGGGACTCTGGGGCGCTTGAGTTTGAGGCCAATCAGCTCAGCGCTGATGAACTGTTCCTCGGGCAGGAGAGTCGGCATCTCAAACACCACGCGACCGTCATCGTGCTGACCATTCACCACCACACCACATGGATCGAGGGTGTAACCGTTGGTCGTTAGGTGATTGAAATAAACCTTCCGTGCGACGGCGATCAAGCGTCGACTGTCCACTCGATCCCAACGTGGTGTCAGTCCGGCGTTACTACCGCCAGCACCTTCAATCACAAAGGATGGTGAAAACGAAGAAATGGGTTCACCTGACTGTTCAGATGAACCCACGATAGATCGATTCAGCGTGACTGGAAAAGACTGAAATCAGCCCAGCTTTTTCTTTTCCTCGATCATCCTGTGAATGATTGGTGTGAGGATCAGCTCCATGGCAAAGCCCATCTTGCCACCATTCACCACAATGCTGGTGGGGCTCGACATGAATGAATCGTGAATCATGCTCAGAAGGTAGGAGAAGTCGATCCCCCACTTTTCACGAGCTCCCTTGCGGAAGTGGATGATCACGAAGCTTTCATCTGGGGTTGGAATGTTCCTGCAGATGAAAGGGTTTGAGGTGTCCACTGTTGGCACCCTCTGGAAGTTGATATCCGTGCGGCTGAACTGCGGGCAGATGTGATTGATGTAATCCGGCATCCTGCGCAGGATGGTGTCCACAATGGCTTCGGCGGAATAGCCCCGCTCGGCATTGTCTCGGTGGATTTTCTGAATCCACTCCAGGTTTGTGATGGGCACCACGCCAACCAGCAGGTCGGCCAGGGCAGCCACGTCGTAGTTTTCGCCCTGCACTCCGCCGTGGAGACCTTCGTAGAAGAGGAGGTCGGTTCCACTGGGGATGTCTTCCCAGGGGGTGAACTGGCCTGGGTTGAGCTCAACGCCGAGACGGGCGTTGTGTTCCGCCGCTTCTTCGGGGCTGTGCAGGTAGTAACGCTTCTGTCCACCGCCGGTTTCGCCGTAGACTCGGAAGAGTTCTTCGAGTTTGTCGAAGAGGTTGGCCTCAGGTCCGAAATGGGAGAAGTTTTCCCCATTGGAGAGGGCCTCTGCCATGGCCTTTTTCATCTCCATCCGCTCGAAGCGGTGGTAGCTGTCACCCTCAACGACAGCCGGAGTGATGCTTTCACGGGCGAAGATGTGCTCGAAAGCACGCTTCACGGTGCTGGTTCCTGCACCGGAGGAACCCGTGACAGCCACGACGGGGTGACGCTTCGACATCGACGGAGGCAGATCTGGCCCGACGAGTTTGGCAGGTCGAAGGGCCAAATCCGAATTTTCATTGGCGCGACTTGTTTAAAGCGCCTTGCGAAGCTCCTCACCCATGGCCTGGCATCCCAGAGGTGTGCATCCTTCGGCCATCAGATCACCGGTGCGGAAACCAGAGGCAAGGACGCGGTCGACGGCCTGTTCAAGGTCGTCAGCGGCGGCTTTCTGCTTGAGGCCGATCCGGAGCATCATGGCTGCAGACAGCACCATGGCCATTGGATTGGCCTTGTCTTCTCCGGCGATATCCGGAGCAGATCCATGCACTGGTTCAAACAATCCTGGGCCACTGCTGCCCAGGGATGCGGAAGGAAGCATGCCGATGGAGCCGGTGAGCATGGCGGCCTCATCACTAAGGATGTCGCCAAACAGGTTGCCGGTGAGCAACACATCAAACTGTCGAGGTGCGCGCACCAGTTGCATGGCTGCGTTGTCGACATACAGATGACTCACCTCCACATCCGCGTAGGAAGGGGCCATGGCGTCCACACGATCGCGCCATAGCTGGCTCACGTCCAACACATTGGCCTTGTCCACGGAGCAGAGCCGCCCCTCTCGCTCCCTGGCGAGTTCGAAGGCCACCCTGGCAATGCGATCCACCTCTGAGGCCGAATAGGTCATGGTGTTAAAGCCGCGTTCTTCACCGTCGGCTTCGACCCTTCCCTTGGGTTGGCCGAAGTAGATGCCTCCGGTGAGCTCCCGCACCACCATCAGATCCACACCGTTAATCACATCGGGCTTCAGGCTGCTGGCTTCGATCAGTGCAGACACGATCTTCACCGGGCGGAGATTGGCAAACAGGTTCAGTCCCGACCGCAACGCCAGTAGGCCGCTTTCCGGTCGTTTCTCCCGGGGAAGGCTGTCAAACCGTGGACTGCCGATCGCAGCCATCAGCACCGCATCCGCTGAGCGGCAGGCCTCCAGGGTTGTGGCGGGGAGAGGCTCTCCGGTGGCATCGACCGCAGCCCCTCCGATTAACTGTTCATCAAAGTCCAGCTGGAAGCCGTGGCGATCGGCCACCATGTCGAGCAACTGGCGCGTTACGGCTGTGATTTCAGGGCCGATGCCATCTCCCGGAAGCAGGACGACGCGATGCTGAGTCATGGAGACGACCGACAACGATGGTGCTGAGATTACTGATTGGCTTCGATCGATCCTCCGGTGGCTTCTGAAGAGAGTTGCTTCTTCAGTTCTCGCAACTGCTTCGCCATTTCGGGCAATTTGGCAAAGGCTGCCGAGCAGCGCAGCCAGAGCCGATTGGGAATGGCTGGATAACCGCTTACCACCTCGCCTGCGGCCACCTCCCCATGGATCCCGCTCTTGGAGCTTGCAATGGCTCGATCGCCAATCACGGCTCTGTTGGCCACGCCCACCTGGCCAGCAAGGATGACCCCGTTGCCCAGTTGGGCACCACCGGCGATCCCCACCTGAGAGGCAAGGGCACAGCCGCGGCCCATCACCACGCCGTGACCGATCTGGACCAGGTTGTCGATTTTTGTGCCGCTGCCGATCCGGGTTTCGCCGACGGATGGACGGTCGATGGTGCTGCCGCACCCCACTTCAACGCCGTCTTCGAGCACGACAAGGCCGGTCTGCGGCATCTTGCGCCACCCCTTGGCGGTGGGCACAAAGCCGAAGCCTTCGGATCCCACAACGGCATTGGAATGCACCACACAGTGATCACCAATCCGGCTGCCGGGATGGAGAACGGCGTTGGCATGCAGTTCGCAGCCCTCACCGATGTCCACATCCCCGTAGATCACCACACCCGGATGAATCACGGTCCGTGGACCGATTCGGGTGTCATCGCCGATGCACACCTGGGGGCCGATGCTGACACCGGCACCAAGTTGCACGCGATCGGCGATCACAGCACTGGCGTGGATCCCTGCCTGGGGGGATGGCTTGGGGTGAAGTTGTTCGAGGGCTTCGGCAAAAGCCAGCCGGGGATCACGACAGATGGCCCAGGCCAGCTGATGCTGCTCGGCAAGGTCGCGCAGGTCCTGTTGATCGGGGATCAACACCGCGCCAGCGTCGCTGCTTTCGAGACTGCCAACGAGCGCGTTTCCTTTTTCTAGAAAACTGAGTTGATCCGCCGTCGCACATTCCAGTGAGGCAGCACCGCGCAGTTCGGGGTCCCGGCCTTCGGAAAGGGAGAGAACGCCTGCATCGCCGTTCTTGAGCACGGCGATCAATTGGCTGAATCGCATGGGTTCAGGAGGCTGGCTGGCGGATCGTAGGTGTGATCAGCACCATGGCGTCACGGTGAATCACAACGGGGGAGCCTCCGATGGTTCGGGGCTTGGAGGCTTGGTTCAAACGAAACACAAGCTGCTCACTGTCAATGGATGTCAGCCCACGGGCGATCTCCAGGCCATCGGGGTCGAGAACGCGCACGGCCTGATTCACGCTGAACTGACCCTCCACAGCGGTGATTCCCACCAGAAGCAGGGATGCACCACGCTGCGTCACGGCCCTGCAGGCACCGCTGTCGATGGACAGACTTCCGGTGGGTTGGAGCGCGTGAACCAGCCAGCTTTTGCGGTTGCCCAGCGGTTCGGGGTGGGGATGGAAGACCGTGCCACCTCGCCCGCCCAGAAGGATCTGACGCAGCCCCTCGGGGTTGCGTCCGTCGCCAAGATGCACGGTGATACCGCTGGCGGTGGCGATGCGTGCGGCGGCCAGTTTGGTGGTCATTCCACCGGTCCCCCAGCGGCCGCCATCACCGGCTCCCTCCTCCAGTTCGGCGATTTCAGAAGGATGCAGCACATCGGTGATTGGTGTGGCTGCGCTGTCACTGCGGGGGTCAGCTGTGTAGAGGCGGTCCACGTCGGTGAGCAGGATCAGTTCGTCGGCGCCTACGGCCGCTGCCACAAGCGCCGACAAAGTGTCGTTATCGCCGAAGCGCAGTTCCGCTGAAGACACCGTGTCGTTTTCATTCACCACCGGAAGCACACCCCACTGCAGCAATTGGTGCAGGGTTGCCGAGGCGTTGTGGTAACTCCTGCGGTCAGCCAGATCCGAGCGCGTCAGGAGCACTTGTGCCACAGGAATCGAGCGATGCGACAGGGCTTTCTCGTACAAGCTCATCAGATGGCCCTGGCCGATGGCTGCTGCGGCTTGCAAGCCGGCGACGCTTGTGGGTCGGTGGGGCATCCCCAGGCGTTGACACCCCAGTCCGACGGCTCCAGAGGTCACAAGAACGACTCTGTCTCCGTTATGAATGCTCTTCGCCAAGCTGCTGGCCAGACGCTCAATTGCATCTGCAGTCGTGGCACCCGGACGCTCCCTGAGCAGGCTGGTTCCGACCTTCACAACTCTGAGCTTCATCGGAAGGAGCTCCCCAGAAGGAGTGCCAGGCGGCGTTCCAGACGCTGAACTCGATCGTTCTGACAGGGGAATCCTTCAGCATTCGGGGGCCTGACCAGAACCGTGAACAGTCCCAGGCGATTTCCTGCCAGGACGTCGGTGAAGACCCGATCGCCAACCATGGCGATCTGCGTGGGCGGGGTGGGCAATTGGTCGATGATTCGGCTGATGGCCCGTCTGCGGGGCTTGGATGCGGCGCAGGTGAAGTCGACCCCGATCTGATCAGCAACGGCCTTCACCCGTTGCCTGGAGGGGTTGTTGCTGACCAGATGCAGATGCAGTTGTCGGGAGGCTTCATCCAGCCACTGGCGCATGGCCGGTGGCAGCAGCACGTCCTTGCCTGGCAGGAGTGTGCGATCCACATCCAGGAGCAGCACTTTGATTCCTCGCCCAAGGAATGGTTCCAGTGGCAGATGGGCCAGGGTGAGACCGGGGTCCCAGTCGGGCCGCAACCAGTGTCGCTGCATCACTCCGGTAGATCGCGCTCGTCGAGTTCAGCCTCGATTCTGGGCTGGATCCTGTCGAAGTCCTCTCCTTCAACGAGAACGGCACAGCCATCGTCCATGCGTGCCACCACGAAAAAGGGATCGAGGGGGATGTAGAGCCCGTATTCCTGGTCCTCAACGAGGAAACTCACCAGCAGTTCATAGGTCTCGGACTCGTCGTCACCCTCCTCGTCGTCAGCATCTTCCGGTTCGGGTTCATCCAGTTCACCGTTCACGGTGAGGGTGACGGCCGAACGCACCAGGGTGAGGTCATGTTCCTGCAGCACCACATCAGCAACCGAGAGGATCGGCTCACTGCTCGCAATGCTGTCGATCAGCTGGGGATCCTCGCCATCGCGGAGCTTGAACAGGCACACGGGCGTGTCCACCGGAGTGAGCAGGGCAAAGTCCTGGCCATCCAGAGGGATGAGCTGCTCCAGGAAACAGAGCAGGTCGCGTCCCTCGCTGTCTTTGACGAGGACGGTGGGGACTTCACCGCTGGACGACGGGCCGCTTGAACTCATGGGGTCGTGGATGGATGTGAACAGGATCCTTCATTAGCCTCATTCCCGCCACGTTCATCGGGCGCCGCGTTGACCGGTTCGACATCCGGGCCCTCGGCTAACCACTGTTCCAGAAGCAATGCGGCGGCGGCACTGTCGAGTCGACCGCTTCGATCTCCCTGCAGTCCATGCCGATCAGCTGCAGCCCAGCTGCTGCTGTGTTCATTCACAAAGGCGAGAGGAAGACCAAGATCTCGGGCGATCCTTCGTCCATAGCGACGGCAGTGGTGCGCCTGGTCTGTGAGCTGTCCCTGATCATCCAAGGGGACGCCCACCACCAGTCCTTGCACGTTGCGCTGATGGCAAAGTGTCTGCAAGTAATGAAGATTCTGCGCATGGGCGCCACGGTGCAATGCCGGAAGGGGTGACACCGTCAGCCCCAGGCCATCGCAACCGGCGAGTCCGATGCGGCGCCGGCCGACGTCGAGACTGAGCATTGAGCGGGGGGCAGGCCTGGGATTCAACGCCTCGGTGCCAGGGTTGGGGTGGGAAGCGGAGGATGCTGCGGCTGCAGATGGCCAAGCATGGTTTCCAAAGAGCGGAGGCCTCCCGGTTCCCTCTGACTCACCCGTCTCCAGAGGCTCCGGCCCAGGAGTAGCTCTGATTTTTCGGATGTCCAGCCAAGGCTTTCCAGCTGGTTCTGCATCCTGTGATCGTCTTCATTCACGAGAAGCTCTGGGATTCGGCCTCGCACCACCCACCGGTGGACGATGTCACTGAAAGCCGAGCTGATCCGTGCATCCCAGGCGGGGCCACGCACGAATTCACAACGGGACGCATCCAGCCCCCAAGGTCGGTTGAGGAGTCCGGCGATGGCCACCGGTTCCTTGTTAACTCCCGCCATCAGCACCAGCGAGCCTTGCCGGCGATCCAGCAAGTCAATCCAGTGCCTGTCAATGATCTGACGGTGCTGGGGACTAATGCTGCTCTGCTCAAGAGACAACAACGGCTTCACATTGCTCCGCGAGACCGCACTCCACCGGAGATCGTCGGGTAAGCCCAGGGCCTGTTCCTCTAGAGCCGATCGTTGTTTCTGCGGGGCCGTCCAGATGCGGCGTTGAAGCAGTGGCTGAAAACCAGATTCGCGCAACACATCCAGCGTTACGCGATCCAGTGGGTCACATCGCACCAGCCAGCTGGGCGACTGAGCCACTGGATCCTTCATGGAGTCCTGAATGAGGAGTCGCAATGCCTGCGCGTGGCTGAAACGCTCAGGGCTCTGGAACTGCAGAAGATCCAAATGCCAACAGGTTGAACGGCGGTTGCCGGGGCGAAGTAGTGCCAGCGCCAGCAGTCGGTCCTGATGGGTGGAGGCTGTTTCAAGCAGAGAGAGCACCCGGGTGGTACGGGTGGTTAGCGCGGAGCGGATCAGACCACCCAAGCCGCTGACCCAGTTCTGCACCAGCAGGGTTTGGAGAGTGGTGTCAGGCAGCCCTTCGTTGCGCTCTCCGTTGAAGGGATTGCTGGCGATGTGACCCGCCTTCAGTGGTTCGATCCGAAGCCGGAATCCCGCTGACTGTCCCACCGCAGGCCTCCTGCCTCTTCCAAATGTATCGCCGCCGTTCTCACTTCGTGCTTATGCAGGGCGCACCAACACCAGAGGCGTGCGCTCGTTGGCATTGCCGGCGGGATTCGGTTTGAGTGCGCGGTGCAGCAGTTCTTGATCACATCCACGGCTCGAGGCCAGCACCTTGACGCGTCCGAGATCGTTTACATCCACGATGGCGACCGAAACGCCAAGGGCTGCCGCTGCTTCCTCACACAGGCGTTCAGGGTGCTGGGGCCCCAGCACGATCGTTTGGTCATAGGGAGGCGTCGTTCCGGTGATGTCGTCAATCAGGCGGGCCTGTTCTCCAGCCAGGCGATAGAACCAGCCCCGCTGTCCCAATGGTTTGAGCAGGGAGCCGACCAACCAGGCCAGCAACACTCGGGTAGGCCCCACCTGGTCGATCAGGGTCTGCAGACCGCAGGCTGTGGCCAGGCTGCTGGTGGGGTGAAACACGCGACAGAGCAGTCGAGCCAGCCATCCCGGACTGATCGTGGAGGGATGGGCATAACGCCCCTGGATCACCGCCACTGGTGTTTCACCGATCGTGAGGATGTCGCCCTTCTGAAGCAGATCGCCGGCGTAGTGACGCAACACCTCAATGCAGTCATCAAGAGGTCCGAGCAGGTGGGTCTTCAACGGCAGCACCGAGCATCCTTCGCCCGTTCGGAATGCAGCCTGACCGGCTGCCATCACTGCCGGTCGGCGCAGGGGCACCACCACCCCCTGGCGACGGCTCAAGCGTCCGAAGGGTCCGTAGTTCACCCACTGCACGTCCACCCAGACCGTGTCCACCCTCTCGCCAACAGGTGTGGATGCGTCACCCGTCAGCGTGATCTCCACGTGGACCTTGGTGCTTTTCTGACCCTTCACGATGTACGCGGGCCAGTAGCCATCAGCCCGTGTGTCCTCATCGGGGTGCTGCGGTGTGATCTGGATGGATGTAACGATGTCGCGCAGATCGGCACTGCCGATCAGGGTGGGGTGGACCTCAAGTTCCGGAACCATCACCTCCATGCGCGTGTGGGGATTGCTGATCTCCAGCCACCCATTCATGACCAGAGATGCTCCCTTCTGGTTGACGGACCAGTCGCTTTGACACAGCAGTAGGGGGGAAGCGGGTCGGAGTCGATGGCGCGCTTCGATCCAGGCGATTGCCAGCCCCAGCAGCAAGAGAATCAGCAGGAGACAAGCCATGGAATCGCCGGTCCTGGACCGGTAGTAGTGGCGCGCAGCGTAAGGCGTCCGAGCCGAGGGCTCAGCGGGAGATCACCTCGGTGTTGAGCTCGTTGAAACTCAGACTTGTGCTTCCGCCTGTGGGGGCGGGGATTCCGGTCGCAGCACTGATCGCCGCATTGATCTCTTCGAGGGGCACCTGTCCCTCTGCATCAAGAATCACTGAACCACTGCCGTCGAGCACCACCACCTGAGGAACAACCCCTTTCCAGTAGTGGGCAGGGTCGTTCTGACCCTGGTCACCGCGATTCTGCAGGGCATCGGTGGTGAGGGGAAGCAAGTCAACGCTGTTGCCCCAGACGCGCTGGAGTTCCGACACGGATGAGGAGAACACCTTGCTGGTGCTGCTGTCGTCGAGGTAGTAAACCAAAACGCTCGTGCGGCCTGCGGCTTGCGACTCGGCCAGGGTTATGGCGGGTGGAACCAGAGATCCGTTGCCTGCGTACAGAGCGAAAATGTTTCCGTCGTAGCTGTCGGTCTCCCTGGCGGCTTGTCCAGGGAGTGCGATCAGAACCAAAGCAAGAACCATCGAAAGGGAGCGAAGCAGGAACCCAGCCATGGTTCAGCAGGAAAGACAACGCATTCTGAACCCTTCTCGCCGCACTCTCATCTCGACGCTCAGCTTCGCCCGAAGCTGCGCCCCATTCCCTGGGCAATGCCCCGGCCAATGAGACCGATCGCGCGACCGACAACCTGGGTGAGAACCACCACCATCAGATCGCCGAACCGTTTCACCAGACTCTGCACCTGGGGGGCGATGGCATCGCGGGCTTCGACCAGAAGGGCGACCTGCTGTTGCCACCACTGCAGCTGTTTCAGTTCCTCATCCCTCGGTTCCGTCAGCAGCAGGGGCTCGATCTGGCCTGATTTCAGCCTGTACAGCAGTCTGCGACTTTCGTACAGGCGGATCGGTCGTTCAATCCACTCCTGCCAACGGGACTGACTGTTGAGCTGGTTGCGCAGCCGCTCCAGTTCACGGGTGGAAATCAAGGCGTGATCAAGCAGATAACGACGCAGTTCAGGCCACTCGCCGCAGACGCCCAGTAACTCGCCCCCGATCAACTCCGCTGTGCGCACCAGCCAGTTACTGATGAGCGTCTCGAGCTGGAGCAAGGCTCTGGGATCATCGGAGGGAAGCAGCTGTCCGTCCACAAGAACGGGTTGGTCTTGCACCAACGCCGCAAGCATGGTCATGGGGTCTGGAAGTTCCTCGTCGCCTCGCAATAGATCGGTCCGCTTCAGCAGCTCGTCCGCAACCGGCTGCATGGCTTCGCCGAGAGGCAAGCGCACGTAGCTGCCCGCCACACTGCGTAGCGCTTGCTGACGGACTTCCGGTTGCAGGGCGTTCCAGCGCTTTCTCAGGTCCTGCTGGCTCAAGGGGGCTGCGGGGGCTTCTTGCCGGAGGCGCTGCAGCACGGTGTGCAGTTGTTGGAGAAGGGCCAGGAGCAGATCGCGGCGACGCTCCGGATGCAGTCCCTCGATGGCGAGCAACTGGCCGGTGCCATTACCCAGACCTCCGCTCACGGCGGTTTGAAGTCGGTCTTGGATGGCCTCCCACACCGCCTCCGTGTTGCGATCTCTGATGCTGAGACTGATGCTTTCTTTCGGCTGCGAGAGGGCAACGGCATGATCAAGACCCACCTGAAGAGGCCCCCAGAGCCACAGCAGCAGATTGCGCGCACTCAGCAGCTCCCGCCGGCGTCCTTCCAGCAGCAAACGCAGAAGCGATTGCTCGGGTGGAGGATTCAAGAGCGCTTCGATGACCTGCAGATCTGCACTGATCTGCTGCAGACCGCTCAATAGCAGCCAACTGGCAGCGCCGACAGGCTGTACTGGATGGTCAGCCGTCGATGCGCTGGATTCGATAGCGAGCACCCGTCCCCCCTGCAAGAGGCGCTGGATGGCGGAACGCAGACCCTCAAGATCAGGATCCTGAACTACCCCCTCACAGTTCAAAGCTAGAAGCTCCCTGGGATCACGGCTGAAATCCGAGGGAAGAACGAGCAGGATTGGCGAAGGAGTCCAGCGTTGCTGGAGCTGGAGAATCTCCCGGTCGAGAAGGAGTGACTGGCTGCGTCCCGGGAGCGCCCAGATCACCAGGTCGGGGTGGCTCTCTAACGCCTCACTGCTGCGTCGAATGCTGAGGGGATGCTCAGCGGTGGAGAGTTCAGCCGCGAGACTTTCACCGAGAAGGTCGGGAGCGAAAAGGAGAATCTCCCTGGCCTGAACGTTCACGGTGCTCAGCTCTATTGCTTACAGGCGTCAAGGTAACGGTCCTCTTCAGGATCCTCCAGTGGTCTCTGCACGACGACCACTGAGCTGAAGAGTGTAGGACTCGATCCTGTAGCCGGTGCGTTGTTCAATGTCCTGGAGTAAGGCCGCGGGGAGTTCAACGTCGAGATCTTCAATCACACCACTTTCCATGCAGGTGATGTGACTGTGGGGGTCGTTGCGGTACCCGTAGAGACGACCACTGGCACGATCGAGACACTCGATCACACCAGCGCTCTGCAGGGCTTCGAGATTCTGATAAACCGAGGTATGGCCAATGCTCCGGCCTCTCTGATTCAGTTTTTCAAAAATGTCTCTCGCACTGAGATGGGTTCCTTCGCTCCAGAGCAGATCCAGCACCATCCTGCGTTGCCGAATCAAGCGCATGCCGAGTGTTCGGCACTGCTCGAATGCTTGCTGAAGGCTCCTGTGTCTGCCTCCATCCTGAATGAGGGGTGACACGAGCGCAGACTCCACAGCGGTAGTCGGAATAACTTCACTTTAAAACCCTCCTCGGGAGGGTGCATGGCTCAGGCGAAATCCTGAAGTAGGTCCGATGGAGGGTCCTGAAGCCGGCCACTCGCCAGGGCTCTCAGCGCTTCGCCCAGATCAATCCGTCCGTCGTAGAGCGCACGACCAACGATGACGGCTTCGACTCCAAGCGGTTCCAATGTCAACAAGGCCAGAAGATCGGCCATGCATCCCACGCCTCCAGAGGCGATCACTGGAACGGAACTGGCTTCAGCCATCTCCCGAAGGGCCTGAAGATTTGGTCCCTCCAAGGTGCCATCGGTGCTGATGTCAGTACTGATGATCGCTGCGATGGCGGAGGTACTGAAGCGGGCGGCCAGCGCGATGGCTTCGGTGTTGCTGTCCTCCAGCCATCCCTTGGTGGCCACCTTCCCGTGGCGAGCGTCGATGCCCACCACGACCCGCTCGGGATGGCGCTCGGCAAGATCGATCACCAGCTGGGGCTGCTCCAGCGCCACGGTGCCGAGGATCACCCTGTCGAGACCACAAGCAAGCAAAGTCTCTGCCCGCTCCGCAGTTCGCACACCTCCACCGAGTTGCACGGGGATCGTGAGTGCTGAAGTGATCGCACGGATGACGCTGTCATTGGCTGGTTCCCCACTGCGGGCTCCATCCAGATCCACCAGGTGCAGTCGTTCGGCGCCCTGTTCCTGCCAGCGCATGGCCTGGGCCACGGGGTCGTCATTGAAGCGTGTGACTTTGTCGTAATCACCTTGGTGCAGACGGACGCAGCTGCCCCCCAGCAGATCGATGGCGGGAATGATCTGCATGGCCGGCTCAGGGAACAACCCCCATCCTGCATGGCTGGGTTGAGCGCGCTTCAATGGCTGCCGATCCGCTGGACTGACTGTGCAAATCCTGTTGATGGGTGGGACCCGCTTTGTTGGGAAACCTCTCGTGAGCCGCCTTCTGCAGCAGGGTCATCAGCTCACCTTGTTCACCCGTGGTCGGCAACCCCTGCCCGCTGGTGTCGAGTCCTGCGTTGGTGATCGCCAGGACGACACCGCCCTGGAGCAGCTCCGTGGCCGCCGCTTCGAGGTGGTGATCGACAGCTCCGGACGGACTCTTGCTGACAGCCAAAAGGTAATTGAACGGACTGGAGCTCCCTCCCACCGATTTCTCTACGTAAGCTCTGCTGGGGTTTACGCCGCTAGTGAGAGCTGGCCTCTTGATGAGCAGAGTCCCTTGGATCCTCAGAGTCGCCATGCCGGTAAGGCTGAAACCGAAGCTTGGCTGATGCGTGAGGGGATTCCGTTCACAAGTTTCCGGCCCACCTATATCGTCGGCCCCGGCAACTACAACCCGGTAGAGCGCTGGTTCTTCGACCGCATCGTGCATGGGCGCCCGATCCCGCTTCCGGGGGACGGAACCACGGTGACCCAGGTTGGCCATGTGGAGGATCTTGCGGAGGCCATGGCCCGCAGCCTTGAAGTGGATGCTGCCTGCAACCGCATCTACAACTGCTCATCCCATCGCGGAATCACCTTCCGTGGGTTGATTGCCGCCGCCGCCGAGGCCTGTGGCCGCGAGTGCGCGGATCTTGATCTGCGTTCATTCGACCCCAGTGGCCTGGATCCGAAAGCCCGCAAAGCGTTCCCCCTGCGGCTCAGTCACTTCCTGACCGATGTCTCAAGGGTGGAGCGCGAACTGGCCTGGATGCCCCGGTTTGATGCCGCTACCTCAATGGCTGACAGTTTTCAACGGGATTACCAGCTGAGCCCCACGCCCAATCCGGATTTCAGCGGCGACGACGCCCTGCTGTCAGCGGCGTGATGTAGGCCAGCCCAGACCAGAGGGCCAGCCCCAGGGCTGGCCAATACAGGCTCCAGCCCAGCTGACGAAGTCCAAGGACGACTGAACCGGCCCCCCAGCTTGGAGGCCAGATCAGCAGAAACAGGCTCAGGAACTGCAGGGTGGTTTTTGTTTTGCCAATCCAGGAGGCCGGAGCCCCGCTCTGACTTGCTGATCGCCAACCCGAAATCAATAGTTCCCTGGCCAACAGAAGCCAGACCGACCAGAGGGGGAGGACCTGCTCGCTGGCCAACCAGATCAATGGAGCGCTGATCAGAAGCTTGTCTGCCAGGGGATCGAGCCTGGCCCCCCAGCTGCTGCCGCCATCGGCCTTGCGGGCCATCCAGCCATCAGCCCAGTCACTGAAGGCACCCAAGAGCAGCAGCAACCAAGCGGTGGAGAGCTGATCAGCGGCAAGAGCCAGCAGTACGGGGGCGCCCAGAACAGCACGGAACAGGGTGAGTCGATCCGCCCAGGATCGCCAGGGAGAGACCAAGGCTCAGAATGCGTGCAGTTGATCAGGTCCCATGGTGCTCCAGCAGACGGTCGGGGAGGTGATGTCCGCTCCGGTGCTGACAGTCACGCCTGCCACTCCCTTAAAGGATGCCGTGACTCTGTTGAGCGACCACCACATCAGTGGAGTGCCTGTGGTCGGTGATGACGGCACGCTTGTGGGTGAACTCACCGAGCAGAACCTGATGGTGCGCGAGAGCGGGGTCGATGCGGGGCCTTACGTGATGCTTCTCGACAGCGTGATTTACCTGCGCAACCCCCTCAATTGGGACAAGCAGGTTCATCAGGTGTTGGGCAATACCGTGGCCGATCTCATGAGTCGTGATAGCCATTCCTGTGCCCAGTCTCTGCCACTGCCGAAGGCTGCCTCCATGCTCCACGAAAAAGGGACGCAGCGATTGATCGTGGTTGATGAAGAGCGCCGACCTGTTGGCATGCTCACCCGGGGTGATGTGGTGAGAGCCCTGGCGTCCGCCCAGCCCTAGCGCTGGGCCAGGGGCTGGATGCGGATGGCAATCGGCTTGATCAGCCGGAAGTCCACCATGTCGCCCACCTTGAGATCAGCGAACACTTCATCTTCGAGTTCAGGACGGATGTCCAATTTGTGAATCTTTCCGAGGGGGCCGCGCAGGGTGAGCTTGTGATCGGTGCGCGACAGCCGGACGACTTCGGCGGTTCCGGTCGCCATGGCCACCCGAGTGCCCGATGGCAGTGGACCGAAATCCTCTCCGAGTCGGCGATCTTCCCGTTGGAAGCTGAGCTTGGTCTGGCTCGAGGGCCTGAGATCCACCACCAGACCCTGGAGAAGCTCGATGGACACAAGATCTCCTGGTTTGAGGCCCGTTGCTGCAGGATCGATCGCACTGGTCAGCAGGCTGGTATGGCCTTGGGCGCCTTTCACCTCGATCACTTTCTGACCGGGGATGATTCGTTGAATCGTGGCCTTCAGCTGAGCCAGTTCAAAGGCTTCCAGCAGTTCACTCTTGATGGCCGCGCCGTCATCGATCACAGTGCTGACCATCGGCGCCTGTCCGTTGACCCTGTAGCTCTGCCTTGACGCTTCTGAGGCAGGGAGCCTGCGCACATCGATGGCAAGAGGCTGGATCAGCCGGAAGTCAACGGTGTCTCCGACCTTGAGGCTGTCAAAGGGATTTACCCCGGGTGTGGGGACCACATCGAGGTTGTTGATTCCGCCGAGAGGACCCAGCAGATCGATGGAGTTGTCCTCAGCATCGATGCGGATCACCCGGCCGGTCCCCGATGCCAGGGCCACGCGCATGCCCTTCTTGAGCTTGCCCATGTCCATGGGAAGGATGATGTCTTCGCGGTTGAAGCTCAAATCAGTGCTGGAACTTGGTTCCAGTTCCACCACCAGGCCGTCAAGAATGGAGAGGCTCACTTCGTCCCCCGCTTTCAGGCCCAGGGGAGTGAGATCGATGCCCACCGTCAGGATCTCTTTGTGACCGTGGGGATCGATCACCTCGATCACTTTCTCTTCTGGCAGAGCGGTGGTCACCGTGGCTCGCATCTCGGTGACTTCAAACGCAGCCAGCTCTTCGGGTGAGAACCCAGCGGAGGCGGCGGGAGTGAGCAGTGCAGTGAGTCCAAGGCCCGCACCGATCACACCCCGCAAGGGTCCGCAGCGGAGCAGGGATCGGAGTGCGGAGGTGGGGGACACGGGAGAGTCTGAAAGTGGAGTGACGCTAGCCCGACCCGATCTAGGTCACAATGGCCGCGCAAACGCGATTTCAGCCATGCCCTTCCCTTCCTGGCGCATCGCCCTGCCGGCGGGTCTGGCTCTGTTGTGCGTGAGCTTGGTTCCGATGCAGGCTCGGGCTGAAAAAACCATCGAGATCAGCCTCAAGCAGCGATACCTCACGCTGTTTGACAACGGCAAGGTTGTGGAACGCTTCCCTGTCGCCATCGGAGCTCCGGAATCGCCGACCCCCGCAGGCAGTTACGCGATCACGCGCAAAGAGGAAGCTCCTGTGTATCACAAGGGCGGCAAGGTCATCGCACCCGGTCCGAAGAATCCAGTTGGCGTTCGCTACATGGCTTACTTTCAGATCGGTTCCGGCGAGTACGCGATCCACGGCACAGCCTGGCCGAACTGGGTCAAGCTCCGGGCCGCCGTCAGTCTGGGATGCATCCGCATGCTTAATAAGGACGTCGTCACGCTCTTCAAGCAGGTGGATGTCGGCACTCCTGTGGTTGTAACCACCAACTGAACTTCAGCAACTCAGCCATGTTCAAGCGCTTGTTTCCCTTCCTATTGATCACAGGGTTTGCCTCCTTGGCCGCATCGACGACTGTGGCCTCTGCGATGAAGGAGATGCCGGAACAGAAGTTTCTCGATCAGGTCGAGGGCCCCGGTCATGTTCTGATCACTGCCCGAGGCGTGGAGGCTGTGAATGCGGAAGCGCGTCGCCAGGGTCTGAGTTTCCCTGCGATCGGCTACTGGTCACCAGAGAATGTGTGTTTCTCCAAGCCGCCAAGTGGGGACTGCAACGGCATCTTCCGCCGCTGATTTCAGGGCAGGGGAGGGGGAAGAAGCGGCGGCGGTGGCGCTCCAACCATTGCATCAGCAGGATCTTGGCCGTTGTTTTCGGCAGGCGTGCCTGGAGACTCTTCTCTCAATCGGGGCTCGATCACTTCGGGTGGGGGGAGGTCTGGCGGTAGATCGGTCTCAATCGGTGGAAGCGTCGGCTCCAGCGGTGCTGCCAAATCGTCCCCAAGGGGCTGTTCGAGCAGCACCAAGGGATCAGCGGTAATTGGCGGCTCCGGAAGAGGAGAACGGTTCCTGGTCCCCGGCGTCGTCGGTTGCGCCATATCGGACTCGCGGGACATCGGTTTCGGCGTCCAGATCATCCGGGCGATGGGTTCAACCCCCTGTTCCATCACGCGGTTAAGACCAGCCAGCGCTCGATCAGCCAGACGCGATCCAGCCATCTGAACACAATCGGCTGGGCCGTTGCAGGACGCCTGTGTCTGCAGACGCTCTGAGAGGTTGGCGACCAGTCCTCCCTGAAGCTGATTGCGTCGCTCACTCAGCCGTAGCAAGTACGGGACATGCACAAAACTGGTCGCCCCACCGCTGATCCAATTGGCGTCTTCCTCGGTGAATCCCTTCACGCCTGGAATGATCAGACGACTCTTGGAGGCATGGTCGGGCATGTAGGCCGCAACCAAGCCTCGCCGCCGTGCGAGTTCTCTGGTCTGTTCCAATGTGAGGCCGTCCTTGCTCATCAGCATTTCCAGCCGCCCGTCACTGCGCAGGCCGAAGATCATCCTGATCCGAGGCAAGTAGTAGCGGATTCTCTGCCCCATGCTGATGCTGTAAGCGCCTTTGTAGCTGTCAGGGGGCTGCTCAAGATCGTTGTAAACGCTGTGCAGTCCACCGATGAACATGTCGTAGGTCTGCTCACGTTCAGGGGTGAGTTCCCCGTAGCCGAAGTCCACGCGTCCGTCGTCACGGATTCCAACGAAGGCCCGCTGTCGGGACGCTGTGCGGTTGCGTCCCCGCCAGATGCGTTGACCGAATTTCAGATCCCCCAAAGGAACGGTGATCTCCTGCCCACCGCTGTCGATGTGTCGCTCATACATCGGCCCGGACACGTAAGCCAGTGCTGCCGAGTCCTCAAAGGCATCCTGCTCGCGATCCCATCCCTCGAGCAGACCAAGTCTGACTTTGCGTGGGTCGAAATCAAGGGCATACACCTCATCATCAGGTTGGTACCTGAAGGTGCCAAGCGCGTCACCTTCGAGCTCTTGGTCCGTGCGTGGTGTGAGGCCTGGATCGGGTGTCCCCGGTGCAAGCGCAAGCAAACCTGCGAAGACGGCGACTGGAAATCCGAGAATCAGCCATCGTTTGCGACCGCCAAGCCGCTTCCGTCGTGGCTGACGTCTCCGACGTCCCTTGCCGGTTGCGGGCGCAGTGGTCCGTTTCACCGGGCTTGCCGTCGCTTTCCTGGTTGGGGTTCGGGAGTAAGCCAAGGAACGATGGCGCCCTCGGCCACCAGCCATTTGCGGTAACGGTGACCGCAGTCATGCCCTCCCGTCAACTCTCCGAAGGCAGGAATCAGCATTCGCTGCTCGAGTTCGTCGTAGGCGAAACAAGGAAGTCGCAGGCGATCAGCACCCTGGCGCAGGGTTGCCGCTGGATGAATATGGCCGCAAATATTGAGCAGTTCTGCCGTAGCTGGGCCGTTTTCTGGTTCGTGGCTCAGCCAGAGACTGCCCAGACGGAAGGACGATTTTCGAGGAAGCACTGGCATTCGAAGATCCCTGTCGTGATTGCCTCCAACCAGGAGAATCTGGGTTGCAAGCCGTTCAGACAACGTGGCCAGGTCGTGCATCAACCGGGGGGTGAGCCCCTGGCGACCATGGATCAGATCACCCAGGATGATGATCCTCTCGGGGCTGCAGCTGGTGCAGATCCGCTGAAGACGCCCCAGCGTTCCGCGATCCTCATCACTCGGCACGGGAATCCCAAAGGCTTGAAACACTTCGGCCTTGCCAAGGTGGAGATCGGCGACCAGAAGGTCTCGGCTCGCCTCTCTCCAGATCCCCCGATCCGGCAGAAGCACCAGCTGCTCATCCCGCCAACGCCAGATGCAGCCGCCCGTTGGAATCGCTGAATCTGCTTCTGTAGCGTCGATGGCAGCCAATGACTCTCCCGATCGTCCATTCTCAACGCATTGTGGGTCGGTCGAATGGCGAGTGCTTCCCAACCCCTCGCTCCTGCGGGAGAAACTCTGTATTGGCTCCAGCGGCGGTTGATTTCCCTCGAGCGGCAAGAGCGTTTCGAATGTGCCTATGCCCTGCGGATGGAGGTTGCGGAGTGGATTCTCGGAGCTGAAGATGGCAACCTCAGGGTTCCACGGTTTCCTGAGCCTCAATGACACTTGCCCTGCTCTTGGCTCTGCTCGGTTCGCTGGTTGCCATGGGCTTCATCGTGAGACGGCTTGAGCGCAACGGTTGAGGCGGTGAACGTGAAGGCTGCACTCCTTTTGGCAGGGCTAACGGTGCTTGCCTGGCCTGGTGATGCTCTGGCCCAGACGCTTCGGGTGGGCGTGAGCGGTTCTCCTCCCTTCGTGATCGAGGATGGCGTCGCATTGCGCGGGATCAGTCTCCAGATCTGGGATGAAGCGGCTGATCGTCTCAACCGCCCTTATGACTTGATCCAGTTTCCGAATACGGAGGCGAATGTGGACGCCGTGGTGAATGGAAAGGTGGATATGGCCATCGGGCCGATCAGCATCACCCCAGGTCGTCTGGCCAACCCCAAGATCGACTTCACCCAGCCTTATTTCAACGGCACAGAAGATCTGCTGCTGCCCCTGCGAGCACCCAGTCTTCTGGCTCGGCTTCGTCCCTTTTTTGGTTGGGCGGCCTTGTCATCAGCCGGGGGGTTGATGCTGCTGTTGTTTCTGGTTGGAAATCTGATCTGGCTGGCGGAACGCAGGCGGAATGCCGCTCAGTTCCCCCGTCATTACCTTCAGGGTGTGGGCAATGGCATGTGGTTTGCCCTGGTCACGCTCACAACCGTGGGCTATGGCGATCGGGCTCCGCTTTCCAAAACCGGTCGCACCATTGCGGGCGTTTGGATGGTGATGTCGCTTCTGGCGCTCTCGTCCATCACGGCTGGCCTGGCCTCAGCCTTCACTGTTTCGCTCTCTCGGCTTGACCCCACGGATATCCGCGAAAGTGCAGATCTACGGGGCAAGACCGTCGCCGTTGTGGATGGCACGACCAGCGAAACCTGGGCGAAGATCTATGGCGCACGGGCGAAGCCTGCCTCAACACTGAACAAGGCCATTGCGTTGCTCGGCAAGGGCAATGTTGATGGGGTGCTTTTCGATGGTGCGCCCTTGCGTTTTTACCTTCAGCAAAATCCTGGGGCCCCCTACAAGATTGCGCCATTCAGCCTGGCCAATCAGACCTACGGTTTCGTTCTGCCGATCGACAGTCCCTTGCGGACTCCGATTGATGTGGTGTTGCTCGACATGCAACGAAAGGGAGAGGTGAAAAAGATCACAGACTCTCTGTTGCAATGACCGAGACCGGTCCGATGCCGCCTTTATTGCAGGGATCCATGCCTGCGCAGGCCTTCCTCAATCAGAAAAGTGGCGAGGCTGCTGCAGCTTCTGCCTTCTGCCAGGGCCTGCTGCTTCAGTCGATTCATCACACCGGCAGGAAGGGTGACATTCACCCGTTCCGATTCAGCGGCTTCAGCGACCTGCCCGGCGCTGATCTCCGGATGCTCTGAGCGCAGTTGTTCCTGCAGCTCATGGAGCAATGTCTGGAGGAATGACACGTAAATGTTTCGTTTGCGCAACGTAATCGTACCGTAATGCCCTTTAGTTGGCTTGCTTTATTCTGTTGCGGCCTTCTCAGGGATTGCATGGAGACTCTGACCCTCAAGCTGGAACCCGGTCAGGATCTTCACCAGTCCCTTCATCAACTTGCATCCGATCACCAGCTCAGCGGCTTCGTTCTGGGAGTTGTTGGCGATCTTTCAGCGGCTTGTTTTCAGTGCCCGGGTCAACCCAATCCCACCAGGATGCAAGGCATACTGGAAGTGATCACACTGAATGGCACGGTTTCTCCGCAGGGAGTTCACCTCCATCTCAGCCTCTCGGACGGAGCTTGCCAGGTTTGGGGTGGACACCTCGAACCTGGAACCATCGTGCACAGGGGCGTGCAGTTGATGGTCGGATTGAGTGAATTGCCAGGCCAGAGCTCACCAACAACCAGCAACGGACGGGTTGAGCTGGCCGTTCTCCAAGGATGTCCCTGGTGCCATCGCGCACGCCAGCTTCTCGAACGGCATGCGATTCCTCATCGCCTCATCCCCGTCGAATCCGACAGCACATTTGAGGCCTGCCGGAAGCGCAGTGGGCTGAAGGTGTTTCCCCAGATTTTTGTTGATGGGGACTACTTCGGCGACTACACCGCCCTCCATCAGCTGCATCAGAGTGGCCAGATTGATTCGCTGCGATGACTGAGTCGACTGACACCGATCTGTGGTCGCACAAGCCATGGTGGTGTCAGCCATGGACGATCCTTCTCACCGGCCTGTTCGTGGTGGTTGGCAGCTGGTTGGTGCTTCACCGGCTCTGGGTCACAGGCTCTGTGGCCTTGGTTGTGGGGTGCTGGTGGTTTCTCTTCCTCGTGATTGCACCCACCGCCTATCGCAATCAGTCGCGCTGAGAAGCTCGAAAGCGATGCTTCTCCTCCAGTAATTCCCCTTCCAATTGTTCAATCAGTTGCGTGACCAGCGCCTGGAACTCAGGCTGGCAACCTCGGAATGCGGCCTTATGCCGGATCGGTTCATTGCGCGTGCGCAGATCGGTCAGCATCAGCTGAAGAGCATCGATTCTGGCGTTGCTGTTCAAAACGTCACGTCTCGCGCGAGGCGAGGTTATGACACCGGCCGCCGCAGATCAGAATCTCAGGGTTGTTTTCAGCAAGGCGCCAAGCTGACTCAGGGATGTGCCTTGGGGCGTCTCTGCTCCCAGGGGGCGGCTGAGATAGAAGAGCGCGGGCGTGACGCTGATCGCGTCTGAAACCTGAACCATCATCCAGCCCTCCATGGCGAAACCGGCGTCGTCGGGAGTCGCCCCTCCCTTCAGAGCCGTCGCAAAGATCGGTTGGCCGACGGCCAGCCCCATGGATGTGTCTTCAAACAGCCAATCGCTCCACTGCAAAGCCACCGTCCATGACTGGGAGATCGACACCAGCCCATCGCTCTTCACCGTTTTGCGATAGCGCGTGCTGTTCCACCCCCACCCGGCGCTGACTGATGGGACCCATCCATCATCGGGGGGTTGCCAGTACCCGCTCAAGGCCGTGCCTGTGGTGATGCCGGGTTGGTTGAAGCTGCGCAGGGTGAAAGGACTGGCGTAATCAATGATGTTGAAACCGTTCTGGATGGTCGCCAGCGCTGCGGCGATTCCCCAGGCGTCCGTGGCCCAGCCCACCTGTGCGGTGGCGCTGCTGCCTGCGTCCACCCCGAACATTCCCGATCCGGAAACACCGTTCTCACCGTTGCCGGCGATGTAGTTGAGGCTGAAGCTCAGCGGTCCTCGTTCCCACATCACACCACCACCGGCGCCGAGATTGCTGCTGTACGCCCCTGAAGCTCCTGCCTGGGTGAACAGATCCAGCACCGTGTCGTCGGGGTAGACGCTTGGCCACATCGCCAGCATCACGCTCTGGTTCACCCGGCTACCGACGGTGAACGTCCAATCTTCACCCACTGGGAACTGATACCAGGCGCGATTGACTCCGAGGCGGTCGGAGACAGGTCCTTGCTGAAAAGCCACCTCCAATTCCGAGAGTTGGCTTGGGCCACCTCCTCCGAAGGCGTTTTGGTCTGAATCGAGATTGCCAGCTCTCAGCCGGAGATTGAGTAGATCCTTGCCCGTGAAGCTCGTGCGCAGGATCAGCTTCTCGTCGTAGCCAACGATCGAAGCTCCGAAGCTGCTGCGAATGTCGTTGCGCAGCGTGTCGGAGGTTCCTGCGAAGGCATTGCCTCCGATGATGAACGTGGTGACTCCCTTCAATCGCGTTGTCGGAGAGAACGCTGTGGCCTCAAGACTCTTGACGGTTTCATCCAGGTGATTCGCCCGATGGTTGCTCAGCTGAATCAGTTCATTTCTGAGTTCGCTGATCAATCTTTGGATTGCTTCGTGATCCGATCCATGACGCTGCAGACAGTCCTCAAGCTCTGCGGTCGCCTGGAGACGATTCAGTGCCCGTTCTGGAGCGGGTTCCACAGGTGCACAAGCAAGGGGTCCATCGGTCGTGTTCGAGCGTGCCGCGCTGGGGTTCAACACACTCAGGAGCCCATAAAGCGCTAAGGGCAACAGGCGTTTCATTACCCCTTGGCTCTCTGTTGCAAGGGTCATGCCGGCAGCACCTGACGGTAACCACCGGCTTCTAAAACCTTCAAAGGCGTCTGGAACAGATCCGACAGCACGCGGTCGTTGAGCACCTCGACTGGTGCACCATCCACGACAACGCCACCCTTGCGCATTCCCACCACTCGGGTGATCTCAGGGATGATCGAATCGATCTGGTGGGTGATCACGATCACTGTGGTTCCCATGCGGCAGAGCTGTCTCAGCTGTGCCAGCAATCCATGCCGAGCCCGCAGGTCGAGGGCATTGGTTGGTTCGTCGAGGACCAACACCTGCGGCCGATGCACCATCGCTCTTGCTATCAGCATTCTGCGTTTCTGGCCATCGGACAGGCTCCCGAATCGGCAGGTACCCAGATCTGAAAGGTTGAACTGCTCCAACACTTCAGCGGATTGTTGAATCTGCTGAGGGGTGGGATGAAGTCCGCGTCTTAGACCGATGGCTCCGAAGAAGGCGGAGAGCATCAGCTCACGGCAGGGCATTGCCTTGGGGATGCGCTGCTGCAGTTCCGTATCCAACATTCCCAGACGCTCACGCAGGGACCAAAGATTGATGCGTTCCTCTCCGAAGAGCCGCAGGTGGGACTGCGGTTGAACCACGGGATGAAGACTGCGGCTGATGAGCTTGACGAGGGTGCTTTTGCCGGCACCGTTCGGTCCGAGAATCGCTGTGGATTCGCCAATCCAGAGCCGCAGTGACAAGCCTTCGACAATGCGTTGACCACCAGCCCAAGCTTCGATGGCTTGGAGTTCCAGCCAAGGTGCGTCTCGTCTGCTTGCGTAGTGAAGGGCCATAGGGTGATTGTGGCGGCTGAGCCGATGGGATCTCAATGACCAGCCGCTGCAGCCGATGCGGATCCACCAGTTTCCGTGCCGATCGCTCCCTTGGTGGTCGTCTGGTCTGCTCCCATTGCGGAACTCCTGCCGATCAACGGGTAGGAGGGGTTCGCAGACCTGCGTTGACCACACGCAGGAAGGGACTGGCCTTCTGGTTGGTCGTCGCAGTGATCGCATTCCTGCTGGTGATCCTGATTCAGTCGCTGTGATCGATCGCGTCGAGCTTGGCGGTCAAGAGTGTCAGCGTTGGCGCCAGCGGACGGGTTTGATTCAGCTTCGGGCTGAGAATTCGGCCAGACCGCAGTTCTTTTGCAGTGGCCAGAACCATGTCTTGGCCTTCATTCAGTTCAAGCCGGTGCAGATCTTTCTGGAGCTCACCAACGAACACATGGGCTGTGCGGATGGCGGTGCTGTGGTTGATCCACAGCTGGAGGTTGACGGGACACCAGCCGATCTCCTCCTCCAGTTCCCGGCGCAGAGCCGTTTCAGGGGATTCTCCTGGTTCCAGATGGCCGCCGAAGAGTCCCCAGCACCCTGGTGCGGCGATGCCATCGATGTCATCGCGGAGTTGCAGCAGCCAGCGATCACGCTGCCGCAACATGGCTAGGGCAACAGCGAATGGCATGGACAGCTCAGAAGATTCCGAGAGTCTTCTTCTTGCAGTAGCCAGCACCAATGTTCATCCAGCCCGACCGGCAAGCTTTGCCGTTGGTGGGAGCCACTTCGTAGTACACCGGTGACACGCAGGTACTGCCCAGAGTGTTCACATAACCCAGCGGACATTGGTCATGACCTGGTGCCTTGGGTATTTCCTTCTGAGCCAAGGCGGAAGGGGTGAGCATGAAGGGGGCCAATGCTGCGAGCCAGATCAAGCGCTTCATGAAGGGGATAACTTTGAACGTGCTGGTGAAGTTAACAGAAAACTGTTTTGTCTGTCACTGGCACACAAAAAGCCTCGTGTTGTCTGATGTTCTTCGTAGTGAGTAGGCAATGTTTGCTTGCTTGTTCGATCAGCCCAGGTTCGGTGTCTCAGTTTTTGATGATGATGTTTATTCAATCGACTGAAAAAATGATTCAATGTTGAGGTCATTCCGTCGCAACAGGGCAAAGGTTGTTCCTGCATTCCCTTTGCAAATTCGCAGCTTTTCATCCAGCGCTGTGATCTCAAGCCAGGCTGGGAACGATTGATTCACTGTTTTCATCAACGCCAAGCGGCCTCCTCCTGGCAACCCAGGCCCGATCCAGCCTCCTTTGCGAAAGCAGACTGAAACCCGGGTCGCACTCGCGATCGACAGTTCTGCCTCAACTGTGATCGCCGCCAACCCACCAAGGGGACCATTCAGCCTCAGCACATTCATGCCTCGGCTGTGAACTGGGTCCAAGACCTGCAGATTGTCCAACCATGCCGCCTGTTTCAGCCAGGGTTGGCTGGCGCTGCTCCAGCGCAATTCCCAAACCCCACTGAGCTGTTCGCTCTGCTGATTGAGGTCCACATCAGACCCGGCTTCGGCGTCCTTGATCAACGCCGCGATCGCCGGGTCTTTGGGATGGTCTTTGAGTAAGCGGATCAGTTTCTCCATCGGTTCAGATCAGCTCCGGATGCATTGGATCCCCTTTGAATGGCCCCTCAACAGCTGATGTGATCCATCCACCGTAGAAACCTCCTGGCTGGGGGATCACTGGTTCAGCATTGACCCAGCATCCCTGCATCAAACCCGGATACAGCGCAAACCACCCAGTGATGGCTTGAAACGATGGGGTGGGTGATGGATAACGCCACACAGCTCGATGAATCCTGCCCTGTGATGTCACCACATCGAAGTACTCCGCTACCCCTTTCCATTCGCAAAAACTTCGTCCTGCTGCGGGGGAGAGCAAGGCTGTGGCCATCCCCGTTGGTGGCAAGTAGTAAGTGGGAGGGTGATACGTCTCGAGCACGCGTTGGCAGCCCTTGCCATCGAAGAGCACTTCACCGCCGACTTTGATCAGAACGTGATCCTCGCTGGGCTCCAGTCGTGGTGGCCTGGGGTAGTCGGCGACCCTCTCCAATGCCATGGCGTGATGATCGTCTGCTCTGATGATGGCGCTGTCTCCCCTGCACTGGAGTGATGCGACCCGTCGACCCCCATCAGCCGGTGGTGATTCTTGGTGGATTTCTGATTACCGAGGAGGCGTATCAGCCGATGGCCGAAGCCATCAGGAAATCCGGTGCTGCGGACGTGTTGGTCGTTCCGGTCAGCCGCCTCGACTGGTTGCTCACCAGCTGGGGATTCGGCTGGCGGCGCGTGCTCGATCGCGTGGCAGCAGCGGTGGAGCAGCAGCAGAACATGTCAACTAGCGGGCAGGTCACCTTGGTCGGCCACAGCTCCGGGGGGGTGATGCTGCGCCTGTATCTCAGTGATGAGGATTTCCAGGGGCGTCGGTACGGCGGCTCTGATCGCTGCAACCGCCTGGTCACACTCGGCAGTCCCCATCAGGCCATCCGAGCGACCCCCCTGCGCGCCATGGTGGATCGCCGCTACCCGGGTTGCCATCATCCGGAAGTGGATTACGTGGCTGTTGCCGGCGAGCTTGATCTCAGTGCTGCCATGGCATCCGCGTTCAGTCGGCGCAGCGCTGCTGGCAGCTACAGGAGCATTACGGGCGACGCGTCGGTGTCAGGGGATGGTCTTGTGCCCGTTTCGTCAGCCCTCTTAAAGGATGCCCGTCATCAGGTTCTCGCTGCCACCGCCCACGGCGGTTTATTCGGTTCGCTCTGGTATGGAAGCCCTGAGCGTGTTCACGCTTGGTGGCAGTTCGTTCAAAGCTGATTCAAGTGAGTGCGTCCGGTCTTGGTTTCAGTCTTCGGCCATCAATGCGCCAGTAGCCGAACCAGTCGGGACTCAGATCCATCTCCAGGGCAGAGGGCTGCTTCCGCAACGTGATGCGCCAACCATCAAGGCCATCGATCGGCAAGCAATCATCGACGTCACCAACGCAATTGATGCTGTGCAGATCATCCTTGTGAAGCTGCAGTGAGTTCCTCAACCAACGGGCTTTGGCCCGGGCCTTGGCCGCCTGCTGTGAGCCTGCCACCACAAGGCCGAAATGATGCTGTTCCTGAAGCGATTCCCGCATATAGCCACCGAGATTGACAAACCACAAGCGATTCACCGGGCCAGCCTCATCACGCTCAGAGAACTCCGCCTGGTCCACGGCTGATGGCATCAGATGGATCGCGAAGCCATCCACCTGGGTGATGGCCTTGTAGCTGTCCACATGCAGTCCCTTCTGCAAGCCGAACCATTCGCGTCTCAGCGATGGAATGGTGTCTTCGATGCAAGACCCCACCACCCAGCGCACATCGTGGAGTTCCACGTGGCACGTGGCTGTACGTCCTCCGAGGACGACAAGAAACAAAGTCGGTTGATCGGTCATGACGACAGGGCGAAGCCGCCTACCAAGCCGCAAACCACAACAACCCGCCAGGCCGGTTGCTTCCAACCGACCAGAAGCAGAAAGGCCACTAACGCCAAACTGAAATCGGCACTGTTCTTTATGCCGGCCAGCCAGACCGGCTGAAACAGGGCTGCCAGCAACACACCCACGACTGCAGCATTGATGCCCTTCAGGGCGCGTCGCATCGCTTGCAATTTGCCGAGGTCAGTCCAGAACGGAAGAACGCCTCCGATCAATAGAAAAGCCGGAAGAAACAGGGCCATCAGCGCCAGCAGCGCGCCGCCGATGCCCTGCAACCCGCCGCGCAGATCAAAACCGAGGAACGCCGCAAAGCTGAACATGGGACCAGGAACAGCCTGAGCTGCTCCATAGCCGGCCAGAAACTGATCAAGGCTGATCCACCCAGCGGGAACCAGAGACTGTTCGAGCAGAGGAAGCACGACATGACCTCCACCGAACACCAGAGATCCAGCTTGAAGAAACCCAGCCACTTGCTGGATCG
The DNA here is from genome assembly GCF_014279875.1 of Synechococcus sp. MEDNS5. Lineage (NCBI taxonomy): Bacteria > Bacillati > Cyanobacteriota > Cyanophyceae > Synechococcales > Synechococcaceae > Synechococcus > Synechococcus sp. MEDNS5. The sequence goes on from NZ_CP047952.1 coordinate 1,082,140, forward strand.
CTACCGGTCGGGCCTGCGTTGTGAGCCAGGGCAGGGCCATCAGCAGGCCGATCAGCACCAGCAATAGAAGAATGGCCACGCTTCGGCGCACGGGCACCTTGAGCAGTTCATGGCTCAAGGCGCGATCGTCGGGTGGAGGCAACAGGGTCAGCCCGACGATCGCTCCGATCAGCAAGGCGAGAACCTGAACCCAGGCCAGGGGGACCAACAGTACTAACACAGCTGCAAGAGCCATCAGGCTCGCGCGGCCTCGATCAGGTGCCAGCTTGCGCTGCATGCCGAGCACGGCCTGCGCCACCACGGCAACGGCAGCCACTTTCAAGCCCTGCACCCAGCCTCCTGCCAGCCAGTCCGGATTGGCTGACAGCACTGCCGACGCAATCACCAGCAGGATCGCTGATGGAAAGGTGAATCCGATCCACGCTGCCAAGGCGCCGAGCCACCCCGCGCGCATCAAGCCGATGCCCATCCCAACCTGGGAGCTGGCAGGGCCAGGCAGAAACTGGCAAAGGGCCACGAGGTCGGCATAGGCCGCGTCGGTGAGCCACTGCTCCCGTTGCACGAACCGCTCACGGAAATAGCCGAGGTGGGCAACTGGACCGCCGAAAGACGAGCATCCGAGCAGCAGGAACTGGCGGAACACCTCGATCACGCGCGCCATGGCCAGGAACATCTGGATGATCGGAACCTAGTCAGCTTCTACGCGCAATGCCTCCCGCATCATCCGTTGCACGCGCTCCTGCACGGATTCGTTGGTCATCCGATTGTTCAATCGTTCCACCAGCAGGGGGAAGGCGAGTGGGCCCGGTCGGGGTGTCGGGCAGTGCAGGGTGTCTCCCTGACGGATGCGCCTCAGAGCAGAGCGCAGTCGGGGCAGCTCAAGCTGCTCCTGCAGCACCTCGTCTCTGGCCTGGCGGAGCAGGAGGTTGTTGGGTTCGTGTTTGCTGAACACTTCCCAGAGCAGGGAGCCGCTGATCTGGAGTTGGCCGGTGGATTTGCTCTGGCCCGGGAATCCCTGCACCAGCAGCCCCGCAACCTGGGCAATGCTGCGAAACCGGCGTCGGCACAGTTCCGAGAGGTTCAGGGCCTGTTCCAGATCTTCTTCCAAGGATGTGTCATCGAGGAGCTCGTCGAGATGGTCCTCCAGCAGCTGGTCCATGGGATAGCCCCTCGGCGCAAGCAGTTCAAATCCGTAATCGTTCACCGACACGGTGATCGTTCCCCGCTGAATGCGCGTGAGGCGTGTCGCCCAGAGAAAGCCGAGCCCTTCATGCACAAACCGGCCTTCAAAGGGATAGGCGTACAGGTGCACCCCTTCCCGTGTTCGGCAGGTTTCGATCAGCAACTGATCGCTTTCGGGCAGGGTGGAGAGATCCATCTGGCGCTCAAACAACGGTTCAAGCGCCTTCAATTCCGGTGTATCGAGCTCCCCGCGCCCGGCTCGGGCTACTTCTTCGCGCAGATGATGGGTGAGTAGATCAGACAGCGACATTTGGCCGCCGGCCCAGGCCGGTACGGCAGTGCTTTTCTTGGTGGTGCTTTTTACATAAGCGGTCATCTCGCGCAGACGCACGAACTCCAGCTGACGGCCGGCAAAGAAGAACACATCCCGGGGTTTGAGCTGGCTGATGAAATTTTCTTCCACGTGACCGAGCACCGAGCCACGCACGAAGCGCACGCGAATGGATGGAGCGGAGGTGATCGTGCCGATGTTGAAGCGATGCAGCCTGGCAATGGCCTTCTCGCGGATTACGAAGCGTCCGTCGTCTGTGGCTTCCAACTTTCTGTAGCGGGGGTATGCCCCGAGGCAATCGCCCCCCTGCTCGAGAAAGCGCAGGCACCAGTCCCAGTCGCTTTTGCTGAGTTGGCTGTAGCTGGCGGTGGCACGGATGGCCTCCAGGGTTGATGTCGCACAGAAGCCTGGACCGCAGGCGAGGGTGGTGAGGTGCTGCAACAGCACATCCAGGGGGGCACGGGGAGGGCGTCGTTCCTCCACCAAGCCGTTCTCCAGTCCGCGACGCACGGCACTGAGCTCCAGCAGTTCCAGGGCATTGGTCGGCATGAACAACACCTTCGATGTGCCCCCTGGCAGGTGGGCCGAACGTCCGGCTCTCTGCAGCAATCGGGCCAGATTCTTGGGAGATCCGATCTGCACCACCTGCTCCACAGGCTGAAAATCAACCCCAAGATCCAGGGAACTGGTGCAGACCACCCAGAGCATGGACCCTGCTTTTACCGAGGCTTCAATCGCCTCGCGTTCGCTGCGATCCAAAGCGCTGTGATGCAGAGCCAGCAGCCCCTCCATCTCAGGGCAGGCGTAACGCAGGCACTGAAACCAGCGTTCCGCCTGGTTGCGGGTGTTGGTGAACAGCAGTGTGCTGGTGGTGGGGACCAGTGAACCAACGAGGTCCTCATACCGTCTGAGGCCGAGATGGCCCCCCCAGGGAAAGCCATCGATGCTGTCCGGAAGAATGCTGCTCACGCTCAGTCCCCGCTTCGGCGCTCCGGTGATCAGACAGGGATCGCATCGGTCTCCGAGGGCATGCCGTGCCGATTCCTCCAGATTGCCGATGGTGGCGCTGATGGCCCAGGTCTGAAGTGAGGGGCGTTGTTGTCGCAACCAACTGAGCGCCAGTTCTGCCTGAATCCCCCGCTTGCTGCCGATCAGTTCGTGCCACTCATCGAGGATGACGGTGTCGAGGGTCTGAAACAGACGCTCGCAGTGGCGGCCAGCCAGAAGCACGCAGAGCGACTCGGGCGTGGTGATCAGAATCTCCGGGGGGGTTTTGATCTGGCGTGAGCGTTCGGCCGTTGGCGTGTCTCCATTGCGGATGGCGACTCTCAGTGGCCATTGCATGGCATCGATCGGATCCTGAATCGCCAGGGCAAGGTCGCGGCTCAGGGCCCGCAGGGGCGTGATGTAGAGGAGTCGAACGCCTCTCTGCTGCGAGGGTGACTCGAGCATGCGGGCGATTGACCCCATCACGGCGGCGTACGTTTTTCCCGAACCGGTAGGGACCTGAATCAAGCCACTGCGACCGTCCAGATGGGCCCTCCAGGTGGACCGTTGGAAGGGCATGGGTGTCCAGCCCTGAAGCGCAAACCAGCGCTCAATGGGGGTCAGGGGATGGGTCAGATCAGAATCACGGTGACGACGACCGCTGTCACGGCAAGAACAACAGCTGCGACAACGATTCCAGCTGCGATGTTGCCTTTGCGAATTTCGCCTCTGTAGTCGAGAGGCGTCAGGCGATCAAACAACCAGATTCCCCCAACAATTAACAGCACCCCAGCAACAGTCCAGAGGAGACTCAGCAGCAGCTGGGCGATCGGTCCCGGCATCGGTCGTGGCGAGGAAGTTGTAGTAGTAATTTAATGCGGCGCAGTCTGTGTGAATTCCATGTCGCAGACAGTGCCGCAGACCTCGCCGGCTGATCCAGAGGAGAAGGCGCCAGCTTCATCGGTGTCACGACGGCCTCTTTGGGTCTTGTTGATTCCCGTCGGGCTGCTTGTTGCAACATTTTTTGATCGTCCCTCGTCGATCACCAACCTGAGTGTGCAGGTCCCCCGCGCTGATCAGCCGGTGGAGTCGGAACCTTTCGAGCTGCCAAACATCAATGATCGTGTCACGGTCAGGTCCCGGTTTTCCGTTCCTGCAAAAACATTTGCAAAAACATTTGTTTTTCTTTCCACAGAGTTATTAGACGACAAGGGTGTTGTTCAGTTCCAATACGACAGGGAAGGTAAAAGTCGCTCAAAAAATGATGGATATCTCGAGTTCAGACCAAAGAAGCCCGGGCGTTTTCGCTTGCGTTTCGAGGTGTATTTGCCCAGAGATCAACAAGCGCAGCCCACTCAACTTACAGCGCCAGTTGTTGTCAACAGTGTCATCACCAAGGATCCCTTCGATTCGGGAGTGCTCGTTTATGGGTTTTTTGCGTCCCTAATCGTCAGCTTTTTATATCTGTCTCAGGTGTATTTTCGCGGATCTCTGCAATGCTCTGGCTGGTGTGGAAGTCAATCTGAGGTGAGTCGCGCCACCCGTGGTGAGTATAAAAGTGGACTGCTCAGAGTTCGCTTCTTTGCAACCTTTGAACACTCAGGGCGATGGTATGCAAATGATTGTCAGGCTGTGAGTCTGGAGATCACAAATGGTTTGGGCCGTTCAATTTTTCAGGGAACGATTCCTTCTCGGCTCACACGCGATGGTGAAGATTCCGATACCTATACGTTGCGTGCTGAACCTCAGCTTTTTCATCTCACGCGGGATAGCTTTTTACGTTTTGATGTGAGTCTTCCTTCGAGTCTTGCCGACATCGGCCCCGAACGCCTTGCTATCCAGATTTGTGATGAGGTCACTCTTCCCTGGACTCAAGCTCAAACGATTCGAGCCCGGTTGAATCCATGACCAAACTTCTTTTGCTTCTTCTCAATGGAGGCATCGCTGCTCTTGCAGTGAGTGCAGCGTTGACCAACGACAGTGCGAACCAATTGGGTTCGAGCCTTTTGCCAGACACCGATACCCAAGGTGCGTATCGCGGCTCCTATGTGGGTGGCCGTTGGGTCAGCCGCAGCTCCCGCTTGGAAACGAATCGACTGCTGTACTACGGAGGCAGTGGCGGCTCTGGAGGTTCGTCCTACGGCGGTGGGTATGGCGGTGGTGGATGGAGCGGCAAGTAACCGCCGCTGATCTCAGTCCCGTCCAGGTTCGGGTGCTGTTGGTGACCGCCATGGTGTCCTCTGCAGCTGGCCTAACGCTGGAGCTGCTGCTGGTCGCCCAGGCGAGTTACCTGATGGGTGATGCAACCCTTGCCACGGGTGTGGTGGTGGGTACGTTTCTCGCGGCCATGGGGCTGGGTGCCTGGTTGACCGAATTCATTGGCACGAAGAGGCAATCCCTGGTGCGATTGCTTCGGGCGTTGATTCTGGTGGAACTCTGCCTGTTTCCCCTCTGTTTGCTGGGACCTTTGGCCCTGTTCTGGTTGTTCTCGCGCAATGCGCCGCTCTGGTTGGCAACCGTCGTGCTCACTGTGCTTGTGGGGTTGCTTGGCGGCATGGAGCTGCCGCTGATTACGCGCATGCTCGAAACCCAGGATCAATTGCGCCGCGCCCTTGCAAGGGTTCTTGCGCTGGATTACCTGGGGTCTCTCGTCGGTGCCCTTGCTTTCCCCCTGGTGCTGCTGCCCTGGCTCGGTCTGCTTCCGTCCGCCGCGGCGTTGTCGCTCGTTCCGGTGGGGTGCAGCCTGGCCCTGGCCTCGGTTTTTCCGAGCTTGCGGCGTTGGCGCTACCCGTTGCTGGCCCTGCTCCCCCTGGCATCGGTCGCGGGTGTGCTGATCGCACCGCTGGGTGATCGCATCGAGGATCGCTTTTATGGGGCGCGCGTGATTGAAAGGAAGCAATCGCGGTTTCAGCGCATCGTGTTGACCCGCCAGGGGGCCGACCTCAGGCTTTTCCTGGATGGAGATTTGCAGTTTTCAAGCCTTGATGAGTACCGCTATCACGAAGCGTTGGTGCATCCAGCGATGGCTTGGCACCCAGCACCGCGACGCATTCTTTTGATGGGCGCAGGTGATGGCTTGGCCCTCAGGGAAATCCTTCGTTGGCCTGACGTTGAAAACGTCGATGTGGTGGAACTCGACCCAGAGGTCGTCAACCTGGCGCGCCGTCATCCCATGCTCCGGCGTCTCAATGCTGACAGCCTCAGGGATCCAAGGGTTCGGATTCATCTCGGTGATGCCTATGCCCATCTGCGTTCCCTGCCCAACCAATACGACGTGGTGATTGCTGATTTTCCCGATCCGGATACGTTGCCCGTCGCTCGTCTCTACAGCGTGGGTTTCTATGGCACCTTGCGCCAACGGCTCAATCCAGGCGCTGTGGTTGTCACGCAGGCCAGTACACCCTTTCTCGCACCCCGCGTTCTGGCCTCGATTGAAGCTGCATTGCGGGAGGTGGGCTTGCTGACGCGTCCTTACTCAGTGGCGATTCCAAGTTTTGGACCCTGGGGGTTCGTGATGGCCCATGAGAACAACAGGTCCAATCGTTTCCGTCCGATACCGTTTGCCACTCGCTGGTTGGATGCTGATCAGCTTTCTGCATTGTTTGCTTTCCCCCGTGATTTAAGGCCTGAAGCTTCGGATACAGTTCAACCCAATCGAATGACGCGCCCGGTTCTGCTCGACTATCTACGGAACGATCGCCGGCGCAGGCTGCAACAACCCCGTCCGCCAATTTCTACGACAACAGGTTTCTAATGGAGTTTTTCATTTTTCTTTTTGTCGCCTTTGCTCTTCTGCTCTGGCTGTTTTCTCGTTACAGCATGTCGCGTTGGCATCGCCCTCCAGTGGGATCTATGCCTCAGCAGCGAACCTTGTTCAATCTTCGGGTGGGTGATGTTGTTCAGCGTGAATCGCGCGATTGGATTGTTGAAAATACCCTTGTTTTTGATCAGAAAGGCTTCCAGTGGCAGGAGTATTACCTGAGGGACGGCGCCGAGGGAGTTTGGCTGGTAGTTGTTGATGATGATCGGATTGAATTGTCTTGGATGCATCAGGTGCCTCCAGAAGAGGTCTCTGTTGTATTCCCTCTTCGTGATGAGCTTGTTTATCAAGGCGTCCGCTATCGATTGTCTGAAAAGGGGATCGCCAACTACCGGAAAACTTCCCGTGGCAGTCAGCAGGGAGGTCCCTGTCGTTTCCACGACTATGTCGCTCAGTCTGACAGGGTTCTCAGCGTCGAGATTTACTCCGCTTCTGAACTTCTTGCTGATGATGGTGAAATTGAACTGTGCGTTGGAGTTCGTATCACTCCAGAATCCCTCACATTGCTGCCGGGCGATGGCCGCAGCGTCTACGCCTGAATAGGACGCTGCTCTTCGCAAAGTTGAACGGCGTCGATGAGCGTGTTGGCACTGTCCGCTATTCGGTCATGGCGCCAGCGCAGAATCCTGGGGAATCGAACAGCCAGTCCGCACTTGTGACGTTTGGATGGCTGAATGCCCTCGAAACCGATTTCGAACACCAGATCGGGAGTAACCGATCGCGTTGGTCCGAAACGTTCCATTGTGTGCGTTCGAATCCAACGATCGAGGTCGAGAATCTCACGATCGTTCAGTCCGGAATAGGCCTTGGCAAAGGTCACAAGCTGATGCTGATCTGGATCGGCTGAGTGGCGATCCCAAAGTGCAAAGGTGTAATCGGTGAACAGATTGGCTCGGCGCCCACGCCCTGCCTGGGCGTAGATCAGCACAGCATCCAGGGTCATGGGATCGCGCTTGTGTTTCCACCAATGGCCGCGTTTGCGTCCACTCAGGTAGGGGGATTGCCTCTGTTTCAGCATCAGCCCCTCCGCTCCCTCGCGCACGGCCCGCTGGCGAAGGGTGGCGAGGTCATCCCAGGTGCTGAGTTGTTCTCCAGCGCTGATGCGCAGCTGTCCCGCGGATCGAGCCTTGTCCATCGAGGCCAGGAGCGCGTTCATCGCCGCGAGGCGCTCGTCCAGGGGGCTGTTGCGACGATCCTCTCCACGGGATTCGAGCAGGTCGTAGGCAACGAAACAGGCCGGGCAGTCCTGACGGAGTTTCCGGCCCACACTCTTGCGGCCCAGACGGCGTTGCAGGTCGCTGAAGGGTCGCGGTCGTTCGTCTTCGGCACTCCAGCAGATCACCTCACCATCGAGCACGGTGTCATCGGGCAAGGATGCCGCCATCTCAATCAGCTCAGGAAACTGTGCATTGATCAACTCCTCACCACGACTCCAGAGAAAGGTGCCGCTGTTGCGTTGGATCAGCTGTCCTCGAATCCCGTCCCATTTGTGCTCCACCCACCACTGCTGTGCCGGCGTCTCCCGCAGGGAGTCCAGGTGCAAGGGGCTGGCTAGAAAAAACGGGTAGGGCACCGGACCACGATTCGTTCGTTCCGTTGTGGGTGCTGCGGTGAGCGCATCAAACCAGCTCGGTGAAGGCTCGAGGGGGGCCATCAGCCGCTCCAGCACCAGGGCCTCCTCCAGCGAAAACCCCTTGGCAATCGCCTTCACCACCAGCCCCCTGGCAACGCCGATCCGGAACCCTCCAGTGAGCAGTTTGTTGAATAGAAAATGCCGCTCATCAGGCAGGGTGCTCCAGATCGTCAGCAGGGCTGCACTCTGTTGTTGCGGCTCGAGTACCGCCAGTTCCGGCAGCAGCTCTTCCATCCACCAGTGCAAGGGCGGGTTGGTCTCAATGCTTCTGATCCAGGCATTCAGCCTGGCATCAATCGACTGAACCGGAACGGCTCCTTTGAGCTGCGGCCAAAGCAGAGCGAGCGTTTCGGCCGAATCACCGACATGGCTCTGACAGTCATCGAAGAGCCAGTCGGGAATTGCATCGCACGCCTGCAAAATCTCGCGAAGCCGGCGACCGGTGATCAGTCGTCGTCGCTTCTCCCCCATCAGCAGCAACACACTCCAGGCGCTGTCGTGCGCCTCGCCTGTGCAGAGTTGGTTGGCGATCAGATCGACCTTGCGCGCCGTGCCCGTGGATTGATCCAGGGCATCGATCAGCGTTGCGAAGTCATCCATTGCAGGGCAAGGACGGTGCGATCCCGTCAGTAGCTCCAGCGGTTGAGATTGCTGTTCTCAGGCCCTGTGACCTGAACACTGCAGCCTGGAAGCCCTGCAGCAGCACGGTTGAAGGCCGTTACGTAGGCCTTCACATACTTGGCATCGGAGTAGCGATCAAGTGCTGACTGAAGCCGCGCCAGAGAGGTACCGATCTGATCCCTGCTGAGAACGCCGGCCTTGAGGCCTGCGCAGATGTCACGCGCAGCGGCGTTCCCATCAGCGGGAAACACCACGCTGTTGATCTGCTCGATCGTGACTGTGATGTCCTGCGCTGCGACTGGCGTCGGCAAGACAGCGATCAAGAGTCCGAAGCCCATCAGCGCAAAACGTGGGTTCAGCATGGGTCAACATCCGGGGCCTGACCTTAGTTCAGCTGAGCTGCTCGAGGGGGCGGGCGTCGAGTTCGTGCCGCTCCTTGAGGAAACGGGAGAGCACATCGTTCTGGCCGTGAGTGACGTAAATCCTTTTGGCTCCGGAATCGAGCACGGTCCGGATCAATCCCTGCCAGTCCGCATGGTCACTGAGCACAAAGCCCCGTTCGTAACCGCGACGCCGGCGCGCACCGCGAACGGTCATCCATCCGGAGGCGAAGGCTGTCTGCGGAGAGCGGAACCGTCGCATCCAGGCGGAGCGATGGGCCGATGGGGGAGCAAGGATCAACCGTCCGGCGAGGGAGTCTTTGCGCGAGAGAGCGCTCACAGGACGGCTTGGCGTCATGGCGATTCCGGCCTCTCTGTAGCTGCGGGTCACGGTTTCCACGGCGCCGTGGAGGAGCACTTCGTCTTGAACGCCGATGGCGTGCAGTTCCGCCATCAACCGTTGAGCCTTGCCAAACGAGTAGCAGAACAGCAGCGACGGGTGCTCGCGATCACCCTGCCACCAATTGCGGATCTGCTCAGCAATGCGGTGACCCGGTTCCCAGGCATAAATCGGCAGCCCAAAGGTGGCCTCTGTGATCAGCACATCGCACGGCACCACCTCGAATGGTTCACAGCTCGGATCAGCACATCGCTTGTAATCACCAGTCACCACCCACACTTCATCGTCCACACAGAGACGGATCTGGGCTGAGCCCAGCACATGCCCGGCGCTGTGAAATGACACGCAGGCCTGGTTGAGCCAGAACTGCTGGCCGTAGGGCGTGGAATGGAGGGTGATGTCACGCCCCAGGCGCTGCCTCAACACCCCTTCGGAGGACGCAACCGCCCAGTATTCATCGCAGCCGGGCCTGGCGTGATCCGCGTGGGCATGGGTGATCAGAGCGCGTCTGACAGGTCTGGATGGATCGATCCAGGCATCCGCAGCTCGGCAGTAGAGACCGCTGTCGGTGTGTTCGAGAAGCGCCATTGATCAACTGTGGCAAGAACGACGCTGACGTTGCGGTTGTCGCTGGGCTCAGCGTAATTACGGTGAAAAAAAAGATGTGGAATGGCCAGTCGACGGGATTTTCTTCGGCTTTCAGTCGTTGGGACTGGATTGACATTGCTTGGGCGTGATCTCAGAGAACGCTCCCGTGCTGCCGCCACATCCCTTTGGGACACCTTCCGAGATCGTTGGCCCTTCAACAGCTCCCGCAATGCCGGCACCACGGTGCTGAACGTTGTGAGCAAGCCACTCACCGTGAATGGACGCACCGTGACTCGCGGATCGATCCAGCAGGCGGATGGAACATTTGGATACGTCGTCACCCGTGATCAGGGTGTGGATGTGGAGATCGTCAACACCTTGGAGGTTCCGACGACGATCCACTGGCATGGGCTTTACATCCCGAATCTGCAGGATGGTGTTCCCTTCGTGACCCAACCGCCGATTCCTCCTGGCCAGAGCCTGCGCATTCAGTACCCACTGGTGCAGGACGGCACCTTCTGGATCCATTCCCATTACGGATTGCAGATTCAGGATTACGTGTCGGCACCGTTTCTCGTGCTCACACCTGAGCAGGAGCGCTGGGCTGATCGCGATGTGACAGTGATGCTGCGCGATTTTTCATTCACCCCCTCCGACCAGATCCTCAAGAACCTGATTGCTGGTGAGGATGGTGGTGGCACCGCAATGTCGAAATCGCTGAGCGATTTCGACTGGAATCAGCCCAGGGATGTGCTGGTGCAGGGATGGAATCCAACCTTTCAGCGCTTCGAATGGCGCACGGATCAACAGGCGGTGAAGCAACCGGATGTCGTTTACGACGCCTTGCTGGCGAACGATCGAACCCTGGATGACCCAGAGGTGATTGAGGCCAGGCCTGGCGACACCGTGGTGTTGCGGATGATCGCTGCCAGTGCCTTCATGAGCTGGTTTGTGGATCTTGGTGAGCTGGTTGGAACGCTTCTGCGCACGGATGCCAATCCAGTGGAGCCAATTGAGGGGTCTGTGTTTCAGCTGGCAACCGCGCAGCGCCTCGCGATTCGCGTGACACTTCCCGACGAACCTGGACTTTTTCCCGTGCTCGCCTACGGCCAGCGCAGCAACATGCGCTGTGGCGTTTTGATCCGAACGTCGCAGGCGTCGTTGCCGAAACTGGCACCTCAGACCGATCGGTGGATCGGACGCTTGTCGTTTTTGCAAGAACAAAACCTGCGCAGTCGCACGCCTCTGGCTCCTCAAGCTGTCGACAATGTGATTCCCGTTGCTTTGACCGGTCCGGCTCCTCAGTACAAATGGAGCTTGAATCACAAGGTGTATCCCTACCGCGATCCCTTTCGGGTTCGTCGCGGTGAACGGGTTGAAATCGTGTTTACGAATCCGTCACCGATGGCTCACCCCATGCATCTGCATGGCCATGAATTCGAAATTGTGGAAATCAACGGCCAGAGGCTGCAGGGAGCCACTCGCGACACGGTGATGGTGCCCAGTGGTGAAACCTGTCGCATCGCATTCGATGCCAATCAACCTGGTATCTGGGCGTTCCACTGCCACATCACCTACCACGATGCCGAAGGCATGTTCAATGTTGTGGCCTACGACGATGCTGATCTGCGTTGGTGGCAGCCGGAGCGGGTGGATCAGGAAGACCTGCGTTTCCGCTGAGCCTTCACCGAAGTTTTGTTCAACGACTCATTTCGAGCATGCGGCGGATCGGAGCCTCGGCTTCAGTACGGAGGGATTCCTCCATCGCGATTTGCGGCGAGAGGTTTTCAAGACAATCGCGGAGCTTCTCCAGCGTGTTCAGTCGCATGTAAGGGCAGGCATTGCAGCTGCAGCCATCGAGCCCTGGCACATCGATCAGGGTTTTGTCAGGAACCCGCTGCTTCATCTGATGGAGAATTCCAGGCTCCGTTAACACAATGAACGTGTCGGACTGGCTTGATTGGGTGTAGTTGAGAAGTTTGCTTGTGGAGCCGATGAAATCGGCCAGATCCAGGAGATTCTCCTGGCATTCAGGGTGGGCGATGACTTCCGCCTGGGGATTCTCAAGCTTCAGGCGTAAGACCGCCTCTTCACTGAAGGTTTCATGAACGATGCAACGCCCTGGCCAGAGGGTGAGTTCACGGCCGCTCTGGCGCTGCACCCAACGACCGAGATTCTGATCCGGAGCGAACAAGATTGGTCGGTTGGCTGGTAGCTGATTGACCAGGTCCACAGCGTTGCTGCTGGTGCAGATCAAATCACTCTGCGCTTTCACGGCTGCGGTGCAATTGATGTAACTCACAACGAGGTGATCCGGATGCTCGGCGCGGAATCTGGCGAATTCATCGGCTGGGCAATCATCCGCCAGGGAACATCCCGCGTCCAGGTCAGGCAGAACGACCGTTTTCTCTGGACTGAGGATTTTTGCTGTCTCAGCCATGAAATGAACACCGCAAAACACGATCACATCCGCATCGGTGCTGGCCGCTTTTCTTGAGAGCTCGAGGGAATCGCCGATGAAATCAGCGATGTCCTGAATGGCTGGCTCCTGGTAGTAGTGCGCAAGGATCACGGCGTTGCGTTCCTTGCGGAGCCGGTTGATCGCCGCAACGAGGGCGGTGTCAGCGCTCATCTGAGCCTTCTGGGGCAGGATGGACCCAGCCTAGGCAGTTGCTCTGACGACGCTCCGTCTTGCCATTGCCGGAGATCTGCACGGTGACTGGGGAGACCGGGATGCCGTGTTGGCACAGCAACTTGGCGCTGATGCTCTGTTGTTCGTGGGTGATCTCAGTGATGGCGATTTGCGTCTCGTCAAGCGGATCACCCAACTGGCCTGTCCAGTGGCCGTCATTCTTGGCAACCATGATCGGGGCAAAGACCGCAGTGGTGCTCTTCTCCAGCAGCAGTTGACCCTGCTGGGCGATCGCGATTGCTCATGGGCACTCCGTTCCTGGCAAGCCCCTGCGGTCGGCATTGTCGGAGCCCGTCCCTGCAGCGCCGGAGGAGGGTTTCATCTTTCTCAAGCGGTTCAAGCCGTGTTTGGACCTGTGACGGAAGAGGAATCAGCGCGTCGGATTGTTGAGGCCGCACGGCGTGTACCCGACGACTGGCCGCTGGTGGTGCTGGCCCATTGCGGTCCCACCGGTCTGGGGTCTGATGCCTCCAGTCCATGTGGCCGGGACTGGAAAAAGCCTGCGATTGATTGGGGTGATCGTGATCTCGCGTTGGCCTTGGATCGCATGCAGGAGCGGCGGCGTGCCGATCTCGTGGTGTTTGGGCACATGCACCACCATCTGCGCGGTGGGAAAGGCGAACGGATCACCTTTCACCGCGACCGTCTGGGCACCCTGTATGTGAACGCTGCCTGTGTTCCACGCACGGGCGTTGATGCATCGGGGGAGCCACTCCATCACTTCACATGGGTTGAATTCGATGGCACTCGTCCCACCCTGGTGAGCCACCGCTGGTATCGGCCGCAGGGCAATCTTATTTATGAACAGACCCTCCATCGCCTGAGCGCACGGGGACCCGACTGATGTTGATCTACGTCTGCATCAGTAGTCATGGTTTCGGCCATGCAGCCCGTCAGGCCGCTCTGTTGAGGGAGCTGCACTTGCTCTGTCCCCACTGGACGCTGGTGATCAGCACGATGGTGGATCGTCGCTTCCTTGAGCTCGTTTTTCGGGATATTCCCGTGGTGCTACGCCCCGTGCGCTGGGATGTGGGGATGCTCCAGGCTGATGCTCTCGGTGCCGATCCGGCCGCCACACTGGAGGCGTTGAAGGATCTGGAGGACGCCCTTCCCCAGCGGCTGGATCAGGAAGTGGCTTGGATTTCCAAGCAGGACATGCCAGTGCTCGTTATCGGCGATATCCCACCTGTCGCCGCCGAACTCGCCGAGCAGTTGCAAGCTCCTTTGGTTTGGATGGGCAATTTCGGGTGGGATGACATTTACGCCCCCCTTGGATCTGCCTTCGCGGCATGGGTTCGCCGCGCGCGGGATTGCTATCAACGCGGGTCCCTGCTGCTGCGTTGTCCTTTCTCCCTGGCGATGAACTGGAACCTACGGGAGATCAGTTTGACGTTGGTCGCTGCTGAACCCAGATCCATTCCCGCAGCGCTGGAGGCCAAGTTGCAGGAGTCCCCTTCTCCGAACGTGCTGGTGGGGTTCGGAGGGCTCGGTCTGGGACTGGAGCCATCACTGTTTGCCCGTTGGCCCGATCATCGTTTCCTGCTCACTCTTCCCCGGAATCCAGATCTGAAAGAGCGTCTCGCGTTGATCAGCAACGTGACCCTGCTACCCGACGGGGTTCGACCACTGGATGTGATGCCCTACTGCAGGCGGCATCTCGGGAAACCTGGCTTCAGCAGTTTCTGTGAAGCCATGGCAGCGGATCTCGGACTTCATGTTGTGGAGCGTCAGGGATTTGCCGAGGCCTCCGTTTTGATGGAAGGCCTCAGGCAGCACGCGTCCCATCGCATTCTTCGGCGGGAGGAGCTTGAATCAGGCCGCTGGGCCTTGGATCAGCCCCTGCAGCCACCCACCCACGGCAGGCTCAGTGCCACTGGAGCGATCGAGGCGGCCAAGGCCGTGAAGAGGGTCGCAATCGATACTGTTCAGCAGGTCTGATGGTCGCCATTGGCCTGGCTTATTGCCCTCGCGAACGCTGCGCTGGTCTGGTTCTGCTCGCAATAGAGGTTGTCGCTCAGAGGTGGGACGATTTATGGCGTGTCACAGGGCGTCTAGGTGATCCGCTCGCTGTTCGACACAGTCAGGCCGTGTTGTTCTCAACATTGGAGTTCTGATTCTCGCTCTTAAAGCGTTCATAACTCCCTGTTCTACGGCTTCATTTGCATGTCTTCACTTGCTCGTACCATCTGTCGTGTTCTTCCGGCGGTGTCAGCAAGCGTCTTGCCCCTGTTATCCCTTGCCGTTCCTGCAGAGGCCGTTCTTCCTCCGGTTGGCAGCGATCGTTCTCGTCTGGTAATGCTTCCTGAGGAAGCCCAGATGTCTGCTCTCCCCTACGTCATCACCCCAGAGCGTCGGGCGATGCTTAACACCATCCGCTTTGCAGAGGGAACCTGGAAAGGTGGCCTTGATCTGGGTTACAGGGTGATGTTCGGTGGAGGGCTGATGCGATCGATGGATCGCCACCCCAACCGGGTGATTTATTCATCCCGTTATGCCAGTGCAGCGGCAGGTGCTTATCAGTTCATGCCTTTCACCTGGGATTTAGTGAAGCGCAGCCTCGGCGTTCGTGGATTCGGTCCGGAAGTTCAGGATCAGGGAGCGCTGTTTCTGATTCAGCGCCGCAAGGCTTTGAGCCTTACCGATACAGGGGTGATGACGCCGATTCTCGCTGCCAAGCTGGCCCCCGAATGGGCATCCTTTCCCACACTGCGTGGACGCAGCTACTACGGGCAGCCCGTGAAGCGCTTCACCAACCTCAAAGGCTTTTACAACCTGAATCTGGCTCAGCTGCGTCAGATTCGTGATGCCAGAAGAGAGTCCTTGTTGACGGAAGCTTCTGAAATTGATTCTGGTATCCCCAAAGCTCCTGTTTGCACAGGCCCCACCATTCTTTGTGGTTTTCCCTGAGAACGATCCCCAGGGAACCAGTCAATTCTTCGTTATTCATTCGACTCGCTTAAACGTCGGCCAACTGTTGCTTGTGCAATCAAGTAAGCGCCAACAGCCCCTCCGATAAATCCCATGCCGTTGCGAATCAAAGGCAGGAGATCGCTGGTGCGGGTCACGACCGGAGCGATCCCGAAGACCCCGAACAGCATGATCCAAAGAGGTGAAAGGAGCAGCAACCAGGCCCAGGCCACGCGCTCTCCTTCCTTGCGTGGGTAGGCCGCAAAGCCGGCGATCAAGCCACCGAGTACTGAGGTGCTGAGCGTCCAGAGCCATTGCTCGGTGGGGAGACCTGGAACAACCTGGCAACCACCGCGGTCGAGACACAATTCCACAGCATCAATCGCCGCGATGAGTGATCCATCCTCTCCATGGTCACGCACGTAGTACTGATTTCCATAGCGCGTTTGCAACTCGACCCACCAGGTGCGTGGCATCAGGGCGAAGAAGGCGTCGCCCACGTTGAAATTGAGCAGGTTGCCGCCGCGGGGATCCCCCACCATCAGCAGGCTGCGTTCATCGAGCCCCCAGAATTCCTTCACCGCCAATCCTGGTGTGCGTTCGTATTGGGTCAGAACCCTGATCTTCCAGCCGCTGCGTTGCTCGAAGGCATCCAACGACATTTCTAGCGATTGCAGTTCCTTTGCACTGAAGATTCTGGCCAGATCAATCACAGGGGTCGGGTGATCCGGAAGCAGTTCAGGGTTATCGATGGCCTGCACGGGTGCTGCAAGCAGAAGCAGCAGAGGAAGGATTAGAACTGCCGCCCAGCGACAGAGTGTTCGGCGGAAGCCCATGATCGTCAACGTCTGCCCGCCATTCTCACCAACTGATGGTCTCGGATGTGTGCTGCCCAGCCTGGTTGCTGGATCGACTTCGGCAATCCGGAGGAGAGGTTCCCTTCTCACTGTTCATGCACTGGGCCCTTCACGACCCCAGCCATGGGGCGTATGGATCGGGCCGTCTTGCAGTCGGGCCGGATGGCGACTTCACAACATCGCCATCTCTGGGGGAGGACTTCGCTGAACTGCTTGTGGATCAGCTGGTGGAGTGGCTTCAAGCCCTCGGCGAGCGCCATCCCGCTGAACGCCTCTCGGTAGTGGATGTAGGCCCGGGTGAAGGCACGCTCACCGCCCAGCTCATCCCCTTGCTTCGCCGCAAGGCACCTGGATTGGTCGATCGTCTGGACTGCGTTCTTGTGGAGTGCAACCCAGGGATGGAAATGCGGCAGAAGCAGCGCCTTGGTGCTTGCCCTGCCATTCCCTGCCGCTGGAGTTCACTCGATGAATTACGCCGCAACCCCTTGGTCGGTGTTGTGGTGGCGCATGAGCTGCTGGATGCACTCTCCGTTGAGCGTTTGGTGCTCAGATCCGAAACCTTGCAACGCCAGATGGTCCGTCTCCGAGAGGAGGGCCCCTCAGCACAGATTCATCTTGCGGAGGGGCCGTTCGTTGGAGAGCTCAGGGCACGGTTCCAGCGTGAATGTGATCGCTCAGGAATGGTGATCCCACCCGTTGGAGCGGAGGATGGTTGGACCACGGAATGGCATGCATCCGTTTCCCCTTGGATGCATGACGCGGCTGCGGCAGTGCAACAGGGGGTGCTGCTGGTGGTGGACTATGCCTTTGAAGCGGATCGCTATTACGCCTGCCATCGCAGCGATGGCACGTTGCTGGCCTATCAACAGCAGGTCGCAACCAATGATGTTCTTCGCAATGCCGGTACTCAGGACATCACAGCCCATCTCTGTGTGGACGGTGTGGTTGCCGCAGCTGAAATGAACGGTTGGAGGTTTGAAGGACAACGCCGCCAAGGGGAGGCCCTTCTTGCTCTCGGCTTGGCCGAACGATTCAGCGCCCTTCAATCCCTTCCAGCTGCGCAACTGGGAGAGGCACTGCGCCGTCGAGAAACCCTGTTGCGTCTGGTGGATCCTTCCTGTCTCGGTGACCTGCGCTGGATGGTGTTCCGTCGGCAGAGCACTGGACAGGATGATGTCCCAGTGCAACGCAGTCGTTTGCTGCGGGATCCCCCACAGGTCAGTGCTGGATCTCCAGACACTGCCTGACGTTGTCTTCGTTGATCTGATCGCTGATCAGAACCGACCCTATGGCGTTCGGCAAGACAAACCGCAACTGACCGTGGCGGACTTTTTTGTCGGAGCGAAGAGTGTCAATGACCCGGTCGATCTCCAGACAAGGCCATTCAGTGGGAAGCCCAGCCTTACGGATCAGGGTCAACTGACGTTGCTGATCTGCCTCCGTCCACAGTCCTTTGATTACGGCCAGATGACCAACGGTCGCCATGCCGATGGCGACGGCTTCACCATGCAGCCAAGTGCCATATCCGCTGAGTGTTTCCACCACATGTCCGAAGGTATGGCCGTAATTGAGAATCGCTCGCCGCCCGCCTTCCCGTTCATCGGCAGCAACCACTGCGGCTTTGGCCTGGGCGGATCGCTCGAGGATGGTCTGAAGAAATTCCGGGCTCATGCTGCCTGGATCACTGAGATCCTCAGCCTGCTCGAGACGTTCAAACAGTTCGGAATCGCCGATCACCCCATATTTGATCACTTCCGCCATTCCGGCACGGAACTCCCTTGGTGGAAGTGTCTGCAATGTGAGGGGATCAATCATCACCAGCGACGGCTGGTGAAATGCCCCAATCAGGTTTTTCCCGCAGGCGTGGTTAACGCCGGTTTTGCCTCCGATCGAGGCATCCACCATCGCCAGAAGGGTGGTGGGAAGCTGAACAACCGGGATGCCTCGAAGCCAGCAGGCAGCGGCGAATCCGGTCATGTCCCCCACCACTCCTCCACCAAGGGCCAGCATCAGGGAGGTGCGTTCCAGGCCGTTCCGTTGTGCGGCGTCAAGAATGATCCTGATGGTGTCGAGTGTTTTCTGCTCCTCGCCCGCATCAATCTCCAAGAGCACTGGTCTGAAGCCTGCTGTTTCGAGACTGGTGAGGCATTGCGCGGCGTAGTGATCGGCCACTTCCGGGTTGCTCACCACAAGAATCCTGGTTCCATCTCGCACTTGCAGCGCAGAGATTGCATCACCAACACGGGTTAGCTGGCCAGCACCGATGATGACGTCGTAGGGATTGCGTTCGAGGGCTACACGGATCCTGGCTTGTGGTTCCATTGCCGACGTTGTCTCTGAGGTCGTGGTCACTGACCCTATCCTCAGCACGAAACGTTTCGGGTTGGATCTTGATGAAATCCGAGGTTGATCGCAGCAGAACCCTCACGGCCTGGGGCTTTCTGAGTCCTGCGCTCATCCTTCTTGGTGTTTCGGTGCTGATTCCAGCAGCGATGGCGCTGGTCATGAGCTTCACGCAGACAGGGCTTGATGTTTCCGAACCCCTGCGTTTCATCGGATTCGCCAATCTGCGGCGTCTGGCAGGTGATCCGATGTTTTACAAAGTTCTGGGAACGACTTTGATCTATCTCTTCGGAGTCGTGCCGCCGATTGTTCTCGGTGCCCTCGCTCTGGCTGTGCTTGTGAACCGGGCACTCCCTGGAATTCACATCATCAGGGCTGCTTTCTACACCCCGGTTCTTGTTTCGATTGTTGTTGCTGCGATCGCCTTTCGATGGCTTTACGCCGAAAACGGATTGATCAATGGCTGGCTCGGCGCTCTCATCGGCTCCGGTTTTCTTCCGATCGACTTCCTCTCCAACCCGTTGCTGGCCCTTCCTTCGGTGATGCTGGTCACGCTCTGGAAAGGACTCGGTTACTACATGGTGATTTTCCTGGGCGGACTTCAAGGGATTCCCGGTGAGCTGTACGAAGCAGCCGAACTCGATGGCAGTGAAGGCTGGAGAAAGCATCTCGACATCACGCTCCCTTTATTACGTCCTTATCTCACCTTGGTGGCCGTGATCTCAGCGATCGCTGCCACCAAGGTGTTTGAGGAGGTGTTTCTGATGACTCAGGGTGGACCTGCCGACTCCACGCGCACGCTTGTTTATTACGTCTACGACCAAGCCTTTGCGGAGTTGGAAATCAGCTATGCATGCACTGTTGGCCTGGCTCTGTTTCTGATCGTTCTGTTGCTTACTGCTGTGCGACTGGCCTTCAGCGATGATCGTTCTCTCATTTAAGTCATGCGTTTGATGGAAGCTGCTGTCTGATCTCCGCTCGGATGGCAAGCTTCAGGTTGAGAAAGGGTCTGACATGGGGAGCGCTGACGGCGCAATCGGAGTGATCGGCGGCGGCCAGCTGGCCCGCATGTTGTCGGAGGCCGCCGCTCTTCGCGGCATTGATGTGTTGGTTCAAACCACATCCGAGGCTGATTGCGC
The DNA here is from genome assembly GCF_014279875.1 of Synechococcus sp. MEDNS5. Lineage (NCBI taxonomy): Bacteria > Bacillati > Cyanobacteriota > Cyanophyceae > Synechococcales > Synechococcaceae > Synechococcus > Synechococcus sp. MEDNS5. Next base: position 1,102,020 of record NZ_CP047952.1, read on the forward strand.
TGTTGCTGCATCCAGCCGATTGGTGCAGGCGTTGCCGACCGATCAGGAAGCGACGCGAGAGCTGGCCCGTGATTGCAGCGGCATCACATTCGAGAACGAGTGGGTGTCGGTGGACGCTCTCATGCCTCTGGAACGACAGGGCGTGACTTTTGTGCCATCCCTGGCCAGCCTGGTGCCTCTCGTTAACAAACTCTCCCAGCGCCGACTTCTCGACGATCTCTCCATTCCCAGCCCTCGCTGGATCTGTCTGGCTGAGATCAATCCAGGGTCACCTGCGCTGCCTCCTGGATGGACTTTCCCGGTGATGGCCAAGGCTGCGACCGGTGGGTACGACGGCAAGGGCACTCAAATCCTTGAGGATCTCCATGATCTGGCCCATCTCATGCGCAATGTGCGAGTTCAGGACTGGTTGCTCGAGAGTTGGGTGAAATTTGAGCGGGAGCTTGCTCTTGTGGTGAGTCGCGATCGACAGGGGCGTATCCGCCACTTGCCAATGGTGGAGACCCACCAGAGCAATCAAATCTGCGACTGGGTTCTCGCCCCTGCGGAAGCGGAACCCTTGCTCGAAGCAACCGCCTACAACATTGCAGCTTCTCTGCTCACCCGTCTGGGATACGTGGGAGTGATGGCTCTGGAGTTCTTTTACGGGCCGGACGGTTTGTTTGTGAACGAAATCGCTCCCCGCACCCATAACTCGGGTCACTTTTCCATCGAAGCCTGCTCCAGCAGTCAGTTCGATCAGCAGCTCTGCATCACGGCAGGCTTACCGGTTCCTGCAACAGAGCTTGTGGTGGAAGGCGCCTTGATGGTCAATCTGCTCGGCTTGCACGATGCCGCCGCCGTTGGCAATGATCAAAACCTCAATGAACGTTTGGCCAGGCTCCGATCGATTCCGAACGCCCATGTGCATTGGTATGGCAAGCAGGAACTGCCTGGTCGCAAAGTGGGCCACGTCACCGTTGTACTGCGTGAGGAGAGAGCAGAGGCCCGTCGTCAGACGGCGATGACAGTCCTGAGCCAAATCCGGGAAGTGTGGCCAAATCCCCTAAATTGATCAGTGAACTACCCCGTTGGTGACAGCCTTCTTCTAGTGCTCTGATCTGACTCTCTTTCGACTTGGGGCAACTGTCGTGATGGTGCCGTAGACCGGCCTTGTAGCCGGAAACGAAGCCTCACTTTGTCGCCCCTTCTGGTAACTCCAGGTCGAACACTGGGGCTTGCACGGCTGGGTGGTTCACCCCCTTTTCAGGGGCTTGAGGCTTTGATCCGTTCGCGTAATTCGTCTTTGCTCAGCGGTGTGACGACAAACACTTCCTGCGCGCTGGTGCCTCTGCGGGCCACCACCTTGAATCCTCCGGACACCGGTGTTGAAATTCGAAGTTGAAGGCCAACGCATCGGCCTCTAACTCGACTGATCACCCCGGGAGTGATCGTTTGGATGGCTGGGTCTGTGGCCAGTTTCTTGAGCCAAGGAATCAGTCCCTCGACGTAAGTGCTGTGCGTGATCACCAGGCGCCCCACGACCAGACCAGCAACATGAAACAAGCTGGCCGAAGCTAAAGGATCTGGCTACAGAGAAGACAGCGATGCTGTCCCCCATGCTCCGATCCGTTGACAGCCTCTGTCTGCAAGTGATCGCCCCTCTCAAGGATCGCTGCGGTCCGCAAGCACGCGTCTTAACAGCGGAGCTGCATGGAGACGAAGTCAGGGGTCTGGCTTTTTGTCCTGGGAAAGTGATGCGCTATGTGCTGGTCGCTCAGAACCAGAAACTGAAAACCACGGAACTGCTGAAGCTCACCCGCGCCAGCCGGCAGCCAGCGGCCTGACGTTTAATCAGTCAAGTTCGCTGGTGAGAACGGAAGCCAGCGCCTGCTCAACCTTGCGCTGAAACAAGTTGGTATCGACGCGAAGCAGCATCACGCCAGCGATGAGAAGACCAATGGCTTGCACGATGAAGACGCCCGCGTAAGCACTGAAACTGTTCTGAGAGCCAGTGAACTGACCAAAGAAGCTGAGCAGAGCTCCACCTCCGATGGTGGCCAGTCCCCTGGCATAAGCCTGCGCAAGCCCCCACACACCGATAAAGGTTCCTGCCATCAGCGGAGAGGTGAGGCCCAGCATGAGGGTGAGGCTTGCATTGGTGCTGATCCCGGCAGCAGCCCCAAAGAGAAAGAGAGCTCCCTTGAAGACAGGTTCAGAGTTCATGCCGCCTGCAACCACGATCAGAAGCACGAAAACAGCCGAAAGAAGACCTCCCAGCAGAGCTGTGCGTTGGGCGCCGAGCCGGGGCACGAACAGAAACCCCGTCGTGGCAATTCCAAGCAATGTTCCGATCCCCCAGATGGCATTTAGCCTTGTGGTGGCGCAGACATCCATCGCGAAGATCGCGCCTCCGTAGGGCTCAAGAACGGCCTCTTGCAAGAAGAGCGAAAACGTGAACAGCGATAGGACGGCAAAGAAGTAGCCCACCTGCGGAGAGGCTCGGAGAATCGTCCAGGACGCTGCCAGGGAGATTTCCTGATCATTGCTCTGGCCCTTCCCATGCCGGCTGTTGCTGGTGATTCGCGGTTCAACACCAGCGATCGCGATCAGCACGAGGACGAAGATCACCACGGGGGCGACCAAGATCAGACGCCTCACGCCATCAATGACATCCGTGAGCTCCGCGCTTGCACAGGAGGAGCCGAGAAAGGAGCTCAGGAGAATTGCGCCGGCAACAATCCCAACCATCAGCATTGACCACACAATCGAGACCAGAACAGGTCGTTGTTTGTCGGTGCTGACATCGACCAACAGAGCGGCAAAGGGCGTTGAACTCGCTGAAATCGCCAAGCCATACAGCAAGAAAACGGCAGCCAGCAACAGCCCTCGTACGGTCACAGCTGAGGCGTCATCGAGCATGGATGCAGCAGCGATCCAAAGCACCAGCCGCCCGGCGATCCAGGTGAGCACGCAGAATGCAGCTGCTCCACCGATGATGAAAGGTGTTCGGCGCAGTCCTCTCCAGCGACAGCGATCCGACCGCTGGCCGAACCACACCCGCGTGAAGGCAACGAGCTGCTGGCAGCCAAGAGCGAGTGCCGTCAATGCGGCGGGAACGGCAAATTCTTCAATCAGAAGCCTGTTGAAGATGCCCAGGGTGAGCACTGATAGCGCTCCGAGACAGGCCTGAAAGAGACCCAGGCGAATGGCGAGTAGAAAAAACCGGGCCGAACCCACGTGGTCGATCGCAAGCCCGTGAACCTTACGCTCGTTAACAGCGTTCGATTGGCGCCATCGTGAGACCATCAGCACCGAGTTGCTGGTGGTAAAGCTCTGCTTGCTCAAGAGGACCACACCAGACCTCTGCGGCACCTTCACCGTCGATTCGATGTGCCAGAGCCCAGGCTCTGTCGCTGTTCATGCCGGGAATGATCCTGCAGAGACTCTCCACAACGTGCTCAAAGGTGTTCACGTCGTCGTTAAGGACGATCACGCGAGCCTGGGGGTAGCGCAGCGCTTGCCGATCTCTTTCAAGAACGGTGGAAACGCCCGGTGATGACGAAGTCATGAGAGCTCGTGAACAACTGGCCTGAACCGCCCAATACCTTAGGTAAAATTTGCTGAATCACGATCAAGACATGCTGTTCACCCTGGCCTGGGCTTCTCTTGCAGCTGTTTTCAGCTTTTCGATCGCCATGGTGGTGTGGGGCCGTAACGGTGACGGCACGCTGAACTTCTGAGGTGCTCGCATCAGTTCAATCCCAGCTGCTGAATCAAGGTTTGGCGGTCACGGCCACGGCTCTGCTTGTCTTTGTCAGTGTCGCTGTGATTTATCTGTCTACCATTGAGTGGAGAGATCGTCGTCGCCGGCGTTCACCACGTGGTCGTAGCTGAGTCCAGTCCATTCGAGCGTCAGTTCATCCTCACTGGACTCAAGGCTTTTCCTGCTACAGCACTTGGAATTCTGTTGCTCATCTTCGGGTCGATTATCGGCCTCGGGACGACGACCAGTCGCAAACTCTCGAACCGTGATTCAACCGTGCGTTCACTGGCGCGGTTGGCCGATGCATTCATCCTGATCCAGAGCTTCCAGGGTGATCCCCGCCGGCCTGTTCCGTCACTGTGGAATGCACGCCTCGGAGTGAAACCGGCTGGTGATCTCTGGAAACGGCAGGGAGGAATGCTCTGGTGGCAGGCCTGGTCACTGGATGGCGAGGCTTATTTGATTCTTCCTGCGACATTGGCTCAGACCCAAGCGCAGCACTCCTTCGGCCAGCGGCTGGGGAATCTGGTGGTGATCGGCACCGATCAGCTTCACCGAGAGCAGCTGATGCAACGCATCGATACGGTCAAGCCTCAATCGGAAGCGTTTGCGGAGGGTGGGTTGTTTCAGTCATGCCTCAACTCTCTTTCGCTGCGACCAAGCGTCTACTGGAGCGCCGATGCGTTGGCCTCCGTGAGCGGTACTCTCGCGCCCCTACTGCAACAGGGACGTGAGGGATGCATGCAACTGCGCCTTCAGGGCAGGACTCTGCAGTGGAGCGGCGTGATTGGACAACGTCCGCTGCGGACCAACCCTGTGAAGGCGCAACTGGTTAGGTGGAACCGTTCCAACGTTGAAGCGGGTCCAGCAGAACAATCCAGCTTGCTGCGCGTTGATGGCTCTGCGTTGCAATTGATTTTTGGAACTCTCTTGAGTCGACAGATCATCCAGGTTCCTCTCGAGCAGAACTACGGAATCAGCGAGGTGTTGCGATCTCGGATCAGCGCATCACCCTTTTCTCTGCGACTTGTGCCCAGGCCAACAGGTTTGTACCGCGCAGGGCTGCAACTGCAGATTCCTGTTCCAAACGATCAGGCTTCATGGATGAAGGTGCTCAGCACCGTCAGTGATCGGCTGAAGAGTCGTGGATTCGCTTCGCCTCAACCATCCGCAGACCCAAACGTTCAGGAACAACAGCTGTGGTTCAAAGCGGACGATCCCAAAAAAACGATCATCGGTGGCTGGCGTTGGCTCGGAGGCAAAGGCCAACCGTTGCTGAGTATCGGATTTGGCATCAAACCGGAGGAGAAACGGTTCCTCCGAGATCTGGGTGCGTCCAAAGCTGCTTCACTGATTGTTCAGGCCGATCCTTCCACACTGGCCACCATGGATCTTCTCAGTGGACGTTGGCCGAAGCCGATGACCAAGGCTTCAACCATGACCTTTCAAGTCAAGCCATTGGATGCCAGTGGACCGACAACGTCCAGGGGGCTTTGGAGGCTGCAGGGGCAGCTGACGCTGCCTCAATCTTGAGACTGCTTGCTTTCCGAGGCCTGGCGCTCTCGCTTCCGACGTTCTGAAGCAAGCGTCTCCTCCATCAGTTCGACCGCCTGGGCCATCTTCTCAAGGTTGGATCTGTACAAGCCGAGATCCTTCTCAAGGCGTGGCCTGGACAGGCCAATCTGCTCACCGATGCTGTGGGTTGTCTTGCAGAGGTCTTCAGGATCCTGTGATTCAACGCCTTGCGCTGAGGACAGAAGGGAGAACAGGCCAACGGCCATCAGTCTTGAGTAGTGGAACTGTTCGCCGGCAATGTCTGCGAGACCGGAGGCGAGGGGTTCAGGCGCTCCAGCTCCTTTTGTCTGCAGCCAAGCCTGAACCTCTTCCATACTGTGGCCGGCTACAGCTTTTTCTGATCCCTCCGCAACGGAATTCAGCTGTTGGGCGTTGAAACCGTTGCAGCTGCAAAGGGCATCAAACAGCTCGGAGAGGTGATCAGCAGGTCGATATCCCTTGGTGAAGGCAGTGAAGACCTGCCGGAGTCCGACTGCAAAGAGGGCATTCGTTTTGAATTGCGTCTGGTGGCTGAGCAGATGCAGTTCCACAAGCAACTCATCGGCAGTGCGTCGATAGAGAGATGGAATCACGTAGGGAAACGCTGCGTGAAACGCTCTCTTGCTGTCTGCGATCGTCCGAAGCCCTGTCAAGGTTTTCTGCAGCTGATTCAAGGCACGACCATAGCGCTGCCGATGCCGCCGTTAGGATTGAGTCAGTGTGCAAGAGCAGCATGATCCCCATCGTGATCGAGGAATCCGGGCGCGGGGAAAGAGCGTTTGACATCTATTCCCGTTTGTTGCGGGAGCGCATCATTTTCCTTGGAGAAGCTGTCACGAGTGAGTCCGCCAACCGCATTGTTGCTCAGCTGCTGTTTTTGGAAGCTGAAGATCCGGAAAAAGATATTTTCTTGTACATCAACTCACCTGGTGGATCTGTTTACGACGGATTGGGTATTTTCGACACAATGCAGCACATCAAGCCTGATGTGCAGACTGTCTGTGTCGGCCTTGCCGCGAGCATGGGAGCATTTCTGCTTTGTGCGGGTGCCCAGGGGAAAAGGAGCAGCCTCCGTCATTCTCGGATCATGATTCACCAACCACTGGGAGGTGCTCGCGGGCAAGCAAGCGATATCAGAATTCAAGCCGACGAGATCTTGTTTCTGAAAAATCGCCTCAACCAAGAACTCGCTGAACGTACCTCTCAGCCTTTGACCAAGATTCAGGAAGATACAGATCGAGATTTCTTCATGTCACCGCAAGAAGCCGTGGAGTATGGCCTGATTGACAGTGTGATTGACAAACGTCCCGTTCACTCTGTTTAACTATCAATTCCACTTGGGTCAAATAGTTGACCCAAGTGAGATTATTCTCAAGTTTACTTATTATATTGACAAATCTTTTTTGCTGGAGCGCAAATCATTCCATAGTGCTTTGATCTCTGCATATGCTTCACTTTGTTCCACTTTGCCGTTGGCTTGAAGTCCCACAATTAAACCAACCCGTTCAGCAAATTGTTCGAGATTTTGATGAAATGCTAAACGTTCCGGTGACCAGTTATCTCCTCGATAACTGCTGAAAGTCTCTAGTGGAGAATGGGTTCCATCTCCGGGTTCCATAAACGATTCCTAAAAACAAATCATGAAACCCGGAGGTTAAAATTTAGCTAAGAACCGGGGAGAAGCGTTCTTTTTCGGGGATCTCAGTTACTTGTGCGACCATGTCTCTGAACTCATCTCCATCAAGCGTTTCCTTTTCAATTAACAATTCAACGAGATCATCCATAACTTCTCTCTGAGCACCAACCAGTTCAAGGGTTTCTTGATAGCACTGCATCACAATATTGCGAACCTGATCATCAACTTGTTTGGAGATGGCTTCCGAAACATCACTTCGGGTCATCAGATCGCGACCAAGGAAAACCTCCTGACTCCCTCCTTCAAGGGACATGGGGCCAAGGTTGCTCATGCCAAAGCGAGTCACCATCTGACGTGCCATCGATGCAACCTGTTGGATGTCTCCACCTGCTCCGGTGGTGACTTCGGAACGTCCGAAAACCACATCTTCGGCAGCGCGCCCACCAAGAGCTCCCATGATCCGCGCTTTGAGTTGAGCGCGAGATACAAGCATCTGTTCCTCATCCGGTGAGAACCAGGTGAGTCCTTGCGCCTGTCCCCTGGGGATCAGGGTGACTTTCTGAACCGGGTCATGATCCTTCACCAACGTGCCCACAAGAGCGTGGCCGACTTCGTGATAAGCGATCAATCGCTTACTTCGACCATCTGTAAGAGGTTGTCCCTCCATGCCGGCAATGATTCTGTCGACGGCATCGTCGATCTCAGAGAGGCTGATTGACTCCTTACGGCGACGAGCGGTCAGAATCGCTGCTTCATTGAGAAGATTGGCCAGGTCAGCGCCTGTGAAACCAGGAGTGCGTCTGGCAATGCTGTCGAGTGAAAGCTCAGGATCGAGTTTCTTGTTTCTGGAATGAACTTCCAGAATGGAGAGTCGGCCTTTGATGTCAGGAGCGTCAACGGTGACCTGGCGATCGAATCGCCCGGGGCGCATCAGCGCTGAGTCGAGAACATCAGGGCGATTGGTTGCGGCGATGATGATGATTCCGCTGTTGCCCTCGAATCCGTCCATCTCTGTTAGCAGCTGATTGAGGGTCTGCTCACGTTCGTCATTTCCGCCACCAATACCCGCACCTCTCTGGCGACCAACGGCATCGATTTCATCAATGAAAATCAGGCAAGGGCTGTTTTCTTTGGCTCGCTTGAAGAGATCGCGAACGCGGCTGGCGCCAACACCCACAAACATCTCGACGAACTCCGATCCGGAGAGAGAGAAAAACGGAACGCCCGCTTCACCTGCGATCGCTTTGGCGAGCAGAGTCTTGCCCGTGCCCGGAGGGCCAACCAAAAGCAGCCCCTTGGGAATTTGTGCACCCACAGACGTGAACTTTTCAGGCTGCTTCAAGAAGGTGACAACCTCCTCGAGGTCTTGCTTGGCTTCATTGACGCCAGCGACATCGTCAAACATCACGCCGGTTTCAGCTTCCATCGCAAAACGGGCTTTTGTCTTTCCGAATTGCATGGCTTGGCCTGGGCCACCGGGCATGTTGTTGGAGCGTCGTGCCAGGAAAATCAGCGATCCAATCAGCAGCAAGGGAAACAGAAGATTTCCGAGCAGGCCAAGGGCCGGCGGAGCTGTTTTTGGAGGGTGAATGTCAAAGCTGATTCCTTCCTCCTTGAGTGTGTTGATCAGTTCAGGTGCAAGCCCAGGAAGATCGACTCTCAGACGCTGAACCCGATTATCAAGGTCGGGATCGACCGCTTCCACCACGGCATCCCGACCGCCGTCGTAGATGTCGACAGATGTGACACGTCCGGCTGCAACGTAGTCAAGGAAGCGTCCGTAGCTCATGCGAGCGACCGCGGTGTTCCGCGGCGCCACGGTGGGACCTCCGGGCTTAAGGCCGTTCAATCCACCGCTGCCGAGCACTTGCCAGGCCAGCACCAGAGCAATGGTGATGGGTAGACCCCAAAGAAGGATCTGGCGCCAGCGTTGGTTCATGGATCTCGTACCGATTGCGTGATCGTAAGAGCTGCCGGTGTTGAACTGCAGACGCAGATCTCACTAAAGACTGCGCAATGCCGTGATCGGATCAAGTCGTGCTGCTCGCCTGGCAGGAACCACACCGAAAAACAGGCCGATGGAGCCTGACAACCCCACAGTGACCAGGACTGTGGAGGCTCCGATCGCGGCCGGTAGGGGAGTGAACGCAGCAACCAAGGCGATGGCTCCGTATCCAGCGGCTGTTCCGATCACGCCGCCGAGGCTGGCCAGAACAAGCGACTCGACAAGAAACTGACGAAGAACATCGGAACTCCTGGCTCCGAGTGCCTTTCTCAGACCGATCTCCTCGGTGCGCTCGCTGACTGACACCAACATGATGTTCATAATTCCGATTCCGCCGACCAAGAGCGAAACGCCACCGATCGCACCCAACATCAGTGTGAGGCCACCAGTGATGGTGCCAACGATCGTGAGGGCATCCTGTTGGGAACGCACCGCGAAATCATCGTTGCGAAGGATCTTGTGCCGTTGGCGAAGAAGGTTGGAGATTTGGAACTTTGCAGCCCCGGTGCTCTGTTCAGAGAGGGCTTCAGCACTGATGAAACTCAAACTGATGCCATAGGTGGGATCGCGGCCGGTCAGCCTGCTCACCATGGTGGAGAGAGGGATGTAAGCGTTTTCATCTTGATTGGAGCCGAAGACTGCTCCCTTCGGTGCCATCACCCCAATCACCGTGAAACTCTGGTCACGGATCCGCAGGCTTTGTCCGATGGAACTGCCGCTGGGAAAGAGCTTGTCACGCAGATCAGGGCCAATCACCACAACGGTGCGCGCGGCTTTCACGTCCTGTTCTGTGATAAAACGACCTCTGGAGATCTCGAAACTTCTTACGGGAAGAAATTCCGGTGTGATCCCGAAGATCGCCGCTGTGCTGCTTCTCGCTCCAGCCTGAACAACTTCATTGGCATTGATCTGTGGTGCCACCCGCTTCACGCTCGGGACCTGCTCCGCAATCGCTTCAGCATCTTCAAGAACGAGCGTCTTCGGAAATGCCACACCTTGCCTGCGGGTGTCGTTGCTGCCGGGCACAACGAACAGCACATTGGCGCCAAGGGTGCTGAGTTGGCTCTCCGCAAGATTCTGAGCACCGCGTCCCACTCCCACGAGGGTGATCACGGACGCATTGCCGATCACGATCCCAAGCATGGTGAGCAGGCTTCGCAGGCGATTGGCTCTCAGTGTGGTGAGAGCCATCCCGACGGTTTCGGCGATAGGCAGGTTGCTCGCCATTCTTCTGTTCGTGTTTAGAGCATCGTGTCGAGTTTCATCAGCGTGTTGCTGCCGGTGCCGCGATGCACCGCACCTTCTTTGATGTGGAGGGTCACCACCTCACCTTCTCGCAGATCTCTGGTTGCATTGGCGACGCCGGTGATTACCGACAGACCGAGCCGACGGGCAATCACTGCAGCATGTGAATCATCACCCCCACATTCGGTGATGATCGCGGCGGCTTCACGGAACGCGTCGAGGTAGTCAGCGTTGGTGTCGCTGGCGACGAGGATGTCTCCGGGTTCCAGACGCGCGCAGTCGCTTGCGGTGAGGGCGATGCGGACCTTGCCACTGATCGAGCCGTTTCCGATTCCGGTTCCCCGGCCCAGCACAGCACTTACAATCCCCACCTTGATCAGATCCGTGGAACCGCTTACGCCTGCAAGAGTTCCGGCCGTTTGAACGCAGAGGTCTCCGTCTTTGAGAACTCCCATTTCCTGAGCCACACCCATCGCCAAAGTGAATGTTGCTGTCGTGCTTTTCTGCGTTTCGATCAGCAAGGGTGTGACACCCCAAACCAGCTGGAGTTTGCGTGCCACTGAGACTTCGGAAGTGATCGCGAGAATTGGCGTGGAGGGTCTGAATTTGCTCACGTTGTGAGCTGTGGCCCCACTTTTGGTGAGCGGGAGGATGGCCGCCGCATTGAGTTGTCGAGCAATGCTGCTCACTGCTCCGCTGATCGCATTGGGAATGGTGCTGGGCAGATGAGTATCAATCGGACGCTGGGGATAGTCCCGTTCGATCCGCCGCGCAATCGTGGCCATCGTTTCGACCGCTTCAACGGGAAAGTCCCCGACGGCGGTTTCATTCGAGAGCATCACCGCGTCGGTTCCATCCAGGATCGCGTTGGCCACATCACTCACCTCCGCTCGGGTGGGTCTGGGGCTTGATGCCATCGAGTCGAGCATCTGGGTTGCCGTGATGATCGGGATTCCCAGGCTGTTGGCCTTGTGAATCAGATCCTTCTGAAGCAGAGGAACCTCTTCAGCTGGCATCTCGACTCCGAGATCCCCGCGGGCCACCATGACCCCGTCGCACAGTGGCAAGATCGCGTCGATCTGGTCGATCGCTTCAAATTTCTCGATCTTCGCCACCACGGGGGTGGTGAAGCCATGCTTGCGAATGAGTTCTCGGATCTCCTGCATATCCGATGGGTTGCGCACGAAACTCAGGGCGACCCAGTCGACACCCTGCTGAAGTCCGAATGCAAGATCCTGGCGGTCTTTTTGGGTCAGAGCACGCACAGAGAGCTGCACGTCTGGGAAATTCACTCCTTTGTTATTGGAGAGCACGCCACCCACGGTGACGACGCAATGCAGGGTCTGATCAGCGAGATCGACCCTGTCAACGCGCATCTCGACGCGGCCATCGTCGAGAAGGATGCGGCTGCCTGCGGTGACCTCATCAGCAAGCCTGTCGTAAGTCACTGTGGCAACCGTCTGGTTGCAGCGCACCTGTTTTGAAGTGAGGGAGAAATGATCACCTTTGCCAACGGTGATTGGTCCTTCCTCAAAACGGCCCAGCCTGATCTTCGGACCCTGAAGGTCTTGGAGGATGCCGATATGAACACCCAGCTCATGGGCCACCTGACGAATTGTGGCCATCCGGGCCGCATGCTCGCTGTGATCTCCGTGGGAAAAATTCAAACGGAATGTCGTGGCACCGGCCTGGATCAGCTCACGGATCCGTTCAGCGCTTTCTGTGGCTGGGCCGATCGTGGCAACGATCTTGGTTCTACGGTTCAGATCGAGCACGGCCATTCTTGGCGCCATAAACCAGCGGAATCTACCGTCAAGCCCATTGGCGCCTCATCACTGTGCATCTCAACGATTACCAGCGGGAATCCAGAACGACAGCCCGTTACCCCGATCTTGGAAGCAATCTGATTTATCCAACGCTAGGGCTTGCAGGAGAGGCGGGAGAGGTGGCTGACAAAGTCAAGAAACTGATCCGGGATCGGAACAGCCTGGTGGACGACAGATTCACACAAGACATCGCCCTTGAACTGGGCGATGTGCTTTGGTACATCGCCCAACTTTCCACAGAACTGGGACTGACCCTCGAAGACGTGGGGAAGATGAACCTCGAAAAACTGAACAGTCGCTCCAAACGGGGAACCCTGCACGGCGAGGGCGACCACCGCTGACAGACTCAGCCGAAGCTGTTGAATCCACTTGCAAACGAATAACTGGCGGAAACAAGAAGCCGCTGCATCAGGCTGAGGGCGAAGAAGGCCAGAATCGCCGAGAGGTCGAGACCACCCAGAGGAGGAATCAAGCCTCGAAAGGCGTTGAGGTAAGGATCGGTGATGGAGCTCACGGTGCTCAGCACCGGATTGCTCCAATCGATGTTGGGGAACCAGCTCAACAGCACGCGCACAATCAGCACGAGCGAATAGATCTGCAGGGTCTGCGCCAGCACCTGAAACGTGGTGGACACCAACTCGAAAGCCATGGGAGCGGGATGACTGAGGGAACTCTATGCAGCCTTGGGGGGTTCGGTGCCGCCGATTTCAGGGAGCACTGAAAAGGTTCGATGAAATTTCTCTGTCAGCGTGATCCAGTACGAGCGACCATCACTCTGGCGCTTGCGTTCAATGAAATTCTGGGCGATCAGTTCCTTGATGTGGTCGTAGGCCCCAGAGCCGCGCAGATCGACAAGGTCCGACTGAAGGATGCGCTTTTTCAAAGCGATTGTGGCCAATGTTCTCAGGGCAGCGGTTGACAGGTCGACAGGGAGAAGATCCCTCACCAGATCGCCTAACCCTGGTCTGAGCTGAAGACCGTAACGGCCATTGGCGTGATTGATCTCAAGGGCGGTGTCCCTTTGGGCATAACCGGCAATCAAAATCAGTAAACCCTGTTCCGCTTCGGATGCTGAAACTCCAGAGAGTGCGGCCAGTTCCTGAAGCGTGAGGGGACGACCCTTCAGATAGAGAATCGCTTCTAAACGGGCCGGTAGGGAGAGCGCCTGTTCCATCGGATGCTCATGATCCCGCTCCAGAGGCAACGTATCGTCACTCAAATCCCCACCTCTCAACCCGACAATTAAAGGTAACGTCCACACACAGAAGGGCCATCAGGCTCCCAGAAAGATGCGATAGGCAGGATTGGACGTTTCCTCCCAGCTGGCATACCCAAGCTCTCTGAGCACTGCTTGCCAGTCTTGAAGTTCATCAGGTTTGACCAGCACCCCAACCACGATGCGGCCCACGTCTGCACCATGGTTCCGGTAGTGAAAAATGCTGATCGACCAGTCAGCATGCAGGGCACTCACGAAGCGCATCAGCGCCCCGGGCCGTTCGGGGAACTCAAAGCGGTAGAGCAATTCCTGGGGTTGCTGGGATGGTGAATCAGCGCGAATGGGCAATCGGCCACCCACCATGTGACGGAGGTGAACCTTTGCCAGTTCATCGTCACTGAGATCGAGGCAGTCGTATCCGTGACTGCGCAGGTAAGCAAGGAGATCCGAGCGATCTTGCAGATCAGCCACCTGGATGCCCATAAAGATATGGGCGCTTGCGCCCGCACCCATGCGGTAGCTGAATTCCGTCAGGCTGCGTTTGTGGAGAAGCTCACAAAGTTTTCTCAGGCTGCCCGGTTCTTCGGGAATTTCCACAGCCAGCATGGCCTCGCGCTCCTCACCCAATTCGGCCCGCTCCGCCACAAAACGCAGCCGATCAAAATTCATGTTGGCGCCGCAGGCGACGGCCACCAGTTCTTGATCTTTCAGTCCGCGACGTGCGACATCCGCTTTTAGGCCCGCAACCGCCAGAGCCCCCGCCGGCTCGAGAATGGACCGGGTGTCTTCAAAGACATCCTTAATCGCCGCACAAATCTCATCGGTGCTGACCGTGACGATGGCGTCGACATAACGCCGGGCCAGTCGGAACGTGTGTTCACCGACTTCGCGCACGGCCACACCATCAGCGAACAATCCAACTTGTGGAAGTCGAATGCGTTCACCGGCCTCCAGCGACAGGGTCATGGCGGCAGCGTCATGCGGCTCAACACCAATGATCTGCACATCGGGCCATAGGGTTTTCACATAGGCCGCGATGCCTCCGATCAGGCCGCCACCCCCAATGGCGATGTAGATGGCATCTGGGGGACGTGGGCTCTGACGCAGGATTTCCATGCCCACGGTGCCTTGTCCGGCAATGACATCGGGGTCATCGAAAGGGTGGATGAAGCAAAGGTGCTCGTTTTCACTGCGACGGAGTGCCTCGGCATAGGCCTCGTCGTAAGTTTCACCGTGGAGAACAACTTCGCCTCCCAGTTGCTTCACGGCCTCAACTTTCACGCTTGGCGTGGTGATCGGCATCACAATCACTGCTCGGCAGTGTAGATGGGAGGCACTGAGAGCGACGCCCTGAGCGTGGTTCCCAGCACTGGAGGCGATCACCCCACGGCTCAGTTCCTCTTGGGACAACTGGGCCATGCGGTTGTATGCCCCGCGAAGTTTGAACGAAAAGACCGGTTGCAGATCCTCCCGCTTGAGTCGGATGGTGTTGGTGAGACGGCGACTGAGATTGCTGGCTACATCGAGGGGGGTTTCACGGGCGACGTCATAGACCCGTGCACGAAGAATCCTTTGGAGATAGTCGTCCATCTTCCCAGTGTGACAACTCAGCGGCTGTCGCGGCTGGTAAGGAGGGCCCGTAGATTGCCTGAATCAGAAGCGGGCCCATGCACCTGAGCGACTTAGCCCATCCCAATGAGCTGCATGGCCTCTCTGTGGCAGAGCTCCAGGACGTTGCTAAACAAATCAGACAACGCCATCTCGAGGTTGTTTCCAACAGCGGTGGACATCTCGGGCCCGGGCTGGGAGTTGTCGAGCTGACTCTTGCTCTTTATCAAACCCTTGATCTGGACAAGGACAGGGTGGTGTGGGATGTGGGCCATCAGGCTTACCCACATAAGTTGATCACAGGCCGTTATGCAGCGTTCGATTCCCTGCGTCAGCAGGGGGGTGTGGCTGGTTATCTCAAGCGCTGTGAGAGCGATTTCGATCATTTCGGTGCAGGGCACGCCAGCACATCCATTTCTGCTGCTCTCGGAATGGCGATGGCCCGCGACCGGCAGGGTCTGGACCATAAGTGCGTTGCTGTGATCGGCGATGGCGCTTTGACAGGCGGAATGGCCCTCGAGGCCATCAACCATGCCGGCCACATGCCTCACACACCCTTCCTGGTGGTGCTGAATGACAACGACATGTCGATCTCTCCCCCTGTTGGGGCGTTGTCAAGCCACCTCAACCGGATGCGACTGAGTCCTCCGATGCAGTTCCTGTCTGGAAGTGTTGAGGAAAGCATGCGCAATCTTCCTTTCATGGGCGGCGATTTGCCTCCGGAACTGAATCGTTTAAAGGAAAGCATGCGCCGACTGGCGGTGCCCAAGGTCGGCGCCGTGTTCGAGGAACTGGGTTTCACTTACATGGGGCCGATTGATGGCCATGACATGGCCGAAATGATTCGCACGTTCCAGGCAGCCCATCGCATCGGTGGGCCCGTTCTCGTTCACGTCATCACAACGAAAGGTAAGGGCTATCCCTACGCGGAAGCTGATCAAGTTGGTTATCACGCCCAGTCGGCCTTCGACCTTGGAACCGGGAAAGCACGTCCAAGCAAAACCCCGAAACCTCCTAGTTACAGCAAGGTGTTTGGACAAACACTTGTGAAAATCTGCGAACAGAATTCAAAGGTGGTTGGCATCACTGCAGCGATGGCAACTGGAACTGGATTGGATCTGCTTCAAAAAGCAGTTCCGGATCAGTACGTCGATGTTGGAATTGCAGAACAGCATGCCGTCACGCTTGCTGCAGGCATGGCCTGCGATGGACTCCGTCCGGTCGTCGCTATCTACAGCACATTCCTGCAGAGAGCGTTTGATCAGATGATCCACGATGTGGGGATTCAGAATCTGCCTGTTACATTCGTGCTCGATCGGGCGGGCATCGTCGGTGCCGACGGCCCGACGCATCAGGGTCAGTACGACATCAGCTATCTGCGGGCGATTCCGAACTTCACCGTGATGGCCCCGAAAGACGAAGCCGAATTGCAAAGGATGCTGGTCAGCAGCCTCCAGCATTCAGGTCCTTGTGCCATCAGAATCCCCCGTGGACCCGGTGAAGGAGTTCCGCTGATGGAAGAGGGCTGGGAACCTCTGCCCATCGGTCGTGGCGAACTTCTGCGGGAAGGTGACGATCTTCTGATTGTGGCTTACGGAGCCATGAACTCAAAAGCGATGGCAACCGCCGAACTGCTCGCTGCCCAAGGAGTGGACAGCACGGTTGTGAATGCGAGATTCCTCAGGCCTCTGGACGATGAGCTGTTCCATCCACTGGCTCGGCGAATCGGCAAGGTTGTCACGATTGAGGAGGGAACCTTGTCAGGGGGGTTCGGATCTGCTGTCACCGAGTCGCTTAGTGACGCAGACATCAAGCCATCAATCCTGCGTTTGGGAATCCCAGACGTTCTTGTTGATCATGCAACCCCCCAGCAGAGTTTTGAACAGCTGGGTCTAACGCCCGTACAAATGGCAGAGAAGATCAAAACGTTTGTTCAGCGTGCCAAAGGGACATCTGCCAGTCCATTCATCCAGCAGCCGAGCATGACCGTCGTTGAGAGCTGAGGACTCAGGAGGGAAGGCCCCCCTGAGCTCACCGATGCATCAGAAGACGCCGCGGGTTGACAGACCAAGAATGGCACCCATTCCCAGCAGGTGGCCGAAGCTGGTGCAGCCGAGCATGGCACCGTGACTCATGCCACCGAAGAAGGATCCGCTCGGCATTTTTGCGCCTTCGTTGGGGTACTTGATCGTGGCCTTGCCGATAGCGATCGCAATCACATTGCAGATGATCATCACCAGAGCCACCTTGGGTGTCCAGGTCACGGAAGCAGGAGTGATGGCCAGAAGGGACAGGAACATGCGGTAAACAGGCGACGCCTTATCTTCAGCGTTCACACAGCCTGAGCCCACCTCTCGTAAGAGATATTCATCGCTTCGGCACATCAACTCTGAGAAGACCAGCCACGATCAGAGCGTTGCTGAAAGTGAGGAAGGCTTCAGCGCCGCCATGAAGAGGATCGATGGCAACGAGTTCGGCATCGAAGCGAACCAGAGCCACAACGGCGGCAACGATGGTGACGCCAACAAATAGAAGAGTGAGTTGAAAGCCAACGCGCGCGAGCCGGTTGAACCAGCCGTTGCTTCCGAGTTTGTACAGGAAGAAGAGATACGGGAAAAGCGAAAGCGCAAAGACGGGTGCCGGATCAAAATTGTCCATCACTGCTCCTCCTGAGATGGTGATTCGGGAACTGATGCCATATGACCGTTCGCTGCTGCCAAGGCAAGACAACAATTGCCCAAAAGGGTTGTGAATGCCTGAAGCGTGACCAACCACCGCAATGATTCGGCGTTGTCGTAGAGGTGCCAGGTGCATGCCGCCATCGCACTGATCAATGCCGGAACCATGGCAAGGCTGAAGAGGCTCATGCCTGCCAACTTCAGACCAGGAGAGCGGCGCTGGATCAGAACAATGGCAGCAAGCCACTCAACAACAGATGCCCAGTGGATCCACCAGGTCCCGAGTGACAGTTCGTGCATGACAGCGGATCGATCGCTCTACCGTAATGGCACTGCCATTCGATAATGGACAGAAGCGTGGGGATGATTTTGGCGCACTCAAGCAACAGCGGCCGTCCCAGGATTCTGATTTGCGGGTACTACGGAGAGCACAACCTGGGGGACGATGCGCTGCTTTCAGTTCTCCTGAATCAGCTGGACGATCGATGGGAACCAGTGATCACAGCAAGAGATCGCCAAGCAGTGGAGTCATTGGCCCCAGGCATTGAGACTGTTGACAGGCGTTCTCTGGCAACGGTGCTGAAGGCAGTGAGGCAGGTTGATGCCCTGATTCTGGGTGGAGGAAGCCTGCTTCAAGATTCAACGAGCACTCGCAGTTTGATCTATTACATCCTTCTCATCTGGTGCGCAAAGAGTCTCCAGAAGCCAGTCCTGTTGTGGGGGCAAGGTTTAGGACCATTGAAACGAAGGTTCAGCAGGTTGCTGGTTCGAACGTCATTAAAAACGATTAGCTCAGTTACCTGGAGAGACCCATCCTCGATGAATCAGGCAATGGAATGGAAGCTGGACGTACCGATGAAAATTGGACCAGATCCCGTTTGGGCTCATTCAGCACCGGCCTGGACATCGGGACAGTCGTTGATCTTGTGTTGGAGGCCTACTCCACTTTTAAACATCAGCGGCTGGCATCGGCTCGTCAATTCGTTGTCTCGATTCAGTGAGATGCATGATTTGAATGTTATTTGGCTTGCATTTCATGGACATCAAGATGCCAGCTTATATCAGTCTTTGCTCGAAGAAAATATTGTTCCAAATGCACTCGAACAACGGTCAACTGTTCATATTGCAGAGTCGATCCCTCAAGTTCAAAAACTTTTCAGCGAGTCGAGAATGGTGATTGCTATGAGGCTACATGCCCTTATTTTGGCTGCCGTAGGTGGTGTTCCGACGAGTGCACTGAGCTACGACCCAAAAGTGAGGGCAGCAGCCGATCTTGCAGATATTACGTGCTCTGAACTCAACAATCATTTGTCAGAGCATCATTTAATAAGCCAATGGAAAGAGGCAATGAAAACTCATCTCGATGAGTGTAATATTCATGCGTTAGCATGCGACGCAAAAGTTCACAGCAAAGTAATGAATGAAAAACTGTGCAAACTAATTAATTGAGGACAATAAGCGAAATAAATTGAAATTAAGTTAACGGAACTGTGGTTTTTTATGAACATCAAAACTTGTTTGTAGAATTTGTCCAATTGTTAAACCAACGGGGATTTTGCCGGCAAATGATGTTCCGAGAATATGACGGTAAAGCTTGGAATCGACAAGTCGATAGGTCGCACTTTGCAAAGGAATATAATTTGCCTGTGTCACAAGCTGTTCGACGTTACGCAGATAATAAGTGATGAAGTTGCGAAAAGACGTGTTATTGCGTAAAGAACGATCGTTAACATAAAGGAACAGAGGACGGGAAAGAGGCTGATAGATCTCTTTTTGTACGGCCGCTAAAGAGGGAAGAATGGCATTCCCCTTACCATTAACAATTCGAATGGCTTTGAGTTTTGATTGATTGTTAAGGAAGTAGGAAAAACCGAAATATCCTAGAGCGTTTGGATTATTTGCGACACAATTAACAATGACATTGTCATCCTCGCTAGATTTATAATCGGTTCTAGAATTAGCTTTGGACTTATTGATGGCTTTATTAAAGATATCAAATGTACCGGAATCCTTACCTGGCCCACAAAGTTTAATTTGCTTATCGGGAAAATCAAGATTGACTTGATTCCAGGTTTGTACCTTGTCCTGTGATGCCTTGGACCATAAACGTGAAAGCTCGGACGGAGTTAAGGAATTAAGCCAACGGTTCGATTTGTTAACAACCACAGTAATGGCGTCAAAGGCTATCGGTAATTCAATAAATTTGACACCGTTCCGTTGGCAAGCAATGATTTCCTTTGCACTAATAGGCCTTGATGCATTGGCAAGAGGAATTTTATTGCTGCAAAACTCCCTAAAACCTGCGGAGGATCCAGTTGACCGCAAAGAAAACGAAACGTTTTTTCCTTGACTTGTTTCGTTGAATTTTTTAATTGCTAAGGATGTAATGGGATAAACCGTACTGGATCCAGCAATTGAGAGCCCTGCAGCCGAAGCTGCAGCACTAAGGCTAGAGACGAGTGCAAATGAAGCGAGGAAAAAAGAAGGTCTTAATCCCATTTTGTAAAAACTGACACCATTATTCTGGATACAGAAAACCTGCGATGGGTTAACAACTCGTTAGGGACCGAATTTTCGACTACGGCCCGAAAGATCTTGAAACCATCCCCGCTTCCATAGAAAATAAGCTTGGAAAAGAGCAATCAAAGTCATTAATATCAACGAATACATGTATCCATATTTCCATTTTAATTCGGGCATATTTTCAAAGTTCATGCCATAAATGCCCGCAATGAAGGTTAATGGGGCAAAAATAGTACTCACAATAGTAAGTGTTTTGATGATCTGATTCATGACATTACCCGTACTGGCCATGTAAGCATCGTTAATACTATTCAGCTGAAGACGAATACTATCCCCTATTTCCAGCAAAGTATTGACGTGTTCGGCCATATCATGAAGGCCTTCGCGGGCAACTGGCCCAAGTAAACGTTGACTTTGCCTGAGAAGAATAATCAATTCATTGCGTAATGGCCACAACTGTCGGCGTGCGACACGATGATTAAACCTGACTTGATAAGCTCGATTAAGAACTGAAGGTTTTGGTTTTAACAAGGCTCGTTCCTCCAAATCATCGAGGAACACACTCATCGCCTCAAGCATGGGCAGATGGCTATCAAGAATATCATCAATGACAAAATGAAATAAATTATCTAAATCGATAGCTTTAACGTTGTTCCTCTTAAAATTGAGCCATGCCTCGAGGTCACTGAAGGTGCGCTGGGGGTTCTCCTGGATTGTGATCAACATGCGATTGGTTAGTACTAAATTGTATTGAGTGCTAATTAGATGCGTTGGATCAGTCGCATGAGAGAATTCGTGAAGTACCGCCAAGACAGAATTATTTGTTGAAGTGATTCTCGATTTTTGTGGAAAAGTCAGGAGAATATCAATGACACTAGGTTCCAGAGAAAGTAAAGACAAGTACTGATGCAGCAAGTCCATATTGCCAAGACCACGGAACTGCAGCCACATCAATGCTTGAGAGGAGATAAGTAATTCAAGTTCTTCACAATTGTGCACCTGAATACAAGACACTACCTCGTCGTTGAACTGCAGAACTTTGCAAGAAAAGGGTGCCTTGCCTCCATGCAGAAATAAATGAGCGGGTAGATCTCCTGGACGTTCAAGTAAAGGTAAAGGTTCCGGAATACTATCAGGGGCCAGGCGATCACCAGGTTTAAACAGTGATTGGTCAGATGGTGAATCAGCCATGACTACGATCTATCATTTTCATTATGATGAGATCCATTGAATATAATTGAATTCACTGATTGCTTTAATGATGTAAAGCCTGTTCTGTAGACGACAAATCCGGTCGAATGGCTGATTTTTCAAGGGATACTGTAAATTAAATGACACTTGAATGATCAATGCAATCAATGGTGAGAGATTGACGATCTAGAAAGAATGAAGAGCTAATCTCCAGATTTGATGACAGTGATTGATGTTAAGGGAAATCTCAAGTTTGAGGTTATCACATTTACCGAGAATCTAGAAGCGTCTTACATTATCTTTCAGGTATTGTGATAGCCATTTGGGTTCATGGACTTGATACATTAAATTGTAATGTCTGTCGTTAACAAGCACATAAATTCATGAACTTACATGTATTCCATTAAGTGAGAAAATTCATGACTAACTTAACTTGTACGCAACCCTGTGACGACATCAAAATGAAAAACTTTTGATTTATCCCATTGCACGAAGACACGTTCAGGACAATTAAATGATGGTTCCACGACCATTCTTAACTCGCCTTCTGCTGATTCAAGATAAAGAAGTTGTGTGTTGCCGAGCCATTCTCGTGCAATCAGACGACAGGCTAAGCCTGAATCGCAAATTTTAAGATGTTCCGGACGAATTGCCAGAATCTGACTCTGGCGCGGCTTTAGGCAATTAATCTGGGGACGACCCAAAAACTGAGCGACAAAAAGTGAAGACGGGTTTTGGTACAGGTTAATCGGTGTATCTAGCTGTTCTATAATCCCCTGATTGAGAATCGCAATCTTGTTAGCTATAGCCAACGCCTCACTTTGATCGTGCGTGACATAGACAGTTGGTTTTTCTTGATTCAGAATAAGCTTCCGAAGCTCAGGTCTGATCTGTTCACGTAATTGAGCATCCAAATTACTCATTGGCTCATCAAGTAAATAGACCTTTGCATCTCTAAGCAATGCACGAGCTAAAGCCACCCTTTGCCTTTGGCCACCAGATAATGCTGAAGGTTGATGGTATGCTCGATCAGCTAACTGCACAACATCAAGAATATGCTTTATCCTTCGACTTCTTTGTTCCGAGCGCACACCGCGAATACGTAGACCTAGCTCGAGGTTCTCGTAGATTGTTAAATGAGGAAGAAGGGCATAACTTTGGAAGACCATACCCACTGCCCGATCAGATGGTTTGGATGTAGTGACATCACGGTTCTCAATTTTGATTCTGCCATGTTGACACTCATCCAATCCTGCGATCAATCGAAGTGTCGAGCTTTTTCCACAACCACTTGGTCCCACAAGAACAAGACATTCGTCCTGTTTCACTGAGAATGTTAAATTACGAACAATCCAATTCGAATTAATTTGACGTCCAACAGAATCAAGTTCAAGTGTCATCCTTTAACAGCTCCACTCGTGAGGCCTGAAACAATTGGCTTTTGAAAAATAATCACTAGCAGTATGAGTGGAATTGCACCCAAAACAGTGACAGCGGCATACGCACCGTAGGGTACTGAATGGATTGATGAACCAGCAATACGTGCCATTGCAACTGGCAGAGTAAGTTTCGACTGATCACTAATCCATGTTAAAGCAATTGGGTATTCATTCCATGAGAACAGGAAAATCAAAATCGCAGTGCTAGCTAGAGCTGGGGCCAATAATGGTATGTAGATCCAGCGAAAACGATTCAATAACGATAGTCCCTCAACCCGTGCGGCGTCATCCAATTCAGATGGAATCGCTGCAAAAGCACTTCCTAACAATAAAATAGCAAGTGGTTGAGACAAAGCTGCATAGGGCAGAGCTAGTGCAAATAGACTGTTGCCTAATGATAGTGTTCTAGCAATTTCGAGCAAGGCTAAGAACAACAAAACATATGGAAATAATGCACAACCAATAAGAACCATGCGAACTATATTTGATTTTGCAGTTGGCATTTTACTCAGTGAATATGCTGCAGGAAGAGCAACTAATAATGTTAAGAGTGTTGAGAGTGCCCCAACAAAAAAACTATTCCATAAGTATAGGAAAAACGGAGGATTTGATGATATAACACTTCGGTAGTGCTGCAGCGTCCAACGGCCTGCTAATTCAGCAAATGGTGTTACCAATGCTTGATCAGTAGAAAAAGAAGTGTACAACTGCCAAAGCAGTGGTGCTGATGACCATAAAAGAAGAATGAAAATCGGTACTGTTCTTAATTTCATTCTGTCACCGTCAGTGATCGTTGTTGGTTCAAAATGAGTAATAACCACCAACTGAATCCGACGACTGTAGATAATAGGATAAAGCTAGCGATCATAATAGTCGCGCTATAGCCAAAATCTAGAAACCGAAGGGCATTCCAGTAGGCATACAAAGCGATACTCTCTGTACTACTTGCAGGGCCTCCACCAGTCATTACTTGAACAAGATCAAAAACCCCAAATGCTTGAGCTAGCCTAAACATCGCTGCTAACCCCAGGTAGGGTTTCAAAAGTGGCAATGTGATTCTGCGGAAACAGGTCCAAGACGATCCGCCCTCAAGAGTACAAGCTTCATAAAGATCACCAGGAATACTTTGTAATCCAGCGAGCATAATCAGGGCCACGAATGGTGTTGTCTTCCAGACGTCCGCATAAACTAATCCCATCCAGGCAATGGACGGATTACCTAGAATATTTAGAGACAAATCCCAAGCTGTGGATGTGAATTGATCAAACGGACCATATGGTGTATTGAATATCCATCGCCAGCCGAGCGCCATCACAGTTGTCGGCAAGGCCCAAGGAATTAATGATACAGAGCGAATTACACCTCTCTTCCTCATTGGTTGGTTGAGTAGCAAAGCGATGACGAGTCCTAAGACAAGCTCTATGCCAACAGATGCAATCGCAAATCGCATGGTCTGACTCAAATCCTGCCAATATCGATGATCGTTCATTAAACGAATCCAATTGGCTCCGCCGTTGGCTACCGGTTGTAGGCCTGTAAGAACAGAGTCAGCATGGAAGCTCAACCATGCATAGCGCATCAATGGCAGACCAAACACACTGACGAGCAACAGCATAGAAGGGACCAACAAATAAAAGACAATCATTGAATACCTCCACCTGCAGCACTTATGATTTGCTCAGAGAAAATCTGGGCATTCTTCATGCTTGACTTTGCCTCAATCTCGTCTGTGAATGATGCACTTAAACTACGTTGAAGTACATCACTCAGCTGTGCATATACCGGAGTCTCGGGCCGCATTTTGGCAATTGATAATGCTCCATACAACTTGGCTAGATATGGGTATTCATTCAATAAATCCTCGTTTTGATAGATGGATTTTAGGGTTGGTGTGTAACCGTACTCAGTAAAAAGTTCTACCTGGGCCTCATTTGTTGTTAAATACTTGAACGCTTTAATTGCTGCATCTTTATGCTTTGATCCCTTGAGAAGACTAAAACCCCAGCTTCCTATTGTCGAGGCTTGCGAGACTCCTGGAATCGAAACCATGGTTGAAATTCCAACATGTCCGCGCACTTGACTATCCTCCTTTTGCAATTCCGCCCATGCATAGGGCCAGTTGCGCATCAATGCACTATCACCTGATTTAAAACTTTGAAGTGCTTCGGATTCTGCATAATTGGTGACAGCTCTTGGGCTGATTCCGCTGTTAATTAAATTTGTGAGCCACTGAGCTGCATTGATACCGGGTTGATAATCCAGACCAAATTTTTCCCCTTCGGGATTAAACCACTGCCCCCCAAATCCATCGATCATTTCTAAATAGACACAACTCAGACCTTCGTATTGACGGCCCTGCCACACATATCCCCACGGAACTTTCTTTTTGCGCTGTAGTTCTTGGCTAATGGAAACTAAATCCGTTGGCGTTGATGGTGGTTTTTCCATTAAATCAGTTCGCCAAAATAGCAGTCCCATGTCCGCCACCAATGGCCATCGGTAAAGGCTTCCTTCATAGATGTTACCTAATTGAGCACCGTTTGTTAATTCCTGAATTTCAGTTTGGTCAAAGCCATCATCCAAAGCTTCAAGCCACCCAGCTCGAGCATATTTTGGTAACCATGTGATATCCATTAGAATGGCGTCGAAGGGTGTATCCCCTAACAACAAACTGCTAATTGCTAAGTCTGATATTGCCTCAGTTTCGAGGGGCCCCCGAATAACTTCTAGGTGAATGGTGTTTACGTATTTTGCATTGAACTCTTTGACTAACTTGACTGTTGAGTCCGCGAAAGGGGCTGGCATTAATATTGATATGGACTCAACGTCACGAGCAATAATGCTGGGTATGAATATCAAGAGTGAGCTTATAGCGAGGATAACTGACACGCACAATGTTATCTGTTTATCGCGACTAAGCATAGGTTTAATTCATGGTCTCGAGTGATTGCATTTGTTCCTTGGCCCAATCATCAACTGTAAATTCTTCCACAGCTGAAACCATTTTGTTAATTCTTTCGATTTGTTCATTTTGAGGCAACTCCAATGCCGATTCGATGGCTTGATCCATCTGTTTGTGTGAGTAAGGGTTGGTAAGGATAGCTCCATCAAGCACAACAGATGCACCAGTGAACTCTGATAAAACAAGAACTCCATCTCTTCCTTTCCGTGCCGCTACGTATTCCTTGGCAACTAGATTGAGGCCATCTCTTAAGGGTGTGATCCAGCATATATCTGACATTGAAAACCATGCCACCATTTCCTCATAGGGGATGCGGTTGGTTGAAAACCGAATCGGAACCCAATCAATGGAACTAAATCGTCCGTTGATTCGTCCAGCCGTTTCCTCAATCAGTCGCTGAGTCTCTTCATAGATTTTCATCCCCGATGATGCTGCTACACAAGCCAACATTAAAACCACTTTCCCGTGAAGATCTTGACGCCGCTCAAGTAATCTCTCGAATGCTAAAAGAAGTTCTTCGTTCCCTTTTGTATAGTCCACACGACTTGCCGATAAAATTAGTTTTCGCCCTTTTTTGGTGTCTGCATCAATCTGTCTTGTTAATTCAGTTACATCGTCTCGCATTGTCAAGGTTTGAATAACATCTGGCGATGTCCCTACAGGTGAAGAGACTAATTTTACCTTTCGTTTATTGTATTCAAGCCATGGTGTTTCTGTTGGTTCAGTCAAAGCCGAACCAAATTTTAGAAACTTCGGCGCGACTTCTGTTTTTGGACCTTTTTTAACCCCGAGTAGACAGCTTGCTGCTCGTGCAAAATTCTCTGTGTACCTTGGTATGTGAAAACCTACGACATCACATGCAAGTAAGCTTTCAATAATTTGTTTTCTCCACGGAAGAATTGCGAACACATCATTTCCTGGGAATGGTGTGTGATGGAAGAATGCAATTTTCAAGTCAGGACGCTTTTCGCGAATAAATCCTGAAACAAGCCACAAATTGTAATCGTGTATCCACACTGTGGCCCCCATAGCTGCTTCGGAGCAAGCTGCGTCTGCAAACCGACTATTCACTTCTTCGAAAATTGCCCAATTAGCATTGTTGACATCAAAGTAAGTTGGAAACGTATGAAGTATCGGCCATACCGATTCTTTTGATGTTACGTGGTAGAAACTGGATACTTGGCTTTCTTCGAGAGGGATGCGTCTTAGTGTAAAAGTTGATGGATTGTCCATGGCAATCCTTTCATCTTCCTCGCCATTTGCATCGTCAACTTGCCGCCAAGCTATCCATGTTCCATTTTCTTGACTGCGAAATAGATTCCGTAATGTGGGAATGATCCCATTTGGGCTTTTTTGATCCCGCCAAGTTCTATTCCCCTGTTCATCGATCGCTTCATCAAATGGCGTTCGATGATACAAAATGATGAAATCACTGTTACCTCCGCTTATCGTCATGTTCAGCACCTACTCGAGATATCCATCTCTACCTTTAAACAAAATCTCTGAATTGTCAAATGGTTATGTGGTCTGCATGGACTGCAAACCCTTCAATGTCTCCAATACTTCTTGTGCGTGACCTACAGGCCTAACACCTGTCCAGCGCGCTTGTACGACTCCGGAAGGGTCAATCAAAAAGGTATGTCGTAGTGAGTAAGGAGCCATCCATGAGCCGTAGCTTCGACTCACAATGCCATCATGATCAGATAGTAAAGTGAAATCTAACTCTTCGCTGTTACAGAACGATTCATGATCCTCAACTGAATCGGCGCTGATAGCAGCCACATCACAATTGTTAATTTTAAATTGTTCAAGCGAATCTTGAAATCCGTGGGCTTCAATCGTGCAACCTGATGTGAAGTCTCTTGGATAGAAGTACAGAACCAGCCATCGATCATTCCAGTCAGTCAAAGACCAGCGCGACTTATCTGGCACGAGCAGGTTTGTACCAGATAATTCGAAGTTCGGCGCAGGAGCACCAATGTCTGGAGCGTTGCCTCCGAGTGCCAGACCTTTTTTTGGAAACAAGCTGAGTGTAACGGCAGCTACGAACCCTTTTTGAAGTAGTAACCGCCGTTTCACTTTGACTCCTAGACTCAAAGACGGGCTAGATCGATGCCAAGAGATTTGGCATAGGCACCCAATCCTTTCTTCTGAATTGTTTTGAGTGCACGGGTTGTGATGCGAAGATTCACCCAGCGCTTGCCCTCTGCCCACCAAAGGCGACGCTGCTGCAGATTTGCTTGTTGCAGCTTTTTGGTACGAATATGGGAATGGCTGACAGCCATGCCGTTATTGGCTTTCGTACCTGTGAGCTGACACACTCTGGACATGATCCGTATCCTTTAGAGAATTGGCACCTGCCAAGCTGCCATCCTAGCAAAAGGGCTTCATGTTCCCTGCTGCAGAAGGCTAGACATCAGCATGGTGGCTCTGGCCTGAAAGCCTCCGAGCTCTGTCGGCTCTAATCCACCAACGGCGAGGCGTGCCAGATCGTAAAGGTGTTGAGCCAGGTCGACCGCAAGCTGGTGACTGGGTGATGAGGCTCCATCAGCGATAACGACCGATCCTGATTCAAGACTCAGCAGAGCCTCGACCAAGGGATGCTGTCGGTTCACCAGCAGGATGTGATGATCGGGCAGGCCAGGAAGTCTTTGTTCCATTAGTGCTCCGATGTCGTTCATTCGGCGCATTTGCTCTGGTAAAAGAATCAAGGCAGCAGGTGCTTCAGAACCGCCTTTCAAAGCCTGAACCTGAACAGTCACTTTGTCGTTATTCAGCGCTTTTTTGATCAACGTTCTAAGTGACTCACTTTTTGTTTCGCCTTCCTGGTCGCTTAATTCAGGTTGATCATCCTGAAGACTAGCGTCTAGTTCTGAGTCAACACGTTGAAATGTTAGTTCTGTTTCTTTTGACTCGAGCCAGGGGATAAATTGACTGTCTAATACTGTCTCAGCGAAGATGACTTCAGCGCCTTGTCCTTTCCAAAGTGTGAGTGCGCCAGCTTGTGCAATTTCATCTGTGCAGTAAAGAACGCGTTTCTGGTTATCGTTTGCTTGTCGCTCTCTGTAGGCTGAAATTGTTGTGTAAGATCGATCGTTTCCATTTAGTAAATCTGTAGATGTATTTTTGTCTGCTGTTGTCTGGAAGAGAATCAATTCCGATACTTGCTCTGCAAACTTCTCGTCTTCCATGGCTCCGATTTTGACAAACGGTGCCACCGAATCCCATATCTCTGCGTAGTGGTCTGGATTGTCATTTTTGAGGTCGCGGAGTTTGTCAGCAACTTTCTTGGAAACGAACTGGCCGATCGATCGCACACGTCGATCTGTTTGCAGAGCGCTGCGGCTTACGTTAAGTGGAATATCTGGCGAGTCTAGGACTCCACGAAGGGGAAGTAGGTAGCGAGGAACAACTTCTTTGATTGAGTCGCTCACAAATACTTGATTGCAGTAGAGCTTTATTTCTCCTTTTTCCCAGTCTGCTCGCCCTGTCTGCTTCGGAAAAAAGAGAATTCCTTGAAGGCTATAGGGGTAATCAGTGTTCAGATGCACCCACAGTAATGGATCTCCTTGAAATGGATAAAGATAATGATAGAGGTCGATGTAATCCTGGTCTTCGAGCTCTCTAGCGCTGCGTCGCCACGGCGGATTCATCTTATTGATTGTTTCACCTTCTAATTGAACCGGTACTGCCATGAAGTCGCAGTAGGTGTTGATGAGAGTTTTGATTCGTGATGGCTCAAGGTATTCAAGTTCGTCCTCCAGAAGATGGAGGACGATGTCTGTTCCTGGATGATTACGCTCTCCCTCTGTCAGTGAATAATTCGGTGAACCGTCGCAGCTCCAGCGCACTGGAGTGCTGTCTGTACGAGCCGAGAGCGTGATGATTTCAACACGCTCTGAAACCATAAAACTCGAGTAAAAACCTAGGCCAAAATGACCAATGATTGCTTCGCTATCTTGTTTGTATTTTTCTAAAAAGTCCTCTGCGCTTGAAAATGCAACTTGATTGATATATCGCTTTACTTCGTCGGCTGTCATGCCGATTCCGTTGTCGCTGATTGTGAGCGTCTTATCTGTACGATCTACCCTGATTTGAATGGTTCCTTCGTCTCCTTCCTGGCAGTCACCAGCCATGGCTGCCATGCGTCTTTTGCTAATTGCATCAACACCATTGCTGACCAATTCTCTTAGGAAGACTTCATGGCCCGAATAAACTGCCTTTTTAATAATTGGAAATATATTTTCGGTGTGGATCTGAATCTGTCCGTTTTCTTCTAGTACTGCCATTTCGAGCTTTAAAAACTACATTTTATCGAGTCGTGAACTTAAGCCCAATGCCTTCCTAGGAGGGTTTTCCGTACCTGGGCGTGCTTGATGGGTGATGATCGCGTACAAGTGAACTATTTTGTATTTTGGAGATCGGCTCTCTCCTCAGCCAAAATGGCTCCATCAACAGGGCATACTTGGAGGCAGATCCCGCAATCGATACAGGTATCAAAATCTATCCAGTAGAAGTCTGTTCCTTTCTTGTTTTTTCCCTTGCCCGGTTGGATACACGCGACTGGACACGCGTCAACGCAATCTGCTACTCCCTCGCAAACGTTAGTGACGATGGTGTGAGCCATGGATTTGTTTAGGAAGACGTGATCCTAGTCGTCCATCCAAAGCAGCGAGCTGCATCCTGATGGCTCCACGCGTTGGTCTGCATCAGCTTTGGACTCGCAGGGTTGATGGTCGATTTGACAGTTCAGGCCTTTGCGATGGCAATCGGCTTGGACCTGTAGAGCTTGTTCCATGGATGTGCTCTGTGAATAGCAAAGCAGGATCCGTTCGGGTTTTGCTGATGTCATGGCGAAGGCGCCAGGCAGATCCCTCAGATCATCCACACAAAAACTAAATCCAAGTCCTGTGGCATCCCTTCCTTTTGCTCCCAGCCGTTGAACAACAGCGTCGTACCGACCTCCACGGGCGACAACCACTGGGGACGAAACGCCTCGACAAACCAATTGGAAAACAACGCCGTCGTACAACTCGTAGACCGGCTGAAACGTTGGATCCAGCTGAAGGCCGATTCCGGTTTCTTTGGCAAGGGGAGTGAGGTGATTGACAAGTCTTGATAGCTGATCAAGCACGTGAGCTTTCGGAAAAGCTTCCTGGAGTTTTGTGATCACTCCCTCAGGTGAACCTCGCCGATCGAGCCATTGCAGCAGATGAGCATGCTGAGGTTGATGGCTGATTCGTTCCTGCAGTTCGAGCCGATCCAGTCGCGTTAAACAGCTTCGGAAGGCTTGATGCTGCTGATGGTCAATGTTCTGTAGCAGTAATTGCATTAAGCCCGTGTGGCCGATCAGAAGTCGCGGAGGGTCACTCAGTGGCAGACTCAGGGCCCTGAGCGATGCCATCAGCAGTGTCAGCAGCTCCAGTTCTGCCTCCACACCATTGGCTCCGAAGAGCTCCACGCCGCAATGCAAGTTTTCTTCGATGCAGAGGCCGCCTTCGTCGGCCTGACGACTCTCAAAAACAGTGCCGTGGCTCCACAGTCGCAAGGGGCGTTGCCGATCTTGGAATCGTGTACACGCGGCTCGGGCAATGGATGCCGTCATTTCCGGCCTTAAGCCCAAGGGTTCATCAGCGACAAGACGGACAATGTCCCGACTATCAATGGCCCCACCCGCCTTGAGCGTGTCCATTCGCTCCACCCTCGGTGGAGAGACTTCTTCGTACCCCCAGAGTCTGAAAACCTCCGCCAGTGTTTCTCGCAATTCATGATTGCGCCGAACCTGCTGAGGATTCAGATCCCTGACGCCAGAGGCAGGCTGTAGGGCCATCACGCTTGATCAATACCTGATCAGGATCCCACGTCCAGGTTCCCTCCATAGTGCTGAGGAGGAATCGGCGACACCTTTGCGAGTTCTTGTTTCAAGGGCTCATGCAGCTGAGCGCCAGAGGCCAGAATCCTTCCAGACCCAAGTTCGAAGCCCTCTCCGCGGTAATCGTCAACCAATCCACCCGCTAATTGCACGAGTGCTGCGCCAGCAGCAAGGTCCCAGGGTGCCAGCCCCCGCTCCCAGTAGCCATCAAGTCGCCCGGCGGCCACAAAAGCCAGGTCCACCGCTGCGGCACCGCCGCGGCGGACTCCCCGAGTGCGGTGGGTCATCCAGGCAAATTCGGCATAGTTATTGTCGAGCACCTCACGCCGGTCATAGGCAAATCCTGTGACGAGGAGACTTTCATCGAGAGAAACGCACTCTGTCACGCGTATTTTCTGATCGTTGAGGAATGAGCCTTCTCCGGGGCAGCACCAGTACAGCTCCTTGAGAAACGGCACGGAGATGGCACCCAGTACCGGTTGGTCGCGCCAGACAAGGCCGACCGACGTTGCGAACAATGGGTAGCTGTGGGCAAAGTTCGTTGTTCCATCCAGTGGGTCCACGCACCAGCACAGATCGGCAATGTGGTCACTTGCGCCTGACTCCTCGGCAAGAATGGCGATCTCAGGTGTTAGATGCGACAAGACTCCCAGAACCTCAGCTTCAGCTGCGTGATCAGCCGCCGTTACCAGGTCGCCTGAGCGTCCTTTTTCGCGAATCGACGTCAGCTTCCCGAAGTGTTCCATCAACCTGTGGCCCCCTTGGCGCGCTGCCTGCACTGCCACAGCAGAGAGAGCTTTCATCCGTTCATCGGACAACCCAGCTTCAGCAGCAACGGCAGAGCAATCAAGACGTTCAGGCATTACTCCTCATCCAATGGAAGGCCTCGGGTGACGACGCCCTTGCCGAAGTGTTGCCCGAACTGAAGTTCATACACCTCATCCTCATCTTGGGTTTCAGCCTCCAAAGGACCAACGGCACGCGCTACACACAGGAGCCCATAACCCTTGTCTCTCAGCTCCTGAGACAACCCCATCGCTTCTCGCTGGTCGAGTTCACCGTTCAACACCCTGACCGCACATGACGTGCAACACCCATTTCGACAGGAAAAGGGCAGTGGGTCCCCCTGGCGTTCAAAGCTTTGCAGGATGTACTCGCCCTCCTGCACGTCGTGGCTGATGACACGGCCCTGCTGACGCCAGTGGATGGTGATGCGGTGACTCGGCATCAATACGACTCCTCAGGGACTGCCCTGCTACATTCTCACTTGCCCCATCAGCCGCTGGAGAGGTGGCCGAGTGGTCGAAGGCGCAGCACTGGAAATGCTGTATAGGGGCAACTCTATCGAGGGTTCGAATCCCTCCCTCTCCGCTTCCAAACCGGCCCAAGGGCCGGTTTTTTTTGCCAATGGTGGGAACCCTGATGGAGCCCCCACTGGATCATCCGACAACGTCGATCAACCGAACCGACCAGAGACATAGTCCTGGGTGGCCTGTTGCGATGGTGAATTGAAGATTTTTTCGGTCTCATTGAACTCAACGAGATAACCGACCTTCCCGGATCCCCCCTCCACAGCTTCAGCGTTGTAGAAGGCAGTCATGTCACTCACCCGTACAGCCTGCTGCATGTTGTGAGTCACAATCACAATCGTGAAACTCTTTTTGAGCTCATGCATTGTTTCTTCGATCTTCAAGGTGGAGATCGGGTCAAGGGCTGAGCAGGGTTCATCCATCAGAATGACTTCTGGTTGAATGGCAATCGTGCGGGCGATGCAGAGACGCTGCTGTTGACCACCAGACAGTGAGTATCCGCTTTCATTGAGCTTGTCTTTGCATTCGTCCCACACGGCGGCCTGGCGCAAGGAGCGCTCAACAAGCTCGTCCATATCGCCTGTGAAACCATTGATGCGTGCGCCGAAAGCGATGTTTTCATAGATCGTCTTCGGGAAAGGATTCGGTTGCTGGAACACCATGCCGATCCGGCGCCTGACTTCAACAGGGTCAACCGTTGGGTCGTAGAGATCAGCACCGTCAAACAGAACGCGCCCCCGCAACGAGCATCCCTCGATGAGGTCATTCATGCGATTAAGAGCACGCAGCACGGTTGATTTGCCGCAACCTGATGGACCGATAAAGGCTGTGACTTTTCCGCGAGGGATATCGCAATAAACGTTCTTGACGGCCTCGTAGCTGCCGTAACTGATGGTGGCGTTTTGGATTGAGATACAGGTGTTCTCGGAGACTTGGTGAGGAGAAGAGGTGGAAACAGTCATTGGTAGTGAGGAGGTACAGGTAAACAGAACTTGAATGAATTACTTAGACGCGAACTGACCCAGCCAGCGCGCGAAAAGGTTCATGCCAAGAATGGCTAAAACCAAAACAAAGGAAGCGGCCCATGCAAGCTCATTCTGGGCCTCGTAAGGCATGATCGCAAAGTTGTAGATCAGAACAGACAGCGTGGCAATGGGATTGAAGATTCCGTCGATACCTTCTGACCAGAATGGTGAAAAGAGAGCTGTAAAAATCAGAGGCGCCGTTTCTCCGGCCGCTCTGGCAATTGAGAGCACCACGCCTGTGGCAATCGGCGTAAATGCTGTTGGCAGCGTAATGCGGACCACAGTCACAAATTTGGAAGCTCCGACTCCGAGTGCGCCACGGCGAAGATCATCTGACACAAGCTTCAAACCTTCATCTGTTGTTTTAATCACAGTGGGGAGCATCAAGATTGACAATGCCATTCCTCCTGCAGCTGCGCTGTAGGCGTTGCCAAACAAAACCCTGCTGGTGACGATTGTTCCGTAGATGAACACACCAGCAATGATTGATGGAACGCCTGACAAAACATTGGTGCCAAAACGGATGAATTGCGCGAACTTTCCACCACGGGAGTATTCGGCGAGAAAAACACCACCGCCTACGCCAACAGGAATGGCAATCATTGCGGCAATCAATGTCACAACGATGCTGCCGATAATCGCGTTGGCAATGCCACCACCTTCCAAGCCTGGTGGTGGTGGGAGTTCGGTTAGTAATGTGATGCTGATTTTTTCGCCGCCCTTGATCAACACGTAAACCAACACAGCAATCAGCGGTAATACCGCGATCGCTGCAAACAAACCAGAGATCAGGGTGAGGAGTCGACTGATCAGGTTCCGACGCAGTCCCTGCTTGTAAGCAAGGTCAGGGACGCCATTCGCTTGGCGAGTTGTGGAAGAAAAAGTCATGATCAGTACTTAAGACTCAGACGCTTTACAAGCCATTGCGCAAAAACATTCACCCCAAGGCTGAGGACCATCAGGACGAAAGCGGCATACATCAGTGAAGAAACCTGACTGCCATCCGCTTCACCGAACTGATTGGCAAGCATCGCGGCGATGGTGTTACCAGGTGCCAACAGCGATGGGCTGAAGTTATTCGAGTTCCCAATGATCATCGTCACGGCCATGGTCTCACCCATCGCTCGACCCAGCGCCAACATGACGCCGCCGACGATCCCCGAAATTGCCGCCGGAAGCATGACGTTGAGGACGGCTCCCCAGCGCGTGGTTCCCACGCCATAGGCAGCCTGGCGGAGTTTCACGGGAACCTGGTTGAGAGAATCTCTCGAGATGGCCGTGATGATTGGCAGGATCATCACAACGAGAATCAACACGGCAGGCGCTGTCCCAGGTCCGATAGGTGGCGAAGAAAAGATGGGCAGCCATCCAAGCGTTGCATAGAGGAACTCAAGAAATGGCCTGATAAACGGTTCCATCACAAAAATCGCCCAAAGCCCGAGCACCACTGATGGGATTGCTGCCAACAGCTCCACCATCACGCCAATGACGTTGCGAATCCTCAGAGGAATGATGTTTTCAGTGATGAACACTGCAGTACCCACCCCGAGTGGCACGGCAATCAGCAACGACAGCAGGGACGTGACAATCGTTCCGTAAATGGCTGTGAATGCTCCGTATTCGTCATCTACGGGATTCCAATTCGAGGTGACCAGGAATTTCCAGCCATAACGTCCCATCGACTCGAGGGACCCCCAGAAGACGACAACGAGGATGGCAAACAACACAACAGCCACCATCGACGCCAGGATCACGGCGAGGTATTTGAAGCTCACATCCACCACCCTCTCCGATGGTGGACGGCGCCTCAGGAGGTAGGACTCCTTGGACTCAGGCATCCCGCTCGGGCAAAGACCCCCGAAACGTAACGGTGAAACCGTATGGAATTCACTAAGGACGCTTTAACGCAAGCTGCTTCAGACCTTGTCATGGGCTAGATGACCGCGGGTGAGGCCGTTAACTTGGGAGTCCCCACAGGCGTCTATGGGACGGATCGTCGGAATCGACCTGGGTACGACCAACTCCGTTGTTGCTGTTCTCGAGGCTGGTCGCCCTGTGGTGATTGCTAACGCTGAGGGGACGAGAACCACCCCTTCCGTCGTTGGTTACACCAAGGACAACGAGCTGTTGGTTGGTCAGCCTGCCCGTCGGCAGTTGGTTTTGAATCCACGCAACACGTTCTCCAATCTCAAACGCTTTGTTGGTCGAAGCTGGGATGAACTCGACGACAGCTCTCTCACCGTGCCCTACACCGTGAGAGCCAACAGCCAGGGCAATGTGCGTGTGGCTTGTCCGCAAACCGAACGGGAATATGCCGCTGAGGAGCTCGTGGCCAGCATCCTGCGCAAGCTTGTGGACGATGCCTCCACCTACCTGGGTGAAGAGGTGGAAGCTGCCGTGATCACCGTTCCTGCTTATTTCAACGATGCTCAACGTCAGGCCACACGCGATGCGGGGCGTCTGGCGGGGCTGACGGTTGAACGGATCCTGAATGAGCCGACTGCTGCCGCTCTGGCCTACGGATTCGACCGCAGTGCCGTGCGTCGTGCCCTGGTGTTCGATCTCGGTGGAGGCACCTTCGATGTGTCCTTGCTGAGGATCGCCAATGGTGTTTTTGACGTGAAAGCCACCAATGGTGATACCCAGCTTGGTGGTAACGACTTTGATCAACGCATCGTCGATTGGCTGGCGCAGTCGTTTCTCAAAGAACACAACCTCGATCTCCGCCGTGACCGCCAAGCACTGCAGCGACTGACAGAAGCCGCAGAAAAGGCCAAACAAGAGTTGTCAGGTGTGGGCGCGACGCCCGTGTCGCTTCCTTTCATTGCCACGGGGCCTGACGGTCCACTGCATATTGAAACCACACTGGATCGTGAAACGTTCGAGGGGCTCTGTCCCGATCTTCTCGATCGCTTGATGCTCCCCGTGCAGGCGGCCCTGAGGGATTCCGGCTGGAGTGCTGATGACATCGACGATGTGGTTCTGGTGGGAGGAAGCACGCGGATGCCGATGGTGCAGCAACTGGTGAGAACGCTTGTGCCAAATGATCCCTGCCAGTCCGTTAATCCCGATGAGGTGGTGGCCATCGGTGCTGCGGTTCAGGCGGGAATCATTACGGGCGATCTGAGGGATCTCCTGCTGAATGACGTGACGCCCTTGTCCCTCGGTTTGGAAACCATCGGCGGGCTGATGAAGGTCCTGATTCCAAGGAACACGCCGATTCCTGTGCGCCAGTCCGATGTGTTCAGCACCTCAGAACCCAATCAGTCGTCCGTTGAGATTCACGTTTGGCAGGGGGAGCGCCAGATGGCGGCTGACAACAAATCCCTGGGCCGTTTCCGTCTCTCCGGCATTCCTCCAGCCCCCAGGGGCGTTCCTCAGATCCAGGTTGCTTTTGACATTGATGCCAATGGCATTCTTCAGGTGAACGCCACCGATCGAACCACTGGACGCAAGCAGTCGGTGACGATCCAGGGCGGATCAACCCTCAACGAGGACGAAATCCAGGCCCTTCTGGCAGAAGCCGAGGCCCGGGCCGATGAGGACCGTCGCCGCCGCGCCACCATCGAGCGCCGTAACTCGGCCTTGACCTTGGTGGCTCAGGCAGAACGGCGTCTGAGAGATGCGGCACTGGAATTCGGCCCCTATGGAGCAGAACGCCAGCAACGCGCTGTGGAAATGGCCATGCGTGACGTGCAGGATTTACTCGAGCAAGAGGATCTCCAGGAACTGGAACTGGCTGTGAGCGGATTACAGGAAGCGCTGTTCGGGCTGAATCGACGGCTCACGGCGGATCGCCGCACGGAGTCGGGTCCACTCCAGGGGTTGAAAAGCACGCTTGGAACCCTGAAAGACGAGCTGTTCGCCGACGATGACTGGGATGATGACCCCTGGTCAACGCCTCAAGACCGCTACGGCTACGACTCTCGTCAGCGGAGTGGACGCAGAGGCCTCGACCCTTGGGACGATGACAACTTCCGCTGAAACCGATTACTGGTCTCTCCTTGGTCTGACGCCTGATGCGGATCAGGAGACTCTGAAGCGCGCTTTCCGCCGTGAAGCCCGCCGCTGGCATCCCGACCTCAACGGCAACGACCTTCAGGCGGAGGAGCGTTTCAAGCTCGTTAATGAGGCCTATGCGGTACTCAGTAATCCCGAGCGCAAAACGGAATGGATCCGCTTGCGTCAGGGACAGGGCGAGCATGCCGACCCTTTCAGCACTGGATTCCCCGATTTCGAGGACTATCTGGACGTGGTGTTTGGTTCCGGGCGCCAACGTCGTTCAACCGCTGGCATCGACGATCCCGTGCAGACGGACAGTCGAATTGAAGATGACGAGCACCATTGGCCGGAACCCTCCCCACAACCGTCGCCACCGATCCGATCCCACGATGATCTCGAGACGGTGGTTGAGCTCACGCCTGATCAAGCCCTTCATGGAACTCTGGTGGAGCTGGAACTTGGTGATGGAACACTTGTGGAAGTGAGCACACCACCCCAGGCCGGTGATGGATGGCGTCTGCGGCTGGAGGGGGTGGCACCAGGCGGAAAGGATCACTTTTTGCAATTGCGTGTGATCACCGAAGAGGGGTTGCGGATCGACGGACTCAAGGTGCACTACAGACTTGAACTTCTCCCACCTGATGCCGCCTTGGGTTGCGCCGTCAACGTGCCCACCCTGATGGGTTCAGTGACGCTCCAAGTTCCTCCTGCATCGTCCAGTGGACGGCTGCTGAGGCTGCGAGGAAGAGGTCTTGAGCTCGGAACTCAGAGGGGCGATCAACTCGTTGAGATCGTGATCGTGATCCCTTCGTCGCTGGAGGATGATGAGCGTGCTCTCTACCAACGTTTGCAGGAGATCAGTCTCGAACGGTCTGGTCTGCCCTGAGCAGAGAACGATGAGAGACTCGCATGGGCGATTCATCTGCATGTTGGTTCACGTTCTCCTGTTCGACGCAGGTCAGGACAGCGAAGGCATTCACTCCCTGGAGCTTTCAGGTCACACCGTGGTGCTCATGTTCGAAAACAGCGACGATGCTGAGCGTTACGCCGGACTTCTCGAAGCGCAGGATTTCCCCACACCGAGCGTTGAAGCCCTTGATCGAGAGGAGGTTGTGTTGTTCTGCCGGGAAGCGGGTTATGAGGCTCGCTTGGTTTCAGAGGGTTTTGTGCCCAAAACCGAGGAGGAGCGTCTGATGCTCGCTCCTCCCTCCGCGAATCGGGATGTAAGCAATTGGCAGGACGGCGATCTGGACAGCCCCCAGGAGCAAGTTGATCGCGACAGTTCTGATCTGGATGCGGTGCGTCGTCGTCTTGAGGGACTGTTGTGATTGAACCGTCTGCTGATCGAGGCCATCTGCTGACAGAGCAGACCAATCCGTCCAGTGACAGCCTTGATCTGCTTCCCACCGATGCGCTTATCAGTCTCTTCGTGGAGGAAGACCGACGCCCCCAGATGGCCGTGCAAGGGGCAATCAGCGCTCTGACCGAAGCTGTGGATGCCATCGCGGACCGCCTGAAAGCTGGCGGCCGCTTGTTTTATCTGGGAGCCGGCACATCAGGCCGACTCGGTGTTTTGGATGCGGCCGAATGCCCGCCAACGTTCTGCAGCCCGCCGGATCTGGTGCAAGGTGTGTTGGCCGGGGGGCCTGCGGCACTGCTGCGTAGCTCCGAAGGGCTTGAAGATCTTGGATCGGCAGGAGTTTCTGATCTGAAAGATCGAGACTTCACAGGGAGTGACTGCCTGGTTGGCATCGCCGCCGGGGGAACGACTCCCTACGTGAAAGGTGGATTGCACTACGCCCGCGAGCTTGGTGCACTCACCATCGCCATGGCCTGTGTTCCTTCCGATCAGGCTCCTTTGCCCTGTGACGTTGACATACGGCTCTTAACAGGGCCTGAACTGCTGACGGGCTCCACCCGACTCAAGGCTGGGACAGCCACAAAGATGGCACTGAACATCTTGTCCACTGGCGTGATGGTCAGGCTGGGAAAGGTGTACGGCAATCGGATGGTGGACGTTGCCGCTAGCAACAGCAAGCTGGTAGACCGCTCCATGCGCATTCTTCGTGATCTGCTGGGGTTGGATCGCGACGCCTCTCAGGTGCTACTTGGTGCGGCAGGCGGTTCCGTGAAGCGCGCCCTTGTGATGGGCAGCTGCCATCTGGATGCTGATGCAGCCGATGCACTGCTGAAGAACCACGAATCGGACCTTCGGCAGGCACTGCTCAGCCAAGGGGTCACCCTTCCTCAGGAGGGTGTCACGCTTCCCCAGTAAGGAGAGGTGAAGAGATCGAGACGGCGGCGGGTGGCTTCAGGCACAACCTCCGGAGGCGTCATCAAGGCATCGGCCAGGGCATGATGCGCTTTGGAGGCCGGCGGCTCTTGGCAGATGCTCTCCATTAAACGGCTGAGAATCGGTCCTGTGGCCAAAGCGTTGGCTTTCAGGTTGCCCACCACCATTTCCACAGTGACCGCGTCGTGATCGTTGTGCCAGCAATCAAAGTCGGTCACCATGCTCAACGAGGCATAGGCAATCTCTGCCTCCCTCGCCAGGCGGGCCTCGGTGTGATTGGTCATGCCAATGACATCGCACCCCCAATGGCGGTAGAGCTCGCTTTCCGCTCGGGTGGAAAACGCAGGACCTTCCATGCAGAGATAGGTTCCGCCCCGGTGCAAATGATGTCCGGTAGGCATCTCCATTGATGCTGCTGAGGCAAGAAGGTCACTGAGCCTGGAACAGAAGGGTTCAGCCAGGCTGACGTGAGCAACGCAACCGTCGCCGAAAAACGATTGCGGGCGCTGCATTGTGCGATCAATGAATTGATCGGGAACCACCATGTCGCGCGGACGGAGATGCTCCCGAAGAGAGCCAACGGCTGAAACCGAGACCAGCCAGCGCACACCGAGGGAACGCATGGCCCAGACGTTGGCCCGATAGGGCACTTCACTCGGAAGCAAATGGTGATGACGTCCGTGACGCGCCAGAAAGACGATGTCCACTTCGTTGAGGCGCCCCAGCATGAAGGCATCAGATGTCGCGCCGAATGGGGTCTCCAGTTCAGCTTCACGCACGTCCTCCAACCCATCGATGGCATAGAGACCGCTTCCACCGATCACGCCCACCCGGGCCGAGTCGAGCGATGGCGGGGTGGAAATGTTGGTCATAGCAGGAGTGCGGCGCTGGAATTATGCCCTTGCCTAGCATGGTGTTTTGGTGTTGATGCCTTGACCACGGTTCTCATGACCACGGACGCCGGCCAGATCAAGCTGGAGATGTTCGACAACGATGCCCCGAACACCGTGGCCAACTTTGTGAAGCTTGCTCGTGAAGGGTTTTACGACGGTCTCTCATTCCATCGGGTGATCGATGGTTTCATGGCCCAGGGTGGATGCCCGAACAGCCGTGAGGGTTCCCGTGGCATGCCTGGAACCGGTGGGCCTGGGTACACGATCGATTGCGAGATCAACAGCAAGAAACATGTTCCCGGTGCCCTGTCCATGGCCCACGCCGGACGCAATACGGGCGGAAGCCAATTTTTCATCGTGCATGATTCCCAGCCCCATCTCGATGGTGTGCACACTGTTTTCGGTCAGACCGGAGATATGGATGTGGTACTGGCTATCAAAAACGGCACCAAGATCCAAACGGTGACGGTTCAGGACCAGTGAATCAATGCCGGCTGGTTCGCTCTCTCCAACCAGCCGGCCTTCTCCTTCGTTGTTCGGAGCGACTCCAGCGAGCGCTCTTCTCTGTTCAGCCACTGTGGGGGATGACTGATCTGAATCGTTTTCACTGCATGCAGAACTCCGATGCGGGATATTTCCTGCCAGGACGCCATCGCGGCCAACAGCTTCTGCATCACTGAATCTGTGGGATCAGAATTCTGAATCGACCACACGAATCTCGGTCGTTCCCAGAGTGCGAGCAAGCGTGGATTGTGTTCGGCTTGAAGCTGCAGCTTGTGTTCTTCAGCCAGGTGTTCCATGCGTTGAACCAGCTTGGAGAGAATGGTTTCATCGTTGGTATGGGAGTCGAGGCCAATCACCCAGTGGGAACGCTCGGGTTGCTCCTCGAACAAATGGCCTAATTTTTCGCGCTTTGTCGCCAGATACTGGGCGTTGTAATCCCCTGGATCAATTTCCAGAGGCACTCGATCCACCACTTCCAGTCCATAGCCCCCAAGGCCGGCGATTTTGCGGGGGTTGTTGGTGAGAAGGCGAAGGCGATGAATTCCCAGGTCACTGAGGATCTGGGCCCCTACTCCGTAATTGCGCAGATCTGGGGCAAAGCCAAGCTTTTCATTGGCCTCCACCGTGTCAAGGCCTCCATCCTGAAGGCTGTAGGCCTTGAGTTTGTTGATCAGGCCGATACCACGGCCTTCCTGGCGCAAATACACCAGAACACCCTCCCCTTCCATCTCGATCTGATGCATGGCCGCTTCGAGTTGGGCGCGGCAATCACAGCGCAGTGAACCGAAGGCATCACCCGTCAGACACTCTGAATGCATCCGCACCAGCACAGGTTCCTTCATCGAACCGATGGTGCCTTTCACCAGCGCCACATGTTCACTGCCATCAAGCGCATTGCGAAAACCGATGGCCTGAAAACTGCCGAACTGACTGGGGAGGGATGCCTGGGCCTGACGAACGACAAACCGTTCATTGTCCAATCTGTACCGAATCAGATCGGCGATGCTGATCAGGCGTAGTCCCCACTGCCGTGCGTACTCCTGCAGCTCTGGCAGCCGAGCCATGGAGCCGTCGGCATTCTGGATCTCACAGATCACGCCCGATGAATTCAGTCCAGCCAACTGGGCGAGATCGACTGCGGCTTCGGTATGTCCAGCCCGTTTCAGCACACCACCGGGTCGGGCTCTAAGGGGAAAGATGTGGCCAGGTCGCCTTAGATCCGAAGGTCT
Source organism: Synechococcus sp. MEDNS5 (assembly GCF_014279875.1). Lineage (NCBI taxonomy): Bacteria > Bacillati > Cyanobacteriota > Cyanophyceae > Synechococcales > Synechococcaceae > Synechococcus > Synechococcus sp. MEDNS5. The sequence goes on from NZ_CP047952.1 coordinate 1,144,776, forward strand.
TGATTCAGCCTGAATGGCCACCTGGATGGTTCGAGACCGGTCTTCGGCCGAGATGCCAGTGGAGACTCCGTGCTCCGGTCCAGCATCGATGCTCACCGTGAAGGCCGTCTGGTTCGCGTCGGTGTTGCGGTCCACCATCAAAGGAAGGTCCAGAGCATCGAGGCGATCCCCTTGCATTGCCAAACAGATCAAACCCCTGGCTTCAGTAGCCATGAAATTGATTTGTTCGGGTGTGGCGAACTGGGCTGCGCAGATCAGGTCCCCTTCGTTCTCCCGACGCTCATCGTCGACGACAACAACGCATTCACCGTTGCGAATGGCTTTGAGCGCATCAGGAATGGTGTCAAACAGGGTTTGAGCTTGCGTTGATTGATCGACAGATTCGGGCAGAGCTCTCGTTGTCCTGAGTTCAGACACCATTATCGACGTCGGTACGATCGGTTGATGTGTTGGCGCAGAGATGCTGAATCGACGGGTTGCCGTGGTGGGTGCCTCGGGATATGGAGGGCTCCAGACCTTGCGCCTTCTCAAAGAGCACCCCTTATTTCAAGTGAGCTTTCTGGCTGGCGAACGCTCAGCCGGACGTCCCTGGAAGGAGATCTGCCCGTTTCTTCCACTGGATGGTGATCGGATCGTTGAAGCTGCGGATCCGGATCGCATCGCATCAACGTCGGATTTTGCCGTACTGAGCTTGCCCAACGGACTGGCCAGCAAGTTGGTGCCTCCACTGCTGGAACGAGGGGTGAAAGTGGTCGATCTATCGGCGGACTATCGCTACAAATCGCTTGATCAATGGTCCTCGGTGTATGTGCAGGAGGCCAGGAGCGCAGCAAGAACAGACCATGATCTCTGCGAGGAAGCCATTTATGGCCTGCCCGAATGGCATCACCAGGACATTGCCAATGCTCGGTTGGTTGCAGCGCCGGGCTGTTTCCCGACAGCGAGTCTGTTGCCACTGCTCCCCTTCCTCAAGCAGGGATTGATCGAGAGTGATGGCTTGATCATTGATGCCAAAACGGGCACTTCAGGTGGAGGGCGCGCAGCGAAGGAACACCTTCTCCTTGCTGAGGCGTCTGAATCAATCGCTCCTTACGGCGTGATCGGGCACCGCCACACCTCTGAAATCGAACAGTTGGCCAGCACCGTTGCAGGCTGCCCCATCCAACTGCAGTTCACGCCCCATCTTGTCCCCATGGTGCGCGGCCTTCTCTCGACTGTTTACGCCAGGTTGAGGGATCCAGGATTGACCGCGGAGGATTGCACCACGGTGCTCCAGACCGTTTACCAGCAGCAGCCCTGCGTTGAGGTTCTTCCCGTGGGAACCTACCCAGCGACGAAATGGGCCAAACACACCAACCGCGCCATGCTTTCGGTTCAAGTCGATACAAGAACCGGTCGCCTCGTGCTGATGAGCGCTGTTGACAATCTCCTTAAAGGTCAGGCAGGCCAGGGCGTTCAGTGCCTCAATTTGATGGCTGGCCTCGAGTCCACCGAAGGTCTGCCACTGACACCGTTCTATCCCTGAACCTCCGCATGCCCCTCTCGTCTCCACTGCATGCCAGCTAATGCCGTGGCCCAGGGAAGAAGCCGATGCTCCTGCCTCTGAATCCGCTTGGCGAGGGTCTCCACGTCATCGTTTGCATGCACAGGGATTGCCGCCTGAGCGATGACCGCTCCAGAATCCACATCGGCCTGGACGTGATGAACGCTGCAACCGGTGATCTTGACACCTGCTGTGAGGGCTTGACCAACGGCATCCAATCCTTTGAACGACGGAAGAAGAGAAGGGTGAAGGTTGATCAGCCTGCCGGGGTAGGCGTCGATCAAAACCGGGGTGACAATTCGCATCCAACCAGCCATCACCACCGCTTCGACATCGGCAGCCCGGAACGCAGACACCAGGGCGTTGTCGAGGGATTCACGGGTGCTGTGCAGTCGGTGATCGATGAGCTGCCAGGGGATTTGAAGACGAGCAGCCCGCTCCTTGGCTCTGCAGTTCGGGTTGTTCACAATCAACAACCGCAGGGATGCATCGAGGAATCCCTGCGTCGTGGCCTTGTGAAGTGCTTCGAGATTGCTGCCAGAGCCGGACGCCATGATTCCGATCCGTAGCGGCGGCGTGAATCGCGGCCATGCTCCGATTGCCGGAACAATGAATTCAGAGGGCTCTTTTTCAAGGATCTGGCTAGTGTCTGAAGACGCGGGCATCCGGATTTCATGTCCCATCTCTCCATCCTGCCCACACTGGTTAAGGATCTCGATCTACTGGCTTCAGCTTTGCGTGCTGAGGGTTTTGTTGTGGAGCTCGAAGGTCAGCTCAGTTCCTTCGGCACGGCGCACAACGTGGCTCTTGCGGCTACCCATTCCACGGGATTTGCCTTGGGCTGGATCTGGAACCGCAACCACGACTCCCTCGATGTGGTGGTGGATCTTGGAAGGCCTGCGCACCCCTTCCCTGTGGAGCGGGTGCTGAGCCTGGTTCTGCGTCGCTATGCCTTGCAACAGGCCCTTCGTGATGCCAACCATCAAAGCCTTGCTGTGGCCAGTGTTGATGAGCAGGTCACGTTGCTAACGCCAGCATCCGTCAGGAGCTGATGGCAGGCGTCAACATTCAGCTGGATCTCACCAGTCCGGGCGCTCAGACCATCGGTGTCGCGTTGCATTGGACACCACAACAGTCTGTGCAGACCCTGTCGCTTCCCGTCTGGACGCCTGGCTCTTACACAGTTCGCGATCCATCACAGCACCTCCACAGCCTCTCAGCCGTCCAGGGTGATCGAGTTCTGGACTTGGAACGGCGTTCCCCAGAACGCTGGAAGTTCAGTTGTGCCTCTGGCGAGCCGTTGTGCATTCACTACCGGCTCGAGGCCAGGCAGCTCACGGTGCGAACCAATCACCTAGATCCAGATTTTGCTTCACTCAGCCTCCCCGCAGTGGTGATGTTGGTTGAGGGCGAACGTTGGAATGAGCACTGCCTTCAGGTTTCCGTGCCAGAGCACTGGTCTGTGGCGGTTCCCCTTTCGCACGATGCGATCGGCTCGGTGTATCTGGCCAAGGACTTCGATCAGCTTGTGGATGCTCCGGTTCATGCCGGCACCTTTCATCCCGAGCGCCTCTGCGTGCGCGGGCATGATCATGAATTGATCCTGATCGGATCCCCGCCGTCGGGCTGGCCTGCTCGTTTCAAGCACGATCTCGAGGCTGTTTGCACAGCCGTCTGTGATCTCGTTGATTCAGATCCACCAGCTGAACAGGATTATCAGCTCGTGATCCAGTCTTTGGAAGAGGGGTATGGAGGCTTGGAACATGACAACGCCTCTGTGATGCAGTTTCCCTGGCCGTCCCTTCAGGAGTCAGGCGGTTATCGCAAGCTTCTGCAACTTGTCGGCCATGAATATTTGCACCAGTGGAATGTACGGAGACTCCGTCCCAGCGAGTTCATTCCTTATCGCTACGACAGGCCCGTCATCAGCGATGGCCTCTGGTTCGCAGAGGGAGTCACGAGTTACTTCGATCTTGCCCTTCCCCTGCTTGCTGGACTCTCCTCTCGCCTTGATCTTCTCAAGGACCTAGGAGCAGATCTTTCCCATGTGCTGCTGAATCCCGGGTATGCCATTCAATCGCTTGCCGACAGTTCGAGGGAAGCGTGGGTGAGGCTCTACAAGCAGACGCCTGCGAACGCTCACAGTCAGATCAGTTACTACCGGCTGGGAACAGCGTTGGCCTTTTGCCTTGATGTTCATCTGCGTCAATCGCAACACTCTCTGGCGGACGTGTTGCGATGTCTCTGGAAACGCTTCGGTGTGCATGGAAGGGGTTACCGGCGAACTGATTTGATCGGCTGTTTCACCGAGTATTCCAAAGAGCTTGAAACACATTTGCCGGATTGGTTGGATGGTCGTTCTGCACTGCCGATCGAGGCCAGTCTCCAGATGATTGGCCTGTCACTCAATCCTGTGCGTGGCAAAACGCCCTCGGCAGGCTGGCTAATCCGTGAGCGCCAGGGGCGTGTCTGGATCGATCGCACCGAAGTCGATGGTCCTGCTCAACGGGGGGGATTGGTGGTGGGAGATGAACTGGTCGCTCTGCGCGGCTGGCGATGCAGCTCAGTGCAGCGTTGTTCAGATCTTTTGCAGGGCGACTCGATCCTCAAGGTGATCTACAGCCGTAGGGGTCTGCTCAAAACCACGGAACTCTCACTTGACGATCCAGGGGTGGACCGACATGAACTGGCCTGGGATCCTGGTGCATCCCAGGCTGCACGTGCTCTACGCGATCAATGGTTCGCCTTCCTCTGAGAAAGAACCTGTCAGCCGTCTTGAAGCGGCTGCATCGCCCCGGTGTTGGGATCGTCCTGGTCAGCACGGCAACACTGTTCGTGCTCGTGTCCCTGGTTGGTATCACAGCAGAAAAAGACAGTGGGGCGAGGCGCCCATCTCTGCTTGACCTTCTCAATGAAGTCGGCAAGGACAAGGATTCCGGCCAAGGCATCGACGGTGAGCCACCCCTTCCTCCCAAGGCCTTGTCCTGGTCCTCCCCGTTGGCACGCCAGTGTTCCGGTATTGATCCGAGCGTGAGGGAGCGTTTGCTGCGACGCAAACGCTCCCTTGCTCAAGAGCGGAAAAACATCCCCGCCGATCCAAGCAACTTCGGAAGTCGCTATCGACGCAATCCATGGGGGCAACCACTCAACCCCGATCCGAGGGTGGTGGTTTTGCACGAAACCGTGTATTCACTAGGGTCTGCCATCAACACGTTCCTGACGCCTCATCCCCGTGATGATGATCAAGTGAGTTATCACACCTTGATTGGTTTGGATGGCTCAATTGTGGATCTTGTTGACCCACTTCAGCGCGCCTTCGGTGCTGGTTACTCGGCATTCCTCGGTGAATGGGCTGTCACCAACGCCAAATTCAAAGGCTCAGTGAATAACTTTGCGCTGCATTTGAGTTTGGAGACACCCGAGGATGGTCATGACAATGACAATCGTCACAGTGGATATACCCCAGCGCAATATGACGCCATGGCTCTTGTTCTCGACGAATGGATTGAGCGCTTTGGGTTTCAACCCGCAGCCATCACAACGCATCAGCATGTGGATCTTGGCGGCGAGCGTGCGGACCCACGCAGTTTCTCCTGGGCTGACCTTCAAATCCGTTTGGCAGCTCTTGGAAAGCTTTGTCTCTGACGAATCCTTCGTAAAGATTTCGATTAGATGAGATAAGGCTTCTCCGGCTGGCGAGCGCTGTAAATCAGGCCATGCAAGGCAGGATCTTGCATGTAGCGCAAAATCCTGGCTGGATAATCAAGTTTGCCGTTATGCAGATAGGCCAGGGTGGCAATGGCCTTCGCATCCACATAAGAGCGACTTGCGATCAAAATCGATCCTTGGTCAAGACCGAGCTCGTTCTTGATCCTCGACAACTTTGCTGCCAGCAGCTCGATGTTGGCATCGGGGTTCATCAGCAGATCACGTGCTTCGCTGATCTGCTCAGAGGTCGGTTCTGCAGGAAGCCGGCCCTGATGGATCAGTTCACTGATCCCGAGCTGTGCCGGACCATGGGTATCAACCAACCCTGAATGCACCACAAAGGGAAGATCTTCGCCAGGCTTGGAATGTTGAATCTCATCGAAGAGAATGGCCGTGATCAACATCGGGTTGACGCGATGGCGGAAGGCTTCGCGCTGAATCACAGGTTTCAGACCCCGCAACCTTGAGAGGGTGTTGGCGCGCAGCGGCTGCAGCTGATCCATTCCTCTGGTGAAGAGCTGAGCCAGAGGGGTCTGGGGACCATGCACCCCGAAACGGCGCTGCAGGAGTTCCAATTCCTCCGCACTGAAGTCAGTTGGGTCAGGATTGGACTCACCCACTGTTGACTCAGCCTGTGCATCCTTTGAGGAACTGGATGCAATGTCCGCAATAGAACTCGGAGGCAATGATGAATGAAAAGCCACGGAGGTGGCTGCCAGTGCAGCGGCAGCGCAGAGCAACCCACGCATGGAGACAACCCGAGCAGGAGACCTGTCAATGGACATGCGTCGAGATTAGCGGCGGTATTCCAGTTGATGGGCAGCCAAGCGGTTTGTGGATACCTTCAGTGCGTGCATGCACCTCGTGATGAGCTTCCCGGATTTCAGCGCCACTGACACCCAGATTCAATGGCAACGCTTCTGTGATCTCCTCTGGTACCACGACGATCTCGGTTTCTGGCTGGACGTCAGCCGTATGCATCTCAACTCCGCAGCGTTGGACGAGCTCACTCCCCCACTGGAGCAGGCTTTTGAAGCGATGAAAAAGCTTGAGGCCGGTGCCATCGCCAATGCGGATGAGAACCGCCAGGTGGGTCACTACTGGCTTCGCAATCCCCAGTTGGCGCCAGACCAAGCCGTCGGTCAACACATCGCTGCAGAAATCAACGACATCGAGCAGTTTGGAAAAGCTGTGATCAGTGGCGAGATCAAGTCACCCACAGGCCAGCCCTTTACGGACGTTCTCTGGATTGGCATTGGCGGAAGCGGTCTTGGTCCCCTGCTGATGGTCCGCGCCTTGCAGGACACCGGAAATGGGCTGCCCTTCCATTTCTTCGACAACGTCGATCCCAATGGCATGAGCCGGGTGCTCGGTGAACTTGGCGATGCCCTGCGCACAACTCTTGTGGTCACGGTCAGTAAGTCAGGTGGTACGCCCGAACCCCACCTGGGAATGGAGCAAGCCCGTCACCGGGTGGAGTCTTTGGGAGGCAATTGGCCGGGTCAGGCTGTCGCCATCACCATGGCCAGTAGCCACCTGGATGAGCAGGCCTCGGAAGAGCAGTGGCTCAAACGATTTGACATGTTCGACTGGGTGGGCGGGCGTACGAGCATCACCAGTGCTGTGGGCCTGTTGCCTGGTGCACTGATCGGCAGTGATATCCAAGATTTCCTGGCCGGAGCCGCTCAGATGGACGAGGCCACCCGCTTCGCTGATGTGCGACGCAACCCAGCCGCTCTGATGGCAGCTGCTTGGTATTCCGCCGGAGATGGGAAGGGCAAACGCGACATGGTGGTGCTGCCTTACCGCGACCGGCTGGAAGTCTTCAGCCGTTATCTGCAACAGCTGGTGATGGAGTCCCTCGGCAAGCGCCTTGACCGCAGTGGTGCCGTTGCCCATCAGGGCATCGCTGTCTATGGCAACAAGGGTTCAACAGACCAGCATGCCTATGTGCAGCAGCTCCGCGATGGCGTGGATAACTTCTTCGTCACCTTCATCGAAGTTCTGGGTGATGTTGAAGACATCCCTGAAATCAATGGTGAGCGTCCCGGTGACTTCCTTGACGGTTTCGTGCAGGGAACCCGTTCTGCGCTCACCGAAGGTGGGCGACAAAGCTTGAGCATCAGCATGCGCACATTCGACTCCCGCAGACTCGGTGCACTCATCGCCCTGTTTGAACGCGCTGTTGGTTTCTACGGCGAGCTAGTCAACATCAACGCTTATCACCAGCCAGGAGTCGAGGCGGGGAAGAAGGCTGCCGCTGCGATCCTGAAACTCCAGAAGCAGGTGGAAGAGGTGCTCAGCGATGGAACGTCCCGTTCCGTGGTGGAGATTCAGCAAGCGATCGGTGAGGGATCCGATGAAGCCATCTTCTGGATCCTGCGCCATCTCACTGGAAACAACCGTGGATACCAGGCTCAGGGAACTTGGGACAGCCCGGCGTCCCTCCGCTTCGTCAAGGGCTAAGCAGGGTCAGGACGGCACCAGATTGACAAGCTTCCCCGGAACCACGATCACGCGCCTGGGAGGCTTTCCTTCCAGCCAGCGCTCCGCCACTTCACTCGCCAAAGCCAATTCCTCCAATTTTTCTTTGCTGCAGTCAGCCGGAACGCTGATCGAACCACGCACCTTGCCTTTCACCTGGATCACAAGGTCCACGGTGTCTCGCACTAATGCAGAGGGGTCATGGTTCGGCCATGGCTGGTTGTGAACGCTGTCTTGGCCGCCGAGGCTGAACCAGAATTCCTCTGCCAGATGGGGGGCAAAAGGAGCAAGAAGGCGGATCAGCGCTGAGATTGCTTCAGCCTGAACACCCCTTGATGCTTCAGCGAGCGGTCCTGAGAGGGCATTGGATAGTTTCATCAACTCCGAAATCGCCGTATTGAATTGGTACTCACCCGTCAGGTCGTCACTGACGGCTTCGATGGCGGTGTGCACTGCGCGACGAATCTCAGACTCTTTTTCAGACAGGCCTGAAGCTTCTGTAACAACTTCTGGTGCTCCCAGAAGCTGATCCTGGTGATCTGATCGCACGTTCTCGATCAGCCGCCAGAGCCGTTGCAGAAATCGGAACTGACCTTCAACGTCTGCATCGTCCCATTCCAGATCTTTTTCAGGGGGTGCCTTGAACAGAATGAACATCCGAGCCGTGTCAGCGCCGTAGCGGTCGATCACGGCAGCGGGATCAACACCGTTGTATTTCGATTTCGACATCTTCTCGAACAGCACCTCAAGATCGCCGCCATCCACTGGGTCTTTGGGTTCGCTCTCGTCTCTGACTTCCGAGGGCGCCACATACCGACCCGTGCGGGGATTGCGGTACGTCACACCCTGGACCATTCCTTGAGTAAGCAGACGCTCGAATGGTTCTCGGATGTTCAGTAATCCACGATCACGCAGTGCTTTGGTGAAGAAACGGGAATACAGCAGATGGAGGATGGCGTGTTCAATACCACCGACGTATTGCTGCACGGGCAGCCAGCGCTCCACAGCATCAAGATCAAACGGACGCTCCGTGTTGTGCGGATCGGCAAAACGAAGGAAATACCACGATGAGCACATGAAGGTGTCCATGGTGTCTGACTCCCGTCGGGCGGGTCGTCCGCAGCTTGGGCAATCCACACTCACCCAGGACTCCAGGGAGGCCAAGGGTGAACCTCCTCTGCCTTGAAGATCCACATCCTTGGGCAAGGTCACCGGAAGCTGATCCGCCGGCACGGGCACAGCGCCGCAGTGATCACAGTGAATGACTGGAATCGGACACCCCCAGTAGCGCTGACGCGAAATCAGCCAGTCCCTCAGCCTGTACTGGCGTTTGGGCCGAGCCCAACCCAGTTCCTGACCGTGAGCAGTGATCGCCTGCCTGCCATCGTCGCTGGACTGGCCATCGAAACGACCGCTGTTCACAAGAATCCCAGGGCCTGTCCATGCCTCGCCATCGCTGAGATGTTCGTTGGCACCAGCAGCCTGGATCACCCGTTTCAGCGGCAGTTCATAGGTGCGTGCAAACAGGAAATCGCGTTCGTCGTGAGCTGGGACACCCATCACGGCTCCGGTTCCGTAACCGGCCAGGACGTAATCGGCGATCCAAATCGGAATTGATTCGCCGTTGGCCGGGTTCACTGCTGTGGCCCCAATGGGTACTCCGCGCTTGGGACGATCATCCGCAGTGCGTTCATCAGCACTCAGCTCTCCCACCAGATCTCTAAAAGCAGTGACGGCCTCTCGTTGTTCTTCCGAGGTGAGAGCTTCGACCAATGGATGCTCAGGAGCCAGCACCACATAGCTGACTCCATGCAGCGTGTCGGCCCTTGTGGTGAAGACTGTGATCACTGCATCGTCGTGATCGCTGACGCGGAAATCAATCTCCGCTCCGATCGAACGACCGATCCAGTTCGCCTGCATCGTGCATACCCGTTCGGGCCATCCGTTCAGCAGATCAAGATCGTCAAGCAGTGCGTCGGCGTAATGGGTGATCCGCAGGAACCACTGCCTGAGATTTTTCTGCTCGACAAGAGCGCCGGAACGCCAGGAGCGTCCCTCGCTGTCAACCTGCTCGTTGGCCAGCACGGTTTGGTCGACAGGATCCCAGTTAACGGTTGCATCTTTCTGGTAAGCCAGCCCCTGGTCCAGGAGTTCCAGAAATAACCACTGGGTCCATCGGTAGTAATCGGCATGGCAGGTGGCTTGCTCCCTGGACCAATCGATCGACAGTCCCAGACGGGCAAGCTGGGCTTTCATCTGCTCGATGTTGCGGTCAGTCCAAATCCCTGGATCGACCTGACGCTCAATCGCTGCATTCTCAGCAGGAAGTCCGAATGCATCCCAACCCATGGGATGAAGCACGGCATCACCACGCATGCGCTGAGCCCGGGCAATCACATCGGTGATCACGTAGTTGCGCACATGTCCCATGTGCAGGCTTCCTGATGGATAGGGAAACATCGAGAGGGCATAGAACGCGTTCTGACCGGGCTCCGGTGGACGCGTTGCATACAGGTCGCTGTGCTGCCACTGGCTCTGCCAGCGCTGCTCGAGCGCAATGGGGTCGTACCGATCCGGACGTTCAGAAGCCGTTGCGGTGGCGGAGGAGGACTTGGAGGCCGTCACGGCACGAAAACACCTGGGGCGATCGTGACACAACCAGGGATCGGATTCGGCGGGTCAGATCAAGGTGCGGATGGTGAGCACTGACTGACGATTGATCAGGATTGGATCGGATGCGTCATCGCGTTGCATGGCCAGGTAGAGGGGGTCCTGCCATGAGAGACGGCCGTCGACGCGTTTTCCGTCGCTCAGTTCAATACTGAGAGTTCGCTGGTCGCGGATCCAGGATTGAAGAAGACGGATTCCGGGAAGACTCGGATCAAAGCTTGTCGGCTCCATAGGATCACTCAGGGGTAACGAAGCGCCATGCTGCAGTTCAGTAAGTACCAAGGTCTCGGCAACGACTTCATCCTGGTGGAAGGTCGCGATGGCCGGCTTCCTGAGGGCATCTCCGCTCCCGATTCTGACTGGGTCCGTAGTGTTTGCGACCGTCGCTTCGGCCTCGGAGGCGATGGCTTGATCCTTGCGCTGCCTCCGCAGGGCCAGGGAGAACTGCGCATGCGCATTTTCAACGCCGATGGTTCAGAGGCTGAAATGTGCGGCAATGGAATTCGCTGCCTCGCCCGCTTCCTTGCCGATAGTGATGGCGATTTGCCTGGACGGAGCTGGAAGATCGAAACTCCAGCTGGTCTCATCATTCCCGAGCTTCAACAAGACGGCCAGATCCGCGTCGATATGGGTGCCCCCTTCTTGAAGCCCGAGATGGTTCCGACGCACCTGAGCCCAGATGAAAACGGCCTTCCTCGTGGTGAAGTCACCCGTGAAGGACTCACCCTGTCCCTCGCAGCCGTGGGGATGGGGAATCCACATGTAGTGGTTCCCGTGAACGATCTGGAGGCGATTCCATTTGAAGCACTTGGCGCACAGCTGGAGTGCGACCCGCTCTTCCCGGCGAAAACCAACGTTCACTTTCTCAAAGTGCACAGCCGTCAGCATCTTGAGATTCGCGTCTGGGAAAGGGGTGCTGGTCCAACCCTGGCCTGCGGGACCGGTGCCTGCGCCACTTTGGTGGCTGCTGTCCTGCTTGGATTCAGCGACAACGAGGCAACCGTGGTCCTTCCAGGCGGTCCGCTGGGCATCAACTGGCCTGATCAACAGGGGTCGGTCTTCATGACCGGACCCGCTGTAGCTGTCTTCGACGGCGTGATGAATCCAGAGCTGATGCCTGAGGGGCGTCCCCCAGAGATGGCTGCGGAACCCAAGCCCTCGGTTTCTTCAAATCCTCCAGGCCTTGACTGTGCCAACGACTGCAAGGAGGGCTGCCGGCAACCTGATCGTTGTTTGCGTGAGGAGGCACAGGCAAGGGTCCAGGCGTTCCTGGAATCCACTTCGCTGGATTCGATGATCAATCTCGCCGGAGATTCCCTCGAGCAGCGCACCCTGTCACGCACTCAACGTGATGGTCAGAGCTGACGCGACGCCCATCTACCTCGATGCCTGTGCCACGACACCTCTGCGACCGGGTGTGCAGCAGAGGATGTTGGATGTTCAAACTCAGGCCTGGGGCAATCCCTCCAGCCTGCACTCCTTTGGGATTGCAGCATCGGAAGCCCTGGAACGCACAAGGGTTGAAATCGGTGCACTGCTCGGCGCAGACCCCGATGAAGTGCTGATCACCTCAGGAGCCACTGAATCCATTCATCTTGGGATCCGGGGCTTGGCGTCGTCCTTCCCGCCAGGACGGATCGTGATCTCCGCTGTCGAGCATCCAGCCGTGACGGCGGCGGCGCAGGCGCTGACCCCCTTGGGATGGCATGTGTCAGTGGCCCCTGTCGATTCGCAAGGACTCATCCAACTGGATCGATTCGAAGAGCTTCTCCGCCCACCCACGCGCCTGGTGTCTGTGATCTGGGGACAGAGTGAGGTGGGCACGCTTCAACCTCTTCAGACGATCGGCACTCTTTGCCGTCGGTACGGAATTCCCTTCCACACGGATGCCACCCAGGTGATCAGCCAGGCCCTTCCCGACTGGAACTCCCTGCCTGTGGATTTACTCACCGCGTCAGCCCACAAATGTGGGGGGCCCAGAGGTGTGGGCCTGCTTCTGATTCGTCGAGCCTGGAAACAGCAACTCAACGCGCTGTTGACAGGGGGCGGTCAGGAGAACAATTTGCGCAGTGGAACTGAATCCGCTGTGTTGGTGGCTGGAATGGCTGAGGCCCTGTCGCAGATTCAACGATGTGACCTGGATGGGCTGCCTGACAGCGGCGATGGCATCCGACGAATTAGGGATGAATTGGAGCTGCAGCTCTGTCGAACAGCTGGTGTCGCAACGATTGGTCAACCTCATCAACGCCTCCCTCATCATTTGGCTCTGGTGCTTCGCGACCATTCAGGCCAGCCGTTGTCTGGTCGGCGAATGGTGCGCGTTCTCGATCAAGAGGGGCTGGCCGTGAGCAGTGGAAGTGCCTGCTCATCAGGGCGTGACACGGATAGCAGGGTGCTCACAGCGATGAATATTCCCCGGGAAATGAGACGTTCGGGCCTGAGGCTCAGCCTCGGGTTCTGGAACACGTCCAACCAGATCGAGAGCATCATTGAGCGATTTGAACGTGCGTTGCTGGCTTGTGCTGAAAGCTGATCGAGCGATCGCAGTACGCTCCGCCAAAGTTGCATTGATGGCTCGTGAGCGCTGTTCTTCCCGCTGATCTTCTCGAGGCTGAGCAGCGCACGATTGCAGCGTTGGAGTCTGTGCTGGGTGGGGTTCGGCGCGGACGCTGGATGGTGACCTGGCGGTTCGAAGGCCTGCGGGTCATGGGTCCGGCACTGCGTCTGGCAAGAACGCTTAAGGAACGCAGCTGGCCGCTGCTGGTGGCTTTTCCCGATGCTGGCGCGGCGGCTCTCGCTAAACGCGATGCGCCTGATCTCGCCGGTTGTTGCGTTGATTTCATGCAGCTGCAGAGGGATCCGGCCTGGGCTAACCGAGGCGAACTGTTGCTGCTGATTGGTGCCCAGCCAAGCGACTACGAAACTGTTGAAGCGATCTGCAACCTGTGGAAAGAGCCTGTTGTGCTTGTGAATGGACGGCTCGAAGATGCCGGGGTCGGCATCGGCAGTGTGGCCCGTTCCAGACGCCGCGGTTTTTTGGCCACCTGGTCAAGCGCATTCCATCTAGAGCCCCTCGCGCAAGGGGCACTGCTACTGGAACGTCAGAAGGAATGGGAACTGTTCCGCTGTGATCCCGATGGATACCGTTGGATTCATCGGTTCGAACAACGTCCTGACCCTGAGCAGATCGATGCAGCCGTCAGTCCATCAGTGGATGGATTGCGCCAGACATTGGGTGCTGTGGATCGGCTGATTGACGATCTCAGAGGTTGATCACAGGCCGTAACACTTTTAGGGTGCAAGCTCCCTCGGAACTTCATGGGCATCAAGGATCGTTTTCGCTCCCTGTCAGTGATTGATGCCGCTGCCGCTCTTGTGGCAGTGGCAGCCGTCGCTGGTGTGCTCTGGAGCCCGAAACTCAGCAACACGATTGCCAGAGCAACAGGCTCCGTGAAGCCGGTTCTGGTGAGTGTGGATGTCCGCAATTCGAGTTCTGCAGACCCTGATGGCCTGATCAAGCAGGCCATCGATCGCGGTCGAACCAACCTTGTGATTCGCAATCAGCCTGCCGGCAGTGCGGAACTCATTCGTGTGGATGACATCAGCAGGAAGCTCGTTGCTGTGCAACCTGATGGACGGGTCGTCTCTGCTGTTGATCCGAATCGTCAGAACCAAGGAATCCTCGACGCTCGATTTGTTCTTCGAAGCGAAGCCACCGTCACCCCCTCAGGTGTGGTGATAGCAGGCACAAAGCTCAAGGTGGGAACGCCCGTCGAACTCGACGGCCGCCTTTATCGGCTGAATGGAATCGTCAGCGGGATCGACCTGCAATGAACACACGCATCTGCCCTTTCGTGCTTTTGGCAGCAACGCTGCCAGCTGGCGTCCAAGCCGAGGTCATTCCCTTGATCTCCCCTCCGGCTCCTGAGACCCAGCAACCGCTCCCTGAGCTGCAAAAAGCGCGTTCCTGTCAGCCCCTGCAATCGGCGATCCAGGCCAATCTCGGTTCTGAGCCCAGGGTGTGGTCTGTCACGGTGCTGAACAGTGATGGGGATTTACTTGGGGATATCAATGGCTCCATCGCTCGTATCCCCGCCTCCAATCAGAAACTGATCAGCACGGCTTACGCCCTGGATCGTCTTGGACCCGATTTCCGGCTGAAGACTCGCCTGATCCAGCGACCTGATGGCTCCATGGAGCTGAATGGAGAGGGGGATCCCGACCTTGGGATTGCCGGTCTGCAGCGCTTTGCGCTCGCAGCTCTTCGTCAGGGTGGATCCCGAGGGGTGACATCGGGCCCGGTCAACTTGATGGTGCGCGAGGAGCCAAGGCGGAATTGGTGGCCGAGTGACTGGCATCCTGCTGACCGTGGTTATGCCTACGGGGCACCCATCACGCGGCTGGCCCTGACCAGCAACGCCGTTGGTGGTGCCGTCAGCGATCCCTACAACCGACTGCAGCGGTTGTTTCAGAAAGAGGTGCAACGGAGGGGTGGTGCCGTGCGCATCCAGCAGGCCCAGCCTCTGAGCATGGCTGAGATCTCCAATCGAGGCGATCGGGAGGAGATGGTGGTTCTGCATGAGGAGACTTCAGCGCCCATGCATGCTTTGCTCAGTCTCGCCAACACGGAGAGCCACAATTTCACAGCTGAGGTGTTGATGCGTCAGGCGGCCGACCTCTGGGACGTGAAGGCTGCATCCAGAGCGACGGAACGCTGGATGTGGGAACAGGGTCTCCCCGTTCAAGGGCTGCGGGTTGCTGACGGAAGTGGGCTGTCCAGGAACAACAGGGTCACCAGCCAAACCATTGCCGCTTTGCTGATGCGTATGGATCAGCATCCTTACGCTCCCTACTACCAGGCCTCCATGGCCATTGCCGGACAACGGGGCACACTCAGAAATCTCTACAGAGGCACTCCCATCGATGGACGCTTCCGAGGGAAGACGGGAACCATCAGCGGCGTGCGCAGCATCTCCGGAATCCTGCAAACCGCTGATGGGCCCCGTTATGTGAGCATGATCTCCAACGGCTCGACCCGGCCGAACACGGTGATCGGTCAGATTCTGCGATCCGTGCTCAAATTCAGCCCGTGCCCTTCATCTGTCGCACCCGCGATGCTGCACGGCGGGCGCGGCTGATCGGAACAGCCTTCGAGTCGCTTGTTTCATTGATCGGAGCTTCAGTGCGTCCTGTCTGAATCTTCACCAATTCCTGACGGCCAGCCAACACCACCTGAGCCATCTCTTTTAAGCGCTGTTCGAGCTCACCGAGGGTTTGTTCCGCATATCGGTTGGCACCGTCCTGAACGGTGGAAGCTTCCTGGCGACTCCGCTGAATTAAGGACTCGCACTGCTGTTGGGTCTGTTGACGGAATTGCAATGCATCCTGATGCAAGCGTTCGGCTTCGCCCTGAGCTTCCTTCTGAAGCCTCAAGCCTTCATGACGGATTTGATCGAGCTCCTGCAAGGACTGAAGCCGGTTCCGCTCATGTTGTTCGCTGAGCTGACGTTTCAGTTCAATCGCTTCCTGATCGAGCTGCTGACGGCGCTGCAATGCCTCTTGTTCCAGCTGCTGTCTGCGAGTGGCGTACTGCTGCTCCAGTTGGGCCTGCTTGGTTTGCATCTCCTGTTCCATCTGGGCGGACTGGTGACGCGCGGTCTGCAGAAGCTGCTCGCATTGCTGGCGAACCTGTTCACGCATCTCATTCACCTGTCGCTCAGCTTCCTGACGGATGGAGGCTTGAGACACGAGCTGTTCGCGTTGCTGTTGAGCATTCGCGACGATCTCGTCAGCTTGGGAGCGAGCCGTGGCGATGAACTCATCGCGCTTCTCCAGCAGCTGATCGGCTTGAGCAACTTGGGAGGGCATCGCTTCGCGAACCGCGTCTAACAGTTCGACGGCATCCTGCTCGTTCACGAGCCTCCCACCGCTGAAGGGAATACGGCTTCCCTCGAGCATGATCTCCTCGAGCTGATCGAGCTGGTCGAGTACGGAGAACCGGATCTCGCTCATCGCGACGGGGGGGCGAAAGCCGAATTAAAGAACCTCGCAAGGTCTTCCGCCACCACCCGCGGCACCATGTGGTCGACTGCACCACCGAAACGAGCCACTTCTTTCACGACCGAGCTGCTGAGAAAGCTGTAGTGGGCTGACGTGGTGAGAAAAATGGTTTCGAAATCCGGATCGAGCGAGCGATTGGTGTGAGCAATCTGAAGTTCATATTCGAAATCGCTCATGGCCCGGAGTCCACGCAAGATGAGGCGTGTGCCTTGTTCTTTGGCACAGGCCACCGTCAGCCCATCGAAACTAATCACGGACACATTGCCGAGGTGCTGGGTGGAAGCGGTGATCTGGTGCAGACGCTGTTCGAGGGGAAACGCTGGGGACTTCCCAGGATTCTGCAGAACAGCAACCACCAGTTCATCCACAAGGGATGCCCCTCGCTCAATGAGGTCAAGATGCCCAAGGGTGAGAGGGTCGAAGCTGCCTGGATACAGCGCTTTCATCCGATTGATGTCGCGGTCCGGGCGGATCCTATGCACATCGGTCTCTTTAGATTGGCCGCATGCCCACCCTGATTGAGCAACCGGAACGGCTCGAACAGCGCCTCAAGGAGATTCCCACCGAACCCGGCTGTTATCTGATGCGGGACGGGGACGACCGCCTTCTCTACGTCGGTAAATCAAAGAGCCTGCGCAGTCGCGTGCGCAGCTATTTCCGCAGCAGACACGACCTGAGCCCGCGCATCCGCTTGATGGTGCGCCAGATCTGTGACATCGAATTCATCGTGACCGACAGTGAGGCCGAAGCTCTCGCTCTCGAGTCGAATCTGATCAAGAACCAGCAGCCTCACTTCAATGTGTTGCTCAAAGACGACAAGAAATATCCCTATCTCTGCATCACCTGGAGCGAAACATATCCGCGCATCTTCATCACCCGTCGTCGCCGCTTCCGTAGCCCACTCGATCGCTTCTATGGCCCTTACGTGGATGTGGGTCTGCTCAGGAGAACGCTCTTTCTCGTGAAGAGGGTCTTCCCGTTGCGGCAGCGACCCCGTCCATTGCATCCCGACAGAACCTGTCTCAACTTCAGCATCGGTCGTTGTCCAGGTGTCTGCCAGGAAAAGATCAGCTCTGAGGACTACCACCGAACGTTGCGCAAGGTCGCAATGGTGTTTCAGGGGCGTAGTGATGAGCTGCAGACGTTGCTGCACCAGCAGATGGATCGTTACGCGGAACGGCTGGATTTTGAGGCTGCCGCAAAGATCAGAGATCAACTGCAGGGGCTGGACCAACTGACTGCTGACCAGAAGATGAGCCTGCCTGACTCCTCGGTGAGTCGTGATGTGATCGCCATGGCCGGGGATGAACGTTTGGCAGCAGTGCAACTGTTTCAGATGCGGGCTGGAAAGCTCGTGGGTCGTTTGGGCTATCTGGCGGACGCATCCAACCAACCGCCCGGACTAACGCTTCAAAAGGTGATCGAAGAGCACTACAGCCAGGTGGATTCCGTTGAAATCCCTCCGGAACTTCTAGTGCAGCATTTCCTCCCTCAGCAGACACTGATTGAGGAATGGCTCTCAGAACAACGGGAACGCAGGGTTCAAATTCACTGCCCAAAGCAACGTCAGAAAGCGGATCTGATCGAGCTGGTTCAGCGCAACGCCGACTATGAGTTGCAGCGCGCCAAACAAGGTCAGGAACAGCAGGCTCTGGCAACGGAGGATCTGGCCCAGCTCCTTGAGCTTCCAGTGCCACCGAGACGAATCGAGGGCTACGACATCAGTCACATTCAGGGGAGTGATGCCGTTGCATCCCAGGTTGTCTTCATTGATGGTCTTCCTGCTAAGCAGCATTACCGCAAATACAAGATTCGCAGCAGCAGCATCCGCGCTGGTCACAGCGATGACTTCATGGCCATGGCGGAGATCATGCGCAGGCGTTTCCGGCGATGGGCTCGGGCCAAGAGAGAGGGTGTGGATGTGGGAGCACTGCGTCAGAAAGGCGGCAGCGCTTTGCAGACCGATGGACTCAACGACTGGCCTGATGTGGTGATGATTGATGGAGGGAAAGGTCAGTTATCGGCGGTGATGGAGGCGTTAAGGGAACTGGATCTGCACGAGGACCTCACCATCTGCTCTCTGGCCAAACAACGGGAGGAGATTTTTCTGCCTGGGGAAAGCCAGCCGCTCGAGACTGATAGGGACCAATTGGGAGTCGCCCTGCTGCGCAGGCTCCGCGATGAAGCCCACCGTTTTGCCGTCAGCTTTCATCGTCAGAAGCGTGGGGAACGCATGAAACGGTCGCGCCTCTCGGATATCCCCGGGGTAGGACCGAAGCGGGTGAAAGACCTGCTCGCCCATTTCCATTCGATTGATGCCATTCAATTGGCTTCGGTCGAGACCCTTGCCAAGGCCCCCGGCGTGGGGATCGCTTTAGCGCGCGATATCCGCCGGTTCTTCCACCCCGAAGAGGACACAGAGCAGGATGGAGCGGTTCAAGTCTCGGAGCCGATCAGCCGATGATCCGCGTTCTGCCGTTGATCCTCTGTCTGATCGGCATGGTTTCAGGCGCCTGGTTTCCCAATCCTGCTTACGCCTCACCAGGACTCTGTACGGGTCCTGTTTGCGCTGATGACATCACCAGAAGTGCAAAAAACCACTGGCAACTGGTGCTCAAATTGAATGATCAACAGGGACATCGTGAAAAGGTGGTGATGAACTGCCTCGCAGGGCAGCTGAGCCCGAGCTCCGGCCCCGTGGATCGGGCCTATGCCACCGCCCTTGGCCGCAGGGCCTGTCGGTTGGCCGGTGAGGGCCGCTGACAATGGAGATCACCCTGGTATTCCCCCATCAGCTGTTTGCGGACCATCCGGCCATCAGCAAGGGGCGTCCCGTGGCCCTGATCGAGGACCCACTCCTCTTCGGCACGGATCCGCAATGGCCGATCCGAGTGCACAGGCAGCGCCTTCTGCTGCACAGGGCCTCAATGACGGTGTATGCGGAGACGTTGCGGGGTAAGGGTTACACCGTTTTCCATCGCCGCCATCACCAAGCGAGCACCACCGAAGATCACCTTCAAGCCCTGCTGGAATCTGGGTTCGTCAGCTACCACCTGGCTGATCCGCTCGACCACCTGCTCGAGAAACGCTTGCGGCGGTTCGTGGACCGCACGGGGGGAGTACTGCAGATCCTGGACTCGCCGATGCTTCTCACTCCGGCTTCGATGGTTGAGGAGCACTTCGCCACCGGCCGCAAACCCTTTATGGCCAAGTTCTATGAGCATCAGCGCCGGCGGATGGGGTTGCTTCTCGACGGCGACGGAGGACCGCTTGGGGGCCAATGGAGTTTCGATGCCGACAATCGCAAGAAGCTCCCAAAAGGGATCAGCGTTCCAGCCGAGCCCTTTCATGACAGTGGTGCCGAAGTCGAACAAGCTCGTCGAGAACTCGAGGCTGAGCACTGTCCTGGCATCGGCAGCTGGGAGCCCTTCGGTTACCCGATTCGGCATGAGGATGCGGAACGATGGTTGCAGACGTTCCTTGACCATCGCTTCCGTGACTTTGGTGCTTATGAGGATGCGATCAGCACCCAGTACCGGGTGATGTGGCACAGCGTTCTCACGCCGATGCTCAACGTGGGTCTGCTAACGCCACAACAGGTTCTTGACCGCACCCTCGAGCGTGCTGCGGACGGTGACATTCCTCTCAATTCTCTGGAGGGATTCATTCGTCAGATCGTCGGATGGCGGGAATTCATGGCCGTGATGTATCGCCGGCATGGTGTGGTCATGCGCAACAGCAATTTCTGGGAGTTTGAGGACAGACCAATCCCTGACGCCTTCTACACCGGGACAACGGGACTTCCTCCGGTTGATGACGCCATCAGCCATGCCCTGAGCAGTGGCTACTGCCATCACATCGAACGGCTGATGCTGCTCGGCAACATCATGCTTCTCTGCGGCTTTCATCCCCAAAGGGTGTACCAGTGGTTCATGGAGCTGTTTGTCGACGCCTACGACTGGGTGATGGTTCCGAACGTCTTTGGCATGAGCCAGTTCGCTGACGGAGGGCTCTTCACCACCAAGCCCTACCTCTCAGGCTCGAACTATGTCCGCAAGATGTCCGACTACAAAAAGGGTGGCTGGTGTGATGTCTGGGACGGTTTGTTCTGGAGTTTCATCAAACGGCACGAAGACTTCTTCCGAAAGCAGTACCGACTGGCGATGATGGCGAGGAATCTTGATCGCATGGATCCAGGCACGCTCCTGAATCACCAGCGTTGTGCGTCTGGGTTTCTTGACGGGCTGGTCTGAACCCTGCTTATGGTCCCCTCAAGTCCTTCCCTGGCGATGACGCTTCCTGCCGAGGCCTATCTCTGGTTCAAGACCCTCCACATCGTGGGTGTAGTGGTCTGGTTTGCAGGCCTCTTCTATCTTGTCCGTCTTTTCATCTATCACGTGGAGGCCGAGGAGCTGGCCCCTGACCTGAGTCTGGCCTTCAAAAACCAGTACGGGCTGATGGAAAAGCGACTGGCGAACATCATTACGACCCCCGGGATGATCGTGGCCGTGTCGATGGCCGTCGGATTGCTGGTCGCGCAACCGACATGGCTGCAACAGGGATGGATGCACACCAAGCTTGCTTTTGTAGCAGCTCTGCTTGTTTATCACTGGTTCTGCTACAGGCTGATGGGTCAACTACAGGCAGGTCACTGTCAGTGGAGTGGAAAGCAGTTGCGTGCTTTGAATGAACTGCCAACGCTGCTCCTGGTGATCGTGGTGATGCTGGTGGTCTTCAAATCTCAGTTCCCGACTAGTGCAGCCACCTGGTTCATCGTGGGGCTCGTGGTCTTCATGGCTGCTTCCATCCAGTTCTATGCCCGGTGGCGCCGGTTAAAAGCTGAATCCATCGCTGCGGAGTCCGGTCATGCCAGCTGATCTGCACCCCCTTCGAGCGATTCTTGAGACAGTCGGTCCTGAGAGCTGCCCCAGTGAGCTCAATTTTCACTGCCACACCATCTGCAGTGATGGCAGCCTTCAACCGGAGGATCTGATCCAACAGGCCAGCAGCAATGGCCTGCGTCACCTCGCGGTCACAGATCACCATTCGACTGCTGCCTACCTGCCCATGCAGACATGGCTGCGGGCGCAGCAGACCGATGGCCAATCAGTGCCAACACTCTGGTCTGGGATGGAAATCAGCTGCATTCTTCGTGGCTGTCTGGTTCATATGTTGGCCCTCGGTTTCGAACCGGGACATCCGACGTTGGCGGTCTACAACCGTGGAGATGCCGTTGTCGGAGAAGCACTGCGTGCTGACAGCGTGGTCAAGGCCATTCACGACGCTGGAGGTTTGGCCGTTCTCGCTCACCCTGCTCGTTACAGGTTGGGATTCCGTGAATTGATCGATGCCGCTGCCGATCTGGGTATCGACGGTGGCGAAGCCTGGTACGACTACGACATGCAACCGCAGTGGCAGTGGACTCCCATGGTCTGTGAACAGATCGATGCTCAGTTGAAGAACCTTGGCCTTTTGCGTACGTGTGGAACCGACAGCCACGGAGTTGACCTGAGAGGTCGCTAAGTTCAACTGACGTTCCTGATTTCGGGTATGGGTTTCTTCGACCGTCTGCTCAATTCCGGTTCCTCCGATTCCGATCGGACCCGTGAGGCCACCGGGCCCAAGCAGGCAAAACCCAAGCCCGAGGCCTACTACCTCGACAGTGACAGTTCCTCGACCCTCGGGAACAGGGATTACATGCGGGAAGCCAAGACCATCCGTCGTACCTTCCCTGGCACACTTGATAACCCTGGCGGCAAAGAACTCATCACGGAAGTTGATGCGCTCGACCTCAAGGTGGACAAGCGCAGTGATGGTCTCGGGGATCCGAAAGCCGAAAAACCCATGGAAAGCCTGATCAAGGACGGGATTCCCAAGCCGGTGAAAAAGACGTTCGCCGAGACCATGACCCAGTCGGAGCTGAACCAAAAACTCAAAGGCAGTGCTCTGAAGGCTTCTGGTGTCAACACTCCCAGTGCCCCTGATTCTGCACCTGTGGCACGCAAGGAAGAGCTCAAGCCTCAGGAAGCCCCTGCAGCAGCCCCGGCGCGTGGTGGTGCTGCCCCCAGCGACAAACCTGGCTCAATCGATCCTTTCCGTGCGATGGTGCGTGATCTCAACAAGTGATCAGCACTTCAGCTGTTTGGGTCAGCACCGCATTCGACCGCTCGTTCAGCCTCCAGTAGTAACGCCCTAATTCCCTTGAGAAGGGAGGCATCAGCGTTGCTCCACAGCTTGCGATGAGATGCTTCCAACAACCGTTCTGCCATGTCCCGCAGAGCCCAGGGATTCATCCGCTGCAAAAACGTCTGAACCTCGTCATCAAGTAGCCAGCGTTCCGCAACTCGGGCATAGCACCAGTCGGGAACGGCCCCCGTGGTGGCGTCATAGGCAAAGAGATAGTCGAGGCTGGCACCCATTTCGAAGGCCCCTTTGTACCCATGCCGTTGCATCCCCTCAATCCAGCGGGGGTTGAGCAGACGACTGCGGACAACCTTGTCGATCTCCCGTTCGAGGCCATGAATCCGCAGACGTTCGCGGCGTGAGTGATCTGCAAACAGAAGCCTGGGCGAGTGACCACCGACCTGTTGGATGGCAGCGGCCAAGCCACCCTGAAACTGGTAGTAATCATCGGAATCCAGGAGGTCGTGTTCACGGTTGTCCTGGTTGTGAAGCACCACTTGCACTGAGCGAAGCGCCTGTTCCAAACCCTGTCGGTCCGCATGGGCCACGGCATCGCCGTCGTAACGCCAGGAGCTCCAGGCCAGATAAGCCTCGCCAAGGTCAGAACGACGCTCCCACTGACCTGAATCGATCAGAGCCTGTAGACCAGCTCCATAGGCTCCTGGTGCTGAACCAAACAGCCTGGACTGTGGTCCCTCCAACCGGGTGAGATGGGCCAGCGGATTCTCTGCCTCCGGCTCGACCAGTCCAGCCACCATGGTGAGGGCACGATTGACCCAGCCCAGTAGCTGGGGAAAGGCATCCCGAAACAAACCCGACATGCGCAGGGTCACATCCACTCGCGGCCGTCCAAGCAATGTGAGGGGTATCAGCTCGAGATCCACCATGCGACGAGTCGGCCCGTCCCAGACAGGGCGGACGCCGAGCAAGGCGAACATCTGGGCAATGTCTTCTCCGCCATTGCGCATGGTCGCTGTCCCCCACACCGACAACGCCAGATGGCGTAAAGGCTCACCGTGCTCAAGTTCGTAGAGCTCAACGAGCTGTTCAGCACTTCGCCGCCCAAGATCCCATGCTGCCTCCGTGGGAAGTCCGCGCAAATCCACGGAGTAGAAATTTCGTCCTGTAGGCAGCACGTCATCCCGTCCCCGCGTGGGTGCACCCGAGGGACCGCTTGAGACGCGACGCCCGCAGACCGCCGCCAGCAAGGCATCTCGCTCCCGCACACCACAGTGCTGCAGTCGAGGCCAGAGATCCGTCCTGATGCACTCAAGCGATGCAGGAAGCGACGGCTCCCCAAGAATGCGATTCAGTGGATCGGCCAGCGCGATGAAAGCATTGTCTAAATCTTCTTCTTCAAGGCCAAGCAGCCGTTGCAACAGCCGTTGTGCCTGACCCTCAAGCCACTCCACAGCATCACTGACCCGACGGCAGCCGGGCGCACCCAAGGAATGCAGGATGTCTCTGTCGTTGGCGACCAGGAGCATTCCGTCCTCATCACACCAGGGGTCAACGCTGAGATTGCACTCACGAGCGATCCATTGGGTAAGACCCGGGCGGCCCGCCACAGGAGCTCTGGCAATGGCGATCAACAGTTCGAGAAGCGATGCTGATGAAGGCAATTGCCCCAGTTGATGCAATCCGGTGCGGATCTGGGCTTCCTTCAGTTCGCAGAGGTAGGTTTCGACCTGCTCCAGTGTGGCGCTCCAGTGCGAGGACTCTGTGGCCGAATTGAGGGTGTCAGGTCGACCTGGCCAGTCCAATTCAACGAGTAGTGCACTGAGTTGTTGTTCCAGAGCACGGCAGCGTGACGCGCCGAGCTGACGCGCTTCGATGTACTCATCGAGCAGCGCTTCAAGAGACAGCAGGGAGCCGTGCAACCCAGCCCTGCCAAGCGGCGGGGTTAGATGATCAAGGATCACGGCATGTCCGCGACGTTTGGCCTGGGATCCTTCCCCCGGATCATTGACGATGAAGGGATAGAGATGGGGGATGGCACCGAGAGCCAGGGAAGGGCCACAGGACGCGCTGAGTCCGACGGACTTACCTGGCAACCACTCGGCACTCCCATGCTTGCCCACATGGATCATCAGTTGACAGCGCTCTTCACGGCGCAACCAGAGGTACTGGGCCAGATAACGATGAGGGGGAGGAAGATCTGGTGAATGGAGATCGCTGAGCTGCTCGGGGTCGTATCCACGACTCGGTTGCACCAGTACGGTGATCTTTCCGAATCGGATTCCGTGGATGGCGAATCCTTCGGCATCGAGGTCTTCGGCACCGTGGGGCTGACCCCAGCGGCTTTCAATGACGTCCCGGGCTGATTGCAGAAGCGTTGACCACCAGCTCACATAGGTCTCGAGCGGGAGATGGGTCAGGGGAGATCTGAGATGACTCTCCGGATCGTTGGTCCGCCCGGCAAGAATCATCGCCATCAGGGCATCGGAATCCTGAGGCAAGGGCTGAGGTCCAAGATCAAAACCTTCTGCCTGCAGCCAACGAAGGATGTTCAAGCAACTCGCTGGGGTATCGAGTCCGACACCGTTCGCGAGGCGTCCATTGCGGACTGGATAGTTGGCCAGAAGGAGCGTCAGTCGCCGCTCCTTTGCAGAGGTCGTCTGAAGATCGATCCAGGCGAGGGCATGGTCAGCGATCCAATGGATCCCTGCGTTGTCGGGTTCGAGACGCTTCACGGCCGTGCACAACCGATCGTCCGCTTTGAGCACTTCACGGAAAGCGCCGATTCTTGTGGTGATCCGCCCATCCAGCTCAGGAAGAACAACCTGCAGCGAGAGGTCGATGGGATCAAGACCCTGGAACGACGACGTCCAGAAGCTGCGTGGACGCGATGAACTCAGGAGCTGGAGAACTGGACAATCGAGACTGTCCCAAAGCGGAGCTCCCAGACCAGCTTCCGAGAACTGAACCGATGCGAAGGATGTCGTGGTGATCACCAGCGCAACCTGCTGTTGGCTGAACATCCGTTGAACGGCCTCCTGCACAGCCGCGTCGCGGAGGCTGCTGACCCAGAGAGCACGGGGAGAGAGACCGCGCTGGCGAAGGGCGCTCAGCAGTGCATCGCACCAGAGCAGATCACCCGACTGGCGATGCGCTCTGTAGAGGAGAACGCCGATCCGTGGTCCCGACTCCTGCAGCCAGTCGTAAGGGTCAGGATCCGGAGAGGGAACAGCCGTGAGCAATGGCGGTTCCTGAGATCCCGATCGGTCATGACCGCTCTCGAGAATCCAGCGGAGTCCCGACAACCAGGTTTGAAGATTGTCTTCACCCCCTTCACGCAGCAGGAGCGCCATGGCGTCGCTGATGCCTTCAGGCAGTGATCCGAGGCTGTGAAGCTCGCGATCCTGATCAGCGGTTCCGGCAAGGATGAGAAGAGTTCGCTCAGTTCTGGCGGATTCCCAGAGAGCGCACTGTTCCAAGCCGTAAGACCAATGCCCCCGTCCCCCGAGGAGACGCACAACGATCAGTCGTGTGAGCGATGTGCAATTGGAAAGATAGTGGTCGATCTGTGCAGGATGATTCAGGGCATCGAGGGGAAGTGCGCGGATTCGGCCATCCCAGTCCTGCGAGGGACAATCGTCCAAAATTCTTGCCAGAGCCGACAAATCCGTACTGGCGCTGCTGAGAAAGAGCACCTCAGCGCTCGGTTGCTCCACAAAAGAAACCGGATCGTCGGTATCGCCGCCGGGGAGACTGGTTAAACGATGCATAAGCCCATTGTCTCCAGTGATGGGCGCAGCGGAGCGTGCAAGTGAGAAGATCTGATCATCGGACCGTCATCGATGCATCAGTTCCTTCCCTACGCCTGGTTCCAGGGACGCTGCGTTCCGTTCGAGGAAGCCAAGGTTTCAGTAGCGACCCATGCTCTGCATTACGGGACGGGAGCCTTCGGCGGGATGCGCGCGATCCCAGATCCTTCAAAGCCCGGAGGCATGCTGTTGTTTCGAGCAGAACGTCATGCACGACGTCTCTCTCAAAGCGCCCGACTCCTGCTTTCGGAACTCAGTGAGGCCACAGTGATGGATGCACTGGTGACGATGTTGAGAGCCAATCGCCCAGCAATACCGATCTATCTCAGACCATTCGTGTATACCAGCGATCTCGGGATCGCACCCAGGCTTCACAACATCGAGACCGATTTCCTGATTTATGGGCTGGAACTCGGCGACTATCTGTCACCGGAGGGGGTGAGCTGCAGGATCAGCAGCTGGACACGGCAGGAAGACCGGTCCCTGCCGCTGCGAGGGAAGATCAGCGGGGCTTACATCACCAGCTCACTCGCGAAGACGGAGGCCGTGAGCAGCGGCTTCGACGAAGCACTGCTGATGAACACCCGTGGCAAGGTGAGTGAAGCCAGCGGCATGAATCTGTTCATCGTCAGGGACGGCGATCTGATCACGCCTGGAGTGGATCAGGACATCCTTGAGGGGATCACCCGTGCCAGCGTGATCGAACTGGCGAAGTCGATGGGACTGAACGTGATCGAGCGCCCGGTCGACAAGACAGAACTTTTCATTGCTGATGAAGTGTTCCTGACGGGAACGGCTGCCAAGATCACGCCGATCCGTCAGCTGGAATCAACGGTCCTCTCCCATCAACGTCCTGTGATGGATGCCTTGCGTCAACGCCTGATCGCGATCACCGAGGGTCGGGACGAGGAGTTCCGTCACTGGGTGACACGCATCGAGCTCGATCGCTGATGGTTTGCGTGGGGTGATGTAGACCCGCTGACCAAGGAAGCACGGAGCTTTTCTTAGGATGGTGTGAACGGTTTTGGTGAGATGCAGGCAGTTCAGAGCAAACCCAGTACTGCAACCTCCCGTTTTCTTGAGCGTCTTCACGATCATTCCAAGCCTGTTCTGGTGTTTGACGGCGCGACTGGGACATCACTGCAGCAGATGGACCTGACGGCCGACGACTTCGGCGGAGAAGCTCTTGAAGGGTGCAATGAGAACCTCGTCGTCACACGACCAGATGCGGTTCAGGCCGTTCACCGTCTGTTCCTGGACGCGGGATGCGACGTGATCGAGACAGATACTTTCGGAGCCGCCTCGGTGGTCCTCGCCGAATACGGACTAGAGGATCAAGCCTTTGAGCTGAATCGACGTGCAGCCGTGCTGGCGCGTGAGATGGCCGATCAATACAGCAGCACAACCAAGCCCAGGTTCGTGGCTGGTTCGATGGGACCGACTACAAAACTGCCGACATTGGGCCATATCGACTTCGACACACTGCGTGACTCCTTCAAGGAGCAAGCCGCAGGTCTGCTCGCCGGCGATGTGGATCTGTTCATCATTGAGACCTGTCAGGACGTTTTGCAGATCAAAGCGGCCCTGCAGGGGGTCGAAGCGGCCTTCCAGGCCAGCGGTCAACGACGCCCCTTGATGGTGTCGGTGACCATGGAAACCACCGGAACCATGCTGGTTGGTTCCGATATCGCAGCTGTGGTGTCGATTCTCGAGCCCTTTCCCATCGATGTTCTGGGTCTGAACTGCGCCACGGGCCCGGAGCAAATGAAAGAACACATCAAATACCTCTCCGAGTTCTCACCCTTCGTGGTCAGTTGCATCCCTAATGCAGGACTGCCCGAAAACATCGGCGGTGTAGCCCATTACCGGCTCACACCCCTGGAACTGAAGATGCAATTAATGCATTTCGTGGAAGACCTTGGCGTTCAGGTGATTGGTGGTTGCTGCGGCACAACACCGGCTCATATCAAGGCACTGTCTGAAATTTCTGAAGAGCTCAAACCCGCTGTGCGAGATGTGCGCACCCGTCATCTTGAACGTCAGCAACTGAGTTATGAACCTGCGGCGTCATCGATCTATGGCGCAACTCCCTATTTCCAGGACAACTCCTTTCTGATCATCGGTGAGCGCTTGAATGCAAGTGGTTCAAAGAAGGTTCGTGAACTCCTCAACGGAGAAGACTGGGATGGCCTCGTAGCCGTGGCGCGTGGTCAGGTGAAAGAGAACGCTCACGTTCTTGATGTGAATGTGGACTACGTGGGACGGGACGGAGAGAAAGACATGCATGAGTTGGTGACGCGAGTCGTCACCAATGTGAATCTCCCGCTCATGCTCGATTCAACCGAGTGGCAGAAGATGGAAGCTGGCCTGAAGGTGGCCGGTGGAAAATGCATTCTCAACTCAACAAACTACGAAGATGGCGATGAACGCTTCTTTAAGGTTCTCGAGCTGGCTAGACGGTATGGAGCCGGTGTGGTGATCGGCACGATCGATGAAGACGGAATGGCTCGAACTGCTGAAAAGAAGCTTGCAATTGCCAAGCGTGCTTATCGCGATGCCGTTGAGTTTGGAATCCCCGCAAGAGAGATTTTCTACGACCCGCTTGCGCTACCTATTTCAACCGGAATCGAAGAGGATCGTCGCAACGGTGCGGAGACCATTGCTGCCATTCGACGGATTCGTGATGAACTCCCTGGTGTTCATGTTGTTCTCGGTGTTTCCAATGTGAGTTTCGGACTGTCGCCAGCAGCGCGGATCACGCTGAACTCAGTGTTTCTTCATGACTGCTGTGAGGCAGGAATGGACGCCGCCATCGTTTCACCGGCGAAGATTCTTCCCTTGGTCAAAATTGATGCTGATCACCAGCAGGTTTGCCGTGATTTGATCAATGATGCGCGTCGCTTTGATGGCGATGCGTGCATTTATGACCCGCTCACCAAGCTCACGACGTTGTTCGAAGGCGTCAGCGCAAAGGATGCAAGAGCTTCAGGCCCTTCACTTGCTGATCTCCCCGTTGAAGAAAGGCTCAAGCAACACATCATCGACGGAGAGCGGATTGGCCTCGAGGGCGCTCTCAACGAAGGGCTCCAAACCTACCCACCACTCGACATTGTGAATACCTTCTTGCTTGATGGCATGAAGGTGGTGGGAGAGCTATTTGGCTCAGGCCAGATGCAGCTTCCATTTGTGCTGCAGTCTGCAGAGACGATGAAAGCGGCTGTTGCTTTCCTCGAGCCTCATATGGAGAAAAGCGAAGGCAAGCGCAGCGCCAAGGCGAAATTCCTTATCGCCACAGTCAAAGGAGATGTTCATGACATCGGCAAAAATCTTGTTGACATTATTCTTACTAATAATGGCTATGAAGTCATCAATTTAGGGATCAAGCAAGACATAAACGCGATCATTTCAGCCCAACAAAAACATGACGCTGACTGCATCGCAATGAGCGGTCTCCTCGTGAAATCCACTGCTTTCATGAAAGATAATTTGCAGGCCTTCAATGATGCTGGGATTGACGTTCCTGTGGTTTTAGGGGGCGCCGCTCTGACGCCCCGTTTTGTGAATAAAGATTGCAGCGATGTTTATAACGGAAAAGTGATCTACGGGCGTGATGCGTTCACCGATCTGCGTTTCATGGATGCTTTTGTGGACGCTCGTAAGCAGGGGCATTGGGACAACATCAAGGGATTCCTCAACGGCATACCCGAGGGGATCAGCCTCGGCGGGGACTTCGACTCATCATCCGAGGAGAGGCCAAACGATGGGACCCCTGCACCAGCCAGCGAAGCAGCCGCCGCCGTTGTTGTTACAGATGAACGTTCAGATGTCGTTCCTGAAGAACCCCCTCTGCGTCCGGAATTTCTTGGCTCAAAGGTGCTGCAGGGTGCTGAACAGATCCCTCTGAAGGAAGTCATTGCTTATCTCGATCGTCAAGCGCTGTTTGCCGGCCAATGGCAAATGCGTAAAGGAAAGGATCAGTCGAGGGAAAACTACGAAGCAGATCTGAAAGCAAAAGCCGAGCCAATCCTTCAGACCTGGCTGGAGCGATCCCTGAACGAGGATCTGTTGCAACCAGCTGTTGCCTACGGCTACTTCCCGTGCGGACGTGACGGCAATGCCGTTGCTGTGTTTGATCCCGATTCAAACCGTGAGCTTGGGCGCTTTACGCTTCCTCGTCAGCGCAGTGGCAATCGCTATTGCATTGCTGATTTCTATCGCGATCTCTCCAGCGGGCACCCCACTGATGTGTTGCCCATGCAGGCGGTCACCATGGGCGAGAAAGCCTCTGTCTTCGCTCAGAAGCTCTTTGAAGCAGATTCCTACAGCGATTATCTGTTCTTCCACGGACTGGCGGTTCAGATGGCTGAGGCACTGGCTGAGTGGACGCACGCACGGATCCGTCGGGAATGTGGGTTCGCGGATCCCGACGTCATGCCTCTCAGGGATGTGTTGGCGCAGCGCTACCGCGGCAGCCGCTATTCCTTCGGTTATCCCGCCTGCCCCAATGTGGCTGATTCTCGCCAGCAACTGCTCTGGCTCGGTGCTGAACGAATTGGACTGAGCATGGACGAGAGCGATCAACTCCATCCCGAACAGAGCACAACGGCTCTTGTTGCTCTCCATAGCACCGCCAGGTATTTCAGCGCCTGAAGCTGTGGCTTGCTACAGACTGCAGCGGCCTTTTCACTTCCGTTCATGGATCTCAGCGGGCCTGACGCCATCGACAAAGCCATTGATGCAGGGGTTGATCTCGATGGATCACCCCTGCCTGATGCAATGCTTGCCCTTTATCGAGAAGTAATGAATCTCGAAGGCCAGCGCAAGCGCAGCGGTGTTCGGAAGTCGATGCGCAATCGCGTTGTTCGGACAGGTGCCAAGCACTTCGACCAGGACACGCTCAACGAGCGCTTGCTCCAAGCGGGCTGGGAGGGTCTGAAGGCCAAGGAGATTGCCTTCTTCTTCGGCTGACCCGAAGAACCGACATCGAGGCTCTGCCACTCAGTCTTGGCAGAGCTTCTCCATGGTGTCGATCACTTCCTGTTGAAACTCATCGAGCGCACTCGACTCACTCAGATCAATCCCTTCACCAGCCGCGTTCTGGGCAAGGTCCTGAAAGTGAAAGGCACCCTCACCATTGGCCAAAAACTCGATTGCAGAGGACTCGCCGCTTTCGCGGAAGGCATCGCAGAGGGCGAGGAACGCCGCGTCTTCAGTGAACTCCCAATCCATCGAGGAGGCATAACTGAATGACCTTTAACGCCTCGCCCCCGGGATCCGTCAACCTCTTGGTCGCGCAATGTGGCACTCCTTCGTCAGAATTGGAGGGCTTTAGGGGAGCGAATGACCAGCTTGAGCAATGCTCAAATCATAGATCCGAGAACGGATCTCAACGTTCTGGGCTCTGCGCTTGAGCTCTGCAGCTGTGAACCTTTAACGGGATGGTTCCGCGATGGTCATTGCAAGAGCGATCCTTCAGATCACGGACAGCACACCGTGTGTTGTGTGATGACCGAAAGCTTTCTCAGTTACAGCAAAGCGCAGGGCAATGATCTGAGCACTCCGATGCCCGCGTATGGGTTTCCCGGGCTTCAACCTGGTGATCACTGGTGCGTTTGCGCACCACGCTGGAAACAGGCCATGGAGGACGGGATGGCACCCCCCGTTCGCCTGGAAGCGACCGAACAGGCCTCTCTGGCAGTGATCCCTCTTGAGATACTGCGTGAACACGCTCACCAGGGGATCCGCTGACCATCCCAGGCCAGAAACGCACCTGTTTGCTCGGGCGTCTGCTGAAGCAGGACATCGAGCAGGTGACCAGCTGCTCGACCTGGGCTGAACAGCTTCTCTGGTGGCACGAAGCTCTGAAAGGGTTGCGACAAAGGAGTATCGGTCGTACCCGGATGAAGCATTGTCACTGTGGCTGCGGGAAAGCGACGAGCCCACTCCACGCTGAGCGTGCGCAGCATCATGTTTTGGGCAGCCTTGGCGGCGCGATACGCGTACCAGCCGCCACTGCGGTTGTCGCCAATGCTTCCGACCCTGGCACTGAGACTTGCGAAATGAAAGGGTTCATCGCGACGTAGCGCCGGCTCTACGGCTCTAGCCAGCAGCAGGGGTCCGGCCGCGTTGATTTTGAAGGATTCGACCAGTTGGTCTGACTGGACATGCTGAAGTCGTTTCTCGGGCTGCAGAGAGGGACCGTGCAGGCGACCAGTGGCGTTGAAAACCAGTCGCAGGGGGTAGTGGTCATTGGAGAGCGTTTGAGTGAGCCTGGAGAGGCTCTCGAAATTCTCCAGATCAAGAGGCCAGTCGGATGCTTCTTTCGGGTTCCGGCGACAGAGCGTGACCGTGAGCTGGGGGCAGCGATCGGCCAGCTGGGACGCCAGCACTTCACCGATGCCACCGCCACCCACAATCAGAGCACGGCCCAACCACCGTTCCTGGCTTGATTCAGGCATGATTCAGCCGCCGCTGTCGCGGATATGAAATTCACTCCCTCACTGTCACTGCTGTTGACCACCTTCACCAGTGTTGTTGCACTAGGTCTTTGGTGGGGATACGGAGGCCGCTCTTCACAACCAGACCCAACAGCCTCCGAAATCCTCTTGCAAACATTGCTTGATGGTTCGGATGAGAAAGGATCCTCACCCGTCACCGCTCAGGGGAGAGCTGATGAGCCTCCAACACCCAGCGCTGTCACTGTTCCGGCAATTCCTGAAGCTGGTCGATCAGCTGATCCTCAGCTGAAGGTTGCACTCCTGAGTCAGTCGCCGCCCCGCAGCATCTCGCTTCTAAACGGTGCCCGTTGCCGTCGTTCTTCTGGAGAGGTGATCTCAAAAGGGACGCTGATGGATCTTTTGGCCGTTCAGGGGAAGGGACTGATCAGTTGTGGCAGCGAACGTGGACGTGTGGTGGTGAATGACAGGGCTTACGAAGGAACCATCCATCTTTTAAACAGAGGCAAGGGCTGGACCGCTATTAATCAGATCAACCTCGAGCGCTACGTGGCCTCCGTTGTCGGAGCTGAAATGCCTTCGCACTGGAACGGGGAAGCACTGAAAGCGCAAGCTGTGGCTGCACGTTCTTATGCCCTCGTGCATGTGATTCGTCCAGCGACGGATGACTGGAATCTTGGCGACACAACGCGATGGCAGGCTTACGCCGGCCTGATGAGCAACACCGCGTCGACCCGTGAAGCTGCCTCCGCCACCAGTGGCATCGTCCTCAGTTTTCAGGGAGGGCTGGTGGAATCACTGTATGCAGCAACCCGGGAAATCTCGACGGAAGCCCACGGTCATCTAGGTGCCAGCATGAGCCAGCATGGAGCTCAGAAACTGGCCGAGGAGGGTTTGCGCTTCAACGAAATCCTCGGCAGGTACTACGTCGGAGCATCTCTGGCGAGGATCAGAACCGATGGGGAATGAACATTTCTGGACAGCAGCGCTAAACCAATCCAGCCAGGCGCTTGAGCATGGAGCGCTGATCCCTCTGACGACCTCCCGGTTGCCGTGTCCAGGGCCGGGCGGCGAACAATTCGAACTGCGTCAACTCAATGCCCGGCTACCCAGACACCATCGGCCGGAGGGACCTAAGCCGAATCCCTTCAGTCCCTGGGATCCAGAACTCGAAATCGATTCGATCGGGGGCGACCATGTGCTGATTCTCAACAAATACCCCGTTCAGACAGGCCACTTGCTCCTGATCACCAGGCAATGGGCGTCGCAGGTTCACTGGCTTACCCACACAGACTGGAACGCACTGGTGCGGGTTGACCGCGACACCAGTGGATTGTGGTTCTTCAACAGTGGGCCTAAGGCTGGAGCGAGCCAACCGCACCGACATCTGCAGTTGCTGCGACGCCAGAGCGGTGAAAAGACGTGCCCTCGCGAAAGCTGGTTTCTCCACATCCTCGAAGGAGGCAACACAGTCGAGACGGCCGTGAGTCGCGATCCACTGATCGGCAGTTGCGCCGTAGTGCAGCGTCCCAACCTCTCCGACCCAGAGCAGGAGTCCCGCGCTTTGCACGATCTGTATCGCTCCCTCGCGATGACGCTGGCCCTTGGCGATGCTGATGCGGAGCAACCTCCTCGGGCTCCTTACAACCTTCTGCTCACTCCAAAGTGGATGGCCTTGATCCGGCGCAAAAAGGAGCGAGCTTCAGGATTCAGCCTCAACGCCCTTGGTTTCGCCGGGTATCTTCTCGCCACTCAGAACTCAGATCTTGGCTGGTTGGAGCACAACGGAGGTGAACGGCTACTCCAGGAGGTTGTAAGCCGAATCAGTGATGCCACGGATGACAGTGAGTCCTGAATGACGACTGGATGGGATGAGGCCCTGCCGAGACAGGGGATCACGAAACCAATCCATGAAGAAGCAAACAATCCAACGCAACCAGAGGGTGAAAGAGCATTTGCAGCTCGTTATTCCAATTGCAAGGCACTACGCCAGACGTTGCGGAATCGACGCCGATGACTTGAAACAGGTGGGTCTCATGGGCCTGCTTCGAGCGGCGGAGAACTTCAACGCAGAACGCTGCACACCATTCAAGGCATTCGCCAAACCGCATA
This sequence comes from Synechococcus sp. MEDNS5, assembly GCF_014279875.1. Lineage (NCBI taxonomy): Bacteria > Bacillati > Cyanobacteriota > Cyanophyceae > Synechococcales > Synechococcaceae > Synechococcus > Synechococcus sp. MEDNS5. The sequence continues at coordinate 1,179,758 of NZ_CP047952.1, forward strand.
TCCGCGGCGCCATCCTCCATTATCTGAGAGACGACGCATCGGTCGTGCGCTGTCCAAGACGGTTGCAGGAAAGCACAGGCAACACAGATCCAGGAAAGCATCGGTCTGGAGCCGTGCTTCGAAGGGTGTACTGCTGCGATGAGACCCTTGCGGACTCTCGGCACGAGACCACCCAAGAAATCGAGCAGCTGGAGCGCTCAAGACTGATTCAAGACACCCTGAATGCGTTGGGTGGCCCTGAACGATCAGCCATCCAGGACGTTGTCCTCGACGGCCGCAGCCTCAGAGCCGCAGGGAGAATGGCCGGGGTCAGTGCCATGACCATGCAACGACGCGTGAAGCGAGGCTTAGAGCAGCTCCGTTTGAAGCTCGAACCTCAGCTCTGGGCAGACTGATCACGTTCGATTTGCTGTTCAAGGGTGGAGATGGCGGCAGAAACGGCCGCCAGCTGACGCTCAAGTCCATCGCGCCAGAAGCGAAGCATGCGCAACTTCCGTGATTTCTGCTTGTGCTGCCACTCAGCATCGGCACAGGGCATGCAATCGAAAGGAGGGAACATGGGATGAGCGCTGTTGACACCATCCTGCCGAGAGAAAATCCAAGGCGCGGGGTCGTAGGCGACTTGGCGGTTTTAGATCTGACGATTAAGTTTGGAACTTGCGCTATCGCATGCGCCCTCCGAGGATCCAGTCTCGCGTGTCTCGCCGAATCTCACAACTGGTCCTAATCGGCGTCTCAGTTGGGATTTGCACGGCTGTGGAGATTCGCCCGGCCCATGCGTATGTGCCTCTGATGGCGGGTCAACGAGCCAGGCCTTTGAATGGCACATTTAATAATGTGCCGGTCCTGCATTCCAATCAGCCGGAGATTGTTAAGGGCCCAGGAATTCTAGTCAACACAGCACCTGGACAAGCCATTGCAGCAGAAACAAACCAACCTTTAAAGAACGCTACTTATACCTTCAATGGTGAGTTCGGTGTACACATGCACCATAAGTATTACCCGCAAGATTCCAGCAAATTGGGAGGACGGAGGGCCAGAGGCCTTTTGACTGTGGCTGCGATCGCTATTAACCCAGGATCAACACCGGTCACACTGCGATTTGAGCAGGGTTCAGTGAAAAATAGCTTTGAAGCGCCCTATCAAGCCAATCGCCTGATGGGTGTGAAGCCCCTCGGTCGAAGGCCCTGGAACACAGGACCAGGCGATGCGACTGCCGTACAAATTCTTCGAAGAGAGCTCGATCGCCGTCTTCCCGAGACAGTGGTCATTCCACCAAATAGTAAAAAAGTGATCGTGAGCAGCGTTCTTCCTGCACGCGGAATCATGAATGGGCTGCTCCGTGGAAATAGCGATGGACCATTTCAGATGGCAGTGATCGCTGCCGAAGAAACAAAAGACGACAATGAATTGATTGCTGTACTCAACAAAGGTCGCCTCGCTCCTGGCCGAATCTATCTCAATCGAGTGAGAGAGATTCAAGCGGGAACAATCTTTTCTCGTGTTGCTGGCGTCGCTTTAGGTGATGAATACAAGGCTTCAATAAGGCACGATCTTGATCAGGGTCCTTTGCACGTGCCGTTCACAAGTACGCGAAAGCATCATTTTGGAACTCGTGAAATTCAAGTCAACCAATTAACGACCAAGATGGTCGATTCAGCTGTCAATAACGTTGGCACCTACGGCGTTCGTTTTGATGTAGAAATGAATCTTTCCGGAGAGGGTCCGCATGACCTTGTCCTGAGTCATCCAGTCGCTTCTGGTCGTCCAGCATTCACTGCCTTTCGAGGTTCGATTGGTATCAAGACAGACGAGGGATATCAGGAGGTTCATGTTGGTATGCGCTCTGGGCAGAGTCTTTCCATTGCCAAACTCAATCTCAAAGGAAGCTCTCCCAACAAGGTCACGGTGAGTGTTGTGTATCCAGCGGATGCCACCCCAGGTCACCTGCTGAGCGTGGTTCCTGACACCCAGCTCGCCATGCTCAGGCAACGGGAAGAAATGCTGGAGGCAGCACGCAAGGCTCAAGCCGCTGCCAAAGCACGCAAAGTTCGTCCTGCCACTCCCCCTCCGGCAGTCACTGCCAAACCGAAACCAACAACCACAAATCCAGCACCAAAACCCGCCACAAAGCAAAACACTCCGAAGCCCAACACGTTTACGCCGCCGCCGCCACCGCCGGTCATCGTGGCACCACGTGGTGGACTCAATCCGATGTCTCCGGCGATGATCATGCCCCAACGGGTGAACAGCTCACTGGAACAGCGTTATCGCGAGGCGATCAAAGCCCAGCAAGAATGGCTACGACGTCTCCAAGGTCGATAGCCTTCCAGCCCTAAGGGCCAAACGTTTCGTAGATATGCCAGGCAAACGGATCAGCCTCGAACTCCCTGAACATCTCGTTGATCGGCTTGATCAGCTGCGCAGGGAATGGCATGCCCGTTCAAGGGGTGCCTGCCTGGAACGACTGCTTGAAGAAATCTTCGAAGCCGAAGCTGAGGTTTCACCCTCTGAGTCTCAGGACGATGGCGTCATCACCTCAAGCAATGCCACCAGCCTGGATGGTAGTGATCCTGTCTACGACGAGGACAGGGCCATTGTGCTGGTTGGGTCCCGGCACAACAGTTCCACAGTGGAGAGTGATGATCCCATCAACTCGGCTCCACCCACGCCCCAACGAACCGCGGGAACCAACGGGGGTGGAATCGATCTTCCAGGGTTTGTCAGAAATCGGACAGCTGCGATTCGATCCAGCTTGGAAGTCACGCAAACGTCCGTCGATGCACCAGTGGTGCCAACGATCAGCGAAAGCCAACTCCAGGCATGGTCTGACAGTGCACTGCAGCACTGGATGAATCTTTACGGTTCATCCCCAGGCGAAACAGTGATGGAAGCGGTCATGCTCTGGATGGCCAGGGATATCTGGCCGCAGATTGATGGCAGCGAGGGGCGAACGTTCACCTGGTCTCAGGTGAAGAATGCGATGGATCAAATCTGTGGCAACTGGCCTGTGCAGACACCACGATTTGAACAGGTGATCGTCGCAGCAGCGGTGCTGGAAGACCCATTTGCCACAGCAACGGTCACTGATCGGATTCCAACGTTGATTCGTCGATTTGTGAACCGGTTCAAACGCAGCCGAAAGGTCACGTCCTTCGAAACCCTTGAATCAACCATGACGCTGCATGGAGCCTTACGACAACTTGAACTGCCAACCCAAGCAGGGCAATCGTTGACCTTGCGCACGATTCGCGATGCTTATAAACGAAAGGCTGTTGAGGTCCATCCCGATTCAGGCGGATCGACTGAAGCAATGCGCCGCTTGAATGAGGCCTATCAGATGCTCAAGGAGTTGTATCGCCAGAAAGATCAGGCTGAGGGATAGAAACGCGCAAGCAACACCCAACCCTGGATCTCAATAGTCTCTTTTGCGACGCTTATTGAGTCCCAGCTTTTGTCTTATATGGGTCGCACGAGGTATTTCTGTGATCAATCGTTTTTCTTGCAGTTTTAATTGAATCGACAAGGTGTTTCGACAAGGTGTTGTGTTGGAGGTGGAGATCTCACTGTTTTGGGGTGACAAATTAGTTTTTTCTCGCACGATCGCAGATCGCAGGCGTATCACAGGTCCATTTTTGGCGATCATGCGTCCAAGGGGTTTTGAACCGCTCAAATGGCTTTAGCGCAAAGGGCTAATTAGCTGGCGTACCTGCTGTAGACACAGTGACGCAGCTTCGATTGAAGTTAGCTCTGGCCGGACAGTCGGCCGAAGCAAGTATTCTCGAGAGTCTCGCATAAGAAATTAACTGAGTCCCGTTTAGCGTCTGACCCGAGACGCATGGACAGAATCAGTGCTCTGGCATTTGGCTGGCTGTGGTGCATTAAAAAAGGCCCTCGTCTGAGGGCCTTGAGCCAATGAATGGACAACCGCAATCAGGTGCTGGTCTGCATTCCCTGAATCAGAAAATCAAAATAGGGTCCGGCAAGTCTCTGTTGATCATCGGAGAGAAGAACCAAAGAAGCCTCGCGCATTGCTCGCATGGCATCCACCATTCCAGGCATGGGAACGCCAAGGCTGTTGTACATCTCACGCGCCCCGACCAGACCGATCTGTTCAATCATCTCGGTGCTGCCGGCAAGAACGCCGTAGGTCACAAGGCGCAGATACCAGCTGTAATCCCTCAGGCATTGGGCACGCTGTTTCTGTCCATAGGCGTTACCACCGGGAGCGACATACTCAGGGCGGAGACTGAATAACTGCCGTGCCGATTCATCAACAATCTTCTTCTCGTTGTCAGACAGAATCCGAACCACAGAAAGACGGACGGACCCCTGGCTGAGAAACTCCACAATCGAGTTCAGCTCACCGCTGCTGGGGTAGCGCAGATCGTCATCGGCTTTGAGGATCAGATCCCTTACAACGCTCATGACGGCTGGCATGCTGGACAAAGTTTAAAGCTCCTGAACCCCGGCCATGGATGTGAGGTCGGGGGTGTTACGCCTTTGCAATGACATCACGCCCTGATTCACCAACGCCAGGCCTGACCATCACGGTTCAGGGAGAGGATCTCGATCAGCAGGGACGGGGAATCGCACGCTGGAATGGCTGGGTGGTCACGGTGCCGGAACTGATTCCTGGGGAGGATGCCAGCGTTCAGCTGTTGCAACGGCAGCGACGGCTGTGGCATGGCAAAAAGATCCAGAGCATTCAACCCTCACCCGATGCCCGGCGACCGCCGTGCATCCTTGCCCATGCTTGTGGCGGATGCACTCTCCAGCACATCAGCGTTGATGCGCAGAACCATTGGAAACAGGACCACCTCATCGCCACCCTCCAACGAATCGGAGGAGTCACGGCCTTGGTTGGGCCCTTGATCAGTCCCGAGGCTGAATCCCTCGGATATCGCAATCGAGCGCTGATTCCGATTCAACGCGGCGAAGGAGGACTCCGGCTCGGCTACTACCGCCGAGGGAGTCATCGCATTGTCAACCTGAATCACTGTCCGGTTCTCGACCCGCGGCTGGATGCCTTGATTGAGCCCATCAAAACCGATCTGGCCAAGACCAACTGGCCAATCGATTCTGATTTGAGGGGTAAGCCGGGTCTCCGGCATCTCGGACTGCGCATCGGCGTGCGAACTGGTCAGGTTCTGATCTCGCTTGTTGCAGCAACAGAGCATCTTCCAGGACTGGACCAACTCGCTGCGCGGTGGATGCAGCGTTGGCCACAGCTGAATGGGGTCACTCTGAATGTGCAACCCAAGCGCAGTAACACTGTGCTCGGCGACTTGACCCTCTGCATTCAGGGGCATGACGTGATTGAAGAGCACTTCTGCGGACTGTCGCTGGAGCTCAAAACCACCACGTTCTTTCAGGTGAACACCGCACGGGCGGAACAGGTTGTCACGATGATCCGCGACTGGATCAAGGCTTCAGCTCCGTCAGCCAGTGTGATCGATGCATATTGCGGCATCGGAACCATTGCCCTGCCGTTGGCGGCCGCAGGATTGAACGTGCTCGGATTGGAAATCAATCGAGCCTCAGTGATCCAAGCTCAAGAGAATGCGCGCCGCAATGGGCTTAAGAACGCTTGCTTTCTTGATGGCGACGTCGCGGAACATCTTCAGAAACTCCTGCCCATCCACCAGGTGCTTGTTGTCGACCCTCCCCGAAAGGGGCTGACCCCGGAGGTCTTGCAGATGATTCTGGCGATCCCGCCTTCCTTCTTGATTTATCTGAGCTGCGATCCCGCGACCCTGGCCAGGGATCTGCAACAACTGACGGGCCCTGATGGGCCTTATCGGATTGAACAGATCAAGCCTGTGGATTTCTTCCCCCAAACCTCCCATCTGGAATGCCTGGTCATGCTGGTTCGCGTCAGCTCCGAAGCTCCACCTCAAACTGCTTGATCAGAGCTTGACGCACCCTTTCATGCACTGGCTGGATCTGGTCATCGGTGAGGGTGCTGTCCTTGCCGCGGTAGCGCAGACGGAACGCCTGACTGCAGCGGTCTTCACCCAACTGCTTGGCTTCGAAGCGATCGATCAGTTCGACCGATTCCAGCAAGGGCTTGCCTGCCTTGCGAATGGCTTGGAGCAACTCACCGGACTGGAGGGATTTTGAAACCACCATCGCCAGATCTCGCTCGGACGCTGGCAGGTTGGAATAAGGCTTGAACTGCGGGACCCAGCGGTTACTACGCGAAGCGGCATTGAGAAGCAGTGCCGTGTCGAAATCAAAGAGGTACGTCTGTGATGGCAACTCAAACGTTTCGCAAAGCGACGGATGCAGCTGTCCGAAGCATCCCAGGGGTTTGCCTTCCACAACGACCGTGGCGGCACGGCCTGGATGCAGACGATCATCGTCTGTGAGGCAACGGTCCAGGCTCTCAATTCCCAGGGACGAGAAGAGAGAGCCAAGGATGCCTCGTGCCTCGTAGTAACTCAGAGGCGACGATTTTCCGCTGGTGCACCAGCGGGAAGAGCGTCGCTCACCACAGATCACTCCACCGAGGCGGGATTGTTGGAGAACGCCACTGAAATCGGGAGAGAAGACATTGCCGATTTCAAACAACCAACAACCGGGTTGAGATGCCTGCAGATTGCGCTGGCAGATTTCGAGATGCTCCTGCCAAAGCGCCGTACGCAGATGGCTGGTTTCGGCTAGCAGAGGATTGCTAATAGCAATTCTGGCCTTATCGGTGGCGTCCGCACCGGTGAGAGAGAGTGTTGTGACCTCCTGGAGCCCGAGCGCACACAGGCGCTGACGCATGCGACGTTCAGCCTGCTGCCCAAGGGAGAGCTGTCCAGGTCGTAACGGATCGGGCAAGTGAGATTCAAAGTGATCGAACCCCACCAGACGAGCCACCTCTTCAATGAGGTCCACTTCACGCAGGAGGTCGAGGCGTCGGGACGGAGGAACGACCACATCCCAGCCGTCCTCGGTTGACGTGAGTGAGCACCCAAGGGACTTCAGGCAAGCTTCAACACGAGCATCATCGAGGTCCTGAGCTTTTGAATCAGCGGCTGTAGGTGCCAGTGGTCCCAGCAATTGATGCAGGGCGCTGCGGCGAAGCTCCACCACGGGAGCAGGGCCTGGATCTGAAGCACACTGCCAGGTTTGTCCGATTTCGGCTCCCAACATCGATTCGAGAAGGGATAGAGCGCGACCTGCAGCCAACAGAGTGATTTCCCGCGGCAACCCTTTCTCGTAACGACTGCTGGCATCCGTGCGTTGACCAGTGGCGCGGCTACTGCTGCGCACAGAGGCTGGCGTGAAGAGCGCTGATTCTAACCAGATGCGCTTTGTTTGCTGGCTCACACCGCTGTCCGCGCTTCCCATCACGCCAGCAATGGCGACGGCCCGATCGCAGCACGTCACCACCTGAACCCTGGAGTCGAGCGTCAGGTCACGGCCATCCAAACCGCGAAAGGGTTCTTGCTCGCGGGCCTGACGGAGGCCGAAGTCGGATGCAGTGATGGGTTGACCGCAAAGGGACTCGAGGGCATCGGCGTCAAATGCATGCAGAGGCTGGCCCTGTTCCAGCATCACCAGATTTCCGATATCCACTACGGCATTGACCGGCTTGACCCCGGCGCGTTGGAGGCGCTGTTGAATCCATTGAGGAGAGCAGCATGAGCCATCGAGTTTCTTGATTTCGGTCACGGCGTAAATCCCGCCTTTCTGCATGGCCACGGCCGATGCAGTGCTGGGATTCAGTGAATGAATTGCGGGAGGTGCTGCTGTCTCAGGAAGAGACAGTTCAGCGTCGGTCAGGGCCGCCACTTCACGGGCGATGCCTGTCATTGAAAGGCCGTCAGGGCGATTGGCTGTAATTGCCAGTTCAAGAACGGTGTCGTCGAGCCCAAGCACTGGGGCGATCGATGCGCCGGGCGCTGGAACCTCAGAAACCAGGTCCTCGAGGATGGCAATTCCGTCGACATCAATGGATTGCCCAAGCTCTGCGAGGGAGCAAATCATGCCCTGACTGCTTACCCCTCTCAGCTCACCGGACTTGATTGTGAGATTCACCGCAGGAAGCACAGCTCCAACGATGGCCACCGGCACATGGATCCCTGCGCGCACATTGGCTGCACCGCAAACGATCTGAAGCGGAGCATCAGCCCCCACATCCACCGAGCACACACTCAACTTATCGGCATTTGGATGCTTGTTTTTCTCAAGCACATGACCCACCACAACGCCCTGGGCCAGAAGGCTGAGATCCTCGAGCTCCTCTACCTCAAATCCAGCCATGGACAGCCGATCCCCCAGCTGAACGGCAGGCTCATTCACCTGAACCAGATCCTTCAGCCAGGAGAGGGAAACCCGCATGGGGAAACGTGACGTCGGTGGTGGATCCTACGGACTCTTTCGTGCTGGGAGGGTGATCAAAGAGTGGGGGGCTGCACTGTAGAGTTGTTGTTTGTCACTCGCTTCGCAAGCGCGGCGTAACGTCCTTATGGCCAAGAACAAGGGCGTCCGGATCGTTGTCACTCTTGAGTGCACCGAATGCCGGTCCAGCACCGAAAAACGTTCCCAGGGTGTGTCTCGATACACCACTGAAAAAAACCGTCGGAACACCACCGAGCGATTGGAGCTCAAGAAGTTCTGTCCACACGACAACAAAATGACGATTCACAAAGAGATCAAGTGATCTCTCGAATTTGAAATTTCTGTCCAAACTTCTTCTCCAACAGCATCGCAATGTCCAGCTCCTTCTTCAAGAAGCGTCTTTCACCGATTAAGCCCGGCGATCCCATTGACTACAAAGATGTGGATCTGCTCAAGAAATTCATCACTGAGCGCGGCAAAATTCTTCCTCGTCGCCTCACTGGCCTGACGGCAAAACAGCAGCGTGACCTGACGAACGCTGTAAAGCGTGCTCGAATCGTGGCGCTCCTGCCATTTGTGAATCCAGAGGGCTGATTTCTGGCGACCGCTGACTTCAAACCCGGTGACCTCGTCGGGATCAGCGACCTGAAATCTCCTCAACTCGCTGTTGTTCTCTCTGTTCAAGGCAGCAAGCGTCGTCTGAGCGTTGGTTTTAGGGCTAAAGAGCAAGTCCTACCGGCCCGCCGAATCACCCTGATTGCCCCCAGCCCGCCTTCCACCGATGTGGCAGTCAAGCTGGGGGTTTTTCCATGGGAATTCGACGAGCAAGACCTGTCCAAAGCCTGTCTCACGCGTCGTGAATGGGGCCAGGCATGGGTCTTGTTGAGCGAATCAAGTGAGACTGTCGAACTGTCGGAATTTGCTGATCTCGTTCATGGGTCCCGGGATGCTCTGCATTGCGCATCCACCTGGCTGTGCCTTGAAAATGGCGATGATCTGTTCCGTTTCAAGCAAGGCAGGGTGAATCCGAGATTGCTTCCTGAGGTTCGCTCCAGGCGACTCGAGAGGCGACGGCAGCAACTTGAGCAAACCCGGTTTCAGTGCTGGATGGACTATTTCGGCGCCAAGCAGGGCACTGACCACCAAGAGCTCGATCAGCTCCATCACGAATGGATTGAACAGCTCATTCGTTTTTGCGCCGGCACCATCAGCCTCGACGACCTCTCAACTGAGCTTCGTCAGTCCTTGGTGATGTTGCGTTTGGATCAAAGCCGCGGAGATGTCCGTGAGCGACTCGTAAGCCTTGGTCAGCTGGATCCTCACCAGCTCACATCCATGGCCGGCACGCCTTGGACTGACGGCTTCAATGCTGAGCTCACTGCTGAAGCCGAGCGCCTGATTCTGCTCAGCCTTGAGGATCAACCCGGTGATTCAGAGCGTATTGATCTCACCCATCAGCCTTGCGTCACCATCGACGATGCCGAGACAAGGGATATCGACGATGCCCTAGGGCTCGAGCGACTGGCTGATGACCAACTGCGGATCTGGATACACATCGCAGATCCAGGTCGTTTGATCACAGCCGGCTCGCCCCTTGATCTGGAAGCACGCCGCAGGGGCAGCAGTTTGTATCTGTCCAGGGGAATTCTGCCGATGTTCCCATCGAACCTCTCAACCGAGGTGTTCAGCCTTAAAGCAAGCCGGCGAAACGCTGCCTGGAGCACATGGGTTGATCTTGATTCCACGGGGGACGTCAACGCCAGCGGGATCTGTCGAAGCTGGGTGAATCCTCGCTATCGGCTCACCTACGACGACGCCGACGAACTGATTGATTTCGCGCCACCGGAAGAAGCCGATCTCTCTGATCTTCACGCACTTCTTGCCACCAGGCGTCACTGGCGTATGGAACGGGGAGCGTTGTTGATGGATTTACCGGAAGGCCGCATCCGTTGTCGTGATGGTCAGCCAACTGTTGAGATCACCGAGCCCAGTCCGTCACGCGAAATGGTTGCCGAAGCGATGATCCTCTGCGGCACCGTTGCTGCCACCAAGGGCATCGACAATGCCCTGGCGCTTCCGTTCCGAAGCCAGCTACCTGCAGAGCTGCCAACGCCGGCTCAACTTGAAAGTCTGGGCGACGGTGCGGTGCGGTTTGCCGCCATCAAGCGCTGTCTCAGTCGCGGGTTGATGGGAACCACACCGGCAGCCCATTTCAGCCTTGGTGTTCCTGCTTATACCCAGGCCACATCACCGATCAGACGCTATGGCGATCTGTTGGTGCAGCGGCAGATTGCCGCCATGCTTTCCCTGGATGGACATGATGACCCTCTGGATAAGGAGTCATTGCAGACTCTTCTTCAACAGCTTGAAACGGCTGTTCGCGAAGGACTTGCCGTGACCCGGGAAGATCAGCGGCACTGGCAGCAGGTTTGGTTCGAGCATCATTCCAGTGAACGTTGGCCGGTTGATTTTCTGCGTTGGTTGCGTCCACAGGATCGGTTGGGACTGGTGCGTATCGAAGAGCTTGCCCTTGATCTTGCTGCTACCTGTCCACCAGACAGTGAACCCGGTGATGGGCTGGTGCTGAGCGTGGCAGGAGTTGATTCCGTTCGCGATCAGCTCCATCTGGTCGCGGACGTCCGTGGGACTGGTTGAACACGGAATCATGCCAGTAGTGCCCGGAGACGTCGTGCGAGTGCTTCAAGGGGAGCGCCATCAGTAGGGGCTGAGCACCGTTCACCGGTCTCCCCGTTCATCCAGACCGGGTGCTGTCCGTGCCAAAGGATCGGTCGTGCGGGCTGATCAGCCCAAGAAAGGGTGAGATTGAGATCGGCTCCGCTGCGATAGAGCTCCAACTCGAGATCATTGTCCTCGAGACGAATCCCATGGGTATCGCGGCATTCGATCCTGCCGCAGTAGTCCTCAATGGTTGCACTTTCCTCTGAAACAACTGCATGGAGCAACGGCTTGCGACACAGATCAGCCGCTGCTGCGATCAGGGTTTCAAGCGGCGCACAGGACGCCATCTCAGAAGGCTTCAATCGAACGGATCAACAGCTGGATGGATCCAGATCGATAGCCGGGGTTGGCCTCGCCGTCGTCACCGAATCGCGAATGAAGCAGCTGAAGCCGCGTAATGCAAGAGGAATCAAATCGGAGTGGCAGCTTGATTGGACTCGCCCTCACTACGGGCTTGAGCTGGTCAAAGGGAATCTCAACCACCGTTGTGCCATTCGACTGGGTCGGCACGGTCGACACCCATCGCAACCCGCCAGGAATGAGCTCCGTCAGGCCGAGAACGCCGTCGCGGCAGGCCACCGCAAACTTGAAGCTCCGCCCCTGACCATCCAGGGATAGTCGAAGACCACTGAAAGCAGTCAGATCCAAAGGCGGCTTGTAGACCGGAGAGCGGCAACTGACGAAGCCACCGCCTTCACTCACCACTTCACCTTCGAGTAGGAGTCCGTCATCGGTGACACGACAGCTGGCTTGACTTGACCCACCCATGATCGTGTCATTCAAATTGGACCAGGCATGGAAGGTCTCCCCAGATGCAATCACACGGATCTGGGGTGCGGGTTGGGGTGGTGGCGTCGTCAAAGACCTCGGGATGCAGCCTGATCAGCGAGCACAAGAATCTCCATGCTCGGTGATACAAGTTTCGCAGGGGTCCGTTCGGACGATTCCGAAGGGTCAATCAGGCGAGACAGTGCCTGATGCTTGCCTTCTCCACTGACAAGGAACAGCACTTTCCTCGCTGCACTCAACACAGGCGCTGTGAGTGTGATCCGATCAAGTCCCTTGCCACGGCCAATCGTTGTCCATTGATCACGCACCGTCGGAGCATCCGTTCCCGGAAACAGCGAAGCGGTGTGACCGTCATCACCAAGTCCGAGAAGCATGAGATCAAACACCGGCGGATTTCCTTCACAGACCTTGTTTACCAATGAAGCAAAAGCCTCCGCACTGGCTTCTGCTGTGGGTAGTTCCACGGTGGGAACAGGATGAAAGCAGGCACGTGAGCCTGGGTGACCCGCCTTCAGAAGTGTGTTGCGCAGCATCCGAGCATTGCTGGATTCATCATCAGCGGCGACCCAACGTTCATCTCCCAGAAAGACATCCACACGGTCCCAGGGCAGGTGTGCTTCACCGAGAAGGTCGTAGGCACGGGCGGGAGTGCTGCCGCCCGAGAGGGCAATCTGAGCGCGATCACGCTGATCGAGAGCCAAATCAATGGCAGCACCAATGTGATCAGCGGCGCGGCGGGCCAGATCCTGTGGATCTGAGGCCCGCTCGATGCGATAAGAGGTCATCGGTCTGAGCTCAGTTCAACCACTCAGTGTGGAAGATCCCGTCTTTATCGACACGCTCATAGGTGTGCGAGCCAAAGCAATCGCGCATGGCTTGAACCAGGTTCTGAGGCAAACGCGAGGTGCGATAGCTGTTGATGTAATCGAGAGTGCTGCTCAGGCAGGGAACGGGGATTCCAGCTTCGGCAGCACCAGCCACCACCTTGGCCAACCCTGGCAGTCGGCGGTTGACCTGCTCTGCAAACCAGGGATCGATCAGCAGGTTGGCCAACTGAGGATCAACGTTGAACGCATCCTGAATGCGTTTCAGCAGCCGGGCACGGATGATGCAGCCACCCTTCCAGATCTGAGCAATCGAAGGCATGTGGAGGTTGTAATTGTGCTCGGCAGATGCGATGCGCAACAGCTCCATCCCCTGGGCGTAGCTGGCCATGCAAGCCAGAACCATGGCATCCATCAGTGGTGCCATGCCATCGGCGGGGGTTCCCATGTCGAAGGACTTGATTGCTGGGCCCTTGAGAATCGGCTCTGCCTTGATCCGCTGTTCCTTCATGGAACTCATCACCCTCCCGTTCAAGGAGGCGTAGATCGTGGGCACGGATGCCCCCATCTGCAGAGCACTTACCACAGTCCAGAGGCCCGTTCCCTTCTGGCCGGCCTTGTCCTGGATTTTCTCCACCAGATCGGCTCCGTCATCGGGATCTTTGGTGCGCAGGCACACTTCCGTGATCTCAACGAGGTAGGAGGAAAGCTCTTCAGTGCTGTTCCAGTGGGCGAAAACGTCGGCCATCTGGGTGCCGTTCATGCCACCCACCCGCTTCATCAGGTCGTAGCCCTCAGCGAGGATCTGCTCAATTCCGTATTCGATGCCGTTGTGAACGGTTTTCACGAAGTGACCTGAACCACCCGGACCGATGTAGGTCACACAAGGGCCGTCCTCCACCTGGGCAGCCATTTTTCGAACAAGGCTCTCAATAGCGTCGTAAGACGCTTTGGTGCCTCCAGGCATCATGCTCGGCCCTTCAAGAGCACCTTTGGCGCCACCTGAAACGCCCATGCCGATGAAACCGAAGCTTTTGCTCTCCAGCTCAGCGACGCGACGTTCTGTGTCGTGATATTCGGAATTTCCACCATCGATCAACAAGTCACCCTCTTCGAGGAAAGGGGAAATCTGCTGAATCACGGCATCAACAGGGCCTCCGGCCTTCACCATCATCAGGATTCGACGGGGGCGCTCCAGCTTGTTGACGAAGTCTTGGAGGTCTGTGGCGCCTTGAATGTTCTTGCCGGCACCGCGCCCAGACAGGAACTCCTCCGTTTTGGAGTAGGTGCGGTTGTAAACAACGCTTGAAAAACCGTTGTTCTCGGCATTGAGGACGAGGTTCTCCCCCATCACTCCGAGACCGATCAGACCAAAGTGGGCCTTGGACATGGTCACTTCAACCATTCACTGGCGTTAGTGTGACCACGTCACCGAGGTTCGGCTGCAACCTGGATAACCTCTGTCAGGAATGAGTGATCAGATCACCGTTCCATCGGGAATCGAGGCGTTCTTTACGACAACGACGATGCCGTTACGAATGTAGAAGCCATGCTCAGGGCGATCAGCTTCTTCGACGTGATCCTTGTTGACGATGGTGACGTTGCTGCCGATGCGGGCGTTCTTATCGAGAATCGCTCGCTTCACAGTCGTTCCCTTGCCGACACCCAGAGGGATGCCCCCCCGTTCCTTCAAAACAGCCCTTTCATTGGATGATTCGAAGAAATCCGAACCCATCAACAGAGAGTCCTGAAGAACCACTTCGTCCTCAACGCGGCTTCTCACCCCAAGCACCGAGTGGTGGATGCTGCAGGACTTGAGAATGGAACCTTCACCGATGATTGAATCGGTGATTTGAGAGTCCACCAGCTTGCTGGGAGGCAAATACCGAGGCCTGGTGTAGATCGGAAACTCTGCGTCGTAAAAACTGAACGGCGGTGAAGGCTGCTGCGTTAAGGCCAAATTGGCCTCATAGAACGCACCTATGGTGCCGATATCTTCCCAATAATCATCGAAGACGTAACTCTTCAGACGATCTCCACGCTCGAGTGCTTCGGGGATGACTTCCTTGCCGAAATCTTTATGGGTTGGATTTTGGTGAAGAAGATCGAACAGGGTGTCACGACTAAAAACATAAATGCCCATGGAGGCGAGGTAAGGGCGCTCCTTCGCCGACTCAGCACTCAGTCCAAATCTGGAGGTATCAACAGCCATCTCTAAAAGAGAGTCACCCTTGGGCTTTTCCCTGAACTCCAGGATCTGACCCTCTTGGTCGGTGCGCATCAGACCAAAAGCTTCTGCCTGTTTGGCGTCAACGGGGAGGGCCGCGACGGTCAAGTCAGCGCCGGTGCTGCGGTGGTGATTGATGAACAAGCTGTAGTCCATGCGGTACAGCTGATCACCCGAGAGGATCAGATATTCGTCAACGTCCCACTCCTGAAACAACCACTGGTACTTGCGAACAGCATCAGCCGTTCCTTCAAACCATGAAGGACTTTCAGGAGTCTGTTGAGCAGCCAGAACCTCGACGAACCCTTGACCGAAGCCAGCCGACAAGTTGTAGGTCTGGCTGAGGTGTCTGTTGAGAGAGGCACTATTGAACTGCGTCAACACATACATCTTGTTGATGTTGGAGTTGATGCAGTTGCTGATCGGAATATCAATCAGTCGGTACTTACCAGCGAGTGGAACTGCGGGCTTCGCCCGCATTTTGGTGAGGGGGTAGAGACGCGTTCCTGCGCCCCCCCCGAGAATGATGGCCAGAACGCGCTTCATGCCGCCCCCGCAGATCGGCGTTGCGGAGCAAACTTACCGGACTTTTCCCATTCTCAACCGGGTGATGGGCAAGATCCGCCAAGAATGGTGCGAATCAGTTCTGGACTGAGTCTTCGTCGGCTTGCAGATCAAACAGGCGCTCCACGACTGAGAGAGCGTTTTGACGATCAGAACGCGGCTGAGGGCTTCTGAGCGCGGTGACAGGTGTATGCAGAATTTTATTGATGATGCCCTTGCTGAGGGCTTCCACAACCTTGCGTTCCCGTGCTGAAAAATCCGGGCCCATGCGACTGAGTGCTTTCATCAGCTCCTCAGACCGGATGGATTCCATAGAGGAACGCAGGCGATTGATTGTGGGAACCGCTTCCAGGGAGTCCCACCATTCAAGGAACTGCCGTCCTTCCTCATCCAGAAGCCCTTGGGCTTCTCTAGCAACCTGCTGACGGGCCTCTTGGTTGCGTTCCACCACCTCTTTGAGGTCGTCGACGTCATGAGCTTCAACGCCCCCAAGACCCACCACATCCGCTGCGATATTGCGTGGAACACCGATGTCGATTAATCGAAGTGAGCTCCGTCTGTTCAGGGTCGCTAGACGCTGGGCATCAATAATCGGATCGTCAGCAGCTGTACTGGTGAAGACCAGAGAACAAGTGCTCAAGCAATGATCGAGATCCTTCAGCGGTCTGCACTGGACAGGAAGGGTCGGGAAATCTGCAGCGAGAGCTTCGGCTCTCGCGACCGTTCGATTCAGCAGGACAACACCGGAAGCACCTTTCGCCTGGAGATGTTGCAGCAGCAGACGGCTCATCCTGCCTGCCCCGACCACGGCGACCTGCTCATCTTCAAGCGTGACAAGTTCGTCGAGACCGCGGGTCTGACCAAGCTTGAGCTGGGCCAATTCAACAGCAGCGGAACTGATTGACACGGCTCCTGTGCCGAGATTCGTTTCCGAGCGGACGCGTTTACCGGTACTGACGGCCTGGGTCAGAAGCCGGTTCAAAATTGGGCCAAGGGACTTGTGCTCCTGGCCGAGACGCATCATTTTCTTGACCTGGGAGAGAATCTGCCCCTCGCCAAGAACCAGACTGTCGAGCCCTGCAGCTACACGCAGCAGATGCGCGACCGCATCTTCGTGGTGGTACGCAAAGAGGTGGGGCTTCAGATCCCCTGTCTGCAGACCGGAGTGACCACTGAGAAACTCCCTTACGGCACTAATCCCCAACTCAGGATTGCGGACAAGCGTGTAAATCTCAAGACGGTTGCAGGTGCTGAGAATCGAAGCCTCCAGCACCTGGTCATGACCGCGCAAGTTCTGAAGGGATTCCTCCATGGTTTGCTCAGGGATGCTGAGCTTTTCGCGCACTTCAACCGGTGCCGTTCGATGACTGAGGCCGACAACGGCTATGTGCATGGAGAAATCCCTTGTTGCGTGAAAAAGAGGTCAGCTCAGCGCGATGCTCTGAGCCCCATCTTTGATGTGCACCGTGTTGGTGAAGCGGCAGGTGTTGTCGAGGTTGCTGATCACCAGGCTGCTTGTACGTGTGCAGTCCGACTCGAATTTAACGCCGTGGAACAGGAGGCCATCAGTGATACCACTACCGGCAAACACCACGTGCTCTCCAGAGGCCAGCTCTTCAGCTTCATAAATCTTGTCGGGATCTGCAATACCCATTTCAGCCAAACGGGCGAGATTGCCCTCTTTGGTGAGATCTGCCCACTCCTTGGTCTGCGCTACTGCGGGGTCGTACACGAGCTGACCCTGGAAGTGACCGCCAAGAGCGCGCATAGCCGCAGCGGAGATCACGCCCTCGGGGGCAGCACCGATGCCCATCAAGCAGTGGGTTCCCGTACCAGCGAATCCACAGGCGATCGCAGCCTGCACATCACCATCAGAAATCGGCTGAACCCGAGCGCCGGTGGCGCGGATTTCAGCGATCAGATCCTTGTGACGTGCACGATCCATCACCACGATGGTGAGTTCACTTGCCGCCATCCCCAGACATTCGCTGAGAATTTTGATGTTTTCAGTGGCTGACTTGCGGATATCCACCTTGCCTTTGGCTGCCGGAGGAGCCGCCAGCTTCTTCATGTAGAAGTCCGGAGCATTGAAAAGACCACCGCGATCTGAGGCAGCCAGAACGGCCATGGAGCCCCTCTGGTTGTTGGCACACAGATTTGTTCCTTCGCAGGGGTCGACGGCGAAGTCGACTCCCGGGCCGGACCCACTGCCGACTTCTTCACCGATGTAGAGCATGGGAGCTTCATCACGCTCCCCTTCACCGATGACGATGCGGCCTTGCATTTGGATCTGACCCATGCGCTGACGCATGGCTTCGACAGCTGCGGCATCGGCTTCATCCTTTTTGCCGAGACCAGTGAGGCGGGCGGAGGCGATAGCCGCCTGCTCAACGACCTCGAGAATTTCCTGGATGAGAGTGCGATCCACGGGAGTGCGGCGGGGGGGACGAACGCGGAGAGTGTCAGCTCACTGGGCTTGGTGCCACTGGGCTTTTCACTCAAAAGCGCGGCTCACTGTATCAGCGACTTCCGCACTCTTTACAATCGACTGGTCTCAGCAGTCTTCCCGTCATGAGCACCAAGTCCCTGGTGGTCTCCCCATCCATCCTTTCAGCGGATTTCTCACGACTCGGCGAGGAGGTCAAAGCTGTTGACCAAGCCGGCGCTGATTGGATCCACGTCGATGTGATGGACGGACGCTTCGTTCCCAACATCACCATCGGTCCCCTGATCGTTGAAGCTTTGCGACCGGTCACGACCAAGCCCTTGGACGTGCATCTGATGATCGTTGAACCGGAAAAGTACGTTCCTGATTTCGCCAAGGCCGGCGCGGACATCATTTCGGTTCAGGTTGAGGCATGCCCACACCTGCATCGCAACCTGGCTCAGATCAAGGATCTTGGCAAGATGGCGGGTGCCGTTCTGAACCCCAGCACCCCACTGAGCACCCTGGAGTATTGCCTCGAACTTTGTGATCTGGTGCTGATCATGAGCGTGAACCCAGGTTTTGGTGGACAGAGCTTTATCGAAAATCAGGTTCAGAAGATTCGTGATCTCCGTCGCATGTGTGATGAGAAAGGTCTGGATCCCTGGATTGAAGTGGATGGTGGCGTGAAAGGTGGAAATGCCTGGAAAGTGATTGAAGCTGGTGCGAATGCCATTGTGAGCGGCTCCGGAGTGTTCAATCAGGCCGATTACGCGACCGCCATCCAAGGCATCCGTGACAGCAAGCGCCAAGAAGCTGTGTTGGTTTGAACTCCGGGGCTCTGATTTTGCTGGATCGTCAACTTCCAAAGTTGGCGCATCCAGCAAACCACCGCCTTCAAATTTCAAAGAAAATCACAGTAATCATCATCACTCTCTGCCTCCCTTGCCTGGATCGCTAATGCCGAAAGGGGCAAAAGGATGGCGAGTCCGACAAATAATTCCATGAAATGGATGCATCAAATCCAATGATGATTAACCATGCTGAAGTGTTCTGCACCAATTAATACCTTTTTCGAATTGTATTCAAACGATCATTTTTCCTACAGCTTTTTATTTGTTGACATTCTCCATTCGGTTGCGGGTGTTACATCATGTCGGTAGATCGGCTAATTAGTTTTGAATTTCACGATTTAGCTCAATGTCTTGGGAACGAAATTTGATGATGGCCAGGACTCGTCTGGGCTCTTCAACCGTACGGATGAATGAAGGCGATTACAGGATTTGTGACAGCGATCATCACTGCAGGATCGTTTCCGAGCTTTCAGTAGCTGATAAGGCGTTCAGGTTGCAAGAACAAGGTTATCGAGATTCGTTTCCCAGAATTTTTGAATCAATTGATCGATCATCCACTTGCTGAATCACGAGGTTGACCGGATTAGGCATCAAAGAACCAGCCATAGCTGTGCAATCCGATACCAAGCAGGTTGACTCCGATGTAACAGACAACAATCACAACCAAACCCAACGATGCAACCAAAGCTGGCCGCCGTCCCTGCCAGCCGCGGCTTAGACGAGTGTGCAGATAAGCGGCATAAACCAGCCAACAGATCAAAGCCCAGGTTTCTTTGGGATCCCAGCTCCACCAGCTGCCCCAGGCCTCATTGGCCCAGACAGCACCACTGATGATTCCCACTGTCAAAAGCAGAAAGCCCACGGTGATGGTTCGATAACTCAGGCTGTCGAGCTGTTCACTTCGAGTGAAATCAAGCGATGACAGCTGCAGTTCCGGCGACGTGCGCAATGCAACGGAAGCGTCATTCCCAGAGATTGCAACGGCTCTTCGATAGGCACCAGTACCGATCGAGCTGCTGCGCAGCTCCAATTGTTGACCGCGATCCGTAACAAGCACAGCAACAGACAGCAGTGATCCCACCAGAAGGGCGGCATAACTCACCATGATCACGCTCACATGCATCACCAACCAGCTGCTGCGAAGAGCAGGAACCAAAGGGGAGGCTTGTTGCAACTGATCAGGCAGGGCGAAGCTGGCGAAGGCGATACACCCCAGACCCATGGGTGTTGCGGATGCAGCCACAAGCGGTGAAGCCCACTGACGTTCCACCAACAACTGGGTGAGTGTGCAAGCCCAGGCAAGGAAGCACAGCGATTCGTAAAGATTGCTGATCGGGAAATGGCCGGATTGCCACCAACGCAACACAAGCTGCGCAGTCAAGAGCAGATTGGCCAAGCCCAAGAGAGAGCGCACGCCACTGGAGCTGCGACCGTTGGACAGGGCCCAGAAGCACCACGGAAGGGCCGTGAGCAGCAAAGCAAACGCTGCCAACCCCAATAACAGCACCGGTTCTGAAGCAATGGATTGCAGATCGAAACTCCCCAAAGCAGCCAACAGACGATCAAGAGTGACTTGATTCTGCCGGGAAGGATCAGCGGCTGGCTTGCCGCAGCAGAAAACCACCTCCAGCCAGAGAAATCAAAACAGGAGACCATGCAGCCAGCAGTGGCGGAAGGGTGCCTTTCACTCCAAGGGAACTGAAGCTGAAACTCAGCACGTAGTACACAAGAATCAACACCACGCTGATCCCGAAGCCCTGACTGCGGCTTGTACGGCTGTTGGGCTTCGCTCCCAAGCTGGAGCCAATCAGGCCGAAAACCAGGCAGGCCATTGGCAAAGTGAATTTCTCCTGAATTCTCACTTGAAGCCGCCGTGCTTCCTTGATATCACCAGCCTGTTCAAGCAGCTCCTTTGCACGAAGCGCTTCAGCAACCGTCATGTTGTTAGCATCCTTCGGCAACTGGGCGATGCGGATTGGTGCTGCGCTGAGCGGATAAAGATACTGATCAAAATCAGCAGATGTCGTACTTCCAGATGGAGTGAGTGTGAGAATCTGACCATCGAAGAACTGCCATTTAGCTTGGCGTTCGTTCCAGACAGCACGATCGGCCACAAGCATTTGGGTAAAGCCAGCACGGGTGAAATCAAGGACGGTGACTCCACTCATCACACCATCGAGAAACTGACGGGCATAAAACAGTTGAGCCAATCCTTTGCTACTGCTGCCATCGGGGTCTTCAATTCGTCCGAAACGGGAATACACGATGTTGCTTCCCTTTTCTGTGGCAATGGCCTTCCCAAGGGCACGACGCAGAGTTATTTCAGCGGAACGGTTTGCTCTCGGCACCAGTACATCGTTGAAGACGAAGGTGAGGCCTGACATCACCAGTGCCAGAATCAAAGCAGGCACAATCATGCGTGTAGCTGTTACACCCACGCTGCGCAGGGCGGTGAGCTCACTGTTGGCTGACAAACGGCTATAGGCCAGAAGCGACGCCATGAGCGTGGCCATCGGGAATGAGATCACCAAAAAACTGGGCAGCCGTTGCAAAAGCACTTGAACCGCAATCGCCACGGGGAGACCCGACTCAACGATCTGTCGCACCAGTTCGAACATCACCCCCACGGAAAGGGAAACCACGGTGAATGCTGCAATCGCAAACAGCAGTGGACCCAGTAGCTCGCCGATCAACCAACGATCCAATAAGGGAATCCGCTGGACGAGACGTCGGATGGAGGCCTTGACGGATTCGATCACAGTTGGAATCCCTCACCGAGATAGTGACGACGGACGAGCGGGTCGTGAGCGACCTGCTCAGACAAGCCGGAGGCCAAGATGCTTCCGTCGGTGAGGATGTAGGCACGATCAGTGATCGCCAGGGTTTCACGCACGTTGTGGTCGGTAATCAAAATTCCCATGCCCCGCTGCCGCAGGGAGTGGATGAGTTGTTGAAGATCGGCAACGGCAAGCGGATCCACGCCGGCAAAGGGCTCGTCTAAAAGCAGGTAGCGGGGGCCTTCCAAGCCCACGGCAAGGGCACGGGCTACCTCACAACGTCGCCGTTCACCACCAGATAACTGATAACCGCGACGGTTGAGGAACGCTTCGAGATGAAAATCCCGGATCAACTGTTGAAGACGTTCCCGGGACTGAACACCGGTCAGCCCACTTTGATCGAGCACCAACTGCAGGTTCTCCCGCACCGTGAGCTGACGAAAGACACTGGGCTCCTGAGGTAGATAGCCGATCCCGAGACGGGCACGCTGAGGCATGGACAAGTTGGCGACGGGATGGCCATCCAGCAGAACCTCTCCGCAGTCCGGCCGCAGCAAACCGATCACCAGGTTGAAGCTGGTTGTTTTGCCAGCACCATTCGGACCCAACAGCCCGATCACTTCTCCAGGATCCAAACTGAGGGTGAGATTTCTGACTAAGGGTCTCCCTCCCAGCGTGAGAGACACGCCATTGAGGCTCAAACTCATGGCGTTAGGGGTGTCTGTGCAGGCTGGTCTGGGCGCAGAATCATGGTGGATCTCACTTGCCCGCCCTGGTTAGGAACAGCCAAAGCCCGTTCATCATCAAGGTTGTAGGTGACTCTCTCTGCTTGCAGAGTGCTGCCATCGTCCTGGATCACATCCACATCACCACTGAGAACCAGTCGCCCTTCCCGACTGAAGTATTGGGCTTGCCGTGATGTGGCAACCATGCCCCTGGCGGGGTACACGATCCGAACATTGCCGGAAGCGGTGACCACACCTGTGACATTGTCGGCACTCTGGCTGTCCGACTCGATGGTGATCAGGCCATCATCAACCGGCTTGGCATCATCGGCTGGCGCCGGCAGGGGCTGAGAACGCACCAGCCCAACGGACGCCATTGCCAGCGCATACACGAGCAGACGTGTCAGGGCTTGGATGGCAGTGATCGAACGCGGCTTGAACAACTGTGCCTGACGAATGACCATGGAACATTCATGATCTCACGGGATCATTCGAGCGAGAGAGGGTTGGGGGCGGAAAGTCGTCCGGGTTACCTTTATTTTGCAGTGCTTGCAGGCGAGCACTGGCCACACTGTGAAGCGCCATGAGATCAAGGCCCAAAGCCGTCGGCAGAGATGCTTTGAGGCGACCGATGCCCTCACCGAGAAGGATGGTTGCACCGCGGATATTACCTCTTTCGAGGTGCACATGGGCTACTGCAATTTGAAGGATGCCCTGAAGCAGTCGCCGGTCTGGGTTGACCTGTTCATGCCAGAGCTCCTCAAAGGCATCATGGGCTTCGTACCAGGCTCCTGAGTTGAACAACTCAAGAGCGATGGTGAAACGAGGATCGTCGACAAGATTCAACGCTTGGCCATCTTCTTGGCAGGGAGTTTGCGAAGACGGATGGACTCCGGCGTGACCTCAAGCATCTCGTCGGGGCCGATGTACTCCAGGGCTCGTTCCAGCGTCATCTGTACAGGAGACTGGAGCGTGTCGAGCTCTTCAGCGCCTGCTGAACGCATGTTAGTGAGCTGCTTGGCTTTGCAGACATTGATCTCTAGGTCCTGGGGACGATTGTTCTCGCCGATGATCATTCCTTTGTAAACCTTCGTTCCCGGTGAGATAAAGAACTGCCCACGATCTTCAGCATTTTTGAGAGCGTAGAAGGTTGCCGTTCCTTCCTCGAATGCAATCAGCACACCATTTCTACGGGTATCAAATTCACCCATCATCGGTCTGTACTCGAAGAAGGAGTGGCTCATGATTCCCTCTCCCCTGGTGGCACGGATGAACTCTCCCCTGAAACCAATCAGACCACGGGATGGAACAACAAATTCCAGTTGGGTGCGCCCATCCTGGCCAGTCTCCATGTTTTGCATTTCGCCCTTTCGAGTTCCAAGTTTCTCGATGCAGGAGCCAACAGCCTCTTCCGGCACATCCATGACCAGTGTCTCCACAGGTTCACAGGGAGTGCCATCGATCGTGCGGTAGATCACCTGAGGCTGGGACACCTGGAATTCGTAGCCCTCGCGACGCATGGTTTCGATCAGGATTCCAAGGTGAAGTTCACCGCGGCCACTGACGGCAAAGCGATCTGGAGAATCGGTGTCCTCCACCCGCAGTGCCACGTTTGTGAGGAGTTCTCGTTGCAGACGGTCTCGGACCTGACGACTCGTGACGAACTTGCCCTCTTTGCCAGCGAAGGGTGAGTCGTTGACCACGAAGGTCATCTGGAGAGTGGGCTCATCCACTTTGATCAAGGGAAGTGCCGTTGGCTCATCAGGGCAGGCGATGGTCTCCCCAATGTTCACGTCATCAAAACCTGCAACGGCGACGAGATCTCCTGCTGAAGCAGTCTCGATTTCAACCCGTTGCAAGCCTTCGAAACCGAGAAGCTTGCTGATGCGTCCCTTCTTGACGATTCCGTCATCTTTGATCAGCGCAGCATTTTGCCCCTGCTTGATCATGCCGTTGTGAACACGACCAATGATGATTCGACCAAGAAAATCGGAATAATCAAGGGTTGTGATCTGAAGCTGAAGAGGCTTCTCGGGGTCACCAACCGGGGGCGGAACATGGCGCAGGATGGCATCAAACAGCGGACGCATGTTTTCGCTGTCTGTCTTCATGTCTGGCTTGGCGAAGCCTCCTAAGCCACTCCCGAACAAGTAGGGAAAGTCGCACTGATCGTCGTCAGCACCCAACTCGATGAACAGATCCAACACCTTGTCGACCGCTGTTTCGGGGTCGACGCGGGCTCGATCGATCTTGTTGACGAACACGATCGGGCGCAGTCCCTGCTCGAGAGCCTTTTTCAGCACAAAGCGGGTCTGGGGCATGGGGCCCTCGTTGGCATCAACGATCAGCAGACAACCGTCGACCATGCCGAGCACCCGCTCAACCTCGCCGCCGAAGTCGGCGTGGCCAGGGGTATCCACGATGTTGATGCGCGTGTCGTTGTAGGTGACCGCTGTGTTCTTGGAAAGAATGGTGATGCCGCGCTCACGCTCCAGATCATTGGAGTCCATCACGCAGGTGGGCACGGCCTCGTTGTCCCGGAAGATGCCCGACTGGGCCAGCAGAGAGTCGACCAAGGTCGTCTTGCCATGGTCAACGTGGGCGATGATCGCGATGTTGCGAATCGCCTTTTGCTGGGCGCTCATGGGGGTCCGTGTTGGGGGCGAAGGGTCGCTGGGACGCCCGTAGGCGCAGCCGGTGAAGACTATCTCAACGTGAGATCGATGGAGTCCCCTGTGCACGATTCGCGCGAAGACTGCCCCGGGTGACACCGAGACGATGCTCAATCTGTTCGCGGCGCCACACCTCAGCGGAGGGCATACGGCCTTGCAGTGCATCGCCGTACAACAGCACTCGCCGCTTGGTGGCTTCAGCATCTTCATCGAGCAGGTCAAGGCGGAAATGCCGCAGACCGCGCGCGCACATGGCTGGAAATGCCTCAATGCCTGTCTGTGCGGTTCCGTTGAACAAGGTGTTGCGACATCCGAGGTCTGCTCGAAGAGGATGCTCAATACCGCTGCGGTCTTTCAGCAGAACGGTATGGGTCTCACAGGGTCTGCCGCAATCCGTGTGATCGTGCCCATCAGAGAGCAATGCGCAGAACAGGCAATGCTCCATATGGAAGAGAGGCATGTGCTGGTGCAGCACAACCTCCAGACGATCAACAGGGGCGTTCTCGGAGAGCTCAAGCAATTGCTGGAGGTTTAAGTCGCAACTCGCTGTGACCCTTTGCAGTCCCCAGTGCTCAAGAAACCAGAGAAGGCTGAGGGGATTGGCCACATTCAGGCTGAAATCGCCTCGGCAAGGCGCTGCATCGCAGAGACGCTCGAGCTGATCGGCATTGCGCACAAGAAAGCCATCGGGGTTGGCGCGCACAAGTGGATCCAATGTCCACCCCTCATCGGGACGGATCACCTTGGGGCCGGTCAACCAGATGCCATCACTCCAGCAACCCCGGGCTATGGCAACGGCCTCTTTGAGCTCACGGGGCAGCTCCAGGTCGGCGACGACCCCTTGAATCGGCGTTGCGTCGCCAAGTTCCATCAAGCTCTTGAGCTGGTCGAGACTTCTCACCAGCACAGTGAGCCGAGGAGGCTGATCCCCTGTATCGGCCGGCAGACGGTTGATGCAGCTCCGGATCAGCTGACGTCGTTCATCTCGATTGGAAGCTGCAATGCCTTGTCGTTGTGTTGTCCCGGCGTTCCCCGGGACAACTCCCGCCTCAGCCATCGCTTGAAGCAGGGCTCGACGGAGACGGTTGAGTTCGCCGATTGGCTGAAAAAGCGACTCAGAGAGATCAAGCCGCAGATGCTCAAGTCGCCAGCCTGTTCCTCCAAGACGTCCGAGCTGAGCGATCAGACGCTCACGATTGAGACCGTGATCCTTGGCTGGCTCGAGCAAGCGATCACTGAATACCGCCAGTGGCTGGCCCTTTGACCACTGCGGTAACTCCAGTTCGAGCACCAGCGGCTCACCGATTCGCCCGCGCACGAACAGAGAAAGCGGAACATCCTGAGGAGGGGTTTCTCGACCGGCTCGGCGGCTCCAGGTGGATTGCCACTGGGGATCACTGGTAAGCCAAACAGGGGCTCCCGGACGGAGCCCCCTTGGATCAACACGGCCTGGCCCCAGCTTCAGGCGCCAGCTGCCTTCTCCGGAAGACACAGATTCCATGATTCTGCCGCCCACCTCTCGGGGAACCTGAAAGGCCCCGCCCTCTGATGCAGCCACTTCCAGCACGACGCCCTGACCGCGGAGGGGCTCGTTCTCAGCCTGAACCTCGATCCAGCCGCGGGGATGCACCTTGACCAGATGACCGAAGGACGGACCGCGCTTCTTGCTCCAACGACCATGCACCAGAGCTGCGTGGTCAATGCCTTCAAGCCATCCAGTGCTCAGGCCCCGTGAAAAACCGAGTTCCAGCTGAAGTCGAGTGGTATCTGGGTCGTCAAGGACACCGTCAATGGAGCGGCGATACACATCGGTAACCGCAGCTACGTAGGTCGCACTTTTGAGCCTTCCCTCAATCTTGAGGCTGCTGATGCCGATCCTCGCGAGTTCGGGGATCAGAGACCATGCAGCAAGATCCTGGGGTGAGAGCAAATAGCGTTGGTCGCCGAGGTCACGCTCCTCACCATCCACGATGAACTGGTAAGGGAGTCGACAAGCCTGGGCGCATTCCCCCCGGTTGGCACTGCGTTGACCAAGAGATTCGCTGGTCAGGCACTGGCCTGAGTAGGCCACACACAGCGCGCCGTGAACAAAAACTTCGAGCGGCACATCTAGCTGACGTTTCTTGAGCTGTTGCTGGACTCGTTCCAGGTCTTTCAGGGTGAGTTCCCGTGCCATCACAACCCGCTCGCAACCAGCAGCGGCGGCTTGAGCCACACCTGCGGCACTGGTGACCGACATCTGGGTTGAAGCATGCAATGCCAGGCCGGGCACGAGCTCTCTGGCGAGAAGACAGAGACCAAGGTCCTGCACGATCAAGGCATCAACCTCGGCCATCCAGCACTCCACCAGAAGCTCGGAGACCTGCTCGAGCTCCTCGGTGAACACCAAAACGTTGAGGGTGAGAAACCCCTTGACTCCTCGCGCATGCAACCAGCCCATGATCTCGGGGAGGTCACGAATGTTGAAATTTTCAGCTCGCAGCCGGGCATTGAAAATCTCAACCCCGAAATACACCGCGTCGGCCCCTCCAGCAACGGCAGCCTTGAGGGCATCCCAATCTCCAGCAGGTGCCAGCAGTTCCGGTAGGCAGGGCATCGTCACCGACCGTCAGCCAACCTTCGTGCCGGTTCGAACGCGCGCAAGGCCTCTGACGATCCTTCAAAACGCCAATGCCAGGGCTCATAGCTCACCCCCTGGGGATTGACGACCGGAAATGAAAGCGTGAAGTGGTAACTGGCTGCGTGATCCTGCAACCAACGGAAGGCGCGCGTGTTTTCAAAGGATTGCGCGAGGTTTGTGGCGGGATCTTCACCGTCCCCGAGATCAACGGCAAATCCAGTGCTGTGTTCGGAATAGCCCGGTGGTGCAGAGACCTTGGCCCGTTCGGCCGCAGATTGATTGCGTTCCGACTTCACATCAAAAAAGATACTTTTTTGGAGGTCGTGGGACCGGTAGCCGCTGAGAAGACGCAGATCCACACCATCCGAAGCCGCTGATCGACGCATGGCATCGAGCGCCAGAGCCGCATCACGGTGCAGTTCAATTCCTGCCTCCACCGGCACAAGGACATCAACGCCGGCCTCGGGGTAGGGAAAGTGCCCAAGCAAACGCCCGTCGCCCGAGGGACGGGCATCAATCCCCTCAACTGATGCAGGGGGGCGAGTCCCATTCAGCCACTCAGGTACAAACAGCACCGTGGCAAGGGATGCGGAGAACACCAGTCCGCATGCAAACAGCAGACCTAAACCACCACGACGTTTCGGTGAAGCCGATCGGCTACGACGCGCCACCGGGATATCGTCGCGGTTGACATCGCGGGATCTGCTGCGGCTGGCGACAGCCCGTGACACGACGTTTATTGCAGTGTTGTTTCGATCGTAAGGGGGGGCGCCAGTGCAACCCTCGCTTAGGCCTCAGCGGTGATAGCTTTTCAATAACAATCCAGCGGAGTGAGCTGAGATGCTGAGAGTTGCCGTCGTCGGAGGTGGTCCGAGCGGATCTTGCGCAGCCGAGATTCTTGCCAAGGCTGGCATCAGCACCTGGTTGTTTGAGCGAAAACTCGACAACGCCAAGCCCTGTGGAGGCGCGATTCCCTTGTGCATGGTTGAAGAATTCGACCTGCCGGAATCGATCATCGACCGCAAAGTGCGGAATATGAAGATGATTTCCCCCTCCAACAAGGAGGTTGATATCAAACTTGATCCCCTCGGGTACGACGACAATGCCTACATCGGGATGTGCCGCCGGGAGGTCTTCGATGCCTACATGCGCAATCGCGCTGCTGAGCTCGGTACAACTCTGATCAACGGCCTTGTTCAGAAAATTGATACCGGCAGCGCACGTCAGGGTCCTTACACACTTCATTACGCCGACTACAGCTCCGGTGGTCCTACCGGTGAACTCAAGACCCTTGAGGTGGATTTGATCATCGGTGCTGATGGAGCCAATTCCCGTGTCGCCAAAGCCATGGATGCCGGCGACTACAACGTGGCGATCGCCTTCCAGGAACGCATCAAACTGCCTCCCGAGGAGATGACGTACTACGAGGATCTGGCCGAGATGTACGTCGGAACCGATGTGTCTCCAGATTTTTATGCGTGGGTATTCCCCAAATACGACCATGTGGCCGTTGGAACTGGGACCATGCAACAAAATCAGTCCCTAATCAAGGGGCTGCAGAAGGGAATTCGTGAGCGAGCCCGTAAGCGTCTCTTCAAGGGCGAGGTGATCAAGGTGGAAGCCCATCCGATTCCAGAACATCCAAGACCACGTCGCGTCGTTGGCCGGATG
Organism: Synechococcus sp. MEDNS5; assembly: GCF_014279875.1. NCBI lineage: Bacteria > Bacillati > Cyanobacteriota > Cyanophyceae > Synechococcales > Synechococcaceae > Synechococcus > Synechococcus sp. MEDNS5. Next base: position 1,208,979 of record NZ_CP047952.1, read on the forward strand.
GCCCTGGTTGGTGACGCCGCCGGTTACGTGACCAAGAGTTCTGGTGAGGGGATCTACTTTGCAGCGAAAAGTGGCCGGATGTGTGCGGAAGCCATCGTTGAGATTTCAGCGAACGGCACCCGCATACCCACGGAAAAAGAGATCAAATCCACTTATCTCAAACGCTGGGATCGAAAGTACGGAGCTACCTACGCCGTTCTCGACATTCTCCAGCGGATTTTTTATCGCAACGATGCGGCCCGCGAAGCATTCGTGGAAATGTGTGATGACCGCGATGTGCAGAAACTCACTTTCGACAGTTATCTGTACAAGAGGGTGGTGATGATGAATCCCTGGCAACAGATCAAACTCACCCTGCGCACGTTCGGAAGTTTGCTCCGAGGCGAAGCTCTTGCCCCAGCGGGCTATGACGCCGTACCTTCCGCTGTGGGGCGTTCAGAGGGGGATTTTCTTGCCGATGAAGCAGCACAGGCCATCAAGGCTCAGGTTCACAGTGGGGCAACAACAGAGCCGAACGAGCGACCCACCGTTACCACAGGCTGAATGGCCCCCAGCTTGATCTGCGATCAGCGGATTCAGCTAGGGGGGTCACGCAATTTCAAGTCTGAATGTTGTCGAAACGGGCCAGTACGGATGCTTGATTGCGCAGCACGCCCAACAGGTTGAGTCGATTGCGCCTTACTGAAGGATCGTCGGCCATCACCATCACACTCTCGGCCCCATCAAAGAAGGCTTCCAGGGTGCGGGCAGCACCCTGGAGTTTCTGAGCCAAGCCTTCGTAATCTCTTGCTAGAGCGAGTGGACTCAGAGCTTCGAGTTCCACCAGCAGCGCAGCTTCGCTTGCTGAATCGAAGAGTGCAGCATCCACGACGCCTTCAACAGAGAGACTCGAGTGAGGCAGATCACCTTTGTCGGCTAATCGGGTTGCACGCTGGACAACGGCCTGAAGATCTTGCAAACGTCCAGAATTGCGCAGATTTTTCAACAGCAGCAAGCGATCTCTCGCATCCACTGGATCCTCCAGCAAGCGGTCAGTACTGACCCCATCCCCGCTGACTGCCTGCACCAGATCGATCGGAAATCCATCCTCTTCGAACTGGGACACCATCCGCTGACAGAGGAGCTGTCCAAGATCCTCGGCCAGGACTGAGGCTTCAACCTTGAAATCTGGGAAACGCTCAACCCAGTGCGTTGCCGCGATTCCAAAGAGTGACTGGAGTGGAAGTCTCCAGCCTCGATTCCAGAGGATCTGAACAATTCCATTGCCTGCTCGCCGTAGGGCATAGGGGTCAGAGGATCCCGTCGGGCGCTGCCCCTTGGCAAAGATGCTCAACAGCAACTCGATCCGTTCCGCTAGAGCCAACAGGGCTCCTGCATCACTGGTTGGAGGAGCATCACCAGCACCAGCAGGCTGGTAGTGCTCTGCTACCGCCAGTGCCACTTCACGGGCTTCTCCTTCCTCAAGAAGGTATTTGCCGCCCATCAAACCCTGCAGCTCAGGGAATTCACCCACCATCTGGCAGACGAGATCGTGTTTGCATAGATGGGCAGCGCGTCTGGCATGGCTGGCGATGGTCCCCTCGAGTTGAAGCGAGAGAAGCAATTGATCCATGACCCAGCTGATCCGCTCGCTTCGGTCGAGAAGCGTTCCCAATCCCTCCGCAAACGTGACCCTTGCCAAGCTGAGTCGCCGTTGCTCACTGGACTGACGCCGATCCACGGTGAGGAAGAATTCGGCATCAGCCAGTCGGGCTCCAAGAACGCGTTGGTTACCGCTGACAATGGTGACTGAAGCGGAATCCAACCCATTGCCCACGAGAAGGAATTCCGGCTTGAGAACATTGCGGGCCTGAAGCTGCAGGGGGTCATCGACTGCCTGTCGATGCCGCAGCGGGACGTAACGCTGATGGGCCTTCATCACCGTGACAATCACTTCCGGTGGCAGCTCAAGGAAGCGATCCTCAATCTTGCCTTTTAGTACTGAAGGTGATTCAACAAGATCAACAAGCTCCTGAAACAGAGAGTCCGGGCAATCCGCTTGTCCACCACAGCGCTCGGACTCAAGCGCAATCGCAGCGCGGATGGTTTCAGCCCGTTGATCCCGGTTCACCATCACCCCAGCTCCATCCAGTTGTTCCAGAAGTTCCTCGGCGGACTTCACCTCCTTCAACGGTTGATGCAGACGATGACCACGGCTCCTACGACCACTGGTCACCACAGGATCAGCGGCATCCAGAGTTACAGGGATCACTGAGTCACCAAGCAGAACGACAAGCCAGCGAACCGGTCGACTGAAGCGCTGCTCACCACGCCCCCAGCGCATGAATCGACGGCCCTGAAGAACATCGATCCAACGGGGAACACACTCGCCGAGCAGAGCGGAACTGGGCTGGCCTGGGGTCTTGACCCGTGCGAATAAACAAGGGCCTTTCGGCGTGTCCTTGGGCTGGAGATCCTCTGGATCGACACCGCAGCGTTTGGCAAAACCGATGGCAGCAGGTCCAGGCCGGCCATCGACCAAAGCCTGGGAGACAGGTGGTCCTTTACGGTCTTCCTCCAGATCAGGCTGCGAATCGATCAGGTCCTTCACAACCACAAGCAGCCGACGCGGCGTTCCCGTCACCGACAGCTCACCGTGCGCGAGCCGCAAATCGTTGAGATCACTGTGAATCCTCTGCTCCAATTGCCGAAGGGCCGAGGGAACAAAATCGGCGGGCAGTTCTTCAGTGCCGATCTCAAGCAGAAACGTGTTCGCCACAGCACGCGGATAACCAAGAGTCGACTGTATTGGAAGCCGCTTCGCTAGCTTCAGTTGGTCGATGCAGCTCTTTGCCGGTGAGTCAGTCCAGTGTGGAATCCGCCACGGAATCAATCACTGCCAGGCTGCCGAAGGCTGAGCAACGCAAGCTTGACAGTCGTCATCTGCGGGATCCCCTGCTCGATGAACTCGCGAACGAACTCCCCTACTTCAGTGAAGACGCCCTTCAGTTGCTGAAATTCCACGGGAGCTACCAACAAGATGACCGGGATAAGCGAGAGAAAGGAAAAGACAAGACCTGGCAGATGATGCTGCGGCTACGTAGCCCTGCTGGTCGGATCCCTGCGCAGTTGTTCCTGGCCATGGATGACCTTTCCAATCGCCTGGGCGATGGAACACTGCGTGCCACGACACGTCAAGCCTTTCAGATGCATGGCATCCCGAAAGGAGATTTGAAAGAAGTGATTGGAACCATCGTCGAAAACATGGGCTCCACGCTGGCGGCCTGTGGAGATATCAACCGGAACGTCATGGCGCCGGCTGCGCCTTACGCCAGAGGCGCTTACCCCGCGGCACGTCAATTGGCTGATGAAATTGCGGATGTTCTCAGTCCCGAGGCTGGTGAGGCCTCTTATCTCGACTTATGGATCGATGGTGACCTCAGTTATCGCATCCGCCCTTCGCGAACGGTGAAGGCAGCCCGGTCACGTCAGCGCGATTCCGGCATTTTTTCGGGTAGCAACGACGAGCCTCTCTATGGGGACACCTATCTCCCAAGAAAGTTCAAGGTGGCCGTGACGGTCCCTGGAGACAATTCCGTTGACCTTCTTACCCAGGACATCGGCCTTGTGGCCTTCACCGATACCTCAGGTGCCCTAATCGGTTGCAATGTTTATGTGGGAGGCGGTATGGGCCGCACCCACAACAAGGAAGAGACTTTTGCGAGAGTCGCCGACCCCCTTGGTTATGTCGCAGCAAGCGATGTCCTTGATCTGGTGCAGGCGATCCTGGCCCTGCAGCGAGATCACGGTGATCGGCAGATCCGCCGGCACGCCAGGATGAAATACCTGCTTCATGACAAAGGCGTGTCCTGGTTTAGGACCGAGCTAACGCAGAACTACTTCCGTGGTGATCTGAAGGGTCTCCGCAACGAGCCGAAAGCGAAACTCAGTGATTACCTCGGCTGGCACCGACAGCAACCTGGTGTTTGGTTTGTTGGTATCCCTCTGCTCTGCGGACGCCTTGAGGGTGCATTCAAAGCTGGTCTTCGCGAGATCGTTGATCGCTACCAGCTTGAACTGCGTTTAACGCCCAACCAGGACGTGCTTCTTTGCAACATCGGCAGCTCTCAGCGCAATTCCGTGCGCGACGCGCTGTCGGACCTTGGGGTTCAAACGCCGGAGGCACCGCCACCGCTGGCACGTCATGCCATTGCCTGCCCTGCCTTGCCAACCTGCGGACTTGCCATCACAGAGTCGGAGCGCATCCTCCCTCAGGTTCTTGAGCGTCTGGATGCACAACTCAGCAAGCTCGAAATCGAGAAGTCATTGCTGTTTCGCATGACGGGATGCCCCAATGGTTGTGCTCGTCCTTACATGGCAGAACTCGCTCTTGTTGGCAGCGGTGTCAACCAGTACCAGTTGTGGCTCGGTGGAAGTGCCAATCTGCAACGCCTGGCGAAGCCTTTCCTGCAACGCATGCCGCTGGATGAGCTCGAAAACACTCTGGAACCGCTATTTGTGAGCTGGAAGGACGCTGGTGGACGAAGAGGCTTTGGTGATCACGTGAGCCGGCTCGGTGACGAACGGGTTGCCGAACTGCTCGCTTCTGCGCATTAGTGGCCATCCACTCGGCCATAGATGGCCATTGAAGTCTTTACGGTCCAAGCCCACAGCTGATCGCCATAGCTGAAATGCCACCATTCATTGGGGTGTCGGACAAATCCGGCATGGGCCATGGCTCCATGCAGCGTTGACCGACGCCGATGCCAGAGGAATTCAGAACTCTTGGGATTGGCACTTGCAGCAGATTCATAGTGATCTGGCAGGGACTGAGGGCCAATGGCATCAATCTCTCCCCCCATCAACAGGGACGATCCATAGGCATCGGCCAGCGTTAGATCGATCGCTCCCCCCGTGCTGTGAGGGGGTGGCATCGAAAGGTCATCACTGGGCGGTGCCCAGAAACGACCAACATCGCGCTGCACGTCCTCCAGCTCCAATGCCCAGTGCGGCATGGTCGGTTGAAGGCCTCGACGCACACATTCCTCCTTGACTGCGTGCTCGACCATGAAGGCTTGAACACTGACGGGTCGCCAGGCATCAAACACAAGCAACTGGATCGGACCGATCTCGGGATCCTGATGCTGGGTGAGATGGTTCTGCGCTTGGACGAGACGGGTCAACACGCTCGAGCGCACCCTGAAGGGATCACACAGATGTCCGTAAGGGGCACCAAGTTCTGCGTAGGGATGGGGATCAAGACAGAGAAACGAACCTCTGAGGGACTCCAGCGGTTCGCCGCAATCCTTGATGGCCACGTCACTCCAGGGCCGGCGCATCGGAGGCATTCAAACCAAAAGAACTGTATTTTGTTGAGTCGTTCAGTTCAACTGAGCAGCTGCGGTGACTCGATTGCGTTGATCATCGAGCAGAGAGCGAAGCACTGGGTGATCGCTCAGATCAGGATCGTCGCGGAGGATATCCGCGGCCTCGTCCCGGGCCTCCTCAAGGACTGACCCATCATCGGCCAGGCTCGCCAAGGCCAGGTCTGGCAAACCGGATTGGCGAGTCCCCAACACTTGCCCGGGGCCACGAAGCCTCAGGTCCATCTCGGCGATCTCGAAACCATCCGTCGAGCGGACCAACACCTCAAGTCTCTGCCTGGCCAAGGGATTGCGACTGTCGTTGATCAACAGGCATCGGGATGCTGCAGCACCGCGACCGACCCGCCCTCGCAGCTGATGAAGCTGTGCCAGTCCGAAACGATCGGCATGGTCAATCATCATCACGCTGGCCTCAGGAACATCCACACCAACCTCAACAACAGTGGTGGACACCAGAATCTGCGTTTCCCCGCGCGCGAAAGCTTGGATCACCGACTGCTTCTCCGCACTCGGCAGGCGTCCATGCAACAGCCCGACCTTGAGATCCGGAAACACCTCGTCTTCAAGCTGATGATGCACATCAACAGCAGACCTCAAGTCCATTTTTTCAGACTCCTCCACAAGCGGAAGCACCACGTAGGCCCTCTGGCCTCTCTCAACCTCCTCACGGATCATGCTGTAGGCCTGATCACGCTCTGAGCCTGCCAACATCGTGGTCTTGATCGGCGTGCGTCCCGGCGGGAGTTCATCGATCTGACTGACATCCAGATCTCCATGAAGTGACAAAGCCAGCGTTCGCGGAATCGGTGTCGCCGTCATCGTGAGCAGGTGGGGCTGGAGACCTTTGCCGAGAAGTCGATTGCGTTGACGAACTCCGAAGCGGTGTTGCTCATCCACGACCACCAGTCCCAGTCGGTCGAATGCAACTGGATCTTCCAGTAGGGCATGGGTACCCACGAGAACCTTGCAGGCCCCTGAAGCCACATCAGCGAGCATCTGCCTCCGTTTCTTGAGAGGCGTCGAACCGGTGAGCAACTCCACCGTGACATGCAACGGAGGGAGCCACTGGCAGAGACTGCGGTAATGCTGTTCCGCAAGCACCTCAGTGGGAGCCATCATGGCTCCTTGCCAACCGGCCTGAATGGCCTTGAGCAAGGCAGCAACAGCAACAACGGTTTTCCCACTGCCAACATCACCCTGCACCAGCCTGGCCATCGGCTCCGAACGTTCGAGATCTTCATCGATCTCCGCCAGCACTCTGTTCTGTGCATTTGTGAATTGGAACGGGAGATTATCCAGGAACCGACCCAGGAGACCGTCGCGATCTGAGGCGATCCTCAGTGATGGTGCTGTTCGCTGACACAGTGCCGCCCTGCGCTGCATCAATCCGAGCTGAAGCAGCAGAAACTCATCGAAGACAAGACGGTGACGGGCCTGCTGAAGCTGCTCGGATGTCTCCGGTCGATGAATCGCCGTCAGCGCCTGGTGACGATGCAGCAGATGCCGGGCCTGGCGTCTCTGAGGTGGCAGTGGCTCAGGCCAGAGGCGTACCGATGGCAGGGCCGCCTCCACCAGGGTTCTGAAACGATCGGCTGTCAGTCCTTCCGTCAGGGAGTACACCGGCAACAGCCTGCCGATTCGTTTTGATTGCAGTGGAGCTTGAGCATTCTCCATCACTTCAATCAGCGGATCTTGAAAGCTCAGGCCGTACGCACCTTCCTTGACCAGACCACTCACAGCGACGGTGGCTCCATTGGGATAAAGCCTCGTCTGACCATGGAGATAGGAGGGATTGCTGAAGCGGCGACCTGCCAAGAAACGACTGACCTTGATCCGTCCAGTGGGGTCCTGAAGCTGCAGTTCGATTATGGAGAGATTGGGGTTTCTCGGACTTGTGAAGCCGTGGCAGCGACGGACGGTGGCAACGATGGTGGCTGTTTCACCTGGAACCAAGGCTTCGATCCGGCGCAAGGCGGAGTAGTCCACATAGTCCCTTGGGTAGTGCAGCAACAAATCTCTGACCACCAGAAGCCCGAGGCTGGCCAGGCGTTCCGCCTGCTTGGGGCCGATGCCACGGACCCGTGACAGCGGTGCGTCAAGGGGCATGACTCCCTGGTGGTTCCCTCGAGCTGCTGTGCTGCTGGTGGCAACCTTCAATTTGGGAGGTGCCATCGCTCGCGTGGGTTCCAGACGCTGACGCAGGGCATGGAGCCACTGCCTCACCGTGGTGACAAGGCGCCGGCGCGCTGCATCACTGAGGGAGGAATAGGACTGAAAATCGTTGGAGAATGCCTGAAGGCGATCCTTGCAATCTGGCGGGAAAGGAATTCCTGGTGGTCCCCCCAATTCACGACTCAGGAAACTGTGAAATGTCTCCTGCCGGCCCTGAACATTGACGAATCCACGCTCCGCCTCAAGCGACAGCGCCTGCTGAAGCGGACGAATCCAAATCTGAAAACGCTCCAGGGCCTGATGATCCAGGCCAGAACTCAATGGCGCGGAGGGGTCTCCGTTCGGTTGGGCCACCAATGGGTTTGAACCTCCCTGGCGCTGCTGCGACGTTGCCAGTGTCGCTCCTTAACCACAAAAGTGGAGAGAGCACGCCGTTGATTCTGGATGCGTCCGCGGCAACGGCGCAAGGATCGATCATCGAATTCCAGTTCGGAGCTGCGCAGAAGTAGGCAAAGCGTTTCGTAGGCGTGCTGATCACCAGTGGTGGGCAGCGGCAGCTGGAGTTTCAAAAGATTGGAATGGGTGGCTTCCGATGGAAGCTGACCGGTCATGGCCGCATCCAGCAGTTGGATAGGCAGCAGACTTCTGATGATTCCCGCACGCATCAGCTCCACGTTGAGGGCATGGGACAGGTTGCGCAGACGTCGACTGAGGCCAGCATCAATCCCCTCCATCCAGACCAGAAGAGCGCTCGGTGACGTTGGCATCAACTGATCCGACCCAGTGACATCCGCCATCAAAGGGGGGGCTTCAGATCCCATCGCATCACTCGAAGACTCTTGGGCATCCCTGGGGTCCATGGCCTCACCAGCGAGCACGAACAGAGACCGGAGCAGGTCAAGCTCCGTCGTCTCCTGTGAAGGAGGTTGCTCATCGTTCGCGGGCTGCTCCATCTCAATGTCAGTCCTCTCGTCAGTGGTCACCCTCCCTGGGAACAGACCATCAATCAGATCTGAGCGTTCCAGGGGAAGAGACAGGCCGAGATGAACTTCCTCACAGGCAACAGTCGGAGCCGGTGACTCAGATGAACTGCTCAGTGCCTGGACCTGGAGGAGTTGGTTGCGTTGTGCTTCGTGGCGCAGACGATCCGCCGTAATGATTAGCTGCTCAACAGTGAGGAGAGAAGACGTTCTCTGAACAAGCGCATCCACACGACGATGCAGTTCTTCGACTCCTTCAGCTCTGCGGATGCTTGCGTCGACACTGCGAGCGCAAAGCAGATGCTTGATGGCTGTACGAGCAGCTCCGGACAGCTGGTCTCGGACGATCTGAAGATAGAGAGCCTGTTCCCGGTAAAGAGCTGGTGCCAGGGACCGGCATCGGCAACCCAGACGCTCCAACTGGAGGTCTGGGTCGTGGCA